>CP063167.1:492500-1692500 GCA_016806145.1 Variovorax paradoxus
ATGGGTCTTGTCTCTCGTCTCGTTGTAGGAAGGAAAAGCAGGGCTTCAGCCGGCCAGCAGCGCGCCGGCACCAGGCACCACCGGCGCCAGGTCCAGGTGCTCCAGCATCCGGCGCACGGTGCACACCGCCGTGGAGACGGTGGGAATGCCGGTCGCGTCCTGGATGCGCTGCACCGCCGGCAGCGACGGCATCTGCACGCAGGCCGAGGCGACGATGACGTCGGCACGGCGGGTGTCCAGCCGCTTCACGTCGTCGAGCAGCTGCAGCGGGTCGCGCCGTCCCACCTCGAGGTTGTCGGGGATCTCGAAGCAGATGGCATCGACCACCTCGATGCCCTCGTGCTCGATGTACTGCACGACCAGGTCGGTCAATGGCTTCATATAAGGCGCCATCAGCGCGATGCGCCGCGCCCCCAGGGTCTTGAGGCCCTCGACCAGCGCGCCGGCCGAGGTCATCACCGGCGCCAGGCATCGGTTGGCCCGCGCCACCTCGGTCAGTTCGCGCTCGGTCTGGCGGTGGTAGCCCAGGCCCATGGCCATGATGGCCACGAGGCAGGCCGTGCTCATCACGTCCACCTGCGCGTCGGCCAGTTCGGCGGCGCAGCGCAGGCTCTCCTTGTTCATCGCCGCCAGCTCCTCCTTCGTCACCTTGTGCATTCGCATGCGGCTCGAATGGAAAGTGAAGCGTTCGCCGGGTCGCTGCGCCTCGCGCGCGCGCAGCATGGCCGGGATCTCGGTCTCCATGGTGATGTTGGAGCTCGGCACGATCTGGCCGATGCGGAAGTTGCGGTTCATGGGTTCTCCTTCGATGGGCTCAATCGAGTGCGATGCGGGCGCGCTGCACCACCTGGGCGTAGCGCTGGGTGTCGGCGGCCTGCGCCCGCGCCAGCTCGGCGGGCCCGGCGCGCCAGGGTTCGAAGCCGAAGCCGGCCATGCGCTCGCGCACCGCGGGCTGCATCAGCGCCTTGGCGACGCCGGCCTGGATGCGCTCCACCGCCGGCGCCGGCGTGTTCTTCGGCGCATAGATGGCCACCCAGGTGCCGACCTCCATGCCCGCGGGCCCGCCGGCCTCGGCCAGCGTGGGCACGTTCTCGTAGCCGGCCAGGCGCTTCGCACCGCCGGCATAGGCCAGCAGCTTGACCTTGCCCGCGCGGTACAGCGGCCCCACGGTGGCGGCCGAACCGAAAGCCCAGTCGACCTCGCCGGTGGCCACGGCCGTGTAGAGCTGCGGCAGCTCCTTGAAGGGCACGTGCATCATGCGGATGCCCGCGGCGGCCTCGAACTGCGCGGTGCCCACATGGGCCACGCTGCCCTGCCCCCAGCTGCCATAGCTCACGCCCTCGGGTTTGGCCCGGGCCGCATTCACCAGGTCGGCCACCGATTTCCACGGCGAGTTGGCCCCCACCACGACGAAGAAGCCGGTGGTGTAGAGCCCCGCCACCGGCTCGAAGTCGCGCACCGGATCGAAAGGCAGCTTGCGGTACAGGTGCGGCTGCAGCGCCATGTAGGTGCTGTCCAGCGTCAGCAGCGTGTGGCCGTCGGGACGGGCACGGTTCACCTCGCCGATGGCCAGCCAGCCGTTGGCGCCGGGCTTGTTGTCCACCACCACCGACTGGCTCCAGTCGCGCGCCAGCAGCTCGCCGACATGGCGCATCACGGCATCGGGCCCGCTGCCCGCGGAGTACGGCAGCACGCTGCGCACCGTCTGCGTCGGGTAGCTGCCCTGCGCCAACAGCGGGGTGGTGGCCAGCGCGAGGGCGCAGAACGCCATCGCGCGACGCGTCGTCGCGCGAAAAATCGGGAACATGGTCGTCTCCTGTGGAAAGGCCGCGTCAGGCGGCAGGCTGCAGCGCCTCGCAGGCGCGGGTGAAGTGCGGGTCGCGCTGGCGCAGGTCCTCGTGGCTGACCTTGCCGGTGCGGCGCATGTAGTCGTAGGCAAAGGGCAGTGGGTCCAGGTGCATGCGCTCGCCCACGTTCTCGTACCAGTCGAGGCTGCGGCTGGCCGACTGCTGGAAGCTGCTCGAGGCATCGCGCCGCGCGGACTCGAAGGCCTGCAGCGCGGCCGGCAGGTCCTGCGGATGGGCGGCCACGCCGCGATGCAGCGCGATCGCGTCCTGCATCGCCATGCGGGTGCCCGATCCCAGCGAGAAATGCACCGTGCGCAGCGCATCGCCGAGCAGCACGATGTTGCCGTGGCTCCAGCGCTCGTTGCTGACGATGTTGGCCTCGAACCAGAGCGAGCGGTTGGTCAGCAGCTCGTTGCCGCCGAGCTCGGGACGGAACACCTCGGCGCAGAAGCGCCGGCTCTCCTCTTCGCTCGCGCTGTCGAGCCCCGCGCGCCGCCAGGTGTCGGGATCCACTTCGACCAGGAAGGTCGACAGCTCCGGCCCGTACTGGTAGCTGTGCGCGATGAACACGCCATGCGCGGTTTCACGAAAGATCAGCGAGACCGGATGGAAGCGCTGGTGCGTGCCGTACCAGGCGAACTTGTTGCGCCGGCGCACGAACCGCGGGCGGAACTGCTCGGCCATCTGGGTGCGCACCGCGCTGTTGCCGCCATCGGCCGCGACCAGCAGGTCGCAATCGGCCGCCAGCGCCCGAGCGTCCTCGACGCGCCGGCCATACTCGATGCGCACGCCCTCGCGCTCGCAGGCCTGCTGCAGCACGCGCAGCATGTCGATGCGCGAGGTGCGCGAGAAATGGTTGCCATGCACCTGCACATGGGTGCCGCGATGGACGATCTCCATGTAGTCGCAGCGCTCGTGGTGCGCGATGAAGGCCTGGAAGAAATCCGGATCGGCCTCCTTCAGGAACGACAGCCCGATGTCGGAGAAGACGACGCCCCAGCCGTAGGTGGCGCCCTCGGGGTTCTGCTCGTGCACCGTGATCCGGTGCGAGCGATCGTGCTTCTTCGCCAGCAGCGCGAAGTACAGGCCGGCCGGGCCGGCACCGATGATCTCGATCTTCATGGGGTGGACTCCTCGGGTGTCGATGGAACGCCCGCCGCGGAGCAATCGCGCTGGTAGTCCAGCAGCGCCTGGCGGAACGCGGGCGGTATCTCGATGGAAGTGCGCTCGGGCCGCGCCACGCACACCGGCGTGAGCAGCGCGTCGAACACCGGCTCGCCCTGCGGCGTGGTCGCGGCGATCGCCAGCACGTAGGTGCGGCTTCTCACCTCGGCCACGCGCACCGTCATGTCGAATTCGTCGTCGGGCCGCAGCGAGCGCACGAAGTCGAAGGACAGCGCCCGGCTCGGCGTGCCGAAGCCCTGCGCGTTCTTCGCCTGCTGCGGCGTGGTGCCGAACAACACGCCGTAGAACAGCTCGGCGGCCGAGATCACGTAGTCGGCGAAGGTCGCGGTGTAGACCACGCCGGCCGGGTCGCACTCGCCCCAGCGCACGCGGCGACGCACGACCAGCGGGCGTTCGCTGCGCAGGTACTCGATGGGCACGGGCGCGCTCATGGCTGCTGCTCCTGCTGCAGCAAGGCCGCGATGCGTTGCTTCATGGCGGGCTTGTCGACCTTGCCCACGCGCGTGAGCGGGAACTCGGCCACCACCTCCACGCGCTCGGGGCATTTGTATTTCGCCAGCCCGCGCTCGACCAGGAAGCGCCCGAGCGCCTGCACGTCCGGTGCCGCCATGCCGGGGCGCGGGATGATGAAGATGCAGCCCTTCTCGCCATAGAAGGGATCGGGCATCGCGACCAGCTTGGCATCGGCCACGGCCGGATGCTGGCTCGCATGGCCCTCGACCTCCTCGCAGCCGATCTTCTCGCCGCCGCGGTTGATGTTGTCGCGCAGGCGGCCCTCGAATGCGTAGTGCAGCACGCCATCCACGCGGTGCGCCGTCACCATGTCGCCGGTGCGGTAGAAACCGTCGGCGGTGAACGACTCGGCATTGGCTTGCGCGTTGGCGAAATAGCCGGTCAGGCTCGACGGACCGCGAAAGCACAGCTCGCCCGCCAGCCCCTGCGGCACCGGCTCTTCGGACGCCGGCTCGAGCAGGCGGATCTCGTCGTCGTCGCAGCCCGAGCAGCCCTGCGTCCGATGGCGCGCCTCCACCGATGCATCGGCGGGCGATCCCAGCAGCAGGCCCTCGGTGATGCCGTAGAGGTTGGAGCACGGCACGCCGAGGTGCGCCTCCAAGGTGTCGGCGCGGCTCATGGTGGAGAACAGCCGCAGCGACGACAGGTCGTGGCGCGCGATGTCGCGGTAGGCCAGCAACTGCGGCGCGATGGGACCGATCGACAGCGCATGCGTCACGCGGTGCTTGCCGATCAGGTCGAGCATGCGCGGGATGTCCACCTTCGACATCAGCACCACCGGCACGCCCATCAGCACGGGCGGAATCAGCGCATAGAGCTGGCCGGCGTTGTGCATCAGCGGCAGCGACCAGATCAGCCGGCTGTCGGCATCGATGCGGTAGCGCCGCATCCAGCCCGCCGAATGCCCCAGGTACTCGGCATGAAAGCGCGGAATGATCTTGGGCACGCCGGTGGTGCCGCCCGACAGCTGGAAGCTCAGCACGTCCGCCAGCCCGAGCCGCACGCGCGCGAGCACCTCTCGTGCCCGCGCGAGCGGCATGTCGTCGATCAGCCCCTGCAGGCTGGCCGCACCCGGCCGTTCGCCGCGCACCACGACAAGGTGCCGCAGGGACGCATGGCGCGCCATCATGGTTTCGGCAAAGGCCGGCAGGTCGAAGCTGGTGCCGAAGTCCGCCTGCACGAAGTAGCCGCGCGCGCCCGATTGCGTTGCGAGCTGGCCGATCTCGATCTCGCGATGCTGCGGCAGCGAGCACACCGGCACGATGCCGGCCTTGAAGCAGGCCAGCAGCGCGATGGCGGTCTCCACCGTGGTGCCGAGCTGGAAGATCGCGCGGTCGCCCGGCGCGAGGCCCAGGCTCAGCAGCGCGGCGCCGAGCCGCTCGGTGGCATCGTCCAGCTGCGCGAAGTCGATGGAGCGGTCGTCGCCGATGAAGGCCAAGCGCTGCGGATGGCGCCGCGCGGTCGCGCGCAGCGCATCGCCCACGGTGCTCGAAATCCAGGCGCCGCTGGCCAGCGCGGCTTCGGCCCGCGCCGCCGCCGGGTAGATCACGCCGGCGATGGGGTGTTCGACAAGGGTCGGCATGTGTGTCTCCTGCGTGCCCGGCTCAGGCCCGCGCCGGCGCGATGCGCAGCACGTCGCGGTCGAAGCGCTCGATGCGCCCGTGCACGCCGCCGGTCAGCATGCCGTACCACAGCGCCGGTTTGAAGCCCAGCGCCTTGCGCTCGAACTCGATGGCGGCGTCGGCCTCGATCAGGTCGTACTCCGCGCCTTCGCGCACCCGGCAATCGGGGTGCCGCCGTGCGGCACTCACCAGCGGCGCGAACTCCTCCACGCGCGGCACCGGCAGGCGGATCGGCGCCTCGGACGCCACGCCATGCGCGGCCACCAGCACGGCCTTGCGCTGCCAGATCGCGTCGACCGGGCCCAGTGCATGGCCGGTTTCGCGCACCGCGTCCTCCGCCGCCATCGCGGCCTCGAGCGTGAGTCGCGCATCGGTGGCGTCGAGGGCCGTCAGCGGGCGCAGCTTGTGCGTGAACTCGACGAAGTAGCCGTTCGGATCGCGCACGTAGATCGACTCGATCACCTCGTGCCGCGTCTCCACCGAGACCTCGAGGCCCTGCGACTCCAGGCGCTGCTTCCAGGCGCGCAGCGCCTCGGGCCCCTCGACGAGCCAGGCCGTGTGCGTGGCATCGGCGACATGGTCGTCGGGCAGCGGCCGGGCGGCGGCACGCTCGCGCAACCCCGCCGGTTCCTCGCTGCCCAGGTAATAGAAGAAGGCGATGGTGCTGCCGTTGCCGCTGTCGAAGAAGAAGTGCAGGAAGTCCGGATGCGTGGCCGGCCCCCAGCCGCGCGCGGAGATCACGTGCACCAGCGGCAGGCCGAGCTTGTCGCGGTAGAACTCGACGGTCTCGCGCAGCCGCCAAGTCGGGCGCGCCGTGTGGTCGACGCCGCGCAGGGGCGGCGGTGAAAGGTCTGGAACGGGCATGGCGGGGCCTCCTCGAAGAAAACAGGATGTCGATGGGCGGGCGCCGCGGCGCCCGGATAAAGGAAATCAGCTCAGTGCGGAAACCGCGCCTGCAGCCACTCGGCCAGCAGCCGGCCAGCCTCGAGCCGGCCTGGCGGCTCGCCGCTCGCCAGTGCACGGCCGTGGTGGTCGCCGCGCACGCTCAGGTGGCGCTTGTCCGGCGAACCGATGGCCTCGACGATGCGCTGCACATCGCTCGGGAAGCAGGCCTGGTCGCCCGTGTACTCGATCACCAGCACGGGCTGGGTGATGGCGGGCGCGGTCTTCGCCAGCGAGGCGTTGGACGACAGCGCCGACCAGGTCGACAGCCAGCTCTCGGGCGTGCACTGGCGCGCGAAGCCGACGGCGCCGTAGTTGGAGGCATAGGGATCGGCGCCCCACAGCGAACCGAACCGGCGCTCCGAGGCATCGAGCGACAGGTCGAAGCAGCGCAGGTCGGCGTCGGTGCGCCAGACGTTGAAGATCGGCGTGTGGCCGGCGAGCCGCTGGTCTTCCGCGTCGGGCGTTCCATCGGCGGCCAGCGCCTCCTTCACGCGCTGTCGCGCGGCCTGCCGACGCGCGACGAGCGTTCGCGCGCGCTCGTCGATGCGGGCCACGCGGGCCCGCTGCGCCTGGCGGTAGCGCGCCACGAACTCGGCGCCGTAGCGGGTCTTGCCCTTGCCGGCATAGCCGTTGGCGGGCGACAGCGGATCGAGCGCGGGATCGACCGACAGCGGATCGTTCTCGTCGACCACGCTGGGATCGATGCAGTTCAGCAGCAGCGCGCCCTGGCCCGGATGCGGGCCGACCAGCACGAAGCCGTCGGCCAGCGGCATCTCGAGGTCGGCCAGCTGCGTGGGCCGGCCACCGGGCGTGCGCGCGATGCGCTGCGCGCCCGGCAGCGCCGACTGCTGCGCATACAGCGCATAGAGCCCGGCCCCGCCGGAATTGCCCAGCAGCACGATGCGGCGGAAGCCCGCGGCGCGCAGGTACTGCAGGCCGGCGGCCACGTCGTGCAGCGCCAACTCGTGCTCCAGCCGCAGGTCGTTGCCCACGGAGCGCGGCGACTGCGACCAGGCCGCATGGCCCGCGCCCACGATGTCAGGGATCAGGTAATGGCAGGCCATGAACTCGCGCGGATGCATCACGCACACCACCGTATCGGTGGGCGTGGCCGGGCGGTACAGCGAACCGCCGGTGGCGGCCTGGTCGGCGGTGCGCAGCACCACGTTGGTGGTGACGGTGCCAGGCGGCACATCGCGCGGATTCCAGTCGGTGTTGAGAAAGCCGGCGGTGGCCTGGGCGGCTGGTGGGGAAGACGGGCTTGGACGGCTCATTGGGGCGAATCGCGCGCAGGCGCTCCTGGCATTGACGTGCGCCAATGCTAGGCCTCTTTGACACTAACGTCAAATATTTGACGTTGGTGTTAATACCGATTCGCGGGCCGTGCGATCAGCCCTTGGTGCCGAGCGTGCTCTCGAGCTGTTCCAGCGCATCGCGCATGCGCGACAAGGCCTGGCCGACCTCCGCCTGCCCGGCCGCGCCGCGTGTCGACGCGCGCGCTTTTTTGACGGAACTGTCGACACGCAGCATCCGCAGCCCCAGCTCGGCGATCAGTTCGGCCACGGGCTCGACCGGCTCGTTGCGGCGGCTGTCGAACCACCACGCCGACCAGTTGCACATGCCGATGATCGAGAAGGCCGCGACGTCGGCATCGACCGGCACGAACACGCCCTGCGCGATGCCGCGCCGGATCACGTTCACGAAGTCGTCCCGCACGGCGCGGCGCGCCGCCTGCGCGGCCAGGCGCTGCGCTTCGGGCAGGCTGCTCTCGCTGCGCTCGACCACGCGAAACTGCAGCGGGTGCGCGAGGATCAGGCCGGCGTGGTGCAGGATCAGTTGGCGCAGGCCTTCGTCGGGAGAGATTTCCGCGCGCCGCGCCACTTCCTTCGTGAGGTCGCTGGCGCGCTCGGTCACGTCGCGGGTCAGCGCCTCGAGCATCGATTCCTTGCTCGGGAAGTAGTAGTAGAGCGCCGTGCGCGTCATGCCGACGGCATCGGCGATGTCATTGATGTTGGTGCCGCCGAACCCCTTCTCGATGAACAGCAGCGAGGCCGCGTCGAGGATCGTCTGGCGCTGCGCATCGCCGCGCGTGGGGCGGCTTTTCTTCGCCGGTGCCGGTGCTTTGCTCATGGGCTTTCGCGCCGGCTCGCTCAGGCCGCGGCCCGTCGTCGGCCCGCGCCCGCTTCCTGCAGCTTGCGCACCTGCACGTCGCGCCCGGTGACCAGCGTGCCATCCTGCGCGTGAATCTCGATGCGGCGCAACGGGCGCCCCCCGGAGCGATCCAGCATCTCGGAATGCTTCTCGCCCTTGCGGTACATGAAGCGTTCGCCCCACTGGCGGAAGGCGACCACGAGCGGGAACAGTTCCTCGCCCTTCTTCGTCAGCATGTATTCCTGGTAGGCCGAGCCATCCGACGCCGGCGCCAGCTCGAGCACCTCCTCGTCCACCAATGTCTTGAGCCGGTCGGCCAGGATGTTCTTGGCCACGCCCAGGTCGCGCTGGAAATCGGAGAAGCGGCGCGTGCCGTCGAAGGCATCCCGAACGATGAGCAGGGACCAGCGGTCCCCGACGATCGACAGCGCGCGCGCCATCGGGCACGGGTCGACCCGCATCGCTTCTGACTTGGCCATGGCCTGGACCTCCTTCGTTAGTGGTTGTAATTCTAAACCACTTGGCATATGCTCGTTCTGGTTTTGTTATGAAACCACATAGGCCCACCTCACAACCCGAGACGCTCCTCACCTCCACGAGGCCAACGATGACCCTCATTGATTTCTCTCATGCGCCTTCCGTCCGCGACGCACGACGCACACGCCGGACCTCCCTGCTGCACGGCCTCCTTCTCGCGGCGTGCTGCGCGTTGATGCCCGCCGCCGCGAATGCGGCGGACCCGGTCAAGGTCGGATCGATCTTCGACCTGACGGGCGGGCTCAACATCTACGGCCTGCAGCAAAGCCGGGCGCTGCGCCTGGCGGTCGACGACATCAATGCCCAGGGCGGACTCCTGGGCCGGACGGTGGAGGTGGTGCAGGCCGATGCGCAGTCGGAACTCAACAAGTACCCGCAGTACGCCAACACGATGGTCATGCGCGACCGCGTGGCCGCGCTGTTCGGCGGTCTCACCAGCTCCGCGCGCGAGGCGGTGCGCCCCGTCGCGCGGCGCAGCAACACGCTGTACTTCTATTCGTCGCTGTACGAAGGCGGCGTGTGCGATTCGCACACCTTCCTCACGGGTCCGTCGGCCTCGCAGCAGCTGAGCGTGCTCATCCGCTGGGCGGTGCAGCGTTATGGCAAGCGCATCTACGTGATGGCCGCCGACTACAACTTCGGCACCATCTCCGCCGCCTGGGTGCGGGAGTACGCGCGCCAGGCCGGCGCCGAAGTCGTCGGTGTCGAGTTCCTGCCGCTCACGGTGACCGATTACTCCTCGACGATCCAGAAGATCGAGGCGGCCAGGCCGAGCTTCGTGTTCGCACTGCCCGTCGGCGCCAACCAGACCGGCTTCATGGAGCAGTTCGCCGCGGCGGGCCTGGGCCAACGCATGGGCATCGTGTCGACCAACTTCGGCTCGGGCAACCAGCAGATCGTGGTCTCGCCCCAGGCCACCGCGGGCGTCGTGGTGTCGCTGCCCTACTTCGAGTGGATCGACAACCCGCAGAACAAGGCCTTCCGCTCCGCGTGGCGCCAGGCCTACGGCGAGAAGGAGCCGATCGTCGAGGCCGCGGTCGACGTCTGGAATGCCGCGCAGCTGTGGGCCGCCGCCGTGCGCAAGGCCGGCGCCTTCGACACCGCGAAGGTGCGCGCGGCGCTGGAGAGCGGACTGGAACTGAAGGCACCGAACGGCCCGGTGGCGCTCGTGCCCAGGTCGCACCACCTGCGCCAGAGCATGTACATCGCGCAGGGCAATGCGCAGCGCGGGTTCGACCTCGTGACGCACATCCCCGACGTGGAACCCGTGTACGAGAACGAGCGCTGCGACATACTGAAGCAGCCCGCGCAAGCGACCCAGTTCACGCCCGCCGGCACCTGATCGCCATGGACTGGAACTATCTGCTGCAGGCGGTCGTGCTGGCCCTCACCAGCGCGGCCATCCTGCTGATCGCCACCCTGGGCCTCGGCGTGGTCTTCGGCCTGATGGGCGTGGTGAACCTCGCGCATGGCGAGTTCATCATGTTCGGCGCCTACACCGCATTGACGGCGACGCAGCACGGCGTGCCGTTCTGGCTCGCCTGCGTTCTCGCCGCGGCGTTCACCGGCGTCTTCGGCGCGGTCGTGGAGCGCCTGCTGATCGCCCGGCTTTACGGCCGGCTGCTCGACACCATGCTCGTGACCTGGGGCATCGGCCTGGTGATGTACCAATGCGCGGTGCTGCTCTTCGGCACGGTCACGCCGGGCATCGGCATGCCGCTGGGCTCGGTGCGCATCGGCGGCGGCGTGGTCTCGACCTACCTGCTGGTGCTGGTCGCCATCGCGGCCGGCCTGTCCGTTGCGCTCTACCTGCTGCTCACACGCACCGGCTATGGCGTGCTCGCACGCGCCGTGGTGCAGGACCGGACCACGGCCGCGGCATTGGGCATCGACGCGCGCCGGCTGAGCTGCATCACCTTCGCCATCGGAAGCGCCTCCGCCGGCCTGGCCGGTGCCGTGCTGCTGCCCGTGATTCCGGCCGCGCCCAACATGGGCTTCGCGCTCGCCATCAAGGGCTTTCTCGCCGTCGTCGCGGCGGGGCCGGCCATCGTCTCGGGCACCGTGCTGTCGGTGCTGTCGCTGGGCTCGGGCTCCGCCATGGTCGCGAGCTATGGCTCGCGCGTGCTGGGCGACCTGCTGTTCTTCGGTGCCACCCTGCTGTTGCTGTGCCGGTTCCCGCTCGGCGTCACCCAGGGCTGGCGCCTCAAACTCTAAGGATCGATCGCGTATGTCGTCTTCCCCTTCCAGCACGCCCGTGGCATCGGCACCCGGCCGCGCGCCCGCGGCGATCCTTCGCCTGCCCCGCTGGCTGCCGGCGCCGGCCGCCACTTGCGCGCTGCTGCTCGCGGTGCCGTGGATCGAGCCCTACCTCGCGAACACCATCGCCTCCTGGCTCATCGCCGGCCTGCTCGGCCTGAGCCTGGCCCTCGTGTGGGGCCAGATGGGCTTCCTCAGCCTGGGCCAGACCGCGCTCTACGGCCTCGGCGGCTATGCCGGCAGCGTCCTCGCCATCAACCTGGCGCCGGGCCTGGGCAACCCGCTGCTGCTGGCCGCGCCCTTCGGCGCGCTGGTCGGCGCGCTCGCGGCGGCCGGCATCGGCTGGGTCGTGTTCTACGGCCGCCTCGGGCAACTGCAGGGCACGATCCTCACCTACACCTGCACGCTGATCCTCTGGACCGCCTCGGTGTCGCTGAACGCCGGCATCGGGCGGGCGAGAGTGGGCGGCGACAACGGCATGTCCGACATCCCCGGCTTCGTCGCCGGCCTGGGCCTGGACGCACCGCCGATGACACCGAACCAGACCCTGGCCTGCGTGCTGGTCGTGTGCGCGCTCGTGTACCTCGGCTGCCGCTGGCTGATGGCATCGTCCTTCGGCCGCGTGGTGCAAGGCATTCGCCACAGCGCCGAGAAGACCGAACTGCTCGGCTACGACACCCGGCGTTTCCAGCTGGTGCTGTTCGCGGTGTCGGGTGCGATCGCGGGACTGGCGGGCACGCTGTACGCCGCCTGGGGCGCCTACATCAGCCCCTCGATCTTCAGCGCGCAGGAAGCGCTGCTGGTCCCCATCTACGTTCTTGCCGGCGGCATCGGCAGCCTCGCGGGTGCCTTCCTCGGCGCGGTGCTGGTGGGCGCGCTGTCGTTCTGGCTCGGCGGCGGCGCGGCCGGTGGACAGGCCACGCTGATCCTGGGCCTGTGCCTGATCGCGCTGGTGCTGTTCGCACCGCGCGGGCTGGCCGGCATGGCCGGCGCGATCGCGCGCGGCCTGGCCCGGCAACGCATGCCGTCCGCCACCAATGCTTCGGCGCTGCAGCATGCGAGCGTGAATGCCGAGGGCCTGGCGCGCATCGCCAGCGCGGGACCGCCGCGTGGACGCGTGGCCTTCGATGCCACCGCGCTGATCAAGCGCTTCGGCGGCATCGTGCCGGTGAACACCGTGTCACGCAGCTTCGCCGAGGGCCGTGCCGCGGCGCTGATCGGCCCCAACGGGGCTGGCAAGAGTTCCTTCCTGCGCTGCTGCAGCGGACAGTACCGGCTCGACGGGGGCACGGTCACGATCGACGGGCGCGATGTCACGCGCTGGCCCCTGTTCCGGCGCGTGCAGGCCGGCGCCGGCATCAAGACCCAGGCGCCGCTGGTCTATGCCGAACTCAGCGTGCACGAGAACCTCTGGATCGCCGCCCATCGCGTGGCACGGGATGCGCGCCAGGCCGCCGTCGCCGCCGACGAGGCGCTGGCGGCCATGGGCCTGCAGGCGGTGGCCCGGCTGCCCGCCGGGTCGCTGCCGCATGGCGGGCGCCAATGGCTGGACATCGCGATGGTGCTGATCCAGCGACCGCGGATCGTGTTCCTCGACGAACCCGCCGCCGGCATGTCGGGCGAGGAGCGCCGCGCGCTGGCGCGGTTGCTGGCCACGCTGGGCAGCACGCTGGCCGTCGTCGTCGTCGAGCACGACATGGAGTTCGTGAAACAGCTCGGTGGCCACGTGTCGGTGCTGCACCAGGGGCAGCTGTTCGCCGAAGGCAGCATCGACGCACTGCGTGCCGACGAGCGGGTGCTGGACATCTACCTCGGAAGGAATGCCCATGTTCAAGCTCACTGAGGCTTCGGGTGGCTACGGCGCCCTGCCTGCGCTCGACGGCGTCTCGCTGCGGGTCGGGCGCGGCGAGATCGTCGCGCTGCTGGGCCGCAACGGCTCGGGCAAGACCACGACCTTCAAATACATCATGGGCCTGCTGACCCGCTACGGCGGCGAGGTGCGCGTCGACGGCCAGGCGATCGCGCATGCGCCCGAGGCACGCGCACGAGCCGGTATCGGCTACGTCCCGCAGGGACGCCACGTGTTCGCGCGGCTCTCGGTCGCCGAGAACATCGCGGCCGCGGCCATCGCGCACGGCCACGATCCGCGCCACGCGATCGACGCCGGGCTGGCGCTGTTTCCGGCGCTGGTGCCGCGCGTGCGTGCCCTCGCGGGTCAGCTCAGCGGCGGCCAGCAGCAGATGCTGGCGATCGCGCGTGCACTGGCGATCCGGCCGCGCCTGTTGCTGCTCGACGAGCCCACGGAGGGCGTGCAGCCCTCGATCGTCGGCGAGCTCGCCGACAGCCTGCGGCGCCTGCCTGCCCAGGGCCTGTCGATCCTGATCGCCGAGCAAGACCTCGACTTCGCGCTGGGACTCGCCGACAGCGCCTATGTGCTGCATCGCGGCGCCATCGAACGCAGCACCACCGCGCAGCAGCTGCGCGCCGACACCTCCGCCTTGCAGGAACTGCTGGGCGTCTGAGTCTTCGATTTCGCTTCTGGTTGCAAAACACAACCTGAATTTGCTATGCTCAGCGTGGTTGTAATTTGCAACCAACATCCAAAGGAAACAGAACATGATTCATTCGAACGAAGCGGTCCGCGATACCTTCAGCGCGGTGTCGAAGGACGGGCTGGTGGCAAGCCCCGTGCGCGTCGCGGTGGTCCAGTGCGACCCCAAGGTCGGCGTGGAGAACCTGGAACGCAACCTGCATGCCGCGCAGTCCCACCTCGAGGCCGCGGCCAGGCAGGGCGCAAAGCTCGTGGTCCTGCCGGAGCTGGTGACCACCGGCTATTGCTTCACCGGTCGCGACGAGGCTTTCGCGCACTCGGAGACCATTCCCGATGGCCGCGCCGTGAGCAGCTGGGTCGCCATCGCGGCCAAGCACGACATCTACATCGTCGGCTGCATCGTGGAGCGCGACGAAGACCGCATCTACGACACCGCCGTGCTGATCGGCCCGAAGGGCTACATCGGCCGCTACCGCAAGACCCATCTGTGGAACAACGAGAAGCTCTGGTTCACGCCCGGCGACGAGGGCTTCCCCGTGTTCGACACGCCCATCGGCCGCATCGGCCTGCTGGTGTGCTGGGACATCTGGTTTCCCGAGACCACCCGCATCGTCGCGCAACAGGGCGCGGACATCATCTGCCTGCCGACCAACTGGGTGTGGACGCCGCCGCCGCTGTACGACGCCAGCGGAGTCTGCATGGCCGCCTACCTGACCATCACCGCCGCCCATGCGAACAACGTGTTCATCGCGGCGGCGGACCGCGTGGGCCAGGAGCGCGGTGCCGGCTTCATGGGCAACTCGCTGATCACCAGCACCAACGGCTGGCCGGTCGGCAAGATCGCCGGCCCCGAGGAGGAGACCATCCTCTATGCGGACATCGACCTCGGCGCCGCGCGCCTCGCGCCGATCTGGAACCAGAACAACGACCTGCACCGCGATCGGCGCACCGACCTGTACGACCAGCTGCTCGGCTACGAAGGCGGCCGCGCGCTGCCGCGATAGCTTCGTTGCGCGCCTGGCAAGGCGCGCATTCCTACGACCGACGGCCGCGTGCTCCACGCCATGGCCGTCGGCCCTGCCGCACTGCTCCAACGGAAGCCACCATGAGTCCCCCCGAAGTCCCGCCCCCTCCCACCCTCACCGCGTTCTCCGACGCATTCCGTCGCGGCGAAGCGCGCAGCATCGACGCTGTCGAACGCTGCCTCGCGAACATCGCCGATCCCGTCGGCGAGGGAAGTCGCGTCCACACCCGCGTCTGGCCCGCGTCGGCCCGCGCGGTCGCCGGCGCCATGGACGTGCTGCGAGCGCATGGCCATGTGCCCTCGGCGCTCGCCGGTGTCCCGATCTCGATCAAGGACCTGTTCGACGTCGAAGGCGAAGTCACCCGGGCCGGATCGCCGGCCCTCGACGATCGGCCGCCGGCATCGCGCGATGCGCCGGTGGTCGAGCGCCTGAAGCGCGCGGGCGCCGTGCTGGTCGGCCGCACCAACATGCCGCAGTTCGCCTATTCGCTCGTCGGCCTGAACGCGCACCATGGAACGCCCGGCAACCCCTGGGACCGCCGGCGCATTCCCGGCGGCTCGTCGTCGGGGGCGGCCGTCAGCGTCGCCGACGGCATGGCCATGGCGTCGATCGGCTCCGATACCGCGGGATCGATCCGCGTGCCCGCCGCGCTGTGCGGCGTCGTCGGCTTCAAGCCGACGCAGGACCGGGTGCCGCTCGCGGGCAGCATTCCGCTCGCCCCCTCCTTCGACACCATTGGTCCGCTCGCGCGTTCGGTGCAGGACTGCGCGCGCGTCTTGGGCATCCTCAGCGGCGAAGGCGATCGCGCATTGACGCCGGTGCGGCTGGCCGGACTGCGGGCCGGCGTACCCGCCAGCCTGTTCGCGGCCGGGCTCGACGCGCAGGTGGCCCCGGCCTTCGAACGGGCCACCTCGCGCCTGAAGGAGGCCGGCCTGCACGTCGAGGCCCACGACCCGCCCGCGCTGGAGCGCGTGCTCGCGCAGCGCGGGCATTCGCTGATCCAGTTCGCCGAGGCCTTCGCCTGGCACCGGGAGCTGGTTGAGCGGCGCGGCGCCGACTACGACCCGCGCATCCGTGCGCGGATCCTGATGGGCCGCGACATCTCCGCGGCCGATTACCTGGCGGCGACGGCGCTGCGCCCGCGCCTGCAGCGGCAGTTCGACGCCGAGTCCGCCGAGCTCGACATCCTGCTGCTGCCGACCGTGCCCGTCGTCGCGCCGTTGCTGTGCGACTGCGAAGACAACGAAGACACGGTGCGCACGCAGTTGCTGCGCAGCACCGCGCCCTTCAACTACCTCGACCTGTGCGCGATCAGCATCCCCATCCATCGCCCGGGCCACGCGCCCGTCGGCTTGCAGCTCGTGGGGCGCCGCGGGCAGGACTGGCGGCTGCTGTCCATCGCGCATGCCATCGAGGCCCTCGTTTCCCTACCCTGATCCCGGAGATCTTCATGCCCTACCTTCAGATAGACGTCCACCGGAAGTACCCCGCCGCCGTCAAGCAGCAGCTCGCGCAACGCTTCGGCGCGATCTACAGCCAGCACATGCAGGCCAACGTGCGGCGCATCTCGGTCGCCATCCGCGAACTCGAGGATGGCCTCTGGCGCTGCACCGACCACGAGCCCTACGCAGCCGCGCTCATCATGTGCGACATCCGCAAGGGGCGGCCGCCGGAGCAGCGCGCGGGCCTGGCCGCGGCGCTGGTCGAGGCCACGACGCAACTGCTCGAACTGCGGATCGACCAGGTCAACGTCGAGTTCACCCAGCACAGCGGCGACGAGATGTACCACCCGCTGCTCGGCGGGCTCAGCGACGACTGGCAGGCGTCCGAAGCCGGCGGTTGATTTCGACAGCCCGCTGGACGTCGCTGCCCTGCTCGCCGGCATCGCCGATCCGCTCCACGCATCGCTCCAGGGGACGCAGCACCTCGTCATACGCATCGAGCGAGGGAAAGACCAGCGTCTCGCGCCGCGACAGCGCGTCGGTCTCGCGGCCGAGCTGCTCGAGCATCGCGCCCCGCTCGGCCTGCGTCACATAGGGCACGTGGTAGGCCACGAAAGGCTTGAACACCTCGTAGCCGACATAGCCGAGCGAGCCCTGCAGCAAGGGCCGCAGCATCAGTTCGATCGATCCGTGGATGCCGGTTTCGCCGAACATGTGGCTGCGCCCGCCCAGCGAGGTGACGACCAGGGCTCGCTTGCCCGCCATGGGCGCGCGGTCGTAGATGCGCTTGCCGCCGTAGAAGAGCCCCGACAGGAACACGCGGTCGATCCAGCCCTTCATGATGGCCGGCACCGAGAACCAGAACACGGGGAACACCAGCACCAGCAGCTCGGCCTGCCTGACGGCCTCGACCTCCGCGAGGATGTCGGGGGCCAGGGCGCGGCGCTGCCATCCATGGCGCTGCTCGAGCGAATAGACCAGGTAGTCGGGCTTCTCGCGCTCGACGAAGTCGGCCGCGCTCGCCACCGGGTTGAAGCCCATGGCATGGAGATCCGAGAGCCCGACCTGCCAGCCGTCGGCGGTCAGCCGCTCGGACACGCGGTCGCGCATCGCCGCGACGAAGGACTTCGGTTCGGGATGGGCATACACGATGTGCGCCTTGCGCGGTGTCGGTGCTGTCATGGCTGGATTCATCCGGTCTGCTGCAAGGCGCGGCGCTCGGCCACGCCGGTGTTGATCAGTTCGATCTCCTCGTCGATGCGCGCACGCACCTCCGCGGCCGGGACCAGCAGCGACTTGATGCGTTGGCAGGTCTTCGGGTCCTTGGCCGCCAAGGCGCGGGCCCGGTGCTGCAGGCAGGTCGCGAGTTCATTGGCCGGTGCCAACTCGGAGACGAGCCCCCAGTCGTGGGCCTGCTGCCCGGTGAAGGCTTCGCCGCCCAGCAGCAGGCGCCTCGCCCTGAGCGCACCGATGGCGCGCGCCAGCAGAAGGGAACTCCCGGCCTCGGGGGCGATGCCCAGGTCGACGAACGGCAGCTTCATGACCGCGTCGGGCGTCGCGACCACCCAGTCCGCGTGCAGCAGCATCGTCACGCCGATGCCGGCGGCCGAGCCGTGCACGCCGATCAGCAGCGGCTTGCGCACGTCGGCCAGTGCATGAAGGAAGCACGGCACCGGGTCTCCCGGGCCCTGCGGCCAGCTGTCGAAGGCGCTCAGGTCGTGGCCCGCGCAGAAGTTGGGCCCGAGGCCGGACAAGGTGATCGCCCGCACGGCGTCGTTGGACTGCGCCAGCCCCAGGCTCTCGGCCAGGGCTCTGAACATGGTCATCGTGAGCGCGTTGCGCTTGGACGCGCGATGGATCTGGATGCGCCACACGCCGTCGTCCAGTGTCGAGAGGATGCCTTCGGCCGCGCGCACGGCGCTGCGGCTGCGGCGGTCCGTCGTTGGCGAAGCGTTCGTCACCAGCCGTACTCCAGGTACTTGCCGTAGCCGTCCGCCATCGGTCCCGGCGGCAGCGGCTTGCCGGTGATGGACTCGAAGAGCTCGGCCTGGCGCGCCCGCGCCGCCGCGACCGCGCGCTCCTTCACATGGCCATAGCCGCGGATCTGCTGCGGCAAGCGCGCGAGTTCCAGGCACGGCGACGCATGGCTGCCCAGGTGCGCGACCACGGTGCCGATCGCGGCGCGGTACTCCTCGACGAGCGCGCGCTCGGTGCGGCGCTCGTGCGTGTAGCCGAAGAGGTCGAAGGGCGTGCCGCGCAGCACCTTGCCGTGCCGCAGCACGCGAAAGGCCCGGCCCATCCAGGCGCCGTAGGCCGTCTTCTGAAGCTCGCCCTTGTCGTTCTTCCTGGCGAGCAGGGGCGGCGCGAGGTGATATTGCAGCTGGATCTCCCCGTCGAACTGGCGGCGGATCGAGTCCATGAACTCCGGATCGGAATGAAGGCGCGCGACCTCGTACTCATCCTTGTAGGCCATGAGCTTGAAAAGGTTCTGCGCCACTGCAACAACAAAACTTTGGCGGTGCGTCTCGTCAGCGCACTGGCTGTCGACGAACCGGACGAAGGCGGCGAACCTGCGCGCATACGCCGGTCCCTGGTAGGCCACCAGCCGCTCGGACAGACGCGCGACGGTTTCCTCGGGCGTGCGATTGACGCGCGGCAGCCACTGCACCGTGCTCGCGGGCTTCATCGCGGCGAGCACGCGCGGCGCGTCGTGCGCCCACCAGCGGCCGAGCCGGAACGCCTGCGTGTTCTTCTCGACCTGCTGCCCGTTGAGTTCGATCGCGCGTTCCAGCGCCTGCGACGACAGTGGAATCCAGCCCTTCTGCCAGGCGAAGCCGAGCATGACGAGGTTGGCGTAGATGGCGTCGCCGAGCGCCCAGGTGGCCGCCTCCTGCGCCTTGAGCCACTGGACGTCCGCGCCGCAGGCCTTTTCCAGCGCCGCCTTCAGCGCCTGCGTCGGCAGGTTCCAGTCCGCGTTCTTCACGAACTCCGAGGTCGGCGCCACGTCGAGGTTCACCACCGCGCGGGTGCGGCCCTCGCGCAGGCGGGCGAGGCTGTCGGGATGCGCGCTCACGACGAGGTCGCAGCCGATCAGCACGTCCGCCTGCGCCGACGCGATCCGCGACGACAGGATCGCCGACTGCGTGGGCGCGAGCTGCACGTGGCTCCACACCGCGCCACCCTTCTGCGCGAGCCCTGCCATGTCGAGCACGCTGCAGCCGCGGTGGCTCAGGTGGGCCGCCATGCCGATCAGGCTGCCGATGGTCACCACGCCGGTTCCGCCGACGCCGTTGACGAGGATGCCGCAGGTGCCGTCGAGCTCGGGCACCACCGGCTCCGGCGGCGGCTCCCAGGCAAGCACATCGCTCCTGGACGGGCTCGAGCGAAGCTTGCCGCCCTTCACCGCCACGAAGCTCGGGCAGAAGCCCTGGGCGCAGGAGAAGTCCTTGTTGCAGGACGACTGGTTGATCCTGCGCTTGCGCCCCAGCTCCGTCTCCAGCGGCTCCACCGACAGGCAGTTGCTCTTGACCGAGCAGTCGCCGCAGCCCTCGCACACCTCGGGATTGATGACGTAGCGGATGGCCGGGTCGGGATAGGTGCCGCGCTTGCGTCGCCTGCGCTTCTCGCTCGCGCAGGTCTGGTCGTAGATCAGCACCGACACGCCCTCGAAGGCGGCGAGTTCGCGCTGCACGCGGTCGAGCTCGCCGCGCTCGTGCACCGTCGTCCCTGCGGCGAAGCGCGTGCCCGCGTCGCGGTACTTCCCGATGTCGTCGCTGACGACCGCGATGCGGCGCACGCCCTCGGCGGCGACCTGCTCGGAGATTCGCGAGACCGTGAGCTGGCCTTCCACCGGCTGCCCGCCCGTCATGGCCACCGCGTCGTTGAACAGGACCTTGTAGGTCACGCAGGCATCGGCCGCCACCGCCTGCCGGATCGCCAGCGACCCCGAGTGGAAGTAGGTGCCGTCGCCGAGGTTGACGAAGATGTGCCTGCGCGTCGAGAACAGGCGCTGCGCGATCCACGGCACGCCCTCGGCGCCCATGTGGGTGTAGGCCTTGGTGTCGCGGTCCATCCAGTTCGCCATGTAGTGGCAGCCGATGCCGGCCATGGCGCGCGATCCCTCGGGCACCACGGTGGAGGTGTTGTGCGGGCAGCCCGAGCAGAAGTAGGGCTTGCGCACCGCGGCCGGCGCCGCCGGTGCGCCATGTGCCAGGGCGCGCGGGTCGGCCTCGAAGGCATTCACCGGAAGGCCCAGGCGCTCGGCGATCGCGGCGGCGATCTCCGGCGGCGTGAGCTCGTAGTCGCTGCGCAGCAGGCGCTCTTCGGCGCCCACGCTCCACTCACCGCCGATGCCGCCGCGGCTCTTGCCCGAGATGCGGATGGCCTTGCGGCCCTCGACCGCGTCCGCATAGAGCTCGTCCTTGAGCTGCTGCTCGATCAGCGGACGCTTCTCCTCGACCACGAGCAGTTCGTCGAGGCCGCTCGCGAACGCGCGCACGATCTGCGGCTCCAGCGGCCAGACCATGCCGAGCTTGAGCACCGCGACACCGCGCTCGGCCGCCTGCGCGTCGGTCCATCCGAGCAGGCGCAAGGCTTCGCGCACGTCGTTGTAGCTCTTGCCGGCGCACACGATGCCCAGCCTCGACGAGGCGGTCTTGAGCGCGATCGTGTTGAGCCCGTTGGCGCGGCAGTAGTCGAGCGCGGCGGGCAGCTTGTGCCGCACGATGCGCGGCTCCTGCTCGGCCCACACGTCGGGCCAGCGGATGTGCAGGTCCGGCGGCGGCGCTTCGCCCGCGTCCGGCAGGTTCACCGTCACCCGCTGCGGGTCCACGTCGGCGACGGCCGTCGTCTCCACCACGTCCGACACGCATTTCATGCCCACCCACAGGCCGCTGTGGCGGCTCATCGCCCAGCCATGCACGCCGAGGTCAAGGTACTCCTGCACGCTGCTGGGATACAGCACCGGGATGAACGCCGCCACCAGCGCCTGCTCGCTCTGGTGGCCGAAGGTCGAGGACTTGGCCGTGTGGTCGTCGGCCGCCAGCACCAGCACACCGCCGAGCCGCGAGGTGCCGGCGCCGTTGCCGTGCTTGAGCGCGTCGCCGCTGCGGTCGACGCCGGGCCCCTTGCCGTACCACAGCGCGAAGACGCCATCGACCCTGGCCTCCTCGGGAAACAGCGCGAGCTGCTGCGTGCCCCAGCAGGCCGTGGCGGCCAGGTCCTCGTTGATCGCCGGCTGGAAGCGGATGTCGCGTGCCTCGAGGCGGGCCTGCGCGCCCCACAGCGCCTGGTCGAGCCCCGACAGCGGCGAGCCGCGGTAGCCGCTGACGAAGCCGCCCGTGCGCAACCCCGCGCGGCAATCCCGTTCCCCCTGGTTCAGCAGCAGCCGGACCAGCGCCTGAGTGCCGCTCAGGTAGGCCGCGCCGCCGCCGTCGTACTTGTCGTCGAGGGAAACCGAGCGCAATGCGCGCTGGATCTCCGGGTCACCGTGTCCCATCGGGGTCTCCGCGTCGTAATTTGAGTGTCACTCAACTATACATGCGCAACTCCGAAGTTGGCAACAGGCGCACCAATGCCAGCCGCGCACGCGCGGCTTGAGCTTGACTCATTTTTTGGAGGCCGGCGTCGATATCGGGCCGGGGCCGCCCGACCGACGCGCTAGGCGGCGTCTTCGGCCGAGCCCGCGTCGCGCTCGAGCCGGCGCACCGCCGCGAGCACATCGGACTGGAAGCGGCGGGCGGCGCGCGCCGGCGCCGCCTCGAATGCGAACGCCGCCATCAACATCGCGGTCAGCTGCGAGGCGGTCGATGCGATCGAGGGCTTGGTGCCGGTGGTCACGTAGTCCCACAGCACGTGTTCCATCGAGCCGTACACCATGTCGCGCATCAGGCGCAGCGGCACGTCGCCGCGCACCTCGCCGAGTTCGCGCGCCTCGCTCAACGCCGCCATGAAGGGCGAGGTGTAGCGCCGCTTGAGTTCGGCGATCAGCCCGGAGAACTCGGCATCGACCATCCGCCCCTCGCCGAGGACCAGCGCGCACAGTCCGATGCCGTCGCCCATCAGATGGGTCAGGTGGCGCTGGATCACGAAGCGCAGCCTGGCCTCGAAGCCGGCGATCGCCGGCACCTGCTCCTCGAGCTCGATGCTGATCTCGTCGTACCAGCGGCCCACCACGTCGATGCACAGGCGCCGCTTGCTCTCGAAGTAGGTGAACAGCGTCGCCTCCGACACCCCCGCGCGCTGGGCGATCTCCGAGGTCGTCGAGCGCTCGAAGCCGCGCTCGGCGAAGACCTCGCGCGCCGCCGCCAGCAGGCTCGCCTGGGTGCGCTCGGATTTTTCGCCCCGGGGGGCGCGACGCGGCGTGGCGGCTTTGGTGACGGACATGTCTGCGGAAGGTTCGAGAGAGCTGGACTGGCCGCCATTATGGAAGTGAACCCGCGGCCGCCCCTGACGGGCAGCCCCAGCCGACAGGACTTTCCCCAAGCCCGCAACCGCGCCTCGCCCGTGCATACTCCCGCGCCGTCCAGATCTTTCTGAAAACAAAGGACCCCATGTCAGGACACGGATTTCACGTGCACGGCCCGCACGACCACGAACTCGAACACGCCGCCACCGGCGGCCACGGCCATGGCCACGGCGATGCGGCCGAAGGCGCCGGCATGAGCGTCACGGGCAAGATCGCCGTGTGCACCGCGGCCATCGCCACCATCGGCGCGATCTTCGCGTACATGGGCGGCGCCACGCAGGCCAATGCCGGGCTCTACAAGAACAACGCGGCCATCAAGAAGACCGAGGCCTCGAACCAGTGGAATTACTTCCAGTCGAAGAGCACCAAGCAGGCGCTGGCCGAGTTCGCGCGCGACACCGCCACCGACGACGCGCGCCGCCAGGGCTGGCAGGTCAAGGTCACGCGCTACGAGCAGGAGAAGGGCGAGATCCAGGCCGCGGCGAAGAAGCTCGAGGAAGAGTCCGTCCGCTGGGATGCCTCCTCCGAGGAACAGATGCACCAGCACCACCGCTGGGCGCAGGCCACCACGGTGCTGCAGGTGTCGATCGCGCTCGCGGCGATCGCGCTGCTGACCCGCAGGAAGTGGCTCGAGCGCGCCATGTATGGCGTGGCGCTCGCCGGCATCGCGATCGGCGCGCTCGCGGCGCTGCACATCTAGGCCGTATTCACCAGCACCAATGCGAACAGCTCGTTGCGGTGGTGGATGCCCAGGCGATCGAAGGCCCGGTCCCTGAAGGTCTTGACCGTTCCGGCGGAAATGCCGAGGTCGTTGGCGATGCCTTCGTAGGTCCAGCCCTTGAGCATGCGCTCGCAGACCTCGCGCTCCCGGCGCGTGAGCGCCGACAGCCGGGCATCGAAGGATTGCTCGCGCGCGCCGGCGAGATCGAGGTGGCGCTGCACGCACGAGGTCAGGATCGGCGCGCCCATGCCGACCCACTCGATCTCCTCGCCCGTGAAGAGCGGCAGGCTCTCATGCCGGTAGAGGTTGATCGCCAGCAGGCCGTCGTCCTTGTCCTTGCAGACCACGGAGAGCCGCTCGCGCAGGCCATGCCGCGTGTAGATGCGCTCGCGGTGCGCGGCCGGGATCTCCTTCGCATGCCAGTGCACCAGCGCGCAGCGGGCCTGGCCGATCTGCTCGCGCGCCGCGAGGAAGGTCTGGTCCTGCCGGTAGAGCGACGACCGGTACACCTCCCACGATTCCGCGGTGCCGTCGGGCGCGCGGTAGCTGCCCGACGCCGGCATGCGCGGCGGCGCATGGTCGGACAGCCGGAACACCGACAGCCATGAGACCGGCAGCCAGCGGTTGAGCTGCGCCAGCGCGTCGTTGGCGAAGCCGTGGGCGCCGATGCAGGCGATCAGTCCCGCCATGGCATCGACGGCGCGTCCGTCCGCGCTGGTGGCGAGCGCGGGCATGGCGGGCGAGAGGGGGATGAGCTGCATGGACACGGCCGGTGGGATGCACGGAGCCTATCGGCGTGCCGCCTTCCGGCCGCATCGGGTTTTCCCCGTCAGGGCGCGCCCTGTCTACATCGCAGGGGACAGACGAAAACTTCCCCATCGCGACACTGGCGGCCAAAGGAATCCCCCATGACGCTCTCACGCCGCGCCCTGCTCGCCGCCTCCCTGGTGCCCACCCTCGCGCAATGGCCGCTCGCCGCCCGCGCGCAGGCCTATCCCGACCGCCCGATCCGCCTGGCCGTGGGCTATGCGCCCGGCACGGCGCCCGACGTGCTGGCGCGGCTGTTCGCGATCCGGCTGTCCGAGCTGCTCAAGCAGCAGGTGGTGGTCGACAACAAGCCCGGCGCCGGCGGGCAGATCGCGGCGCTGACGGTCGCCAAGGCGGTGCCCGACGGCTACATGCTGCTGCTCGGCGAGGTCGGCTCGATCTCGATCGCGCCGGCCGCCTTCGGCAAGCTGGGCTACGCGCCGAGCCGCGAGCTCACCGGCATCAGCGAGGTCGCGCGGGTCGACTTCCTGCTGGCCGTGCCCGCGAACTCGCCGCACAGGACGGTGGCGGACTTCGTCAAGGCGGCGCGCGCGCAGACCGGCCGGCTCAACTTCGGCACCTTCGGCGCCGGCACCTCGGGCCACTTCGGCGCCGAATTGTTCGGTGAAGCGGCCGGCTTCCAGGTCGAGCCGGTGCACTACCGGAGCACGGGCGACGCCGTCACGGCAATCCTCTCGGGCGACGTCTCGGCCGCCTTCGTTTCCACGGCGCTCGGCAACGCCCAGATCAAGGGCGGCAAGATGCGCGCGCTCGCCACCACCGCGCCGCGGCGCTCGCCGCTGCTGCCCGAGGTGCCGACCATGGCGGAGTCGGGCTATCCGAAGATCGACATCTCCTCCTGGTTCGCGCTCATGGCGCCCCAGGGCACGCCGCCGGCCATCCTCGACCTGCTCGGCGTGGAGTCCGTGAAGGCCGTCCAGCCCGAGGACGCGCGCGCCAAGCTCGTAGAAGCCGGCTTCAGCATCGTCGGCGCGGGCCGTGCCGACACCGACCGCATGCTGCGCGAGGAAGCGGCACGCTGGGCCACGGTCGTGAAGGCCTCCGGGTTCCGCGGCGACTGAGAACAAGGAAGCGGGCGCCAACCGCGCCCCATCGACCCATGCAACACCACCGGATCCGCGATGCGGAGGACCTCGCGCGCATCGAAGCGCGGCCCTACGCCTCCTTCATGGCCCACGGCCACGTGTACGACGCGCTGTGCGAGGTCGCGGCAACGCACCCCACGCGCATCGCGCTGAGCTACCTGCTCGACGCCGATCCCGAAACGCCGCCGCGGCACTGGCGCTACGCCGACCTGCTCGCCGACATCCGCCGCGCGGCGAATCTCTTCGCCAGCCTCGTGCCCGGCCAGACGCCGCGCGTCGCGATGCTGCTGCCGGCCATCCCACAGGCCTGGCTGACGCTGCTGGGCGCCGAGACCGCGGGCATCGTCTGCCCGATCAACTACCTGCTCGACGCCGCGCACATGGCCGAACTCGTGCGGGCCTCGGGCGCGAACATCCTGGTGGCGCTGGGCCCGCATCCGGAGCTCGACATCTGGTCGCGCGCCGCGACGCTGGCCGACGCCTGCCCCGCGCTGCGCCAGGTGCTCGCCGTCGGCGGAGCACCGGGCGCGATCGACTTCGACGCGGCCCTGTCGCGGATGCCGGCGGATGCGCCACCCGCGCCCTCCACGCGATCCGCCAACGGACTGGCCGCCCTCTTCCACACCGGAGGCACGACCGGCGCGCCCAAGCTCGCGCAGCACACGCATCGCAACCAGCTGCACGCCGCCTGGAGCGCGGCCCAGTTGTATGCAATGCGCGAGGACGACGTGATCCTCAACGGCTTCCCGCTGTTCCATGTCGCCGGCTCCTTCGTCTACGGCCTCTCGGCGCTGCTGAGCGGCGCGCGCATCGTGCTGCCGACCCTGCTCGGATTGCGCAACACGGCATTGATGAGGCGCTACTGGAGCGTCGTGCGGCAGCACGACGTGAGCCTGCTGGCCACGGTGCCGACCGTGATCGCGACGCTGCTCGGCCTCGAGGCCGGACCCGCGGACCACGCCCGCGTCCGCGCCCTGCTCACCGGCGGCTCGCCGCTGCCCAACGAACTGGCCAGCGCCTTCGAGCGGAAGTTCGGCATCCCGGTGCGCAACATCCTCGGCATGACCGAGTGCGCGGGCGTGGTCAGCATCGAACCCTTTCTCGCGCCGCGCGTCCACGGCTCCTGCGGCATTCCGCTGCCGTTCACCGAGGTCAAGGCCGTGGCGCACGACGGCCGCGACTGCGCGCCGGGCGAGAGCGGCGTGCTGCGCCTGCGCGGCCCCAACGTGGGCCCCGGCTACACGGAAGCGCACCGCAACGCCGGCACCTTCGAGGACGGCTGGCTGATCACCGGCGACATCGGCCACGTCGATGCGCAGCGTCGCGTGTTCGTGACCGGGCGTGCCAAGGACCTGATCATCCGCAGCAGCCACAACATCGATCCGCAGGTGATCGAGGCGGCGCTGCTCCAGCATCCCGAGGTCGAGCTGGCCGCTGCCGTGGGCGAGCCCGACGAGTACGCGGGCGAACTGCCGGTGGCCTACGTGTCGCTGCGGCCCGGTTCGCGGGTCGATGCCGAGGCGCTCTCGGCCTTCGCCAACGCGCGCATTCCGGAGCGGCCCGCGTTCCCCAAGCGCATCGAGATCCTCGCGGCGATCCCGCTGACCGCCGTGGGCAAGGTCTACAAGCCGCGGCTGCGGGCCCTGGCCTGCGAGCACGCCTTGACGCAGCGCCTGCGCGACGCCGGCCTGCTCGATGGCGTGGCCGTCGCGGTGGAGGACAGCGCGCGCGGACTGCAGGCGCGCTTCCGCCGGCGCGGCACGGACGATGCGATGCCCGACGCCGAGCGCCTGCACGCGCTCATGCGCGCCTTCGCGATCCCGTACGTGATCGACGAGCGCGCCGGAGGCGGCGCATGAGCCCGCCGGTGCGCCTCGACATCGACGGCGCGATCGCCACCATCACGCTCGATGCGCCCGCCACGCACCACGCGCTGACGCCGCGCATGCTGTGCCTGCTCGCGGATGCCGTGATGCGCTTCGCGGCCGACGACGCCTTGCGCGTGGCCATCGTCACGGCGACCGGCGAGCGCGCCTTCTGCGCCGGCGGCGACCTGTCGCTCACGCTGCCGCTGATGAGCGGGGCCCGCGCGCCACAGGACGCGTGGGACCGGCGCCTGCTGCCCGACCCGAAGGTGCTCGCGGCCTCGGGGCTGCGCGACTTCGAACTCGACAAGCCCGTGATCGCCGCCATCAACGGCGCGTGCCTGGCCGCGGGCTTCGAGCTGATGCTCGGCACGGACCTGCGCATCGCGGCCGAGCACGCCCGGTTCGGCCTGCCCGAGGCCACGCGCGCGCTGATTCCCTTCGCGGGCTCGATGGTGCGGCTGCCGCGGCAGCTGCCGTGGCCGCTGGCCATGGAACTGATGCTCACCGGCGAGCCCATCGACGCCGCGCGGGCGTGCGAGATCGGCCTGGTCAACCGCGTGGTGCCCGGCCCGGCGCTGATGACCGAGGCACGCACGCTGGCCGAACGCATCGCGCGCAACGGGCCGCTCGCGCTGCAGGCGATCAAGCGCACCGCGCGCGCCGCGAGCGGGCTGTCGCTCGCCGAAGGCTTCGCGCTCGAGAACCGGGCCAAGGCCACGGTGTTCGCCAGCGAGGACGCGCGCGAAGGGCCGCGTGCCTTCGTGGAGAAGCGCCCGCCGGTCTATCGCGGGCGATGAGGCCGACAGAGATTTCCAACGCAGATGCAGGAGACGACGAGATGAACAAGAGCTACACCCCCACGACCCATGTTTCGAAGCGAAGGATCTCGCTCGCGGCCTCGGTCATCGCGCTCGCGGTGCAGGCCGGATGCGGTGGCGGCGGCGGAGGCAGCGGATTCGCCCCGGTGGCTTCGGGCCCCGCGGGCGCGCCCGCCTCCAATACACCCACACCGCCTCCCGCACCCGCGCCGAGCGCGGCCGAGGCCTGCGCCGCCCTGAACGGGCTCGTCATCCCCGCCGCCGACATCGCGTTGCCGACTTCGGGCGCCGTGGTCGCCAGCACCACGCTCGTCGCGCCGGCGGGCAGCGGATCGACCGCGGTCGGCGAGTACTGCCGCGTCACCGGATCGATCGCACCGGTCGACGCCAGCGCACCCCCGATCCAGTTCGACCTGGCCCTGCCGACCGCCTGGAACCGCAAGGCCATGCAGCTCACCGGCGGCGGCTACGACGGCAGCGTGATCGCGGGCAACGGCAATGCGCCCGGCGCCTCGGGCCTCGCCACGCCGCTGGCGCGCGGCTATGCCGCCTTCGGCAGCGATTCGGGGCACAGCAGCAGTGCCGCCGAGGCCAGCTTCGCGCTCAACGACGAGGCGCTCGAGAACTACTTCGGCGACCAGCTGCGCAAGACGCGCGACGTCGCGGTGAAGCTGATCGCGCGGCGCTACGGCGCGGCGCCCGTGCGCACCTATGCGGCCGGCGGCTCCGGCGGCGGCCGCGAGGCGCTTTATGTCGCGGACCGCTGGCCCGCGCTCTACGACGGTGTCATCGCCTATTTCCCCGCCTGGTCGCTGACGGGCATGCTGACCAACTACGCGATCACCTCGAAGGCGCTCGCAGCGCCCGGCGCCTGGTCGAACCCGGCCAAGCAGCAGCTGCTGACCCGCTCGGTGGTCGCGGCCTGCGACGCGCTCGATGGCGCGACCGATGGCGTGATCTCCAAGGTCTCGGCCTGCGCCTTCGATCCCGCGACCCTGGCCTGCCCCGGCGGCGCCGACACCGGCGACGGCTGCCTGTCGACGGCGCAGATCAGTGGCTTTCGTGCCTACGCCACGCCGCTGAAGCTGCCCTACCCGCTGGCCAACGGCACCGATGGTTATGCCGCGCTCAACATCTTCAACGGCGGCGTCATTCCCGCGATGGGCAGCAGCGCACCGGCCACGCCCTCGCGCTTCGACATGGCGTTCGCGACCTACATCGGCGAGTCCTTCGTGAAGTACATGGTCTACCGCGATGCCAGCTACGACCCCTTCCTGTTCGCCGTCGATGCCAACGGCTACGTCCAGCAGCGGCTGCGCTACATCTCGTCGCGGCTGGACATCGATCCAGACCTCAGCGCGTTCGCGAACAAGGGCGGCAAGGTGCTGATCGTGCACGGCATGGCCGATCCGCTGATTCCAGCGGGCTCGTCCGAGGAGTTTTATCGGCGCGCCGTCGCGGCGATGGGCAGCGAGCGGGTCAGTGCCTTCCTCAAGTACTACGAGGTGCCCGGCTACGGACATGGCAGCGGCGCCTACGACGTGCGCCTCGACTCGGTCGATGCGCTCGAACGCTGGGTCGAGCAGGGCGTGGCGCCTTCCGGGCTCACGGTGACGGACGCCAACGCCGGCAACAACGGCCGCACCCGTCCGCTGTGCGAGTACCCGGCCTGGCCGCGCTACGACGGGACGGGTGACGTCGATCGCGCCAGCAGCTTCAGTTGCGTGCGCTGACGGCGCCGGTGGGCGGCAGCTGACTAGCGGTGCGCGTCGACGTCGGGCTCGTCGTCCGGCGTCCGGTCGCACATCGCGCGCATGCCGTCCTCCAACGCGTCGATCCATTGGTCGAAGTCCTCGTCGCTGACGGCGACTGACTTCGGGTTGCCGTCCGAGGCGATGATCCAGCGGAAATGGCCGGGAACGGCCTCGTCCAGCTTCAATGACAGGTGGCGATAGCTCATGGGGACATCCTCTCTTCGAAACGCCGACCCTGTGAGCTGATGCGTACCGCCCGTGGAGTCCGATCACCCGACGGCGGTGGCCGGCACAGTTCTTATCCGGCCGTGCCGCCGCCGGGCGAAGTAGGCGAAATGGCCATCCGGTTGCAGGAAAGGTCGGGTCATCGACACCTCTGCGCACCGGTAGCGGCCCCCCGCTCGCCCGCCTACTCGCTCACGGCCACGGCCTTGTACGCCGGGTCGGCCGCGATCTCCGCCTCCGTGTAGGGCACGCGCAGCCATTGCTTGGCGCTGTAGGCCCGCGTGTAGTCGGCGTGGTGCGCCGAAGCCGGGTCGTCCGAGAGCGAATAGGTCAAGAAAGTGTCGGCCTCCACCTTGCCGGCCGGAAAGCGGACGATCTGCATGTAGCTGTTGGCGATGACCGAGTCGCCGTCCAGGCTGTAACCGCCGCGATCGAGCCGATTGAAGGTGGCGGTCGTGGTGAAGACGCCCGTGAGGTCGCTCATGCCGCCGAACAGCGGAATCCTGCGGCCGTTGCGCGTGACGAACAGGTAGTCGCCGCGCGGCGCGTTCACCGGGTAGGGGCTGGCCTCGATGCGCATCAGCGCGGCGCCGAAAACCTGGCGCAAGGCATCGGCCGCGCTGGCCCGGATCTCGCGCGGCGTGTTGAGCGGATCCTCGGTGGAGAAGGGCACGGCATAGAGATCGGTCTTGGGAATCGCGTTCTCCACGCGGCCCCAGAACTCGTCCCAGACGTGCGCGCCGCGCGCATCGATGTTGTCGGTGTCGTCCCAGGCACGCAGCGCGGCACAGGCCTCGGCGGTCTGGACGATGCCCGCGGGCGTGTCGCCCAGATAGGGGTCGTTGGCGGCCGCCACGTCGATGCGGGGCACCGCGCACACCAGCGCCAGCACCTGATCCTTGAAGCGCTCCGCGGTGTAGACGCGGCTGTCGAGCACCATCTGCCGAACCGTCGCGGCGGTGGCCGTCTTGCCCGCATAGCCATCGGTGCCGCTCAGGCGTGCCTGGGCCATCAGGTGGCCGAGGCGAGAGCGGTGGGTGAACCCGGTCTCGACGCCGCCGAAGATGGCCGGATAGCCGGTGAGCCGCTCGTTCGGGTTGGTGAGCCAGGCGCTGGCGTTCATGTTGGCCACGTAGTCGTCGCGCAGCAGGCTGGGCATGCGCGAAGGTCCGACGGCACCCTTCTGCACCGAGTCGGGGTCGGTCTGCCAGTCGCACTCGCTGCGCGATCCGTCGAAGACCGGCACGCGCTCCAGCGCGGCGGCCAGCAACTTGCCTACGGCCGTGGTGCAGCGCTCGGTCTGCTGCGGCGAGACGTTCGGCGCGGCCGTGATGTCGGCATACCAGGCCTTGGCGCTGCCACGGCCCACGGCGGTGGTGTTGACCCACGGGATCGCCGCCTCCTCGCGCTGGATGGCGATGAACTCGTCGAGCGACTTCGCCTGGTCCCAGCGCAGCCAGGTCCGGAAGGCGCGGGAGTTGTCGGCGTTGATGTCGCGGATCGCGAAGGCCGTGCGCGGGCTCCAGGCCAGCGCGGGGCTCATGCCCGCGAGGTTGACGAGCGGGCCGTACTCGCTCTTGTAGAGCGTGCGGGTTTGCGCGGGGCCGCCCTTGACCTCGACCGTGAGGGTGCTGGGCTTCATCTTCACCGCCTTGCCGTCGCGCACATAGCTGGTCGGGTCGCCGTCGGCCAGCGTGAGCTCGTAGAAGCCGAAGCGCCGCGCGGCCGAGACGGTGTGGCTCCAGGCGACGTTCTGGTTGAAGCCGATCAGGATCAGCGGCACGCCCAGAAAGGACGCTCCGCTCACATCGAGCTCGCCGGGGATGGTGAGCTGGGCCTGGTAGAAGCGGTCGGGGCCGCGCCAGTACCAGTGCGGGTTGCCGAACTGCAGCGCGCTGTCGTCGCCCGTTCCCGCGGTACCGAAGGCGTACATGTTGCTGCCCACGCCATGCTTGCCGCCCACCTCCAGTGCGGGCGCCTTCGGAGGCTGCGCGCGCAGCGCGGCGAGTTGCGTGCCCGGCGTGCGGCGCAATGCGCGCGCCGATGCCTGCGCCTGCCCGGCCGTCGATGCGGGCGCGAGCGCACTGGCGATCTGCGTCACGAAATTGCCGTAGCCGGCCGTGAGGTTGGCCGCGTAGAGACGGCGCCAGATATCGCCCGACGTGATCGGAGCCACCCAGGCCTCGCCACGGCAGGCCGCATGCGCGCCCGCTTCGCCGCCGGCCTTCAGGTCGCGCACGTAGCGGCTGTAGCCCGCCGCGAAACCTTCGACCAGCTTCTTCAGCTTGTCGGGCTGCGCCTGCGCGAAGGCGTCGACCGCCTCGCCCGAGAACACATGCTTGTGGAAGAAATCGGATTCGATGTTCTTCGGCCGGCCGATCGTTCCCGGGTACACGACCAGCGCATCGGCGCCGAAGTTCTTCGACCGCTCGCCGCGGTAGGTGAGGAAGGCATCGGCCATGGTGCAGAGGTTGTCCTGCGCCTGCGCATAGCCATAGCCGTAGCCCACGCCGCCCCAGTCGGCCGCCTTGATGTGCGGCACGCCCATCGCCGTGCGGCGGATCTCGGCCTTGAAGGCGGGAGCGCCGGCGCTCGGAGGCGCCGGGTTGCCGGGTACGGACGGTGCGGTGCCGGCGAAGGAAAAGCCGTTGTTTCCCCCACCGCCGCCGCATGCGGCGAGCGCGGCCGCGATGGCCATCAGGCCGAGCGGCCGCGTGGCGCGCCAGGGTTGTCGTTGTCTCATCGTGTCTCCTGTGAATCACTCCGCTGGGGAGTGCCGAGGAGGTTAAGGACGGCAGGCGCGTGCCCGTTGTACGCACCGGCCGTCTTGCTCAGGGTGGACCCCAGGTGTGCAACGCGCCGACGTCGGCGCGCACCTGCACCTGCGCGCCGTTGGCGAGGAAGGAAGGCACCAGGCCGAAGCAGCGCTGGTAGGTGCGGCTCATGTGGGCCATGTCCGTGAAGCCGCCCTGGTGCGCGATCTCCGCCAGCGGGCTGCGGCGACTCGCGAGCTGCTGCACCGTGCGCCGCACCTTGGTCCACAGCAGGTAGCGCTTGATCGACAGCCCCAGTTGCTCGCGAAAGAGATGCGTCAGCCGGTCGGGCGAGAGGCAGGCCTCGGCCGCCAGCTCGCGCAGCGGCAGCGGGCCGACTTGGGTGCGCGCGCGCTCCAGCACGCGCTCGATGCGCGGATCGAGCGGCAGGTTGCCCAGCGGGCGGCCGGCCACGGCCTCGACCATGCGCGTGCTGAGTTCGCGCAACTGGCTGTCGCGCAGTTCGCCCTGCAATGCGGCCTCGAAGCGCTCGCGCAGGCGGCCGAAGCATTGCGCATCGATGACCTGGATGCCGCGATCGCCCTGCACGCCGTCGAGCATGCGCGCCACGCTGAACGAGGGCTCCATGTTCAGCGAGAGCAGGCCGCTGCCGTCGACATCGAGCCGGCGCGGCACATGCGGCGCCACCAGTGCCGCGGTGCAGCGCACCCGCGTCCCGTCCATCCCCTCGAGCGCGAAGGGCCGGCCGCTGGCCGATACCAGCAGCGTGGCCGAGGGCCGCGCCGTCAGGCCCGAGCGAATGGCCGGCGTGATGTAGAGGAAGCGATCGTCCCAGAGATGGAGGTAGTTCTGCATGCCCATGGCGAATGAAACGAGCGGTCTCGCGGCTACGCGCCGTGCTCGGTGGCCTGCTTCAACAGCCTGGTGCCGAACTCGGCCTCCGCCTCGCTCGCCGGCACGCCCTGCGGGCCACGCAGCACGACGACATCCATGCGCAGGCCCAGCATCGCGCGTTCGCGTTCCCGCACGATCTCTATGCCCAGCAGCAACCCGCGCGCCGGTGCGTCAGCGGCATCGTCGCGCTCGAACGATTGCCGCAAGGCGTGCAGGCCGCCGTCGGGCCAGGCATCGGCGCAACCGGCCAGTTCGAGCTGTCGCGGCGCTACCGCGGCCATCTCGCCATCCGCGCGAGGCAGGAAGAAGAAGCCACCGGCATGACGGTCGGTCGCGCAGCGCCGCGGTGTCAGCAATGCCGCCAGCGGCAGCTCGACGCTGAGCGCTTTCGACAGCGAGAGGATGTCGGGCACGTCGCCCTCGATGCCGAGCATCACGCCGGCGCGGCCGTACCGGATCAGGTGCTGGCGGGTATTGGCCCAGAAGGCGGAATCGACGCCGCAAGACATGGAGAGCTCCCTTTGTTCGAGGCCGCGAAGTCTAGGAACGCGGGGAGCCCGCGCCAAGCCAATATTTCTTATTTCAGCTATCAGCGCCGGTTGCGTTCGTGGCCGATCAGACCAACGTGGTTGCAATCAGACCGAATCGGTACGAAAATCGCGCACCCCCGAAATCGCCATGCCTTGAACCGCCATCTCGACATCGACCTGCTGCGCACCTTCGTGGCGATCGCGCAGGCCCGCACGCTGGGCCAGGCCGCGGCCCGGATCGGCCGCACGCAGGCCGCGGTGAGCATGCAGGTCAAGAAGCTCGAGGAGACGCTGAACCAGCCGCTGCTGCATCGCACCGGCCGGGGCGTCGTGCCCACGCTGCACGGCGAACGCCTGCTGGGCCATGCGCGCACCATCCTCCAGCATCACGATGCGGCACTGGCCGAGATCTCGGGCGCGACGCTGTCGGGCACGCTGCGCTTCGGTTGCCCCGAGGACTACGCGGTCGCCTTCCTGCCGCAGATCCTGCGCGGCTTTGCGGATCGGCATCCCGAGGTGCGTGTCGAGGTGTTCTGCGCGCCGACCGCCCGGCTCGACGACCAGCTCAGGAAGCACGCGCTCGACCTCGCGCTGGTCTCCACGCTCGGCATGGGCGGCAGGCTGTCGGTGATCCGCCATGAGCCGCTGGTGTGGGTCGGCCTGCGGCAGGACGTCGCGGCGGCCCGCGAGCCGCTGCAGCTCGCGCTGTCCGACCCCGACACGCTGGACCATCGCGTCGCCTGCGAGCAACTCGATGCCGCCCGGCGCAGTTATCGGCTGGCCTATGCCAGCGCCAGCATCTCGGGCCTGCTGGCCATCGTGCGGTCGGGCCAGGCGATCGCGGTGCTCACCCGATCCGCCGTGCCGCCGGACCTGCAGATCCTGGAGACCGGCGACTTGCTGCCCGTGCTTCCCACGATCGGGCTGGCGGTGGAATTCAGCCTCGAGCCCGCGACGGCCATGGCGGCGGCATTCGCCGATCACCTGCGAGCGACATTGCGGACGCTGTAGCGACCTTGCTCAGTGGCCCAGCGCTTTCATCGCCGACGCGATGATGTCGTCGCGCCATTCCTTCTGCCGACCCAGCCGGACGGCCGAGATCGCCGCGATGCCGAGGCCCGAGAACGCGAGCGTGATGCGCACGATGCGCTGCGCCTTGGCCTTGAAAGGATCGGTGCCGAGCGCCTGGTAGATGAGCAGCGCGATCTCCATCAGCTGCGGCTCGGTGCTCTCCTCGCTGCCCGAGAGCCGGTTGGCAAAAGCCGACACGCCCGGCCATTCGAAAGTGAAGTCGACATAGGAGGCGACGACGGTGCGGTCGCGCCGGATGCCGGGGCGCATGCCTTCGACGCTGGCCAGCAGCGCCGTCACATGGTCGCGGCCGGCCTGGAAGCCCGCCTCGTAGATCGCCTTCTTGCTCGGATAGCGGTAGAGCAGCCCGGTCTTCGAATAGCCGATCGCATCCGCGATCTGCTGCAGCGAGGTGTTCTCGAAGCCATGCTTGGCGAACAGGCCGGCGGCGCAATCGACGATCCGGGCGTTCATCTGGGACTTGGTGGGCCTGAGCATCGCGGCAGTCTAGCGCAGCGTCCGACCGAAGCAGTCGACTTCCGTTCGAATCGGTACGGAACCGGCCGATGCCCGCCGCGCTCAGCGCTGCGCGAACGACTTCACGTGATCGACCAGCGCGCGCAGCTTCCGCGGCTGGTTCCTTCGGCTCGGAAAGTACAGGAAGAAGCCCGCGAAGCTCGGCAGGAAATCGTCGAGTACCGAGACCAGTGCGCCACGATCGATGTAGGGCCGGAAGGTCTCTTCCATGCCGATCGTGATGCCGGTGTCCGCGAGCGCCGTACGGATCATCAGCAGCATGTCGTTGGTGGTGATCCTCGGTTCCACCGTCAGCGCGAAGTCGCGCCCGTCCTCGCGGAACTCCCAGCGGTACGGCGCTTCCTTGGGCGAGCGCCGCCATCCGATGCAGCAGTGCGCGAGCAGCTCGCGCGGATGCGTCGGCACGCCGTGCGCGGCCAGGTAGGCCGGGCTTGCCACGACCATCTGGCGCTGCGGGCCGGTGAGCGGAACGGCCACCATGTCCTGCTCGATGACCTCGCCCAGCCGCACGCCGGCATCGAAGCCCGCGGCGACGATGTCCGACTCGTCGTCGGTCACGGTCACGTCGAGCGTCACGCCGGGATGGGCCGCCGCGAAACTGCTGATCAGCGGGCCCGAGAGAAAGCGCTCGGCGATCGAGGTCACCGCGACCCGCAGCACGCCGCGTGAGGGGCCCTCGACTGCGGCCTCTTCCAGCGCCGCGCCTACCGTCGACAGCGGCTCGGCGATCTGCCGGTGCAGCGCCTCGCCCGCCTCGGTCAGGCGCACGTGGCGCGTCGAGCGCTGGACCAGCGCGATGCCCAGGCTGTCCTCGAGCCGGCGGATGCCCTGGCTGACGGCCGAACGCGTCACGCCCAGATGGTCCGCGGCGGCGCGGAAGTTCTGCTCCTTCGCGACCGCGAGGAAGAAGCGCAGCAGGTTGAAGTCGGCATCCATTGGTTAGCAATGCTAACCGGCGCAGTCAGCGATCGGGGAGTTCTCTTAACCGCCGCGCCTTCCTAAAGTGAGCCCATGACTTCACAAACCACCCCTTCTCCAGCGGCCTGCAAGCGCCGGAAACCCACGCGGCGCGGTCTGCTGAGCCTCGGGCTCCTGGCCCTTGGCACGGCCCTCGCCGCCCCCCACCGAGCCCACGCTCGATCTTCCAAGGAATCGGACATGACAACGCATCCCTATCTCGGCATGTGGGTGACCGGCGACGGCCACGTGCGCCATCAGCTGCTGCCCAACGGCCGCTACGACGAGGCGCGCGGCAGCCGCGAGAGCGCCTACCGTGGCCGCTACGTCATCGAAGGCAACCACATCGAGTACGTCGACGACACCGGCTTCACGGCCGATGGCGACTTCATCGATGGCGTGCTGCACCACGGTGGGATGGTGCTCCGGCGCGTCGCGCCCACCGGCACCCGATGACCCGAACCCTCGTTTCCATCCATAGAAAGAACCCACCATGAACGCAAAGACTTCCAAGGTCATCCTCATCACCGGCGCCAGCAGCGGCATCGGCGAAGCCACCGCCCGCCTGCTCGCGAAGAACGGCGCCACCGTGCTGCTCGGCGCGCGGCGCACCGAGCGGCTGGATCGGATCGTCGCGGACATCGTCGCCGCCGGCGGCATCGCCGAGGCCCGCGCACTCGACGTGACGCGGCGCGAGGACGTGCAGGCCTTCGCGGACCACGCCATCGCGCGCTTCGGCCGCATCGACGTCATCGTCAACAACGCCGGCGTCATGCCGCTGTCGCCGCTCGCCTCGCTCAAGCTCGACGAGTGGGACCGGATGATCGACGTCAACATCCGCGGCGTGCTGCACGGCATTGCCGCCGTGCTGCCCACGATGCAGAAGCAGGGCGCGGGCCATGTGGTGAACGTCGCGTCGATCGGGGCGCACGCCGTCTCGCCCACGGCTGCCGTCTATTGCGCGACCAAGTACGCGGTCTGGGCCCTCTCCGAGGGCCTGCGCCAGGAGCACCAGGACATCCGCGTCACGACGATCAGCCCGGGCGTGACCGAATCGGAGCTGGCCGACACCATCTCGGACGAGAAGGGCCGCGACGAGATGAAGGAGTTTAGGAAAGTGGCGATCAGCGCATCGGCGATCGCGCGCGCCATCGACTTCGCGATCTCGCAGCCCGAGGACGTGGACACGAGCGAGATCGTCATTCGGCCCACGGCCAGCGCGCATTGAGCGGCGCTTCGATTCGCGCCGGGCGTCGCTTCAAGCGTCCGGCGCGCGATCTACATGACAGCCGCAAGCGTCACGCCGCTGACACGCCCACGTCACCCCGTCTTCCTACGCTGCGCGCCTCCATCCTTTCGTTCAGCTTGCAATGAATTTCTCCGACGATCCGCGCGGCACGACCTCGCCGCGCGACGCCTCGCCTTCCACGCCGCATCCGGCCCCCGCTCCCGAATCCATCACGCCGCCGCGCCGCGACCTGCTCAAGCTCGGCGCCTCGCTGCTGACCCTCGGCGGCAGCGGTGCGCTGCTCGCCGCCTGCGGTGGCGGCGGTGGCGGCTCGCCGGTGCTGGGCGCCCTGCCCGCACCCGCGCCGGCAGCCCCCGCGCCGGCACCCGCGCCAGCGGTCGCCGCGAAGATCTCGAGCTTCGCGCTCGCGGTGATGCCCGACACCCAGTTCTACGCGCGTTACGCCACCGCGGCCGAGAGCGACCAGTACGACAAGCGCTTCGGCAGCGCGCCCTTCGCCGCCCAGACGAAGTGGATCGCCGACAACGCCAAGGCGCTCAACATCCCCTTCACCATCCACCTCGGCGACGTGGTCGACCAGGTCGGCAAGCCCGACCAGTGGAAGGTGGCCGATGCGGCGATGAAGCTGCTCGAGGACGCGAAGCTGCCCTACAGCGTGCTGGCCGGCAACCACGACGTGCTGCGCGACATCGACTACGGCGTCGACCCGGTCGGCGGCACCGACGCCGACCGCGATCCGAGCAAGGAGCCCTACCTCCAGTGGTTCGGCACCGAGCGCGCGAAGAAGCAGGCCACCTTCGGCGGGCGCGACCCGAGCGGTTTCCACGAGTACCACGTGTTCGAAGCGCAGGGCCAGAAGTTCATGGTGCTGTCGCTGTCGTGGCGCATCTCCGCCGCGGGCATCGCCTGGGCCCGCCAGGTGATCGCGAAGAACCCGACCCTGCCGGTGATCCTGTCGAACCACCAACTGCTCAACATCGATGCCGACGGCACCAGCCCGCTCGAGACCGACTACGGCAAGATGCTGTGGGAGAAACTGATCCGCGACAACGACCAGATCTTCATGACGCTCAACGGCCACCACCACGGCGCCGCGCACCTCACGAAGACCAACAACTTCGGCCACAAGGTCGAGGAGATGGTGGTGGACTACCAGATGGCCTACCAGGGCGGCAACGGCCTGATGCGCCTCTACGAGTTCGACCTGACGAACAAGAAGATCAAGGTGCTGTCGTTCTCGCCGTGGGTGCCGCAGAAGCCGGCCGCCACGCTCAACGCCTTCGACCAGGCGGTGCTGACCACGCCCAACGAGGCCTTCGAGATCGAGATGGATTTCGCGCAGCGCTTCGCCGGCTTCAACAAGGCCTTCGGCAGCGGCAGCGCGGTCATCGAGGGTTCGCTGGTCGACAAGGCACGCGCGATGATCCTCGCCAACTACAAGGACCCCGAGACCGTCGCGCAGCGCCCCGCCGCCGATGCGGAGGACTATCCAAAGGTCGCGAACACGCTGGCGCACTGGCGCTTCTTCGGCGGCGCGCTCAACCAGCCGGTGCTTCCGGGCACGGTGGTGGCCGACGTCACGGGCAACAACCCGCTGCACCGCGATGCGCTCGACCAGGGCGGCGTGAAGGGCGCGGGCCATGGCGACGTGGTCTGGACCGACGACCGCCATCACCTGTCGGCGGCGCCGGGCTCGGTGCGCTTCCTCAACACCAACAAGAACACGCCGCGCCTGAGCTACTTCCTCACCGACGCCAGCGCGCCGATCAATGCGCAGACGCTGGAGAACGGCTACACGGTCGAGGCCTTCGTCAAGATCGACAAGAGCTGGACCAGCGGCAACCAGGCGTGGATGAACATCATGACGCGCGACGGCCGCCGCGGCGACCTCGCGGGCTATGCGGGTGGCGACGGCGAATCGCCGCCGATGCTGTTCGCGATCTCGAGCCTGCGCGAGGTGCAGTGGGAGGTGGTGCCGAGCCCCGCGGGCCGGCGCGAGCCCAAGGCGAACTGGTCGGGCGAGGTGATCGCCGACCGCTGGGTGCACATCGCCATCGTGAACGACCCGGCCTCGCACGACACCACCATGTACGTCGAGGGCGCACCGGTGCTGCGCAACGCCGCCGCGATCCCCGGCCTGGCCACGCTGTCGGCGAGCTCGCCCTGGGTGGTGGGCGGCGGCTCGTGGGACGGCGCCCGCGCCGATGGCTTCTTCGGCAACATCGGCGAGGTGCGCGTGGTCGCGGCGGCATTGACGCCGTCGCAGTGGCTCACCGCGCGGCGCTAGGGGCGCGGGACAACTTCAGGACGTGGCCGGAAACGCTTCCGGCCTGCGGTCCGCCCACGGCGCCGCGCGCTCGATCTGCCCAGCCAGCTGATACAGCGTGTCTTCCGCGCCGAAGCGCCCCGTGAACTGCACGCCGATCGGCAGGCCTTCGGTCGACCAGTGCAGCGGCACCGACATCGCGGGATTGCCGGCCACGTTCCAGATCGAGGTGTAGCCCGTGTGGCTGCGCGCGATGGCCTTGTAGGTCGCGAGGTCGGTGCTCTCCATGTCGACCTCGCCGAGCTTGTGCGGCGGCGTGGCGCAGACGGGTCCGAGCAGCACGTCCCACTTCTCGAACTGCTGGCCCAGTGCGCGGCTCGCGCGCTGCAGGGTCTGGATGGCGTTGAGGTAGGTCTGCGCGCTGACCTCGCGGCCGGCCTCGGCGAACAGCGCGGTCACGCGCTGCAGGTCGCGGCCGCTGAAGTCGCGGCCGAGCTGCCGGTTGCGGCGCAGCAGCGAGGTGTACATGCTGGCGTGGATGATGTCGGCCCGGCACTGGAGGTACTCCTCGTCGGGAATCACGTCGTCCAGCGCGGGATCGACCCACTCGACCTGGTGGCCCAGCGATTCGCACAGCTTGGCCGCGTTCTCGACGCCGGCGCGCACCTGCGGATCGAGCGCCACGGCCTCGAAGGACTTGAGCGAGACGGCGATGCGCAGGCGCTGCGGATCGCGCTTCGTCAGCTCGAGGTACGAGGCCGCGGGCGGCGGTGCCCAGTACGGATCGCCGGGCGCGGCGCCCTGCGAGACGTCGAGCAGCACGGCGCTGTCGCGCACCGAGCGCGTCACCACGTGGTGGATGGTCATGCCGGCCCAGCTCTCGCTGATGTGCGGGCCGAGCGGCACGCGCGCGCGCGTGGGCTTGAGACCGAACAGGCCGCAGTGCGAAGCGGGGATGCGGATCGAGCCACCGCCATCCGCCGCGTGCGCGCTCGGGATGATGCCGCCAGCCACCGCCGCGGCGGCGCCGCCGCTCGAACCGCCCGTGGTGTGCTCCAGGCTCCACGGGTTGCGGCAAGGGCCGAACATCTCGGGCTCGTTGGTGGCGCTGATGCCGAACTCCGAGAGACTCGACTTGCCGAAGATCACGAGGCCGGCGCGCACGTAGCGCTCGGCCAGGGTGCTGTCGATCGGCGAGCTGAAGTCGGCGAACAGGCGCGAGGCGCTGGTGGTCTTGGTTCCGGCATAGAACACGCCCAGGTCCTTGAGCAGGAAGGGCACGCCACGCAGCGGGCCGTCGGGCAGGCCCTGCGCGATGCGGTCGCGCGCGAGGTCGAAGAAGCGCGTGGTGACGGCGTTGAGCACGGTGTCGCGCGCCTCGGTGCGGGCAATGGCCTCGTCGAGCAGTTCCTCGGCCTTGAGCTCGCGGCGGCGGACCAGGTCGGCCATGGCCACGGCATCGAGCTTGTCGTATTCGGCAATCATCGGTATCGCTTTCCTTGTGTGAGTGGATGTGCAGTCAGCGGAAATGGCAGGCCACCCATTGGCCCGCCGTCTTTTGTTCGAGCACCGGCTCCTCCTCGGCGCAACGCGCCTGCGCCATCGGGCAGCGCGTGTGGAAGCGGCAGCCCGAGGGCGGCGCGGCCGGGTTGGGTGGATCGCCCTTGAGCAGCCGGCGCTGCGTGCGCACGCGCGGGTCGGGCACCGGCACCGCCGACAGCAGGATCTCGGTGTAGGGATGCAGCGGCGCGCGAAACAGCGTGTCGCGCCCGGCGATCTCGACGATCTTGCCGAGGTACATCACGGCCACGCGGTGGCTGATGTGGCGCACCACCGCGAGGTCGTGCGCGACGAACAGGTAGGCGATGCCGAACTCGGCCTGCAGGTCGGTCAGCAGGTTGATGACCTGCGCCTGCACCGACACGTCGAGCGCCGACACCGGCTCGTCGCAGACGATCAGCTTCGGGTTCAGCGCCAGGGCGCGCGCGATGCCCAGGCGCTGGCGCTGGCCGCCCGAGAACTCGTGCGGCAGCTTCTTCATGGCCTCGGGCCGCAGGCCGACCTTCGAGAACAGCCACGCCACGCGCTCGTTGCGCTGCGCGTCGTTGGACTCGCCGAAGTTGCGCAGCGGCTCCGCCACCAGCTCGCCGGCGGTCATGCGCGGATTGAGCGAGGCGTAGGGGTCCTGGAAGATGATCTGCATCTCGCGCCGCTGCTCGCGCATCGCGCCGGCGTCGAGCGAGAGGAGGTCGCGGCCGTTGAGCCGCACCGTGCCCGAGGTGGGCTCGATCAGCCGCAGGATCGACTTGCCGGTGGTGGTCTTGCCGCAGCCCGACTCGCCGACCAGCGCCAGCGTCTCGCCCGCGGCCACCGAGAACGACACGCCATCGACCGCATAGACCTTCGAGGCCTTGCGCCGCGAGATCCACGAGCCCGGCGACTGGTAGTGCTTGCGCAGGTCGCGCACCTCGAGCAGGGGCGTGCCCGCCTCGGTCGTCGCGTTCGTGCTCATGCGCCGGCCTCCTGCAGCAGGACGGCCTGGGCCGTCGGTACTTCGGTCTTGCGCACCAGCTCCTCGACATGGAAACAGGCCGACAGGTGCGACGCGCCCGCGCCGTGTTCCTCGAGCGGCGGCACCTCGTTGCGGCAGCGTTCGCTCGCGAAACCGCAGCGCGGCGCGAAGGCGCAGCCGCGCACCGCCTCGTGCGGCGAGGGCACGATGCCGGGGATCTCGGTCAGCCGGGCGCTGTGGGTGTTCATCGAGGGCATCGAGGCCATCAGCGCGCGCGTGTAGGGATGCAGCGGCCGTTCGAACAGGTCGAGCACGTCGGCCTCCTCCACCTTGCGCCCGGCATACATCACGACCACGCGGTCGCAGCATTCGGCCACCACGCCGAGGTCGTGCGTGATCATCACGATGCCCATGCCGAGCTCGCGCTGCAGGCCGCGCAGCAGCTCGAGGATCTGGGCCTGGATCGTCACGTCGAGCGCGGTGGTCGGCTCGTCGGCGATCAGCAGCTCGGGATGGCAGGCCAGGGCCAGCGCGATCATCACGCGCTGGCGCATGCCGCCCGAGAGCTGGTGCGGGTACTCGTTCACGCGCCGCTGCGGCTCGGGGATCTGCACCAGCCGCAGCATCTCGGTGGCGCGCGCCAGCGCCTCGCGACGGCCCACCTGCTGGTGCAGCATCACGGTCTCGGCGATCTGCCGGCCCACGGTCAGCACCGGGTTCAGCGAGGTCATCGGCTCCTGGAAGATCATCGAGATGCGGTTGCCGCGGATGCGGCGCATCTCGGCCTCGCTGAGTTTCAGGAGGTCGGTGCCGCGGTAGCGGATGGCACCGCCGGCGAAGCGTCCGGGCGGGGTCTGGATCAGCCGCATCACGGACAGCGCCGTCACGCTCTTGCCGCAACCCGACTCGCCGACCACGCCGACCGTCTGGCCGGCCTCGACGCGGTAGGAGACGCCGTGGACCGAGCGCACCTCGCCGGCCAGGGTGTCGAAGTAGGTGTGCAGGCCGTCGATCTCGAGCAGCGGCGCATCGCCCGCGCGGTGCGCCGCGCCCTTGGCGGCCAGGGGGGTGTCGTTCATGGACATGTCCTCAGAGCTGGCGCGCCACGTGCGGGTCGAGCGCATCTCGCAGGCCGTCGCCCAGCAGGTTGATCGCCAGCACCGTGAGCCCGAGCAGCAGGCCCGGGAACACGATGGGATAGAACACGATCGCGATCAGGTTGCGGCCTTCCGAGATCATGTTGCCCCAGCTCGGCACCTGCGGCGGCACGCCGACGCCGAGGAAGGACAGCGCGGCCTCGGCCAGCACGGCCGACGCGGCGATGAAGGTGGCCTGCACCAGCAGCGGCGCGAGGATGTTGGGCAGCACGTGCCGCCACAGGATGGTGCGCAGCCGCGTGCCCAGCGCATGCGCGGCCTCCACGTAGAGCCGCTCTCGCAGCGACAGCGAGAGCGCGCGCACCAGCCGCACCATGCGCGGCACCTCGGGCACGGTGATGGCGACGATCACCGTCGTCAGGCTGGCCTTGGTGAGCGCCATCAGCGCGATCGCCAGCAGGATGCCGGGGATCGCCATCAGGCCGTCCATCACGCGCATGATCGGCCCGTCGGTCCAGCGCACGAAGCCCGCCAGCAGGCCGAGCAGCACGCCCAGCAGTGTGGCCAACAGCGCCACCGAGGCGCCGGTCACCAGCGAGACGCGCGCGCCCCAGACGGCGCGGCTGAAGGTGTCGCGCCCGAGCGCGTCGGTGCCGAAGTAGTGCTCGGCCGAGGGCGCCTTCATGCGCGCGATCGGGTTGATGGCCTGCGGATCGTGGGTCGCGATCCACGGCGCGCCCAGCGCGGCCGTGACCACCAACAGCAGGATCAGCACGCCGAGGATCAGCGTGTAGTGCTTGCGCAGCAGCCGCAGCGCCGGCGAGGGAGGACGCCGCGGGGCGCCGGGGTTCAGGATGGCTTCGGTCATTGGCGGGGCCTCAATAGCGGATGCGCGGGTCGAACAGGCTGTAGCTCAGGTCGACCAGCAGGTTGATCAGCACATAGGCCGCCGCCGACAACAGCAGCAGGCTCTGGATCACCGGGTAGTCGTGGTGCTGCACCGCGTCGACCACCAGGCTGCCGAGTCCGGGGATCGAGAACACGGTCTCGGTGACCACCACGCCGCCCAGCAGCAGCGCGATGCCCACCCCGATGGTGGTGACGATCGGGATCGCCGCGTTGCGCAGCGCATGGCCGAGCACCGGCAGCACGCCCAGGCCCTTGGCGCGCGCGGTGCGGATGTAGTCCTCGTGCAGCACCTCGAGCATCGACGCACGCGTCATGCGCGTGAGCAGCGCGGTGTAGAGCAGCCCGAGGTTCAGGCACGGCAGCACCAGGTGCTTGAGCCAGGGCAGCACGCCCTCGGCGATGCCGCGGTAGCCCTGCACCGGCAGCCACTGCAGCTTGAGCGCGAAGGTGTAGACCAGCAGGTAGCCGGTGAGGAACACCGGCATCGAGAACGCGCAGACCGCGAACACCATCACCAGCCGGTCGATCCAGCTGCCGGCGCGGTAGGCCGCGAGCACGCCCAGCGGGATCGACAGCATCACCGCCACCAGGATGGTGAAGAAGGCGATCGACAGCGTGGCGCCGATGCGCTGGCCCAGCAGCTGCGACACCGGCATCTGGTTGAACAGCGAGACGCCGAAGTCGCCGCGCACCACGTTGCCGACCCAGACCACGAACTGGTGCCACAGCGGCTGGTCCAGCCCCAGGGCGGCGCGCGTCTGCGCGATCTGCTCGGGCGTGGCGAAGTCGCCGACGATCAGCAGCACCGGGTCGCCGGGGGCGAGGTGGATCAGCAGGAACACGATCACCGACACCACCAGCATCACCGGCACCGTGGCGAGCACGCGCCGGATCACATATTCCATGCCGCGGTCCCCTTACTTCTCGACGTTCCACATGATCGGGATGCCCATGCCGAACAGCTCGGTGCCCTTCACGTCCTTGCGCGCCGCGAAGGTGGCCGGGTACTGGCCGTAGGGGATGTAGGGCGGCGCTTCATAGAAGCGGCGCTGCAGGTTGTCGACCAGCTGCTTGCGCTTGGCGGCATCGCCCTCGCGGATCCAGGCGTCACGCAGTTCGTCGATCTTCGCGTCGCAGGGCCAGCCCGGCACGACGCTGCCCTTGCACGACGACAGCACCCAGCCGTTGGTCAGCGGCGTGTCGACGTCGGCGTTCTTCGAGGCCGTGAGGTAGAGGCTCCAGCCGCCTTGCGCCGGGCCTTCCTTCTTGTAGACGCGCGCCAGCACCGAGGACTGGTCCATCACCTGCACGTCGAGGTTCAGGCCGGCCTTCTTGAGGTACTGGATCCAGATCAGCGCGGCCATCGACTGCGTGCCGTCGGTGGGCTGCAGGAACACGATCTTCTCGCCCTTGTAGCCGGCCTCCTTGAGCAGCGCCTTGGCCTTCTCGAAGTCCTGCTTCCTGAACGCTTCCGCGCCCGCGGCGGTCTCGTTGGGCGCGCCGCACATGAACACCGCCGGGCAGTAGAAGGACTTGCCGGGCTCGGGCGTGAAGCCCATGCCCGCGAGGATCTCCTCCTGGTTCACCAGGTGCAGCAGCGCCGCGCGCGCCTTCGGGTTGTTGAACGGCGGCGCCAGCGTGTTGGCCACCATGAACGGCTGCCAGATGCCGGTCTGCGCCAGCCGCACGTTGGCGTCAGTGCGCAGCGCGGCCTGGTAGTCGGGCGGCACCACGTTGACGATGTCGACCTCGCCGTTCTTCAGCGCCGAGGTGGAGGTGTTGGCATCGGGCATGTAGCGCCACTCGACGCGGTCGAGCTTCACGCGCTTGCCGCCGGCCAGGCCATCGGCCGGCTCGCTGCGCGGCACGTAGTTGGGATTGCGCACGAACACCATGCGGTTGCCCGGGATCCATTCGTCGCGCTTGAAGATGAACGGGCCCGAGCCGATGGGTTCGGGGATCGGCGCGTCGGGGAAGGCCTTGGCCTGCTTCTCGGGCACGATGAACAGCGTCTTGGCCGCGAGGATCAGCGGCACCTGGCCCATGCCTTCCTTGAGCTGCAGCGAGAAGGTCTTGTCGTCGACCACCTTCCACTCCGCGCCCGAGTCGGCCAGCAGCAGGCCCATGGTCGCGCGCTTGGCCCAGCGCTGCAGCGTGGCCACCACGTCGGCCGATGTCACGGCGCTGCCATCGGAGAACTTCAGGCTCGGGCGCAGCGTGAAGGTCCAGGCCTTGTTGTCGGGCGACTGCGTGAAGCGCTCGAGCATCTGCGGCTTGGGCTCGCCCTTGCTGTCGCGCGAGAACAGCGTGTCGAAGGCCATGTAGCCGTAGTCGCGCGTCACGTAGGTGTTGCTGAACAGCGGGTCGACCACCTTGAGGTCGTTGTTGATCGCCATGCGCAGGGTCTTGGCGGCCGGCGCGGGTGCGTTCTGCGCGCACACGGCGGTCGCGGCCGCGCCCACCGCGCATGCCACCGCCCAGCCGGCGAGCCGTGCGTACAGGGGAGGGGAATTCTTCATGAGCCGGGTTCCTTTCAGGGTTTCGAGGGTTCGTGGAAAAACGCTGGAAATCTCTCGATATGAAATTTGATACACGATATATCATGTGTCAAACGAAGACAATCCGGGCATCTCCCATGCAAGAGCTGTGCGCGCTTTCTCTTCTCTGCGCCGACCTCGCGGCAGGCGCTGTGCTCGCGATGCCAGCGGCGCTCGCGCGCCGCGGCCTCAGGCCGGCGTGAGCCGCGCGTGCGAAGCGGCCTCGGCCGCGACGGTGCGCCAGTCGTAGTGCATCGGCACCGTTTCCGCGCGCCGCCAGGTGTCGCTCTGGTCGGCGTAGTGCGCATCGCGCGGATCGCCGGCCGCGCCGTGGAACACGATCCAGCGGCAGGCCTCCCACTGCCCCACGTCGAACACGTAGCGCGCCAGCGAGGCGTAGTGCGCGTGCATGCCCAGGTGCGGCAGGTAGCCGGTGGTGAAGACGGTTTCGTTGTCACCGCCGATCGCGCCCATGTCGCGCGGCGCCACCAAGGGCTCGGCAGGAAACACCGGCGCCAGCGGATGGCGCAGCTCGAGCCGGTGCCGCTCGCCCCATGCCGCCACCGGCAGGCGCGCGACCTCGGCCAGGGCCTCGGTCAGCACCTCGTCCCAGCTCGCGCCGCCGAGCAGCGCGCGATCGTCGACACGCAGCAACTGCGGCACGCACCAGCCGAGCTGGTAGTCGATCGCGAGGCCGGGCGGCACGGTGCGCTGCCGGCTCACGTCGAGCGCGGCGAGCCCGCTGCGCCGCGCCACCGCTCGCGCCAGCGCCATGCGCAGCGAAACATAGGCATCGGCTTCCCGCGAATCGGCCTCGAGGCGCGCGTCCCAGGCCACGAGGCGGTCGCGCAATGCACGCGACGGGGCATCGGCCAGCGTCAACGGTGCGAGCCGCGCACAGATTTCGCGCGCCGGCAGGCTCAGCGTATCGCGGTGCACGGCTTCCATGCCGGCGACGTCGGCCGATTCCATCGCAGCGAGCAGCTGCCAGATGCGCTGCGCGCGGTGCGGCGGATGGCAGTCGGTGCAGAGATAGTCGTCGTGGCGCTCGACCACGCGGTTGTTGGCGGTGACGATGAGGCCCGCTTCGGGATCGATCTGGCGCGGCATGCGTTCCCAGTCGATCCAGCCTTTCCAGGCATGGCGGTCGAGCCAGCCCGGCACCGGCAGCCAGCCGTTGGCGGCCGCGCGCCGCGGCACCTTGGCGCGCACGTGGTGGCCGATGTGGCCCTGGGTGTCGCCGGCCACCAGGTTGTGGTCGACCAGGCCCCAGCCGCGCACCGACTCGAACAGCGCATCGACGCTGCGCGCCTCCATCATCGGGCGCATGCAGTCGAGCGAGCGGTCGGCCTCCACGTCGGCCGAGTGGCGCAGCACCAGCGCGCTGCCGCTCTTCGCATCGCCGGCCACCACCGGGCCGCGCGCGGTCACGAGGATCTCGCAGTCCACGTCGGCCTGGCCGCGCACGCGGATGCGCTCCACGCGGCGCTCGACCTCGGCCCATTGCGCATCGCCGCCGCCGGGCGCGTCGCTGCGCAGGTAGCGCCGGCCCTCGTCCGCGAAGCGCTCGAGGTAGACGTCGGCCGTGTCGACGAAGGCCACCGTCACGCACCACGCCACGTCGGGGTTGTGCGCGAAGTGCGGAAAGCCCGGCACGCCCGGCGAGGTCAGGCCGATCACGTCGAAGGCATCGCAGGCCAGATGGCACTGCAGGTACATGTTGGGCATGTCGAGCACGCGGTGCGGATCGCCGGCCATTAGCGGCCGGCCGCTGCGCGTGCGGCTGCCGTGCACTGCCCAGTTGTTGCTGCCGCCGCCGGCCGCCTCGGTGTCGGCCTCGCCGATGAAGGCCGAGATGGCATCGGCCAGCTCGGCCATGTCGGGCGACAGGCGCCCCGCCAGCGAACCCGGCGGCAGGCAGACCAGCTCCTCGCCGCCGTCGTCCATGCGCAGGCGGTCGATCGCCTCGGCGCCGATCACCGGCAGCGCAATGGCGCGCCACAGCTTCGGGTAGACCGAGTTCAGCAGCAGCCCGGTCTGGCGCAGCACCGCGATGCTGTGCCATTCCTCCCAGGGTTCGGGCGTCTCGCCGAGCAGCGCGTACTCGGGAGACAGCTGGCCCTCGGCGATGAAGGCGTTCACGCCCGCGGTGTAGGCCGTGAGCATGGCGCGCGCGGGCGCGCCGAGCGCGGCGAGGTCACGGCGGCTGCACTCGGCCAGGCCGAGCCGGCGCACCAGCATGTCCATCGGCAGCGCGGCCGAGCCGAGCCATTCGGCATAGCGGCCGATCGCGCGACGGCGGAGCGCGTCCATCTGCCACAGGCGATCGCTCGCATGCACGTGGCCGAGCGCGAAGAAGGCGTCGTCGGCATTGGCGGCACGCAGATGCGGAATACCCCAGGCATCGCGCCACAGGTCCACCGGGGCATGCAGTCCCTTCAGCGGGTGGGTCGTGTTCATCGGGGGGTGCTCCTTGTCTCGTTCGTTCTGTGTGTGTGCGGGAGCCCGCCTCTCAATCCATGCGCAGCGCGGGCGGCGCCATCCGCAGGAAGGGACTGAGGCTTTCGTAGAGGTGCGTGAGCTGCAGCACCGACAGGTCGTCGCGCGGACGGCCGATGATCTGCATGCCCATCGGCAGGCCGCGCGCATCGAAGCCCACCGGCAGGCTGATGACCGGGCAGCCCGACAGGGTGCCGGGCGTGACCACCTCCATCCAGCGGTGGTAGCTGCTCATGGCACGGCCCGCGATTTCGCGCGGCCAGTGCGCCTCGATCGCGAAGGGGAAGACCTGCGCGGTCGGCAGCGCGAGGAAGTCGTGCCGTTCGAACAGGCCCAGCAGGCAGTCGTACCAGGCGGTGCGGTCGAGCGTGGCGCGGTAGAGGTCGCCGGCCGAGAGCTTGCGGTACTGCTCGATCTCCCATTGCAGTTCGGGCTTCTGCAACGCGCGCGAGACCGGCACGTCGTAGTGCGCGCCATGCTTGCCGCCGATGATGAACTGGCGCAGCACGGTGAAGGCGTGCCAGACGCGCTTCCAGTCGAAGTCGGTACGCACCGGCTCGACATGCAGGCCCGCATCGCCGAAGCGCGCGAGCGCCGCTTCGCACAGCGCGAGGATGCCGGGCTCGAACGGCAGATGGCCGCCGAGGTCGCCGAGCCAGCCGATGCGCGCGCCGGCGAAATCTCGCTCGAGGCGGTCGTGCCAGTCGGGCACCGCGCCGTCGAGCGACAGCGGCGCGCGCGCGTCGTAGCCCGACTGCACCGACAGCAGCAGCGCCAGGTCGTCGGCGCTGCGGCCCATCGGGCCTTCGGTGGTCAGCTGCCCGGCGAAGGCATCGCCGCGCGGCCAGAACGGCACCCGCCCCTGCGAGGGCCGCAGCCCCAGCACGTTGTTGAAGGCCGCCGGGTTGCGCAGCGAGCCGCCCATGTCGGCGCCGTCGGCCACCGGCAGCATGCGCAGCGCGAGTGCCACCGCAGTGCCGCCGCTGGAACCGCCGGCGCTGAAGCGCGGGTCCCAGGCATTGCCGGTGGCGCCGAACACCGGGTTGTAGGTGTGCGAGCCCAGGCCGAACTCGGGCACGTTGGTCTTGCCGATGAAGATCGCGCCGGCCGCGCGCATGCGCTCGACCATGATCGCATCGGCCGCCGGCAGGTGGTCGGCGAACAGCGGCGAACCGAAGGTGGAGCGCAGGCCGCGCACCGGCGCCGTGTCCTTGATCGCCTGCGGCAGGCCGTGCAGCGCGCCCAATGCGTCGCCGCGGGCCACCGCGGCATCGGCCGCGTCGGCCTCGGCCAGCACCTGCTCGCGCTCGACGCGCGAGACGATCGCGTTGAAGCGCGGGTTGAGCACATCGACCTGCTGCAGGAAGGCGCTCACCACCTCGCGCGACGACAGCGCGCGGCGCCGGATCAGCGCGGCCAGCTCGCGCGCGGGCAGCCGGCAGAGCTCGGGCACCAGCACGGCGTCGGTCATCGCGTCGTCTCGCCCGAAGCCAATGCCGCGCGCACCGCGTCGGCGATGCCCTGTGCCGTGAGGCCGTGGCGTTCGAACAGCCAGGGCATCGACGCGCCCTGCGCGAAGCGGTCGCGCACGCCCAGGCGCACCAGCCGCGTGCCGGCGCCGGCCTCGGCCAGCACCTCGGCCACCGCAGAGCCCAGGCCGCCGACGATCGAGTGGTTCTCCACCGTCACGATCAGACGCCGGCGCGCGAGTTGCCGCTGGATGAAGGCCTCGTCGAAAGGCTTGAGCGTGTGCGCGTTGGCCACGGCGACCGCGATGCCCTGCGCGCGCAGCGCGCGCGCCGCCGCCTTCGCGGGCTCGACCATCAGGCCGCTCGCGACGATCAGCGCCTCGCCATCGCCGTCGTCCAGCGGCTGGATGCGGCCGAGCTCGAGCGGCTCCCAGGGCGTGTCCTCGGACAGGGCCGCGGACGCACGCAGCAGCCGCAGGTACACCGGGCCCTTGTGGTCGGCCGCGGCACGCACCGCGGCCGGCACCTGCGCCGGGCCCGACGGCTCGATCACCGTCATGTTCGGCAGCGCGCGCATCAGCGCGATGTCGTCGATCGCCTGGTGGCTCACGCCGAGGATGGTCGACAGGCCCGGCAGGAAGCCGACGATCTTGACGTCGGTGCGCGGATAGGCGACCTGCATCGCGATCTGGTCGAAGGGCCGGCGCGTGGCGAACACGCAGAAGGTATGGACCCAGGCCTGCAGCCCGCTGCGCGCGAGGCCGCCGGCCACGCCCACCATGTTGGCCTCGGCGATGCCGGGGTTGAGGAAGCGCTCGGGGAAGGTGTCGCGGAAGATGTCGGTCTCGGTCGACGAGGTGAGGTCGGCCGACAGCGCGACGATGTTCTGGCGTTCACGCGCGAGTGCCAGCAGCGCCTCGCCGTAGTAGCGCGGCACCGAAGATGCACCCGCCGACTGCGCGGCCGACATCGCGGTGTGGGCACCGCCCTGCGTGAAGTCCTCGACCTCGAGCGTGCGCGCCGGCGCCTTGATGTTCGCGTTCATGCCATCTCTCCCAGTTCGCGCAGCGCCGCGTCGGCCACCTCGGCCGGCAGCTTCGCGTTGTGGCTGATCACGCCCTCGAGCAGGCTCACTCCTTTGCCGGGCACCGTGGTGGCGACGATCATGGTCGGCCGCGCGGTCTGCCCGCGCGCGGCCGCGAAGGCCGCGAGCAGCGCCTCGAGGTCGTGGCCGTCGAGCTCGATCACCTGCCAGTTGAAGGCGCGGAACTTGTCGGCGATGGGCGAGAGCCGCAGCACGCTGTCGGTGTGGCCCTCGACCTGCATCCAGTTGAGGTCGAGCACCACGCAGAGGTTGTGCAGGCCCTCGGAGCCCGCGAGCATCGCGGCCTCCCAGACCTGGCCCTCCTCGAGCTCGCCGTCGCCGAGCACCACGTTCACGCGGTAGTCGATGCCGCGGATGCGCGAGGCCAGCGCCATGCCGGCGGCCACCGAGATGCCCTGCCCCAGCGAGCCGAAGGTGCCTTCGACCACGGGGCCGAGACGCTCGGAGACGTTGATCTCGAGCGCCGAGCCGTCCTTCACGTAGTCGTCGAGCGAGGCCGAGGGGATCATCCCGCGCAGCGCGAGCGCCGCATGGAACAGCGCGGAGTTGTGCGCGGTCGATAGGATGCAGCGGTCGCGCTCCTCCCAGCGTGCGTCGGCGGGGTCGATGCGCGCCTCGTGGAAGTAGAGGCTGGCGAAGATCTCGGCCGCGCCCAGGCCCTGCTGCACATAGCCCTGGCCATGGCGGCGCACGAGCTCGATGACCTGGCGGCGCAAGGTGTGCGCCACGCGCCGGAGTTCCGGCACGGGCAGCGCGAGGCGGTCGCGGCGTTGCCAGTCGGGAGGGAATGCCGTGGGATGCAGGGCGCTGCCGGGGTCCGTCATGTCGGGCTTTTCTTTCTGCTGGAGGGGGGTTGCTGGTTGCGCAGCGCGAGCAGTTCCTCGGCGCGCGCGGGATTGGCGTCGATTTCCTTCAGCACGCGCACGAAGTCGCGGCCGCCCTCGATCAGGTCGTCCTCGATGGCCTTGCGCACCATCGCCGTGTCGCGCTGCTGCAGGCCGCGCAGCACGTTCACGTGCTGGTGCTCGGCTTCATAGGTCGGATGACCGTGCGGGTAGAGGAAGTTCAGCATCGGTCCGACCTGCACCCAGATGCGGTCCAGCAGCTCGGTGAGCTGCGGCATGCCCGAGTGGCGGTAGATGCCGAAGTGGAAATCGAAGTTGTGCTGCAGCGCCGCGCGGTAGTCCTTGGTCTTCTCCGCGCGCACCAGCAGGCGATGGCTTTCCGTCAACTGCTTGATCGTGGCGTTGTCGAGCAGGGGCACGGCACGCTCGGCCGCCAGCGGCTCGAGCGCGAAGCGGATGTCGCGCAGCTCGAGGTACTCGGCCAGCGAGAGCTGGCGCACGCGGATGAAGTAGCCCTCCTTCATCTCGAGCGCACGGTCGCGCACCAGCTGGATCAGGGCCTCGCGCACCGGCGTCTCGCTGGTGCCCATCGTCTTGGCCAGGTCGCGGATCTTCAGGCGCTGGCCCGGCTGGAAAGTGGCCGACATCAGCTGCTCGCGCAGATGCTCGTAGATCTGGCTCGCGAGGTTGGTGCGTTCGACCACGTTGATGACGGGGGTTGCCATGGCTTCTCTCTCCTTGAGTGCGGGTGCGTGAATCGCGCGGCTATTGTGGCGTTCGCGTTTCAGGGACTCGCACGTGGGAGCGGCTCAGCGGTGGCCGAAGCGTTGGGCGACGGCGGCGAAGGCCGCGTCGGTGGCCTGCAGGGCCCGATCGATGTCTTGCACGGTGTGTGCCAGCGACAGGAACATGTTGTGCTTCGGATGCAGGTAGACGCCGCGGCGCAGCGCCTCGACCGTGAACACCGCGCCCTTGTCGAAGCCCGGGTCCTCGTCGAACAGGATCAGCGGCAATGCCGCCGGGCCGGTCTGTCGCACCGGCACGCCATGGCTCGCGGACTGCGCGGCGATGCCGTCTCTGAAGCGCTGGCCCATGGCCTGTACATGTCCCACCACGTCCTGCGCATCGGCCACTTCGATCGTCGCCAGGCCCGCGGCCATCGCCACGCCACCCGACCAGAACGAACCCGTGGTGTAGATGCGCGTGGCCGCTTCGCGCAGCGCATCGACACCGGTCACGGCCGCGAGCGCGTAGCCATTGGCGATCGACTTGCTCCAGGCGCTGAGGTCGGGGCGCACGCCCACGGTCTCCCAGCTGCCGCCCGCATGCACGCGGAAGCCCGCGCGCACCTCGTCGAGGATCAGCGCGGCGCCGGCCTGGTCGCAGAGTTCGCGGGCACGGCGCGCGAACTCGGGCGTGGGCAGCTCCTGGTCGATGCCCAGGTCGTGCTTGAAAGCGGCGCAGACGATGGCTGCGAGGTCCGTGCCCGCCTGTGCGACGGCAGCCTCGAGGCTCGCGATGTCGTTGTAGGTGTAGTGGATCAGGTGCGCGCGGTCCTCGGGCGTGATGCCCTGCGGGATCGGCGTGCACCAGGGATCGGCGCCGTGATAGGCCTTGGTCGCGACCAGCACCTTGCGCTTGCCCGTGGCCGCGCGCGCCACCATCAGGCAGACGGTGGTGGCGTCGGTGCCGTTCTTCTGGAACAGCACCCAGTCGGCATGGGCGCTGCGCGCGACGAAGCGTTCGGCCAGCTCGACGAAGCGCGCCGTGGGGCCGTCGAGGCAGTCGCCCAGCGCCTGCTGCTTGCGCGCGGCTTCATCGACCACCGGATGGTGATGGCCCAGTAGGTTCGGCCCCCAGCTGCACATGAAGTCGATGTATTCGTTGCCGTCGACGTCCCAGACGCGGCAGCCCTGGCCGCGCTCGAAGAACTGCGGATAGCCCGCGGGCAGCGAGGCCGCATTCAGATGCCCCGTCATGCCGCCGGGCACGACCTTGGCGGCGCGCTGCCGAAGCTGGAGATCGTGACGGTTCGACGAGGTGGACGAGGCGGCGGGAGACACGGACGGCATGCGGGATCCTTGGCAGCTTTTCCGAAGTTTGACACATGATATATCATGTTTGATGTAGTACAAACCCCGGATCGGCAGCCCCGCTCGACGCCCTGGACCGGCGTCCCCTCCCCTCGCGCCCGGCTCAGAAGGCGTGCCGCACACCCATCACGTAGCCGGTCGAGGTCGCGGGCACATAGCCCGCGGTTGCCGTGAACGCGGGCGCCCCGCCGACGGTCAATGCAGCCCCGTTGCGGTTGCGCACCCGCGCGGCCGTGACATAGAGCGCCGTTCGCTTCGAGAGGTTGTGCACGTAGCCGATCGCGAGCTTCGACGCCGAGGGATCGGCTGCGGGGAACGCCGCGTTCAGGTCGTAGCGCACCCGCGCGTACGACGCGCGGATCAGGCCCGGCCCGACCGGCACCTGGACGCCGAGCAGATAGCCCGAAAGCTTCGTGTCCGGCACGGCGCCCACGACAGGCTGCTGCGCGTACTTGCGCACGCGCTCCACGCGCGAGACCTCCGCCGTGAGCTTGGCCACCTCGAAGTCGTAGGCCACGCCGAGATTGGCCGTGCGCACGCTGTCCGTGGTTCCCGCATAGAAGTTGTCGGCCACGGTGTTGGCGCTGTAGGCCACGGCGATGTCGAGCGGACCGCTCGCATAGCCGAAACGCCCGCCGACATAGCGGCCGGCACGCACCGCCGGCACCGCGCCGGCATTGAGCCGGCCGGATGGCCCGATGCCCGGCGGCGTGCTGTCGCCCGGCGCGTAGCGCGTGTTCTCGTGGAAGCCGTACATCAGCTGCCCGTAAAAGCCACCGAGATCCTTCGGCAGGAAGTAGCCCACCGAATTGCCGACGCGCGCGTAATTGCCGTTGGCACCGAAGCCCGGCTCGCTCGTGCTGGCCGCCAGCAGCAGGTTCGTTCCCGGCCCGACTTGGCCGAAGGGGTCCATCACCGAGTCGTTCCAGAAGGTGGGCGTGTAGTCGCGGCCCAGGCGGATCTCGCCGAAGCCGCCCGACAGGCTGACGGTGGAGCGGCGCGAGAACGAGGCGATGCCGGTCTGGCCGTCGTCGTTCGAGATCGGTGCCTCGAGCCAGAAGCTCGCGGCCAGTCCGCCGCCGAGATCCTCCGTGCCTCGAAAGCCGAAGCGGCTCGAGTTGTGGCCCGAATTGATCATCGCGTTGCGGCGCAGGCTGATGCCACCGCGCGCCGCCGCCGCGGGGTCAGCGGCGAGCGTGCGCAAGGAGGGCTCGGCGCGGCTCGAGAATGCGCCGATGGCCGTGTCGACCACGCCGAACATGAGAATCGACGACTGCGCCGAAGCGGCGGAAGCGGCGCAGGCCGCAGCGACTGCCGCGGTCGCGGCAAGGCTTGGTTTCATGGTTTGTCTCCAGTGGTTCTTGTCTGCCTGCACGCACCGCCGGTGCGAGGGCCACTGGAATTTAGAAAGAAGGGCGAGGGCGTGGTTTAGCTTCGAGAGCGGCCGCCCTTCGCCGCTCGAGAAAGCCTCAGTCGCAGGAGCGCCTGGCCGCCTCGATGCAGTGCGCGAGAAAGGACTGCGCGGCCCCCGACAAGCCGTCGTCGCCCGAACGGATGCCGATCAGCAGCTGGCGCTGCGCCCAATCGTCCTCGAGCGCCACCAGCTCGACCGGCGTGGCCGACACGTAGTGCCGCACGATCAGGTAGGGGCTCACGCCGATGCCCAGGCCCTCGGCCACCATCCGGCACAACGCATCGCAGCCGCGCACGTTGATGCGCACCTTGAGCTTGCCGCCGCTCGCCGCCATCAGGTGCTGCGCGATCGAGCTGCTGGGCGACAGGCCGATGAAGTCCTCGTCCAGCGTGTCGGCGAAGCGCACGCTGGCGCGCGCGGCGAAGAGGTGGCCCTTGGGCACCACCAGGCACAGCCGATCGGTATGGTAGGGATGGGTCGTGATCGCATCGTTGCCGCTGGGCCCGATGAAGATGCCCATGTCCACGCGCCCGTCGAGCACGGCGTCGACGATCTGCTCGCTCGTCCATTCCGACAGGTCGATGGCGATGTTCGGATGCAGGTCGCCGAAGCGCTTGAGCTCGCCCGGCAGGAATTGCGTGACCGCCGAGCCCGTCGCCGCCACGCGCACCAGCCCCTTCGCGCCGAGCGCGTACTGGCTCAGATCCATGTGCATGCGATCGACGCCGAACAGGATCTGCCTGGCGTGCTGCAGCAAGGCACGCCCCGCGGGCGTGAGCGTCATGCCGCGCGCATGGCGATAGAAGAACTGGCTGCCCGTCGAACTCTCGAGATCGCTGATGCGCTTGCTGACCGCCGCCACCGCGATATTGCTTTTCTCCGCGGCCGCCGAAAGGCTGCCGGCCTCCGCGACGGCGGCGAAGAGGCGCAGGGTGGTGAACTCGAGTTGCTTCATGGCGGCCGCCTCGTCGACTGGGTGAAGGGTTCGCCGGCTGCGCATCGCAACCGGCGGCTGCCGGCCCTTCGGCGCGGGCGGCGCCTCAATTCTCGGGCTTCAGACCGAGGCGGCGCGACAAGTCCGCATAGCGCGCGATGTCGCGTGCAATCAGCTTCCCGGCCTCCGCCGGCGAACTCGCCACCACCTGGCTGCCCTGCTCCTCGACGAAGCGGGAGACCTCCTTCGACTTCAGCACCCGAACGATCTCCGCGTTGAGCCGCTCGAGCGCCGGCGCCGGAATGCCGGCCGGCGCGATCATCGCCTGCCAGCCGCCGAGATCGAAACCGGGCAAGCCGGCCTCGGCCATCGGCGGAACCTCAGGCATCAGCGCCAGGCGCTTCGGCGTGGTGAGCGCCAGCGCGCGCAGGCTGCCCTGTCTGACCAGCGGCATCGCGACGCCCGCCGCGATGAAGCCGGCATCGAGCTGCCCGCCGACGAGGTCGGTGGTGAAGTTGTTGTTGCCCTTGTAGGGCACATGCAGCAGCTTCACGTCGGCCGACGTCGCCATCAGCTCGCCCGCGAGGTGGCCGACGGTGCCCACGCCCGCGCTGCCGAAGCTCAGGGACTTCTCGGCCGGCCGCGACTTCGCGAGCGCGATGAAATCCGCGAGCGTGCGGGCGGGCAGCGCGGGATGCGTGACCAGCACCATCGGCCCCGTCACCAGCAGCGACACCGGGACGATGTCCCTGGCGGGGTCATAGGGCAGCCGATAGAGGCTGGGACCGATCGCGTAGTTGTTCGCCACCATGCCGATGGTGTAGCCGTCGCGCGGCGCGCGCAGCATCTGGCCGATGCCGATCAGCCCGCCCGAGCCGGGCACGTTCTCGACCACGATCGACTGGCCGAGCGCGGCGCCGAGTCCGACCGAGAGCTGGCGCGCCATGTTGTCGACCGAGGAGCCCGGCGCATTGGGCAGGATCAGCCGGATCGGCTTCGTCGGATAGCCCTGCGCCCACGCGAAGGGAGCGGGCAGGAACGCGGCGGCACCGATGGCCAGCGCGCGACGGCGCCGCGGGTTGAAAGGGATGGTCGTCGATGGCATGTCTTGTCTCCGGCAGCCGCATTTGATGCGGCTTCTGGTCGTTGTTCGAGGCGCAGGTGGGCGCGCGGTTCAACCGCGCGCCAGCGATTCCTGCACGAGATGAGCCCACTGCGCGCCATGCAGGTCGCGGTCCTCGAGCGAACCCTGCACCACCGGCCTCGGCAGGCTGATCTTGATGACGTTGAGCGCCTCGATGCGAAACACCTTCACGCTGGCGGCATCGCCGCGCAGCAGCCGGGCGATCTCGTCGGACTGCAGCCGCGGCTCGTCGCACAGCGCCCGGAAGGCCCGGGCATCGTGGCAGAAGATGTCGATGGTGAGCCAGAACGGCCCGGCATTCTTGGACCGTACGTCGTAGCTGGAAGGATCGGGGCGGGTCACAGCGGTTCTCCGAAGGTGGCGTAGTCGAAACGGAACGGCGACAGCGGATCGGACACCGTCATCACGTGGTTGAGCACGAACTCGTAGACCACGCCCCGGTTCATCGAGGCGGGCGACAGCGGGAAGCAGTGCGTGGGCAGCTCCTCGTCGTCCGGCAGCGGGAAGTGCAGCATCGGTGAGTTGAGGATCGCCAGCAGTTCCCGGGTACGCTCCTGCGTGGGCGAGGTGACGATCGCCATCACCCCGATCTCGGCCGGGTTGCCCGGGAGCGATTCCAGCGCACCGAGCGTCGCGTCGCGGCCGATGGCGCGGAACTGCAGATGGTAGTCGCCGCTCTCCAGCTTGAGCTGCAGCGCGATCAGTTCGCGCGAGCGCCGCTCGAGATTTCCGATCCATTCGTCGAAGCGGTCCTTGTAGCGCGACGCGCGCAGCAGGCACATGATCAGCGCCTGATGGCCGGCCGGCGCCGCGCCCTCGAGCTTGACGGTGTAGGCATCGGCCGGCGTCCAGGTCGAGCCCTCGACGCGCACGCGCTGGTCGTCGATCGATTCGTAGCGGGCCCGCTCGACCTCGAGCGTGCCGCCCGGCTCGACCAGCACGTGCGGGTTCGAGTTCTCGTAGAGCATGTGCGCCAGCACGGTCCGCGGCGTGGCGCGCGCGCCCTCGGCCAGGGCCTGCACGGTGAAGCCGGTCTGGTCGATGGTCGCCATCACGGCGCCGGCCATCGGCTTGGTGGTGCAGTGCGCGCCGCACTCCAGGATCTTGCCCGCATGCCAGGCGGCCCCGGCATGGACGCCGCGCATCAGCGGCACGGCCGCCATCAGCGCCGTGTCCGTCGCTCGCCCGGCGAGCACGATGTCCACGCCCTGCCCGAGCGCATGGATGATCGGCTCCACGCCCATGGCTGCGACGATGTGAGAGCAGCGTTCGATCAGTGCGTCGTCGATCGGCAGCAGTGGCTGCAGACCGGAGATGCGGCCCTGTGCGAGCGCCGTCTTCACCGCCGCGGCCGATTGCTCGCTGTAGATGCAAGCCACACGCAAGGCCTGCCCGAGCTCGATCGCGATCTCGCGGCACAGATCGCGCATGAGGTTCACGCCCGCATCGGAGCCGCAGGTGCCGCAACTGCCCACGATGAGCGGAATGCCGAGCTCGGCACGCGCGACCATCAGTTGCCGCAGCTCGTAGCGCAACGCACCCACCGAGCACTTGGCCTGGCCCGATCCCAGGTAGTGCGGACCGGAATCGGTGGAGCCGCCGTCCACGGCGATCACGTCGGGACGCTCGCGCATGCCGCGCTCGAAGGGCTGCTGCGATCGCGCGCCGGCGCCGATCGAGCCCGAGGGAACCAGGACTTTCACGCTTGTCTGCATCGTTCTTCTTTCATCTGGAGAGGTTGGGAGAGCGGCCATCGGCCAGAAGACATTCGGCGGCGGGCGTCTGACCATCGAGGACCTGCACCACGCAGCGCGCCGCGATCAGGTTCGTGCGTGCGAGGCTCTCGGCCGTCGACGCCCCCGCATGCGGCGTGGCGACCACCTGCGGCAGCCGCAGCAGCGCGTGCGTCACCGCCTGCAAGCCGGGATCGGCCTCGCTTTCGAACACGTCGAGCCCGGCGCCGCCGAGCCGCCCTTCCTCGAGCGCGGCCAGCAGCGCGGCATCGTCGACCAGGCCGCCACGCGCGGTGTTGACCAGGATGGCGCCGCGCTTCATGCGCGTGAGCGCCGCGGCGTCGATCAAGCTGTGGGTCGCCGACGTCAGCGGCGCGTGCAGGCTGACGATGTCGGCGCAGGCCAGCAGTTCGTCGAGACTGGCGAAGCGCGCGCCCTGCTCGGCGACGAAGGCTTCGTCGCGCTCTGGCGTGGCGATCAGCACCCGGGCCTCGAAGCCGCGCAGGCGCCTCACCACGCCGCGGCCGATGCGCCCGAGCCCCACCACACCGACGGTCTTGCGATAGAGCTCGGTGGCCAGCGGAATAGACCAGTCGCCGGCGACGAGTTGTGCCCGCGCTTCGTGCAGGCGGCGGCCCACCGCCAGCATCAGCGCGATCGCATGGTCGGCCACCGCGGCGTCGTTGCCACCCGCTGCGATGGTCGCCACCTTGCCGTGGCGGCGCACCGCATCCTGGTCCACCCGGTCGTGCCCCACGCCGCGCCGCGCGATGACCCGCAGCGCGGGCAGCGCACGCAGCAACTCATCGTCGACGCGCGCGTGGCCGACGATCCAGCCCTGCGCGCCCTCGAGATGGCGCCGCAGCACGTCGACGCCGAGATCCCCGTCGGCCACGCCAGCCGGAAGCTCGAGCTCGCTCACCGTGCAGCCGTGCTGTTCGAGAAAGGCGCGGGCCTGCGCATCGAAGAAGCGCTGCGTGACGACCACGCGCCGCGCCGAAAAGAGCGTGCTCATGGCGCGATGGCCTCCTCGGCCACGTTGCCCCGGCTCGCCGCCACTTCTTGCGCGGCACCGAGCTCGATGACCAGGTTGAAGTGCCGGTCGATGGAGAACACGCAATCGGGACCGAAGCTGCAGCTCGATTCGCGCTCCTCGACCACGGCCGGCCCCTGGAAACGGTCGCCGGGCTTGAGCGCATAGCGGTCATAGACCCGCGCCGGCAGGTCGCCGAATTCCGCGAAGTTCACCACCCGCACGCCACGCAGCGGATCGCTTTGCACCGGTGCATGCGCGAGGCTGATGTCCTGAGCGGGAAGGCTCGCCGACAGGCGCCAGTTGATCGCCTCGATGCCGACGTCGCGCACCGTGCGGTCGAACCGCGCCGCGTAGGTGGCCACGAAAGCATCGCGGATCGCGCCGCGATCGGCCGCGCCCAGGGGGCCGCGCGGAATGTCCACGGTGATCTCGAAGCCCTGGCCCAGATAGCGCATGTCCACCGACCAGCGCATCGAGATCTGGGCCGCGTCGCCGCCGGCGCCCAGCAGCAGCACGCTGGCCGAGGCCTCCATCTCGGCATAGATGCGGTTGACGTGGTCCCAGTCGACCTGCTCCAGGCTGGTCACGTAGCCACGCACCTCGTCGACCGCGGGCGCCGCCACCAGGAACCCGAGCGCCGAGATCACCCCGGCCCCCATCGGCACGATGATCCTGCGCATCTTCAGCAGCCTGGCCAGCGCATAGGCATGGACCGGACCGGCGCCACCGAAGGCGAACAGCGTGTAGGCGCGCGGGTCCTTGCCCTTCTCGGCCAGGTGCATGCGCGTGGCCGCGGCCATGCTCTCGTCGACGATGCTGCGGATCCCGCGCGCCGCCTCCTCGCTGCCGATGCCCAGCGGGCCGGCCAGTTTCTCGCTCACGGCCGAGCGGACCTTGTCGATCGACAGCGCCATCTCGCCGCCGAGGAAGAACGCGGGGTCGAGGCAACCGAGCAGCAGGTCGGCGTCGGTCACCGTCGGCTCAGTGCCGCCGCGGTTGTAGCAGACCGGCCCCGGCACGGAGCTTGCGCTGCGCGGGCCGACCTTCATCAGGCCCACCGCGTCCACCGCGGCGATCGAGCCGCCGCCCGAGCCGATCTCGATCATGTCGATGACCGTGACCTTGAGCGGCAGGCCCGAACCCTGCTTGAACTTGCGCAGGCGCCCGGCCTCGAAGTCGTGCTTCAGGTGCGGCTGCCCCTGCTCGATGAGGCACATCTTGGCGGTGGTCCCGCCGACGTCGAACGACACCATGCGCGGCTCGCCGGCGGTGCGCGCCACGAAGGCGGCCGCCATCGCGCCAGCCGCCGGGCCCGATTCGATCAGGCGCACCGGATAGCGCTTGGCCTCGTCGACGGTGGTGATGCCGCCCCCGGACAACATGATCCGCAGGTCGCCCTCGAAGCCCAGCGCCGCCAGGTCGGCGCCGAGCCGGTCGAGGTAGCCGTGCACGCGCGGCTGCACGTAGGCATTGACGCAGGCGGTGGTGGTGCGTTCGAACTCGCGGATCTCGGGTGCGACCTCGGCCGACAGGCTCACGAGGAGGCCGGGGTACAGCCCGTGCACGATCTGCCGCGCGCGCCGCTCGTGCGCTGGATTGCGGTAGGCATGGAAGAAGGCGATCGCCAGCGCTTCGATGCGGTGCTCCTCCACCAGCGTGCGCACCGAACGCGCCACGCCGTCCTCGTCGAGGGGGGTGCGTTCGCTGCCGTCGGCGAGCAACCGGCCGCCCACGCCCAGGCGCAGCGAGCGCGGCACGATCAGCGGCGCCGGCTGCAGGAACAGGTCGTCGACGTCGTAGCGGCTCTCGCGCCCCATCTCGAGCACGTCGCGGAAGCCCTCGGTGGCCAGCAGCCCGACCTTGGCGCCGGTGCGCTCGAGCACGGTGTTGGTGATCAACGTCGTGCCATGCACGATGCTGGCGATCTGTCCGGCCCGCGTGCCGGTCTCGGCCAGCAGCCGCTCGATGCCCTCGACGATGGCCTGGCTCGGTTGCGCCGGCGTGGTCAGCCGCTTGCCGGTGCGCGTGATGCCGCGTGCCTCGTCGTGCAGCACGAAGTCGGTGAAGGTACCGCCGATGTCGACGCCGATGCGGGTGGTCTTTCTCATTGCATCGCTCCCTCGTCCTGCCCGTAGCTGGCCAGGGCCGCCGCTGGCGACACGAAGCCGTCCGACACATCGCGGCGCAAACGCGCTGGATCGCGCTCTCGCGGCGGGCCGTAGCCTCCGCCGCCCGCGAACAGCAAGGTCACGCATTCGCCGGGCGGGAACTCGACCTTCGACTTCAGCGACAGCGCCGCGCCGTTCGAGAGCAAGGCGGCCGTGGGCGCACCGGGCTGGCCGCCGAGGATGCCGAGCGCGGGATGGCGCTCGCGGTCGGCGAGCAGCGCCAGCTGCATGGGCCGCCCGGTGATGTTCTCGACCTCGCAGCGCTGCCCCAGCCCGCCACGGTGCCGGCCCGCGCCGCCGGAGTCGGTCCGGTATTCCTTGCGGCGCACCAGCACCGGCGCCACCGCTTCGAGCGCCTCGATGCTGCCGGCACCCGAGTTGGTCGGGAAGGCCGTGGTCGACAGCCCGTCGCCCCGCGCCGACGCCCCCATGCCGCCGCTGGCGAACAGAATCTGCGCGAAGCGCGAGCCCGAGCCCGTTGCGCCGCTGAAGCGCACCCGCATCGCCGGCGTGCCGCCGCTGTCGGCCAGCACCTGGTCCGGGATCACGCGCGCCAGCGCCTGGTAAATCGCGCAGCACAGCATGTGGCCGGTGAGGTGGCGCGCCGCCACGGCCGCCGGATGGCGCGCGTTGAGGATGCTGCCTTCGGGCGCCTTGACCAGGATCGGCCGGTACGAGCCCTCGTTCCTGCGCGTCGCGGGATCGAGCACGCACTTGATCGGATAGACCGAGTAGGCCTGCGTGTAGTTCATCGTGCAGTTGGTGCCGCGGTCCACCTGGGGCGAACTGCCTTCGTAGTCCACCGTCATGGAATCGCCGCTGATGGTGATCGCGCAGCGGATGTGCGTGGGCCGGTGCGCGAACCCGTCGGCATCGATGGCGGATTCGTAGCGGCCGTCGGGGATCGCGGCGATCGCCTTGCGCACCGCCATCTCCGAGCGCTCGTGCACCGCCTCCGAGAGGGCGTCGAGCGAGCGCAGCCCGGCGTCGGTCATGAAGTCCACGGTGCGGCGGCGGCACACCTCGTTGGCCGTGACCTGCGCTTCGATGTCGCCGAGCACCTGCTCGGGCAGCCGCACGTTGTTGAGGAACAGCTTGAGCATCTCGTCGTTGCGCCGGCCGGCGCGGTAGAGGTGCATCGGCGGGATGCACACGCCCTCCTCGTAGAGCTCCTGCGCCCCGGCGCCCGGATTGCCGCCGATGTCGGGCGAATGGGCCACCGATCCCGCGAAGCCGGCCAGCTCGCCCGCGAAGAAGATCGGCGTGACGATCGCGATGTCGGGCAGGTGGCCGGTCGCCAGCCAGGGGTTGTTGGTGATCAGGCAATCGCCCTCGCGCCAGCCGGACGCGGGGTAGGTTTCGAGCATCGCCTTGGTGGTGCGCGGCACGATGCCGGCGAAGGCGGGAATCCCGCCGGTGCTCTCGGCGATCGACTGGCCATGCCGGTTCATCAGCACCGTGGCGAAGTCGTTCGATTCGCGCACGATCGTCGAGAAGGCGGTGCGAAGCAGCGCGGTGGCCGCCTCGTCGGCGATGGCGACGAGCCGGCTCCACCAGATTTCGAGGGTGATCGGGTCGATGGTTTCTTTGTCTCGGGAAGGCATCTTTTCTCCTGTTCGCGGCCATCGCCTGTGGCCCGTGGCGCAACTTTAGGAACGCGAGCCCGCGCTTGGTTTAGCTTCGAGGCGCGGAGCTTTCGCGGCGAGCGAAAGCGCGGCGCGGCAGGCGCCGTGCCGGCGGCTACCGAAAACCCGGGATTGCCGCCCTCGCCGGCTGAGCAACAATCACCGCTTTGCGGTTGATCACGTCAGGCGAATGCGCGCTCCCTCCCTCTCGGTCCGGCTCCTGCTGGTGGCCTCGGCAGCCCTGCTGCCGCTGGCCGTCGTCTGCGGCTTCGCGCTCAACGGGCTGCTGCAGGCCCAACGCGCGCAGACCCAGACCTCCACCATGGGCGTGGCGCGCGCGCTCGCCACCTCGGTCGACAGCGAGCTGCGGCTCACGATTTCGGCGCTGCAGGCGCTGGCGCTGGCCGAGCCGCTGGGCGCCAGCGAGGACAGCGGGCTGATCGACGCACTGGTGCTCGCCAAGGCGTTGCGGGCCACGCACCCCGAATGGCGCGGCGTGCTGCTGATCGCGCCCTCGGGCAAGGTGGTCTTCAGCAGCGAGGGCTCGGTGGCCGGACCCGGCGGCGAGGTGGTCGAGGCCGCCAGCCTGGCCGAGGTGATCCGCACGCGCCAACCCGGCATCGGCGCGCTGACGCCGGGGCCGCGCGGCAACCTGGCCTTCGCGGTGCGGGTGCCGGTGGTGCGCGACGACGCGGTGCGCTACGTGCTCACCGCCATCGTGCGACCCGAGGCGATCGGCGCCGTGCTGGCGCGCCAGCGCGTGCCCGAGGGCTGGGCGGTCTCGGTCTTCGATGCGGCGCTGACGCGCGTGGCGCGCTCGCGCGAGGACGATCGCTTCCGTGGCCGGCCGCCCAGCGACAGCCTGCGCGCGCTGCTGCAGACGATGAAGGACCGGCGCGAATACGTCGGCACCACGCACAACGTCGATGGCACCGAGGTGCAGACGGCGGTGGCGCGCATCGACGTCGCGCCGTGGATCGTCGCGCTCGGCGCGCCCACCGCCGTGGCCGACGACGCATTGCGCCGCACCCTGGTCGCCTATGGCGGCGGCCTGCTGGTCTCGCTGCTGCTCGGCGCGCTCGCGGCCTGGTGGATGTCGCGCTCGATCACGCGGCCGATGGCGCGCCTGCGCCGCAGCGCCGATGCGCTGGGGCACGGCCTGCCGGTCTCGACCCATGCCTCGGGCATCGCCGAGATCGACGCCGTGGCGCATGCGCTGGCCGATGCCGTCACCCAGCGCACCGAACACGAGGCCGAGCGCGACAGCCTGCTGAACGCCGAGCGCGAGGCACGCACCGGGGCGCAGGCCGCGCAGACCCAGCTCGAGCGTCTCGTGAGCGCGAGCGCGGTGCTGTCGCGCTCGCTGGAAGAAGAGTCGACCCTGCAGGCCATCGCCGGCATCATCGTGCCGCACGTGGCCGACCTCTGCCGCATCGACCTGCTCGACGAGCACGACGTGCTCGAGCGCAAGCTCACCCACCATGCCGATCCCGCGCGCAGCGCCGAGATCGCGACCTTCGTGGACAACAGCGCGGCCCCGACCACGGGCCCCGGCTCGTTCCCCTGGGCCGTCGCCAGCGGCCAGACCTTCATCGGCAACCTCGACAACCCTGGCGACTTCGAGCTGCTCGACCCGCAGCTGCGCGCCTTCGTGCAGATGCTGGGCATCACGGCCGGCTGCGTGGTGCCGCTGGTGGCGCGCGGCCGCACCATCGGCGCGATGGCGATCCTGCAGGACCGCTCGAAGCGGCGCTTCTCGCCGGCCGACGGTGCCCTGATCGGCGAACTCGCGCAGCGCGCCGCGCTGGCCCTGGACAACGTGCGCCTGCTCGCGCGCGCCCGCAAGGCGCAGACCCAGGCCGAGGTGGCGAGCCAGGCCAAGGACGAGTTCCTCGCCATGCTGGGCCATGAGCTGCGCAACCCGCTGGCGCCGATCTCGCTCGCGCTCACGCTGATAGAACGCAAGGACGAGAAGGCCTTTCCGCGCGAGCGCCAGATCATCGAGCGCCAGGTGCGCCACCTGTCGCGGCTGGTCGACGACCTGCTCGACATCTCGCGCATCGTGTCGGGCAAGATCGTGCTGCGCCCCGAGCCGGTCGATCTGCGCGATGTGGCCGCCAAGGCGATCGAGCTCACGCAGCCCGCGCTGCAGCCGCGCGCGCGCATGCCGCGCCTGAGCCTGCCCGACCAGCCGGTGCCGGTGCTCGGCGATCCGCTGCGGCTGGTGCAGATCGTGTGCAACCTGCTGAACAACGCCGCCAAGTTCACCCAGCCCACCGACGACGTCGCGCTCGACCTGCGCATGGCTGGCGGCCAGGCCGAGCTGTCGATCAGCGACGAGGGCATCGGCATCGCGCCCGATCTGTTGCCCCATGTGTTCGACCGCTTCGTGCAGGGCGCGCAGCAGCTGCAGCGCGCGGCCGGCGGCCTGGGCCTGGGCCTGGCCATCGCGCAGAGCCTCGCGAAGCTGCATGGCGGGCTGATCGAAGCGCAGAGCGCTGGCGAGGGACGGGGCAGCCGCTTCATCGTGCGCCTGCCGCTGGCCGGCGCCGCGGCCCCCGAACCCGAAGCGCCCGCCGATGCGGCCGCCGTCGGCGCGCCCGCGCTGCGCCTGCTGCTGGTCGACGACAACCTCGACGCACTCGACGTGCTGGCCGAGTGGTTCGCGCTCGAAGGGCACGATGTCCGCAAGGCCGGCAGCGCCGAGGAGGCGCTGCAGCTGCTCGAGGCCGGGCCGGTGGACGCGGGCATCTTCGACATCGGTCTGCCCGGGATGAGCGGGCATGAGCTCGCGCGGCGCGTGCGCGAGCGTGAGCGCGAATCGGGCACGCGGCGGATCGCCCTGCTCGCGCTGACCGGCTATGGCCAGGAATCGGACCGGCGCCAGGCGCTGGAGGCCGGTTTCGACGCGCACTTCTCGAAGCCGGCCGACCTCGGCAAGCTGCGCGAGGCGCTGCAGCAGCTCACGGACGACGCGCCGGCCACCGCCTGAGCGGTGGCGTTGTCAGTCGAGCCTTTGCTGCTGCGGCAGCGAGGTGATGAAGAAGCGGATCGGCACCTCGCGCCAGACCACGGTGCCATCGTCGGGCGTGGGCTTGAACTGCCACTTCCAGACCGTCTCGACCGCCGAGCGGTCCAGCCGCGGATAGCCGCTCGATTTCTGCACCTCGATCGCGGCCGGCTTGCCCGCCGGCGTGGTGCGCACGCGCAGCATCACCATGCCCTGCTCGCCATTCGTGCGCGACTCGGCGGGGTACGGCGCATTGGGGTTGGGCGGGTTGGGCTTCCATTCGCCGGGGTCGGCGGGCGGGTTCGAGGCGCAGGCGGCCAGCAGGGCGAGGGTCGCGCCCACGAGCAGCACGCGGGCGGAAGAGGGACGGAGGTTCATGAAGCTGTTGTCGTGGCGGTGGTCTCTGTCGACGGCATTCTGCATCGCCGTGCCGAGGCTGCCGCCTCGCGTCATCCCGGATACAGGCGCGCGCTCAAGCTCGCACTCGCTTTCTGCAGCGCCGGCAAAAAGGCTTCCCGAAACTCCGCCAGCGTCATGCGCTCGGTCCGCACCGCGATGCTCATCGCCGCCACCACCTGCTGCGCGCGGTCGCGCACCGGCACGGCCATGGAGCGCACGCCAAGTTCGAGCTCGCCGTCGTTGCTGGCGTAGCCCTCGCGGCGGCAGCGCGCGACGATGGCCAGCACCTCGGCCGCGTCGGTGACGGTGCGCGGCGAGAGCCGCGGGCGCGGCATGGCGCGGATGCGGCGCTCGGCTTCCTCGGGCGGCAGGCTCGCGAGCAGCACGCGGCCCAGCGCCGCGCAGTAGGCCGGCAGGCGCGAGCCGATGCCCAGGCCGGTGCTGAGGCTGCGCCGCGCGGTGGAGCGCGCGATGATGATCGCGTCGTCGTCCTGCAGCAGCGCAAGCGAGGCCGATTCGCGCGTGCGCTCCGACAGCGCGTCGAGCAGCGGCTGCGCCACCGAAGGCTCGGGCCGCGACGCCAGATAGGCATGCGCCACCAGCAGCGCCTTGGGCAGCAGCCAGAAGCGCTTGCCTTCGCTGTCCAGGTAGCCGAGCGCGCGCAGGGTCAGCAGCGAGCGCCGCGCCGAGGCCGGCGTGCTGCGCGTGAGCCGCGCGACCTCCGACACGTTGAGGCGGCTGTGCTGGCGGCCGAAACAGGTCAGCACGGCCAGCCCCTTCTCGAGCGAGGCGACGAAGTTCTTGTCGGGGGCGGGCTCTTCCTCGCTCGGGGCTTCGGTTTCGTTTTTGCGCATAGCGCAAATCTAGCTTGTCCGCCCACCTGCTCGCAAGGACACTGAAAACCCTCGATGCACGAACAAGACGGAGACACACGATGTTCCACAGACTCGCCGCGCGCACGCTCGGCCTGGCGGCCCTGGCCGCGCTGATGCTGCCCGCGCTGCCGCCCGCCGCGCAGGCGCAGACCGCCAACGAGAAGGTCGCGCGCATGATCGTGCCCTTCCCCGCCGGCGGCACCGCCGACGTCCTGCCGCGCGTGGTGGCCGACAAGCTGCGCGACCAGTTCTCCGGCGGCCTGGTGATCGAGAACCGCACGGGCGCCGGCGGCAACATCGGCGCCGACGTGGTCTACCGCGCCGAGCCCGACGGCAAGACGCTGCTGGCCTCGCCGCCCGCGCCGATCGCGATCAACCAGCACCTCTACAAGAAGCTGGGCTTCGATCCCACGCGCTGGGTGCCGGTGACGGTGCTCGCGACGGTGCCCAACGTGCTGGTGGTGAACCCGAAGCTGCCGGTGCACAACGTGGCCGAGTTCATCGCCTACCTCAAGGCCAACCCGGGCAAGGTGAGCTTCGCCTCGCAGGGCAACGGCACCACCTCGCACCTCACGGCCAGCCTGTTCATGCAGCTCACGGGCACCGAGATGACGCACGTGCCGTACAAGGGCACGGCGCCCGCGCTGGTCGACCTGATCGGCGGACAGGTCGACGTGTTCTTCGACAACATCTCCTCCTCGCTGCAGTTCGCGCGCACCGGCAAGGTCCGCATCCTCGCGGTGGCCGACGAGCACCGCAGCCCCGCGCTGCCCGAGGCGCCGACCTTCGCCGAGCAGAAGCTCCCCGCGATGAATGCCGTGACCTGGTTCGCGGTGGTCGCGCCGCCAGGCACGCCGGCACCGGTCGTGGCCTCGACGCAGAAGGCCATCGCCACCGCGCTCGCGCTGCCCGACGTGAAGCAGAAGTTCGCCGAACAGGGCGCCGAGCCGCGCGGCTGGGACAGCGCCCGCACCGGCCAGTTCATCCAGGCCGAGTCCGCCAAGTGGCACAAGGTCATCCAGAGCGCCAACGTCACCCTCGAGTAAGCCCGCCATGTCCATCGCTTCATCCACCGCGTCCGCGCAACCGATCCACTGGTCGGGGCCCGGCCTCACGCGCATCCCCTTCGGCGTCTACAGCGACGCGCAACTGGCCGCCGACGAGCAGGCGCGCATCTTCCGCGGCGAGACCTGGAACTACCTGTGCCTCGAGGCCGAGTTGCCCGAGGGCGGCAGCTACCGCACCACCTTCGCGGGCGAAACGCCGGTGGTGGTGGTGCGCGACGACGACGACGAGATCTATGCCTTCGAGAACCGCTGCGCGCACCGCGGCGCGCTGATCGCGCTCGAGAAGTCGGGCCGCAGCGAGAACTTCCAGTGCGTCTACCACGCCTGGAGCTACAACCGCCAGGGCGACCTCACGGGCGTGGCCTTCGAGAAGGGGGTGAGGGGCCAGGGCGGCATGCCCGCGAGCTTCTGCAAGGAAGCACACGGGCCGCGCAAGCTGCGCATCGCGCGCTTCTGCGGCCTGGTGTTCGGCAGCTTCTCGGAGGACGTGCCCTCGATCGAGGAATACCTCGGCGACGAGATCTGCGCGCGCATCGAGCGCGTGCTGCACAAGCCGGTGGAGGTGATCGGCCGCTTCACGCAGGCGCTGCCCAACAACTGGAAGCTCTACGTCGAGAACGTGAAGGACAGCTACCACGCGAGCCTGCTGCACCTGTTCTTCACCACCTTCGAGCTCAACCGCCTGTCGCAGAAGGGCGGCGTGATCGTCGACGAGAGCGGTGGCCACCACGTGAGCTATTCGATGATCGACGCGGCCGCGGAAAAGGATGCGTCGTACAAGGAACAGGCGCTGCGCTCCGACAACGACCGCTATCGCCTGAAGGACCCGAGCGTGCTCGCGGGCTTCAAGGAATACGACGACGGCGTGACCTTGCAGATCCTCTCGGTGTTCCCGGGCTTCGTGCTGCAGCAGATCCAGAACTGCCTCGCGGTACGCCAGGTGCTGCCCAAGGGCACAGCGCGCACGGAACTCAACTGGACCTACATCGGCTATGTCGACGACACGCCCGAACAGCGCTGCGTGCGGCTCAAGCAGTCGAACCTGGTCGGGCCCGCGGGCTTCATCTCGATGGAGGACGGCGCGGTCGGCGGCTTCGTGCAGCGCGGCATCGCGGGCGCGGCCGACCACGAGGCCATCGTCGAGATGGGCGGCGACGGCGCCGTCTCGAGCGAAGGCCGCGCCACCGAGGCCTCGGTGCGCGGCTTCTGGAAGGCCTATCGCCAGCACATGGGCGCTTGAGCACCCGACGAGGAAAGAACACCCATGATCGACCTGCTGGCGCTGTGCGCCTTCAACGCGGCCTATGCCGATGCCATCGACAGCGATGCGCTCGAACGCTGGCCCGAGTTCTTCGCCGACGACTGCCACTACCGCATCACCCACGTCGAGAACGAGCGCGAGGGACTGCCCGCGGGCATCGTCTACGCCGACTCGCGCGCGATGCTCGAGGACCGCATCGCCGCGCTGCGCGAGGCCAACATCTACGAGCGGCAGCGCTACCGCCATCTGCTGGGCATGCCGCTGCTGCTCGAGGCCGAGGGCGACGCGGCGCGCGCGCGCACGCCCTTCATGGTGGCGCGCATCATGGCCACGGGACAGACCGAGATGTTCGCCACCGGCAGCTACGAGGACCGCTTCGTGCGGCGCGACGGCCGCCTGCTGCTGCAGTCGCGCGTGGCCGTGTGCGACAGCACCGTGACCGACACCCTGCTCGCGCTGCCGCTGTGACCATCGAGTCTTCTCATCGAACGCCACGTCGGCTCGCGCTCACGGCGGGCGACCCCAACGGCATCGGGCCCGAGATCGCGCTGAAGGCCCTGGCCGCGCTGCCGCGCGAAGACCGTGGACGCATCGCGCTGTACGGACCGGCCAATGTGTTCGAACGCACGGCGGCGCAGCTCGGCCTCGACGCGCTGCTGCGCGATACGGCGCTGGTCACGACCGGCGACCTCGAAGCGCGATCCGGACAGATCGACGCCGCGGCGGGCGCTTCCGCGGTCGCATCGGCCACGGCCGCGCTGCAGGCCTGCCGGCGCGGCGAGGTCGATGCGGTGGTCGCCTGCCCGCACCACGAGACCGCGATCCATCGCGCCGGCATCGCCTTCAGCGGCTATCCCTCGCTGGTGGCGCGCGTCTGCGGCATGGCCGAGGACCGCGTGTTCCTGCTGCTCGTGGGCGGCGGGTTGCGCATCGTGCATGCGACGCTGCACGAGAGCGTGCGCACCGCGCTCGAACGTATGACGCCCGCGCTGGTGGCCGAGGCGATCCGTGCCGGCGCGCGGGCCTGCGCGCTGCTGGGCGTGGCCCGGCCTTCGATCGGCGTGTTCGGCATCAACCCGCATGCCTCCGAGGGCGGGCTGTTCGGGCCCGAGGACGCGGCGATCGTCGCCCCGGCGGTCGAGGCCGCGCGCGCCGAGGGCCTGCGCGTGGCCGGGCCCTCGGGCGCCGACCTGCTGCTCGCGGACCGCGCGCACGATCTCTACGTGGCGATGTTCCACGACCAGGGCCACATTCCCGTCAAGCTGCTGGCGCCGCGCGCCGCAAGCGCTTTGAGCATCGGCGCCGATGCGTTGCTGTCGAGCGTGGGCCATGGCAGCGCGATGGACATCGCGGGCCGCGGCATCGCGAGCCCCGAGGCCGTGCTGCGCACCATCGCACTGCTGTCGGGCGCGCCGCGAGCCACTGGCGAGGTCGTGCCATGAGCCAGCGCATCGCCATCGCCGACAGCGACCTGGCCTTCGACGGCAACGAGGGCGAGACCGTGCTCGACGCCGCCTTGCGCGCCGGCATCGAGCTGCCCCACTCGTGCCGTAAGGGCGTGTGCGGCAACTGCGCGGGCACGGTCGCGCACGGCGAGGTCGCGCCCACGGGCCGCGGCGCGATGGTCAACGAGACCTGCGGGCCGGGCCAGGTGCTGTTCTGCATGTGCACGGCCGCGAGCCCCGCGCTCGAGATCCGGCCGGTGTCGTGGCGGCGCGTCGATCCCGCGGCGCGCAAGCGCTTCGTGGCCAAGGTGTTTCGCCACCAGCTCGCGGCGCCCGACGTCTCGCTGCTCCAGCTGCGGCTGCCCGCGGGCCAGCGCGCGCGCTTCCAGGCCGGCCAGTACCTGCAGCTGAAGCTCGACGACGGCAGCACGCGCTGCTACTCGATGGCCAATCCGCCGCACGAGAGCGACACGCTGACGCTGCATGTGCGCCATGTGCCCGGCGGTGCCTTCAGCGCGCGCGTGCCGCGGCTCGAAAGCGGCGAGCTGCTCGAGGTGGAGCTGCCGTTCGGCGCGTTCTCGCTGGCCGGTGGCAGCGAGGACACCGGCCCGCTGGTCTTCGTGGTCGGCGGCACCGGTTTCGCGCCGGTCAAGTCCATCCTCGACGACCTGATGAAGCGCCGCGTCGACCGGTCGATCACGCTGCTGTGGGGCGCGCGCCGCGCACAGGACATCTACCTGCCCGCGGCGGTCGCGCGCTGGCAGCGGCAATGGCCGTCGCTGCGCTTCGTCGCGGCGTTGAGCGACGAGGACGCGACGCTCGACGAGAGCCTGCGCGCCGAACAGGTTCGCGGCCGGGCCGACGAGGCGCTGGTGCAGGCCTGCCCCGACCTGCGCGGGCATGCGCTGTACTGCTGCGGTTCGCCCGCGATGGTGGCGGCGGTGCGCGAGGCCGCGCTTGCGCGCTGCGGCCTCGATGCCGCCGACTTCCATTCCGACGTGTTCGTGGAGGGTCCGGCGGCCTAGAACCGCGCTCAGCCGTGGCGCTGGTTGATCAGCGCAATCAGCGCATGCGGCTGCAGCGGCTTGCCCAGGTGCGCATCGAAGCCGGCCTCGGTCGCCTTGGTGTGGTCCTGCGGCCGGGTGAAGGCGGTGTGGGCGATCGCGTAGATCCGCGGCTCGCCGCGCGCGACCTCGAGCTGACGCAGCTCGCGGATCAGGTCGTAGCCGTCGCGTCCCGGCAGGCCGATGTCGCTCACCAGCACGTCGGGCCATTTCTGGTCGAGCAGCTGCAGCGCGCTGTCGTAGTCGGGCGCGATGCGCACCAGCGCGCCCGCGTCGGACAGCACCACCGCGAGGATCTCGCTGGCGTCGACGTTGTCCTCGACCACCAGCACCTCGAGCCCCGCGAGCAGGTGGTCGGAGGGCGGATCGCCCGCGGCCTGGCGCGCGTCGAGCAGGATGATCCCGCCGTCGCCATCGGGCACCACGCCGAGCGACACGCGCAGGGTGGCGCCCTTGCCCTCGCCTTCGCTGTGGGCCGAGACCTGACCGCCATGCAGCTCGGCGAGGTTCTTCACGATCGACAGCCCGAGGCCGAGCCCGCCATGGAAGCGGTTGTCGGGCGAGTCGCTCTGCGAGAAACGGTCGAACAGGTGCGGCACGAAATCGCTCGCGATGCCGCGGCCGAAATCCTGCACCGACAGATGGAGCCGGTCGCCGCTGCGCACCAGGTCGACCACGATGCGACCGCCCTCGTTGGAGAACTTGATGGCATTCGACAGCAGGTTCCACACGATCTGCTGGAAGCGCGTGCCGTCGAGCCAGGCGGCCTGCTCGGCGCCTTCCTGGTTGAAGTGGATGGACAGCTTCTTCGCGGCCACGGCCGCGTTCGAGGCCTCGATCGAGGCGCTCACCAGCGCGGCCGGGTCCACCCATTCGCGGTGCAGCCGCAGCTTGCCCGAGCTGATGCGCGAGACATCGAGGATGTCGGAGATCAGCCGCGCCTGCGCCTTCACGCTGCGGTCGATGGCGTTGAGGCCCTTCTCCATCTGCTCGGGCGCGCGATTGCCGACCTTCAGCAGGTGCACCCAGCCGCCGATGGCGTTGAGCGGATTGCGCAGCTCGTGCGAGAGCACGGCCACGAAGTCGTCCTTGGTGCGGCTCAGGCGCTCGGCCGAGGCACGCGCCGCCTGCTCGCGCTCGAGCACCTCGCGCCGGCGCGATTCGAGTTCGAAGCGCTCGGACACGTCGAGCGCAATGCCCACGCGCAGGCCGGGTTCGATCGGCGTGGACATGGTCCACTCGAGGCGGGTCCAGCAGCCATCCTGGCGCAGCAGCGGAAACTCGCCGGTCCAGCGCGCCGCGGGCTTCAGCGGGTCGGTGCTCTCGACGGTGTGGGTGCGCACGAAGTCGGTCCAGTCCGGCGGCGCGAAGGCGCTGACCGCCTGTCCGATCAGTGTCTCGCGCGAGCGCCCCAGCATGCCGAGCATCGCGGGATTGACGTCGGCGAAGCGCCCCAGTGCATCGATCAGCGCGATGCCCAGCGGCGCCTGGTCGTAGATGGCCCGAAAGCGCGCCTCGCTCGCGCGCTGCCGCTCCTCGGCCAGCCGCGCGCGGATCAGCGCCTGCAGGGTGGCGATCAGCACCGGCGGCTCGACCGGATGCACCAAGTAGGCATCGGCACCGGCGTTGAGGCCCGCCACCTTGTGCTCGTTTCGCACGAAGGTCGCCGACAGGTGCACCACCGGCAAGGTCGAGGTCTCGGGCCGCTGGCGCAGCTGCTGGCAGACCTCGAAGCCGCTGAAGTCCGGCAGGTGCACGTCGAGCACCACCGCCGAGATGTTCTTCGGCGCCAGCCGCACGGCCTCGCCACCGGTGCCTGCCTCCTGCGTATGGAAGCCGGCCGCGCGCACCACGCGCGCGGTGGCGTAGCGGGTGGTGGGGTTGTCGTCGACCACCAGCACCGTGTGCTGCGAGCGGTCGATGGTGATGTTGATGACGGGGTCGATGTTCATGCCTGCCCCGCGTGCTGTTCGTTCGCGGTGCCGCCGGCTCCGTTCCAGCCCCATCCGTCCTCGCCGTTCTGCGCCTCGGCGCCGGACTGGCGCCGCAGCTGCACCGGCAGCGTGACCGAGAAGGTCGAGCCCTTGCCGAGTTCGCTCTCGAGCTCGACATGGCCGCCGAGCAGCGTGGCAAGTTGCTTGCTCAGCGAGAGGCCCAGGCCGGTGCCGCGCAGCCGCTTCTGCACCGGCGAATCGACCTGCGAATAGTCGTCGAACACGGCCGCATGGTGCTCGGGTGCGATGCCGATGCCGGTGTCGGCCACCGAGAAGCGCACGCGGTCGTCGCCCACGCGCATCGCGGTCACGCGCACCTCGCCTTCGGGCGTGAACTTGACCGCGTTCGAGATGAAGTTGCGCAGGATCTGCGACAGCTTGCGGTCGTCGGTATAGAGCTTGGGCAGCCCCTCGGGCTCCTCGAAGATCAGCGCGGTGGCCGGGTTGCCCAGTACCGGGCGGAACATGCCGCGCAGCGCCGAGAACAGGTCGACCATCTCGAACCAGGCCGGCGAGATTTCCACGCGGCCGGCCTCGATCTTGGCCAGGTCGAGCAGGTCGTCGACCATCTCGGCCAGTTCCGAGGCCATGGTCTCGACGAAGCCGACCTGCTTCTCCTGCTCGGGCGTGAGCGGGCCGTCCATGCGGTCGTTGAGGATGCGCGTGATGCTGCGGATCGCATTGATCGGCGTGCGGAACTCGTGGCTCATGTAGGCCAGGAAGCGGCTCTTGAGCTCGGTGGCCTTCTTGAGCTGCTCGGCCTGCGCGTCGAGCTCGGCATAGAGCGCCACCACGCCGCGGTTGGTTTCCTCGAGTTCGGCGCGCAGCTCGTCGCTCTCCTGGCGGCTCTCGGCCAGCTGGCGCGCGAGCGCCGAGGCCTCGGTGTCGTGCGCGGTGTCGGGTTCGCTGCTGCTCATCGCCATTCCTTTCGCCGCAGAACCACGACCGTCGCATCGTCGCGGTGACGCGTATGGTCGCGCAAAAGCACCGCGGCTACCAGCGTAGGGTCCTTTTGCAGCAATGGCCGGATGCGGTCGGCCTGCCAGCGCGTCTCGATGCCGTCGCTGTGCAGCACCACCAGCGCGTGCGGCGGAAGTTCCATGGTGGCGGCCTCGGGCTTGCGGATCTGCATGCCGGCGGTGCCGTGCTGGGTCAGGATGCCCTTGTCGAAGATGCCCGAGAGCACGCGCCCGACGATGTTGCCGGCGCCCGACCAGGCGATGGACTCGCCCTCGGTATCGAGCTTCAGCACGCACACGGCCGCGCCGCGCGTGGACTGCAGCCGCTGGTGCAGCTGCTGCAGCGCATCGCGGACCTCGCGCCCAGGTGCTTCCGCGAAGGCCTCGGTCGCGGCCTGCGCGGCCTTGGCCGCCTCGGGCCCGTGGCCCAGCCCGTCGACCAGCAGCAGGTTGAAGTTGTCACCCTCGGGCGACACCGAAGCCGCCCACGCGTCGCCGCTGACGGATTCGTAGGGCGCCGGCAGGCACAGCGCACCGATCTGCACCCGCTGCGCGCCCGGTACCTCGGCCGCGCCGCGGCCGCGCGCCTCGCGCACGCGCGCCACGCAGACCGTGCCCTCGGGCACCGACGAATGGATGTCGAACTCGTCGGCCAGCCGCCGCACCGCGCCCAGGCCGGTGCCGGGCGTGCTGCCCGAGGAGTGGCCGTCCTGCATCGACAGCGCGAGGTTCTCGATGCCCGGCCCCTCGTCGATCGAGACGACCTCGATCTCGTGCATCTGCGGCCGCGAAGCGATCAGCAGCCGGCCCTTGCGCGCATGCCGCAGCAGGTTGGTACCGAGCTCGGTGACGACCAGCGCGACCCGGCCGGCGTCGACCTCGTTCCAGGCCATCTCGGCCGCGGCCTGCGCCGCATGCCGTCGCGCCTCGCCGACCCGGCTCGCATCGTCGATCGGAATCGCCTTGTGGGTCCAGCCCGCGATCACTTCCACTTGGTGATGCTCACGCGGGTGCCTGCGCCGGGCGCCGACTGGATCTCGAAGTCGTTGACCAGCCGCTTGCTGCCCGGCAGCCCCAGGCCCATGCCGTTGCCGCTGGTCCAGCCATCGGTCAGCGCCAGCGCGATGTCCTCGATGCCGCGGCCCTCGTCCTCGAAGTGCAGCTGCAGGCCGCGCCGGCCGTTGCGTTCGACGAACTCCCAGCGCATGCGCCCGCCTCCGCCGTGGATCAGCGCGTTGCGCGACAGCTCGCTGGCGGCCGTGATCATCTTGGTCTGGTCGACCAGCGACAGCTTGAGTTCCTGGCACAGCGCGCGCACCATCTGGCGGCTGGCCACGATGTTGTGCTCGGACAGCAGCGGCAACGTGCCCGTGGGGTCAGCGGCCAAGAGCGTTCTCCAGGCGCGCGCGGCGCAGCATCTCCATGCCGCGCTCGACATTGAGCGCCGTTCTCACGCCCTCGAGCGACAGCCCGAGTTCGACCAGGGTGATCGCCACCGCCGGCTGCATGCCGACCACCACCGTGGTGGCCGACAGGATGCGGGCGATGCCCGAGATGCTGGTCAGCATGCGGCCGACGAAGGAGTCGACGATCTCGAGCGCCGAGATGTCGATCATCACGCCCGAGGCACCGGTCCTGGAGATCTGGCCGGCCAGGTCGTCCTGCAGCTGCAGCGCGGTCTGGTCCTGCATGTCGACCTGGATCGTCACCAGCAGGATGTCGCCCATGCGCAGGATGGGAATGCGGTCCATGGCGGCTCCGCTCAGGCCGTGCGCTCGATGCGCCAGCCCGCCTGCTTCAGGGCCAGCGCGAGCGCGTCGGCCAGCGTGGCCTTGGTCTGCACGCCCTGCAGGTCGATGCCCAGGTGCACGATGGTCTGGGCGATCTGCGGCCGGATGCCGCTGATGATGCAGTCGGCGCCCATCAGGCGGATCGCGGTCACGGTCTTGAGCAGATGCTGGGCCACCAGGGTGTCGACCGTGGGCACGCCCGTGATGTCGATGATCGCGATGCCGGAGCCGGTCTCGACGATGCGCTGCAGCAGCGCCTCCATCACCATCTGCGTGCGGCCGCTGTCGAGCACGCCGATCATCGGCACGGCCAGCACGCCCTCCCACAGCTTCACGACCGGGGTCGAGAGTTCGAGCAACTCTTCCTGCTGGCGGCGGATGATGTCCTCGCGCGCCTGCTGGAAGGTGGTGACCGTGTGCTGCGCGAGCTTGTCGACCGAGGCCGACAGGGTCCACAGCGCGCCGGCCAGCGCGGCGGGATCCTTCGCCAGCCGGCGCTGCAGCGCATCGAACAGCGGCTTCTTGAGCGCCAGCACGAACAGGCTGGTGTCGCCGGCCGACTCGCCCTTGGCCGCGCGCGTGCGCGAGAGGTTGGCCAGCGTGTCGCGCAGCGGTGCCCATTCGGCCGCCTCGAAGCGCGCGGCGTCGCCGCCCGCGGCCAGCACGCCGTCGAGCTGGCGCAGCAGCTCACCGCCCTCGGCCTTGGCCGCGCGACGCGCGCCCGGTTCGCTCACGCGGGCTTCGTCCAGCCAGCCCTCGAGGACGTCGTTTTCTTCCTCGCGCAGCGTCGCGCGCAACGCTTCATGGTCGTTCTTCATGGATTTCCTCTCGGTATTTTCACGGTTCGCGGTCCCACCATCGACCGCCCGTGCGTTCGATCATGCGCGCGGCGGCTCCCGTCCCTGTTTTGAGTATTTGGTTCGCGTCGGGGATCGTAGCCGTCTGCGGAGCGCACCGACGAAGCTGCATTGGTCAAGCGATGCCGCGTCCTCGCGTAGGCCCTGTCCCACAAATGGGATGGGTGAGGCGGTCTTTGACTGGGCCCGGTTTCGCGCCGGCGCGCAATGTCTTTTGACATAGCGCGCGTTTCTTGTTGCCCGACTGTGGGATTCAGGCCTCGCTGCGTATCGATTCGTACGCCGATGTACTGCTTGCGCCTACATGCGCTGCCCGTTGGCGCGGGACAATCGCGCCATGGTGGAGATCAGCAACATGGACATGGATGCACTGGCCGCAGAGGCCGCGGAATGGCGCCGTCGCGCCCTGCGCGGCGACGCGCGCGCACGCGGCATGGCGCATGAACTTGAGCGCAAGCTGCGCCGTCAGCTGCCCTCGATGCCGGTTGCGGGCCTGGAGCTCGACACCCGCCCGCTCGAACTCCGCAAGCCGCCACCGCGCTGGTGGAAGCTCTGGTAGGCAGGGCGCGCAGCCCTGCCCTCCGTCCGGCTCCTTCAGTTCTTGCCAAGAGCCGCGACCACCGCGTCGCCCATTTCCTCGGTGCCCACGCGCGTGCTGCCGGCCTGGTAGATGTCGCGGGTGCGCAGGCCATCGGCCAGCACGCGGCGCACCGCCTGCTCCACGCGATCGGCGTTCGCCGCCTGGCCGAACGAGAAGCGCAGCATCATCGCCATCGACAGGATCGCGGCCAGCGGGTTCGCGAGGTTGCGCCCGGCGATGTCGGGCGCGGTGCCGTGCACCGGCTCGTACAGGCCGAAGCTGCCGGCCGCCATCGAGGCCGAGGGCAGCATGCCGATGGAACCGGTGAGCATCGCGGCCGCGTCGGACAGGATGTCGCCGAAGATGTTGCCGGTGACGATCACGTCGAACTGCTTGGGCGCGCGCATCAGCTGCATGGCCGCCGCATCGACGAACAGATGCGTGAGCTCCACGTCGGGATACTCGGCCCCCACGCGCGTGACCACCTCGCGCCACAGCTGCATCACCTCGAGCACGTTGGCCTTGTCGACCGAGCACAGCCGGCCCTTGCGCGCGCGCGCCGTGCGGAAGGCCACGTGCGCGATGCGCTCGACCTCGGGCTCGGAGTAGCGCATGGTGTTGAAGGCCTCGCGCTCGCCCGCTGCATTGACGCCACTGCCGCGCGGCTCGCCGAAATAAACGTCGCCCGTGAGCTCGCGCAGGATCAGCAGGTCGAGCCCCTCGACCACCTCGGGCTTGAGCGTGGAGGCGCCGATCAGCTCGGGAAACAGGAAGGCCGGCCTGAAGTTCGCGAATAGGCCGAGCTCCTTGCGCAGGCGCAGCAGGCTCGCGCCGGGGCGCATCATGAACGGAATGGCTTCGTCGCCGGGCATGCCGGCCGAGCCGAACAGGATGGCGTCGGCCTGGCGCGCGATCTCGCTGGTGGCCGCGGGCAGCGGATCGCCCGCGCTGTCGATGCCGGCCTGGCCGATCGCGGCATGCGCGAGTTCCAGCGGCTGGGCCGTGCCCACCACGGCCTTCAGCACCTTCAATGCCTGGGCGGTCACCTCGGGGCCAATGCCGTCGCCCGGCATCACTGCGATCTTCATGTCTGGGAACCTTTTCTAGCTGTTCAGAGGGAGGAATGGGACAGCGCGGCATCGGCGGCGCGGCGCCGCTCGAAGTCCTCGATGCGCGCGCGCTGGGTCAGCGTGTAGTCGATCTCGTCGAGGCCCTCGAGCAGGCAGTGCCGCGCGAAGGGATCGATGGCGAAGGACTCGACCTCGCCGCCGGGCCGCGTGACGGTCTGCGCGCGCAGGTCCACGCGCAGGCGCGCGCCGGGGTCGGTGGCGAGTTCGGCCAGCATCGACTGCACCGTGTCCTCGGGCAGGCGCACGGGCAACAGGCCGTTCTTGAGCGCGTTCGAGAAGAAGATGTCGCCGAAGCTCGGCGCGATCACGGTGCGAAAGCCGCCATCGTGCAGCGCCCACACCGCATGCTCGCGCGAGGAGCCGCAGCCGAAGTTGCGGCCCGCGACCAGGATGCGCGCCTGCGCGTACACGGGGTCGTTGAGCACGAAGTCGACGCGGCGCGCGCCCGCGGCATCGTGGCGCACGTCGTGGAACAGGTAGTCGCTGAAGTCGTCCGAGCGCGGCTTCTGCAGGTAGAGCGCGGGCACGATCTGGTCGGTGTCGACATTGATGCGCGCGAGCGGCGCGGCGACCGCGTCGAGGGAGGTGAAGGCTTCCATGGGTTTGGGGCGTGGGTTCGTGGCAACTGCGCTTCAGCGCGCCGGCGGGATGGCGCGCACGTCGGTCAGCCGGCCGGTGATGGCGGCGGCCGCGGCCATCGCCGGGCTCATCAGATGGGTGCGCGAACCCGGCCCCTGTCGGCCGACGAAGTTGCGGTTCGAGGTCGAGGCGCAGCGCTGGCCCGCGGCCACCTGGTCGCCATTGGTGCCCAGGCACATCGAGCAACCGGCATGGCGCCATTGCAGGCCGGCGTCGCGGAACACCGCATCGAGACCCTCGGCCTCGGCCTGCTGCTTCACGAGCCCCGAGCCGGGCACGACCCAGGCTTCGACGCCTTCGGCCACGCGCCGGCCGCGCACCACCTCGGCGGCGCTGCGCATGTCCTCGATGCGGCCGTTGGTGCACGAGCCGATGAAGACGCGGTCGACCGCGAGATCGGTCAGCGCCTGGCCCGGTGCCAGGCCCATGTAGTCCAGGGTGCGCCGCATCGCCTCGCGGCGCTCGGCATTCGGCGCCTGCGCGGGATCGGGCACGCGGCCGGTGATCGGGAGCGCGTCCTCGGGGCTGTTGCCCCAGGTGACCATGGGGGCGATGTCGGCGGCGTGCAGCCGGACTTCGCTGTCGAAGGTCGCGCCCTCGTCGCTCGGCAGCCGGCGCCAGGTGGCCAAGGCGGCGTCCCAGGCCGCGCCGCGTGGCGCCTCGGGCCGGCCGGCCAGCCATTCGAAGGTGGTGTCGTCGGGCGCGACCATGCCCGCGCGCGCGCCGGCCTCGATCGACATGTTGCACACCGTCATGCGGCCCGCCATCGAGAGCGCGCGGATCGCCTCGCCCGCGTACTCGATCACGTGGCCGGTGCCGCCAGCGGCGCCGATGCGCGCAATCACGGCCAGGATGATGTCCTTGGCCGACACGCCCGCGCCGAGCCGGCCGTCGATGGTCACGCGCAGCGTGCGCGGCCTGCGCTGCCACAGCGTCTGCGTGGCCAGCACGTGCGCCACTTCCGAGGCACCGATGCCGAAGGCCAGCGCGCCGAGCGCCCCATGCGTGGCCGTGTGGCTGTCGCCGCAGACGATCACGCTGCCCGGCAGGCTCAGGCCCTGCTCGGGACCGACCACGTGCACGATGCCCTGGCGGATGTCGTCGAGGCCGAAGAAGCGGATGCCCGCGGACGCGCTGTCGTCATGCAGCGCCTGCGCCATCGCGCGCTTCTCGGCATCGGCGATGTCGGCCAGCACGCGCGAGCCGGTGGGCACGTAGTGGTCGGGCGTGGCGAATGCGCGCTCGGGCCGGCGCACCGGCAGTTGCCGCTGGCGCAGCATCTCGAAGGCCGGCGCGGAGCCGTCCTGCACCAGGTGGCGGTCGACGTACAGCAGGCTCTGGCCATCGTCGCGCTGCATCACGACATGGGGCTCCCAGATCTTGTCGAACAGGGTGCGGGGAGCGGGGGAAGCGGACATGGAATCGTCGGGAGCGTGAGAAGAAGAAAGGACTGGGCCGGCGTTCAATCGAGCTTCACGCCCGAGATGCGCACGATCTCGGCATAGCGCTTGGTCTCGCTGGCCATGAAGCGGCCATACTCCTCGGGCGTGCCGCCGCCGACCTCGGCGCCGAAGGCCAGCATGCGCTTCTGGAACTCGGGCGACTTGAGCACCGCGTTGGCCTCGGCATTGAGCTTGGCGATGATGGCCTTCGGCGTGCCGGCCGGCGCCGACAGGCCATACCACGAGGAGGCATAGACGCCCGACAAACCCACTTCGTCGAAGGTGGGCACGTCGGGCAGCGCGGGGTTGCGCTTCTTCGAGGCCACCGCGAGCGCGCGCATCTTGCCGCTGGCGACGAAGGGCAGGCAGGTGGTGGTGTCGAGCATCAGCGAGACATGGCCCGCCGCGAGGTCGGCCTCGGCCGGCGCCGTGCCCTTGTAGGGCACGTGCACGATGTCGATCTTGGCCGCGCTGGCGAACTGCACCGCCGCCAGGTGCTGCGAGGAGCCGATGCCGCCCGAGGCGTAGTTGAGCTTGCCGGGGTTGGCGCGCGCGGCGTCGATCACGTCCTTGGCGGTCTTGAACGGCGAGTCGCCGGGCACCACCAAAATGTTCGGCACCGCCGACACGTAGATCACCGGCTCGAAGTCCTTGACCGGATCGAAACCGAGCTTGCTGTAGAGGCTGGCGTTGACCGCGTTCGGGCTGATCGAGGACATCAGCAGGTTGTAGCCATCGGGCTTCTGCCGCGCCGCGAGCTCGGTGCCGATGTTGCCGCCGGCGCCCGCGCGGTTGTCGATCACGAAGGGATGGCCGAGCCGGTGGCCGAGCATGTCGGACACGATGCGGGCCGTGGTGTCGACGCCGCCGCCCGCGGGCCAGGGCACCATGAGCTTGATCGGCTGGCTCGGGTAGTTGGCGGCCGCGTCCTGGGCCGGCGCGAGCGCGGGGCCGAAGCCCGCGAACAGCACTGCGGCCATCGTGCAGGCATGCAGTTTCTTCATCATTGCGCGTCTCCTGTCTTGTAGTGCCCGCATCCTAGGCCTGCAGAGGAAGGCGCCGCAATCACAATTAACGCATGCAGGCATGAGCTAAAGTCAGACCCCATGACACGCCGCCTGCCACCGCTCAACGCCTTGCGCGCCTTCGAGGCCGCCGCGCGCTGCGGCAACTTCACGCGCGCCGCGCACGAACTCTGCGTGACCCAGGGCGCGGTGAGCCGCCACATCGCCACGCTCGAGGACTGGCTCAAGGTGCAGCTGTTCGAGCGAGGCCGCCACGGCATCCGGCTCACGCCCGCGGGCCAGAGCTATCACGCGAGCATGCGGGTGGCCTTCGACCAGATCGAGCTCGGCACGCGGCAGCTGCAGCAGAGCCCCGACGAGTGGCTGCTGCGCATCAAGCTGCCGCCCACCTTCGCGATCCGCTGGCTGATTCCGCGGCTGGCGCGCTTTCACGCCAGGCATCCGCGCATCGACGTGCAGATCACCACCTCGCACAAGCCGACTGACTTCGAGCGCGACGACGTGGACGTGAGCATCCACTCCGAGCCCAGCCCGCCCGAGGGGCCGGGCTACCGGCTGCTGTTCCGCGAGACGCTGCTGCCGGTGTGCGCGCCGGCGCTGCTGCAGCGCGAGCCGCCGCTGGCGCTGCCGGCCGACCTCGCGCAGCACGCGCTGCTGAGTTCGCTGAACCGGCCGCAGGACTGGCCGGCCTGGCTCGAGGCCGCGGGCCTGAGCGGCGTCGATACGCACCGCGGCCTCAAGTTCGAGAACGCCGCCATGGCCTACCAGGCCGCGGCCGAGGGGCTGGGCGTGATGATGGGCCTGCTGGCCTTCGTGCGCGACGACCTCGCGAGCGGCCGGCTGGTGGCGCCGCTCGCGCTGCGGCTGCCGACCGAGGGCGGCTACTTCATGGCCTGGCGCGCCGACCGGCCGGTGCCGCAGCGGGTGCGCGACTTCGAGCACTGGATGGCCGAGGAAGTGGCGGCCGCCGAAGGCTGAAACAAGGGTTCCGACCGGGCCGCGGGCTTTCCCCGATGCGCCGCGGCGGCCATGCGGCCAAAAATGACTACGTATTCATGAATACGTACCCAAAGACGACTCCACCATGACACTGCACATCCAGAAACTCCCTTCGGTGCTGGGCGCCGAGGTGACCGGCATCAGCCTGCGCACCCTGACCGACCCCGACACGCTCGCGCAACTGCGCGCCGGCATGGACGAGCACGCGGTGCTGGTCTTTCGCGACCAGCCGCTCGAGAACGAGGAGCAGCTCGCCTTCGCCGAGCGCTTCGACGGCACCTTGCACAGCAAGACCTCGGTCGCCGTGCTCGCCAAGAACCGCTTCGGCAACGAGGCCCTGACCGACATCTCCAACGTCGGCGCCGACGGCCAGATCCTGCCGGCCGACCACCGGCTGCGCATGAGCACCATCAGCAACCGCCTGTGGCACACCGACGCCTCGTTCGAGAACCCGCCCGGGCGCTACTCGATGCTGTCGGCGCGCGTGGTGCCGCCGGTGCGGGCCGACACCGAGTTCGCCGACATGCGCGCCGCCTACGACGCGCTCGACGACGCGACGAAGGCCGCCATCGAAGGGCTGCAGGTCTTCCATTCGATCGCCTACTCGCGCCAGATCATGGGCTTCGAGTTCTCCGAGGAAGAGAAGCAGCGGCTCAAGGGCGCGGTGCATCCGCTGGCGCGCACCCTGCCGCGCACCGGGCGGCGCTCGCTCTACCTCGCCTCGCATGCCTCGCACATCGTCGACATGGCCGTGCCCGAGGGCCGGCTGATCCTGCGCGACCTCAGCGAGCACGCGACGCAGCCGCAGTTCATCTACCGCCACGAATGGCGGGTGCACGACTTCGTGATCTGGGACAACCGCACCACCATGCACCGCGCGCGGCCCTTCGACGACAAGAAGTACCGGCGCGAGCTGCGGCGCACCACGACGCTGGACCTCCCGCTGCCCGCGGCCTCGACCTCGACCTCGACCGCGACGGTGGCCGCATGAAGGCGCGTTCGCTATTGCGCGCCGCGGGCCTGTGCGTGGCCTCGCTCGCGTTCTCGGCCGCCGCGCTGGCCCAGGCCTGGCCGGCCAAGCAGCCCGTGCGCTTCGTCGTGCCCTACCCGCCCGGCGGCGCCTCCGACGTGACCGCGCGCCTGCTCAGCGTGAAGCTCACCGAGGCGCTGGGCCAGGCCTTCGTGGTCGAGAACCGGCCCGGTGCCAACGGCCTGATCGCGCTCGAGTACGTCGCCAAGTCGGCGCCCGACGGCTACACCATCCTGATGGCCAACCTCGGACCCAACGCGATCAACCCGGCCGTCTACCGCAAGCTGCCCTACGACGCGATCAAGGACTTCACGCCGATCACGCTGACCTCGGTGGTGCCGCTGGTGGTGCTGGTGCAGCCGTCGATGCCGGTGAACTCGATGAAGGAGCTGATCGCCTATGCCAAGGCCCATCCCGACAAGCTGACCTATGCCTCGGCCGGCAACGGTTCGGCCAACCATCTCGCGGGCGAGATGATGAAGTCGATGGCGGGCTTCAAGATGGTCCACGTGCCCTACAAGGGCGATGCGCCCGGCCTGCAGGACACCATCGCCGGCAACGTGAGCGTGATCTTCCCGACCGTGATCGGCGGCATGTCGCAGATCAAGAGCGGCCTGCTCAAGCCGATCGCGGTGACCGGTGCCAAGCGCTCGTCGGCGCTGGGCTCCGTCCCCACGGTGGCCGAAGGCGGCATCCCGAACTTCGAGGCCAACTCGTGGGGCGGCGTGATGGGTCCGGCCAACCTGCCGCCCGAGATCGTCGCGCGGCTCAACACCGAGATCGTGAAGATCCTCAAGCAGCCGGAGACGGCCGCCAAGCTCACCTCGATGGGTGCCGACATCGTCGGCTCGACGCCCGAGGAGTTCGCGAGCTACCTGAAGAACGAGGTCGCGAAGTGGGGCAAGGTGGCCCACGAGAACAACATCACGTTGGACTGAGCCGCGAGGCGTCGATCAGCCGGCCGTGCCCCGCACGATGAACGCGTGCGGCAGCACCACGCGCGCCGGCTCCATCTGCTGGTTGTCGAGCCGCGCGCACAGCCGCGCGACGGCGGCTTCCACCATCGCCTCGCGCGATTGCGAGACCGTCGTGAGCGCGATGCTGTCCCAGGCGGCCATCGGCACGTCGTCGTGGCCCACCACCCAGACATCGCGCGGCACTGCGAGCCCCTGCGAGCGCACGCCGTCGAGCGCGCCGATCGCCACGATGTCGTTGACGCCGAAGATCGCATCGACGCGGCCCGCCTGCAGGATCGCGCGCGCAGCCTCCTGCCCCGCGGCATAGGAGAACTTCGGCACCCGCGCGACCGCGCCCGGGCTCAGCGCCACGCCGCGCCGCGCGAGCTCCTCGACGAAGCCCTGCTCGCGCTCGCGCAAGGTGCTCGGCAGGTCGTGGCCCGAGATCAGGCCGATCCGCGTGCGCCCGTGGTCCACGAAGAAGCCCGCGGTCGAGGCACCGCTCGCGCGGTTGTCGCTCGAGAACTGGTCGAAGGCATCGGAGCCCACGGTGCGGTGCAGCAGCACCAGCGGCACCTTCTGCGCGATGCGTTCCAGGAGCGGCAGCGAGGCCTCGGTGGCCGTGGTGGTGATGACGCCATCCACGCCGCTCTCGACCATCACGCGCATGGTCGCGTCGCTGAAGTCCTCTTCCTCGTAGACCGAGGCCGAGAGGCCGCGCTTGCGCAGCGCGGCCGAGAGCAGCTGCAGCATCGCCGGATAGAGCGGATTGACCGCGAGGTTGGCGACCACCAGCGCGATGATGCCGGTGCGCTTGGTGCGCATCCAGCGCGCGGCCGCGTTGGGCGCATAGCCCGATTGGGCGATCGCATCGAGCACCGCCTGGCGCGTGGCCGGCTGCACCAGCGGCGAGTTCTGCAGCACGCGCGACACCGTCGCCTGCGACACCCCTGCGAGCCGCGCGACGTCCCTGCTGGTGGGCTTGCCGCCGGAACCGATCATGAAGAAGCCGCTGGAGATGCCATGCGGCGATTCTAGGATGGCGTGCCGACGAGCCGCCCCTGAAGCCGGCCCCCGCAACGGCCTCAGAGATCGAGCGTCAACGCCTCGCCGAACGCGCGCGAACAGCACGGCAGGAACTGGTCGTGCAGCGCCTGTTCCTGCGCCGTGAGAAAGGCATCGCGGTGCTCGACCCGGCCCTCGAGCACCGGTGTGAGGCAGCTTCCGCAGACCCCTTGCTCGCAGGACGATGCGATCTCGATGCCTTCGCGCCGCAGCGCCTGCAGCGCCGTCTCGCCGGCCGCGACGACGATGCGCCTGCCGCTGCGCGCCGCGACCAGCTCGAAGCCGCGATCGCCTTGCGCCGCCGTCACCGGTTGGAAGGACTCGTGGTGCAACCTGCGCTCGTCCCAGCCTGCGGCCTTCGCGGTGCGCAGCACATGGCCCATGAAGCCCTGCGGGCCGCAGACATAGAGCCGCGCTTCGCCGGGCCGGCCGGCCAGCACCCGCGCGGCATCGAAAGCCGCCTCGTCGTCCGGATGCAAGTGCACTGCGTGCGCGAACGGCGAGCGCAGCAGGTCGTCGACGAAGGCCATGGCGCCGCGCGAGCGCGCGCAGTAGTGCAGTTCGAATGGCGAGCCGGCCGCATGCAGTGCCGCCGCCATGCTCAGCAGCGGCGTGATGCCGATGCCGCCCGCGACCAGCAGCGACCATGGGCTTTGCGGTTGCAGCGGGAACAGGTTCCTCGGTACCGAGATTCGCAGCGCGCTGCCCGCGTGCAGCCGGGCGTGCACCGCTTCGGAGCCGCCGCGCGAGGCGGCGGTCTTCAGCACCGCGATGCGATAGCGCGCGGGCGCTGCGCACGGTGCGCCGAGCAGCGAGTACTGCCGCACGAAGCCATCGACATGCACGTCGATGTGTGCCCCGGCATCGAAAGCCGGCAGCGGCGTGCCGTCGCGCGCCTCGATCTCGAGGGCGCAGATGTCGGGCGCCACGCTCGCGCGCACGGCGATGCGCGCCTCGATCGGCCTTGTGTCGGTCATTCGGCTTGCACGGCGTTCGACAGGATGCCCACGCCCTCCACTTCGATCTCCACCACGTCGCCCGCGCGCAGGTACAGCGGCGGCTGGCGCTTGAAGCCCACGCCGCCGGGCGTGCCGGTCACGATCACGTCGCCCGGCTCGAGCGCGGTGAAGGTCGAGATGTAGGCGATCAGGGTGGGCATCGGGAAGATCAGCTGCGCGGTCGTCGCCTGCTGCACCACCTCGCCGTTGAGCCGCGTGGCCAGACCCAGTTCCTGGCCATCGGCGATCTCGCCGCGCGTGACCATCCAGGGCCCGAAGCCGCCCGTGGCGGGAAAGTTCTTGCCCGGCGTCCACTGCGTGGTGTGAGCCTGCCAGTCGCGCACCGAGGCATCGTTGTAGGGCGCATAGCCGGCCACGTGCGCCCAGGCATCCTGCTCGCGGATGCGCCGGCCGCCGCGGCCGATGACGATCGCGATCTCGCCCTCGTAGTCGAGACAGGTGGACTCGCGCGGCAGCACGATCGGCTGGCCGTGGCCGACCTGGGAGGACGCCACGCGCAGGAACACGGTCGGCTGGCCGGTCTTCTCGCGCCGCGCCTCGACGCGGTGCTCCTCGTAGTTGAGGCCGATGCAGAAGATGCGCGGCGCGTCGGGCACGACCGGCAGCAGCGTCACCTCGCCGAGCGCGACGTCGGGGACGGCGCTCCTGGCCAAGGCCTCGATCGCGGGCAGGTCCAGTTGGGCAAGCGCGCTGCGCAGCGTGGGGCAGCGCCCCTGCGACGCGGCCTGCAGGTCGACGATGCGTTCATCGACGAGCGCGCCCCAGCGCGCCCGTCCCTGGTGGGAATAGCTCAGAAGTTTCATGACGGAAAGCGGCCTCCTGACGAGGGGCGGGTGGAAGAAAAACGGAAGAAGGGTCGCGCTCAGTCGGCCGTGACGCCGGCCGACTTCACGATGCGCCCCCACTTGTCGTACTCGGCAAGGAAGTAGCTCCTGAACTGCTCGGGCGTGCCGCCGCGCACGCTCGCGCCCTGCGAGGCCAGCGTCTCCTGCAGCTCTTTCTCGCCGAGCGCCGCGTTGACCGCGGCCGAGAGCTTGTCGATGACGGGCCGCGGCGTGCCGGCCGGCGCCAGCAGCCCGAACCAGGTGCCGGCCTCGAAGCCCGCGACGCCGGCCTGCTGCATGGTCGGCACCTGCGGAAACTGCGGCGAGCGCTCGGTGGAGGTGATCGCGAGCGCGCGCAGCTTGCCGGCCTTGACCAGTGGCGCCGAGGTGCTGAAGACGTCGAACATCAGGTCGATCTGCCCCGCCACCAGGTCGACCAGCGCGGGCCCGCTGCCCTTGTAGGGCACGTGCACCATGTCCACGCCGGTCAGCGTCTTGAAGTACTCCCCGGCCAGGTGCGCGGCACTGCCGTTGCCGAAGGATCCGTACGACAGCTTGCCGGGGTTGGCCTTGGCCTGCGCGATCAACTCGGCCACGCTGTCGGCCTTGAGGCCCGGCTTCACGGCCAGCAGCAGCGGTTGCGTGGCCACCAGCGCGATCGGCTCGAAGGACTTGACCGGGTCGTAGCTCAGCTTCGCATAGGTGTGCGGCGTCACCGTGAGCGGGCCCGCGGCGCTGAACAGCAGCGTGTAGCCGTCGGCCGACGCCTTGGCCACGAAGTCCTGGCCCAGGGTGCCGCCGGCGCCCGCGCGGTTCTCGACCACCACGGCCTGGCCGAGCCGTTCGGACAGCGACTTGGCCATGAGCCGCCCCGTCTGGTCGGTCGAGCCGCCGACCGCGTAGGGAATGATCAGCTTGATGGGTTTGGACGGGTAGGTGCTCGCATGGACGGTGGCGGCACCGACCAGCGCACAGGCCGCGAGCGCCAGCGCGGCGGGCCAGCGAAACTTCTTCATCGGGTTCATCGTGTCTTGTCTCCAGGATTTCTTGTCGGGAACGGGGAAGCGGAAAAAGCTAGCGAGCGCTGGCGGCCTCCTCGGCGCTCGGCGCGCCCGGCGCCGCCGCGATGCGGCCGACGGTGTCGCCGAAGCGCTCGAGCATCACCTGCTCGAAGGACACGCCCTCGGACGCGAACCAGCTTCCCGAGCGCAGACGGTAGGCCTCGTGCCGCAGCGGCGCCTCAGGTTCGATGCCGCGCGCCAGTGCCTTCGCGCCCGTAAGCACGGTGCGGCGAAAGCGCACCACGGCGGCATCGGAGGCCGACAGATGTTCCTGCGTGCGATCCGCGATGCGGCCCTGGCTGTCCTGGATCATCGCGTCCTGCTCGGCCACGCCGCGCACGCCGGTGAAGCTGATGTGCTTCTGGTGGACGCGATCGATCAGGTATTCGTTGGAGCGGTTGCGGATCGGGATGAAGTCCGCATCCACCTCCGCGATCACGCCGTGGCCCTCCTTCAACTTCGCGACCTCCTCCTCGCCGAGCGGGCGATCCGGGTTCCACGCATAGGTGTAGATCCAGCAGTTCTCGTCGTCGATCGGCACCCAGGTGTAGCCGAAGTGGGTCTCGCCGGGCAGCGTGGAGGGGGTGGTGCTGTGCGAGGGCAGCGCGAACTGCGCGCTGCGCCAGTAGCGCACGCCATCGTCGGCGCGCCGCGCGCCGCCCACGACGAAGCCGACCTCGTGCTCGAGGATCGAGAACAGCGGCAGCGGGTCCTCGCGGATCCAGCGCAGGCGCTTCTCGTCGGCCGGCGCATCGGGGTTCGCGTTCGAGGGCACGCCCGGTGCCGGCATGTGCAGGAACGAGAAGTGCGAGGTGTCGAGCGCGCCCTCGATCGATTGCGCCCAATTGCATTCCTGCAGCTTCTTGGTGACGTAGCGGTGCGACTCCGGCAAGGCCGCGAACTCGAGCTGTGGCACGTCGGGCAATTCGCGCTCCCAGGGATCGGGTCCCATGTAGGCCCAGACCACACCGCCGTGCTCGCGCGTCGGATAGGCCTTGAGCCGCAGCGTCTGGTGGTAGCTCGCGCCGGGCGGCACGTTGGGCAGCTCCACCGGGCGCCCCCGCAGGTCGAACTGCCAGCCATGGAACACGCAGCGGATCGCGCAGTTCTCGTTGCGCCCGAAGTACAGGTCCGCGCCGCGGTGCGGGCAGCGCGCGTCGACCAGTCCTACCACGCCCTCGCTGTTGCGGAAGGCCACCAGCCTCTCGCCCATGATGTTCACGCGCATCGGCGCGCCGTCGCGCTCCGGCAGTTCGCGGGACAGCGCCACGGGCTGCCAGAAGCGGCGGAAGAACTGGCCCATCGGTGTCTGGGCCCCGGTGCGGGTGAGCATGTCGTTGTCGGCGGCGCTGAGCATCGCGGTCGTCTCCTCGTGGGTGGTGTTGTTCAGTGCGCGGCCGCTGGCGTGCGCGGATCGCGGATGCCGTGATCGGCGGCCCATTGCAACGTGTCGAGCGTGTGGCCCGAAGGCGCGTACTCGCAGCCGATCCATCCCTCCCAACCCATCTGCTCGATCAGTTCGAACAGGTAGGGAAAACGGATCTCGCCGGTGCCCGGTTCGTTGCGGCCCGGCACGCTGCCGACCTGGATGTGCCCGATGTGAGGCCATGCGGCCTTCAGGCGTTCGGCGATGGCACCTTGCTCCGTCTGGATGTGGAAGGTGTCGAAGCACAGCTTCACGTTGCCGCGACCCAGCGCCTCGACCACCGCCACGCCCTCCTCGATGCGGTGATAGAGGAAGTCGGGAAAGCGCGCGCGGCAGCAGGGCTCGAGGATCAGCGTGAGCCCGCTGGCGCGGGCCTGGTCGGCGGCCCAGGCGATGTTCTCCTGGAACAGCTCCATGCAGCGGGCGCGGTCCATGTCCGGCCCGATGTTGCCGGGCATCACGTGGATCATCGGACCGCCCACCTGCGCCGCATAGTCGATCGCGGTGTGGATGCTCTGCCGGAAGCGCGCCTCGAGTCCCGGCAGCGCCGCGTAGCCACGTTCGCCGGCGTCCCAGTCGAAGGGCGAGAGGATCTGCACCAGCGCAAGCCCGTTGGCCTCGAGCCGCGCCGCGATCTCGCGCGCCGGGTACTCGTAGGGGAAAGCCACCTCGACGCCGCGGAAGCCGGCCCGGGCGGCCGCCTCGTAACGCTCGAGCATCGGGTATTCGGTGAACAGCCACCGCAGGTTGGGATCGAATCGCAGCATCGTGGAATTGCTTCGTGTTTGTCTCGGATGAAGGGCATCGTAGGTAGCGGCTATTGCTAAGACAAGCTAGACTTTTTTAGGCCCTGTTGAGCTTGTCTTATGAATATCGGAAACGTGTCCCTGCGCCAGTTGCGCGCCTTCGTCGCCATCGCCGATGCCGGCAGCTTTGCCGCGGCGGCGCGCCGGCTCCATCTCACGCCCTCGGCGCTGAGCCTCTTGATCCGCGATCTCGAACGCAACGTGGGGGTGCGACTGTTCGACCGCACGACGCGGTCGACCGCCCTCGCGCTGGCGGGCAGCGAGTTCTATCCGCTCGCGCGGCAGGTGCTCGACGATCTCTCGCGCGCGCTCGAGAGCACGCAGGACCTCGAGCAGAAGAAGCGCGGCACGGTGCGAATCGCCTGCACGCCGCTCTATGCGGCGACGACGCTGCCCGAGATGATTCATCGCTACCGCCGACGGTATCCGGCGATCGCGGTCTACGTGCTCGATTCGCTGAACCAGCAGGCCACCGCGCGAGTCGTGAGTGGCGAGGCCGACTTGGGCATTGCGCCGCAGCGCCCGACGCCGCCCGAACTGCTGCAGCAGAGCCTGATGCGCGATCGCATCCGGCTGGTGTGCCCGGGCGACCATCCGCTGGCCGCGCGCACCCGCGTGAGCTGGGCGCAAGCGCTGCAGCATCCGTTCGTGAGCCTCACGCCCGACTTCACGAACCGGCTGCAGGCCGATCTGTTCAAGCACTCGGATGCGCTGGCGCTGCATCCGGCGCACGAGGTGTCGTTCATCACCACCGCGCTCGGCATGGTGCGCGGCGGCTTCGGCATCACGGCCCAGCCCAGCCGCGTGCTGCCGATGCTCGAATCCTTCGGCCTGGTGTCGCGGCCGCTGACTTCACCGACGGTGGACCGCCACCTGTCGCTGTTCTGCGCGCGTGCCCGCGCACTGTCGCCGGCGGCCGAAAGCTTCAGGGACTTCCTGGTCGGCGAGCTGTCGGATACACCGGCCGAACTGCGCCCCGGCGCGGGATGAGACCCGCGCTCAGCGCTCCAAATAACCGTAGGCCGACAAACAAGCTTTCAGAGGCGCGCTCGCGCCCGTTCCGTACTCGAGCCGCTGCGGCGTGGTCGACTGCCGGTTCTTCTCGTCCTGTTCGGCCAGCGTCTTGCCCACGCGGTACTGGCACAGCAGCATCAGGTTTTCGGGCACCGACACGCCCGCGGTGTTGGTGAAGGACTTGGGCCGGTCCGAGTGGTAGGTCTCGCTCGGTGCCGCGGCCTTCGGCGCATCCTTGGACGAACCGGACTTCGGCCACAGGCTGCAGCCCGACAACGCCACGACGATGGCCACGAGGCCGCAAAACTTTGGATGCACTTCGATCTCCTGAGGGGTTGCGGGCGCAACGGCTTGCGCCGCCGCCGGCCGCGATGGGGCCGGCGGAATATAGCGGACGCACGGGCCGCGCGCTCGATCGCCCCCTCGGTCCGACACTCAATCCGACAGCGCCCGCATCCGCGCGTACAGGTCGGCCTTGCCCTCGAAGCCGATGCCCGGCAGCGGCGGCAGCGTGACGTGGCCGTTCTCCACCTTCACGCCATCGGGAAAGCCGCCGAAGGGCTGGAACAGGTCGGGGTAGGACTCGTTGCCGCCGAGCCCCAGCCCAGCCGCGATGTTGAGCGACATCTGGTGGCCGCCATGCGGGATGCAGCGGCTCGCCGACCAGCCGTGCTGCTCGAGCATGTCGAGCGTGCGCAGGTACTCGACCAGGCCGTAGCTGAGCGCGCAGTCGAACTGCAGCCAGTCGCGGTCGGGCCGCATGCCGCCATGACGGATCAGGTTGCGCGCGTCCTGCATCGAGAACAGGTTCTCGCCCGTGGCCATCGGGTTGGCGTAGTAGTTGCGCAGCGTGGCCTGCAGCTCGAAGTCGAGCGGGTCGCCGGCTTCCTCATACCAGAAGAGGTCGTACTGCGACAGCGCCTTGGCATAGGCGATCGCCGTGTCGAGGTCGAAGCGGCCGTTCGCATCCACGCAGAGCTTCTGACCGTCCTGCAGCACGCTCAAGATCGAGTCGATGCGACGCAGGTCCTCGTCGAGCGAGTCGCCGCCGATCTTCTTCTTGACCACCGTGTAGCCGCGGTCGATGTAGCTGCGCATCTCGTCCTTGAGCTTGCCGTGGTCCTGGCCCGGGTAGTAGTAGCCGCCGGCCGCGTAGACGAAGACCTTCGGGTTCGGCGTGCCGTTGCCGTAGCGCTCGGCCAGCAGCTGGAACAGGGGCTTGCCCTCGATCTTCGCCACCGCGTCCCACACCGCCATGTCGATGGTGCCGATGGCCACCGAACGCTCGCCGTGGCCGCCGGGCTTCTCGTTCTTGAACATCGTGTCCCACACCTTGTGCGGATCGAGGTTGCGGCCGCTCGCGTCGAGCAGCGTGTCGGGCTCGGCTTCGAGGATGCGCGGAATGAAGCGCTCGCGCATCAGCGTGCCCTGGCCGTAGCGGCCGTTCGAATTGAAGCCGTAGCCGACCACCGGCTTGCCGTCGCGGATCACGTCGGTGATCACCGCCACGAGGCTCAGGGTCATCTTGCTAAAGTCGATGTACGCATTGCGGATGGGCGAACTGATCGGAAGGGTCTGTTCGCGGATCTCGACGATCTTCACGGGAGGTCTCCAGGAGCTGAGGAAGACCCGATGGTGGCCGCGCGGCGCCGATTCGGCCAATGCCCTTTTTCTAGACTTCGATGCCTTGAAAGCACCGCCATGAATTTCCTCTGGCTCGACGACTTCCTGGTGCTGGCCGAAACGGGCAACTTCTCGCGCGCGGCCGAGGAGCGCCACCTGACCCAGCCGGCCTTCAGCCGCCGCGTGCGCGCGCTCGAGGAATGGCTGGGCACCGAGCTGTTCGACCGCAGCGGCCAGCCGGCCACGCTCACGCCCGCGGGCGAATGGTTCGGCACGGTCGCGCGCGAGCTGCGTGCGCGCGTCGACCGCATTCCGGCCGATGCGCGCGCCGTCAACGAAGCCGATGCCACGACCCTGCGGCTCGCCGCCACGCATGCGCTCTCGTTCACCGTCCTGCCGCGCTGGCTGCGCACCCTCGAGTCGCACGTGGCGCTGGGCCCGGTGCAGCTCATGTCGGACCTGCTGCCGCGCTGCGAGCTGCTGCTGTCGCAGGGCAAGGTGCAGTTCGTGCTGAGCCATGCGCATCCCGAGGCCGCGAACTCGCTCGATCACTCGGGAGCGCTGTCGACGCAGGTCGGTGCCGATGCGCTGGTGCCGGTCAGCGCGCCTGGTGCCAAGGGCCGCGCGCGGCACGTGCTGGGCAAGAGCCCCGCCACGCCCGTGCCGTTGCTCGCCTACAGCCAGGAATCGGGGCTGGGGCGCATCGCGCAGGCCGTGCTGGGCCGCCGGCTCGATGCGCTGGCACCGAAGGTGGTGTTCACCGCGCACCTGGCCTCGGTGCTGCGGACCATGGCGCTCGATGGGCGGGGGATTGCGTGGCTGCCGAGGACCTTGGTCGACGAGGACATCGCGGCGGGCACGCTGGTGCCGGCCGGTGGCGAGGAATGGGTCGTGCCGCTGCAGGTGCGGCTGTACCGCGGGCGCGAGCTGATGGGCAAGGCGGTCGAGGCGTTCTGGAAGGCGGCGCATCGCCACGCTCGACCCTGACATTCACCGGACCCATCGCCATGGGAGCATGGCTCCGGGAATTCCTCTTCGGATTTCGTAGCGTTTCTGACGGCTCGCAACCGGACAAGCGGGCTACCGCGCCTCGAGCGATCCGAGCTTGGACTCGACGCTGCGGACCAGATCCACCAGGCGGGGGCCCAAGCTCCTTTCGAGCTGATCGATATCCGTGGAGTAGGACGGCACGGTCAGGTTGAAGGCCAGTGCCATTCCATTGACGGGCATGCGCATCGGGACTCCCACCGCAGCGAGCGTGGGTTGCCAGTCGCCCGACACCACGCAGAAGTCTCGCGCGGCGATTTGCTCCTGGGCCTGCGCCGCTGCTTGCGAGAACGCAGTCCAGTCTTCAGGCTGCGATTCCTCGAGCCGCTTCAGTACCAAGGCGCGTTCTTGCGGATCAAGCGCGAAGAGCAGCGCCCTGCCCATCGCCGTGCGCAAGATCGGACGCGTGGAGCCGATATCGGGACGGGTCGAGTTGGTGTCCAACCCTTGAACCGTTTCGACGTAGACGACCTGTAGTCGATCCCGTGTCCCCACAGACACAGGACCCCGCACATAGCGCGCGAGCTCCAGCATCTCGGGCGCGGCCACCCGCCGGATCATCAACTGCGACAGCAGCGGATAGCCCAGCGACAGCACCGCAGGCCCGAGCGAGTACTTGCCTGTCTGCGAGTCCTTTCGCAGATACCCCAACCCCATGAGCGTGAAGGCGAGCCGCGAGACGGTGGGGCGCGTCAGTCCCAACTTGTCAGCGATGTCCTTGTTGCCGAGGGTCAGCGCCCCACCCGCAAAGCAGCCAAGCACCGCCAACCCCGAAGCCAGCGTAGACGCGAACTGCGGATGGTTGGCCAACGCTTCGTCGCCGAGGAATTCCGGACCAGGGAGATCCCGCTTGGCGGGTTGTTGAGATGCCATGTTGACATTTTATCGACACGTTTTCATAATTTCGTTCCATTAAATGGTCTTAAAACACATATCGTTCAACTATGTGGAACTAAAACGAAAGGCAGGAAAAATGATCACACGGCCAGCGCTCAAGGACCACGGCTCGCTGCTGTTCTCCTTCGCCGTCGTTGCGGATACCCATGTGAACGAACGCGACGACGCTTCCAGCTCTCCGTATCACACGAATCAGCTGGCCAACGAGCGCGCGCGCCACGTGTTTCAGGACATCGCTGCCATGTCGCCGGCACCGGCCTTCGTCGTTCACTTGGGCGACATCGTCCATCCCGTGCCCTCGCTGCCGACGTTCGGCGATGCGGTCGCGCAATTCAAGGCCATCGCCTCCCCCCTCAAGGTGCCCTTGCATCTGGTACCGGGCAATCACGACGTTGGCGACAAGCGCGTCGACTGGATGCCCGCTGACCAGGTGTGCGGCGACTACCTCGACATCTACCGTGGCGCCTTCGGAGCCGACTACCACGCCTTCGACCGCGAGAACCTTCGCTTCGTCTTCTTGAACTCGCTGTTGCTCAATTCGGGCCTGCCTCAGGAGCAGGCGCAGAAGCAGTGGTTCGAGGCGCAGATGGATGGTGCGGACGACAAGCGGGTGTTCCTGTTCATGCACTACCCCCCGTTCATCTACAAGGAGGACGAGCGCGGCAACTACGACAACGTGGACGAACCGGCCCGGAGCTGGCTGTTGGCGCAGATGAAGCGGCCGCATGTCGAAGGCGTGTTCGCCGGGCACGTCCACAACTTCTGGTACGACAGGACCGGTAACGCCGAGTTCTACATGCTGCCCTCGACCGCATTCCTGCGGCACGATTTCACCGAGTTCTACAAGGTGTCGCCGGGTTACGAGTTCGGCCGGGGCGATGTGGAAAAGTTCGGCTACTTTGTCGTCGATGTCTTCGAGACGGGCCACGTGGCTTACTCGGTCCGCACCATGGGCCGGCAGTCGGCCCTCGGCGCACCCGCCGCACGGATGCCCATGCGCTACCTGGCACATCCAAAGACTTCGACCTTCGATGGCGTGGGCGTCGAGCTGCGACATCCATGGGCCGAGTCGATGCAGATCACGGCCACCGGCGGGGTGCAGGAGTTCGGCCGCAAATGGGCGCGCAATGACTATCCCCTGCTCGCGCTTTGGGAGATGGGCGCACGCCTGGCAAAGGTGCCGGATCTCGACCTGGCGGAGCCGGAATCGCGGGAACGCATGCGGCTCATGGCGAAGCTGGGCCACCGCTACATCGTTTCCACGTTGAAGCTCCCGAAAACTGATGCACTGGCCGAAGCCGACGTCGAAGGCTGCGGCGTCGACGCATTCGAAGTCAACATCACGCTCGACAACTTCTCGCGCCGCAAGGACGAGTGGCGCGCATTTCGCGAGGCCACCGGACGAAAGCTCTATCTGTCCAAGATCCTGACCTACGACGGCTCGCACTACGACGGCAAGCACTTCAGTCATTTCGTCCACGCCGGCTTTTCGCTCGACGAACTCGATGCGCATGCCGAGCGGCTGGCAGCGGGTCGCTTGGCCGGAGAGTTCGACGGCATCACCGTGCGGCTCGAGGCCGAGCAGGATCTTGCCGCGAACGTCCGTGCCTTGAACCGGTTCGTCGAGCGCACGCGATGTCAGGTGCTGGTATCGCTCAAGCTGTCTGGAACGAGCTTGGCGATCGCGCGCACCGACGACCGTGGCAATGTGGCAAAGGTAGCGCAATCGATGATTCTCTCGAAGCTTTCGCCGTCCATCCGCTATGTCTTTGACACCTTCATGGACGTGGACCGAGGCTACTTTCCGCGCCACGCGTTCATCGACAGGCGCTTCAATCCGCGCCCTGCCGCGCAGGCCTTCGCGATGCTCGCGGCATTGTTCTCGGATTTCGAATCCTTCGCGCTGACGGATGCGGCAACAGCCCGCCCGGGCTCGCTGCAGTTCAGCGCCGGCCCTGACCGCTACGTCCTGCTGTGCGAAGACGCGCGGGCCGCGGCAGAGTACCTCGATGCCCATGCGCCGAAGGTGGCATACGACCTGGTCGAAGGCACCACCTTTACCGGCCAGGAACCCGTCGCCGCGTTGCGCGCCCGCCTATCGGACCGCGACCTGCCGAAGGGAACGCAAGTCCTCCTGATCCGCCTGTCCTAGTTCGTCCATCCTGCCCGGAGCGCTGCCATGTCCATCAAGTCTCTTGTCTGCGGCGTGTTCGTCGCAACGCTTTCTGCGGCTTCCACGGCTGCATTCCCCGACAACCCTGTCAAGTTGGTTGTGGCCTACGCGCCAGGGGGTTCGACAGACATCATCGCGCGGCTGCTGGGCGCCCGGCTGAGCGCCAGATGGGGTCAGCAGGTGGTGGTGGAAAACAGGACCGGTGCGAGCGGCATGATCGGCGCGGAGGCCGTCTCGCGCGCGAAGCCCGATGGCTACACCTTGCTGCTGGGCTACACGCCCGAGGTCTCAATGAACAAGCTCGTGTTCAAGAACATGCGCTACGACCCCATCACGGACCTTACGCCCATCGCGCTGATCGCCTCGGCTCCCCTCGTGCTCGCCGCCGGCCCCAAATCGCCGATCGGCAGCATGAAGGAACTGATTGCGCGCAAGGGGAGCGGCCAGTCGATCTCGTACGGATCGCCGGGGACCGGTGGCCAACAGCACATCGCCGGCGAACTGCTTGCACGCCAGACCGGCATGCAGCTTACTCACGTGCCCTATCGAGGAACGGGGCTTGCCGTCGCCGACCTGATCGGCGGGCAGATCGATCTGTTCTGGGCGACGACGCCACCGTTGCTGCAGCAAATCCGTGCAGGCAGGCTCAAGCCCTTGGCGGTCGCGGGGCCGGCAAGAGAGAAGCTGCTGCCGGATGTACCGACCACCACCGAACTGGGCATGCCGAATCTTCAGCTCACCAACTGGTTCGGCGTGTTCGGCCCGAAGGCGATGCCCTCCGCGCTCGCGAACTCCATCGCAGCGGATGTGATGCAGGAATTGGCGGACCCGGCCATGGTGAAAGGCCTCGAAGACCAGGGGCTGACCCCGACACCCATGCAGGGCGGCGCGTTTCGTTCATTCATCGACACCGAGATGAAGAAGTACGAGCAGATCGTCAAGGACACCGGCGTCACTGCCTCGCAGTGACGGATGCGACGGCGTCGATACCGGATCGATTCGGCCGCCGAGCTCCCTCGCACTCGCCATGGTGAGGACGACTTCCCCTGTTTTCGTCTCGCAGGTACAGCCCCCAACGATGCGCGCTCGCGGCGCCACGGGAGGCATCGGTACCAGCCCGCCGGAGTGACCTACCATCCACAACACGCGCGAATCCAAGACGACACGGCAGATCCGAACCTCCAACACACAGAACGGAGACCCGCATGAGAAAGCTCAAGATCATGGAGCACGTATCGCTCGACGGCGTGATCCAGTCCTCCGGCGAGGACGGCTTCCCGCATGGCGACTGGACCGCGCCCTACCGCACGCCCGAAGGCCGCGACGAAGTCCTCGCCGCGCACGGCGAACGCTTCGACCTGCTGCTGGGCCGCCGCACCTACGACTTGTGGTCGGACTACTGGCCCAAGGCACCGGGCGGGCCGATGGCGGACGGCCTGAATGCAGCGACCAAGTACGTCGTGACGCACCGCCCCGACAGCCTAGCCTGGGGCCCGTTCGAAGGCCTCGGGCCGGACATCGCCGAGAGCGTCGGCCGCCTCAAGTCGAGCGCCGGCCCGGACCTCGTGCTCTGGGGCAGCTCGACGCTGACATCGGCGCTGCTCGAGCACGGGCTGGTCGACGAGATGATGCTGATCGTCTATCCGGTGCTGCTGGGCACCGGCAAGCGCCTTTTCGCGCAGGGTTTGCCGGCTCGCGCCTTCGATCTGGTGAGCAACAAGACGACGCCGTCGGGGCTGGTGCTCGGCAGCTACAGGTTCGCCGGTGCTTTGAAGACTTGATAGTCCAACGGCGCGGCGTTCCGATCGACAAGCACGGCCAAACTTCGAGGGCTCACGAAAGGAGGCCTTGTCCTTGGTTGTCTCCAGCCAGATCAGCGAACACTTCGTCGGCATCGCGAAACCGCCCTTGCTCGATCTCGCGATGTCCCAATGCCAGGAGCTTCAGCAACGCGATCGTCTTTTCGCGTTCCTCATGGCTGCGGACATCCATCACCACGAGCTTCGCTTCCCCGTCTTGAGTGATCAGCAGCGCTTCGCGGCTGTCCGAGATCTCCTTGACGATATCCGTCGCGTGGTCCTTGAGATAGCTGATGGGTTTGACTCGGGTCGAGAACTTCATCGGAGTGGTCCTTCCGTGAACATGAAGGATCGATTCTGAACTGGATGAAGTCCCTCGACCCTTCCACTCAAACCACGCCCTGCGCCAGCATCGCATCCGCCACCTTGACGAAGCCCGCCACGTTCGCCCCGTCGACATAGCTCACGCGGCCATCCTCGCGGCGCCCATGAGCCAGGCAGGCCTCGTGGATGCTGCGCATGATCTGCAGCAGGCGCGCGTCGACCTCCTCGCGCGGCCATGACAGGCGCGCGGCGTTCTGGCTCATCTCCAGGCCCGAGGTGGCGACGCCGCCGGCATTGCTGGCCTTGCCCGGCGCATACAGCACGTCGGCCGCCTCGAACACCTTGACCGCCTCGATGGTCGACGGCATGTTCGCGCCCTCGGCCACGCAGACCACGCCGTTCTTCACCAGCGTCTTCGCATCCTCGACGTCGAGCTCGTTCTGGGTCGCACTGGGCAGCGCCACATCCACCGGCACGTGCCACGGCGTGGCATCGGCGACGAACTTCGCGCCGACGCGCTCGGCGTAGTCGCTCACGCGGCCGTAGTGGTGGTTCTTCACGTCCATCAGCACCGCGAGCTTCTCCGCGGTGAAGCCCGACTCGTCGACCACCGTGCCGCTGGAGTCGGACACCGTGACCACCCTGGCCCCGAGCGCCATGGCCTTCTCGATCGTGTACTGGGCAACGTTGCCCGCGCCCGAGACCGACACGCGCAGGCCCTCGAAGCTGCGCCCGCGCGTCTGCAGCATCTCCTGCGCGAAATAGACGTTGCCGTAGCCCGTGGCCTCGGGCCGGATCAGCGAGCCGCCGAACGAGAGGCCCTTGCCGGTGAACACGCAGTCGGCGCGGTTGGTGAGCTTCTTGACCATGCCGGTGAGGTAGCCCACCTCGCGGCCGCCCACGCCGATGTCGCCCGCGGGCACGTCGGTGTAGGCGCCCACGTGGCGGAACAGCTCGGTGGCGAAGGCCTGGCAGAAGCGCATGACCTCGCCCTGGCTGCGGCCCTTGGGGTCGAAGTCGGAGCCGCCCTTGCCGCCGCCCATCGGCAGCGTGGTCAGCGCGTTCTTGAAGGTCTGCTCGAAGGCCAGGAACTTCAGGATCGACAGGTTCACCGACGGATGGAAACGCAGGCCGCCCTTGTACGGGCCGATGGCCAGACTGTGCTGGATGCGATAGCCGCGGTTGACCTGCACGTCGCCGTGGTCGTCGGTCCAGCAGACACGGAAGATGATCACGCGCTCGGGCTCCACCAGCCGTTCCAGCAGCGCCTGCGCCTGGTAGCGCGGATGCTGTGCGATGAAGGGCCACAGGCTCTGGATGACCTCCGTCACGGCCTGCAGGTATTCGGGCTGCCCGGGATTGCGCTGAGCCACATGGGCCAGGAAGTCTTGGGCGCTGGCGTGCTTCATTCCTCTATCTCCAAAAAGGTGCGTTATGACCAAAATAGTGCATTTTGATGCACGAATGGCACAAGGTTATGCACCAAAGTAATGAAACTTGTAGGGATAAGGTTCGAATCTGCACCGATTTGGATTGAAAACGAGTTCGCCGTCAGCGGATGTGTCCGGTGGCGTCACGCGGTGACCAATCCACAGCCTTGAACGACGAGGTGTCCGGGAAGCAGACGCCCGCTGTCCCCGAATCATCCGGACGTCGCCGCGGCGGCGATCGCAAGTCGTTGATTTCAAAGGATTCCGGTGCTGGCATGTTGCGCGCTACTGACGAAAAGGCGGCAGCGCATGCCGCAACTTCCCACCACCGCAAAGCTTCCGAGAACCTCCAAATGCCACATCATCATTCCGCCGAGCACGACGACATCTGGTCCGTGGAGGGCCGCTTCCAGCATCTGATCTACAGCCCCAAAGGTGGCATCGAAGGACTTTTGATCGACACCGAAGGCATCGTCACGCAGTTCGTGGTCGATCCCCACGACTGCGCCAGCGTCGCCCTGTTGCTGGGCCTTCGTCGCGACCAGGCGCTGGTCGTCGAAGGCCGCGAATCCAAACCATCGCCGAAGGGCGACGGCGAACACGTGGTCTACCACTTCGAGCGACTGGCGGCCGTCGACGGTCGCGCGACCGAAGCGGCGGCACGACCGACGCAGGTGCGCGGCAAGGTCGTGCGCCTGAACTTCGCCAGGCATGGCGCCGCCAACGGCGTTGTTCTGGACAGCGGCGATTTCGTTCACCTCCGTCCGCAAGGAATGGAGCGCCTGCAGCTGAAGCCCGGCGATCAGGTGCAAGCGCAAGGCGCGGCCTCTCCGCTCGCCACGGACAGCGGGTGGGTGATCGAAGCGCACAGCGTCAACGGCGAATTGCTTTGACCGGCGCAGGTAGCGCGCGGTATCGGCGCTGACGCTCGCAACCTCCCCGGGCTGACCTAGATCCGCCCGCCGTCCGTCAGCACCGTGCGCCCCGTCACCCAGCGCGCATCGTTCGACGCGAGGAACGCCACCACGTCGGCGATGTCCTCGGGCTCGGCCAGCCGGCCCAGCGGCGTGAGCGCGGTCTCCTCGCGCAGGTGATCGGCGGGGATGCCCGAGGTCATGTCGGTGCGCGTGATGGCGGGCGCCACCGCGTTGACGCGGATATTGCGCGCGCCGAGCTCCATCGCGAAGCCCTTGGTCAGCACCTCGACCGCGCCCTTGGCCGCGGAATACAGCGCGGTGCCGCCGCCGGGGATGTGGACCAGGTCGGTCGACACGTTGACGATGGCGCCGCCCGCCTTCGGGATGTGCGGCAGCACGGCCTGCGTCAGCACGATGGTGCTCCACGCATGGGTGTCCATCTGCTCGACGAACATGGCGCGCGTGAGCTCGCCCACCGGCGCCGCGACGAAGGTGCCGGCCGCATGCACGAGGATGTCGATGTGGCCGTAGGCCTCGGCGATGGCGGCCACGGCGGCGTTCGCCGCGGCCTCGTCGGTGACGTCGGCCTGGAACGCGGAAGCGCGGCCGCCCTCGGCCACGATGCCGCGCACCACGGCCTCGGCCGCGGCGGCATTGCTCCGGTGCAGCAGCGCGACGGTGATGCCGTCGCGCGCGAGGCGGCGCGCCACGGCGGCGCCGATGCCGCGCGAGCCGCCGGAGACGACGGCGATCTTCTGGTTCTGTGTGTTCATGAGGAAGCTTCTTTCTCCGCGAAGAGGGATGACAAGGAAGCTTCGAAGGTAGGGCCGCGCGGCGCGTCGCACGAGCCGTGCGGGCGCAACGGGGCGTTGCCGCCGCTGCAACGCCATCGGCCGCGGCGCGCGCTCTCGTCAACCCGCGCCGGGCGGCTCGAGTTCGCGGTACTTCGTCTCGAGCAAGGCCAGCACCGCGCGCACCGCGGAACTCATGCCCTTGCGGCTCGGGTACAGCACGTAGGCCTGCGTGGCCAGCGAGGGCCAGGCCGGCAGCACGCGGCGCAGCCGGCCGTCGGCCAGCGCATCGCGGCAGGCCTCGATCGGCAGCTGCACCAGGCCCGCGCCGCGCAGCGCGGCCTCGCGCAGGGCCTGGTAGTTGTCGCTGATCAGAAGCGGCTGCGGATGGTGCAGCAGCGTCCGGCCGTCGGCATCGACCAGCGCCCAGGGCCGCACGCTGTCGGGGCCGCCGCCCTGGCCCAGCGCCGGAAAGCGATGCAGGTCGGCCGGCTCGGTGGGCTCGCCATGCGCCGCCAGCAGCGAGGGCGCGCCCACCAGTTCCATGCGCCCCAGGCCGATCGGCCGCGCGACGATGTCGGCCGAGGCCAGCGGCTGGCTCGCATAGCGGATCGCGAGGTCGATGCGCTCGCCCAGCAGGTCGACGAAGCGGTTCGACAGGTCGAGCGTGATGCGCACCTTCGGATGCCGCAGGCTGAACTCGCCGAGCCAGCCGCCGAGCAGCAGCTCGCCCGACACCGGCGAGGCGCTGATGCGCACCGGCCCCGCGGGCTCGCCCAGCGTCTCGTCGACGGTGGCGCGCACCGCCTGCGCCTCGTCGGCCATGCTGCGCGCGTGGCGGTAGACGCGCTCGCCCACGTCGGTGACCTGGAAGCGGTGCGCCGAACGCTGGATCAGCCGCACGCCGAGCCGCTTCTCGAGCGCGCCCACGCGCCGGCTCAGGCGCGACTTGGGCGTGCCGGTCTCGCGCTCGGCCGCCGAGAAGCCGCCCGCCTCGACCACGCGGGCGAACAGGAGCAGGTCGTTGAGGTCTTCCACCATGCTGTCGATGCCTTTCTTGCGTTTGCCTCGAGCGTGGCGCAGAGCGGCGTTCCACGGCTGCAACGCGGCGTGCCAGCGCCGGTATCGCGGCCGCCGCCGCGAATGCGTAGCCTGCGCGGTTTGACGATGCGCCCGCCGATGCCGACCTCCATTCTCACCACTCCGACACCGGCCCCGGCCGATGCCGCCACGCGCGGCGCCACCCTGGCCGCGGCCTGCCTCTCGATGGCCGCGATCGCGATGTCGATCACCGCCGCGGGCGTGGCGCTGGTGCCGATCGGCGCGGCCTTCGGCATCGGCTTCGGCGCGCTGCAATGGGTGCTCAACCTCTTCGTGCTGAGCTTCGCCGCCTTCCTGCTGCCGGCCGGCGCGCTCGCCGACCGCATCGGCCAGCGCCGCAGCTTCATCGCGGGCGGCGCGATCTTCAGCGCCTTCACGCTGATGGCCGTGCTGGCCACGCGCACCGAATGGCTGCTGGCCGCGCGCTTCCTGCAGGGCGCCGGCGGTGCGCTGCTCGCGGCCAGCGGTCCGGCCGCGCTCACGGCCGTGTTCCATGGCGAGGCCGAACGCAAGCGCGCCTTCGGCTGGCTCGGCAGCTGCGGCGGTGTTGGCCTCACGCTGGGCGCATTGCTGTCGGGCGCCGCGGCCACGCAGGGCGGCTGGCGCGCGGCGCTCGCGATCCATCTGCCGCTGGTGTTGGCCGCGCTTGTGCTCGCGCTGTGGAATTTCCGCGGCCATGCGGGCCGGGTGGTGCACACGCGCTTCGATCTCGGGGGCGCGGTGCTGGGCTTCACGACCATCGCGGCCGCGATGGCCTTCGGCATCCTCGGTGCCGAGCGTGGGTGGGGCGCGAGCGCCGTGCTCGCCTGTCTGGCGATCGCCCTCGTCGCGGGGTCGCTGTTCGCGCGCTCGCAACGCCGGCACCCGGCACCGCTGCTGCCCCGCGCCCTGCTGCGCAACCGCGGCTTCGTGTTCGCTTGCCTGCTTACGTTGCTGTTCACCACGGTGTGGGTCGCGATGTTCATCTACGTGCCGCTGCACCAGCAGGCCGCGCGCGGCCACGACGCGGACCATGCGGGCCGCACCCTGCTCGCGCTGCTGATGCCCGCGATGGTGATGCCGGCCCTCGCCTCGCGCCTGGCCGTGCGCATCGGCACGCGGTCCGTGCTGGTCGGTGGCTGCCTCGCGATGGCGGCCGGCCTGGGCCTGTTGTATCTGGCGTGGGCCGATCTCTCGCGTCCCGCCGCGCTCGAATGGCTGGCGCTGGCCCTGTGCGGCAGCGGCGCCGGCTGCCTCTACGGCCTGCTCGACTATCTCGCGATGGCCAGCCTGCCGAACGCGCTGGCCGGCACCGGCTCGGCCACCTTCAACGTGCTGCGGCTGCTCGGCGATGCGCTCGGCGCCATCGTGCCGGGCGCGGTGCTGGTGCTGGTGCAGGCGCTGGCGCCGCGGCTCGCGGCCGCCATCGGCGAGCCCGTGACGCGCGAGATGCTCAACGCCGTGGCGGCCGGGCAGTTCGGCGCGCTGGCCTCGGGCGGCGCGGCGGCGGCCGAGGCCTTTCGCAGTGCGATCGCGTCCGTGCCCGCAGTGCTGGCCGTGGGGGTGCTGCTCGGCGCCGTGCTGGCGTGGTGGCGCGCCGAGCGAACTTGAAGGGACGGCCCCGCAATCCATCGCGCCCTACACTGCCGGCCGATGGTTCCCGTCCCCTTCCCACCTCGCCATGCCTGAGCGCCTGACCTCCTGCTTCTGGCACGGCGATGCCTTGCGCAGCCGCAGCGTGAGCGATGTCGTGCTCGCGTCGAGGCTGGAGATTCCCGAGCCGCCGGCACGCCTGCTCGCCGACTGGCGGCGCGACGCGAGCACGCAGCTGATGCTCGAGCCCGGCGATGTCGAGCCGCTGTCGCTGGCGCGCGCGAGAACGCGCTGGCCCGACTACGGCCGCTGCGTGCAGGCGGTGGCCGACTGGGCCCGATCACGAGGACTGCCCGGCCTGCCAGGCGACGCCGACGTGGCACTGATGGCCTGCCGCGGCGCGCGCTATCACCACGACGGCGCGCAATACGGTGGCGCGCTGTTCTGCAACCTCTTCCTCGGCGAGGACCTCGGCCTCGACGTGCACTTCCCCTCGGCCGGCGTGCGCATTCCGCTCGCGCGCGGCACGGTCATGCTGTTCGACACCTGCCAGCCGCACGCGGTCATACGGCGCGATGGCGAGGGATTCGATGCCGCGGACTTCGGCGCGGAGCGCGACACCCTGCAGGTGTTCCTGACCTGGGAGCTGCCGATCGAGGACGAGGCGCTGGTCCGCGCGATGGGGATCCGCTTCGACGTCGATCCCTCGACCGCATCGCGGCTGACGCAAGAGCAGGTGCTGGTGAACGGCGAAGCGGCGACGCCGGACCCCGCGTCGGGTCGCTGGATCCGCGCCGTCTGAACGCGCCGTCCGATCGCCCCGGCTCGCGTCCGCGAGCAATGACTTTTGATCATTTCTCGCATGAGTTAATTGTGATTGAGCCGCCACAGCCCCTCACGTATCTTCAGCGCTCGAATCATTGAGAGACAAGCCCTTTTCGAGCCGCATGGCATCGAAGGCGGCACGAAGGAACGCATGAGAATTCTGGCCGAGGGTCTGCAATTTCCTGAAGGGCCGGTGGCGCTGGGCGACGGCTCGGTGCTGCTGGTCGAGATGCGCGCGGGCCTCGTCGTGCGGATCTCGCCCGATGGCGAGCGCCACATCGTTGCCGACTGCGGCGGCGGTCCGAACGGCGCGGCGATCGGACCCGACGGCGCGCTCTACGTCTGCGACAACGGCGGCAGCGCCTATGTGCCGGGCCGCTTCACCTCGACCGGGCCCGCGGCCGACTACGAAGGCGGCAGCATCCGCCGCTTCGACCTGCGCACGGGCGCGCACACGCTGCTCTACACGCATCGCGACGGCCATCGGCTGTCGTCGCCCAACGACCTCGTCTTCGATGCGCACGGCGGCTTCTACTTCACCGACTTCGGCAAGAAGCATGCGCGGCTGCGCGACTCCGGCGGCGTCTACTACGCGCTGCCCGACGGCTCGCGCATCGTCGAGGTGGCCTATCCGCTGCTGTCGCCGAACGGCATCGGCCTCTCGCCCGATGCGCGCGTGCTCTACGTGGCCGAGACCGAGACGGCGCGGCTGTGGGCCTTCGACATCGTCGAGCCCGGCGTGGTGCGCAAGCATCCCTTTCCCTCGCCGCATGGCGGGCGCATCGTCTGCGGACTGCCGGGCTTCCAGCGCTTCGACAGCCTCGCGCTCGAGGCCGGCGGCAACATCTGCGTCGCCACGCTGATCACCGGCGCGGTCTCGGTCATCGCGCCCGACGGCACGCTGCTGCGGCAGGTGGTCTTCCCCGACAGCTACGTCACCAACCTCTGCTTCGCCGGGCCCGACATGCAGACCGCCTACGTCACGCTGTCGGGCACGGGACAGCTCGCCTCGCTGCCCTGGCCCGCGCCGGGCCTGCGGCTGCATTTCAACGCGTAGCCCCGGGGCACGCGCACTAGAACACCCCTGGAGACACCCATGATCCGCCGCGAATTCATCGCCACCCTGGCCGGCGCCTGCGCTGCTGCCGCCCTGCCGCCGGCACGCGCCGCGGCGCCCTATCCGAGCCGTCATGTGCGCGTGGTCGTGCCCTTCACCGCGGGTGGCGGCACCGACGTGGTGGCGCGCGCGATCGCGATGGGGCTGTCGGAGTCGATGGGCCAGTCCTTCTTCATCGACAACAAGCCCGGTGCCAGCACCTTGATCGGCTCGGAGCTGGTGGCCAAGGCGACGCCCGATGGCTACACGCTGCTGGTCGCGAGCGTGCCGCATGCCACCAACCCGTGGATGATGAAGAGCATGCCCTTCGACACCGCGAAGGCCTTCGCGCCGATCGGCCTCGCGGTGCAGTCGCCGTTCATCATGGTGGCCTCGTCCACCTCGTCGATCCAGTCCTTCGACGACGCGCTCGCGGCGGCGCGCTCGAAGCGCCTGTCCTTCGCCTCCACCGGCAGCGGCACGGCCGACCACCTGTCGATGGAACTGCTGGCGCTGCAGTCGGGCGTGACGATGACGCACGTGCCCTACAAGGGCACCGGCCCCGCGCTGGCCGACCTGATGGGCGGCCACGTCGACCTGATGTTCGCGAACGTGGTCGCGGCCGCGCCGCTCGTGAAGTCGGGCAAGCTGCGCGCGCTGGCCGCATCGACCGCGCGGCGCTCGCCCTCGCTGCCCGAGGTGCGCACCGTCGCCGAGGCCACGGGCAAGCCCTTCGACGTCAGTGCCTGGACCGGCGTGCTCGCGCCCGCGGGCACCGACGCGGCCATCGTGGAGCGCCTGAGCACCGAGGTGCGCAAGGCCCTGCAGACGCGCGCCACGCGCGAGGCTCTGACGGTGAACGGCGCCGAGCCGGTGGGCAGCACGCCGGCGGAGTTCCAGGCCTTCATCGCGCGCGAGATGAAGACCTGGGGCGAGATCATCGCCAAGGCCGGCATCACGCCGAGCTGAACCGGAGCGCCGCATGCCCTACGTCATCCTCGCGCTCGACCAGCCCGACGCACAGGCGCTGCGCGAAACGCTCAAGCCGGCGCACCTCGACTACCTGAGCGAGCGGCAGCAACGCATGCTGGCCGGCGGCGCGGTGCTCGACGAGCACGGCCGCGCGATCGGCGCGCTGATCATCGTGGACGCCGACGACCGCGCGGACGCGGAACGCTTCATCGGCGACGACCCCTTCGCGCAAGGCGGCCTGTTCGCCTCGGTGCGCGTCATGCCCTGGCGGCAGGCCTTCTTCGACCGCCGCCGCACGAAGTGAACGGTCCCGCCTCGGCGTGACCGGCACCGGGCGTTCACCGCGCCCGTTTTTCCGACACAGACAACGGAGACACCATGAAGCGAATCGGGAAAGTCGCGGCCACCGCCGCGGCCGTGTGCATCGCGGCGGCGCTGCCGGCACAGGCGCAAGTGCTCAAGGAGTTCGGCAGCTTCCACGTCGGCGGCCGGCAGGTCACGCTCGACGGCTACCCCGTCACCGAGAGCGTGTTCACGCAGGGCGCGAAGCCCACGCGCGTCGATCCCAACGGCGACTTCGAGGTCGAGCAGATGTACGTGCAGTACCTCGTGCCCGAACCCACGCGCGCGAAGTACCCGCTGCTGATGTGGCACGGCGGCGGCCTCACCGGCGTGACCTGGGACACCAAGCCCGACGGGCAGCCCGGCTGGATGCAGTACTTCTTCCGCCAGGGCCATCCGGTGTACGTGTCGGACGCGGTCGAGCGCGGCCGCGCCTCGTGGGCGCGCTATCCCGAGATCTTCAAGGGCCCGCCCTTCTTCCGCACCAAGAAGGAAGCCTGGGAGACCTTCCGCATGGGGCCCGAGGGCTCGTACAGCCTCGATCCCGCCAAGCGCACCGCCTATCCCGAGGGCAAGTTTCCCGGCGCCTACCTCGACCAGTTCGCCAAGCAGTTCGTGCCGCGCTGGACCGTGAACGACGGCCCCACGCTGGCGGCCTACAACGCCGAGATCCAGAAGGTCGGACCCGCGGTGGTCATGGTGCACAGCCAGGCCGGCAACTTCGGCTTCCAGGCCGCGCTCGCCGCGCCGGACAAGGTGCGCGCCGTGATCGCCATCGAGCCCGCGGGCGCGCCGCCACCCGGCCCCGCGCTCGACAGCCTCAAGAACATCCCGATGCTCATCATCTGGGGCGACAACGTCGACAAGCAGGAGATCTGGATCCGCCAGCAGCCGGCCTCGCGGGCCTTCGCGGACGACCTCAACGCGCGCGGCGGCAAGGTCGAATGGATCGAGCTGCCGAAGATCGGCATCCGCGGCAACAGCCACATGACGATGATGGACACCAATTCCGACCACATCGCGGCGCTGATTCAGGACTGGATGAAGCGCAACGGTCTGATGCGCTGAGCGCGGTCGCGGCCCTCGGCCGCGTGCCTCAGCCGCCAGCGGGCCGCGCCCTGCGCTCGAACATGGGCACCGTCACGCCCCTGGCCTCGCTGCCGTCGGCCTTCCATACCAGCGTGTCGGCCGGGAACTCGTCCTTGCGCGTCATCGCATCGACCCTGGACGCGACCAGCGCCACGGCCTCCTTGACCTCGGGGTTCCACGCGAAGACGCCCGCGCGGCCATACCAGACCACCGGCGTGGCGGCGTCGAGGCGGCGATCGGGGCACATGGTGATGCGGCGCTGCGCGAGCACGCGCAGGGCACCGACGCCCACGGCGCGGATGCCGGGCCGGGTGTGCTCGGCGGAGTGGCCGGGACACACGCGCGCCGCCTGCTCGATCGCGTTGTCATAGACCTGGGCATCGCTCTGTGCGCGGGCCTGGAAGGCGACGAGGGCGCCGAGCAGGGCGAGGCCGGAAACCGGCCATGAGAGACGGTGGGGCATGCGAATCTTCCTCCTGGTTCATTCATCGGTCGACGAACAGATCGCCGGATGCATTCTTGCAAACGCCGCGCGGGCCGCCTGTAGGCCGACGACGCACCGGCCGCGGCGCTGGCGATAATGGCCGCCCCATGATCGTCCGCCCCCGTCCCCACTGGCTGCGCATGCTGTTCGTCTGGCATGGCTCGGTGCTGTCGTCGATCGTGCCGCAGCTGTTGTGGACCACCGGCTTCGCGATCCTCGTGACCGTGCTGCACGGCCGGCTGTTCCAGTGGAAGGTGCCGCTGAACTTCGTGCCCTTCTCGCTGATCGGGCTCACGCTCGCGATCTTCCTGGGCTTTCGCAACGGCACGAGCTATGCGCGCTACTGGGAGGCGCGCACGCTCTGGGGCACGCTGCTCAACGAAACGCGCACGCTGGTGCGCCAGCTGATCACGCTGCTGCCCTCGCGCGAAGGCACCGAACTGCCGGTCGCGCGGCTCATCGCCTTCGTGCATGCGCTGCGGCATCAACTGCGCGGCACCGATGCCGCGGCTGACCTCGCGCGACTGCTGCCGGAAGCAGACCGCGCGCGGCTGCGGTCCGTGCGCTTCAAGCCCGCCGTGCTGCTGCTGATGGTCGGCGAATGGCTGCAGGCGCAGCGACTGCAGGGCCGGCTCGCGCCCGAGCTCGCGCCGGCCATCGAGCTGCCGCTGGGCCGGCTCACCGAGGCCCTGGGCGGCTGCGAGCGCATCGCGGGCACGCCGATCCCGTTCACCTATGCGGTCATCATCCACCGCACCATCTACCTATATTGCGTGCTGCTGCCCTTCGGGCTGGTCGATGCGATCGGCGCGATGACGCCGGTGGTGGTGGCCTTCATCGCCTACACCTTCTTCGCGCTCGAGGCGCTCGGCGCGGAGATCGAGGAGCCCTTCGGCATGGAGCCCAACGACCTCGCGCTCGATGCGATGTCGGACACCATCGATGCGAGCGTGCGCGAGATGATGGGCGAGACGCTGCCGGCGCCGAGCGCGAAGGGCGTGGGGTACGTGCAGACCTAGGAGTCTGCGGGCCATTCGCTCAATCGAGTCGGATGTTCTTGTCGCGGATCAGCTGGCGCCAGCGCACCGACTCGCGCCGGACCTCCGCCGCCATCTGCTCGGGCGTCGAGACCACGGGCTCGGCATAGGCGAGCCGGAGCTTCTCGATCAGCGCGGGATCGCGGCTCGCACGGGTGATCTCCTCGTTCAGGCGAGCGACGATCTCGCGCGGCGTCTTCGCGGGCGCCCAGAAGCCCTGGAAGCTCGCGACGTCGGCACCGGGCACGAGCTCGGCGATGTTCGGCACCTCGGGCGTGGCGGGGTTTCGCTGGCCGTAGCCCCAGACCGCGAGGGCCCGCACGCGGCCCTCCTTCATGAACGGAATGGCATTCGCGGCCGGCTCCCAGACCAGCGGAACGGTGCCGGCCGCCACGTCGGTGAGCGCGCCGCCCTTGTAGGGCACGTGGAGCATCTCGACCTTCTCCTGCGCCAGCACCAGCTCCATGACCAGATGCGGAAAGCCACCGAGCCCGTACGAGGCGTAGCTGTACCTGCCGGGCGCCGCGCGCGCCAGGGCCATCGCTTCCTGCAGCGTCCTGGCCGGGAAGTCCCGCGCGGTCACGAGGTACAGGCCGTTGCGCACCGTCTGCGCGACGGGCGCGAAATCCTTGTCGACATCGAAGGGCAGCCTCGCGAAGGCGTGGGGGTTGCTCACGAAGGAATTCGAGACCGCGTAGAGCAGCGTGTAGCCGTCGGCCGGCGCCTTGGCCACCGTGTCCTGCGCGATGTTGCCGGTGGCGCCGGGCTTGTTGTCCACCAACACCGGTTGCCCGAGCGCCTTCGACAGCTTCTCGCCGTACATGCGCGCGATGACGTCCGCGGCCAGGCCGGCGGGCAGCCCGATGACGATGCGGATGGGCCGCGTCGGCCAGTTCGCCTGGGCGGTGGCCGCGACGCTCGCCAGCGCGAGCACGCCCGCGGCCAGCAGCCTGCGAATGGAAAGGGAATGGGATTGGCTCATGTCTGTCTCCTGGGCTCTGGTGGCCGCTCAATAGTTCGGGCTGAACGCCGCGGGTTTCAGGAGCTTCGACTCCTGCGTCTCGATGAAGCGGAAGATCTTCGGCGCGTAGGCCTGCCACTGCGGATCGGCCGACAGGGCGGCGCGGCGCCGGTCGCGGTCCGCGAGGTCGTCGTAGGCCCACAGGTGGACGATCTCGTTGAGCGGTCCGAACTCGGTGTGGAAGTAGCCGATCATGCGGCCCAGGTGCTGGCGTTGCAGCGCCAACCCACCCTCGTGCTCGTAGGTGTGGAGGTAGTCGCGCACGGTGCCCGCGCGCACGCGGTAGGTGCGTTGTTCGACGATCATCGGTGGTCCTTTTCTCGGGGCGTGCGGGTCCCCGCGGCGCCGGCCCGAGGCCTGGCATCGCTGCGGGGACGACGCGGGTCGCGTCAGTGCGGCGCGGGGAAGTTGGTGTCGTGCTTCTGGCTGATCAGCGCGACCTCCTCGCCCGAGAAGCCGGGGCCCGCCAGCGCGGAGATCTCCCTGAAGTAGCGGTCCTGCCCGCCCGGCACGCTCCAGTCGAGCATGCGCGCCGTGGTGGTGCCGACATTCCGGAAGCGATGGACGACGCCGCGCGGCAGGTAGACGATGGTGCCGGCGCCCACCGTGCGCGTGGTGTCGCCGGCGGTCACTTCATAAGTGCCTTCGACGATGAAGAAGCACTCTTCCTGCGTGAAGTGCAGATGGTCCGGCGGGCCCTCGCCGGGCCGGTGGCAGGCCATGATCACCGAGAGCCTGCCGCCCGTCTGTTCGCTGCCGAGCAGCACCTGCATGTCGAGGCCGAAGGGCTGGATCGCCTCGGCCTCCTCGGGCGTGACGATGACCGCGCCGGTCTTCGAGGGTTCGTTGTGCATGTCATGTCTCCTGGGGAAATGAAGAGGGCTGGCCGTTCGACACGAAGGCCTCCATGGGATGCACGGGCACGCCGCGCACCAGCGGCACGCAGTCCGGCGGGAACTCCTGCCGGAAGCGGAAGCCTTCGGCCAGGGCCTGTTCGATGTAGGGCTCGAGCTGCGCCATCGCGCCGGTCTCGTAGTCGTGCAGCACGCTGAGTGTCCAGTCCTGTTCGCGCGCCTGCGCGAGCGCCGTCCGCGGCCATCCCTCGGGGTCGTCCCAGTCGCGCGGGATCGAGTTCCAGAGCACGCAGGTGAATCGCCCCTCGCGCAGGAACGCGAGCGCCGCGCGGCTCAGCAGATGCGGACCGAGGACGCCGCCGCCGCCGAAGGGACGGAACAGCCTGTCGGGATGCGACAGCTCGCCGATCAGGTCCTGCGTGCGGCCGATCTCCTGTTGCGGCGCGAGCGGGTCGGACGACGCGCCGAGCGGTACATCGTGCGTGTAGGTGTGGTTGCCGATCCAGTGGCCTTCCTCCCTCGCCCGGCTGGCGAGTGCAAGGCCTTCCTTAGAGGCCAGGTTCTGGCCGAGCGCGAAGAAGGTCGCGCGGATGCCGTGGCGCGCCAGCACGTCGAGCACGTGCGGCGTCACGGCCGAGGTGGGGCCGTTGTCGAACGTGAGCGTGATCGAGCGGCTCATCGGCCGGGCGCGCATGCGCGGTGGGGGTTCAACCTCTTGTCTCCTTCGGTGTCGCGGGGAAGCTGGCGCAATGATCGGCATCGGGCCCGCTACACACAATATGGAAACGAAAGAAGATACTTTTTCCAGATTCGATGCAATGATCGGCCATGCCCGACTTCCTGAACCAGGCCAGCGTGCTGTCGCTGCGCTGCTTCGTGGCGGTGGTGAACGCCAACAGCTTCACGACCGCCGCGCGCCAATTGCGCATGGCGCCCTCCTCGGTCACCAAGCACCTGCAACTGCTAGAGCGCGCGACCGGCGCCGCGCTGGTTCACCGCACCACGCGGCGCATCAGCGTCACCGATGCGGGCGAGGCCTTCTATGCGCGCTGTGTCGACATCCTCGAACAGCTCGAGGGCGCCGTGGCCGGCATCGCGGGCGAGCAGGCCGCCGGCGGCCACCTGCGCGTGACGGCGCCGCCCTCCTTCGCCTCCGCGGTCGTCGCGCCCGCCCTGCCGAAATTCCTCGAAAGCCATCCCGGTGCCACCGTGGACCTGGTGGTCAACAGCAACGTGCCCGATCTCGTGCGCGAGCGGGTCGACCTCGCGCTGTTCATCGGCGAGGAACTGCCGACCAAGCAGGCGCAGCTGGTGCTGGCCCAGAGCCCGCAGGTGCTGTGCGCATCGCCCCAGTACCTGAAGTCGCACGGCACGCCGCGCTCGGTCGACGATCTCGCGCGGCATCGCTGCCTGTGCCCGCGCTTCTCGGAGGTCGCCGAGACCTGGCACCTCGACGTCAAGGGGCAGTGGCAATCGATCCGGCCGCAGGCCGTGCTGCTATCGGACAACGGCGATGCGCTGCGCAGCGCCTGCCTGGCCGGCGCGGGCATCGGCAACTTCTACCGCTTCCATGTGGCCGAGCATCTGGCGCGCGGCACGCTCGTGGAGGTGCTGCCCAGGAACCCGCTGCGCGCGAAGACGATCTATGCGGTGCTGCCCCACCGCAGCATGATCCGGCCCCTGGTGCGCAGCTTCACGGCCTTCGTGCGCGAGGCCGTCGAGCAGGCGCTGCAGGACACGCAGCCGCCGCGCAGAAAGCCTCGCGCGGCCGCCACCCGATGAACCGATCGCTCGCGCCCGACCCAGGCAACTGAGCACTCAGGCTTCGCGCAAGCCCTGCAGCGTCTGCAGCAGCACCACGCGCGTCTGCCCCAGCACCATGCCCTTCCACTCGTCGTTGTCGCAGTAGAAGGCATCGCGCAGCTGCTGGCGGATCTCTCGCCGCTGCGACTCGGGCGCTTCCGGGTGGCGGCGCAGCCAGGTGTCGGCGCTCAGCCGCGGCAGCATGTCGTCGATGGGAATGGTGCCGAACTCGAGGCCCATGGGGGCGATGCGCGCCCGTGGGCATTCGTCGTAGGCCGCCGACACCACCGGCCCCGACACATGCGCGGACACGGAGTCCTCGCCGAACAGCGCGAAGACGTCGGCACCCCACCAGGCGCGCGCGAGCGCGAGGTCCTCGGGCGCGTTGCGACCCGGGTAGACCTTCTCGCCGTGGCCATAGGGGCCGAGGCCCGTGTGCACGTCGATCCAGCCGATGTGGGTGGCCGAGGCCGCGTACTTGCGCAGGATCGACCGGATGGTCCTGTTGCTCCACGAAGGCGCGGTGCCGCCGTAGAACAGGCCGTCGGGCGAAACGTACTGGCCCTTGGTGACGGCGGCGCGGAAGGCGCGCATGCCGTGCTTGTCGATGTAGGCGGCCACGGCCGCCTCGTCGGCCGGCGTGGGCGGCCAGCTCGCGGGCAGCACCAATGGTTCGACATCGGTGTACTCGGCATTCACCGGCAGCGGCGCGCCGAAGTCGATGTGGTTGCGGTTGAGGTCGATGTTGTCCTCGTTCGTGCGGTGCAGGTGCGAGAAGCCGTGCGGATTGACGGCATGCACCAGCAGCAGCGCGACGCCGGCCTGCTCAAGCCGCGCGAGCAGGTCGTCGTCGTGCAGGGTCGCGACCTGCGTGCCCGAGCCGCAGAAGCCTTCGGGGCCGTGCGTGCCCGAGGTCACGAGCAGCAGCTTCTTCGCGTCGATGGCGCCGATCAGCGCGACGTCGGTCGCGAGTTCCTCGCCGAGCGCGCCGCGGTGCGCTTCATTGACGAAGGATTCGATCGACGCGCCCCGGGCGCGCGCGGCCTCGAGGAACTTGGCGCGGGCCTCGACATAGGTGGCCGAGAAATGCCGCGTGGCGGCGCTGCTGTGATTGAAGATGGTCATGGAAAGCTTCGAAGAGGCGAGCGTTTCAGGCGTGCGCACCGGCCGCGTCGATGTCGCGGCCCGTATGGTCGCGCAGCCAGATCAGCCCCAGCAAGGAGACGGCAGTCATCGCGACCAGGTACCAGGCCGGCGCGAGCTTGCTGCCGGTGGCGTTGAGCAGCCAGGTACTGATGAAGGGCGCGAAGCCGCCGAACAGCGCCACGCCCACGCTGTAGACCAGCGACATGCCGCTGGCGCGCACCGCCTTCGGAAACATCTCGGGCAGCATCGTGATGCTCGGCGCGGTCTGGCCCACGAGGCCCAGGCTCAGCACGCCGAGCACGATGAACAGCACGGCGGGCGTGGGCGAGGCGTTGAGCCAGAGGAAGCCCGGGTAGATCAGCAGCACGAGGAACACGCGGCTCCAGAGGATCAGCGGCTTGCGCCCCACGCGGTCCGACAGCGCACCGACCAGCGGCGACACCACGAACAGGATCAGGCCCGTGATCGCCGCGCCGAACAGCGCCACCGAAGGCACGAGCCCCAGTTCGCGCACCGCGTAGGTCGGCATGTAGAAGGTGATCACGTAGGCGGCGGTGGTGCCGCCCACCATGGTGAGGATGGCCGCGAGCACCGTGCTGCCATGCTGCGTGCAGACGATCTTGAGGCTGCTCTCGCGCGGCTTCGCGCTCGCATCGGGCGCGATCTCGAGCGACTCGTGAAGATGGCGGCGGATGTACATGCCCACCGGCGCGATCAGCATGCCGATGAAGAAAGGCACGCGCCAGCCCCAGCTTTCCATGGACTGCGGCGACAGCGTGAAGGTCAGCGTGCCCACCACCACCGCGCCGAGCATCACGCCCAGGCCCTGGCTCGCGAACTGCCAACTCGCCATGTAGCCGCGGTTCTGCGGCGTGGCATGTTCCACCAGCAGCGTGGTGGAAGCACCGACCTCGCCGCCGGCCGAGAAGCCCTGGATCAGCCGCGCCAGCACGATCAGCACCGGCGCCGCGACGCCGATGCTCGCGTAGGTGGGCGTGAAGGCGATCACCGCGCAGCCGAGTGCCATCAGGAAGATGGTGAGCGTCATCGCCTTCTTGCGGCCCGCGCGGTCGGCATAGGCGCCGATCACGATGCCGCCGAGCGGCCGCATGATGAAGCCGACGCCGAAGGTCGCGACCGTGAGCAGCAGCTGGCCGTAGCCGCTGAAGGTGGGAAAGAACAGCTTGCCGATCACCAGTGCGAGGAAACCGTAGACGGTGAAGTCGAAGATCTCGAGGCCGTTGCCGATGGTGGTGGCGACGATGGTCTGGCGCCGGCTGACGGCGGTGTGCGCGGGGTTTGTGCTCATGGGCGTCGAGGGAGGGAAGGAAAGTCAGTCGGTGCCGGTGGCGGCGATCACGGCCACCTCGACCAGCAGCGCGGGCAGCGCGAGCCGCGCACCCACGGTCGCGCGCGCCGGTGCGCATCCGGGCGGCAGCCAGTCGGTCCACACGCGGTTCATCTCGGCGAAGTCGTCGGTGTCGGCGAGCCAGATGGTCGCGCTCAGCAGCCTCGACTTGCCCGAACCTGCCTGCGCCAAGAGCGCGTCGATGCGCCGCAGGATGCGCGCCATCTGTTCGCCCACGGTTGCCGCGGGCTGTACCAGGTCCACCTGGCCGGCGAGGTAGACGATGCCGCCATGCACCACGGCCTGGCTCATGCGTTCGTCGGTGTGCAGTCGTTCGATGTTCATGCCGTCTCCTTTTGCGGTGCCGCGGACGCGGCCCCGCGCACCATGTGGGCGCCGATCGACGCCACGCTGCCGGCGCCCATCAGGCACTGGCAGACCTCGAATTCCTCCTTGAGCAGGGACAGCGCCCTGGCAACGGCCGGCTCGCCGCCCGAGGCGACCGCGTAGAGCGTGGGCCGCCCGATCTGCACGGCCGTGGCGCCGAGCGCGAGCGCGCGCGCGATGTCGCTGCCGGTGCGCACGCCGCTGTCGAGCAGCAGCGGCAGGCGGCTGCCGGTCTCGCTCGCGAATTCCGGCAGGATCTCGATCGGCGCGACGGCACCGTCGAGCTGCCGCCCGCCGTGGTTGCTGATCACGATGGCATCGACGCCGAGCTGCTGCGCGCGGCGACCCTGCGCGGGATCGAGCAGGCCCTTGACGATCAGCTTGCCGGGCCAGCGCTCGCGCACCCAGGCGATGTCGTCCCAGCCCAGCGAGGGATCGAGCTGGGCCTGCATGGTCTGCGCGATGGTGTGGGTGGCCTGCAGGCCGAGCTCGCCGGCCATCAGCTCGAGCCGTGGCGCGCCGGCGCGCAGCGAGCGCCAGGCCCAGCCGGGCCGCGCGAGCACGCTCGCGAGCTTGCGCGGGGTCCAGCGCAGCGGCAGGCTGAAACCGTTGCGCTCGTCGCGCAGCCGCCGGCCCGCGACCGGGTTGTCCACGGTCACCTCGAGTGCCGCGAAGTCGAGGTCGCGTGCCCGGTCGATCAGGCGCGCGCTCATCGCGCGGTCGCGGAACACGTAGAGCTGGAACCAGGCGTTGCCCTGCGCCGCCTCGGCCACGGCTTCCATGGTCGCGGTGGCGGCCGTGCTCATCACGAACGGAATGCCGAAGGCGCGGGCGGCCCGCGCCAGGCAGCGGTCGGCGCCGGGCCAGGCCGCGCCCGCCAGCCCGGTGGGTCCGATGATCAGCGGCAGGGTCCAGGAGCGACCGAACAGCTGCATCGCGGTGCTGCGCTGCGACACGTCGACCGGCGCGGAGCCGAGCAGCCGGACGCGGTCGAAGGCGCTGCGGTTGCCGCGCACGCTCGACTCGGAGCCCGCGCCGCCATCGATGTAGTCGAACACCATGCGCGGCAGCGCGCGCCGGGCCAGTTCGCGGAAGTCGTCGATGCAGTGCGCTTGCAGGTAGTGGGTCATGGTCGAACGAAAATATTAAGCCGTCCAGCCGGCATATTTAATGGCGCTTTGGCCTTCGGCGAGTAGGCCGCGGCATGTTTCATGCGCCGTGCCGGCGGCGCGCGAAAGCCCGATGCGCGCAGGGCTCATCCGAGCAGCAGCGCATCGTCGGCCACCGTCTCGCCGCGCGTGCGCTCGAACAGTTGCAGCAGGTCGGGCACGTCCATGCCGGCGCGCTGCGGTCCGCTCACGTCGAGCACGACACGGCCCTCGTGCAGCATCAGCGTGCGCGAGCCATGGCTCAGGGCCTGCCGCATGCTGTGCGTGACCATCATCGCGGTGAGCTGCTGCTCCTCCACGATCCGCTGCGTGAGCGCGAGCACGAAGGCCGCGGTCTTCGGATCGAGCGCGGCCGTGTGCTCGTCGAGCAGCAGGATGCGCGAGGGCTTGAGCGAGGCCATCAGCAGGCTCACGGCCTGACGCTGGCCGCCCGACAGCAGTCCCATGCGGTCGTTCAGCCGCTGCTCGAGCCCCAGGTCGAGGCTGCGCAGCCGGTCGCGGAACAGCTCGCGCAGTTCGCCTCGCAGCGCCGCGCGCAGCCCGCGCCGCTCGCCGCGCCGCCAGGCCAGCGCGAGGTTCTCCTCGATGGTCAGCGCCTCGCAGGTGCCGGCCATCGGGTCCTGGAACACGCGCGCCACTAGCGCGCTGCGCTGCCAGGCGCTCAGGCGCGTGACCTCCACCTCGTCGATGAAGATGCGGCCGCTATCGACCAGCAGGTCGCCGCTGAGCGCATTGAGCAGGGTCGACTTGCCGGCGCCGTTCGAGCCGATGACGGTGACGAACTCGCCGCGCGGAATCGTCAGGTCGAGCCCGCGCAGCGCGCGGTTCTCCATCGGCGTGCCCGCGTGGAAGGTCACGCGCAGGTCCAGTGCCTTCAGCATGCGCCGGCCACCTTCTTCTTCGATGCGCCAAGGGCGCCGCGCCGCCGCGCCAGGAAGCGCTTCGAGGCCGGCATCACGAGCGCGAGCGTCACCAGCACGGCCGTGACGAGGTTGAGGTCCTGCGCCTTCAGGCCGATGAAGTCGCTGTTGAGCGCCAGCGCCACCAGCATGCGGTAGAGCACCGCGCCGACGACGCAGCCGAGCGTGGCCCAGGCGATGCTGCGCATGGGCAGCAGGGTCTCGCCGATGATCACGGCCGCCAGCCCGATCACGATGGTGCCGATGCCCATCGACACGTCGGCCCCGCCCTGCGATTGCGCGAACAGCGCGCCCGCCAGCGCCACGATGCCGTTGGACAGCGCCAGCGCGAACAGCGACAGCCGGTCGGTCGACACGCCCAGCGCGCGCGCCATTCGCGCGTTGCCGCCGGTGGCGCGCATGGCCAGGCCGGCCTCCGATCCGAAGTAGCGGTCGAGCGCGAACTTGACCGCCAAGGTGACGGCCAGCAGCACCAGCGCGGTGGTCCACGGCCCCGGCAGCGCCTCGAGCGGCGGCGTATTGAACACCGTCGACGCACCCAGCAAGGGCTCGTTGGGCTTGCCCATCACCCGCAGGTTGATCGAGTAGAGCGCGATCATCACGAGGATGCCCGCGAGCAGCTGCATGATCTTGAGCTTGACGTGCAGCCAGCCGGTCGTGAGACCCGCGAGCGCGCCCGCGGCGAAGGCCGCCGCCGTCGCGGCCAGCGGATGCCAGCCGCCCACCAGCAGGGTCGCGGCCACCGCGCCGCCGAGCGGGAAGCTGCCGTCGACGGTCAGGTCGGGAAAGTTCACGACCCGAAACGAGATGAAGACGCCGAGCGCGACCAGCGCGAAGATCAGGCCCACCTCGAGCGAGCCCTGGAAAGCGATGAGGGACATCGATGCTCCGGCCGGCGCTCAGTCGATCACGCGGGTCGCGGACTTGAGCAGCGCGTCGGACAGCGCCAGCCCCTGCCGCCGCGCCGCGGCCTGGTTCACGAGCAGCTCCAGCGTCGGGCTGACCTGCGATGCGATGCTGCCGGGTGCCTCGCCCTTGAGCACGCGCACCACCAGCTTGCCCGACTGGCGGCCGAGGTCGTGGTAGTTGGTGCCGATGCCGAGCGCCGCGCCACGCGCCGCGAGCGAGGGGTCGGCCGCGATCAGCGGCACCCGGCCCTGGTCCGCCACCTTGGCCAGGGCCTCGAAGGCCGAGGTCACGTTGTTGTCGGTCGGCGCGTAGATCGCATCGACCTTGCCGACCAGGCTCTGGGCCGCGCTCGCCACGTCCACGGTGCGCGGCGCGGCACCCTCGATCACGCTCAGGCCGGCCGGCTGCGCGAGCTTCTTGAGCTGCGCGATCGCGGCGACGGAGTTGGCCTCGCCGGGGTTGTAGACCACGCCGATGCGTTTGGCCGTCGGCAGCGCCTGGCGCAGCAGGGCCAGGTGCTTGTCCAGCAGCGGCAGGTCGGACACGCCCGTGACGTTGCCGCCCGTGGCCTCCCACGACTTGACCAGCTTCGCGGCGACCGGATCGGTCACGGCGCTGAACACGATCGGGATCTCGCGCGTCGCCGCGACCACGGTCTGCGCCGAGGGCGTGGACATCGCGACGATCACGTCGGGCCGGTCGCCGACGAACTTGCGCGCGATCTGGGCCGCGGTCGCGGTGTTGCCCTGCGCGCTCTGGTAGTCCAGCCGCAGGTTCTTGCCGACCACGTAGCCGGCCGCGGCGAGTTCCTCGACGATGCCCTGGCGTGCCGCATCGAGCGCGGGGTGGTCGACGATGGCCGTGACACTGACGCGCGCATCGGCGGCGTGCGCCGGCAGCGCGGCGAAAGGAGCGAGGACGAGCGCGAGCAGCGCCACCCGGAAGGGGCGTTTCATCATGGGGAGATCTCCAGGGGTTGAGGGGGTCGAAGAACTCAGAAGAACCCGGTGACCTTGCCGGGGTTCAGGATGCCGAGCGGATCGAGCGCGGCGCGCAGCGCCTGCATGACGCGAAAGCCACCGCCGGCCTCCTCGCGCAGGAACTCGACCTTGCCGTGGCCGATGCCGTGCTCGCCGGTGCAGGTGCCGCCGACCGCGAGCGCGCGCCGGATCATCCGCGCATAGGCGGCCTTCACGCGCGCGATCTCGGCGGCATCCGACGGGTCCACCATGAAGCACAGGTGGAAGTTGCCGTCGCCGACATGGCCGCAGATCGGCGCGATCAGCCCTTCGGCCCGCACGTCCTGCTGCGCGGCCTCGATCTGGTCGGCCAGCTCGGAGATCGGCACGCAGACGTCGGTGGGCAGGCCTTCGGCGCCGGGACGCAGGCCCTTGTTGGCCCACCAGATGTCGTGCCGCGCCTGCCACAGCCGGCTGCGGTCCTCGGGCCGGTGCGCCCACGCGAAGTCCTGGCCGCCGTGCGAGGCCGCGATCTCGCGCACCACCTTCACCTGGTGCGCGACCTCGGGCTCGCTGCCGTGGAATTCGAAGAACAGCGTGGGCGCGACCGCCATGCCGAGCCGCGAGTAGCGGTTCACGGCCTCCACCTGCAGCGCGTCGAGCAGTTCGACGCGGCCGAGCTGCACGCCGGCCTGCAGCGTCTCGATCACGGTGTCGACCGCGGCGCGCAAGGTGCCGAAGGCGCAGGTGGCGGCCGCCACGTGCTCGGGCAGCGCATGCAGGCGCACGGTCGCCGCCGTCACGATGCCGAGCGTGCCCTCGGCGCCGACGAACAGGCGCGTGAGGTCGTAGCCGGCCGCGGACTTGCGCGCGCGCGTGCCGGTGCGGATCAGTTCGCCGTCGGGCAGCACCACCTCGAGCGCCATCACGTTCTCGCGCATGGTGCCGTAGCGCATGGCGTTGGTGCCCGAGGCGCGCGTCGACACCATGCCGCCGATCGATGCGTCCGCGCCCGGATCGACCGGGAACTGCAGGCCGGTGCCGTGCAAGTGCGCGTTGAGGCTCTTGCGGGTCACGCCGGCCTCGACCGTCGCGTCCATGTCGGCCGTGCGAACGTCGCGGATGCGGTCGAGTCCGCGCGTGTCCAGGCTGATGCCGCCACGCAGCGCCGCGATGTGGCCCTCGCAGGAGGTGCCGGTGCCGAAGGCCACGAGCGGCACGCGCCGCACGGCGCAGGTGGCGACGATGCGCTGCACCTCGGCCACGTTCTGCGGGAACGCGACCGCGTCGGGCGGCATCACCGGATGGAAGGTGGTGTCGCGGCCGTGCTGGTCGCGCACGGCCGGCGCCGTGGACAGCCGCTCGCCGAGCCAGCCACGCAGGTCGTCGATGCAGGCCAGGGTCGCATCGCTCATGCGGCCACCGCCTTCTGCTCGATGCGGCCGAACAGCTCGCGGCCGTCGTCGGTGTGGAACGACAGGCCCACGGTGTCGCCCGGCACCAGGTACGGCGCCAGCGCATCGGGCCCCTGCCCCGCGAGCTGCTGCAGCGTGCGCTGCTCGACGATGCAGGCCACGCCGCGCGCCGCGTCGCGGTTGGAGACCGTGCCGGCGCCGACGATGCTGCCGGCGCCGAGTCCGCGCGTGCGGGTGGCATAGCGCAGGATGTCGACGAAGCTGAAGTCCTGGTCGTCGCCGGTGCGCAGCTCACCGCGCACCTGGCCGTTGACCTCGACGCGCAGCCGGCCGAAGGCGCGGCCCTCCCGCCAGTCGGCGCCCAGTTCGTCGGGCGTGACGGCGAAGGGGCCGAAGGCGCTCGCGGGCTTGCCGTGGAAGAAGCCGAAGCCCTTGGCCAGTTCGCCGGGGATCAGCGCGCGCAGCGAGACGTCGTTGACCAGCACCAGCAGCCGCACCTGGGCCAGCGCCTGCTCGGGCGTGGGCGCGGGGCCCAGGTCGCCGGTGATCACGGCGAGTTCGCCCTCGAGGTCGGTGCCCCAGGCCGGGTCGGCGGGGATGTCCTCGCACCAGGCGAGGTTGCGGTCCGACAGCCCCTGGTAGATGACGGGCTCGGTGCGCGCCGACGGCGGCATCTCGGCGCCGCGCGCGCGGCGCACGCGCTCCATGTGCGACAGGTAGCCGCTGGCATCGACCCACTGGTAGGCGCGCGGCAGCGGCGCCAGCAGCGCCGAGAGTTCGAGCGGCTGGCCCGCGGCGGGCTCTGCGTCGAGCCGGGCCGCGGCCGCGCGCAGCAGCGGCGCCGCTTGATCCCAGTCGTCGAGCGCGGCCTGCAAGGTGGGCGCGGCCTCGGGCACTGCGAGGCAGCGCCGCGCATCGGCCGACACCACCACAAGCTGGCCGTCGCGCCGGCCGTTGTTCAGCGTCGCGAGTCTCATGCGGTCACCTGTTCGGTCTTGTCTTCGGGCGCATCGAGGTAGCCGCGCCAGGAGTCGGCATGCTCCGCGCGCTCGAAGGCCGCCATGCCCGGGCCGATGTCGAGCGGATCGCGCGCATCGATGTTGATGGCGACCTCGTGCAGCTCGGTGCGCGGCGCCGACAGGCTGTTGCGGTAGGCCGCGGGATGCGGCCCGTGCGGGAAGCCGGCGGGATGGAAGGTCATCGCGCCCGGCCCCATGCCGTCGCGGCTGAAGAAGCGGCCCGCGTGCAGGAACAGCAGCTCGTCGTAGTCGTCGTTCGAATGGAAGAACGGCACCTTGAGCGCGCCCGGGTCGGTCTCGGCCGGCCGCGGGCAGAAGGTGCAGACGGCCACGCGCTGCGTCAGGAAGGTGGTGTGGGCCGAGGGCGGCAGATGGTAGCGCGCGCTGAGCACGGGCCGGATGTCGCGCCAGTTGAGGCGCACCGGCGCGAGCGTGCCCTTCCAGCCCAGCGCGTCGAGCGGGTCGTGCGGATAGGTCAGCGTGGACACGCGGTGCCGCGCCTGGATGCGCACGGCCCACTCGCGCGGCGCGGCGTGCTGCTGCGCGACGAAGGCCTCGTCGAGCTGCGGCACGTCGAGCACGCCGGCATCGAACAGCGCATGCTCGCCGAGCAGCCCGCGCTCGGGCAGGCGGAAGCTGTCGCCCGTGGCTTCGAGCAGCAGCAGGAAGGACGGCGCCGCGGGCTCGTAGCGCCAGGCGGTGCCGCGCGGCAGCAGCAGGTAGTCGCCGTCGCGCAGGCGCAGATGGCCATAGTCGCAGTAGAGATCGCCGCCGCCCTCGTGGACGAACAGCAGCTCGTCGCCGTCGGCGTTGCGCGCCAGGTGGCGCATGGGCGCCGAGGGCTTCCAGCAGCGCAGCCGCATGTGGGCATTGCCCGCGACCAGCGGCGCGTCGAGCGGGCAGTCGAGGCCCTGCGCGGCGGCCGGCAGCTGGTTGAGGTCGTAGGCGCGCGGGCGGTGCGGACCGTCCCAGCGCAGCCAGGCCGTGGGCGCATGGCGGTGGTACATGTGCGTGGCCTGGCCGCCGAAGCCCTCGCGGCCGATCTCGCGCTCGTAGGTGCCGGGCGGGATGTCCGCGTGGGCCTGGCGCGAGGCGATGCCGGCGCGCATGGGAAGGACGATGGGTTTGTTCATGGACGGTTCACGGGCACTTGCGCAGTTCGGCCTGCAGGAATTCGGGCGTGTGGGGCGGGGTCATCTGGACCAGCGGCGTGAGCTCGACGGTGGCGAACAGGCCCGCGCGGTTGTAGGGCTCGGCGTCGATGAAGCGCCGTGCCTCGGCGCGCGAGGCGACCGACAGCGCGACCACCATGCCGGTCGGCTCGCGCACATCGGCGTCGAGCAGCGCCGCGCCGAACACGGTGCGGGGCAGCCAGGCCAGCATGTGGCGGATGTGGTCGGCGCGCAGCGGCAGGCGGTCCTGCGCGCCGCCGGGGCGATAGAGGCAACGGACGAGCCAGGCCATGGTCTCAGTGCGCGTCCGCGCCGGCCTGCTCGCGCTTGATGGCCTCGAACAGCGCCTTGGCATTGCCCTCGCCGAACGAGGTGTCGCCCTTGCGCTGGATGGCCTCGAAGAAGATCGGCCCGATCATCTTGCGCGTGAAGATCTGCAGCAGGAAGCGCGCCCGCGCGTCGGGGTTCTCGCCGGTGGCGGCGCCGTCGAGCAGCATGCCCAGCGACTTCATGCGCGCCACGTCCTCGCCATGGCCCGGCAGCCGGGTGTCGAGCGCGTCGTAGTAGGCCGCGGGCGTGGGCAGGAACTCCACGCCGGCACCGCGCAGCCGCTCGACGCTGGTGTAGAGGTCGTCGCTGAACAGCGCGATGTGCTGGATGCCCTCGCCGTTGTACTCGTCGATGAACTCCTGGATCTGCGAGCTGCGGCCCATGGGCGACACCACGGTCACGCAGGCGGTGCTCGCGGGATCGCGCACCGCGATCGTGTCGAAGCCGTTGCTGGCGTCGCCGGCGACAAACTTGAACACCTCCTCGAAGCCGAAGATGTTCTTGTAGAAGTCCACCCACTGGGGCATGTTGCCCGGGTGCACGCAGTGCGTGACGTGGTCGACGCGCACGAAGGGGGCGAAGTCCGCGCCGGTGTCGGGCACGGCGGTCGGATCGAACTCGAACTGCGCGTGCAGCGCCGCGAGCGCCGCGTCGTCGACCAGGTAGAGCGCGCTGCCGCCGATGCCCTGCAGTGCGCAGTCCGGCAGCAGCGACGTCGCCGCCGCGTCGAGCGGCTGCGCGCCGCGCTCGCGGGCCAGCGTCATCGCACGCGCGCTGTCGGCCACGCGAAAGGCCATGCCGGCGCACGACGGTCCGTGGTGGGCAGCGAATCGCATCGCATGCCCATCCTGGCGCGTGCCGACGATGAACTCGACACCCGCCTGCCGCATCAGCAGCGCATGCCCCGCGCGGTGCCGCGCGACGGTGCGAAAGCCCATGCGCTCGAGCACGGCGGCCAGCGCCTGCGGGTCGGGACTTGCGAACTCCATGAACGCGGTGCCGAGCACCTCTGCACGTTCCTTCTGGGTCATTGAATTCTCCTGGCTTCAGCTGTCGATGGAAAAACCGGTGGACTGCACGATCGGCGCCCATTTGGCGAGATCGGCGCGCACCATGGCGTCGAGTTCGCGCGGCGTGACCGCGCTCGGCAGGAAGGCGCGCGCGGCATAGGCCTCCTGCAGCTCCTTCGTGGCCACGGCGTCGCGGATCTGCGCGGCCAGTGCGTTCGCGACGGCCGACGGGGTCTTGGCGGGCGCCCAGACGGCGAAGTACTCCTGAATGTCGAAGTCGCGAAAGCCGGCCTCGCGCATGGTGGGCGCCTCGGGCAGGTAGGGCGAGCGCGCGGAACCGGTGGTGGCCAGCACGCGGATGCGCCCTTCCTTCGCGAACGGCAGCGGCTCGCTCAGCACGTTGACCGAGGCCGCGATCTGGCCGCCCACCACGTCCTGGATGGCGGGCGCGCCGCCCTTGTAGGGCACGTGCGTGAGGTTCATGCCCGCGGCCTTGCCGATCACCACGCCCGCGAAGTGGGCCATCGTGCCTTCGCCCGGCGAGCCGAAGCTGGCCTTCGACGGATTGGCGTTGCACCACTGCGCGAACTGCTGCACGGTGCGCACCTCGGGCGGCACCGCGGGCCCCACGCTGAGGCCGAACTGGAAGGTGCACACGGTCGACACCGGCGCGAAGTCCTTGAGCGGGTCGTACGACAGCCGCTTGTAGACGTGCGGATAGATCACCATCACCGAGGCGGGCGCCAGCACCAGCGCGCTGCCGTCGGCCTCCGCCGCCTTCACGTGGTCCATCGCGAGGCGCCCGCCCGCGCCCACGCGGTTCTCGACGAGCACCACCGGCGCATAGCTGCCCTTGATGCGTTCGGCCAGCAGCCGCGCGATCGAATCGCCCGAGCCGCCCGCGGGAAAGCCCATCACGATGCGCGCCGTCTTCGACAGCGTGGGCGGGGTTTCGGCGGCGGCCGCCAGGGGGAAGACCGGGATCAGCGCACCCGCTGCGGCGCAGGCCGAACCGGCAAGGATGTCGCGACGTCGAATCATGGCTTGTCTCCTTTTTTATGGGGTGCGCCGAATTCTAGGCCTATTCATTTCATTATGAAACTGTTTCTTTTGGAAATTGATTTCTTGCTTCTGTCCGTGGGCTCGCCAGCAAGCGAACGCGCACATGCCTCCGCGCGGCGCGGATCGATCGCAAAGGGGGAAGGCGCGGCGCCGGCCGCGCGGGGATTCAGACGGCCGCGGCCGCCGGCAGTGCGTCGACCGGCGCGAGCTCGCGCCAGTCGCGCGTGTCGTCCAGCGTGGCGTTGGCGCGCGCCACCAGCATCTGCATCGCCGCCTGCACGGTCTTGAGCTCCTGGGGCGTGAGCGCGCTGGTCAGCTCCTGCTCGATGGCACGCGCCAGCGGCATCACGCGTTCGTACGCGTCGGCGCCGGTCTTGGTCAGGCGCAGCACGACCTTGCGGCGGTCCTTCGCATCGACGCGGCGCGAGACCAGCTTCTTGGTCACGAGCAGGTTCAGCGCGCGCGTGATGCTGACCTTGTCCATGGCCGTGCTCTCCGACAGCTCGGTCGCCGACATCGGCGAGAACGCGACCAGGTTGGCGAGCACGCGCCACTCGACCACGCCGATGCCGAGTTCCTCCGAGTACATGCGCGCCAGCATGCCGCTCACGCGGTTCGTGATGACCGAGCACTGGTAGGGCAGCCAGTCGTTCAGGCGCAGGATGCCGTCGGGTTGAACGCTGGCGGCATCGCGGGGCATGGGGGAGGCACTCTCTTTGGACGGCATGGCCGGGGACTTTAGCGCAGGCACGCCGCGCGGCCTCAGTCCGATGCCAAGACCCCGCGCGCCGCCTCGCGCCGCAGTTCGTGCAGGAAGCCTGCGCGCGGCTCGGGCAGGTAGCCCGTGAAGAGCGTGCGCCGCACCTCGGCGAACAGCCCGGCGCGCGCATAGGGCTCGCCGGCCAGGAAGTCGTCGGCCTGCGCGGGGTCGTCGGTGGCCAGCAGCAGGTACATGCCGACCAGCTCGCCGTCGGCCAGCAACGGGCCGCCGTGCAGCACGCGCGCCTGGTTCGCGATCATGTAGTCGAGGTGGACCGCGCGGATCGGCAGGCGGTCCCGCGCGCCGCCGGGGCGGTAGCGGCAATCAAGGGCGATGGGCATGGCGGGTGCTGCTCGATCAGGCGGTCTTCAGCGCGGGCGGCTGCATCGCGGGCGGCGGTGCATCGTGCGCCGCCAGCAGCACGGGCAGGTTGCGACGGTACTCGGCGATGCCGCGCGCCTTCACGTGCCCGTAGCCACGGATCTTCTCGGGCAGCGCCGCGACCGCCACCGCGCTGCCGATGCGCTCGTTCGTCAGCCCGTCGAGCAGGCGCCCGACGAGCCCTTCGTACTCGACCACCAGCGCGCGCTCCTCGCGCCGCTCGGCCAGCCAGCCGAAGGGATCGAGCGGCGTGCCGCGCAGGCCGCGCAGCGCCGCGAGCGTGCGGAACACCGGGAGCATCCAGGCGCCGAAGCTGCGCTTTAGCACCTTTCCATCCGCGCCGCGCTTCTCGAAGATCGGCGGCGCCAGGTGGAATTGCAGCTTGAAGTCGCCCTCGAACTGGCTGCGCAGGTTCTGCAGGAACTCGGGCCGCGCATGCAGCCGCGCGACCTCGTACTCGTCCTTGTAGGCCATCAGCTTGAACAGCGAACGCGCCACCGCCTCCGCCAGCCGCGGCCGCCGCGCACCGGGCGCGACCGCGCGCTCGGCGGCCTCCACGCGGCGCACGGTGTCGAGGTAGCGGCGCGCATAGCGCGCGTCCTGGTAGTCGGTGAGGAAGCGCACGCGCTCGTCGAGCAGCTTCTCGAAGGACTGCGGCAGGTTCAGCGTGACGACGCTGCCGCGGTCGCCCATCAGCGTCTGGCGCCATTGCGGATCGGCGGCCGTGAGCCGGCCGGCCGCGAAGGCGCGCTTGTTGGCGGCCACGGCCACGCCGTTGAGCTCGATCGCGCGCATCAGTGCCGCCAGGCTCACCGGCACGCCGCCCTGCTGCCAGGCATGGCCGAGCATCAGCATGTTGGCGCCGATGGCGTCGCCGAGCAGCGCCTTGGCGGTGGCGTTCGCATCGATGCGCTCGACCTGCGCGGCACCCGCGGCGGCCTCGATCTTGGCGAGCAGCGCGTCCTCGCGGTAGGGCAGATCGGGCTGGCGCGTGAACTCGGCCAGGGTCTGCAGGTGGGTGTTGACCACCACGCGCGTGCGGCCCTCGCCGATCACGCCCAGCACGTCGGGCAGCACGCCCACCACCAGGTCGGCGGCGATCAGGGTGCGCGCGGTGCCCGGCAGCAGGCGCACCGCGTGCAGGCGATCGGGCGTGTCGGCCAGACGCACGTGGCTCACGACCGAACCGCCCTTCTGCGCGAGCGCGGTGAAGTCGAGCACCGAGATGCCCTTGCCCTCGAGGTGCGCGGCCATCGCGATCAGCGCGCCGAGCGTGATGACGCCGGTGCCGCCGACGCCCGCGATCATCAGGTCGAAGGGCTGCGCGAGCGAAGGCAGCGCGGGCAGCGGCAGCGCGGCCGCGAGCGCCTCGGGGTCCTGCGCAGGCGCGGCCGCCGTGCCCTTGCGCAGGCTGCCGCCGAGCACGCTCACGAAGCTGGGGCAAAAGCCCTCGGCGCACGAGAAGTCCTTGTTGCAGCTCGACTGGTCGATCTGGCGCTTGCGGCCGAACGAGGTCTCGAGCGGCGCGACCGACAGGCAGTTCGACTGCGTGCCGCAGTCGCCGCAGCCTTCGCAGACCTCGGGGTTGATGAGCACGCGCCGCGCCGGATCGGGATAGCTCTTGCGCTTGCGGCGGCGGCGCTTCTCGGCCGCGCAGGTCTGGTCGTAGACCAGCACCGTGACGCCCGCGATCTCGCGCAGCTCGCGCTGCACCATGTCGAGCTCGCGCCGGTGCCGCACCTGCACGCCCGCGGCCAGCGTCACGCCGTGGTAGCGCTGCGGCTCGTCGGTCACCACCACCACCTTGCGCGCGCCCTCGCTCGCGACCTGGGTGCAGATCTGCGGCACGCTGGTCTGGCCGTCGACGGGCTGGCCGCCGGTCATCGCCACCGCGTCGTTGAACAGGATCTTGTAGGTGATGTTGGCGCCGCCCGCCACCGCCTGCCGGATCGCGAGGTAGCCCGAGTGGAAGTAGGTGCCCTCGCCCATGTTCTGGAACACGTGCGGCACGCGCGTGAAGGCGCCGCGCCCGAGCCAGTCGGTGCCCTCGCCGCCCATCTGCGTGAGGCCGCCGGTGCCGCGGTCCATCCAGCTCGCCATGTAGTGGCAGCCAACGCCGGCCTGCGCCTGGCTGCCCTCGGGCACCTTGGTCGAGCTGTTGTGCGGGCAGCCCGAGCAGAAGTACGGCAGCCGCCGCATGCCGTCGGCCTCGTTCGACAGCGCCGCGCGCTCGACGAAGCGCGCGCTGTCGATGCGCGCGGCCAATGGGTGGTCGACGGCGCGCAGCCACGTCAGCAGCGCGGCGGCGATGCTCGCGGGCGAGAGCTGGCCGGTCCAGGCCAGCAGCGGATGGCCCTCGAGGTCCTGCTTGCCGCAGACCGTGGGCCGGCGCGCGCGGTTGAACACCCGATCCTTGAGCTGCTGCTCGACCACCGAGGCCTTCTCCTCGATCACCAGCACATGCGACAGCCCTTCGCAGAAGCGGTCGGCGCCCTCAGCATCGAGCGGGAACACCAGGCCGGGCTTGTAGAGCCGCAGGCCGAGCGCCGGCAGGTCGTCGGCGCCAAGGCCGCAGCGCTGCAGCACCTCCATCAGGTCGTGGAAGGATTTGCCGACCGCCACGATGCCGGCCGTGGCCTCGGGCGCCGGCACCACCAGGCGATCGAGCGGATTGCCGCGCGCGAAGGCGCTGAAGGCCTCGAGCTTGGCGGCCAGCCGCAGCTCGACGGCCGGCGTGAGGAAGTCGCTGGTGCGGTATTCGAGCGCGGAGGTGTCGGGCAAGTCGGCCGGCGCGGGCCTTGCGAGCGCCGCGCCCGAGGAGGCCTCGACCGAACGCGCGCTCTCGACCGTCTCCGAGATCGCCTTGAACGCGACCCAGGTGCTAGCATGGCGCGAGGCGGCCCAGCCCCAGAGGCCGAAGGCCTCATACTCGTCGACCGAGGCCGGATGCACGATCGGTATGCCCCAGCCCATCAGCGACAGGTCGCTGGCATTGGGAATCGACGACGAGGTGGCCGCATGGTCGTCGCCCACCACCATCAGCACGCCGCCGCGGCGCGAGGTGCCGGCCGCGTTGCCGTGACGGATCGCATCGCCCGCGCGGTCCACGCCCGGGCCCTTGCCGTACCACATGGCGAACACGCCATCGACCTCGCGCTCGGGGTCCAGGCCGACCTGCTGCGTGCCCATCACCGCGGTGGCGGCCAGGTCCTCGTTGATCGCCGGCAGGAAGCGGATGCCGTGCTCGGCCAGGTCCGACTTCGCGCGCCACAGCTCGGTGTCGACGCCCGCGAGCGGCGAGCCGCGGTAGCCGCTCACGTAGCCGGCGGTGTTCCAGCCGCGGGCCTTGTCCTCCTGCTGCTGGCGAAACAGCAGGCGCACCAGCGCCTGGGTGCCCGTGAGGAACACGCGGCCGGTGCGCGCGGTGCGGTTGTCTTCGAGCCGGTAGCCTGTCTCCAGCGCGGGCGCTGCTTCTTCTGTCTGCATGGTGTGGATCCGTCCATCGGGGGGAAGATCAAATATTAATCCGTCTGGACAGCATATATAATTGCGATCCATGCGGTGTTGGTGACAACCCGGCATGTTTCATTCCGGAGATCGCCGCCATGGGAAAGACCGATTCGACGCCGCTGTCCGACGCGCCCACGCGCCGCATCCTCGACCTGCTGCAGGCCGACGGCCGCATGACGGTGCAGGCGCTGGCCGACGAGGTGGGCCTGTCCTCGGCGCCCTGCTGGCGCCGGCTGCGCGAACTCGAGGACAGCGGCATCATCCGCCGCTTCGTCGCGCTGGTCGACCGCAACAAGGTCGGGCTGCACGGCTGCATGTTCACGCAGATCAGCCTCGAGCGGCATTCGGAAACGGTGGTGGCGGCCTTCGAGCGCGCGGTGCAGGCCACGCCCGAGATCCTCGAATGCTGGGTCACCACCGGCGACGGCGACTACATCCTCAAGATCGTGGTGCCCGACGCGCTGGCCTTCGACCGCTTCCTGCACCGCTTCATGCTCAAGCTCGAGGGCATCCGGCAGATCAAGACCTCGGTGGCGCTGCGCGAGGTGAAGAACGACACCCGGCTCGATCTGACGCGGGTGCCGCTGTAGCGGAAAAGATTCAAACGCTGCGTTGCCGCAGCACCTTCCCCGGATTCATGACCCCGCGCGGATCGAGCGCCTGCTTGATCGCCGCCATCACGCGCATCGAGGCGCCGCGCTCGAGTTCGAGGAAGTCGAGCTTGCCGTAGCCGATGCCGTGCTCGCCGGTGCAGGTGCCGCCCATCGCGATGGCGCGGCGCATCAGCCGCGCGTTGAGCGTCTCGGCGCGCGCCATCTCGTCGGCATCGGCGGGATCGACCACCACGCACAGGTGGAAGTTGCCGTCGCCCACGTGGCCGCACATCGGCGCGGTGAGCCCGAGTTCCTCGACGTCGGCGCGCGCCGCCAGCACCGCCTCGCTCAGGCGCGAGATCGGCACGCAGGCATCGGTGGGCATGCCCTGGCAGCCGGGGCGCAGCGCGAGCGCGGCCCACCACACGTCGTGGCGCGCCTGCCAGAGCCGGCTGCGCTGCTCGGGCGTGTCGGCCCAGGCGAAGCCCACGCCGCCGTGCTCGGCCGCGAGCTCCTCGGCCACGCGCACCTGCTGCGCCACGCTCTCGGGCGCGCCGTGGAACTCGAGGAACAAGGTGGGCATGACCGGCAGCCCGAGCTTCGCGTAGCGGTTGCAGGCCTCGACCTGCTGTGCATCGAGGAACTCGATGCGGCCCACCGGCACGCCGGTCTGCATGATCGCGGTGACCGCCTCGATGGCCGCGCGCAGGTCGGGAAAGCCGCAGCGCGCGGCCACGATCTGCTCGGGCAGCGGGTGCAGCCTGAGGCCCACCTCGGTGACGATGCCCAGCGTGCCCTCGGCACCGGTGAACAGGTGCGTGAGGTCGTAGCCCGCGGCCGACTTGCGCGCGCGCCCGCCGGTGCGCACCACCTCACCGTCGGGCAGCACCACCTCGAGCGACATCACGCTCTCGCGCATGGTGCCGTAGCGCACGGCGTTGGTGCCCGAGGCGCGCGTCGACACCATGCCGCCGATCGAGGCATCGGCGCCGGGATCGATCGGGAAATGCAGGCCGCTGCCGTGCAGCGCCGCGTTGAGCTGCTTGCGCGTCACGCCGGCCTGCACGCGGCAGTCGAAGTCGGCCTCGTGGATCTCGAGCACGGCATTCATGCGCGAGAGGTCGATGCAGATGCCGCCATGCAGCGCGGCGACGCCGCCTTCGCACGAGGTGCCGGTGCCGAACGGGATCATCGGCACCGAGGCCGCGTGGCACAGCCGCGCGACCGCGGCCACCTCCTCGGTCGATTCGGCGAACACCACCGCGTCGGGCGCATGCAGCGGATGGAAGGACACGTCCTTGCCGTGCTGGTCGCGCACCGCCTGGCCGGTCGCGCAGCGCTCGCCGAAGCGTTCGCGCAGCTGGTGGATCACGGCGGCGACGGGGCGCTCGCGCAGCGCGAGGGATTCTTCGTTCATCGGGGGTCTCCTTCTTCAGGCCGCCAGCCTCTCGGGCGGCATCGATTGGGTCGGGGCCGAGGGCGCCGCGGCCCGCCCCAGGTAGCTGTCGGCGACCCGCGCATCGCGCGCGACCTCGGCGGCCGGCCCCTGCAGGCTCACGCGGCCCATCTCGAGCACGTAGGCATGGTCGGCCACCTCGAAGGCGGCGCGCGCGTTCTGCTCGACCAGCAGGATCGCCACGCCCTGCGCCTGCAGCCGCCGCACGGTGGCGAAGATGTCGCGCACCACCAGCGGCGCGAGCCCCAGGCTCGGCTCGTCGAGCAGCAGGATGCGCGGGCGCGCCATCAGCGCGCGACCCAGCGCGAGCATCTGTCGCTCGCCACCCGAGAGCGTGTGCGCCAGCTGCGCATGCCGCTCGCCCAGGCGCGGGAACAGCGCATACACGCGCTCCATCTCGGCGGCGATCGCGCGCCGGCCCGCGCGGCGCCAGCAGAAGGCGCCGAGCTCGAGGTTGTCGGCCACGCTCATGGTGCCGAACAGGTCGCGCTGCTCGGGCACCAGCGAAAGGCCCATGGCCACGCGGCGCTCGGGCGAAACGAAGCGCAGGTCGGTGCCGTCGAGCCGCACCTCGCCGCTCATCGGCAGCCGGCCCATGAGCGCGGCCAGCAGGGTGGACTTGCCGGCGCCGTTGGGGCCGACCACGGTGACGATGCCCGAGGGCGGCACCGACACGTCGACCTCGTGCAGCGCGGGGATGCGGCCATGGAACGCGCACAGCGCGCGGGCTTCCAGCGTCATGCCGCGCTCCCCAGATAGGCCTGCTGCACGCGCGGGTCGTCGCGCACCGCCTGCGCCTCGCCCTCGGCGATCTTCTGGCCGAACTGCATCACGACCAGGCGGTCGGCGATGTCCATGATGAATTCCATGTCGTGATCCACGATGAGCACGGTCACGCCCTCGCCGCGCAGCTGCTTGAGCAGCGCGGCCAGGGTCTTCTTCTCCTGGTGCCGCAGGCCGGCCGCGGGCTCGTCGAGCAGCAGCAGCTGCGGGCGGGCGCACAGGGCGCGCGCGATCTCCAGGATGCGCTGCTTGCCCAGCGGCAGGCTGGCGGCCGGCGCATCCGCGAGGTCCTCGAGGCCGCAGCGCCGCAACTGCGCCAGTGCCATGGCCTCGATCGCGGCTTCCTCGCGGCGATCGAGCCGCAGCATGGCGCGCAGCCAGCCGTCGCCGCCGAGCAGGTGGCAGCCGAGCGCCGCGTTGTCGCGCACGCTCATGTCGGCCACCAGCTTCACGTGCTGGAAGGTGCGCGCCACGCCGCGCGCGGCCACATGGCGCGCGCCGAGCGCGTCGATGCGCTGGCCGCGCAGGGTGATCGCGCCTGCGCTGGCGGGCAAGAGGCCGGTGATCAGGTTGAACAGCGTGCTCTTGCCCGCGCCGTTGGGCCCGAGCAGCGCGACGATCTCGCCGCCGCGCACCTCGAAGGAAACGCGGTTGACCGCGACCAGCCCGCCGAAGCGCTTCTCGGCCCCGTCGACGCGCAGCAGCACCTCGCCCGGCGCGGCGGCTGCGTGCTGCGCGGGCGCGCGCAGCTCCGCCGGCGCGCCGCGCAGCGCGGGCCGCCGCGGCACGGCAGCCGCGAAGCGCGTCCAGCGCGCGAGCAGCGGCCACAGCCCCGCGTTGGCGCGCGCCAGGATCAGCAGCATCAGCACGCCGAACACCGCCATCTCGAAGTTGCCCGAGCGGCCGAGCAGCGCCGGCAGCACGTCCTGCAGCACTTGCTTGAGCACCACCACCACGCCGGCGCCCGCGAGCGCGCCCCACAGCGCGCCCACGCCGCCCATCACCGCCATGAACAGGTACTCGATGCTCATCTGCAGCCCGAAGGGCGTGGGATTGAGGAAGCGCTGCATGTAGACGTAGAGCCAGCCCGCCATGCCGGCCAGGCCCGCGGCAGTGCAGAACACCGCGACCTTGAGCCGGAACGCATGCGCGCCGAAGGCTTCGGGCAGGTCGGCGCCAGCGCGCAGCGCGCGCACCGCGCGGCCGAGCCGCGAATCGAGCAGGTTGCGCACCAGCCAGAAGGCCAGCGCGAAGCCCAGCGCGATCAGGCAGAACATCGAGCGCTCGGACGCGAAGTCGAAGCCGAACAGGTTCAGCGCAGGAATGCCCGCGAGGCCGTTGAAGCCACCCAGCGGCTCGATGATGCCCAGCCCGTAGTACACGACCACGCCCCAGGCCAGCGTGGCCAGCGACAGGTAATGACCGCCCATCGAGAGCGTGAGCGCGCCGATGCCAGCGGCCGACAGCGTGGCGAGCGCGACGCCGGCCAGCAGCGTGGCCCAGCCCGGCACGCCGTGCGCCACCGCGAGGTAGCCGGCCGCGTAGGCGCCGATGCCGACGAAGGCCGCCTGGCCGAAGGAGATCAGGCCCGCGAAGCCGGTCATCAGCGTGAGCCCGAGCGCCACCGTGGCGTAGAGCAGCACGAAGCTCGCGACCGTAACGTAGTAGCTCGACGCGAACATCGCCACGCCGGCGGCGGCCGCCACGGCGACGGCCGCGAGCACCCAGGAACGAAAGGTCATGAGGCCTCCTGCGAATGCGGGTCGGCCAGCGAACGCCACAAGAGCAGCGGCACGATCAATGCGAACACGATGATCTCCTTGGCGGCGCTCGCGCCGTAGGACGAGAAGGCCTCGAGCAGGCCCACCACGAGCGAGCCCGCGGCGGCGAGGACGTAGCCCGAGAGCCCGCCGACGATCGCGCCGACGAAGCCCTTGAGCGCGAGCAGGAAGCCCGAGTCGTAGTAGATGGTGGTGAACGGGCCGATCAGCACGCCCGAGACCGCGCCGATGAAGGCGGCGATGGTCAGCGCCAGTTCGCCCGAGTGGTCGGGCGAGATGCCGACCAGCCGCGCGCCGTCGCGGCACACGGCGGTGGCGCGCAGCGCCTTGCCGCTCAACGTGTGGCCGAAGAAGGCGAAGAACACGGCCACCAGCACGGCGCTCGCCGCCACCACCGCCAGCGTCTGCGGCGCCATCGGCAGTCCCGCGAGCAGGCCGGCCGGCAGTTCGAAGCCCGGCAGCCGCGAGCCTTCGGGCCCGAACACGTACAGGCCCAGCGCCACCAGCACGAAGTGCAGTGCGATCGCCGCCACCAGCAGCACCAGCGGCGAGGCACTGCCCATCGGCCGGAACACGGTGCGGTAGATCAGCGGCCCCATCGCCGTGACCAGCGCCACGGCCGCGGCCGTCTGCATCCAGGCCGGCGAGCGCGCATCGACGCCGAACCAGGCGAAGGCGCAGGCCGCCAGCGGCAGCGCGCCGAGCAGCGCGAGCCGGCCGCCCAGCCCCGCGAGGTTGCGCTGCCGCAGGCGCTCGGCGGCTTCCATGCCGCAGGCCAGCAGGGCCACCGCCGCCACCGGCACCGCCAGCCCGGGCGCCTGGCCCTGCTGGAAGGCCGCGATGGTCAGCACGCTGGCACTGACGAATTCGCCCTGCGGGACGAACACGATGCGCGTGACGGTGAAGACCATCACGAGCGCCAGCGCCAGCAGCACGTAGACCGCGCCGCTCGCGAGGCCGTCCTGCACCAGCAGGCCGAAGATCTGCATGTCCATGATCTGTAGGGTCCGTCGCGCGTCAGGGGATGTACTTCCAGCCGCCCTTCTCGATGCGCACCATCACCCGGCTGCGCTGGTCCAGGCCGATGTGGTCCTTGGGCCCGAGGCTGTAGACGCCGTTGGTGGCATGCAGGTCCTGCGTGGACTCGATCGCGTCGCGCAGCGCCTTGCGGAATTCGGGCGTGCCGGGCTTGGCGCCCTTGAGCGCGCGCGGTGCCGCGTCCTGCAGGATCAGCGCCGCATCCCAGAGGTAGGCGGCGAAGGTGGAGCGCTGGCCCGCGTTGGGCAGCGCCTCGTACTTGCGGATGAATTCGAGCGAGGGCTTCTTCGCCGGATGGCTGTCGGGCAGTTGCTCGGCCACCAGCACCGGGCCGGCCGGCACGAAGGTGCCCTCGAGCTTGGCGCCGCCCACGCGCAGGAAGTCGTTGTTCGCCACGCCATGGGTCTGGTAGACCTTGCCGCGGTAGCCGCGGTCGAACAGCGTGGCCTGCGGCAGCACCGCGGGCGTGCCCGAGGCCGCGATGAACACCGCGTCGGGCTGCGAGGCCAGCAGCTTGAGCACCTGACCGGTGACCGAGGCGTCGGTGCGCGTGTAGCGCTCGTTGGCCACCACCTCGATCTTGCGCAGCTCGGCGAACTTGCCGAACTCGCGCCACCAGCCTTCGCCGTAGGCGTCGTTGAAGCCGATGAAGGCCACGCGCTTCACGCCGTTGTCGGCCATGTGCTTGATGATCGCGGTCGCCATGTGGGTGTCGCTCTGCGGCGTCTTGAAGGCCCAGCGCTTGCGGTCGTCCACCGGCTCGACGATGGCGCCCGAGCCCGCGAGGCTGATCATCGGCGTGCCGCTTTCCACCAGCACGTCGAGCACGGCCAGCGAGTTGGGCGTGAGGCTCGGCCCGATCAGCAGGTCGATCGCCGACTCGGAGATCAGCTTGCGCACGTTCTTGACCGTGGTCGAGGTGTCGGACGCGTCGTCGAGCAGGATGTAGTTGATCTTCTCGCCGCCCGCGGTGGCGGGCAGCACCGACACCGTGCGCTGCTGGGTCACGCCCACCGAGGCCGCGGGCCCGGTGGCCGAGACCACCACGCCCACGTTGATGTCGGCCCGCGCGCCCGAAAGCGCCGCGAAGCACAGTGCCGCGCCGAAGGCGGCGGCCCGGAAGCGGGCCTTTGCAATCTCGATCATCGTTGTCTCCTTTTATGTGTCTGTCGTACCGAAAAAAATCGAAGGTTCGCTAGGTCTGCGCCACCGGCGTGAAGCTGTCGGCCGAGATCGCCGTGCTCTCCATGCCCAGCGCGATGCAGGTGTCGGAACAGGCCGCGACGAAGCCCGGCGAGCCGCCGATCACCGCGCGGGCGCCGGCCAGCGAGCCATGGTTCTCGCGCAGCCACGAGGGCGCGTACTGCTGCTTCATGCAGAAGCGGCTGCGCGCCTCGGTCACCAGCAGTGCATAGCGGAAGTTCGGATGCGCGCGGGCCAGCCCCGCGAGGCGGTCCATCAGCATCAGCTCGGCGTCGTCGCGCACCGAGAACAGCAGCGTCATCGGGCTGATGTCGCCATGCGCGAGCGCGTCCTCCATGATCGAGAGCACGGGCGCCAGGCCGGTGCCGCCCGCGAGGCCGAGAACGGTGCCCTCGCCTTCGGGCAGCCGGCAGGTGCCGTAGGGCCCGGTCACGCCGACGCTGTCGCCGGGCTGCAGCAGGTCGTGGATGTGGCCGCTGGCCGCGCCGCCCGGATGGCGCGCCACCAGCAGCTCGATCAGGCCCGTGCTCGAAGGCACGGTCGCGAGGCTGTAGCGCCGGTGCGGCGACAGGCCCGGCAGCGCGAGCTCGACGTAGGCGCCGGCCTGCGCCTCGAAGCGCAGCGGCTCGCTCGCCTGCAGCACCAGCCGCCGCACGCGCGGCGTGAGCGGGGTGTTGCACAGCACGCGCGCCTCGAAGCTCTGCACGGCCGAGCCCTCGCCGCCCGGGATCGGCTGCACGGTGCGCAGATGCACCTCGGCGCTCAGCGGCCGCGCCTGGCACATCAGGCAGAAGCCCTCGGCGATCTCCTGGTCGGAGATCGCGAGGCCCAGCGACCAGCCGTTGTCGACCGTGCCCTGCGTGACGCGTGCCTTGCACATGCCGCAGGAGGCGCCGCGGCACTGGTGCGGCAGCACCACGCCTTGCGACAGCGCGGCGTCCAGGATGATGTCTCCCTCGGGGACGCCGAAGCGGATCGCCTCGTTGACGAGGATCGTTCGGCTCATGTTCATCGATGTCATGCGCCTAGAAGATCGGGATCACCTTCTCGGGATCGAACACCACCTCCTTGCCCTCGATGCCGACTTCGGGCAGCGCGGGGAATTCGATGCCGTAGGGATCGAGGTTGGCCTTCATGCGCAGCACGGCCGTCTTCCAGTTGGCCTTGCGTTCGTCGAGCGTGAGGATGCCCAGGCCGGCGCTGCGCGCGACCTCGTCGATCTGGCGCTGCGCGGGAATGAAGGTGGGCGGCAGCTTCCAGAACTGCTCGGGCGGCTCGTGCAGGATCCCTGAGAGGAACACGAAGCCCGCGCGCAGCTGGATGCTGATCATCTGCTTGTCTTCCTCGGTGAGCACCGGCAGCAGCTTCTGCAGCACCGCCAGGCAGATGCCCAGGTGGCGGCCCTCGTCCTGGCCGATGCGCTTGAAGGCTTCCTTGAACACCGGGATGGTGGTGCGCTGGTACATGCCGTGGAACAGCGTGCTCGAGGCCACCTCGCCGAACAGGAAGGAGGTGAACAGGATCGCGAGCGGGTACTTGTCGACGCCGTTCTTGAAGCCGGTCCAGTAGCGCGAGCCGTTGTAGTAGAGCCACTCGATGTTGTTGCGTGCGAGATGCCCGAGCGGCGTCTCGGGCACGTAGCCGAGCGGGCCGCCGGGCGTGAGGCGCTTGATGGCGCGGCCGCAGACTTCCTCGTGGTTCATCTCGTCGCGCACGACCGAGAAGAAGCACTTGCGCACCGGGTCCTCTTCCTTGCTCTCGTAGGTGTGGATCATGGCGCGCGCGAAGACCGACGGCCCCGAGCCGTCGAACACCGCGAGCAGCGAGAACCAGTAGGCCATGGCGTAGCGCTGGTCGAGGCTGTAGTCCTCCACGCGCAACGTGTCCCAGGCCAGCGTGTGCGGCGACCAGCCCGGATCGCGCGCGGCGTCGTAGATGTCGTAGAGCTTGGGCGTCTCCACAGGCCACTCGAGCGGAAAGATGTTGGGCCCGTCGATGCCGGGCGCGGCCTTGATCTCGGCGAGCAGGGTCTGTGGGTCGGGCATGGCGAGCACCTGCTCGGGCGGCGAGGTCAGCGCGCGCGCGAGCGCGGCGGTGTCCTGGGCGTTGTCCAGGTGGGTGGGGGACGGGTTCATCGGGAATCTCTCCTTGTCATGTGTTCGGATGGGAGGGGTGGTGGATAATTGATTAGCCTTCCAGACGGCATATCAATTGGCAAAGGAAGAACGCGCATGCGGAATCGCGCCCGCGCGGGTGGCTTCGGCGAGCTCGGCTTCGCCAAGGCCGGCGGCGCGCAGCACCTCGAGGCTGTGCGCGCCGAAGGCCGGCGCCGCGGTGCGGTAGCTGGCCGGCGTGCGCGACAGCGACACGGCCGAGGCCACGCCCATCTGGCCGCCGGCCTCGACGAAGCGTTCGCGGTGCAGCGCATGCGGATGGGTGCGCACGCCGCCGACGTCGAGCACCGGGCCGCAAGGCACGCCCGCGCGCATCAGTTCCCGTGCGATGGCCTCGCCGTCGCGCGTGGCCAGCAGCGCCTCGAGCTCGGCCTTGAGCGCCGCCGCGTTCGCGAGCCGCTCGCTGTTGTGCGCGAAGCGCGGATCGTCGGCCAGTTCGGCGCGGCCCAGCAGCGCAACCAGGCGGCGGAACTGGCCGTCGTTGCCTACGGCGATGAACACATTGCAGCTGCGCGTGGCGAAGGCATCGTAGGGACAGATGTTGGGATGCGCGTTGCCGCTACGCCCCGCGACGCGGCCCGACAGGAAGTGGTTGGGCAGGTGCGGGTGCATCAGCGAGACGCCGGTGTCGAACAGCGTGGCCTCGACCGACTGGCCCCGGCCCGACAGCTCGCGCTCGCGCAGCGCCATCAGGATGCCGATGACCGCGTGCAGCCCGGTCGCGATGTCGATCACCGGGATGCCCATGCGCAGCGGCGCGCCGCCGCGTTCGCCGTTGACCGACATCAGCCCGGTCATGGCCTGCGCGACCGCGTCGTAGCCCGGCAGGCCGCCCAGCGGGCCGTCGGCGCCGAAGCCGCTGACGCGGCAGTGCACCAGGCGCGGGAAGCGTTCGCGCAGGAAGTCCTCGTAGCCGATGCCCCAGCGCTCGAGCGTGCCGGGCTTGAAGTTCTCGACCAGCACGTCGGCGTCCGCCAGCAGGCGCAGCAGCAACGCGCGGCCCTCGGGCAGCGAGAGGTCGAGCGCGACGCCCTGCTTGTTGCGGTTGACGCCGAGGAAGTACGACGCCGCACCGTCGAGGAAGGGCGGGCCCCAGTCGCGCGTCTCGTCGCCCTGCGGCGGCTCGACCTTGATCACCTGCGCGCCATGGTCGGCCAGCATCTGGGTGCAGAAGGGACCGCCGAGTACGCGCGACAGGTCGATGACGCGCAGTCCGGCCAGCGCGCCCGGCGTGGTTTGCGTGGTGTGCGTCATGCCGGGCTGGCCTCCGAGGCGGTGAGCCGCAGCACGCGCGTGGCCTTGGCCTCGTAGCGCGGCAGCGCGCCCTCGTCGTGGCAGCGCACCTCGCACGTGAGGCCCAGCCGGGCGTTGAGCCGCGCGCGCACCTCGCGCGCGAGGTCGTCGCCCGTGCAGGCCGTGCCGGGCACGCGCTCCACGGCCACCTCCATGTGGTCGAGCACGCTGCGCTCGCTGTCGATATAGATCTGCCAGGCATCCTTGGCCAGGCCCTCGACGCCAGCGATCACGTCCTCGATCTGCGAGGGATAGACCAGCACGCCGCGCACCTTGAGCATGTCGTCCGAGCGGCCGATGATGCGGCCGATGCGCGCATAGGCATGGCGGCCGCAGGAGCAGCGGTAGGGCTGGGCCGAGCGGCGCACCAGGTCGCGCGTGCGCCAGCGCAGCACCGGCGAGGCCTCCTTGTCGAGCGTGGTGAAGACGATCTCGCCGACCTCGCCCGGCGCCACCGGGCGCAGGGTCTGCGGGTCGAGGATCTCGCTGAGCACGCTGTCGTCGTTGACCAGGTGCATCTCGTCGTCGCCGTGCGAATGCGGGCAGGAAACGCCGAGCACCGGCCCGCCGGCCTCGGTGGTGCCGTAGATGTTGTGCGCCAGGAAGCCCTCGGGCATCAGCGCCTCCATCTCGCTGCGGAAGGTGGTCGACACCGACTGGCCGCCGAACAGCCCCACGCGCAGCGCCCAGTCGCGGCGCGGGTCGATGCCGGCCTTGCGCGCCTGCTGGATCAGCGTCATCAGCCACAGCGGCGACATGGTCGTGACCGTGTGGCGGTGGTCGCGCAGCCACTGCACCATCAGCTCGCCGCGGCCCGGTCCCACCGGGAAGTTGACCGCGCCATAGGCCTTGAGCGCCTCGTCCATCGAGCTGCCGCCGATCCACAGGCCATAGCCGTAACCCTGGTAGACGCGGTCGCCCGCGCGCACGCCCACCGTGCGGTAGATGCGCGCGAGCTGGCGCACCAGCGTGTCTTCCCAGTCCTTCTGCGTGAAACCGAACAGCACCGGCAGGCCGGTGGTGCCCGAGGTCGCGCAGAAGCGCACCACCTGCTCGAGCGGCACCGTGAGCAGCGGGTACGGATAGAGCGCGCGCAGGTGGCTCTTCTCGAGCAGCGGCAGCGCCTGCAGCGCGGCACGGTCCTTCAGGTCGAACGGGGAGGCGCCAGCCGCCGTGAAATGCGCCCGCCACTGCGGCGACTCCGCGAGCCTGCGGCCGAGCGCGGCGAGCTTGGCGTCCTGGCGCGCCTGCAGCTCGTCGAGCGAGAGGAAATCGTCGGCGGCGTCGGCCGCGGCCTGCGCATTGCGGGATTCGGTCATGGGGCGTCTCCTTTGTTCTTTGGCGGGCGGTCGCGCTTCAGGCGGCGAGGTAGCGGCGCGTCTGCAGCACGCGAAAGCGCGGCAGCACGAAGGCGGTGTCGCACAGCGCCGCATTGCCGGCCGCGTTGTGGCCGCTCACGTGCAGGTCGCTGAAGGCTGCCGACTGGTTCACCAGCACCGGGCCGGTCATGTCGAGCGTGAGGTGCACGCCGGCATCGGCGGCCGCGTTCTTCGCGCGGCGCACGAAGGCCTCGTCGCGCGAGTACACCGACCAGGTGATCGCACCGCGCGAGCGCGTGACCTCGTGCGCATGCCGCAGCGCCGCGTCGGCGTCCTCGGTCACGATCAGCAGGCTGATCGGGCCGAAGTGCTCGCGCGCGATGGTGTCCAGGGCTTCGGGCGGCACGGCGTAGAGGGCCGGGGTGCGCAGCACTGCGTCGGGCAGCTCGGGATGCGCGAGCCGGCGCGAGGCGAACACCGGCTCGCCGAGCGATGCCGCCTCGACGGCGCGTGCCTCGGTGGCATCGCTCTGGATCGCGCCGAGCAATTCGATGGCGCGCACCGGATCGGCGACCAGCTTCGCCACCGCCGCGGCGAGGTCGGCCTTGAAATCCTCGACCGTCTTCGCCGCGCCGTCCTGCAGCCGGATGCCCGCGCGCGGCAGGTAGATGCTCTGCGGCGTGGTGCACATCTGGGCGCTGTAGAGGCTCAGCGTGAGCGCGAGGTTGCGCACCAGGCCGGCGTAGTCTCCGGTGCTCTCGATCAGCACCGCGTTGACGCCGGCCTTCTCGGTGAAGACATGGGCCTGGCGCGCATGGCTCTCGAGCCAGTCGCCGAACTCGGGGCCGCCCGTGAAGTCGATCAGCTTCACGCGCGCATCGAGCGCGAGTGCCTTGGTCTTGGGTGCGGCGCGCGTGTCGACCAGCAGCTGCACCACGTCGGCGTCGAGCCCCAGGCCCGCGAGCACCGTGCGCGCCGTGTCGACGCACAGCGCGAGCGGCAGCACGGCCGTGGGATGCGGCTTCACGACCACCGGGTTGCCCGTGACCAGGCTCGCGAACAGGCCCGGGTAGGAGTTCCAGGTCGGGAAGGTGGCGCAGCCGATCACGGCCGCGATGCCGCGCGGCAGGATCTCGAAAGTCTTCTCCACGCGCAGCGGCCGGCGCGCATCGGGCTTCTCCCACAGCACGCGCGCCGGATAGGCGCCCATCTCGCGCACGGCGATGGCCACGGCCTCGAGCGCGCGGTCCAGCGCATGCGCGGTGCCGGCCTGGAAGGCCATTGCGAACGGCTGGCCGCAGGCATGCATGCAGGCGAAGGCCATCTCGAAGGCACGCTGCTGCAGCGCCTCGAGGATCTCGAGCGCCACCGCGGCGCGCTCGGCCGCATCGAGCGCGGCCCAGGCCGGCGCCGCGGCTTCGGCGCGCGCGAGCACGGCATCGACCGGTTCGTCGGCATAGGCGGTGTCGAAGGGCACGCCGAAGGCGCTGCGCTCATCGCCGCGGATCGCGCCGTCGCGCCGCGTCCAGGCCGCGCGCACGGCGGCCTCGCCGGCTGCGCGCGAGCCGTCGGCGTAGACGGGATGCGTCGGATCCTCGGGATAGGCGCTGTGGTAGCCGCGGCGGGCCACGGCGGCGATCGCATCGGCCAGGCGGCCGGCGTGTTTCAGTTGCAGGTCTTGAAGGGTCATGGTGGGTCAGAGCGTGGCGGCGGTGCCGAAGATCGCGGTGCATTGGCTCGACATGTAGCCGCCCGGCGCATGGGCCAGCGCGAGCTCGGCGCCAGCCACCTGGCGCGCGCCGGCATCGCCGCGCAGTTGCACCACCGACTCGATCGCGGTGTAGATGCCGAACATGCCGGGGTGGCCGAGCGAGAGCCCGCCGCCGCTGGTGTTCATCGGGAAGTCGCCGCCCGGCGAGGCGCGGCCGCCATCGAGGAAGGCACCGCCCTCGCCCTTGGCGCAGAAGCCCGTGTCCTCGGCGAAGACGATCGGCATGATCGTGAAGGCGTCGTAGAACTGGACCACGTCGATGTCCTTCGGGCCCACGCCGGCCTGCGCATAGGCGGTGGCCGACGACACGCTGGCCGCGGTGCGCACCAGGTCCGGCATCTGCGCGATGCTGCGGTGCGTGGCTGCTTCGCCCACGCCGAGCAGGTAGACCGGCTTGCGCCGCAGTTGCGCGGCGCGCTCGGCCGAGACCACGACCAGCGCGCCGCCGCCATCGGTCACGAGGCAGCAGTCGCGCACGGTGAAGGGATGCGCCACCGGCCGCGCCGCGATCACGTCCTCGATGCTCAGCGGCCCGGGATCGGGCGCATCGGTGTCGAGCCGCGCCCAGTCGCGCGCGCTCACCGCCACCTGCGCGAGCTGTTCGCGCGTGGTGCCGAACTCGTGCATGTGGCGCTGCGCGACCATCGCATAGGCCGCGAGCGGGCCCGGGTAGCCATAGGGCACTTCATAGGGGTTGGGTTCGGAATGGGTCGCGAACTGCCCGCCCGCGGATTTCTGCGTGCTGCCATAGGCGATCAGCGCCACCGAGCACAGGCCGGCCGCGATCGCGGCGCGCGCATGGTTGAGGTGCGCGAGGAAGGCGCCGCCGCCGACCTGGGTCGAATCGGTGTAGCGCGGGCGCAGGCCCAGGTATTCGCACAGGCTCAACGTCGGCATGAACAGCTGCAGCCCGGCCGCGAACACGCCGTCGACATCGGCCAGCGAGAGGCCCGCGTCGTCGAGCGCGCGCACCGAGGCCAGCGCCATCGCGTCGAGCGGCGAGGACAGGGCCGGCATCGTCGCGAAGCCGGTGCTGCCGATGCCGGCGATCGCGGCCGCGCCGCGCAGATTTGCGGCCATCATGCGAGCGCTCCGAACACCACGCGGTGCGCGTCGTTCCAGGGCTCGATGCGCGCGGCCACGCGCAGGCCGATGCGCAGCGCGCCGGGCGCCGCATCGACCACCGTGGCCATCATGCGGAAGCCCTCGTCGAGATCGACCAGCGCGATGTTGAAGGCACCGTCGCGCCGCTGCACCTCGGTGCAGGCGTGGACTGTGCCCTCGCCGCGGCTGGTGCGCCATTCGAGTTCACTCGGCCGACCGCCCGGTCCCACGGCCTGGGGCGGAAAGACTGCGCGGCCCGCGCCGTGGTCGAACTGGTAGACCAGCCGGCCTTCGGCGAGCGCGGCGAGGAACTGAGCGCGCGGCGAACGCGCGGCGTCGGGAGTGGAGGTCATGCCCATCGCCTAGCGTCCGATGAAGCGCGGCTTGCGCTTCTGCTGGAAGGCGCCGATGCCTTCGATGCCGTCGGGCCCGGCGAGCGCCTCGGCCTGCGCGATCGCCTCAAGCTCGAGCGTCTCCTCGAAGGAACGCGCGCACGACAGGATGCGCTTCGATGCGGCGAAAGCGGCGGTCGGGCCGCTCGCGATCTCGCGCGCCATCTGCAGCGCGATCTCGTCGAGCGCCTCGGCCGCCACGCTGCGGTTCACGAGCCCCATGGCCGCGGCTTCGCGTCCCGAGAACAGGCGGCCCAGGAAGATCAGCTCGGCCGCGCGGTGCGGCCCGACTCTTTCGCGCAGGTGATGGTGGCCGCCCGAATCGAGCACCGCGCCGATGTTGCGGAACGGGCTGCCGAGCAGCGCATCGTCGGCGACCAGCGCGATGTCGCAGGCCAGCGCGAGCCCGAAGCCGAAGCCCAGCGCGGGGCCCTGCACCGCGGCGATCGTCGGCACCGGGCAGTCGCGCACGGCGGCCAGCACCGGGTTGATCCGCTCGCGCAGGATCGCGAGCGTGTCGTCGGTGCCGGGATGCGTGTCCTTGAGGTCGCGGCCGGCGCAGAAGGCATGGCGCGTGCCGCGCACCAGCACGGCGCGCGCACCGGCCGACACGGCCTCGCCGAGCGCATCGGCGATCGCCGTCATCTCGTCGAGGCGCAGGCTGTTCTTCGCGGCGGGCCGGTCGATCGCGATCACAGCGAGCGACGACTCCAAGGTCAGGCGCACTGCATCGGTGGAGGTGGCGCCGCTCATCGCGCAGCCCCCTCGAAGGCCATCAGGATGCGCAGCTCGCTGGCCATCAGAAGCAACCCGTTCTGGTTGTGGACGTTCCACTGCAGCCGCAGCACGCCATCGATGCCGGGGCGCTTCACGGTCTTCTCGAGCACCGCGGCTTCCAGATGGATGGTGTCGCCGATGAAGGCCGGCGCGGTGAAGCGCAGCGCGTCGCTGCCGTAGTTCGCCACGATCGCCGGCGCCGCAGGCGGAATGCCGAGCCCGGCCGCATAGGCCAGCAGCATCAGGCCGGGCGCGATGCGCTGGCCGAAGCGCGTTCGCGCCGCATGGTGCGCGTCGGTGTGCAGCACGTACCAGTCGCCGGTCAGTGCGCACCACTGAACGATGTCCGCCTCGGTGAGGGTACGGCCGCGCGAGCGGAAGCGCGCGCCCTCCTCGATCCGGTCGAAGTGCTGCTCGAGAAATCCGCAGGTGCTGGTGATGTCGGTCATCGTCTTTATTTAACCTTCCGGACGGAATATAAATGAAGACGAAGACCCGGCGGCAGCTAGGGCTTACCCGAAGAGGCAGAGAAAGGGGGTGGCGGTGACGAGGCTGCGCCGGTGCTTTGCGGTGGGGCAGGCATGGCGCCTTCACCCGGCGTGCGCGCGAACCATCGGAAGACCATGCGGTTCGTCGCCCGCTGCCAGCGCAGGAAAAGGAACCCCACCGTCACCTCGCCCCTGTCGTCGACCGGCACGCCGGCGGCGCGCAGCGCCGCGACCTCTTCCTGCGTGCTCATGCCTCCCGGCAGCACGAGCGTGACCGTCGCGCCGTGGTGAATCTTCTGTCTGGACTGCATCGTTCGTTCCTCTGAAGGTGGACGACGCCGCACCCCGCATGCCGCGAGGTGCGATGACAGCCCACCGGAGGCGGACGGCGCCGTTGCAGCCAAACTAGGGCGGCACCCGGCCCCGCACCGTAGGACGGGGCCAGGCCCCGTCGAGGCGGAGGCTCAGAACGGAACAAATGCACGGCGGCGCGCGGCGCCGTCGACTCACCAGGCCACGCGCACGCCCACGGAAGCACCGATCGAGCTGCGCACCCTCGCGTCGCCGCCGGAGGACCAGAGCTTGCCCAGCTCGCCGTGCAGGCTGGTCGACTCGTTCAGCGCGAGCGTGAAGCCGGCCGCGAGCTCGGTGCTGGTGCCGCCGATCGGTGCCGTGATGTCGGTCACCGCGGCCGCATTCACGAAGCGCGCGGTGTCGCTGCCATTGGCGCGTTTGTAGACGTTGAGTCGTGCATAGGGCTGCAGCGCGCCGGCCGCCGTATCGACCCGGCCCTTGAGCCGCACGCCGGCGCGCGCGGTCCAGCCGTTGTCCGCGTGGCTCTGCACCTGGGCACCCGCGATCGCGGTGCTGTCCAGGTCCAGGCGCTGATGGATCAGTTGCAGCTGCGGCTCGACGGACCAGCCGTTGCCCAGCGCGAGGCTCTGGCCGATTTCCAGCGAGGCCAGCAGGCTGCGCCCGCGGGTCTGCGCGCCGGGGTCGAGCGAGGACGCCGCATCGGCGCGATGGCGCGCGCCCTGCAGCACCACGTCGGCATAGAAGCCGCCGTCGCCGGCGTAGGTGCCGTAGGCGCCGAGGTACTGGCTGCGCAGGTCGTTGCGCCCGGCGCGCAGGTTGCGCACGCCGCTGGCGAAGCCGTCGACGCTCACGTCGCCCTCGAGCTGGCCGACGTAGAGGCCCGCGCGCCAGTTGCCCATGGCGAGAAGGTCGGTGCCGGCCTGCAGGCCGGTGACCCGCCCCTTGCTGCCCGGCGAGACGGTGCCACCCTGGCGGATGTCGATGTCGGCGCTGATCAGCCGGCCCCAGGCGCGCCGCGCGGAAGTGCCCTCGGGCGCGGCGGAGACGGCGGTCTCGTCGCCCCGGCGCAGATGCAGGTTGCCGAGCATCGCGAGGTTGCCCTGGCGCAGTTGCGACGGCAGCGCGGCGTACAGCGAGGCCTGCGGCCGGTAGGCGACCACGGGCGCCCCGATGGGCGCACCGGGCGTGGCCGGGGTACCCGGTGTCGCGACATTCGGCGCATCCGCGCGCAGGTACCAGTTCTCGCCCGCGCCGCTCGCATCGGCCGCGTAGAGCCGGTACTCGTACGCCCCCGCGTCGACGTGGCCGCCGGCAAGCACGAAGGCATCGCGCGTGGTCTGCGCGGTCGTGGTGGCGCCGGCCTGCGCGCTCACCACCTCGATGCCGTTGCCGACGGTGCGCGCGCCCAGCCCGCCGAGGTTGGCGATCTGCACGCGGGTGACGCCGCTGGCGGTGCCGCCGTTGATCACCAGCCGGTCCGAGATGCCGGGGCTGTCGAGCACGGCGCCCAGGCGCAGCACGCCGTTGTTGCCCGTGTAGTTGCCGTTGACGGTCAGCGTCGTGCCGGGCACCGCGCCGACCAGCGACACCGTGCCGCCGTTGGCGAGCGACGCCACGGTCTGGCTGAAGCCCGCGAGGTCGAGCGTCGCGCCCGCGGCCACGGTGTGCGACGAGCCCGCGCTCAGCGCGTTCGTGGCCGTGGTCCTGAGCACGCCCTGCCGCACGTCGGTGCCGCCGGCGTAGGTGTTGGCACCGCTCACCGACAGGGTGCCCGCGCCCGTCTTGATGAAGTCCCCGCGGCCCGTGATCGGGCCCGACCAGGCGAGGTCGTGGCCGTTGGTGTCGATGGTGCCGGTGCCGCCGAGATCGACCGCGGCATTGAGGCTGAGCCTGTCGGCGCCGGCGATGACGGTGGCGCTGGCACCGCTGTCGATCGCGATGGCGCCCGTCAGCGAGACGCCCGTGTCCAGGCGCAGGCTGTTGCTGCCGCCGGTGAAGCGGACCGAGGGCGCGCGGCCAGTGCCGTCGCCGCCGAGCCCGCCGACGATGGCCCCGCTGCTCGTGAGCGCGAGGTTGGCGCCCACCACGCCCGCGCCGCCAGCGCCGTTGGCGCCCCGTGGACCGCCGTTGCTGCTGGCACCGCCCGCGCCACCGGCACCGCCGGTGATGGTCGCGCTGTTGACGATGCTGGCCTGCGCGGCGGACGACCGCAGACCCGCGCCGCCATCGCCGCCCTGCCCGGGCGCGCCCGTCCCGCCCACCCCGCCGCCGGCGTTGCCGCCGGCACCACCCGCGCCACCGACGATCGCGCCGGCGTTGCTCACGCTCGAGGCAGCACCGGCGAGCATCAAGCCGCTGCCGCCCTCGCCACCGCCGCCGCCCGAGGCATTGGCGCGCGCCGGCAGCAATTCCGGACCGCCGGCACCACCGGCGCCGCCCGCGAGCGTGCCGAGGTTGCTCAGTGCGAAGCCCGGCGTGGACGTGCTCACGAAGAAGCCGCTGCCACCGCCGCCGCCCCCACCGCCCTGCGAATACGCCGCGCCACCCTGGCCACCGGCTCCGCCGCGCGAGATGCCGGTGCCGAGCGCGGTGAAATTCGCCGTGGGTGCGAGCAGCGTCGAACCATGGGCACCGGCCCCGCCGCCGCCCGCGGCCCAGTAGCCGTTGCCGCCCGCGCCGCCATCGCCGCCGATGTTGCTGCCGGCCGCGACAGCGGCATTCGGCGCCAGGGCGTTGCCGCGGTAGCCACCACCGCCGCCGCCGCCGTAACCGTTGCCGTTGTTCGCATCGCCGGTGCGCGAGTCACCCGCGCCGCCGTTGGCGCCGCGCGAGACGCCGGGACTCACGATGGCGCTGGAACCGCCCGCCGCGCCGCCCGTGCCCGCGGTGGCACCGGCGAAGGTGCCGATATCGGCCGTCGATCCGGCGCTCGCGCCGGTGCCGGGCGCCGACGCACCGCCATCGCCCGCGCTCGAGCCGAGCGCGCTGTCGTTCAATGCGCCCCGGCCACCACCGACCGAGCCGTTGCCATCGGTCGCGCCGCCGGCGCCGCCATGCAGGATCAGGTTGTCGGTGGGCTGCCCGCCGGCGCCACCGGCCGCCCAGACGGGCGCGGCGCAGGCAAGCGCCGAAGCCATCGCCACCCGCAGCAGCGCGGTGCCGGGGACCGTGCCGTGTCGCTTGCCGTGGCGCCGCGCGGCCCCGGGTGCGGCTGCCCCACCTTGCGGTGTTCCGGTCCAGATCGTCTCGAATGTCGTGTTCATCGTGTGCTCCCATTGCGGGTCCAGAAACCATGCCGGTTTCTCCAGCCACGCGATTCGCCCGGATGCACGCAGTGGGCTTGGGATGAGACGTCGGCAGGAGCCGGCCGGCGAAATGTAAATAGACGTACCCCCGCGTGAAATCACCAGGGGGTACCCCATGCCAGGGCAGTTTCTTTTCGTGTCGGGCGCGCGGGCTCGCCGCGGCGCCTGCGAATGAGGAAGAGGTGCGCCGCTCGCAGAAAGCCCCGCGCCGGGAGCCCGTGCAAGGCTTGCAAAAGGTGGGTAGAGCGGGGGTGCTCCAGGAAGTAACTTGCGCGTGTCGAAAGACACAAGTGCCGCGGCGAAGGGCGCGGGAGCCGGCGCGGCCGCGCCGCGCCGCACGCCAGAGGCTAGACGGCCACCAGCGCCTTCAGGCTCGCCAGCGATGCATCGACGATCTCGCTGTAGCTGCGTCGCTCGGAGGCCTGGACCCATTGCGCGAACGCGATGCGGAACACCGCGATGCCCGCCTCGGCCGCGAGGCTTGCATCGGACTTCTCCACGCCCCTGGCGCGCAAGGCGGCCGCGAGGGCCTCGGACAGCCTAGCCAGCTTGATCAGCTCGCGTTCGTGCAACTCGCTCGTGGCGGCGATCACGGTGGCGCGCTGGTGGGCGTAGCGGCGGCGCTCCTCGTCGAAGAAATCCGCGGCGCCCCTCAGCGCGATGGCCACCGCCTCCATGGCCGAGGCCTGCGCAGGCGCGGCCGCGAGCGCGGCCGTCATCGATTGCTGCAGCAGCTCCGAGCCGTTGAACAGCACTTCGCGCTTGTCCGCGAAGTGGCGAAAGAAAGTGCGCGGCGTGAGACCGGCGCGCTGCGCGATGGCCGCCACCGTGGTCTGCTCATAGCCGATCTCCGCGAACAGCTCCATGGCGGCCACGCGAAAGCGTCCTGCCGCATCGGGCTCCCAACGACCCATCGGACCTCCCAAGTGTTGACACAGTGTGACATCATAGGTTTATACTGATGTCACTTAATGACATCACTGGAGCATTCGATGAAGATTCTTGTCACTGGCGCGTCGGGCTGGATCGGCTCGGCCAGCGTCGCCGAACTCCTCGCGGCCGGGCACGAGGTGCTGGGCCTCGCCCGCAACGACGAAGCCGCCGCCCGGATCGAGCAGCTGGGCGCCGAGGTCGTGCGCGGCTCGCTGGACGATGTCGCGAGCCTGCGCGCCGCGGCGGCGCGCGCGGAAGGCGTGGTGCACCTCGGCTACAACCACGACTTCTCCCAGATGGCCGCGGCGGCCCGCACCGACCGCGCCGCCATCGACGCCTTCGCCGACGTCCTGCAGGGAACCGGCGGCCCGCTGCTGATCGCCTCGGGCACGCTGGGCCTGGCGCCCGGGCGCGTGGGCACCGAGGCCGACATGCCCGCGGCCGCGACCCATCCACGCATCGCGAACGCGGCGTACACGCTCGGCCTGGCGCAGCGCGGCATCCGCTCGCTGGTCGTGCGGTTCGCGCCGACGGTGCATGGCGCCGGCGGCGACCACGGCTTCGTCGCAACGCTGGCCCGGATCGCGCGAACCAAGGGCGTCTCCGCGTACCTGGGCGAAGGCCTCAACCGCTGGCCGGCCGTCCATCGGCTCGATGCCGGCAAGCTCGTGCAGCTCGCGATCGACAAGGCGCCACCGGCCACCGTCCTGCATGCGGTCGCCGAGGAAGGCATCGCCACCAAGGACATCGCGACGGCGCTGGGCCGGTTCCTCGACGTGCCGGCGGAGTCGATCCCCGCCGACCGCGCGGCTTCGCACTTCGACTGGATCGGCATGTTCTTCGGCGCCGATGCGCCCGCCGCCAATGCCAGGACGCGCGAAGTGCTCGGCTGGGAGCCGACGCGCGCGACGCTGCTGCAGGACATTGCCGCGGGGCACTATCCCGGGCACTGATCGCAGCTTCATCGCCACGATCGCCGCACCGAGGTCCCGATCGCGATCCCCGCCACGATCAGCCCCGTCGCCAGCAGCAGCGCGCCATCGGGCCTTTCTCCGAGCGCGAGGTCGGCCGCCAGCAAGCCCACCACCGGCACGCCGAGCAGGCCCATCGAGGTCACGGACGCCGGCAGGTCGCGGTTCACTGTGTTCATTGCCCAGCAGGCGAGCACGGTGCCGATGAGGTTGCTGTAGCCCAGCAGCGCGACGAGTTCCATCGACCAGGCGATGCGCGGCACGCCCTCGATGGCGAGCGCCAGCACCAGTTGCGCGCTGCTCGCCAGCAGCATCTGCCAGGGCAGCAGCTGGAACGGCGGCGTGGTCCACCGATGGGCACGCCCGTAGACGATGCAGGCGGCCCAGCAGGCCGCGGCCAGCAGGATCAGGCCGTGGCCGCGCACCACGCCGGCATCACGCCAGTCGACGGCCGCGGGCTGCAGCAGCACCAGCAGCCCCGCCACGCCGAGCCCCAGGCCCGCGGCGCGGCGCGCGGTGAAGGCCTCGCCGAGGAAGAAGCGGGCCGCGGGCAGCACCCACAGCGGCGTGGTGTAGGCCAGCACCACCGAGCGGCCCGCGCTCAGGTACTGCAGGCCCAGCGCGGCCAGCACCGAGAAGGCCACCATGTGCAGCAGGCCGACGCTCAGGATCACCGGCAGGTCGTGCCGCGTCGGCATGGCCAGCCGGCCCGAGACCGGCAGCACCACCCACAGCACGATGCACGCCGGCACCATGCGCAGCGTGGTGGCCCAGATCGGCGTGACGTGTTCCAGCACCACCTTGCCGACGCTCCAGTTCACGCCCCAGGCGGCGATGACGATTGCAAGCAGAAGGACGGCGGTGCCGCGCGGCGAGGCATTCGAGGACATGGCTGACGGTGGGCAGGGGATGGACCGGAAGCCGCTCAAGATAAGCCGGTGCGGCCTTTCGCACCAGCGATCCTTCTCTACACTGGCCGTGAAATCAATTCACACCATGGACCTCCAGCAACTCCCCCCGTTGACTGCCCTGCGCGCCTTCGCCGCTGCCGCCCAGGCCGGCAGCGTGGTCGGCGCCGCCGACCGGCTCAAGGTCACGCACAGCGCGGTGAGCCACCAGTTGCGTCTCATCGAAGCGTGGCTGGGCTGCAAGCTGTTCGAGCGCCATGCGGCGGGCGTGACGCTCACCGACGCCGGCCGGCGGCTGTTCGCGTGCACGGCCCGGGCGCTCGACGACATCGGCACCGTCTGCGCCGAGATCCGCGGCCAGCGGCCCGCCACCGCGCTGACCCTGGCCTGTCCCGGCAGCTTCATGCTGCAGTGGCTGATCCCGCGGCTCGACGACTTCGAGGCGCGGCATCCGCAGGTGGTGCTCAACCTGCAGACCGGCAGCGACCTGGGCCGGTTGCGCGCCGGGCACGTCGATGCGCTGGTCTACTGCGGGCGTGGAACGCATCCGCGCGAGGTGAGCGAGATCCTGCTGGCCGACAACGACATCGGACCGATCTGCACGCCCGCGCAGGCGAAGGCGCTGGCCCGGCCGCGGGACGTGCTGTCGCATGCGCTGCTCGGCACCGAGTCCTATCCGGCCAGCTGGACGATCTGGGCACAGGCCCACGGGCTGGACGCCGCGCGGCTGCGGCCGCGGCGTTCCTTCGGCCAATGGATCTACATGATCCAGGCCACCATCGCCGGTCTCGGCGTGGGCATCGCGCCCTCGGTGCTGGTGCGCGAGGAGCTTGCGCAGGCGCGCATCGCGGCCCCGCTCGGCTTCGTACCCAGCGGCGACCGCATCTCGCTGTGCGTGCTCAGGCGCCGCGCGCAGGAGCCGGCCATCGCCGCGCTCGCCGACTGGCTCGGCACGCTGCACGGCCAGCCGGCAGCCGGTTGACCCCGCGGCCGCTCGGGCGCTACACGATGCCGTGCAGGCACATGTCGCTCGCCTGGTCGGCCAGCGTCTCGAGGCTCAGGCGCCCGGTGGGCTGGTACCAGGTGTAGGTCCAGTTCAGCATGCCGTACATCAGCATCGCGTGCGTGGTTGCGGCCTGGCGGTCCTTGAACTTCTGCGCGTTGATCTCGCGCAGCAGCGCGCACAGGAAGCCGACCAGCTTCTGTTCGTTGGCGTTCACCTGCGCGCGCACCTCGTCGGGCAGGTGGTAGACGTCCTCGATCAGCACGGTGTGGCGGTCGCGCTGCTCGTAGTAGTACTTGAGGTGCGCGAGGAAGTAGTTGCGCAGCCGCGCGCGCGGATCGATGGGCGCCGACACCAGGTCCGAGGCGATCGCCACCAGCGCGCTCACGTGCTCGCCGAGCATCTCCGCGAGCATCGCTTCCTTCGACGGGAAGTAGTGATACATGCGCGACTTCGACGCGTTGCAGGCCGCGCCGATGTCGATGATGTTGGTGTTGCGAAAGCCGTTCTTGGCGAAGAGGGACGCGGCCACGTCGAGGATCGTGGCCCGGATGTCGTCGAAGTTCTCGGATTTGGTTCTGGCCATGTCGGCATCGCCCGCAAAAGAAAAATGGTTCGTTCGAAACACCCGCGCCGCGCGCATGTTTCGTCCGCCCGCCCTGTACGCACCCGGGCGAAACAGCGAAATTTATTCCGTCCGGACGGCCTACTCTAACCGAGGCCTCGCGAGCTCGCGGCGGGGCCACTTCCTGGTCCTTTCGATCCACCCGCCCCACGGAGCCGCGCATGAATCCCTCGCCACGCCACGTCCTCGCCTCGCTCGTCGTCGCCATCGCCACCACCGCGCAGGCGCAGGATGCGCCCGTGCGCATCGGCATCGCCGCGCCGCTGACGGGCGGCATCGCCCATCTCGGCAAGGACATGGAGAACGGCGCGCGGCTCGCCATCGAGGACCTCAATGCGCAGGGCCTCGCGATCGGTGGCCGCCGGCTGCGCTTCGAGGCGGTGGTCGAGGACGACCGGGCCGATCCCGCCAGCGCCACCACCGTGGCGCAGAAGCTCGCCGACCTGCAGGTCAACGGCATCGTCGGCCACCTCAACTCGGGCACCACCATTCCCGCGGCGCGCGTCTACAACGACGCCGGCATCCCGCAGGTTGCACCGGCCGCGACCAACCCGCAGTACACGCGCGCCGGCTACAAATTCGCCGCGCGCCTCATGGCCACCGACGTGCAGCAGGCCGATGGCATCGCGGGCTACGTCGCGCGCACGCTGAAGGCGAAGACCGCCGCCGTGATCGACGACCGCACCGCCTACGGCCAGGGCCTCGCCGACCAAGTCGTGGCCGACCTCGGCAAGGCGCAGGTGAAGGTGCTCAAGCGCGAGTTTGGCACCGACCGCGCGACCGACTTCTCGGCCATCCTCACCACCCTGCGCGGCCTCAAGCCCGACGTGATCGTCTACGCGGGCGCCGACGCGCAGGCCGCGCTGGTCAACCGGCAGATGAAGCAGCTCGGCCTGAGCGCGACCTTCATCGCGGGCGACGGCGTGTGCACCGGCGAATGGAGCAAGCTCGCGGCCGGCGCCAACGAGGGCGCCTACTGCTCGCAGGCCGGCGCGCCGCGCGAGGCCATGGCCGCCTTCGCGGCCTTCAACCAGCGCTACAAGGCGCGCTTCGGCACCGACGTGATCGTGTTCGCGCCCTATGCCTACGACGCGGTGATGGTGCTGGTGGAGGCGATGAAGAAGGCCGGCTCCACCGATCCCTCCGTGTACGGACCGAAGCTCGCGGGCGTGACGCTCACCGGGCTGATCGGGCCGATCGCGTTCGATGCGCGCGGGGACAACCTGCGGGGGACGGTGACGATCTATCAGGTGCGTGGGGGGAAGCTGGTGGTGGCGCCGTAGCGTTGCGCCCTGCGCGACCCCGGTCCTACTTCGTGAACCCCTCGCGCTTGCGGATCTCGTCGAGATAGTTGTAGATCGAGAAGCGCGACATGTCGAGCGCCGCCGCCGCGCGGCCCACGCTGCCCTTCACGATGAACAGGCCGCGCCGCAGCATCTCCTCGACGGCGTGCACCTTTTCCTCCTTGTTCATGAGCTGCACCGGCTTGCCGAAGGTGCGGATCGCCGAACGGATGATCTCGCCCATCAACAGGTCCATGTCGGGCGATTCCTCGCGCGACTCGGGCGCCGCCGCGGGCGCGGGCGCGCCCTGGATCGCATGCTCGAGCCAGGCATGCGCGAGCTTGAACACCGTGAGGTCGGCATTCATGCAAAGCGCCGCGAAGGGCGTGCCGTCGGCATCGCGGTAGATCACGGTGGCCGACTTCAGCGGCGTGCCGGTGCCGGTCAGCGTGGGATAGACGTTGACGACCGAGTGGCCGCTGCCCGAAAGGTCGGTGGCGGCCGACCAGGCGGCGCCGAAGGCGCGGTCGTCCTTCGGGCCGCTGAGGATGGTGCTGCCGACCTTGCGGCCCGACACATGGCCGTTGGCGATCGCGACCACCGAGGCATCGGGCTGCGTCAGGTCGTGCAGCACCAGTTCGGTGTTCGGCCCGAGCATGCGCCCCATCATCTCCACCACGGGCTTGAGCACCTCGACGATGCGCCGGCGCTCCTCGGCGATGGCCGGCGACACCGTCGCGGCCTTCGAGGGCTTGGCCGCGCGCTGGCGTGCGCGCGGCGCCGGCGGCTTCGGCGGCGGCTGCTGCGCGGTCGAAAGGGAGCTGGAGGTCTCGGCAGTCTTGCGGGTGGCTGGCATGGACGCGAAAGTCGAAGGAAGGTCGAAGGGGAGTGAAGGCCCTGATCCTCGATTTCAACAAACTGTTGAATACTTGATCTGGCGTTGATTCTGGCACATGTCGTGCAGGTCCGGCCGGCCCTGGGGTCCGCCCGAAACGACGCGGCAACTGTAGGGCAAGGTGCGCCCAGAAATTCAACATTTCGTTGATAAATCAACAAGGAGTTCATATCATGCCGAGTTCGAACCATCCCGCCGCCACCGCGGCGCCCCTGCCGACGGACATACCCACGCCGCCGGCCACCTCCCGCCGCCATTGGCTCAAGTCCCTCGGCGGCGCCTCCGTCGCGGGCGTGCTCGGCAGCCAGCTCGTCGCCTGCGGCGGCGGCTCGGGTTCGTCGGGCGGTTTCCTGCCCTTCGCCTCGGCCGCGCCGCCGCCGGCCCCGCCCAGCGGCACGCCGACCTTGCCGGCCAAGGCGCTGTTCCCCGGCGTGGCCGACCGCGTGTACCTCAACGGCGCCGCCGACCACCCGTGGAACCAGTACGCCACCGACGCGCTGAGTTCCTACGCGCAATCCAAGCTCTCGCTCGCGAGCGGCAGTGCGACCGCCACCGCGAAGTTCGCGGCGCTGATCAATGCCGATGCCGACGAGATCGCCTACGTGCCCAGCACCTCGATGGGCGAGTACCTCGTGACGCGCGCGCTCGGCCTGCCCGAATCGGGCGGCCGCGTGGTCACCGACGCGCTGCACTTCGTCGGCTCGTTCTACATGTACGAGCAATACCGGCTGCGCGGCCTCGACGTGCTCACCGTGCCGATGGACGCCAACCACCGCATCGCGCTGGCCGACCTCGACAAGGCCATCTCGCCCGGCACCAAGCTGGTGGCGATCTCGCACGTGTCGCTCTACAACGGCTTCACGCACGACCTCAAGGCCGTGTGCGACCTCGCGCATTCGCGCGGCGCGCTGGTCTACGTCGACCTGATCCAGTCGGCCGGCGCGATACCGGTGGACGTGAAGGCGGCCGGCGTCGACTTCGCGGGCTGCGGCACCTACAAATGGTTGATGGGCGACTTCGGCTTCGCCTTCCTCTACGTGCGCAAGAGCCTGCTGCCCAAGCTGCAACGGCCTTGGTACGGCTACCGCCAGACGCGCAACTTCGCGGCGCCGATCCTGCACGTCTATCCGCTCGACCCGCCCGGCAGCGTGCCCTACGAGAGCGTGCAGATCGATTCGGTGTCGGGTTACTTCAGCGGCTCGTTCCCGGCCTCCTCGATCGAAGCGGCCTGCGCGGCATCCATCGACTGGATCCAGAGCGTGGGCGTCGACAGGATCCAGGCCTGGCGCAAGCCGATGACCGATGCGCTGCAGGCCGGCCTGCGCGCCAAGGGCTTCCAGGTGGTGACGCCGCCCGACAGCAGCTCGCCGATCGTGACCTTCGCCTATGCCAATGCCGCCCAGCTCGCGAGCCGGCTCGCGCCCGACAAGATCGAGATCACCCTGCGCGCCAACCATGCGCGCATCTCGCCGTCCGTCTACAACGACATGAACGACATCGCCAGATTCCTCGCCGCGATCGGAACGCCATGAAACGCCACACCCTCATCGGCGGCGCCGCGCTCGCCTGCCTCGTCCTCGCGACCAGCGCCTGCGGCGTCGCGCCGCGGCATCTCAACTCGGGCAAGGTGCTGCCCACCACCCTGCCCTTCTCCGAGGCCGTGCAGGTCGGCCGCACGCTCTACCTGTCGGGCCAGATCGGCAACCTGCCCGGCAGCCTCAAGCTGCCGCCGGGCGGCATCGGCCCCGAGTCGAAGCAGGTGATGGAGAACATCAAGACCACGCTCGAGGCGCATGGCCACACCATGGCCGACGTGGTGAAGTGCACCGCCATGCTGGCCGACATGAGCGAGTGGGGAGCCTTCAACGAGGTCTACAAGGGCTACTTCGCCGAAGGCCGGTATCCGGCGCGCAGTGCCTTCGGTGCGACCGCGCTGGCCTTCAATGCGCGGATCGAGGTGGAGTGCATCGCGGCGAAGTAGCGCCGCTCCGCTTCAGCGCCAGGTTCGGCCGAAATTCCGTCCAATGAGAGAGAAATGTGCATTTGTTCTAAAATGCACACTTCCACTACAGGACCCTCCCATGCAAGTCGTGACCGCCACCGACGTCAAGAGCCAGCTTGGCGAGCTTTTCGATGCTGTCGAGAAGGACGAGGGCGCCAGCGTCCTGATCGAGCGAAATCGCCGCCCCGCGGCGATGCTCCTGAACGCTCATGTGGCCGAGAAGGCCATCTTGGGGGCCTACGCCCACGGCGTGCTGCCGCGTGCCATCGCCATGCAGCAGCTCGGCCTGGACTGGTATGGCGATCTGCTGCAGCGAATGAATCTCCATGGCATCGAGCATCCATCGGCCTCGGCCGAGGACGCGCGTGTCATGAAGAAAGCGGCGGACGATGCGCTGCGATCGCTGGACGCAACCGGTGCGCCTACCGCTCGCTCGAGGAAGGCGAAAGGGTAATGGCCGAGAAGATCCGCATCGTCCTCCCGGACACGGGCCCGCTGATCACGCTAGCCCATGCCAATGCGCTCGAAGTGCTGCTGGCCTTCGATGCGCAACAGGTCCAGCTCGTCGTCACCGACATGGTGGAGTTCGAGGCCACGAGGCATCGCAGCACCCGCGAGGATGCCCAGAGAATCTCCGACTTCCTCGAGAAACACGCCGGGCGGATCGTCATCGAGAAGACCGTCTTCGGCCAGATGGCGATCTCGGCGGCGCGCATCTACGAGCGGTACACGGAAAGCCAGCAGTTGCGAGACTTCTACGCGACCAGCAACATGCCCGCTCCGTCACCGTTGGCGCCCAACAGCGGAGAGCTCTCCATCAACAGCTACGTGTCCGAACTCATCGGGCAACCGCCCGGACCACCTTGCCTGGTCATCGCAGAAGACGACTTCTTCTTGCGTTCCACGCCCGGTGCTCTTCCCGGCAATGCGCACATCATCTCGACGGCCACATTGCTGGCGAAGCTGGAGGAACTGGACCCCCGATTCAAGGTACGCGACGTGCTGGACGCCGCAAGGCACTACAAGGGCCGCGAGCCCAACCGCGCCACGGTCGACTCGCCGGCGCCCAAGGTCAAGGGCGGCAGCACCTGGGACGCTACCGTCGCCGCCGCCCAGCTGACGACCAAACTCACGAAGAAAGGGAATCCTCGGATGAAGGGCTCTGGCAGCGGATCGTAAGCACCCGCCTTTGCCCCGCAAGCCCCCGAGGATGGCATCCCCTTCAATCCTCGACGAACGCCTCTTCACGCTTCGCCTTCACCGAAGGCAGCAGCACCACCACCAGCAGCAGCAGCGCCGCCGCGAGCAGCCCGGCCGACAGCGGCCGCGTGACGAACACGCTCCAGTCGCCGCGCGACAGCAGCAGCGCGCGGCGCAGGTTCTCTTCCATCATCGGCCCGAGGATGAAGCCCAGTAGGAGCGGCGCGGGCTCGCACCGGAGCTTGAGGAACAGGTAGCCCACGATGCCGAAGATCGCGACCATCCAAACGTCGAAGGTGTTGTTGTTCTCCGAGTACACGCCCACCGCGCAGAACAGCACGATCGAGGGGAACAGCCACTTGTAGGGAATGGTCAGCAGCTTGATCCAGATGCCGATCATCGGCAGGTTCAGCACGATCAGCATCAGGTTGCCGATCCACATCGAGGCGATCAGGCCCCAGAACAGCTCGGGGTTGCTGGTCATCACCTGCGGGCCCGGCTGGATGTTGTGGATCGTCATCGCGCCCACCATCAGCGCCATCACGGCGTTGGGCGGGATGCCCAGCGTCAAGAGTGGAATGAAGGAGGTCTGCGCGCCGGCGTTGTTGGCCGACTCGGGGCCCGCCACGCCGCGGATGTTGCCCTTGCCGAACGGCACTTCGCCGTTCTTGAGCTTGATCTTCTTCTCGATGGTGTAGGCCGCGAAGGCCGACAGCAGCGCGCCGCCGCCGGGCAGGATGCCCAGGGCCGAACCGAGGGCCGTGCCGCGCAGCACCGCGGGCGTCATGCGGCGGAAGTCTTCCTTGGTGGGCCACAGGCCCTTGACCTTGGCGGTGAAGACCTCGCGCTCGTGCTCGGGCACCGCGAGGTTGGCGATGATCTCGCCGTAGCCGAACACGCCCATCGCGATGGCGATGAAGCCGATGCCGTCGGTGAGCTCGGGAATGTCGAAGCTGTAGCGCGCCACGCCCGAGTTCACGTCGGTGCCCACCAGCCCCAGCGCGAGGCCGAGCAGGATCATGGTGATGGCCTTGAGCAGCGAGCCCGAGGCCAGCACCACGGCGCCGATCAGGCCCAGGATCATCAGCGAGAAGTATTCGGCCGGGCCGAACTTGAAGGCCAGCTCGGTCAGCGGCGGCGCGAAGGCGGCCAGGATCAGCGTGCCCACGCAGCCCGCGAAGAACGAGCCCAGGCCCGCCGCGGCAAGGGCCGGCCCGGCCCGCCCCTTGCGCGCCATCTGGTAGCCGTCGATCACCGTCACCACCGAGGATGACTCGCCTGGCAGGTTGACCAGGATGGCGGTGGTCGATCCACCGTACTGCGCGCCGTAGTAGATGCCGGCCAGCATGATGAGCGCCGACACCGGGGGCAGTGCGTAGGTCGCGGGCAGCAGCATCGCGATGGTCGCGACCGGGCCGATGCCCGGCAGCACGCCGATCAGGGTGCCCAGCAGGCAGCCGACGAAGGCGTAGACCAGGTTCTGCGCCGTGAAGGCGACGCCGAAGCCGATCGAGAGATTGGTGATCAGGTCCATGGTTCTCTTGTCTTGTCTTTTCGTTCTTCTTGTAGCGAGATCAGCCGGCGATGAAGGTCGGCCAGACCTGGAACTGCAGCTTGAGCGCGACCACGAAGGCCAGGTAGCTGCCGAGCGCGAGCACGGTGGCGAGCACCGTCACGCCCTTCCAGCCGAAGTTGTCGCCCGCGAGGCTGGCGATGAAGGTCAGCGCATAGATCGCGACGATCAGCCCCATCGACGGCAGGCCGATGCTCGGCAAGCCGCCGAGCAGCACGCCGAAGGTGAGATTCGCGCCGATGATGAACACCAGCGGCTTCCACGCGATGCGCCCCACGGGCTCGCCATCGTCGGTCTCGACCGACAGCGCCTTGAGCGTGATCAGCACGCCCATGAGCGCGATGAGGATGCCCACGATCAGGGGAAAGTAGCCCGGGCCCATGCGGGCGCCGGTACCGACGTTGTAGGTCGTGGCGCCCCATGCGAAGGCCACGCCGAAGGCGCTGAAGAGCACGCCCGAGCAGAAGTCTCTCTGACTCTTGATTCTCACCGTTGATGTCTCCTGGGAATTGCCTGGGACCGCGGCGCGGCCCATGCGGCTGGCACGTGAAAGTGCGAGCCGCCGATCCTAGGAATTCGCGCGCGTGCTGTGCGTGAACACAACATTGCCGTTCGGCAATGCGGCGCGCCTCAGTCCTCGCCGGGCAGGTCGATGCGCGCGCGCAGCCCGGGCGCGGCGTCCTCAAACGCGAGCTGCCCGCCGTGCAGCGCGATCACCGCGCGCACGCTGGCCAGGCCCAGGCCATGGCCCGGCGTGCTGCGGTCGAGCCGGTGGAAGCGCACGCCGATGCGTTCGCGCTCGGCGGCCGGTATGCCCGGGCCGTCGTCCTGCACGAAGAGCTGCGCGCGGCCGTTCACGGTGCGCGTGCCGATGCGCACCACCGCGCCGGCGCCGCAGTACTTGAGCGCGTTGTCGACCAGGTTGGCGACCGCGCCCGCGAGCAGGTCGCGGTCGCCGAGCGCCGTGGCCGCCTCGCACGGTTCGCGCCGCAGCGCGATGCCCTGCACCTCGGCCACGGCCTCGTAGAGTTCGGCCACGTCATTCGCGATCACGTCGAGCGCCACCGGCGCGAACTGCTGGCGCCGCGCGCCCGCCTCCACCTCGGCGATCTGCAGCAGCTTCTCGAACACCACCGCGAGTTCCTCGAGCTCGCGGATCGCGGCCGCCACGGCGCCGCGCTGCGCATCGTCGGCCGGCAGGCCCAGTTCCACCGCGCGCAGCCGCACCAACACGCGCGTGAGCGGCGTGCGCAGGTTGTGGGCGATGGTGTTGGAGACATGGCGCACGCCGTCCATCAGCGACTCGATGCGGTCGAGCATGGCGTTGATGTCGTGCTCGAGCAGCGCGAACTCGTCCTCCTCGCCCGAGGGCGCGACGCGCTCCTGCAGCTCGCCGGCCGCGATGCGCGCGGCCGTGCGCCGCACCGCGCCCACGCTGCGCTCGAGCTCCTGCCGGAACACGAAGGTGCCGCCGATCAGCAGCAGCACCGCGACGATGCCGGCCGCCGCGCTCGCGCTCGCCACCAGCGACTCGATCGACTCCTGGTCGCGCAGGTCGTGCCCCACCACCAGCGTGGCGCCGTCGGGCAGCGGCCGCATCACGAGGTAGGCGATGGCGCCCTGGCCGCCGCGCAGCACGCGCCGGTGCACGCCGTCGCCCGCGTCGGGCGAACTCGAGGGCATCTGGTCGAGGTTGCCCGCGAGCTTGCGGCCCTCGCGGTCCACCAGCAGGTAGACCTCGTTGTCGGAATGGCGGTCGTCGGCCAGCAGGTGGGTGATCTCGCCCGCCACGCCCTCGGCGCCGCGCGCCTCGTGGCGCACCACCAGCTGCTGCACGTTGGCTGCCACCTGGCGCACCATGCGCTGCTGCAGCACGCCCACGGTCTGCATGTAGACGATCGCCAGCGAAGCCAGCATGGTGATCGCCACCAGCAGCCCGTAGTAGAAGGCCAGCCGGAAGCCGACCGAGCGCCAGAGCTGGCGCAGCGCCGGGATCATCGGCGCGCGGGCGCGGCGGCCGGCGCGGCTTCGGGGTCGGGCTCGGGCGGCGCCAGCCGGTAGCCCGCGCCGCGCACCGTCTGGATCAAGGTCGGCGCGCCGCCCGCGTCGAGCTTGCCGCGCAGCCGGCTCACCTGCACGTCGATGACGTTGGTCTGCGGATCGAACTGGTAGTCCCACACGGCCTCGAGCAGCATGGTGCGCGTGACCACCTGGCCCGGATGCATCATCAGGTAGGCCAGCAGGCGGAACTCGCGCGGCTGCAGCGCGATGGGGCGGCCCGCGCGCCTCACCTGCCTGCTCGCGAGGTCGATCGACAGGTCGGCGACTTCGAGCGTGCGGATCTCGGGCCCGGTGCGCGAGCGCCGCACCAGCGCCTCGGCGCGCGCGGCCAGCTCCGAGAACGCGAAGGGCTTGGCCAGGTAGTCGTCGCCGCCGGCCTTGAGGCCGCGCACGCGCTCGTCAAGCGCGCTCAACGCGCTGAGCACCAGCACCGGCGTCTTCTTGCCGAGCGCGCGCAGGGTCGCGAGGATCGACAGGCCGTCGACCTCGTTCGGCAGCATGCGGTCGAGGATCACGAGGTCCCAGGCTTCGCTGGTGGCGCGCGCCAGCGCATCGGTGCCGTCGCGGCTGATCACCGCCACGTGGCCGAGCGCGCGAAAGCCTTCGGCGATGTAGCGGGCGTTGTCGGCGTCGTCCTCGACGATGAGGCAACGCCACAGGGGAGTGGGATGGATCACGCCTGCGATTGTGCCGCCCGCTGCCGCCCGCGCCGGCGCTACAGGCCCGCGTCGGCGCGCGCAACGCGCACCACGCGGCCCTGCACCCCGTCCACCAGCAGGTACAGCCCGCCATCGGGCCCCTGGCGGATGTCGCGGATGCGCTCGCCGAGCTCGGCGAACAGCGACTCGCGCCGCACCACGCGCGGCGCGGCGTCCTCGCCCGCGAGCTCGATGCGCCACACGGCCTTGCCGGCCAGTGCGCCCACGAGCACGCTGCCCTTCCACTCGGGAAACTGGTCGCCGGTGTAGAGGATCAGGTTGCTCGGCGCGATCGCCGGCAGGCCCCAATGCACCAGCGGCGGCGCGAGGCCGGCCCTGGCGGTGCCCTCGCCGATAGTCGCGCAGGTGTTGTATTCGCAGCCGAATGTGACGAGGGGCCAGCCGTAGTTGCGACCCTTGCGCACCACGTTGATCTCGTCGCCGCCCTGCGGCCCGTGCTCCGCCACACACAGCTGGCCCGTGCGCGGATGCACGAAGGCGCCCTGCGGATTGCGATGGCCGAGGCTCCAGATCTCGGGCCGCGCGCCCGCGCGCTGCGCGAAGGGGTTGTCGGCCGGAATGCCGCCATCGGTGCGGATGCGCACCGTCTTGCCCTGGTAGTAGCCCAGCGACTGCGCGCGCATGCGGTCCTCGGGCGCATAGCGGTCGCCGAGCGTGAGGAACAGGTGGCCGTCCCCCGAGACCGCGAGCCGCCCGCCGAGGTTCTCGCCGACCGCGATCTTCGGCGTCTGGCGGAACAGCACCTTGAGCTGCTCGACGCGCGCGCCGTCGTCGCTGAGCCGTGCCCGCGCGACCGCGATGCCGTTGCGCCCGGCACGGCTGCGGCGGCGATCGGCCTCGGTGTAGCTCAGGTAGATGAAGCGGTTGGCCTCGAAGCCCGGATCGATCGTGACGTCGAGCAGCCCGCCATGGCTGCGCCGGTCGACGGCCGGCAGCCCGCGCACCGGCGCCGAGACCTTGTCGCCCTGCGCATCCACGATGCGCAGGCGGCCCGCGCGCTCGGTCACCAGCAGGCGGCCGTCGGGCATGAACTCCATGCCCCAGGGCAGTTCGAGCCCGGCCGCATAGGTGCGGGTCTGGAAGGCGGTGGGCGCGGGCCCGCGCGCCGCATCGGCGGCATGCCCGAGCAACAGGCCCGCGCACAGCAGACCGGCCCGCAAGCAGGTCGACAGGGAGGGGCGGGGTGCGGTGTTCATGTCGAGCGGAACGGCGGCCCCATGACAGGGCCGCCATCGTTTCGAATCATAGAAACGAACGGGCGCGCGCGAACGCCGCGAACATTACCGTTTGTCCATGTTCGGCCGCTCGCTACTCGGTCGCGATCAATTTGTTGCACATCTCCACGAGCCGCGCTGCCGCTGGCGAGAGCGAATGGCCGCGGATCGTCACGATGGCGATGGTGCGGCTGAGCGCCGGCCCGATGATGCGCACCACCTTGAGCGGCGTGCGCCGCGGCAGCGCCACGCGCGGCAGCAACGCGATGCCCAGTCCCGCCTCGGCCATCGCGACCAGCGTCGTGACCTGCATGAACTCGTAGTTGCTCTCGTGCGAAAGGCCGTTGGCCTTGAGCGCGTTGTCGACATGGTCGCGAAAGGCGGTCGAGCTCGACAGCTTGAGCAGCGGCAGCTTCGACAGTTCGCGCAGCGAGATGCTCGCGCGGCCGTTGTCCTGGTAGCCGCGCGGCAGCATCGCGCAGTAGTCGTCGACGAAGATCGGCGCGAACTCGAGCTCGCCCTTCTTCTCGGGCACCGGCCCGATCGCGAAGTCGACCTCGCGCCGGCGCACCGCCTCCAGCAGGTCCTGGTTGGCGAGCTCGCGCACGTGCACGCTGATGCCCGGGTACTTCTTCGCAAAGGCCGTGAGGATCGCCGGCAGCCGCGTGCTCGCGATGGTCGGCACGCAGGCGAAGGACAGGTGGCCCTGCTGCACGTCGGCCGCGTGCTGGATGTGCGAGAGCCCGACCTCGAGCTCGGCCAGTGCCTTGCGCGCGCTGATCAGCAGCTGCTCGCCCTCTTGCGTCAGCGTCACCTTGCGCGTGGTGCGCTGGAACAGCGCCACGCCGAGCTGCTCCTCGAGCTGCTTGACCTGCATGCTGACCGCGGGCAGCGAACGGTTGGTCTCCTCGGCCGCCTTGCGGAAGCTCTCGTTCTGCGCCACCGAGAGGAAGGTGCCGATCAGCTTGAAGTTGATGTTCATGGGGCGATCCTGCGTCATTCCAAAAGTCTGAACAATGCCTAAGATTATTTGAGTTGTTGCCACGCGAGGTCAAACCTAGCATTCGAGCCATCCCAATGACTCCGACGAGTCGCGAGAGAGGCAAGATCCGATGACCGCACCCCAGATGACGCTCGTGGCCTTCCTGCAGGCGCAGAACTGCTCGAACCTGGTCGCCTCGTGGCGCCACCCCGACACCGAACTCGGCTATGGCACGCCGGCCTATTACCAGAACATCGCCCGCACGCTGGAGCGCGGCAAGTTCCAGATGGCCTTCTTCGACGACCGGCTCGCGATGCCCGACCGCTATGGCGACGACCACCGCGACACGGTCGAGCACGGCGTGCGCGCGGTCAAGCTCGACCCGATCTCGGTGGTCACGGTCATGGGCCTGGCCACCGAGCGCCTGGGCCTGGGCGCCACCTACTCCACCACCTACTACGAGCCCTTCCACGTGGCGCGCGTGTTCGCCACGCTCGACCTGCTGACGCAGGGCCGCGTGGCCTGGAACGTGGTGACCTCGCTCAACAACTCGGAGGCCGCGAACTTCGGCGCGCAGGAGCACCTCGCGCACGACCTGCGCTACGAACGCGCCGACGAGTTCCTGGAAGTGGTGCTCGGCCATTGGAACACCTGGCAGGAAGGCGCCGTGCTGCACGACAAGGCGAACGGCCGCTTCGCCGACGCATCCAGGGTGCGCCGCCTCGACCACAGCGGCAAGTGGTTCAAGTCGCGCGGCCCCTTCACCGTGCCGCGCTCGGCGCAGGGCCATCCGGTGCTGATCCAGGCCGGCCAGAGCGGGCGCGGCAGCGAGTTCGCGGCGCGCTGGGGCGAGCTGGTGTTCGTGATCTATCCCAACATCGACGTGGCGCGCAGGTCGTATGCCGACTTCAAGCGCAAGGTCGCGGCGCACGGCCGCGATCCGGCGCAGGTCAAGGTGGCGCCCGCGGTCTACGTGGTCGCGGCCGAGAGCCGCGCCGAGGCCGAGGACAAGAAGGCCGCGATCGATGCGCTCGTGAAACCGGTCGACGGCCTCGCGCTGCTGTCCGAAGTGCTGAACTTCGACTTCGCGACCAAGCGGCCCGACGAGCCCTTCACCGACGAGGAGCTGGGCTCGATCACCGGGCTGCGCGCGATCCTCGACCGCGTGATCGCGCAGAGCGGCCTGGCACGGCCGACGCTCGCGGACTTCCTGCGCTTCAGCGGCCGCGGCACCACCGACGAGCTCGCCACCTTCGTCGGCAGCAAGACCGACGTCGCCGACCAGATGGAGCAGTGGTTCCGCACCGGCGCCTGCGATGGCTTCGTGCTCGCGGCCACCAGCATGCCCGGCAGCTACGAGGACTTCGTGCGGCTGGTGGTGCCCGAACTGCAGCGCCGCGGCGTCTTCCATCACGACTACGAGGGCCCGACCCTGCGCGACAACCTCGGCCTGGCGCGCCCGGCTGCGGGCGACTGGAAACATCTCTACCGCTGACACGAGGAGCACCCCATGGAAGCCAGCGCCTACAAGCAACTCATGAAGCATCACGCGGGTGCGCCGGTGGTCATCGCCACCGGCCGGCCCGGCGAGCGCACCGGGCTCACCGCCACGGCCTTCTGCTCGCTGTCGGATTCGCCGCCCACCGTGCTGATCTGCGTCAACCGCGGCGCGAGCGCGCACCCGGTGATCGAACGCACGCGCGCCTTCTCGGTGAACCTGCTGCGCGACGGCCAGGCCGACATCGCCGCGCGCTTCGCGGGCATGACCGGCCTGAAGGGCGAGCAGCGCTTCGAGGGCGGCGACTGGACCGTGCAGCAGACCGGCGCGCCGGTGATGGCCGATGCGCTCGCGAGCCTCGACTGCGAGCTGCTGCAGGCGCACGACCACGGCACGCACTCGGTCTTCATCGGCCTGGTGCGCGAGGTGCACAGCGATGGCGGCGCCGATCCGCTGATCTATTTCCGCGGCAGCTTCAGCGCGCTGCGCGAGCGCGCGCCGGCGGCCTGCGCGGCCTGAATGCGCCCGGCAACCCGCCGGGAATCCGACGACGAGCGACGACAAAAAAACAGGAGACAGCCATGAAGAGAAGAACCCTGCTGCAGGCAGGCGCCGCGGCCGCCTGGCCGCTGATGCACGCGGGCGCCGCGCGCGCCGAGGCCGGCTACCCGAGCAAGCCGGTGCGCATCCTCGTGCCCTACACCACTGGCCAGTCGGCCGACCTGTTCGGCCGCATGGTGGCGATCGAACTCGGCAAGCTGTGGCCGCAGCAGGTGTTCATCGACAACAAGGGCGGCGGCGCCAGCATCCCCGGCATGCTCGCGGGCCGCAATGCCGCGCCCGACGGCTACACGCTGACGGTCGGCGGCAGCGGGCCGATGGCGATCAACCCCGGGCTCTACGGCAAGAAGCTGCCCTACGACCCGCTGGCCGATTTCATCCCGGTGCACGGCCTGTTCCTGTCGCCGCTGGTGGTGCTCGCCCATCCCGCGGCCGGCATCGATTCGTTCAGGCAGCTGGTCGAGTTCGCGAAGCGCAAGCCCGGCGCCGAGAAATGGGGCGTGGCCGGCCTGGGCACCTCGCCGCACCTCGCGGGCGAACTGATCAAGGCCAAGGCACAGATCGACGTGGTGGCCGTGCCCTACCGCGGCAGCGGCGTGATGCTCAGCGACCTGCTGGGCGGACAGGTCACGCTGGGCGTGGACACGGTCTCGGCCGCCATCTCCTACGTGCGCAGCGGGCAGCTCAAGGCGCTCGCCGTCACCTCGGCCAGGCGCGTGCCGCAGCTGCCCGACGTGCCGACCGTGGCCGAGAGCGGCTTCCCGGGCGTCGAGGCCGTGGGCTGGGCCGGCTTCCTGCTGCCGCTGCACACGCCGCCGGCCGTGGTCGCGGCCGCCGAGCAGGGCATCCACCGCGTGATGTCCGACCCCGCGATCCAGGAGGCGATGACGCAACGCGGCGCGCTGCCCGACCTGCGCGGCGGCGGTGCCTTCGGCGCCTTCGTCAAGGCCGAGGTCCCGAAGTGGACCGAGCTGATCGTCGCCAACGGCATCAAGGTCGACCAGTAGGCCGGCTGCATCCCCACACACCCCTTCATCCGCCACAGGAGCCTTCGTGTCCGCCACCCTCACCCCGCCGCGCCGCCAGCGCCTCCAACGTTCCGAACTCGCGGTGCCCGCCACCTCGGAGCGCTTCTTCGCCAAGGCCTGCGCGAGCGATGCCGACGTCGTCTTCCTCGACCTCGAGGACGCGGTGGCCGACGCCTTCAAGGACCAGGCCCGGCGCCAGGCCGTCGAAGCCCTCAACGCGCTCGACTGGGGCCGCAAGAGCATGGCCGTGCGCATCAACGGCCTCGACACGCCCTGGGCCCTGCGCGACCTGGTCGAGATCGCGAGCGAGTGCCCGCGGCTGGACATGGTGCTGCTGCCCAAGGCCGGCACCGCCTTCGACGTGCAGTTCGTGGCGCAGGTGCTGACGGCCATCGAGCGCGAGAAGGGACGCGACAAGCGCGTGGGCATCGAGGTGCTGATCGAGACCTCGCAGGGCGTCGCGCATGCCGAGGAGATCGCCGCCTCGTCCGACCGGCTGGAGGCGATGATCTTCGGCGTCGGCGACTACACGGTCGACATGCGCACCAACGATTTCGTGTTCGGCACGCCGAGCGAGCGCTATGCGGTGCTCACCGCCCCCGACGCGCAGGGCCTGCGCCACCGGCACTGGAACGACCAGTGGCATTTCGCGCTCGCGCGCATCGCCAATGCCTGCCGCGCCTACGGCGTGCGCGCCATCGACGGCCCCTTCACCGACTTCAGCGATCCCGAGGGCTACCGCGCCTCGGCCACGCGCTCGGCGGCGCTGGGCTTCGAGGGCAAGTGGGCCATCCATCCCTCGCAGGTGGCGATCGCCAACGAGGTCTACTCGCCCTCGGCCGGGCAACTGGCCTGGGCCGACAAGGTGCTCGGCACGCTCGAAGCGGCCGCCGCGCAGGGCAACGGGGCCATCGGCGAGAAGGGCGTGCTGATCGACCTGGCCCATGCCAAGCTCGCGCGCTCGCTGCAGCAGCGCCAGGCCACGATCGACCGGCACACGGGCGGCAACGCCGATCGGCGCTGAGATGGCAGAGACTCCATCCGCCCCCCTGGCCGGCGTGCGCGTGCTCGACATCGCGACCTTCGTGGCCGCGCCCTTCAGCGGCACCATCCTCGCGGACTTCGGCGCCGACGTGATCAAGATCGAGCAGCCCGAGGGCGGCGATCCGCTGCGCAAGTTCGGCACGCCCACGGAATGCGGCGACACCCTGGTGTGGCTCAGCGAGGCACGCAACAAGCGCTTCGTGACGCTCGACCTGCGCGTGCCCGAGGGCCGCGAACTGTTCCTCCAACTGGTGGCGCAGTCCGATGCGGTGCTCGAGAACTTCCGCCCCGGCACCATGGAGCGCTGGGGCCTGGACTTCGAGACCTTGCGCCAAGCCAATCCGCGCATCGTGCTGCTGCGCGTGAGCGCCTACGGCCAGACCGGCCCCTACCGCGAGAAGCCCGGCTTCGCGCGCGTGGCGCACGGCTTCGGCGGGCTCTCGCACCTCGCGGGCATGAGCGACGGGCCGCCCGTGGTGCCGGGCTCGACCTCGCTAGCCGACTACATCTCGGGCCTGTGGGGTGCGCTCGGCGTGCTGCTGGCGCTGCGCGTCGCCGAACGGACCGGCGAGGGCCAGGTCATCGACGTTTCGCTCTACGAATCGATCTTCCGGCTGCTCGACGAACTGGTGCCGGCCTACGGCAAGTTCGGCGAGGTGCGGCAGCGGCTCGGCGCCGACGTGCCGCACGTGGTGCCGCATGGCCACTGGCAGACGGCCGAGGGCAAGTGGGTGGCGCTGGCCTGCTCGAGCGACAAGATCTTCGAGCGCCTGGCCCACCTGATGGAGCGGCCCGACCTGGTCGCGCCCGACCGCTTCGCGACCAATGCGCAGCGGCTCGAGGGCCGCGCCGAGATCAATGCCGCCATCGCCGGCTGGATCGGCCGGCTCGAACTGGCCGAGGCGGTGACGCGCTGCGACGCGGCCGGCGTGCCCTGCGGGCCGATCATGGCGATCGACGACATCTTCGCCGACCCGCAGTACGCGGCACGCGGCAACCTGCAGCGGGTACAGGACCCGCGCGTGGGCGAGCTCGTGGTGCCGGCCGCCGTGCCGCGGATGTCGAAGACGCCGCCGCTGCTGCGCCACCTGGGCGGCGCGCTCGGCGCGCACACGCAGGAAGTGCTGGGCGAACTGCTGGGCCTCGATGCCGAGGCGCTGGCGCGGCTGCGTGCCGCCCATGCGCTGTGACCCGATCTCCTTTCATTCACGACAAGCGCTCATGCATTCCACGCCCGTTCATCCCTCGGCCGCACTGTTCTCCGGCGAGACGCTCGTTCCCGCGCTCGCGCCCTGCGAGCACTATGCGGGCAGCGAGAAGCTGATCCACAAGGCGCTGCAGCTGCAGGCCGAACTCGGCCCGGTCTTCGACCTGACCTGCGACTGCGAGGACGGCGCCGCGGCGGGCGAGGAGAAGGCGCACGCCGAGATGGCCGCGCGCGCCATCGCCTCGGACGCCAATCGTCACGGCCGGGTCGGCGCGCGCGTGCACGATGCCTCGTCGGCCTTCTGGCGCGCCGACGTCGACACGCTCATCGGCGAGGCCGGCGACCGCCTGGCCTACCTCACGCTGCCCAAGGCACAGCGCACCGCCGACGTCATCGCCATGCTCGAACACATCGAGCGGCGCCGCGTTGCGGCCGGCCTCGCGCGCGCCATCCCGGTCCATGTGCTGATCGAGACCCACGGCGCGCTGCGCGACGTGTTCGAGATCGCGGCGCTGCCGGGCCTGGAGGTGCTCGACTTCGGGCTGATGGATTTCGTCAGCGACCACCAGGGCGCGATCGGCTTCGAGGCCATGCGCAGCCCGGGCCAGTTCGAGCATCCGCTGCTGGTGCGCGCCAAGACGCGCATCGTGGCTGCGGCGCTCGCCAACGGCCTCGTGCCGGCGCACAACGTATCGCTGACGCTGCGCGATCCGCTCGCCACGCGCAACGACGCCTACCGCGCGCGCCACGAGTTCGGCTTCCTGCGCATGTGGAGCGTGCATCCCGATCAGATCCGGCCGATCGTCGAGGCCATGGCACCCGATGCGAGCCAGGCCGAGCGCGCCGGCGCGATCCTGCTGGCGGCGAGCGAGGCGCAGTGGGGGCCGATACGGCACGAGGGCGAGCTGCACGACCGCGCGAGCTATCGCTACTTCTGGAGCGTGCTGCGCGCGGCCGAGGCCGCGGGTGTCGCGCTGCCCGCGCAGGTGCGCGAGCGCTTCTTCGCGGGCTGACGCGGCACGCGGCGAATAATCCGCGTCTTCGCCGCGATCGATGTCCAGCCCGGAACGCCGCGCAGGCGCATCGAAGGAACACGAGCGGTGAGAAGTTCGCGCAGCCCCCAGCCCTCCGTCTCCCACGGCACGCAAAGCATCGAGCGTGCGCTGCGCATCCTGCGCGAACTGGCCGCGCGCGGCGAATTCGGCTGGCGGCTGTCGGACCTCGCGGCGCGCTGCGAGGTCGACAAGGGCACGGTGCACCGCGTGCTCTCGTGCCTGGTGCGCGAGCGCTTCGTGCAGCAGCGCAGCTCCGACAAGCACTACTTCCCCGGCCCGATGCTCTACGAGCTCGGCCTCTCGCTGCCCGGCTACGCGGCCTTCCAGCAGGCCTGCGAGCGCCGCATGGCGAAGCTGGCGGCGCAGACCGAGGCCATCGCCTGGCTGATCCTGCGCAGCGGCAACGAGTACGTCTGCGCGGTGCGCCAGGGCTCGCTCGAGCTGCGCGGCCTGATGGTGCACGCGGGCACGCGGCGGCCGCTGTTCACCTCGGTCGGCGGCGTCGCGATCCTGCAGACCCTGCCCTCGCTCGAGACCGAGAACATCCTCGCCGACAACATGCAGCAGGAGATCGCGCAGCGCGGCAGCGGCCGCCTCGACGCGCTCGAGAAGATGCGCGACCGCTCGCGGCGCCATGGCTTCGGCGTCAACCTCGGCGACGTGGTGACCGGCGTGCATGCCTTCGCGGTGCCGGTGTGCGCCGACAACGGGCGCGCGATGGCCGCGGTGTGCCTCACCGGGCTGGCCGAGCAGTTCGGCGAGCCGAAGCTGGCCGAAGTCCGCGCGGCGCTCGACGAAGTGGCTGCGGCGGTGGAGCAGGATGCGCGCGAATTGCTCGGCGGCGTCATGCACATGGATCACATGAGCGCGAACGCCGAGCCTTGAGCACCGACGCGCGGCGCTACAAGTTCAAACTGTGAAACTCCGCTGCCCGGCCCTATGGGCAGCGAAAAGACCGCTCGATATTCTCGATCGCAGAGACAACTCACGACGAGAAACGATGAACGTGGACACTGCGGTCAACCTCGAGGACCTGCGCTCGATGGCACGGCGCAAGCTGCCGCGGATCGCCTTCGATTTCATCGACGGCGGCGTGGACGACGAGGACTGCATGCGGCGCAACCGCGAGGCCTTTCGCCGCTTCCAGCTGGTGCCGCGCTACCTCGTCGACGTGTCGCGGCGCGACCAGTCCACCGAACTGCTGGGCCGGCGCCATGCGAGCCCCTTCGGCATCTCGCCCACGGGCCTGGCCGGGCTGTTCCATCCGGGTGCCGACGAACTGCTCGCGCAGGCGGCCAAAGCGGCCGACGTGCCCTTCCTGCTGTCGAGCGCGAGCAATGCCTCGGTCGAGACGGTCGCGAAGCTTGCGCCCGAGCATGTCTGGTTCCAGATCTACGGCACGCGCGAAGAGCGCATCAACCTCGATCTCGTCGAGCGCGCACGCGACGCCGGCGTGCGCACGCTGGTGGTGTCGGTCGACGTGCCGGTGAACTCCAACCGCGAACGCAACCGGCGCAACGGCTTCTCGCGCCCCTTCCGGATGACGCCCGGCGTGGTGCTCGAAGCGCTCGGCCATCCGGCCTGGGTGCTGCGCTATCTGCGCAGCGGCGGCATCCCGATGATGAGCAACTGGGCGCCCTATGGCCGCGCCGGCGCCTCGGCGGCCGAGGTCGCCGACCTCTACGGCACGCTGACACCGGCGCCCATGATCACCTGGCGCACGCTCGAGCGCATCCGCGCGGACTGGCGCGGCCCGCTCGCCGTAAAGGGCCTGCTGCATCCCGACGATGCGCGCCAGGCCGCGGCGCTCGGCGTCGATGCGATCGTGGTCTCGAACCATGGCGGGCGCCAGCTCGACGTGGCGCCCACGCCACTCGAGATGCTGCCCGCGATCCGCGCGGCGGTCGGCGAGCGCGTGGAGCTGCTGCTCGACAGCGGCGTGCGTCGCGGCTCCGACATCGTGATCGCACGGTGCCTCGGCGCGCGCTTCGCACTGTTCGGCCGGCCCACGCTGTTCGGCGCGGCCGCAGGCGGAGCGCGCGGCATCGCGCGTGCGCTGCAGATCGTGCGCAACGAGATCGACATGGTGCTCGCGCAGATCGGCTGCGCCTCTTTCGACGCGCTCGACGCTCGCCATCTGCGCAGTGCGGGCGCCGAGGCCTTCGCGAACCCATCCCCTCCCCTGCACGCCATGCCGGCGGCCAACGGCACCGCCTTCGATCCACCCAGGGCGGCGACCTCACAACCATGAAGGAGACAGCGATGACCTCACTCTTGCGCCTCGCGCGGCGGCTCGCCGCACTGCCGCTGGCCTTCGCGCTGACCGCCGGCGCGCTGGCCCAGGGCTATCCGAACCGGCCGATCAAGATCGTGGTCGCCTACCCGCCCGGGCAGAGCACCGACATCGCCACCCGCTACTTCGCGGCCAAGCTCTCGGCCGCGCTGCACGAGGGCGTGGTGGTGGAGAACCGGCCCGGCGCCTTCGGCAACATCGGCACCGCCTATGCGGCGCGCGCCACGCCCGACGGCTACACGCTGATCATGGGCGCCTCGGGCACGCATGCGATGAACCCGGCGCTCTACGACAACATCGGCTTCGACGCCGAGAAGGACTTCGACCCCATCGTCGCGACCGCTTTCATCCCGATGGTGATCTCGGTGCATCCCTCGCTCGGCGTGCAGACGCTGCCCGAACTCATCAAGCTCGCGCGCAGCCGGCCCGACAAGGTCGACGTGGCGCTGCCCAGCGTCACGGCGCAGCTGGTGCTCGAGATGATCCGGCGCCAGAACGTGCCGCTGTTCTCGATCAAGTACAAGGGTTCGGGCGAGGCGATGACCGCGCTGCTGGGCAACCAGGTGCCGGTGCTGATCGACACGGTGGCGGCCTCGCGCGCGCAGTTCGGCAGGATCAAGCCGCTGGCCGTGACCTCGGCCAAGGCCATGACCGCGCTGCCCGAGATCCGGCCGGTGGCCGAGCAGGGCCTCGAGGGCTTCAGCGTGGTGGCCTGGAACGCGCTGATGGCGCCGCGCGGCACGCCGGTGGAGGTGCGCGAGCGGCTGGCCGCCGAGATGCGCAAGATCCTCGCGCTGCCCGAGACCGCCAAGGCCCTGCACGAGCTCGGCTTCGAGCCCGCGCCGCCGATGGACCACGCCCAGCTCGTCGCCTGGCTGCGCTCGGAGCGCCTGACCGACGCCGAGATCATCCGCAGCGCCGGCATGAAGGCCGACTGACGCGGCGCCCCTCTTTCCCCTTTTTCTTCTTTCATACACACCCAGGAGACATCCCATGACAGTGCTCGCGCAAGAACTCAAGGTCCGCCCGCTGCATTCCGATTTCGTGATCGAGATCGACGAGCGCATCGAGGACATCCTCGCCAATCCCGACGCCATCGAGCAGGTGCGCCGCCTGTGGCAGGACGCGCCGGTGATCGTGTTCCCGCGCCAGTCGCTCGAGGAGGCCGACCAGGTGCGCTTCACCGAGCAGTTCGGCCACTGCGAGAGCGCCAACCGCAAGGACATCCAGTCGCCCTACCACGACGAGATCATCTACTTCAGCACCCTGCGCTATGCCGACGGCCGCTTCGTCGGCGGCTTCGCGGGCGGCGACGACGTGGACTGGCATTCGGACCAGACCTTCCGCGTCAAGCCCGCCACCGGCGCCATGCTCTACGGCCTCGAGGTGCCCAAGGGCGGCGGCGACATCTACTGGGCCGACCAGTACGGCGCCTGGGAGCGGCTGCCCGCCGACGTGCGCGCGCTGATCGACGGCCGCACCGGCACCTACCGCTATGCCAAGCGCATGGCGATCATGAACACGCTCGAGCTCAAGGACAAGGAAAGCGCCCAGGCCAGGGAGATGGCGAAGCTGCCCGATGCCTTCCACCCGGTGGTGCTCACGCATCCGCTGACCGGCCGCAAGGCGCTCTATGCCGACCCGACCACGCTGGTGGCGATCGAGGGCCTGAGCGAGGCCGAGAACGCGCGCGTGCTGCCGCTGCTGTTCGAGGCCGGCGGCAGCGCCGAACTCGTGTACCGCCACAAGGTGCGCAACGGCGACCTGATGATGTGGGACAACGGCTGCACCATGCACCGCCGCGACGAGATGCAGCTCAACCAGCCGCGGCTGATGAAGCGCACCACCTTCCGTCTCGCGGCCGACGCCTACTGCGTGCCGCACTGAACCGGGAGCGACCGTGAACAGCTCCAGAGTGTTCCTGCGCGTCAATCGCGTGGAAGCCGCCCTGTGCGCGAAGGCGCGCGAGGCCACCGTGTCCGACCTGCACGAGGCGGCCGCGCCACGCGGCATCGGCGGCCTGATGTCCAGCCGCATGCGGCCGATCCAGAAGGGCGCGCGCATCGCGGGACCGGCCGTCACGGCCTTCTGCGCGCCCGGCGACAACCTGATGATGCACCGCGCGCTCTACCTCGCGCAGCCCGGCGACGTGCTGGTGGTGGTCTGCGACGCCGAGACCTCGGGCGCCCAATGGGGCGACATGGCGGCACGCTATGCGCTGCGCAAGGGCCTCGCGGGCGTGGTGGTGCAGGGCTGCGTGCGCGACACCGACACGGTGGAGGCGCTGGGCCTGCCGGTCTGGTCCACCCACGTCCTCTCGATCCATCCCGACAAGTGCGGCCATGGCTTCGTCAACACGCCGGTGGTCTGCGACGGCGTGCTGGTGCAGCCGGGCGACCTGGTGATGGCCGATGGCGACGGCGTGGTCTGCGTGCCGCGCCGCGACGCCGGCGAGGTCGTCGAGGCCGCGCTCGCGCGCATGCGCAAGGAAGAAGAGATGGCGCGCGCGGTCGAGCGCGGCGAGGCCGTGTGGGACCTGGGCGGCTCGGCGGCGAGCTATGCGGCGATGAGCGTCGAGGAGATTGATGCGGCGTTCGATGACGTGCGCTGAGTGAAGGCGTCGCCGGTGCTCGCGACCAGGCGTTCAGGTCTTAGCCATGACTCAAGCTGCGCGAGCAGTCCATGTGACAGATTGCCAAGGATGGCGAAAACCACCGCAGCATGACTTGTGCAGCAAAAAAGTGACGCACCGCAAAAGCGACATCGCGGCGCGCCCCGGCAAGCTCACGCGCGCGCTGCGCGACATAGTTATCCAAAGACTCGTTCAGTAAGTACATGACCGAACTCGGACGCTGGCGCCGCCGCGGGGTGGAAGCTGACCGGCACGTGCCCCTGCTCAAGGAGCGTGAAGCGATCCAGCTTTTCGCATGTCCGGCCCGAGCCGGCCGCGCAGCAGCACGACCACGTCGACCAAGGGGCGCGATGGCATGTCGTTTTTCTTGAGGAACGCGTGCCATAGCGCCTGTCGGGATGGATCATTTGCGTACTCATCGCTCAAGCCCACCGGCAACGACCTTGGCACCGCCATGCCGCGCCGCATGAACGTCGCGGCAATGGCATTGGCCAACATGTCGTCATCCAGGTCCTCGCGCTCCAGCAAGACCATCAGGTCCAGGTAGTCCTTGAGACGACTGTTGGTCATGCCCAGCACGACGATCGCATGAAGCTTCTCGGAAACAACGGTATAGGCCGGATAAGTGCGAAGGCGAGGCGCCGGCAGATCGGCGATGAGGACGGGATAGATCGCATCGGCGGGTCCTGGCGTGATGGCGTCGCCAAAGCCGACGTCGATCTGCGTCTTGCAGCGAGCGCGCGCCACGTCGGCATCGATCAAGACCCGCGCCCCGGCATAGCCGGCATCTTTGCGAATCTCCGAGACCCTGATCGAAGCCGGATCGAAGCTGATGCCATCGTCCACCCGCACGCTCGCGATATCACGGAAGGCCTGGGCCATGGACGCCAGATCGCTGGCACCGAAACCGAGCAGATCGGCATCGCGCGTCGCGCGGTGCGGCATGTCGTACCAAAGCGTGAACAGCAGCGCGCCCTTGAGCACGAAGCGATCGGCATGCACCGACTCGCCAAGGCGGTAGAGCATGCGTTCCAGGGCGAAGCGCACCAGCACCTGGTTGAAGTCGACGCCCTGGGCCTTGGCGATGTTGAGCAGGCGCGCTCGCACGGAGGCCGACAAGTCCTTGCTCACTCGATGGCCTCCAGGTAGGGACGCATCACATTGGCGACGCGGCAGATCCTCGCGTAGTGCCAAAGCTCGTCCGCCGACGCCTTGCGCTGGGCCCGCGCATCTCGAAGGGCTTCGAGCGCCACATCCAGGCCGATCTTGTTGCGGTGCTTGAAGCAATCCACCACGGTCTTGGCCACGCCGTAGACACGCAGTGGCACCTGGTCTCGCTCGACTACCTCGATGCCCGCCGAATAGGCTTCGCCGGAAACCTGGACCATCTTGAGCGGCGGGTAGGCGATCCTCGGGACATGGCTGCCGCGCGGCATTGCGATCCAGACCTGGCGCGGCAGCTGCGTGGTGAGCTCATGGAACTGCAGGGCGGTGAGCAGGCAGAACACGGCCTGGGGAACCTTGGTGGCGATCGCCGCAAGGCTCTCATGTTCGGAGCCTCCCGGTTCGGGCAGGCGGTAGAGACCGCGTCCCACCTTCTCCAGCAGGCCTGCATCCGTCATGCGCGTCAGCGCCACACGGGGCGTATTGGTGGCGTCCAGATCGCTGGCGCGGAGCATCCCCTTGCGCCGGAGCAGATCGAGAATTCGTTGAGCGTGGGTGTCCTGGCGCACGGTGTCCGCAGTATGTTCCTTTTTTTCGTTATTTTCTACTATTTGACGAAATTAAGGAACATCCACAAAGCTTGCCGATCCGTGCGGGACGACCGTGCCCGAGGCCTGAACAAGCGCGCTGTCCAGCCCCCCGGACCACGCGCGAAGTGCGCCTGAACGACGCCGGGCAGTTGCTGCTGCGGCGCAGCGCGGCGCTCGTGAATCTCGCCTGCCGCATCCAGTCGGAGTTCGAGGCGCTCGCGCCGCCACGGTGCTGAGCGCTGTGCCCGACCGGTGTCGCCCCTCAGGGCGCCGCGACACACCTCCAAGCAATCAAATCCCGCGCCGTCGGAATCTCCCCCGAAGCATTGCGCGCCAGCGAAGGCGCGCCACCCCGCGCCTGGTCGTCGTGCACCCAGCGGTCGAGATCGGCCAGCGCGTTCCAGTTCAGCTGCAGGGGCGTGAGGCCGAGCCGCTTGAGCACGGCATTCGTGTTGTAGAAGCCGTGGCTGTAGTCCTCGACGAAATAGGCGCGCACGGTGTTGCGGATGTCGCCGGCCGCGACCTGTCCGCCCGCGGGCAGGCCGTTCAGCTGCCTGACGAATTCGCCGGCCTGCGTGCAGGGCACGAGGAAGTCGGAGGTGCCCTGGTAGATCACGATCTTTTTGCCCTTGCCGCCGTCCCGCTTCTGCCGCGCCGACATCCGCAGGAAGGGCACGAGCTCGTCGGGCCGCACGTTCCACACCGGGGCCAGCTGGTCGAGCAGCCGGTGGTAGCCGTCGTAGTCGGCGCCCGATTCGATCGCGACGTCGGCCAGGTAGCGTGAGGTCGCGCCCAGGCCGTCGCTCAGGGTCTGGGGCGACACGTCCTGGCCGAACAGGCTGGTGAGCATGGCCGAGGCGCTGGCCCAGTTGGTCGTCCAGTCGTTGACGGTGTCGGGCACCTGCAGGGTCTTCAGCAGGTTGGTCTCGTCGACCGGCGGCGCACCCGCCACGATGCCGTCGTAGGCGTCGGGCCAGTTGGCGATGGCCTTGAGCGCCTGGCGGCCGCCGGTGGAGATGCCGACGAAGTAGGTGTCGGTGGGCGCCGCGCCGGTGAGCTTCTTCAGCAGGTACAGGCCGACGTCGAGCGATTTCTTGATCGAGTCCTGCCCGAAGTTCTTCACCATCTCCTGCTTCGCGACATCGGAGAGCTTGCGGCCCGGGCGCACGAAGTCGGGATCGAAGGCGCCGTTCGAGCCGTCGGCACCCGCGTCGCTGAGCACCACGGCATAGTTGGCCAGCGCCATGCCCTGCAGCGGCAGCGCGAACTGCTGGCTGGTCTGCGTGCCCGCGGCGACCACGTCGGACTTCCAGGCGAAGCCGCCGCCGCCGAGCTGCACGAACTTCCCGTTCCACTGCGCCGGGATGTAGATCTGGTAGTTGATGTCACGCACACGGTAGCTCGGGTCCTTCACGGCCGGGTCGACGCCGCCGGGCGAGGTGGGCTGGATCGTGCCCTTGACCAGGCAGTAGGCCGGCAGCGCGAGCCAGACCTGCTGGACGGACGTGACCTTGAAGCCGCCGGTCTTCGGCGAGGGAAAGCGGCTGCCGCGAAAGCCGTCGAGCACGGCGTCGCCGTACTGCGAACCATCGAGCTGGTTCGAGCAGGTGCGCACGAGGGTGTTGGAAATGTCGTTGGCCGCCTGGGCCCACGAGGCGAGTGCGCCGCAGGCCAGCGCCACGAGCAGCGAGCGGATGCACCGCGCGAGGTTCTCTGTCTTGGTCAAGATGTGTCTCCAACGTGATCGGTTCGAATTCACAAGACCCCACGCCTGAGCCGGAGCGGGGACCACGCCTTCTTCCAGAGGCGGTGAAATTCTTGATCGCGCTGGAATGGACCGCACTATCCCTGCGGCGCCAATCGAATGACTTCGGGCGCCCGTGGCCCGCGACGCCTCAAGCCTCGCGCCGGATCTGCGGCGCGGGCAATCCCTCGATCATCACGTTGAGGCAGGCGGGCTTGCCGCTGGCGAGCGCGCGCCGTGCCGCGTCGGGCAGTGCATCGGCCTCGGTGACGAGTTCGCCGTGCGCGCCGAAGGCCTGCGCCACCGCGTCGTAGCGCGTGGGCTGCAGCTCGCAGCCGATCAGCCGCTCGGGCCCGTAGTCGCGCAGCTGGATCTGGTATTCGGCGTTCCAGCGCGCATCGTTGCCCACCACGGCCACGAAGGGCAGGCGGTGCCGGATGGCGGTGTCGAACTCGGCGATGTGGAAGCCCACGGTGCCGTCGCCCATGACGGCGATCACCGGCGCCTCGGGCTGCGCGCAGCGCGCGCCGAGCGCATAGGCGAGTCCCGCGCCAATCGCGCCCGCCACCCCGTTGTTGACGCGGTGCGGCGCGCTCAGGCAGGCCATTGCCCACTGGCCGATCTCGCCGCCATCGCAGACCAGCACCGACTCGGGATGGCTGTCGAGCAGCGCTTGCAGCGGCCGCAGCATCTGCACCGGATGCAGGCGCTGCGGCAGCGAGGCGCGCGCGTCGTCCCAGGCGGCGGGGCGGTAGGCCAGCCATGCATGCGCTTCCCGCAGCCACGACGGATCCCTGGCGCCAGCCGCGGCCGCTGTCAGCGCCCGCATCGCCGGCCAGGCATCGGCCTGCGCTTCGGTGCGCAGGCGCTCGCCGAGGGCACGGCGGCTGCGCGCGAGTTCATCGGCATCGGGATCGATCTGGTGGACCCGTGCATCGGCAGCCAACGCGGCGCCGAACTTCAGCGTGAAGTCCAGCCGCTTGCCCAGCAGCAGCACGCAGTCCGCGCGCGCCAGCAGCTGCGCGAAGGCGCCGAGGCTCGCATCGCCGATGCCGCGCGGGCTCTCCATGCCGGCGACCGGCACGCCCGTGGCCTGCTCCAGCGCGGCGATCAGCGCGCGCCCATCGCGCGTGAGGCAGGAGGGGCCCGCGAGGATCAGCGGACGCTCGGCCTCGGCGAGCTGCCGGGCCAGCTCGGTCGCGAGCGCCGGGTCGAGCAGCCGCGGCTCGGGCGCGAAGGCTTCCGGGCCGAAAGCGGGCACGGTGGCCGCGCCCTCGAGCACGTCGCTCGGCAGGCTCAGGTGCACCGGGCCGGGCCGCCCCGACTTCGCGATACGGATGGCCTTGGCGACATCGCCCGCCACCGCGTCGGCACTGGCGCAGCGCCACGCGGCCTTGCAGACCGGCTCGGCCATGTCGGCCTGGCGCATCTCCTGGAACGCGCCCTGGCCCAGCTGCTCGTTGGGCGCATGGCCCGACAGCAGCACCACCGGCGCCTCGGCCATATACGCGGTGTAGAGCGCGGCCACGGCGTTCGCATGGCCGGGACCGCCGGTGACGAGCGCGATGCCGACCTCGCCCGACACTCGCGACCAGGCATCGGCCATGTGCACGGTGCTGGCCTCGTGGCGCACGTGCACGAGTTCGATGACCGAGCCGAAGGCCGCGTCGAACACCGGCATGACGTGGTTGCCCGAGAGGGTGAAGATGCGCGCGACGCGGGCCGCGCGCAGGCATTCGATCAGCGCATCGGCGCCGCGAAAGGTTCGGGTGGAGGGCATGCGGCGGACAAGGGGGAGCTAGGACTTGCGCGATTTTCCGGGCAACAGCGCCGCGACCACGCCGAGCAGCGGCAGGTAGGCGATCGCCTGGTAGACGAAGGCGATGCTGGTGTGGTCGGCCAGCAGGCCCAGCACCGCGGCGCCCAGGCCGCCCATGCCGAAGGCGAAGCCGAAGAACAGCCCCGAGACCATGCCGACCTTGCCCGGCATCAGCTCCTGCGAGTAGACGAGGATGGCCGAGAAGGCCGAGGACAGCACCAGCCCGATCACGATGGTCAGCGTGGTGGTCCAGAACAGGTCCGCGTGCGGCAGCAGCAGCGCGAACGGCGCCACGCCCAGGATCGACACCCAGATCACCGGCTTGCGGCCGATGCGGTCGCCGACCGGCCCGCCGAGCACCGTGCCGACGGCCGAGGCGAACAGGAAGAAGAACAGGTGCAGCTGCGCGCTCTGCACCGTGAGGCCGAAGCGGTCCATCAGGTAGAAGGTGTAGAAGCTGCTGATGCCCGCCACGTAGAAGTACTTCGAGAAGATCAGCACCAGCAGCACCGTGATGGCGCCCAGCACCACGCGGCGTGGATAGGGCGACTCGACCGCGGCCTTCTTGCGCGCGCCGGCCGTGACGTGATGGAAGGCATACCAGCGGCTCACCTGCAGCAGCAGGCCGATGCCCAGCAGCGCGGCCAGGCCGAACCAGGCCACGCTGTGCTGGCCGAAGGGCACGATGACCGCCGCCGCGAGCAGCGGCCCGATCGCCGTGCCGAGGTTGCCGCCGACCTGGAACACCGACTGCGCGAGCCCGTGCTGGCCGCCCGAGGCGAGCCGCGCGATGCGCGAGGACTCCGGATGGAAGATCGACGAGCCGAGCCCCACGAAGGCCGCGGCCAGCAGCACGATGCCGAAGCTGGGCGCGAAGGCCAGCAGCAGCAGGCCGATGAGCGTGGCCGTCATGCCGATCGGCAGCGAGTAGGGCTGCGGACGCCGGTCGGTGAACAGGCCGATCAGCGGCTGCAGCAGCGAGGCCGTCAGCTGGTAGGTCAGCGTGATCAGGCCGATCTGCGCGAAGCTCAGCGAGAACGCGCCCTTGAGGATCGGGTACATCGCGAGGATCAACGACTGCATCATGTCGTTGACCATGTGCGCGCTGCTGATGGCGCCCAGGATGCCGAAGGCCGGCTTGGCCTTCGCGGGACTGGCGGCGGCGCCAGCGGGCGTGGCCTGGGATTCGAGGGAAGCGGTCGCGGAGGGCGGCATGGGGACTTTCACACGGGGGAGACGGGACCGGCCGGCACGAGGGGCGCGAGTTCGGGAGGAACGGGCCGCCGGCGCCCCGGAATTATGGGAGGATGCGCCTCGCCTGTCTTGCGCCAACCGACCAACACCTTTCGCAAAAAGGACATGAACCTCCCGCGCCGTCCCAAGTCATTGCCCGAGGTGCTGCGCGAGATCGAGGGCGAGTCCTCGCCGATCGCGGGTCGCGCCACGGACTACCCCGCCGGCTGGCACATCCGGTCGCACCAGCACACCAAGCACCAGCTGATCTATGCCCTGCGCGGCGTGATGGTGGTGCAGGCCGAGGCCGGCCGCTGGGTGGTGCCGCCCACGCGCGCCATCTGGATGGCCGCGGGCATGGCGCACGAGATCCGCTGCGTCGGCGAGGTCCACATGCGCAGCCTGCTGGTGAAGCCCGAGGTGGCGCCGAAGACCTTGACCGCGACCCAGGCCGTGGGCATTCCGCCGCTGCTGCGCGAGCTGATCCGCGCGGCGATGGAAGTGAAGCAGCCCTATGCGCCCGGCACCCGCGACGGTCGGCTGATGCGCTTCATTCTCGACGAGCTGCGCAGCCTGCCCGTGCTGCCGCTGCACCTGCAGATGCCCGCCGACCCACGGCTGTTGCGCATCTGCGAACGGCTGCAACAGCATCTGGAAGATGCCTCCACCCTGGCCGACTGGGCCGGGCGGCTGTCGCTCGACGTGAAGACCATCCAGCGCCTGTTCACGAAGGAGACCGGCATGACCTTCGGCCAGTGGCGCCAGCAGGCCCGGCTGCTGCGCGCGCTGGAGCTGCTGGCCGACGGCGAGAAGATCATCGACATCGCCCTGCGCCTGGGCTACGACAGTCCCGGGGCCTTCGCGACCATGTTCCGCAAGCACTTCGGGCAGACGCCGAGCCAGTTCTTCGCCGAGCCCTGAGCGGGCGCGCCACGGGTCAGGCGTCGGCGCACTCCAGCGCGAAGGTCGGCACCTCCGCCTGGCGGCTCAGCCACACGCCGCCGCCCATTTCCTTGAAGCCGCGCGTCAGCCCGCGCCGGTACACCTGCGCGCGGTGGCGGAACAGGCGCGGGTCGCTGAGGTCCTCGTCGACCACGTCCTGCTCGAAGTCCTCCTGCGTCACGGCCTCGAGGTAGAGCGCGCCGGCGCTGAGCGACCCCAGGTTGCGCAGCGCGCGCTTGAGGTCGGAGGGTTCGAGGTAGGCCAGCACGCCCTGGCAGATCACGAGGTCGAAGCGCTCCCTCGCGCGATAGTCGACCACCGAGCCCCGCTCCCAGCCGTAGCGCTCGCACAGGTACTCGCTGAACTCGACGCCGTGGTAGCTGGCCTTCGGAAAATGCAACGCGATGGCATCGCGCCAGTGGCCGATGCCGCAGCCCATGTCGAGCACGCGCCGCACGGGCACGCGCAGGTACTTGAGGTACGAACAGACGAAGGCCGCGAGGCGCTCGGCGTGCTGCGGGTCGACCACCTTCGTTTTCTTGTCGAAGTAGTAGCGCCGGTAGTAGGCCTCGTCGAAGGTCGCCGCGTCGGCAGATTGCATGCAGGTTGTCTTTCAGGAAGTGCGGGCCTGCTCGCGAGGCCCGGCGCCATTTTCGCCCCGGAACCCGCCCGCGCCCCACGGTAAAGCCCGACCGGCGCCCGCCCGGCCTCAGGCAAAATGCCATGTCCCCTCCCCGCGCCCGGCGCGGTCCGTGGCTCCCTCACCTCACTCACGCGCAAGACGCCCACCGCCCCTTGGAACGGCCGCCCCACTCCACGTCCACGCAGCCCGTCACGCTGGCCAACTGCGACAGCGAGCCCATCCACATCCCTGGCCTCGTGCAGCCCCACGGCGCGCTGTTCGCGTTCGATGCCTCGACCCTCACGCTGACGCGCGTCAGCGCGAACGCCCGCGAGCTGCTCGGCGACACGGCGCCCGCCCTGGGCGAGCGCCTTGCGGCCGACCATTTCATGGGCGACGCGCTGGTGCACGAGGCGCTGCACGAGGCCAACGGGGTGGCGGTCGATACCGACGAGGGGTCGCCGATCAACCTCGAGGTGAGTCTCGGCGAGCGCCGCTTCGACCTGATCCTGCACCGCATCGGCTACGAGCTGGTGGCCGAGTTCGAGGCCCGCGACGCCACGGCGGACGCGGTGTCGGACTTCGCGCTCAAGGCGCACCGCGCGATGGACCGGCTCAAGCGCCAGGGCTCGATCGACGGCCTGCTCAATCTCTCGGTGGAAGTCGTGCGGCAGCTCACGGGCTTCGACCGCGTGATGGCCTACCGCTTTCGCCACGACGACAGCGGCGAGGTGGTGGCCGAGCGTCGCCACGAGGCGCTCGAGCCCTTCGTGGGCCGTCGCTATCCGGCCAGCGACATCCCGGCGCAGGCGCGCCGGCTCTACGTGATCAACACCCTGCGCCTGATCGCCGACGTGCAGTCGACGCCGGTCGGGCTCGACGTGGCCGACCCGCAGCTGCCGCCGCTGGACATGAGCCACTGCACGCTGCGCAGCGTGTCGCCGATCCACATCGAGTACCTGCGCAACATGGGCGTGGGCGCGTCGATGAGCATCTCGATCGTCATCAACGGTCAGCTCTGGGGCATGCTGGCCTGCCACCACCGCAGCGCCCACCAGGTGCCCTACGCCATCCGCATGGCCTGCGACGTGCTCGCGCAGGTGCTGGCCTCGAACGTGCAGAGCCTGCTGGCGCGCGAGCAGGCGGGCCGGGCCTCGAGCGCCGCGCAGCTGCGCGGCTCGCTGATCGAGGCGGTGCTGCATGCCGAGGACACCTTCAGCGCGCTGATCGGCCTGGCGCGCCCGCTGGCCGACGCCTTCGACGCGCAGGCGGCGGTCATCGCCGAGCAGTCGCGGCTGCACGTGGACGGCGACATGCCCCGCGAGGCCGCGGCGGCGCTGATGCAGTGGCTCACCGCCTCGACGAACGGCGACCAGATCGTGGCGCTGCACACGCGCGAGCAACTGCCCGAGAACCTGCGCTCGCTGGCCGGCGTGTGGTGCGGCTTTCTCGCGCTGCGCTTCGACGCGATCGACAACGGCTGGCTGGTGCTCGCGCGCAAGGAACAGATCGAGACCATCAACTGGGGCGGCAAGCCCGAGAAGCACTACGTGAGCGGCCCGCTCGGGCCCCGGCTCACGCCGCGCGGCTCCTTCGACGTCTGGAAACAGACGGTGCGCGACACCAGCGTGCCCTGGGGCGCCAACGATCTCGACTTCGCGCGCCAGCTGCGCGACGAGCTGATCCGCGCCAGCGCGGCGCGGCTGGCCGACACCTACAAGGCCCGCACCGAGCTGCTGGCCGTGCTGGGCCACGACCTGCGCGACCCGCTGCAGTCGATCACGATGGCCGCCAAGCTGCTCGAACGCAGCCTGCCCGACGGCAGCAACGCCGGCGCGCGGCTGGGCCAGCGCATCCAGACCTCGAGCAGCCGCATGGCGCGGCTGATCGGCCAGGTGCTCGATGCCTCGCGGCTGCAAAGCGGCATGGGCCTGCAGATGGTGCCGGTGCAGATCGACCTGGCGCGGCTGCTGGAGGACGCGGTCGACGAGTCGCGCACCGCCTACCCCGGTTCGCAGCTCGAGCTCGAGGCACCCAAGACGCTGCCCGTGCTGGCCGACCCCGACCGCATGGCGCAGCTGGTCGGCAACCTGGTGAGCAATGCGCGCCACCACGGCCTGCCCGGCGAGGCGGTGCACCTGCGGCTCGAACAGGTCGACGCGCACGTGGTGTTCAGCGTGGCCAACCGCGCACCGCCGATCGACGCCGCGCTGGTGCCCGACTTGTTCAGCGCCTTCAAGCAGCGCAGCGTGCCCAACGAGCGCAACAAGGGCGGACTGGGCCTGGGGCTGCACATCGCGCAAGCCATCGTGCGCTCGCACCGCGGCAGCATCGGCTATGCGCATGTCGACGGCTACGTGGTGTTCACCGTGCGGCTGCCCCAGGTTCCCGCGCCCGCGCCCTGAGCTTTCTCGCGCCCGACGGCGCGCAAGCCGCTCCTATAATCTCGCCCCGCCGGCCGATGCAAACGAAAGCATCACCCAAGCCGGCGCGCGCGAAGGTGCGCCGGTTGCAGGACCGGCGTTAAACGGGAAGCAGGTGACGGGTCCTCCGGACCCCAGTCCTGCGCTGCCCCCGCAACGGTCGGCGGATTCGCGGTCCTCACGGTCGATGCCCTCGCGGGCATCGCAGCCACTGTGCCCCGGCATGGGAAGGCGAGGATCGCGGCAACGGCGCATCTCCCGATGCACCGCTGCGCTCCGCAAGCCCGGATACCGGCCTTCGCCTCGTTCGGTCGCTGCGGGAGTGCAGGCAAGCCGTATCGGTCACGCATGGGCGCGGGGCCGGTCGCTGGCGGGTCCCCTCGGCGTCCGGTTGTTCTCATGGCCCGCGGGAGCGCGGGCCCGAAGGAAACCCTCGTGCGCAACTTCTCCCGGCGCGGCCGCGTCAGACCCCACCAAGCCCTCATCGGATCCGGCGTCATGCTGCTCGCCTCGGTCGCCTCGGCGCAGGACGCCGAGGGCTCGCTGCCGCCCACCACCGTCAGCGACCGCAAGACCATCTCCACCGCCACGCGCCAGGAGGCCGACACGCTGCGGCTGCCCTTCGCCACCTATTCGGTCGAACGCGCGCAGCTCGACGCGGTGGGCGCCGTCACGCTCGAGGACACGCTGCGCAGCGTGCCGGGCCTGCAGTACGGCACGCAGGGCAACTACTACTCGCGCTTCGAGACCCGCGGCCTGCGCGACACGCAGGACGTGCTGGTGCTGATGGACGGCGTGCCGCTGCGCCTGCTGCAGGGCAATGCCGACATCACGCTGATCGCGCCCGACCTGGTCGACCGGCTCGAATTCATCAAGGGCCCGGCCTCGGCGCTCTATGGCAAGAACGCGATCGGCGGCGTGGCGCAGTTCTTCATGAAGCCCGAGCGCGCGGGCGGCAGCCTCACGGCCACCATCGGCAGCTACGGCCGCCTCGACGGCAGCCTGCGCTACCGCTGGGACTTCGAGCGCGGCAATCTCTACGTGGGCGTGGCCAACAGCGACTACAACGGCTTTCAGCGCGATGCCGGCCGCGCACAGTCGGCCGTGCTGGTCGGCGGCGACTTCGCCGTCACGCGCCACTGGACCACCGGCTTCCAGCTCTACGACACGCGCGTGCGCGGCGACCGCGGCTCGATCGTGCCGCTGGTCAACGGCAAGCCGATCTTCGGCATCACATCGCGCGACAACTACGGCATTCCCGACTCCTACGTCACGGGCGACTACCAGTCGTTCTCGTGGAAGAACCGCTTCGAGCTCGGCGCCGGCTGGTCGATCAACCACCTGAGCAGCTTCGCGCGCTACAACCGCTTCTTCGCCGGCGGCATCACCATCGTTCCGCCGTCCGCGGCCGTGAGCAAGGGCTATTCCGAGAGCTACACCGCCGACCGCGGCGTCTACCACGAGCTCGCGGCCACGCACCTGATGGCGGGCAAGGGCTGGAGCAACGAGTTCCAGGCCGGCTTCAACCTCGAGCGCGGCTGGCAGGGCCTCGACTCGCCGAGCTTCAGCAACGCGCCCACCTACCGCGGGCCGTTCTACGACATCCCCGTGAGCAACGTGCGCAACGATCCGCGCGGCGTGCGCGGCAGCATCACCTCCTCGCGCTTCGACCAGGAGGTGCGCAGCGTCTACCTGCAGGACCGCTTCGAGTACGGCCCGGTCGGCTTCACGCTGGGCGTGCGCCACGACCGCTTCGAGCAGACGCTGGGCCGCACGGGCACGCAGGTGATCTCGGCGCAGCAAGGCAGCCACACCAGCCCGCGCGCCGGCGTGGACTGGCTGTTCCTGCAGGGCGATGCCTCCTCGCACGCCGTGTTCGCGAACTGGAGCGAAGGCTTCCGGCCGCAGGCGGTGGCGCTCAACACGCGCGGCGGCGTGATCGTGCCCGACATCCTGCGGCCCGAGATCACGCGCAGCAAGGAAGTCGGCCTGAAGGGACGCGCGGCGGACGACCGCTGGAGCTACCAGCTCAGCCTGTTCGAGGCCGAGAAGATCGACGGCCAGCGCTCCTACCGCAACGGCCCCGACTCCTTCGTCTTCAGCAACGCGACCTCGCGCACCAAGGGCATCGAAACGCAGTTGCAGTTCCAGCTCACGCCGCGCTGGAACGGCTACCTGCACTACACCTGGCAGGACGCGCGGCTCAAGGACTTCCAGACCTACACCGACAGCGGCGCGCGCAGCACCAACTTCGGCGGCTACCGCGTGCGCATGTCGGCCCACAACATCGCGGGTGCGGGCCTGACCTATGCGCACGGCGCCTGGGCCGTGACCGGCACCGCGAGCTACGTCGGCAGCCGCTACCTCCGCGACAATGCGGTCAATCCGCAGAAGCTGCCCGGCTACCTGCTGCTCAACGTCGCCGTGGCCTATCGCGTCAATCCTTCGCTCACACTGCAGGCCGGGGTGAACAACCTGACGAACAAGTACTACATCGCCGACGACCTGTCGGCGCAGGAAGCCGGCAACGCCGGTGCACCGAGGACGGTGTTCGCCCGCGCGCGCTACACCTTCTGAGCGTGAACCGGCGCGACGCGATTCTCGGCATGGTGTGCATGACGGCCGTTCTGCCCGCGGGCGCCGAGCAGGCGCCCCCGGGCGGCTTCCCGCGCGAGCTCGTCGATGCGCTGGGCCGGCGCGTCGTCGTGCCGCGCGCGCCGCAGCGCATCGTGGTGGTGTTCCCGAGCAACGTCGAGCTGGCCTGGGCGCTGGGCCTGGCCGACCGCGTGGTGGCCATCGGCGGGCGCGTGCGCTGGCCCGAGGGCGCGCGCGCCAAGCCCAGCATCGGCGGCGCGCTCGGCTACTCGGCCGAGGCGGTGGCCGCCTTCCAGCCCGACCTGCTCGTGGTCACGCCCTCGCACCATTCGGCGCTGTCGCTGGTCGATGCCTTCGACCGCGCGAAGCTCCCGTGCGTGGTGCTCGCGCATCCCGACCTGCCCTCGGTGTTCCGCAACATCGACCTGCTCGGGCGCGCGACGGGTGCCGACGAACAGGCCCGCCGGGTGCGCGAGGACATGCAGGCGCGGCTGGCCGCGATCGAGCGCCGGCTCGAGGGCGCGCCGCGCCGCAGCGTCTATTTCGAAACGGCGGCCGCCGCGCGCGGCGCCTTCCAGACCGTGGGCACGGGCCACTATGCCAACGACGCGCTGGGCTGGGCCGGCGGACGCAACGTGTTCGCCGACCTGCAGGGCGCGGCCCAGGTCAGCGCCGAAGCGATCTTCGCGCGCGACCCCGACGTGATCGTCTCGCTGCAGCAGGTGCCGCGCGATCCGGCGCTGATCGGCCAGCGCCCCGGCTGGCACACGCTGCGCGCCGTGCGCACGAACCGCGTGGTCGTGCTCGAGCGCGGCCACAAGCTGATTCCCGGCCCGCGCCAGATCGAGGCGGTCGAGCAGTACGCACGCGCGCTGCATCCGGAGCGCTTCGCATGAGGCACGCCACCGACGGCCGACGCGCATCGGCGACCACGGTCTGGCTCGTGCTGCTCCTGCTGCTGGCCGCGGCCGTGGTGCTCGCGCTGAGCGTGGGTGCCGCCACGGTCTGGCCCACCCAGTGGTGGGGCAGCGACACCCTGCAGGCCGAACTGGTGCGCGTGTGGCGCGCGCCGCGCGTGGCCGGGGCCTTCTTCGTCGGCGCCTGCCTGTCGCTGGCGGGCCTGGTGTTCCAGGGCGTGTTCCGCAATCCGCTGGCCGAACCCTACCTGCTCGGCAGCGCCAGCGGCGCAGCCGTGGGCGCCGCGGTCTCGCTGCTGCTGCCGGCGCTGGTGCCCACCGCGCTGAGCCTGCCGGTGCTGGCCTTCGCGGGCGCCTGGGGCGCGAGCTGGCTGGTGCTGCTGGCCGGCAGGCTCGGCGGTGGCTGGCAGAGCAACCGCCTGCTGCTCGCCGGCGTCGGCCTGGCCGCGATCCTGGCCGCCCTGCGCAGCCTCATCGTGATCGTGTTCGGCGACGAGTCGACCAACCTGCGCGCCATCATCTCGTGGCAGCTCGGTGGCGTGCAGACGCCCACGAGCGGCGAGATCGCCGTGCTCGCGCCCGTGCTGCTGGTGCTGGTGCTGCTGGTGCGCGCGCTGGGCCGCGGCCTCGACGCGCTCGGCCTGGGCGAGGACACGGCCCATGCGATGGGCGTGCGCGCCGCCTCCTTCTCGGCCCGTGCCGTGCTCGTGGCCTCGCTCGCGACCGCACTGGCCGTGAGCTGGGGCGGCCTGATCGGCTTCGTGGGCCTGATCGTGCCGCACGTGATGCGCTGGTGGATCGGCCCGCTGCATGCGCGGCTCACCGTTCCATGCGCCATCGCGGGCGGCGGCCTCATGGTGCTGGTGGATGCACTGGCGCGCTCGGCCATGGCCCCGAGCGAGATCCCCGCGGGCCTGCTGACGGCGCTGATCGGCGGCCCCTTCTTCCTCGCGCTGCTGCTGTGGAGGCGCGGATGACGGCCGACGCCCTGCGCCTCGACGGCCTGCGGGTGCAGGCCTCGGGTCGCACCCTGCTCGACGGCATCGACCTTGCGATCCCCGAGCGCGGCCTGTTCGGCATCGTCGGCCCCAACGGCTCGGGCAAGACCACGCTGCTGCGCGCCGCGCTCGGGCTGGTGCGCCCGCGCGAGGGCCGCATCGCGCTGCTCGGGCGCGCGCTCGACCAATGGAAACCGGCCGAGCTCGCGCGCCACCTCGGCTATGTCGCGCAGCACGGCGAGAGCCATTGGGACCTGACGGTGCGCGAGATGCTGCAGCTGCAGCGCCCGGGCCGCGCGCCCGATCCCGCGCTGGTCGCGCGCTTCGAGCTCGACGCGCTGATCGACCGGCGCCATGCCTCGCTGTCGGGCGGCGAGCGTGCCCGCGTCGGCGTGGCGCGCGCGCTCGCGCACGACCCGCGTCTGCTGGTGGCCGACGAACCCGCGGCCCACCTCGACATCCCGCACCACCACCGCCTGATGGCCCTGCTGCGCGACAGCGCACGCACGCGCGCCGTGCTCGTGGTGCTGCATGACCTGCATGTGGCCAGCACCTGGTGCGACCAGCTCGCGCTGCTCGGCCAGGGCCGGCTGGTGGCGACCGGATCGCCCGACGAGGTGCTGCGCGACGAGCGCCTGGCGCAGGCCTATGGCCCGGGCATCGCCGCCTTCTCTAGCGGCGGCCTGCGCTTCTTCACGGCCGCGCCCGCGCCATGACGGCATCGGCATTGCGCATCGACCTGGCCGGCTGGTCGCGCGAGGCCACGCTCGGACCGTCGCGCGAGTTCTTCGCGTTCTTCGAGGAGGCCGAACGGCTGGGCTTCGAAAGTGCGTGGTTCCATGAATTCCGCCTGCTGGCCGAGGGCGGCCCCTACCCCTCGCCGCTGCTGCTGGCGGCCGCATTGCTCGCGCGCACCGAACGCCTGCGCATCGGCGTCTCGGCGCTGGTGGTGCCGCTGCACCATCCGCTGCTGCTGGCCGAGGAGATCGCGCAGCTGGGGTTGCAGAGCGATGGCCGCTTCGACGCGGGATTGGGGCGTGGCACCGACGCATCCACGCTGCGCGCGCTCGAGATCAATCCGCAGCAGACGCGCGAGCGCTTCGCGCAGGGCTGCCGCCTGGTGATCGCGGCCCTGCGCGGCGAAAGCGTGTCGTCGAACGAAGGCCCCTGGCGCTTCGATGCGCAGCAGATCCGCCACCTCTCGACCTCGGCGCCGCCGCTGTACATCGCGGGCTCGACCGAAGAGACGATGCGCTTCGCCGTCACGGAGGACCTGCCGCTGCTGCTGAGCCTGGAGCCACCGGAGCCGGCGCAGCTCGCGCATGTGGAGGCGGCCTTCGCTTCGCTCGGCGGTGAAGCGGTGGCGTCGCGACATGCTTCATTGCTGGCGCGCTCCTCGCTCTCACGCTACGTCTGCATCGGTGCGACCTTGGCCGAGGCACGGCAGCAGTTCGACGAGCTGCTGCCCCTGCTCCACCGCCGGCGCGAGCATTTCGCGATCCTGCGCGGGCAGGCCCCCGGCACCTTGGCGATGCGCGATCCCGCCGAGGTGCTGCGCACGCAGGCGATCGTCGGCGATCCGGCTTCGTGCCTGGAACAGATACAGGCGCTCACCGCGCGCACGGGCATCCGGCAACTGCGCTGCGTCTTCAATGGCAACGGCGTGCTCGATCGCGCGGCGGCCTTGCGCGGAATGCGGTTGTTCGCGCAGGAGGTGCTGCCGACGCTCAAGCGGGGCTGAAGGAAGCGCCTTATCCTCCCGCGAGCCCACTCCTCCGGTACCTCGCATGTCCGCTTCGCCTTTCACCTCCGACGACCTCGCGTTCCTCGGATCGCTTCTCGCCAACGCCGCGCGCGAGGAAATCATGCCGCGCTTCCGCACGCTCCACGCCGTCGACCGCCGGCGCAAGACCTCGTCCTTCGACATCGTGACCGATGCCGACGAGGCCTGCGAGGCGGCGGTGCTCACGGCCTTGCGCGCGCGCCATCCCGAGGCCGTGCTGATCGGCGAGGAGGCCTGCGCGCGCGATCCGGGATTGCTCGAAGCCATCGATGACGCAGTCCTCGCGTTCATCGTCGACCCGCTCGACGGCACCAAGAATTTCGCGAGCGGCCTGCCCCTGTTCGGCACGATGGCCTCCGTGACGGTGCGCGGCGAAGTGGTCGCCGCGGCGATCCACGACCCCGTGCGCGCCGACACGGCCTTCGCGATCCGCGGTGAAGGCGCGTGGATCGAATCCGCCTCGGGCGCGAATCGGCGACTGCAAGTCGCGCCGGCCGTGCCCGTCGAGCAGATGGAAGCCATCGTCGGCACGAACTTCCTGCCCGAGCCGCTTCGCAGCGAAGTCAACGCGCGGCTGTCGCGCCTGGGCATGACCAACTGGTTCCGCTGCGCCGCGCACGAGTACCGGCTCGCGGCCGCGGGCGACATCGACGCCCTGTTCTACAACAAGCTCATGCCCTGGGACCATGCCGCGGGCTGGCTGCTGCATCGCGAAGCAGGCGGCTACGCGGCGCATCACGACGGCTCGGCCTACCGGGCCGCCCATCGGACCGGTGGACTGATCTGCGCTGTCGATCGCGCCCGCTTCGACGCGGTGCGTGCGGCCTTGCTCGGCTGATTCGCAAGGTACGCCTCGGCAAGGCTCGGGAGGCTGCCGGCGGTCGTGACCTTCCTGCGTGGCCCGCCGGCCCCTTCACCGATTTCGCTCGCGTTCCTTCGATTCCGAGGACGGAACCGGCCGCGCCGACGATCCCTGGGCGCTGCGCCCATTGTCCGAAGGCGCGGTGTCCTGAGGATTGGTGCGCGTCAGCCCGCCGTTCGGACCGCCGCCGGGTGGGCGGTTCTGGCCGGTGCGCGCCTCGACGGGACCGTGCTCGCTGCTCAATGGCTCGGTGCCGCGTCCCGTGTCGACACGTGGACCCGTGGCGCCCTGAGCCTTGGGCGTGGAACCCCCCGCAGCCGGAGCGACCGATCCCTTCGGATTTCCGGTGGACGATTGCTGCGCGATCGCGAACGGTGTTGCAAGAGCCAGCGAGATCGAAATAAGAGCAAGCGGTTTTCGAATGAGCATGCCGGGCCTCCAGAAAGAGATCGATTCTTGGAGCCTGCGACGGCACGCACGTAGGACAAGCGCGTTCCTGCTCGCGAATAAGAAAGCCGAATGCGCAGGTCCCCAAGCTCAGCGCTTGCCGGCCTCGTCCGTCCGCTCGGCATTGGTGGTGCTGCGCGATCCCTTGAGATGGAGTTCGATGTCCGAGGCGTTCGAGCCGACGGCGCGGATGGCTTCCTCGACCTGCTCGTGCGTGGCGTCGAGCTTGCGGGCCAGTTCCGCGATGTCCGAAGCGCTCTTCGAATCGATGGTCTGGGTTGGCGGGTTGGTGGATGTCATGGTGTCTCCTGCAAAAAAAAGATGGACGAAAAGTTCTGCCGGGCAGATTCCTAGGCTTGCCCCTGCCCGTCACCCGTGCGGTCATGAACCCACCGCATGGCTTGTTGCTGGCCGTGTCGTAGCGCTTCTTCGGGGGTCGCGTAGGGATCGGCGTCCTGGGGCAGCCGCGTTGCCTGGTCGGGCTGCGCCATCCAGTCCACTGCGACCTGGTATTGCCCGCGCGGGTCCGGCTCGAGCACCAGCCGGAACGCGTGGCCGCTGTAGACAAAAGCATGTTCGTTGGTCATTCGGATCTCCAGGAAGTCGGGACTTGCAGCCGCGCTACCGCGGCATCGCGACGGTCACCACGTCGAAGGGAAGCACGGCCGGCGGGCTCTTCTGGCGATCGAGCTGCCCGTTGACCACCATCAGGCCGGACGGGACCACGGCCGCCGTGGTCGGATAGCGCAGGCGCGTGTCGGTGATGCGTTGCGTGACGCGACCCGCACTCCAGTCGGGCGCAAGTTCCACGCGCACGAGCTCATGGTGCGCATTGCGGACCACGTAGAGATCGTTGCCACCGGCGAGCACGAGCCCATCACCGTCCGTGAGTTCGCCGCCGTCCACGCGCAGCTGCGAGACCGCGCGCGAGCGGGTATCGATGCGCCAGAGCTGGCCGGTCGCGAGCTGTATCGACAGCAGGTAGCGACCATCGGGCGACGCGACGATGCCGTTGAGGTTGATCTTGTTCGGCAGGTAGCGCAGTGGCGTCGACGACAGATCGAGCCACGGCTCCAGCGTCGCGCGCGCACCGGCGCCGGTGCGCACCCGGTAGATCACCGGGCGGAACGAGTCGGTGATGTAGGCCGAGCCATCGCGTGCGATGACGAGGTCGTTGAGGAAGCTCGGCATGTCCTGCGGTGCCTTGGCCACGGCCAGCGTGCTCCCGTCGGTCACGTCGACCGCGGCCAGCGTGCCGCCGGGTCCGCCCGCGATCCACAGGCGTCCGCTGCCATCGAACTTCATGCCGAACGCGCCTTGCCGTCCCACCGCGCCGCCGGCCTGCACCAGCTCGGCCTTCGTGCCGCCCTGCCTGATGCGAAACAGGTCGCCATTGGTGCTCGAGCCGATGAAGGCGTCACCCGTGCGCGGATCGATCGCGATGCCTTCCGGGAACACCTGCGCGCCTTCGAGGGTGGCACGCGCGCGAACGACGCTGGGCGCGGTGGCCTCGATCACGCCGCACAGGACCCGCGCACCGGAGTTGCCCGCGGGGTCGCTGCTGTAGTCGTCGGGATCCGCATGGACGACGACACTGCGGCCGATCACCGACGTGGGCGCGCGATCCAGCGAGAGATTCGTGTTGAGGTAGCGCAGCACCGCGCGACCGCCGGCGTCCGCCTGCAGGGCCGGCAGCTCGCCGGCATGCGCATGGGCCTTGTCGTCGCCCGGTCGCCCATGGTTGCGCGAGTTGCCGGGATCGAAGTGGCCGCCGGCGGCGCCGAAGTCGACGACCCGGCCGGTCGCTGCGTCGGGCCCGGGTGCGCATTCGCCATGCGCGTGCACATGGAAGCCGTGCACGCCCGGCGCGAGTCCTTCGACGTCCGCGTGGAGGACCACCGCGGTGCCGCCACCGGCCGGCGCGAAGCGCACGATGCCAGCCTGTTTGCCGGACGGTGTGAGAAGACGCGCCGACGCCACCGGCGCGGCGTCCGGCTGCGCGGATGCGCCGGCGCTTGCCTGCGTCGGGCCCGCTGCGCCGGCGCCGGGCATCGCGGCATGGGCGTGTGGCGCACTCGGGGGACTGCCGCACGCGCCCAGCAGGGCAGCAGCGCACAGGGCGATCGGGCAGAGGATGCGTCGGGTGTTCATGGTCGGTTCCTCAGCGGGCATAGCTCACGCGATAGATCACGCCGTTCTGGTCCTCGGCGATCAGCAGGGAGCCGTCGGCGGCCACGGCGAGGCCCGCGAGCCTGCCGAACTGGGCCGGTCGACCCGCCTTCGACTGCTCGGCCGCGGGGCCCGCGCCGGGTTGCACGAGGTGGGCCGGCGGTGCCGGCAGCAGCCACCCCGTGACGAAGTCCTCGATCGATTGCGGCTTGCCCGCCGCGTCGAAGCGCACCCGCACCACCTTGTAGCCGCTGGGCTGCCCACGGTTCCACGAGCCTCGCATCGCCACGAAGGCACTGTTCCGATACTCGGCGGGAAACTGGCTGCCGCCATAGAAAACCAGCCCGATGGGCGCGGAGTGCGCCGTGGTCATCAGCGCCGGCGCCTCGGTGGTCGGGCAGAAGTCGGCGCGGGTGGAACCTTCGGGATCGTTCTGCTGCTTCATGTCGACCTGCCTGTCACCCCAGCAGAAGGGCCACCCGTAGTGCCGGTTCGGCCGGATCGCGTTGAGTTCCTCGGGCGGCACGTCGTCGCCACGGTCGTCCGAGCCGTGGTCGAAGCCGTAGAGCGTGCCATCGACCGGACTGAAGGCAAAGCCCAGCGTGTTGCGAAGCCCGCGCGCGTACACGCTGCGCGCGCTACCGTCGGGTCGCATGCGCAGGACCGTCGCGGCCTCGGGATTGGTCTCCACGCAGTTGTTGCACTGCGAGCCCACGGTCACGTACAGGAAGCCGTCGGGACCGGATGCCAGGGTGCGGTAGGGATGCTGTGATCCGTCGGGCAGGTCGTCGAGGAGAACCCGGGGCAGGGTCAGCGAGCCGTCAGGCTGCACATCGGCGACCAGCACCTTCTTGTCGCTGGCCATGAACAGCTTGCCGTCCTTGAGCAGCAGCCCATGCACGTTCTTGATGTTCTGCGCCACGATCTGCTGCGCGTCGATCCTTCCGTCGCGATCGGTGTCGCGCAGCAGCAGCACATCGGCCTGCCTGGGGCGGCTCGCATAGACGTCGCCGTTGGGCGCCACCTGCAGCCAGCGCACATGCTGCATGTCCTTGGCGTACACGTCGATCTTGAAGCCAGGAGGCAGCTTCAGCTGCGAGAGCAGCGACTCGTCGAACTTCACCGGTGAGGGTTCGAGCATCACGGTGGACACGGTGTTCGGACCGTCGCCCGGCGGCAGCTGTGCCCACGCACCCGCGACTTGAAGCGTGCCCAGTGCGAGCACCGTGCGGAAGAATGAAGCTGCATGCATGAGTGGTCCCCGAAAATGATCGCCTCGGCAAGCTAGGAGGCGAGCGGGGTCCGAAGCGCACGAGCTTCACCCGAGCGGGCGTAGGACGTTCAGCCAGACAACCGGCGCATGGGGCGCGCCCGCAGAACTTTCGTTCGATCAGGCAGCGGGTTCGAGCGTCACCCGGTGAGGGCGCGCATCGTCATTGCCGTGACGGCAGCCGCACGGTGAACTTCGTCCCCTCCGCGGCGCTCGACGTGGCGCTGACTTCGCCGCCATGCGCCTCCGCGATCTTGCTGACGATGTACAGCCCCAGGCCGACGCTGCGCGCCGCGCCGCCCGGGTTGCCACAGACCATGGGCTGAAAGAGCAGCGGCAGCGAATCGGCCGGGATCGGAGAACCGAAGTTGTGGACCTCGACGGCCGCGCGACCGTCGTCTCCCCTGCGCGATGTCACAACGATGTCGCGGCCGGGGTCGCCGTAGGCGATCGCGTTCGACACCAGGTTTCCCAGCAGTTGCGAAAGCCGGTCCGGATCGGCATGGCAACCGCCCTCTCCCTCCTGGACGTGCGTGATCCGACGGTCCGGATAGGCAGTGGCGAGTTCCTCCAGGGCCTCCGCCACGACGCCATGGAGATCGATGGACTTGAACGACACCGACAGGCCGCGACCGATGCGGGCGGCGGTGAAGTCCAGGAGATCGGCGATGAGCCGATGCGCGCGCTCGGTCGAACGCGAGACGCGGCCAAGCACCCGAATCTGACTCGAGGTAAGTTCACTGCGCGACAGGGCGATGAGCCCCAGATGGATCGCCGACAGCGGATTGCGCAGATCGTGGCTCACGATACCCACCATCTGCTCGGCGAACAGCGCCCGGTCCTTGGCTTCCTCCTGCATCCGCGTGGCCTCGTGCACCAGAATCCTGAGTTCCTCGCGCGAAGCCACCAGCTCGCGTTCGTACACGTCTCGGTCGCGGGCGATGAACAGCGCCAGATCGTGCACGACGGCGCCGCCGCGCTCGCGGCGCACGGCGTTGAAGATCATGGGAAGCAAGGTGCCGTCGCGATGCCTGACTTCGAGCTTGACCTCGGACACGGAGCCCTGCATCTGCAGCAAGGGCAGCCAGTGCGTCTGGTGGAAGATGCGCCCGCCCATGGTGAGCAGGTCCTGTATCCGCCTGCGGCGCACCAGATCGCTCTTGTCCACGCCGACCCAATCGCAGAACGTCCTGTTGGCCGCGAGGATCAGCCCCTTCGCATCGGTGGCGAGCAGCCCGCAGGCGGCGTCGTCGGGCGACGCCGGTTCCTCGCGGGGAAGCTCGTCGCCCCGGGATGTCAAAGACCTCGCCTCCCCAGAAAGGCGTCGATCGCTTCGGCGCTCGCACCGGGGGCGCTCAGGTGCGGACAGTGGCCGACGTTGTCAATGACCACCATCTCGGCGTCCGGCAGGGTGCGCGCCATGTACTCACCCACGGCGACCGGCGCGATGATGTCGTCGTCGCACTGGAGGATGAGCGTGGGGGTCGTGAGCCGCGAAAGCTCGGCGCGATGGTCGGAGAGAAAGGTCGCACGAGCGAAGCGCGCCGCGTTGTCCGGGTCGGTGCGACAGAAGCTGTTGGACAACTCCGCCCCGAGCTCGGGCTGTCCGGGGGCACCCATGATGACGGGCGCCATGTTGCTCGACCACCCGAGGTAGTTGCCCTCGAGGGTTCGCAGCAGCGAGTCGACATCCTCGCGCGAGAACCCACCCACGTAGTCGCGGTCGTTCACATAGCACGGGGACGGCCCGATCATTGCATGGCCGGCGAACAGACCTGGCGATGCCAGGTCGGCAAGCATGCCGATCATCGCGCTGACCGAGTGGCCCACGAAGATCGATCGACCTTGACCGAACTCGCGGGCAATCTCGACCACGTCTTGCGCATAGCCTTCGAGCGTCGAGTACTTCTCCACCTCGTAGGCCCTCAGGTCCGACTCCCCGGCGCCCACATGGTCGAACATGACCGTCCTGTACCGTGTGGCATAGATCGGCTCGAGCAATCGCCACATGTTCAGATCACAGCCGAAGCCGTGGGCAAAGATGATCGTGTCGACGCCGGCTCCACTGACGCGCACGTTGTTGCGCTCTCGCACGCTCATGGACGCTCCATTGATGCGCCGCGACGCAACGCTCGATGATTCTTGCACAGGGCCGGGCGCGCATTGCACACCCTGTACGCCACGCCCTGCCGCGCGAAGCGCGGAGCGCCTACGCGACGAAGCCCCGCGAGGTCCGAGTGTCCAAGCTTCATCCATTCATCCCAACGACGCGAGAGACACGCATGGCCGATGCTGCCCACGGCACAGAACACGACAACCCACCGACATCCGACGACGCGCCCGCGAGCCAGCTGCGGCGCATCTCCATCCACGTGATCGAGCCCGGCCCTGGCCGCTACCACTGGGTGCTCCTGGAGCAGGGTGTCGACCCGACGACCTGGGGCGAACTGCTCACGAGCCAGCGGCCTTGCAGGCATTGGAACCATGCCTTGACCGACGGCATGGCAGCGCTGATGGAACTGGCGAGCGATGTGCGCGAAGGGCCGCGAGAGATCGGCACGGCCAGGCAATGGTCCGCGAACGAGCCGGAAGCCTCCTTGCGCAACTGGTAGCTCAGCGCCGCGTCGACCTCTTTCCTCACTGTGATCGCTCGGCCCTGGAAATAGCCGCCCGGCCTTCGGGCGTGATGCGGAAGATGACCGAGGCGCCCTGCGTCAGCGGCATGTCGGGCGGAGGAAGCTGCGCCTCGATCATGCCCGCGGCCTCGAGGACGATCGCATTGCGGATGTCGGCCTCGTCGTGCAGCGCGAGTGGGAACTGGGAATCCTTGATACGGCGAAGAAAGTCCATCGGCATGTTGCTGGTCCTCCGGCGATTGCGGAGGATAAATCAGGAATCGGACACTTCCCGGGGAAGTACCGCGATCGCGCAGGGTTCCTGAACCACTCGGCTGGCCTCCTCGGCTGCCCCATCCGCTACCTTGGAAACGCGCCTCGAACGCGGTCGCCGTGCCGGCATGTCGTCGAAATGCTCGGGCTGCTGCCGCCGGGCGCGCGCCAATGCCGAATGCCCTTCCGCCGTCACTTCCAGCACGACCGCGCGCGGAATGTAGACATCGCCCGAGCGTTCCCGCACCGGGGCATCGAAGCTCGCCTTGACGAGGTTGGCGGCGTTCAGGCCGAGCAGCCGCTCGATGTCGTCCCTCGACGTGCATTCGGCGGGCAGTTGCTGCTGCCCGAAATGTGAAAGCAGCTTCATGCTGGCCAGCACGCGCAGTTCGCGCTCGCTCAGTGTCTTTCTACGCACCCGGCCGACCTTCGGTTCGAGGACCCGCGGCGGCCATCTGCTCGCGTGCCTGCAGCGCGGCCGCGTGCAGACGCTCCGCCGTCAAGGCGGCGGCATCCGCCGTCATCGTCACGGCGACCCCATCGGGGCCATCGAGGATCACCACGCCATCCTCGGCGGTGGCGTGGCCGGCGTCTTCGCGCGGTCCGGGAATGGTGCGGCGATCACTCATGGGGGATTCCCGGTGTGGCCGACCGCGTGCGCCGCGGTCTGGGGGTTGAGGTACAGATAGTGAGGGTCGAACCGCGCTCTTTCGACCAGGCCCTTCAGGTCCAGGATCTGCACGTTCGCGCCGCGAACATTGCACAGGCCGGATTCGCGCAGCTCGCGCAACACGCGGTTCACATGGACATTCGTGAGGCTGCAGACCTCGCCGATATCGGCTTGCGTCATGGGCAGCGGGAAGGCGTTGCCCTCGGACGCGCCGATCGCCAGCAGCCGGGCATGGGTCTCGCAGAGGAAGTGCGACACGCGCTGCAAAGCGTTGAGGCTTGCCAGTCTGTAGATCCACTGCCGGTGCATCGCCGCGTCCAACAGCGTGAGAAACCACAGACGCCGCGCGAGGCCCGGCTCCGATGTCTGGATCGCTTCGAGCGAGGCGTGGCGAAAGACCGCGACGGTGATGTCGGTCAACGCGGCGACATCGTGGTCGAGTTTCTTCAAGGCGTAGGCATGCAGGTCGACGAAGTCGCCCGGCACATGCAGCGCCACCGGGTGACGCCGGCCATCGGGCGCATCGACGTGGCGTGTCATGAGTCCCTTCACCAGCAGCGTGCTGATGTCGACCGGCACGCCCTGGCGCACGACCAGGCTGCCGGCCGGGTAGGTCTGCACATGGGAGATGGCGCCTTCCAGGAGACTGCGCTCGGCGTTGGAGATTTCTGCAGCACGGTTGCGGAATACGTTCTCGGTCAGCATGGAGGGTCCTCACATCGGATGTTGCACTGCCTCGCGCGATGGCGCATTAACCTGCATCAAGTTTGAGCCCGTGAGCCCATCGCGCGGCAACGACGGGCCAAAGACGTCCTTGTCCTACGCAGGCCATCGTCGCCGGTCCTCAAAGTCGCGCTCCTCCCACGACCCACTCCACGCGAAGCCCCACACCATGTCCAAGAAAAAAGCCACCCCTTCCATAGCCAACCTCGACGCAGCACGCGCGGCGGCACGCAACACGGACAGCGGTCCCGCCGCGCCCGCTCCCACGGCCGCGGGGAAGGACGACCTTCCCGCCCAGAAGATGATCGACGCGCAGGCGCTCGCCGCCGCCATGCCCGCCAATCCGAACAAGCCACTCGAGCATGGCCTGGCGAATGCCCAGTCTGCGCCCGTGGGTGCGACCGCCACGCCGCCATCGCGCCTGCCCACCGGCAGCACGCTCTCGGAGACCAATGCCTCGGCCAAGACCGGCGGTGCGGCGCTCGAGGGCGTGAACGCGACCATCGATTCGCTGGACCGCGTGCGGGTCGACGCTTCGGGCCGGACGCTCACCACCAACCAGGGCGTGCCGATCGCCGACAACCAGAACTCCCTGAAGGCAGGCGCGCGCGGGCCAGCGCTGCTCGAGGACTTCATCCTGCGCGAGAAGCTCACGCACTTCGACCACGAGCGCATCCCCGAGCGCATCGTGCATGCGCGTGGCTCGGGCGCGCACGGCTTCTTCGAAGCCTACGAGCCGCTGACGAAGTACACCCGGGCCGCGCCTTTCAAGGAAGCGGGAAAGATCACGCCGGTGTTCGTGCGCTTCTCGACCGTGGCGGGCGAACGCGGCTCCAAGGACACGGCGCGCGACGTGCGCGGCTTCGCCGTCAAGTTCTACACCGACGAAGGCAACTGGGACCTGGTCGGCAACAACATGCCGGTCTTCTTCATCCAGGACGCGATCAAGTTCCCCGACCTCGTCCATGCCGTGAAGCCCGAGCCCCACCACCAGATGCCGCAGGCCGCGAGCGCGCACGACACCTTCTGGGACTTCGTTTCGCTGATGCCCGAGTCGACGCACATGCTGATGTGGCAGATGTCGGACCGCGCGATCCCGCGCAGCTACCGCATGATGCAGGGCTTCGGGGTCCACACCTTCCGCCTCGTCAACGACGCGGGCGAGTCCTTCCTCGTCAAGTTCCACTGGCAGCCCAAGCTCGGCACCCACTCGATGGTGTGGGAGGAGGCGGTGAAGATCTCGGGCGCCGACCCGGACTTCCATCGCCGCGACCTGTGGGAGGCGATCGAGGCCGGCGAATATCCCGAGTGGGAACTGGGCCTGCAGATCTTCACCGAGGAACAGGCCGAGCAGTTCAGCTTCGACATCCTCGACGCGACCAAGCTGATTCCCGAGGAGCTGGTGCCGGTGCAGATCGTCGGGCGCATGGTGCTCAATCGCAACCCCGACAACTTCTTCGCCGAGACCGAGCAGGTGGCCTTCTGCACCGCGCACATCGTGCCCGGCCTGGATTTCACCAACGACCCGCTGCTCGCGGGCCGGATCCACTCCTACGTGGACACGCAGATCAGCCGCCTGGGCGGGCCGAACTTCCATGAGCTGCCGATCAACGCACCGATCGCTCAGGTCCACAACAACCAGCGCGACGGCATGCACCGCCAGGCCATCCACCGCGGCCGTGTCTCCTACGAGCCCAACTCGCTCGCGGGCGGTTGCCCGTTCCAGGCTGGCGCCGCGCAGGGCTTCACCAGCGTCGCCAAGCGCCTCGATGCGAAGGAGAGCGCGGACAAGGTGCGCATCAAGCCAGAGAAGTTCGCCGACCACTACACCCAGGCCAGGCTCTTCTTCGAGAGCCAGTCGGAGGTCGAGAAGGCCCACATCGGCAACGCCTTCCGTTTCGAGCTGTCGAAGGTGACGGTGCCCGCGATCCGCGAGCGCGTGGTCGCGAGCCTCGCGAATGCATCGCCCGAACTGGCGGCGCGGCTCGCGCAGGACCTGGGCATGGCACTGCCCGCGCCCCTGCCCAAGGCACTCGAGAACCCGGCCCAGCCCGAGGTCGAGGTCTCGCCGCCGCTGTCCCTGCTGGCCCGGCCCGGCGATGGCGGCATCCGCACGCGCAAGGTCGCGATCCTGATCGCGCACGGCGTGGAAGGAGCGTCGCTGGGCAAGCTGATCAGCGCGCTGGTCGAGGCCGGTGCCGTGCCGCGCCTCGTCGCGGCACGGCTCGGAACCTACAGCGGTGCCGCGGGCGAGAGCTTCGAAGCAGACGCCACGATGGAGAACTCGCCAGGCTTCCTGTTCGATGCGCTCGTCCTGCCCGACGGGGCCGCGGCCGTGGAAGCCCTGGACGCCGACGCCCACACGCTCGAATTCCTGCGCGCCCAGTACTGGCACTGCAAGGCGATCCTGGCCTTCGGCGCTTCGGAAGCCCTGCTGGCCGAGGCACAGATCCCGCTGGCGCTGCCCGACGGCTCTGCGGACGCCGGACTGGTCCTCGCGGACGCCGCCGATGCGGATGCGGCGATCGCGGCCTTCATCGCCGCCATGCCGGTGCGTCATTTCGAGCGGGAGAACGATCCGCCGAAGAACTGATGCGCGCTCGTCGCGGCGCGATGGCGCGCCGGTTCCTTGTCGCCTCAACGAGGCCTTTTGAAGCAGGACCATGATCGGAATCGTCATTCCAGCGCACAACGAAGAGATGGTGATCGGGCCTTGCCTCGCGCATGCACGGGCCTGCGCCCGCGACGCCGCGCTCGGGGGCGAACACGTGGAGATCCTCGTGGTGGCGGACCGCTGCAGCGATGCGACGGCTTCGATCGCCGCGCGATCTGGCGCGCGCGTGCTGGAGGTCGACGCGCGCAATGTGGGGCTGGCGCGGGCCGCGGGCGCCAGCGCGCTGCTCGCGCTCGGCGCCCGCTGGCTCGCCTTCACCGATGCCGACACCCTGGTCGCCGAGGACTGGCTGTCGCAGCAGCTCGCGCTCGACGCCGAGGCGGTGTGCGGCACGGTCGAGGTCACCGACTGGACGCCCCACGGCGAGAACGCCCTCTTTCTCTCGCGGCACTTCGCCACGAGTTATCGCGATGCCGACGGGCACCGTCATGTGCATGGCGCGAACCTCGGCGTGGCCGCGCATGCCTATTTGCGTGCCGGCGGCTTCCAGGACCTTGCCTGCAGCGAGGACGTGGCCCTCGTCACCGAACTGGAGCGCACCGGCGCGAGGATCTGCTGGAGCGCGCGGCCGCGCGTTCGCACGAGCGCGAGGAAGGTGGCGCGTGCGCCGGGAGGTTTCGCCGATGCGCTGCTGAACGCGGTGGCCTCGCAGTTCCTGGGCAAGCCGGCGGTCGCCTGAAGGCCACCGTCTGAACGGCACGCAAGCGTGCCGTTCAGGCGGGCGTGCGTGCCTCGACCTTGTGCCTCACGCAGTACTCGAGCGCCGCCTCGAGCATCGGCCAGCTGGCGAACACGTAGACACGCTCCACCCTGTCCCAGCGCCCGCCGAATTCCTTGAGCGTCAGCGCGAGCCCCGAGAGGCTGCCCAGCACGGCCGGTTTGAATTTTCCATAGGGTTCGCAGTGTTCGGCCACTGTGCAGCCAAGCCGCGCCGCGAGGCCCTGCACGCGGTCCGTACCGCTCGGAGGAGGAAGAAGCATGCGCGGATTTTCGCAAAAGCCCGGGGGCGCATGTTTCTCGTCGCATCCCCCAAACGTGGGGTTGTCAACCGCGTTGCCGGTGTTTGGGCCGCGCCGGCTACCGAAAGCTGGCCTCAGGATGAGGGCAGTTCGATCAGTCCCGCGAGCGGCACCGCCTCGATCCGCTCGGCGCTTGCGATCACTATCGCGCGGTCGTGCCGGCCTGCGCTGTCGGCAAGAGTGCGCCACAGGAAGCGGATCGAGTTGGCATCGAGCGCCGCGGTGGGTTCGTCGAGCAAGGTGAGTGCGCGTCCCGACGCGAGTGCCGCCGCCAGCCAGACCTTCCGCTTCGACCCGGTCGAGAGCATGTACATCGGCTTCTCGAGATGCGGCGTCAGGGAGAAGCCCTCCACGAGGGCTTGCCACCTCTGCGCATCGAAGCCTGGATCGCCCGCACTCAACGACGCGGTGCACTGCGTCGCCGAGATGTTGTTGAACGCGTCGGTCTCCGGGTCGACGAAGAAAACGTTCCGGGCATAGGCGTCGCGGTCCTCGTCCAGACGCACGCCGACTAGCTCCAGTCGGCCTTCGCCACGAAGGCTGCCTGCAAGCAGCCGCAGGACCGTCGACTTTCCGCTGCCGTCGCCGCCGTAAAGCTGGGTCAGACCGGCGCCGATGCGAGCGCTCCAGGCGGTCAGGAGGGCGGGCCGGCGTGGATAGGCGAAGCTCAAGTCTTCGACGACGAGGAGGGGCTCGATGGACGCTGGGTTCATGCCTCGACCCTACCGTAAAACCGGCGCGTGCCGCGCTATGGATGCCACGTCGAGACGACCGCGGGCGTCTGTGCGGTGGGACGTCCGGCCAGTGCATAGGAGAGTTCGTTCGCGGCTTTCATGATCGTCTTCGCGTGACCGATCAACTTGGCTTTGGGCAAGCGATCTGCGGGACCTGAAATGCAGACGGAGCCGAGCAGGGCCCAACGCAGGCCGAACACCGGCGCGGAGACGGTCGCCACGTTCTTCTCGCGTTCGCCGATGGAGAAGTGATAGCCCTTCTTGCGGATGTCCTCGTACTGCTTGCCGGGCTCCCCCGAGAACGCCAGGATCACCCGCCCCGGGGAACCCAGGTCCAGCGGAAGCATCGCGCCCATGCGCGCATGGTGGCGAATGGGTTGCGGCCCCTCCACCCGTGCGAGGCAGGTTCGCGAATTGCCTTCGCGCACATAGAAGGCGGCGCTCTCGCCCGTGGCTTGCGACAGCGCGAGCAGCATCGGCTCCACCACGTTGTTGGCATCGAAGCTCGACTGGTAGCGCGCACCGAGCCAGCCGGCCGCGGGGCCGAGTCGCCACTCGCCGTCGTCGCGCTGCACCACGTAGCCCGCGAGCGCCAGTGTCCGAAGCAGCCGCAGCGCGGTGGTCTTGTGCATGCCGCTGCGCCGGGTCAGCTCGGCCAGCGTGAGCCGCTCGTCGTGCATCCCGAAGGTGTCGAGCAGCTGCAGGGCGCGGGTCACCGCCGTCACGCCACCAGCGGCCTCGAGGTCGGCTTCGCGCGGCGCTTCGACGACTTCAGCCGTGCGCCTGGACTTCGCTGGCCGGGTGGTCTTCGCGGTCGTCATGTTGTTTCACTCCGTGGTCCATGTTGCGCCTGGTGGACCACCATTGTATGGAACGGAACGCAAATCTAAAGTCGCCGCATGGCCTGGAGCAACGCTGTCAGGCACGCATCGACCGATCAGGAGACACCCATGCGCACCTCGAGCAACAGCTCCATTTCCCGTCGGGCCGCACTCGGCCTCGCCCTCGCATTCACCGCCGTTTCGGCGGTGGCGCAGGCCTATCCCACGCGTCCCATCCGGCTCGTCGTGCCGTTCCCGCCCGGTGGCGGCACCGACATCATCGCCCGCGAGGTGGCGAACAAGGTGGCCGTCTCCGAGGGGTGGACCATCGTCATCGACAACAAGCCCGGTTCGGGCGGAAACATCGGCGTCGATGCGGCTGCGAAGGCCAGCCCGGACGGCTACACGCTGGTGCTCGGACAGACCAGCAACCTCGCGATCAATCCGTCGCTCTATGCCAAGCTGCCCTACGACCCGGTCAAGGACCTGGCCGCGGTCGGGCTCGTCGCCTCGGCGCCCCTGGTTCTCGTGGTGTCCGCCGCGTCGCCCTACAAGAAGCTCGCCGACGTGGTGTCCGCCGCCAAGGCGAAGCCGACCGCGCTGAACTACGCAAGTTCGGGCAACGGCACCGTGGCCCACCTCGCCACCGAGCAGTTCCAGAAGGCGGCGGGCGTGCAGTTCACGCACGTTCCCTACAAGGGCGCTTCGCAGGGCCTGACCGACCTGGTGGGCGGCCAGATCCAGATGTACATCTCCTCGATGCCGACACTGATCGCCCAGATCAGGTCCGGCCAATTGCGCGCGCTGGCGGTGACCTCGCTGCAGCGCAACCGCGACCTGCCCGATGTGCCCACCATGGCCGAGTCCGGCTACAAGGATTTCGAAGCCGTGACGTGGTTCGGGGTTGCAGGCCCCGCCGCGATGCCGAAGGAGGCCATCACCAGGCTCAACGTGGCGTTCAACAAGGCTCTCGCCACCGCCGATGTGCAGAAGAAGCTCGCCGCCCAGGGCGCGGACGTGGTGTCCGGCCCGCCCGAGAAGTTCGCATCGCTGATCCGCACCGACGGCGTCCGTTGGGGCGGCATCGTGAAGTCGTCCGGCGTCAAGATGGATTGATTTCGGCATGGCCGAGCTCTTCGCTTCGGATGCAGATGCGCCTGTCGCGCCGTTCTCGGCGGGGCGGGGCCGCACCGCCATCGACGTTCCGCCCGACGCCTGCGATTGCCATGTGCATCTGTACGGCGCGCGCTATCCGGTGGTCGAGGGCGCCAGGCTGAGGCCGCCGGAAGCCAGCGCGGAGGACTACCGTCGACTTCAGCAACGCACGGGAACGCGGCGCGTCGTGTTCGTGACGCCCTCGACCTACGGAAGCGACAACGCATCCCTGCGCGACGCACTCGCAGCCTTCGGCGCGAAGGCACGCGGCGTGGCCGTGATCGACGAGCGCACCAGCGACAGCGAACTGGAAGACCTGCATGACCGCGGCGTGCGTGGCATCCGCCTGAACCTCTCGCTGGGGGTCGTGAACTCGGCGTCGCAGATCGCGCCCCTGTCACGCCGCATCGCGCCGTTGGGCTGGCATCTGCAGCTGCTCGCCCCCGCACACGGCTGGAGCGATCTCGCCGACGTGCTCGAGGACCTGCCCGTGCCGATCGTGTTCGATCACTTCGGCCGGCTGTCGCCCTCCATGGCCGGCAGGCATCCGTCGCACGCGCTGATCCTTCGCATGCTCGAGCGCCGCCGCGCCTGGGTCAAGCTGTCCGGCGCCTACATCGTCAGCGAGCGGGGCGCGCCCGGGTATGAGGACATGGCCGTGCTTGCCCGGAGCTTTCTGGATGCCGCGCCGGATCGCGTGCTCTGGGGCAGCGACTGGCCCCATGCGTCAGCCACCGCGGGCCACCAGGCCTTGCCGGACGACGCACGACTGATGGCCTTGCTCGCCGAGTGGACCGGCAGCGCGCGGCTGTTGCATCGCGTACTGGTCGACAACCCGCGCGAACTCTACGGGTTCGACGCACCCGCAACTCCTTAGGACTCTCCCATGCTTCGCATTCACAGGCGCCGCTTCGGCGCCCTGGGCCTCGCCGCACTCGGCCTCGCCTCGGCTCCCGCCTTTGCGCAGGGCCAATGGCCCACCGGCAAGCCCATCACCTGGGTCGTGCCGTATCCACCCGGTGGCACGACCGACATCCTGGGCCGCGCCATCGCGCTGCGGCTGGGCACGTCCCTGGGCGCCACGGTCATCGTGGACAACAAGGCGGGCGCCACGGGCACCATCGGCTCGGCCTTCGTGGCGCGCGCCGCACCCGACGGCTACACCCTGCTGGGCACCTCCATCGGCCCGCAGGCGATCGTGCCGAACCTGCTGCCCAGGATGCAGTACGACGCCGTCAAGGCGTTCGCGCCGGTGTCGCTCATCGGAACCATTCCGCACGTGCTGATCGTCGGCGCCAGCCAGCCATTCCGCAGCGTCGCGGACCTCGTCGCGCAAGCGAAGGCACGACCCGACGAATTGTCTTTCGCATCCGGCGGCAACGGCACGGTCCTGCAGATGCAAGGCGAGCTCCTGAGGCTGCAGACGGGGGTGAGGATGACGCACGTTCCCTACAAGGGCGACACGCCGGCCATCCAGGACGTGCTGGCGGGCCACGCGACGTTCATGTTCGCCCCGGTCGCCGCGGCGCTGCCCCATGTCCAGAGCGGCCACCTGAGGGCATTGGCCGTGACTTCGGCCGCACGCCTGAAGGCCTTGCCCGATGTGCCGACCATGGGGCAGGCCGGCTTCAAGGACTTCGTCGTGGAGCAATGGCAGGCCGTCTACGCGCCGGCCGGCACGCCCGCACCCGTGGTCCGGCGCCTGCATGACGAGGTGGTGCGCCATCTGAAGGACCCCGAGCTCGTCGCGATGGCCGACAAGCTCGGCGTCACCCTCGTCGGAAGCACGCCCGAACAGCTGGCCGACACCCAGAGATCGGACCTGGCCAAGTGGGCCAAGGTCATCAAGGACGCCGGCGTGAAGCCGGACTGAACCTCGCTCCCCCCTCCTCTCCTTTCCTCTCCTTTCCTCTTCCTTCCTCTCCTTCCCGAAAGCACCTTCATGTCTTCCAACCCACCCGACATCATTCGCGACTTCGAGCGCGTGCCCGCAAGCATCGTGGCGCGAGCCGCCGAGTTCCAGCCCGCCATCCTCGCCGACGTGGCCGGGCGCCGCGGCGCGCTCGACGGGCGCATCAAGGCGCTGCGCCCGCGCATGAAGCTGGCCGGCACGGCGATCACGGTGGAAGTGCGTCCTGGCGACAACCTGATGATCCACGCGGCCATGGCCATCGCGAAGCCTGGCGACGTGCTGGTGATCGACGGCAAGGGCGACCAGAGCTCGGCCCTGATGGGCACGATCATGATGACGGCCTGCAAGAAGCTCGGCATCGCCGGCGTGGTGATGGACGGGGCCTGCCGAGACAGCCTGGAGATCGACGAGATGGACTTTCCGGTCTTCAGCGTGGGCACCAACCCGAACGGACCGACCAAGAACATCGCCGGCCGCATCGGACATCCGGTGTCCATCGGTGGCGTGACGGTGCGCTCGGGCGACTTCGTCGTCGCCGACGGCGATGGCGTGGTCGTCGTGGAGCGCGAGAAGATCGAATCCCTGCTGCCGCTGGCGGCCAGGAAAGTGAGCGACGAAGCGGCGCGCATCGCCGCCATCAAGGAGGGCGACACCGCGGCCAAATGGCTGAACACCGCGCTGCGCACCGCGGGGGTTCTGAAAGAGGGCGAAACGCTGTGACCGCCATCCTCGTGACGGGTGCCGACCTGGCGCCGCAGGCGCTCGCCTTGCTCGAAGGCCATGACATCGTCTATGCGGGCAAGGCACCGACCGAAGCCGATCTGGTCGCGCTGTGCCGCACGCACGATCCCGTGGCGATCATCGTGCGCTACGGCAAGGTGGGAGCGGCCGTGATGGACGCGGCCCCCTCGCTGCGGGTGATTTCGAAGCACGGCAGCGGAACCGACACGATCGACAAGGCCGCCGCGCAGGCGCGTGGCATCGAGGTCGTGGCGGCCGTGGGCGCCAATGCCGCCGCCGTGGCCGAGCAGGCGCTCGCCCTGCTGCTCGCCTGCGCCAAGTCGGTGGTGAGCCTCGATGCACGCATGCATGCCGGCCACTGGGACAAGGCGACGCACAAGAGCGTCGAACTCGGCGGGCGCACCATCGGTCTGGTGGGGCTGGGTGCCATCGGCCTGCGGTTCGCGCGCATGGCCGACGCGCTCGGAATGCGTGTGCTCGGCTACGACCCCTACGCCAGGAACCTCCCGGCCTATGTGCAGGCCGTCGAACTGCCGGTCCTCTGGGCCGAGTCGGATGTCGTCTCCCTGCACTGCCCCCTGACCGAGGACAACCGCGGCCTTCTCGATGCCGGCACGCTGGCGCAATGCAAACGCGGCGTGATCGTCATCAACACCGCGCGCGGTGGCTTGATCGACGAGGACGCGTTGCTGGAGGCCGTACGCTCGGGCCACGTCGCCATGGCCGGGCTGGACAGCTTCGCGGTGGAGCCGATGACCGCGGGCCATCCATTCCAGGGCGAGAAGAACATCGTGCTCAGCCCGCATATCGGCGGCGTGACCGGCGACGCCTACGTGAACATGGGCGTCGGTGCGGCCCGGAATCTGCTGGCGGTGATCGCGCGCCAGCCGGCAACCCTCTGAGGGGACCTGAAATGACGAGACGTGAAACCCCTCGCTGCGCGGCGGCGACGCTCGGGATGGCCGCTTGCCTGGCGGTGCCGCTCCAGACGCAGGCACAGCCGCAGGCATGGCCGGCCAAGCCCGTGCGCCTGCTGGTGGGCTTCTCGGCGGGCGGCCCCACCGACGTGGTGGCCCGCGCCTTCGCCGACCACGCGGCGCGTGCCTTGGGGCAGCCTTTCATCGTGGACAACAAGCCCGGCGCGAACACGATCCTGGCCGCCGAAGCGGTGGCCGCGGCCCCCGCGGACGGCTACACCCTGCTGCTCGGCGCGACCAATCACACGATGATTCCCGCGTTGTACAGCCAGCGGGTGAAGTTCGATGCCGTGCGCTCGTTCGCCCCGGTCTGCTCGCTCGCCGTGAGTCCGACGGTGCTGGTGGTCGGACCCTCGATGCCCGTCAAGTCCCTGGGCGAGTTCCTGCGCACGGTCAAGTCCGAGCCCGGAAAGCGCACCTATGCGACGCCGGGCGCGGGCAGCTCCGGACACTTCGCGAGCGCGCAATTCACCCGGCTGACGGGGACCTCGATGAACCATATCCCCTACAAGGGCGCGGCACAGGCAACGGCCGATCTGCTGGGCGGCCAGGTCGACAGCTCCTTCGCGACGCTGGGCTCCGTGCTCGGCCAGGTGCAATCCGGAAAGCTCAGGGCGCTGGCCGTCGCCTCGCCGAAGCGCTCGGCACTGCTGCCCGAGGTGCCCACCTTCGAGGAGGAGGGCGTGAAGGGCTACACGGCCGACGCCTGGTATGGCCTGCTGGCACCCGCGAGGACACCGCCGGAAGTGCTGGCCACCTTGCGCCGGATCGCCACCGAGTTCGTGGGTACGCCTGCCACGCAGGAGAAGCTTCGCTCGCTCGGCATGGAGGGGCGAAACACCTGCGGCGAGGCTTTCGGCGCGCAATTGACGAGCGAGGTCAGGCTGTATGGCGATCTGGCTCGATCCCTGGACCTCAAAGCCGAATGAGGCCGAGTCACCATCGCACCGCATCGCCAACGACCCCTCACATCGAAGACACCATGACCAAGTTCATCCGACGCCTGCTCGCCGCGTGCCTGTGCGCCACCGCGTTCGCGCACCTCGCCCATGCCGGGTACCCGGAACGGCCCATCACCCTCGTGGTTCCCTACGCACCGGGCGGATCGGCCGACGCGTTGGCGCGCGTGCTCGCGGTTCGCATCGGCGCGAAGCTCGGCACCAGCGTGATCGTCGACAACCGCGCGGGCGCCAGCGGCACGATCGGCGCGAGCTTCGCCGCCAAGGCGGCGCCCGACGGCTACACGGTGCTCTACGACGCGACACCCTACTCGATCAATCCGCATCTCTTTCCCCGCATGCCGTACGCCGATGGCGCCTTGCAGCCGCTGTCGCTCGTTGCGCTGGCGCCCAACATCGTGATCGTGCGTGCGGACTCGCCGCTCAAGAGCATCCAGGACCTGGTCGCCAAAGCCAAGGCCGAGCCGGGCAAGATCAATTTCGCATCCGGCGGCAGCGGCACCGTGCAGCGTCTCGCGGCGGAACTGCTGCGCCAGCGCCTGGCCCTCGACATGGTCCACGTCGGCTACAAGAGCGGCGGCCCCGCCATCGTCGACGTCATGGGCGGCCAGGTCGACTTCATGTTCAGCACCATCGCCGCGTCGTACCCGCTGGTGTCGTCCGGCAAGCTGCGCGCCCTGGCGGCATCCTCGCCCCAGCGCTCGCCGCGACTGCCCGCGGTTCCAACGCTGGGAGAGACCGTCGCGCCAGGCTACGAAGCCTACGAGTGGAACGGACTGCTGCTGCCCGCCGGCACGCCCGCGCCCATTGCGGACAGGCTTCACAAGGCAGTGGTCGAGGTGCTGAAGGAAGACGAGGTGAAGCAGCGCTTCGTCGACGTCGGCGTGCAGCCCGTGGGCTCGACGCCGGCCGAGTTCGCCGAGTTTCTGAAGAAGGAAGATGCGAAGTGGGCGGAAGTGATCCGCAAGGGCCACATCAAGCTCGATTGATGGCCGCCATGACCCTCGTGCCCGACGCGCAGAAGGTTCCCCATTCGGTGGGCACCAACCGCCCCGCGCTGGCGTTGCCCCGCCATGCGTGCGACAGCCACATGCACATCTTCGACCCGCGGTTCGCGCCGTCCCCCCACTGGACGCGGCAACCACCGCGCGCCGAGGTCGATGCCTACCTCCGCCTGCGACAGCGGCTCGGAACCTCTCGCACGGTCGTGGTCAATCCCTCGACCTATGGAACGGACAACGCCTGCACGCTGGACGCGGTCGCTCGACTGGGCGAGCAGGCGCGCGGCATCGCGGTCGTCCCCCACGAGGTGCCCGACAGCGAACTCGACGCCCTCGCGGCGCAGCGCATCTGCGGTTTGCGCGTGAACTTCGTGACGCCGCAGTCGTGGGGCGTCACCACCCCCGGGATGCTGACCACGCTGGCACGCAAGGTGGCCCGGCTGGGCTGGCACATCCAGGTCTTCGTGCATCCCGAGCAACTGATCGAGCTTGCGCCCATCCTCGCGCAACTGCCGGTGCCGCTGGTCATCGACCACATGGCCCGTATCGACCCGCGCGACGGCGTCGACGGCGAGGCCTGCGCCACGGCGCGCCGGCTGTTGGATGGCGGCAACACCTGGATGAAGCTGTCGGGCGTCTACATGCGGTCGCGCGACGGTGCCCCCGCCTACGGCGATGCCTTCGGTCTCGGGCGGGCACTGGTGGCCGCCGCGCCGGAACGGCTGGTGTGGGGCAGCGACTGGCCGCACACCACCGAAGCCCCGGAGACCGTCAACGACGCCGATCTGCTCGATGTCCTCGCGAGCTGGTGTGGCACCGCCGCCATGCGCGACCGCATCCTGGTGGACAACCCCGCGAAGCTCTATGGGTTCTCGAGCGAGCACGCCGGCTCGGAAACGCCCATCATCGGCGGTCGCGACGCCACCCGCCAAGGAGATTGACATGTACCTTCTGCAAGCGCCCCAGGTACTGGAACTGCAAACCTTCACGTCGATGCCGCCGTCGTTGCGGCGGCGCGAGCGCAGCGTCTGGGCCGATGCGAACCGCGGCGGTGTCGCGACCGACTCCTTCCTCGAGGGGCCGGTGTTCGACGACGCCGGCAACCTCTATGTCTGCGACATCCCCTTCGGCCGGATCTTCCGGATCGATCCCGCGGGCACGTGGACCCAGGTGACCGAGTACGACGGCGAACCGAACGGCATGAAGTTCGTCGACGCGACCACCTTGCTCGTCACCGACTACAAGAACGGCCTGATGCGGGTGGACGTGCCGACCGGGCGCGTCACGCCGCACCTGCAGCGACGCAATACCGAAAGCTTCAAGGGGGTGAACGACTTGGTGCTCGATGCCGAGGGCAACATCTACTTCACGGACCAGGGCCAGAGCGGCCTGCACGATCCGTCGGGGCGGCTTTTTCGCTTGCGCCCTGGCGGGCAGCTCGACCTGCTGCTGTCCAACGTGCCCAGTCCGAACGGCGTGGCCCTCTCTCCCGACGGCAGGATCCTCTACCTGGCGGTCACGCGAGGAAACTGCGTCTGGCGCGTGCCGCTGCTGGCCGACGGGAGCGTCGCGAAGGTGAGCCAGTTCTTCACGTCCTACGGACCCAGCGGGCCCGATGGACTCGCGGTCGACGCGCAGGGCCGGGTGCTGGTCGCCAATCCCGGCCTGGGCTATGTCTGGGTGCTCAACCCGCGCGCGGAACCCGTGGTGGTGCTGCGTGGACCCGCCGGTGCGTCGACGACGAACATCGCCTTCGGCGGGCCGGGACGATCCACCTTGTTCGTCACCGACTCCACCCATGGCGATGTACTGATGCACGCACTCGACGTACCGGGCGTTGCGTTGCATGGCCTGCCGCCTCTCGACGAAGCACAAGCGAAACATGGGCACTGAACGGAACGAGGGCCACGATCCATCCCTGCGCGGTCGGGTCGAAGCCGTGAACGAGGCCGGCTGCGACTTGCCTGTTCAGAACCTGTGCGAAGCCCCTGGCGCGCAGGCCCTCAAGCCCTGCGCAACTTCATGTTGAACCTGAACTTCTCCGCCGGATAGAGGTTGACCGAGACTTCAGCCACCTGGTCCGAGGACGTGCGGTAGGTGCGGCGCACCTCCACCACGCTCGATGCGGGGTCCACATCGAGCCCCGCGGCGACTTCCGCCGGCACCGGGCGCACGCGCAGGCTCTGCTCCACGTCCACCAGCCGCTCGCCGTACATGTCCTCGATGAGCTGCCAGATGGGACCGCTGCGGCGCGGCAGGAGCCGTTCGACACCGGCGAACTCCGCGGCGACGAAGACCTCGGTCCAGCAAACCGGCGGCGTGTCCGCGGCCTCGGTGGCCTGCGCCAGTCGGAAGCCCTGCAGGCGCAGCCAGCTGCGCTTCTCCGGCAACGGCAGCTCGTCGGGCGAGACCTGGTGGCTCTCGATGACCTCGGAGCGGTCCACCACGTAGCGGCTCTCCGCCGCGTAGGCGATCAGCTCGTCGATGGACGCGACCTGGTGCACGTTGAACGGCGTGCTCGGTGGCGGCGCCATCACCGTGGTGCCCGACCCCTGGCGCGACGACACCAGGCCGTCGGCGCGCAATTGCTGCAAGGCTACGCGCACCGTGTGACGGCTCACGGCGAAGCGCTCGCACAGTTCTTCCTCGGTGGGCAGCTGCACGCCGACGCGAAAGACGCCCTTGATGATGTCCTCGCGCAGCGCCTGCACCAGCTGGCGCCACAGCGGCTCGCCGGACGTGCCGGCCAGGCGGGTGGGCTGGGGGCCGCGCTGGCCGGCACCCTGCGCCTGGGGCGACTTCTTGCGGGCGACGGCCCCTCGGGCAGGGGCGGACTTCTTCGGAGTGGGCATGCCGCGATTCTGCATCACCCCCCCGCGGGCCCGAGCCCGCGCCGCCAGGGCGCTCAGTCGTCCAGCGCGTGGCCGCGCTTCGGCACCAGCACGCTGCGCTCGAAGCTGATCACCTCTGTGCCGTCGGCCTTGCGGCCCACGGTCCGCACCGTCACGATGCCCTGCGTCGGCCGGCTCGCGGACTCGCGCGTGGCCAGCACGGTGGACTCGGCATAGAGCGTGTCGCCGCAGAAGACCGGCGCGGTCAGCTTGATGTCGTTCCAGCCCAGGTTGCCGATCGCCTTCTGGCTCACGTCGCTCACGCTCATGCCCACCACGATCGACAGCGTGAGGCAGCTGTTGACCAGCGCGCGTCCGAACTCCGACTTCGCCGCGTACTCATTGTCGAAGTGCAGCGGGTGGGTGTTCATGGTGAGCAGCGTGAACCAGATGTTGTCGTTCTCGGTCACGGTGCGGCCGGGCCGGTGCTCGTACACGTGGCCCACCTCGAAGTCCTCGAAGTGGCGGCCGAAGCTCTCGCGGAAGCGGCCGGGCTGGATCTCGATGGCGGTGCGGGTCATGGATGGGGTTCCTCGGAAAACAGTTCGTGGCGGTGCTGGTCGAGCGCGGGCGCATCGAGATCGATGGCCGCGGGTTCGTCCAGGAATCGGATCGGGCTGGCGACATGGGGCCGGCCCTCGGCGTCGCGCAGCACCATGCCGCGCGCAAGCAGCTGCGCATCGGCGAAGGCTTCGGGCAGGGTGTTCACCGCGCCGAAGCAGACATCGAGCGCACCCAGGCGCTGCTCCCACTCGGCGCGCGTGGCCTGCCGGAAGGCATCGGCCAGGAAGTCCATCACCGGCTGCTGGTGCGCACCCGGCCCGCGCAGCACCAGCGGTGCGAGATCGGCGCGGCCGAGCGCGCCCAGCAGCGCATGGATGAACTTCGGCTCCTGCCCGGCCAGCGCGATGTGCCGGCCGTCCCGTGTCTCGTAGAGCCGGTAGAAGGCGCTGCCCCCGGTGGTTCGCTCCAGCTTCGGATCGGGCTGCCGTCCTTCGGCGAAGGTCGGGCCGGTGACGTTGCGCAGCGCGGCCGCCATGCAGTCGAGCATCGCGATGTCGATGCGATCGCCGCGCCCCGTGCGCTCGCGCCGCAGCAGCGCCATCAGCACTCCCGACAGGCCCTGGAGCCCGGCGAGCAGGTCGGCCACCGGCAGGGCGGGAATCGCGGGCGTGCCGTCGGCACCGAGGCTCAGGCTCAATGCGCCGCTGAGCGCCTCCACGGCCAGGTCGTGCGCCGGTCGCGCCGCGCAGGGCCCGTCCTGGCCGAACGCGCTGATCGAGCAGTACACGAGCCGGGGGTTGCGCTCGCGCAGGGTCTCGGCGTCCATCCCCAGCCGTTGCGCGACGCCCGGACGGAAGGACTCGATGAACACATCCGCGCTGTCGGCCAGCTGCAGCAGACGCGCGCGCCCCGCTTCGGTCTTCAGGTCGAGCACCACGCTCTTCTTGCCGCGATTGAGGTTGCGGAAGAACACGGTGTGGGGACCGTCGGCCAGGCCGATGTGCCGCCCCGGGTCGCCTTCGCCGGGCTGCTCGACCTTGATCACCTCGGCGCCGTGATCCGCCATCTCCAGGCTCAGGTAGGGGCCGGGCAGGAAGTTGCTCAGGTCGACGACGCGAATGCCTGCCAGCTTCATGCCAGGTCCTCCTGCACGGGTTTCTCGACGGACGAGAGCACCGCCTCCGTGTCCGCGCCAAGCGCGGCGCAGGGCCGCAGCGCGGGGCGGCGACCATCGAACTTCAACGGATTGGCCAGCATCCGCAGGCGCGCCCGGGCCGGATGGTCGAGCTCGGCCAGCATCCCGCTTTCGGCGAAGAAGTCCGAATGCAGCGCCTCGTCCAGGCTGCGCACCGGCGCCACCGGCAACACGCCCTGGAGCTTTTGCAGCCAATGGGCCGTGTCGTGGGTGCGAAAGTGCGCATCGAGCATTCCGGTCAGCAGGCCGCGGTGGCGATTGCGCGATTCGGCATCGGCGAACTCCGGCATCTCGCCCAGCGCGGGCTGGCCGAGCGCGGCCACCAGGGCTTCCCAGAACTTCTGCGTCATGCACATGACGAAGATCCAGCCGTCGGCCGTCGGGAAGGTCTGCACCGGCGCGAGCGAATAGTGGCCGCTGCGAGGCTGCCGCTGCGCCACGTGGTCCTCGTTGAGCAGCCAGGTCGCCGCGTAGCCGAGCTGGTGCAGCGTGACGTCGAAGAGACTGGTGTCGACGTCGCAGCCCTGCCCCGTCTCGCGCGCCCGCAGCAAGGCGGCCAGCAGGCCGACCATCGCGGTGATCCCCGTCATGTGGTCGACGATCGAGGGCGCGCCCACGCGCGCGGGTGGCGTGTCGGGCTCGCCGGTCAGGTGCATCAGGCCGGTCTCGGCCTGCATCAGGTAGTCGTAGCCCGGCCATGCGGCCCGGCTGTTGTCGCGGCCGTAGGCGGAGATATGGGCACAGACGATGGCCGGCTTGATCAGGCCCAGCGTCTCGTGGTCCAGGCCCAGGCGCGCCGGCAGGTCGCCACGCAGGTTGTTGAGCACGACGTCGGCATCGCGCACCAGCGCTTCGAAGGCGGCGCGGCCTTCGGGCGACTTGATGTCCAGCGCCACGCTGCGCTTGTTGCTGTTCCAGCCCTGGAAGTACTGGCTGTCGTCGGGCCCGAGCATGTAGGGGCCGGTCTGGCGCGAAGGATCGCCCCGGGTCGCGGGATTCTCGATCTTGATCACCTCGGCACCCAGGTGCGCGAGGAACATGGTGCCGTAGGGACCCGCGCCGAATTGCTCGACCGCCAGGATCCGCACGCCGGCCAGGGGCTGGTCGGAAGGGCGCCGCGCGGGCTGAGTTCGCGCGTTCATCGTGGAGCCTCCGCGCTGGTCGTCCGGGAAAAATCGCCGCGGCTCATGCGACCGGGTTCCTCTTGACCCACTGCTTCGCGATGATGATGCGCTGCATCTCGTTCGTGCCTTCGCCGATGCAGGTCAGCGGCGCATCGCGGTACAGGCGCTCGATGTCGTACTCCTTCGAGTAGCCGTAAGCGCCGTGGATGCGCATCGACTCGATGCTGTTCTCCAGCGCGGCCTCGGACGAGAAGTACTTCGCCATGCCCGCTTCCATGTCGCAGCGCTCGCCCCGGTCGAAGCTCGCCGCGGCATCGAGCGTGAGCAGCCGCGCCGCGCGCGCGCGGGTGGCCATCTCGCCGAGCTTGAGCGCGATCGCCTGGTGCTCGGCGATCGGCTTGCCGAAGGTCTTGCGGACCTGCGCGTACTCGGTCGCCAGGCGCAAGGCACCCTCGGCGATGCCCACGCCGCGCGAGGCGACGTTGATGCGCCCGAGCTCGAGCCCGCCGGTGGCCTGGTAGAAGCCCTGGCCTTCGACACCCCCGATCAGATGCTCGGCCGACAGGCGGAAACCATCGGCCACCAGTTCGCCGCTGTCGATCGACTTGTAGCCCAGCTTGGGCAGCTTGCGGCTGCTGAAGAAGCCCTCGCCCTTCGGCGCGATGAACAGGCTCATGCCCGCATGGCGCGGCTGCGACTGCGGATCGGTCTTCACGAGCAGCGCGAAGCAGGAGCCCTCGACCGAGTTCGTGATCCAGGTCTTGGTGCCGTTGATGAGGTAGTGGTCGCCCTCGCGGCGCGCGGTCATGCGGATGCCCTGCAGGTCGGTGCCGGCGTCGGGCTCGGTCAGCGCCAGCCCGCCGCGCACTTCGCCGGAGGCCAGTTTCGGCAGCCACAGGGCCTTCTGCTGCGGCGTGCCGAACTTCTCGATCGCCAGCGCCAGCATCAGGTGCGAGTTGAAGATGCCGGTGACCGCCATCCACACCGACGAGATGCGCATCACGATCTTCGCGTAGGTGCTCGCGGGCAGGCCCAGTCCGCCGTATTCGGTCGAGACGGTGGCGCCGAACAGGCCGAGCGCCTTCATCTCCTCGACGATGCGATGCGGATAGGTGTCGGCGTGATCGTGTTCGCGCACGACTTCGGGCGTGAGCGAGCGCTCCACCCAGCGATCGATGGCGGCAAGAAGCTCGGCCTCTTCGGCCGGGTCGATGGTGCGCAGGTTGCGGTGCAGGTCCATTCGGTCTCTTTCTGAATATGTACGTACAACTATATTTGGATCTTCACCCTCCTGTCAACGAATCGCGTGCATTCGATTCCATTGTTTCCCTCATTGAAATCCGTACGGGAAAACCCGAAAGCGCACCCAGGGCATGATCGCTAGTATTCATTGTTGTACGTACAACATGAAGCAATGACCCCGAAAGGATTCCGATGAACGACCTGGCCGCCATCCACGCCTCCGCCAGCGACGACGCAGCCCGCCTGCGCTTCTCGATGCGCAACCTGCCGCTGCTCGAAGGCGGCGCCACCATGGAGCTTCTCGGCCTGTCGCCGATGCTGTGGGCCCACTCGAAGGTCTATTCGTCCGGCGGGGAGAACGCGCTCCACAGCCACGACATCGAGGACCATGTCTTCCTGATCCTGCAGGGCGAAGCGACCTTCAACTTCGGCGACGGCAGCACCACGCAGGTCAGGGCCTTCGAAGGCGTGACCGTGCCGCGCGGCACGCGCTACTCGTTCCAGGCGAACGAGGCCGGCGGCAATCTGGTGATGTTCCGGGTCGGCGCGGCGCTGGTGAAGGACTCGTCCGAGCTCGACCCCAAGTTCGCCATTCCGCGCGAGGCGCTGCAAAGCCGCCGCGATCCTTCGGGCGGCTATGCCGCCGGCGATGCGCGCAAGAACGGCGCCGCCTCGCAGCCCACGGTCTTCAAGGCGGGCGCCTTCTTCGCGCCCGACTGAAGCGTCGCGGCACCGCACACCCAGCAACCACCGGAGACATCCTCATGCAACGCAGAACCTTGCTGCGCGGCGCGGCCGCGGCCGTCGCGGCGCAGGCCTCGCAGTCCTTCGCGCAATCCTCGGCGCAGGGCTATCCCAACCACGCCGTCACCCTCATCGTTCCCTACGCCGCCGGCGGCAACGCCGACCTGACGGCGCGCCTGTTCGGCGATGCGCTCGGCAAGGCGCTGGGTCAACCCGTGGTGGTGGACAACCGCGCGGGCGGGGGCGGCGCGATCGGCGCCAACGCGGTCGTCAACGCGCGCCCCGACGGCTACACCCTGCTGTTCTCCGCGCCCAGCGTGTTCTCGGTCACGCCGCACCTGGTGAAGGTCAACTACAGCACCGCGAGCGTGCGTCCCGTGTGCCTGGTCAGCAAGACGCCGCTGGTGCTGGTGGTCAAGAAGGGCAGCCGCTACAAGTCGCTGGCCGATGTGGTCACGGCCGCCAAGGCCGCGCCGGCAGGCGTCGCCATGGGCTACAGCGGCCTGGGCACGCCCAACCACCTGGCGATGCTGAACCTCGAGGCCGTGGCCCAGGTGCGCTTCAACGGCATTCCCTACAAGGGCTCGGGCCCGATGCTGCAGGACATGCTGGCCGGCCAGATCGAGGTCGGCGCGGACCAGATCTCGACCTCCAGGCCCTACATCGAGTCGGGCGACCTGATCCCCCTGGCGGTGTTCGGATCGAAGCTGGAGGCCCTGCCCGAAGTGCCCTCCGTGTCCACGCTCGGCAAGGAGCCCTTCGACGTCACGACCTATCTCGGCATCGCCGCGCCCAGCGCGACGCCCGATGCGCTGGTGGCCGCACTGCAGAAGGCCGCCGGCACGGCGCTGCAGGACGCCCGCTTCACCGCCGGCATGGCCAAGCTCGGCGCGCTGGTGCAAGGCGGCAGCGGTGCCGACTACGAGCGCCTGATGCGCACCGAGAACGAGTTCATGGCGCAGATGGTGGCTTCGGGCCGGGTCAAGCAGGAGTGATGCACGCATGAATGCAGCCCACGCCCCGGCGCCGCATGCCGGACAACCCGGCCATGCGGCGCGCGCCCCCGACGACATCGACCCGCCACCGGACCCGGCGCCCCATCCGCCGCGCGGTTTTCGGCTGCCGGCTGGCGCGGTCGACACCCATGCCCACGTGATCGGCCGCGCGTACATCGCCGGTCGCAGCTACACGCCGCGGCCCGCCCCCGCATCCGACTATCTGCGCATGCTCGACGCCACCGGCATGCAGCACGGCGTGCTGGTCCAGGTCAGCGTGCACGGCAGCGACAACACCCTGCTGCTGCAGGCCTTGAGCGAGCAGCCCGGGCGCCTGCGCGGCATCGCGGTCGCGCCGCACGACCTCGCGCACGCCGAGTGGGAGACGCTCGCGGCGGCCGGCGTGGTGGGCCTGCGGTTGAACACCACCACCGGCGGCGGCGTGGGCGTGGCGGCGCTGGCCGAATACGAGGCGGTGTGCCTCGAGTTCGGCTGGCACCTGCAGTTCCTGGTCGAGTCGCGCCGCCTGCCCGAACTGGCGCCCGGCATCTCGCGCCTGCGCGTGCCGGCCGTGTTCGACCACATGGGCTACGTGCACGCCGGCCAGGACCGTGGCGTCGAAGGACACACGCTGCGCGCGCTGGTGCGCGACGGCGCCTGGGTCAAGCTGTCGGGCGCGTTCCGCAATTCCGAGGCCGGGCCGCCCTACGACGACACCCTCGAGTTCACCGCGGCCCTGGCCGAAGCCGGGCCGCAGCGCTGCGTCTGGGGATCGGACTGGCCGCATGTGAGTTTCCGCGGGCGCATGCCCAACCCGGGCGACCTGCTCGACGTGCTCGGGCGCGCCGTGCCCGACGCGCAACGGCGCGACGCCATCCTCGCGACCAATGCGCAGCGGCTCTACGGCTTCACGCCATCCGCGGCGTAGCAAGGCGCGCGGAGCTGCGCCGCGCCCCGCTCATGCGCGGGCCCTGGACAGCAGACTTCGCGCGCGCTCGATGACGGGGCGATCCACCATCTCGTTGCGATAGCGGATCGCTCCCGCGCCACCGCCGGCCGCCTCCACCGCCTGCATCACGCCGTGCGCCCATTCGAGGGCGGCCGCATCCGGGGCAAAGGCTTCGCGCACCGGCGCAATCTGCGCCGGGTGGATGCACAGCTTGGCGCCGAAGCCCAACCGCCGCGCGCGCACACCGTCCGCATGGATGCGGGCCAGGTCGCTCGTCGACAGGGTCACGCCATCGACGGGGGCGCCGATGCCGGCCAGGCGCGAGGCCAGGACGAGCTCCGAACGCGCGAACAGCAAGGCCTCGTCATCGCCCTCGATGCCGAGGTCCTGCTGGAAGTCCACGGAGCCGAACACCAATCGCAGCACGCCCGGCGCCCGCGCCAGTTCACGCGCGGCGGCAAGGCCAAGCGCCGACTCGACGATCGGCAACAGCGCTGCGTCGTGCGGCATCGCCGCGCGCACGCGCGAGAGGTCTTGCGCGCTGCACGCCTTCGGCAGCATCGCCGCGGCCACGCGGGGCAGCGACAGCAGCGCCAGGTCCTGCTCGAAATGCGGCGTGTCGGCCGCGTTGATGCGCACGCAGACGCGCGCGCCCGGCGCGCCCAGCGCCTCGCGCAACTGCTCGCGCGCGCTGCGCTTCGCGACTTCGGCCACGGCGTCCTCGAGGTCGACGATCACCGCGTCGGCCCCGCTGGCAAGCGCCTTCGCGAGGCGCTCGGGGCGATCCGCCGGCACGAACAGCCAGGCGCAGGCGGCCGCGAAGGAAGCATTCGGGTGTTCTTGGTCCATCTTCATATTGTACGTACAACTATGAGAATCCATGAATTGGTGCTCTTGCTCTTCAGGGATTTCCACTAGCAGTGGTTGACTTCTGGTTGTCCGTACACGATGATTTATTTGTTCGTACAACTTTGTACGACCACCGGATCGCGCGGCACCCGCGCAGACCGCCCCCACACCGCCGCCCCGGAGCCACCCATGCCTTTCCTGCAACCCTCTCGCCGAAGCGCGCTGCTGTTCGCGCTGTGCATCGCCTGCGGTCCGTGGCATGGCCTCGCCGCGGCCGAGCCGGCCTTTCCCTCGAAGCCGATCCGCGTGATCGTGGCCTTCGGCCCCGGCAGCGGCGGCGACAACCTGGCACGGCTGCTGGGCCAGTACCTGCAGCCCGAGCTCGACACGCCGGTGGTGATCGAGAACAAGGTGGGTGCGCTGGGCCAGATCGCCACGACCGCGCTCGCACGGGCCACGCCCGACGGCTACACGCTAGGCATGGGCAGCTCCTCCACGCATTCGACCGCGCCCTTTCTCACGCGCAACCTGCCCTACGACCCGGTACGGGACTTCACCACCGTCGGCGGACTCAACAACTACACCTTCGTGCTGCTGGTGAATGCGAGCGCCCCCGATAGCGACGTGCCGGGGCTGGTGGCACGGCTGCGAGCGAAGGGCAGCGCGTTCTATGGCTACGGCAACGCCTCCGGCCGCGTGGGCGGCGCGCATTTCCGCCGCGTCGCGGAATTCGCCGCGACCGAAGTGGCCTACAAGAGTTCGCCCGAGGCCCTCACCGACCTGGCGGCGGGACGGGTCGACTTCCTCTTCACCGACTGGGGCTCCGCGCGGCCCTTCGTCGAATCGGGACGGCTGCGCGCCCTCGGCGTGATGGCGAACGCACGCTCGCCGATCCTGCCCGAGCTGCCCGCGGTCGGCGAGCGCTATCCGGGCTTCGACTTCGACAACTGGGGCGGGCTGCTCGCCCCCGCGGGCACGCCGGCGGCGGTCGTCGTCACCCTCAACACCGCCTTGCTGCGCGTGCTCGGCAAGCCCGAGGTGCGGCAGCGCATGGCGGCCATGGGCCTCGAGGTGCGCCCCGGCAGCCCGGCCGAACTCGCCGCGCTGGTCCAGGCACAGCAGCGCGCCTGGGGCGCGGCCATCCAGGCCGCCGGCCTCCAGCCCGAATGAACGGGCCGCCCCCGAACCCTTTCAACCATCACGCCGAAAGAAGCTTCATGCAGACCGAGACACCGCAGTTCCAGAACCACATCGCCGGCCGCACCGAACCCGCGCGCGCCGGACGCAGCTTCACCAGCACGAACCCCGCCACCGGCGCTCCCTGGGGCCGTTTCGCCGACTCGGACGCCGACGACGTGGATCGGGCGGTGCGCGCCGCGCAAGCGGCGCTCGACGGCGAATGGGGCCGGCTGTCGAACACCCGGCGCGGCCGCCTCCTGATGGCCTGGGGCGAGCGCATCGCCGCCCACAGCGAGGTCATCGCGCGCCTGGAATCGGCCCAGAACGGCAAGCTGCTGGCCGAGATGAAGGCGCAGGCCACCGTGGTGCGCGAGTGGCTCTACTACTTCGGCGGGCTGGCCGACAAGATCGAGGGCCGCGTGATCCCGCTCGAGCGCCAGAGCGTGCTGAACTACACGCTGCGGGAACCGCTCGGCGTGATCGGCGTGATCGTGCCCTGGAACTCGCCGACCTTCCTCACCATCATGAGCTGCGCGCCGGCGCTGGCGGCCGGCAACACGGTGGTGCTCAAGCCTTCCGAAGTCACCTCGGCCTCGGCCTTCGAACTGGTGCGCCTCGCCGAGGAGGCGGGCATCCCGCCGGGAACCATCAACGTCGTGACCGGCGCGCGCGCGGCCGGCGAAGCGCTGGTCGACCATCCGGGCGTGGCCAAGATCTGCTTCACCGGCAGCGATGGCGCGGGCCGTGCGATCGCCGCGCGCGCCGGGGCACGGCTCGCGAGCTGCACGCTCGAGCTCGGGGGCAAGAGTCCGAACATCGTGTTCGACGACGCGCCCGTCGACAACGCCGTGGTGGGCCTGCTGTCGGGCATCTTCGCCGCCGCCGGCCAGACCTGCATCGCCGGTTCGCGCGCGTACATCCACGAGCGCATCTACGACCAGGTGGTGGAGCGGCTGGTCCAGCGCGCCCGCGCGATCCGCCTGGGCGACCCGCTCTCCGCCGACACCCAGATGGGGCCCGCGGCCACGGCGGCGCAGCTCGACAAGAACCTGTCGCTGGTCGCCAAGGCCGTGTCCGCCGGTGGCGAAGTGCTGCAGGGCGGGCGCCGCGCCACGGTGCCGGGCCTGGAGCAGGGCTACTTCTTCGAGCCGACGATCCTGCATCGGCTCGGCCGCGACAACCCGATCCTCGAGGAGGAGGTGTTCGGCCCGGTGCTCGCGGTGCTCCCCTTCTCCGACGACGACGAGGTGCTGGCCCTGGCCAACGGCAACCGCTTCGGCCTCGCCGCGGGCGTGTGGACGCGCGACCTGCGCCGCGCGCATTCGATGGCGCGCAGGCTGCAGGCCGGCACGGTGTGGATCAACACCTACCGGGCGATGGCCTTCAACTCGCCCTTCGGCGGCTACAAGGACAGCGGCATCGGGCGCGTCAACGGCATGGAGTCGGTCGAGCAGTTCCTGCAGACGAAGAGCGTCTGGTGCGAGACCAGCGACGAGATCCAGGACCCCTTCGTGCTGAAGGTCTGAGCATGACGCAGCAATCCATTGCGGAACTCGTCGCGCGCGGCTGCGCGGCCCATGGCGTGAAACGCGCGTTCGGCGTGCCGGGCGGCGGCAGCTCGCTCGACCTGATCGAGGCCTTCGACCGCCACGGCATCGACTTCGTGCTGTGCCGCACCGAAACCGGTGCCGCGCTGATGGCCGCGGCCGATGCGGAACTGCGCCATGGCTTCGGCGTCGCCGTCGCGACGCAGGGCCCGGGCGCCGCCAGTGCGATGAACGGACTGGCCCATGCGAGCCTGGACCGGGCACCGGTGCTCTTCATCAGCGATGGCTGGACCGACGCGCAACGCGCGCTCGATGCGCACCAGGTGTTCGACCAGCACGCGATGTCCGCGCCGGTCGTCAAGGCCGCGGCACGGCTCGAGTCCGAGGCTCCGGCGCTCGAGTTCGACAGGCTGGTCGACGCGATGCTGGCCGCGCCCTGGGGACCGGCGCACCTCGTGTTGACGGGCGCCAACGCGAAACGGCGCGTGGTCATCGATGCGACCGCGCCGCCGCGGCCGGCGCCGGCAAGCGCGCCGCAGCCACAAACACGGTTGCAGGCCGACGCCACGGCCCTGCTCGCGCGGGCGAAGCGACCGGTCGTCCTGCTGGGCCTGGAAGCGCGCGAGCCCCGAACCCTGCAGCAGGTGGTGCGGCTCGTGCAGCAACTGCATTGCCCGGTGCTGACCACCTACAAGGCCAAGGGACTGTTCAGCGACGACGCCGAATGGACGGTCGGCCACGTCACGGGCGGCGCCGCCGAACGAGCCACGCTCGATGCGGCGGACCTCGTGCTCTCGATCGGGCTCGACCCGGTCGAGCTGATCGGCCCGGTGCGCTGCGGCGACACGCCGGTGCTCGAGCTCGCCCTGTTCACGCGGCCGGTGCAGCCGGTGCGGGCCGCGGCGAGCCTGCTGGGCCCGCTCGCGCCCGCGCTGGCCTCCCTGCTGCCCGAATGCCGCCGCTCGCAGTGGAGCTCCGAGGAGATAGCCGCGCTGCGCCTCGGAATGCGCGAGCGCCTCGGCTGCGCGGGCGGCGAGGACGGTGCGGCGCTGTCGCCGCAGGCCGTGGTGGAGGTCGCGCTCGACGCGGCCGCGTCGCCGCGGCCCGCGATCACGGTCGACGCCGGTGCCCACATGTTCTCCGCCATGGCGCTCTGGCGCGCCGATGTGCCGGGCGGCGCGCTGATCTCGAACGGCCTGGCGACCATGGGCTTCGCCCTGCCCGCCGCCATCGCGCGCGCGCTGCACGATCCCGCCCGGCCGACGCTCGCGTTCACCGGCGATGGCGGCCTGATGATGTGCGCGGGCGAACTGGCCACCGCGGCGCAGCAACGCGCGCGGCTGTGCGTGGTGGTCTTCAACGACGGCGCCCTGTCCCTGATCGCGCTCAAGCAGCGCAACCGGGGCATGGCGCCCGCCGGCGTCGGCTGGTCCCGCGCCGACTTCGCCGACGTCGCCCGTGGCTTCGGCCTGCGCGCCTTCAGCGTGCACGACGAGGCCGGCTACCGCCAGGCGCTGCGCGCCGCGCTCGACCACGACGGTCCGAGCCTGATCGACGTGCGCGTCGATCCCACCGGCTACCAGGCGCAGGCGCGCGCGCTGCGCGGCTGAACCGCGCCCTTCTTTTCCCCTTCGACAAAAACCCCTGGAGACATCCATGCCCAAGTGCTTCAAGAACCTGCTGGCCGGCCTGATCGGCCTCGGCCTCCTGCTGTCCGCGCTCGTCGCGGGCGCGCAAACGTCCGCGCCGAACTGGCCGACGCGGCCGATCCGCTGGATCGTGCCCTTCGCCGCCGGCGGCACGGCCGACGCGACCGCGCGCCACATCGCGCAGAAGCTCACCGAACGCTGGGGCCAGCAGGTGATGGTGGACAACAAGCCCGGCGCCAACACGATCATCGCGGCGGTGGAGGCCGCGCGCGCCGCGCCGGACGGCTACACCCTGTTCCAGCCGATCAACTCCACGCTCACCGTCAACCAGTTCGCCGTCACGAGGCTGCCGTACGACGCGCTCAAGGACTTCACCCCGATCGCCGTCATCGCCTCGGTGCCGCTGATCTTCGTGGCCAACGACACGATGCCGGCGCACACCATGCAGGAGTTCATCGCGCTGGCGAAGAAGTCCCCCGAGGCCTTCACGATGGGCGGTGGCGTGGTCGGCGTGCAGCTGGCCGCCGAGCGCTTCATGCGCGACGCGGGCGTGAAGACGCGGTACGTGGCCTACAAGAGCGGCGCCGACGTGACCAAGGGGCTGCTGTCGGGCGAGATCCATTCGGGCCTCGATGGCGTGCCGGCCTATCCGCCGCTGTTCAAGGCGGGCAAGCTGCGCCCGCTGGCGACCAACAGCGCCCGGCGCATCGCCTCGCTGCCCGACGTTCCCACGCTGGGCGAACTCGGGCTGAAGAATTCGGAGGCCCCGATGTGGCACGCCCTCATGGGCCCGGCCGGCCTGCCCGCGCCGATCCGGCAGAAGATCTCGGACGACCTCAAGGAAGTGCTCGCCATGCCCGACCTGCGCGACAAGATGGGCGCGCTCGGCCTGGAAGCGAACTGGATCGGCGCCGACGACTTCGTGAAGCTCATCAAGTCCGAATCGGCCAACATGGGTCCGCTGGTGAAGGACCTCGGCATCCGGATGGAGTGAGCACCATGTACGCCGCACCGCCAAGCCGGAAGTTCGAAGTCTTCGCCACCGTTCCCGAGCGCTTCCACGTCAGGAACAGAAGCTCCACCTGGGTCGACGTGCAGCTGCACGGGGCCAAGGCGCCCGCCTTCCTCGAAGGCCCGTCCTTCGACGCCCGGGGCGACCTCTGGGTGACCGACATCCCCTGGGGCCGCCTCTTCAGGATCGACCCCGAGGCGAACATGCACTGCGAGCTCGAGTACGACGGCGAGCCCAACGGCCTCGCGTTCCATCCCGACGGCCGCGCCTTCATCGCCGACAACAAGAACGGGCTGATGGTGTTCGACCCGCGCACCGGAAAGGTCGAGCCCTTCCTCGATCGCGCGCTCGTCCAGCGCTTCAAGGGGTTGAACGACCTGAGCTTCGCCTCGAACGGCGACCTGTACTTCACCGACCAGGGACAGACCGGCCTGCACGATGCGACCGGCCGCGTCTATCGCCTCGCCGCCGATGGCCGGCTCGACTGTCTGCTCTCGAACGTGCCCAGCCCCAATGGCCTCGTGCTCAACCTGCACGAGGATGTGCTGTTCGTCGCCGTCACGCGCGCCAACGCGATCTGGCGTGTGCCGCTCGTGAAGCAGCACGGCCTCGTGACCAAGGTCGGCAGCTGGATCCAGCTGTCGGGTGGCGGCGGTCCCGACGGCCTCGCGCTCGACGAGGGCGGAGGCATCGCCGTGTGCCACGTGGGCCTGGGCGCGGTCTGGATCTTCGACGAGCTCGGCCAACCCGCGCTGCGGCTGGATTCGCCGGTCGGGCGCATGACCACCAACTGCGCCTACGGCGGGCCCGGCCGCGGGCGGATCTTCGTCACGGCCGGCGAGCACGTGCTGGTCGCCGAAGTGCAGACCCCCGGCGCGCCCACGCAGGCGCAGCGGACGGCATCCGGCCAAGCGAAGGGCGCGCACGCATGAGCGCCACGCCTGCCCAATGCCTGAGCATCGCGGATCTGCAGCGCCAGGCACGTCGCTATCTCCCGCGGGTGATCTACGACTACCTCGAGGGCGGCGCCGACGACGAGGAGGCCCTCGCGCGCAACGAGCGCCGCCTGCGGACGCACCTGCTGCGGCCGCGCTATCTGGTGGACATCTCGACGCGCTCGCAGCAGGTCACCGTGTTCGGCAAGACCTACGGCTCGCCGTTCGGCATCGGCCCGATGGGCATGCTGGGAATGGTGCGCCACCAGGGCGACCTGCTGCTGGCCGAGACCGCGCATCGCAACGGGCTGCCCTTCGTGCTGTCCGGCGCCTCGAATGCCACGACCGAGGCCATCGCGGAGAAGGCACCGGGCGCCTGGCTCCAGTACTACCCGTGCAAGGACGCGAAGATCGAGGCCGACCTGCTGCGGCGGGCCGCAGCCAGCGGCATCGAGACGCTGGTGGTCACGGTCGACGTGCCGCTGCATGCCAAGCGCGAGCGCAACATGCGCAGCGGCTGGGTGCGTCCCTACAAGCCGACACCCGCGGTGATCCTCGAGTCACTGCGCCATCCCGCCTGGGTCGCGCGCTACCTGCGCAACGGCCTGCCGGTGATGGAGAACGTCCTGCCCTATGCGCCCGCGGGCATCGGTGCGCGCGAGCTCACGAGCTTCTATGCGTCGCAGGTCCCCACGCCGCACCGCTGGTCGCTGGTCGAGCGGCTGCGCCAGCAATGGACGGGCCACCTGGTCCTCAAGGGCATCCTGAGCGCGGAAGACTCGCAACACGCCGCGACGCTGGGCGTGGACGGCGTGATCGTCTCCAACCACGGCGGCCGGCAACTCGATCGCGGGGTCGCTGCCATCGACGCGCTGCCCGAGGTCGTCGCCGCCGTCGGCAAGCGGATGGTCGTGATGTTCGACAGCGGCATCCGGCGCGGCTCCGACATCGCCGTGGCGCTGTGCCTGGGCGCGCGGCTGTGCTTCGTGGGCCGCGCCGCGGGCTATGGCCTGGCCGCGCACGGTGCCGCCGGCGCGCAGCGCGCGGTCGAGATTCTTCGCGCCGAACTGGACCTCACGCTCGGCCAGATCGGCTGCCCCAATGCAGCCGATCTGGCCCGCGACTTCCTGTGGGAGGAGCGCGGGCACCCGCCCGAGCCAGCGGACATCCGCGTCCCGCCGCGGGAGGTGGCCGCCGATGTCCAGTGACCGTTCCCGCATGGCCGCGAGCCCGAATGCCTTCACCGCCCGGCTGCGCGCGCGCGAGCCCGTGACCATGGTCAATGTGGGCGGACGCAATCCCGACCTGATGCCGCTGCTTGCGCGCCACGGTGCGGATGCGGCCTTCATCGACTGCGAACGCACCGGGATCGGGCTGGATGCGGCCGCGGAGCTGATCGTCGCCGCGCGTGCCTGCGGCCTGCCCGCGGCCGTGCGCTCCCATTCGCGCGCGGGCCCCGAGCTGATCCGTCTGCTGGACCGCGGCGCCGATGCGCTCGTCGTGCCGCACATCGAGACCGCGGCCCAGGTCGAGGAGGCCGCGGAACTCGTGCGCTACGCCTGCGGCGAGGACGCGATCCGCAAGTCGCTGGTGATCCAGATCGAGACCCGGTCATCGCTCGAGTCGCTGCATGCGATCGCCGCGGTCCCGGGCGTGGATGCCTTCCTCATCGGTCCGAACGACATCGCCTACGAACTGGCCGGCCGACGCGGACGCCACACGCCGCAGACCCTCGCGGCCATCGACGAGGCCTGCGCCACCCTGCACGGCCTCGGTCGGAGCTTCGGCTATCCGGCCACGACCGAGGAACTGCCCTTGTTCCAGCGCCGTGGCGCCAACCTGCGCTACGTCTCGGTGGACTGGCTCATCGAGGCCGGCATGCGCGCCTGCGTCCCCCAAGAGCCGATCGGAGCACGGCCATGACGCGGACCGTGCGCCTCGAGGACCTGGACCTCGCCAGCTACGTGCGGCCCGGCGACGGCATCGTGTTCGGCCAGGGCACGGGCGAGCCGCTGAGCCTGACCGAGAGACTGGTGGCGCAGCGCGCCGCCTTCAGCGGCGCCGGCGTGTTCTTCTGCACCACCGCCTTCTCCAGCACCTTCGGTCCGCAGCACGCCGACCACCTGCGCTTCAGCGGCATCGGCGGCATCGGGTCGCTCAGGAAGCTCGTGGCCGCGGGCGCGCTCGACCCCATGCCGTGCCACTTCTCGTCGATCGGCCCGATGCTCGAGGCCGGGCAGATCCGCAGCGACGTGGTGATGCTGCTCGTGAGCCCCGCCAATGCGCGCGGCGAGCACAGCTTCGGCCTGGTCAACGACCATCTGCGCACGGCCCTGCGCCGCGCCCGCGTCGTGATCGCCGAGGTGAGCGCGAACGTGCCCTGGACGCCCTGCGACGAACCGCTGCGCGCCGACGAGATCTCGGTGGTCGTGCCCACCGATCGCATGCCGATCGAACTGCCCACGGCGCGCTTCGGTGCGATCGAGCGGCAGATCGCCTCCAGGCTGGCCGACGCCATTCCCGATCGGGCGACCTTACAGATCGGCGTCGGTGCGATCCCCGAAGCCGTCGTCGCGATGCTGTCCGATCGCCGCGACCTCGGCATCCATTCGGGAATGATCGGCGACTCGGTCGTCGACCTGGTGGAAAGCGGTGCCATCAGCAATGCGCACAAGGGCATCGATCCCGGCGTGACCGTCACCGGCATGCTGTTCGGCACCCGGCGCCTCTACCGCTTCGCGCACGAGAACCGAGGCCTGCGCCTGTGCCACGCGAGCTACACCCACGCCGCCGCGACGCTGGCGCGCGTCAAGCGGCTCGTGTCCATCAACTCGGCGCTCGAGGTCGACCTGACCGGACAGGTCAACGCCGAAGCGATCGAGGGCGACCACATCGGCGCGGTCGCGGGGCAGGTCGATTTCGTGCGCGCCGCATCGCAATCGGACGGCGGGGTCTCGATCATCGCGCTGCCGTCCACCGGGAAGGACGGCCGCTCGAAGATCGTCAGCCGGCTCCATGGACCGGTGACGACGGCCCGCAGCGATGTCGACGTGATCGCCACCGAGCACGGCATGGCCCGGCTGCGAGGGCTGACGATCCGCGAGCGCGTGGCGGCCATGGTGTCGATCGCGGCGCCCGAGCACCGCGAGGCGCTGCAGCGCGAAGCAGGAGCACTGCTTCGCCGCGCGTGAGCGAATCAGGACGCCGCGATCACCGGAAAGTCCGTCCCCAACCACTTCTGATAGAGCTTGTTGAGCTCGCCATTCGCACGGTTGCGCGCGACGAACTCGTCGAGCGTCTTCTTCAGCTCGGCCTGGCCGGGCCGCATGGCGATGGCCATGACCTGCTCGCGCACGGTGAACTTCTTCTCGTAGGTGTCGGGCGGCACGCGCTTGGCGATCTGCGCGGCGACGGTGGTGGAGCAGCCGATCGCATCGACCTGGCCCGAGATCAGCGCCTGCATGCCCGAGGCATCGTCGTCGAAGCGGCGGATCTCGGTGCCCTCGGGCGCCATGGCGGTCAGCGCCACGTCCTGGACGCTCGCGCGCGCCACGCCGATGCGCCGCCCCTTGAGGTCGGCCGCGCTCTTGATGTCGACCTTCTTCGCGCCGTACAGGATCACGGTGGCGGTCGCATAGGGCGCCGAGAAGTCGACCTGCTTCGCGCGCTCGGGCGTGATCGCGAGCGAGGCCACGAGCAGGTCGACCTTGTTGGTCAGCAGGAACGGGATGCGGTTGGGCCCGGTGACGGGCACGAGGTTGAGCTTGACGCCGAGGTCCTTGGCCAGCAGCCGCGCGACATCGGCGTCGTAGCCGTCGGGCTGGTTCTGCGCATTGGTGGTGCCGTAGGGCGGAAAGTCCACGAGCAGCCCGATCGTGAGCTGGCCCTTCTTCTGGATTTCCGCGGCGCTTTGCGCCGCGGCGGCGCCGGACAGGCCGGCCATGGCGGCACCGGCCGCGACCGCCAGCAGCTGCCGGCGCGACATCGAATCGAACATGTGAGTCTCCTTGTTAATTAGTCGGCGAGTACGGGAGAAAAGCGAGGCGGCCCCGTCACATCACGCCGAAGGTCTCGAAGGCTTCGACCGTGCTCATCCCGTTGCGGATGGCGGTGCGCACCGCGTTCTCGGTGCTGGCCTTCTCGAGCGCGCGGCGCAAGGCCTCGACCTCGGCCTCCTTCGGCACGATCAGCACGCCGTCCTGGTCGCCGAAGACGATGTCGCCCGGACGCACGCGCACGCCCTGGATCTCCACCGGCACGCGGTAGTCGACGACCTTGCCGCGCGGGCCCTGGTCCTGCGAATAGCCGCCGAGCGAGAAGACCGGCAGGCCCAGCTCCAGCACCTCGTTGGTGTCGCGCGAGTAGCCGTCGAGCACCGCGCCCGCCGCCTTCAGGTGCTGGGCCCGCGTCGTCATGAGCCCGCCCCAGAGCGCGAACTGCGGCGCGCAGCCGGTCGCGACATAGACCTCGTGGGGCTTCAGGTCGTCGAGCGCCTGGAACAGCAGGCCGAAGGGCTGCCGGCTCAGCGGCGTCTTGCCCTCGGGCTCGGTGCGCGCGAAGCAGTTGGTCTCGAGCACCGGCATCGCGCGGCCCGCGATCACCATCGAGCGCTCCACCGGCCGGATGGCGGGCGGCAGGAACTGCCGCAGCAGCCCCATGGTGTCGAGGATGTCGCCCACGACGGCGGGGAACAGCTTGGTCTTCATGAGCTGGAACAGCTCGTCATCGTCTTTCCACATGCTTGTCTCTTCGTTCGTTCAGCCAGTCGATCAATGGCCCGATTGAACGGGGCGCCCGCCTGGGTCGCAAGCTCTCACCCTATATGATAGGTAGCGATGACCGCCCACCCCTTCGTCCTGGACAAGCTCGAGCGCGTGCCGCTGTCGGAGCAGGCCGTGCAGAGCCTGCTCGGCTACATCGAGCGCTCGCGGCTGGCGCCCGGCGCCGCGCTGCCCGGCGAAGGCCGGCTGGCCGAGATCCTCGGCGTGAGCCGGCCCGTAGTGCGCGAGGCGCTGCGCACGCTCAAGGGCATGGGGGTGGTCGACATCGCCAACGGCAAGAGCCCGATCATCCGGCGCGACCTCGACGCCACCGCGATGTCGATCTACTTCGCGCGCGCGCTGCAGGTGCTCGACAACTCCACCGAGGACCTGATGGCCGTGCGCGCGGCGCTCGAAGGCCAGTCCGCGGCGCTCGCGGCCGCGCGCCGGCAGCCGGCCCAGATCGAGCGCATGACGGCGCTGGTGACGCGCATGCAGGGCTGCCTGCGCGACCCGGCCACCTATGCGGCGCTCGACACCGAACTGCACGTCGAGATCGCGCGCGCCAGCGGCAACCCCTTGCTGTGGCAGATGATCGGATCGATCCGCGCGTCGCTGGAATCGCTGTCGCGCCAGGGCATGGAACGGCGCAAGACGCGCAAGAGCCTGCAGCAGGTGCAGGATGGCCACGCCGAACTCGTGGCCCGCATCTGCGAGGGCGACGTGGCCGGCGCCGCGGCCGCCATGCAGGCCCACATGGCGGCGGCGCTGCATGCGCTGCTGCGCGAACCTCAGGCGTGATCGGTCGAGCGCGTCACCGCTTCCCAGGCATCGATCTCCCCGGACGTCGCCGCGAGACCGGCGCGCACGAGCCCCAGCGCATCGGTGCCCAGCAACAGGTGCGCCGGCGGATTCGGCGCATCGACCAGCGCGAGCAGTGCCTGTGCCGCCTTCGCGGGGTCGCCGGTCTGCGCCCCGCTCTTGGCCTGCCTGGCCGCGCGAATCGGGTCGAAGAGCGCGTCGTAGTCCGCGATGCTGCGCTCCGATCGCACCATCGAGCGCCCGGCCCAGTCGGTACGGAACGAGCCTGGCGCGACGGCGGTGACATGGATGCCGAAGCCCGCGACCTCCTTGCCGAGCACTTCGGAGATGCCCTCGAGCGCGAACTTGCTGCCGCAGTAGTAGGCGATGCCGGGCATGGTGATGTAGCCGGCCATCGAGGTGATGTTGACGATGTGGCCGCGGCGGCGCGTGCGCATCGAGGGCAGCACGGCCTTGATCATCGCGACCGCGCCGAAGACGTTCACGTCGAACTGGCGCTGCATCTCGGCCAAGCTGGACTCCTCGAGCGTGCCCTCGTGCCCGTAGCCCGCGTTGTTGACCAGCACGTCGATGGGCCCGTGCTGAGCGAGCAGGTGGGGAACGGAACGCTCGATCGCGTCGAAATCGGTGACGTCGAGCACCACGGCATGCGATCGGCCGGGCACGCTGCGCTCGAAGGCTTCCTTGTTGCTTTCATTCCTCACGGTGCCGAGCACCGTGTGCCCCTGCGCCAGGGCGGCTGCAGCGAAGGCTTTTCCGAATCCCGAGTTGACGCCCGTGATGAGGAAGGTTTTGGGTGTGGTCTGTGTCATGGTCGGCTCCTTGAAGATCAGGCACCGATCGTAGAAATCGCAGCACGGTCGCGATATGCCGAGTCGCACACATGGCTTGCCTAAAACTACGAAGCCGTGGACCCGGCGGCCCGGCTGTGGCAGATTCGCGGCTCCCATGAACGACGCTCGTCCACGCAACGCACCGCCGCAGGTCTCCCATGTGCAGCAGCAGATGGTCGATCTGGTGCAGCCCCTGGCGCCGATCGAAGGCTACAACCTGACCGTGCTGCCCGATGTCCGGATCCTCCGGTCCGACCGGCCGCTGGCCCGCGCGCCGGTGCTCTACGAGCCCGGCATCGTCATCGTGTTGCAGGGCCGCAAGCGCGGCTTCCTCGGCGACGAGGTCTACCTCTACGACGCGCAGCACTACCTGGCCGTGTCGGTGCCGGTTCCCTTCTCGATGGACACGGACGCATCGGCGCAGGAGCCGCTGCTGGCCATCTACTTCCGCCTCGACTTCCAGGTCGCGGCGGAACTGATGATGAAGCTCGACGAGCACGGATCCGACGAAGGCGCGGCGCCCAAGGGCCTGATGTCGACCCCGATGGACGAGCGCCTGGCCCGCGCCGTGCTGCGTTTTCTCGAGGCGATGAACTCGCCGCTCGAGGCCCCCATCCTCGGCCCCGACCTGGTTCGCGAGATCTACTTCCGCGTTCTCACCGGCGAGCAGGGCAGCGCCATCCGGGCCTCGCTCACGCGCCAGGGCCATTTCGGCAAGATCGCGAAGGCCATCCGCACCATCCATGCGCGCTTCGACCAGAAGCTCGATATCGACGGTCTCGCCGACGAAGCGGGCATGAGCCCCACCTCGTTCCACGCGCACTTCAAGGCGGTCACGTCGACCTCGCCGATCCAGTACCTGAAGACCACGCGCCTGCACCAGGCCCGGCTGATCATGGCCCGCCACCAGGTCACAGCCGCGCATGCCAGCGCGCAGGTGGGCTACGAAAGCCCCTCGCAGTTCAGCCGCGAGTTCAAGCGCATGTTCGGCCGCGGCCCGGCCGAGGAGGCCGCGCGCATGCGCGAGGCGTTCGCGCGGCCCGATCCCTCGCCGCATGCGCTGTACGTGGCCGCGCACTGAAGACCATGACGCCGCTTCCGCCACTCAACCCGCTGAAGATGTTCGAGGCCGCGGGGCGCCTGCTGAGCATCTCGAAGGCGGCCGAGGAACTGTTCGTGACACCGGCGGCCGTCAGCCGGCAGATCCGCGTGCTCGAGGAGTTCCTGAACTTCCAGCTCTTCCGCCGCGAGCATGGCGGCCTGTCGCTGACGCCCGCGGGCGCGAAATATCTGGCGGAGATCACGCCCCTCTTCATGGCCCTGCGGGAGACCACCAACGCTGCGATGGGTGGCGGCTACCGGCGGCGCGTGCTGCGGATCCGCTCGCCGGCCACCTTCGCGGTGCGCTGGCTGATTCCTCGGCTCGCGGGCTTCCATCAGCTGCACCCGGGCATCGACGTCCAACTGACCGCATCGGCGGCGCCGCTGGACTTCAGCCGGGAAGACATCGACGCCGGCATCGAACTCGGCGACGGCCACTGGCCGCGGCTGATCGTGCAGAAGCTGGTGCCGAACGAGCTCGTGCCGGTGATGGCGCCGCGCGCGGGCGCCACCGGTCCGCGGGAGCCGCGCGAACTGGCCTCCGAGACGCTGCTGCACTCGCTCGCGCGCATCGACGACTGGGCGCTGTGGCTGCGCGCGGCCGGCGCGCCCGGCGTCAACGCCTACCAGGGCATGAAGTACGAGACCTCGCTGCTGTCCTACCAAGCGGCGGTCGAGGGACATGGCGTGGCCATGGCGCAGAAGGCGCTGGTCGAGAAGGACCTCGCCGAGGGAAGGCTGGTGATGCCGTTCGGGCTCGCGCTCGATCGCGGCGATCACACCTACTACTTCGCCTCGCCCCGCGAGCGCGAAGAGTCGGTCGAGCTGGCCGCGTTCCGGCGCTGGCTGGCGGACGCGGTCGCCGCGTCGAGCACCACGATGCCCTCGGCGCTTTAACAAAAAGTCAAAGCCTCGGCAGCAAATGTCGTTTGCCCGCGAGGCAGCCGATTTCTATTCTCGAGCCTCGTTGAAACCACCCCCTGACGGTGGGCGCCGGCATACCGCCGGCTTCGAGAACAAGAGGCAAGAACACATGTTGGGAACCAGTTTGGCCGGGCTGCGCGTGCTCGACTTCTCGCACGTCGTCGCGGGTCCGTTGTGCGGCATGCTGCTCGGCGACCTCGGCGCCGAGGTCGTCAAGATCGAGTCGCCCCAAGGCGAGATGGGGCGGCGCATCGGACCGCCCTGGCTCCACGGCGAGAGCGTGATCTCGCTCAGCGTGAACCGCAACAAGCAGGGCCTCGCGGTCGACCTCAAGACACCGCAGGGCCGCGACCTCGTGCGGCGCCTGATGGCCTCCGCGGACGTGGTCATCGAGAGCTTCAGGCCCGGCGTGATGAAGCGCTTCGGCCTCGACTTCGACAGCGTGCGCGAGGCCAATCCCTCGCTGGTCTACTGCTCGATCTCGGCCTACGGGCAGCACGGCCCTTCGAGTGGCAAGGCCGGCGTGGACGGGATCATCCAGGCGGTCGCGGGCTTGATGAGCACCCTCGGCCCGGCGGGGTCGCCACCCTCGAAAGTCCCGAGCCCCATCGCCGACATGGCGACCGGCTACTTGGCGACCATCGCGATCCTCGGTGCGCTCGTCCCGGTGCGGCAAGGACGCGAAGGCCAGCACATCGACGTCAGCCTCTACAACGCCACGCTGATGCTCCAGCAGGTGGGACTCGCGTCCTACCTGGCCAGCGGCATCGAGCCCGGCAAGAGCGGGAGCGCCGCACCGTATGCGGCGCCGAACGAAGCCTTTCCGACCGCCGATGGCTGGATCATGGTGGCGGCCTACCAGCCCGAGCGCTGGAGCGCGCTTTGCCATGCCATCGGCCAGCCCGCGCTCGAGAGGGACCCGCTGTTCGCGGACAACGTGTCGCGGGTCAGGCATCGCGACGCGCTGTTCCAGCAACTGGCCGCGGCGTTCCAGCAGCGGCCGACCGAGGCCTGGCTCTCGACGCTCGAAGCGGTGGACATCCTCTGCGCGCCGATCGCCGGCTATGCGGAGGTCACGTCCTCGCTCCAGTACCGCAGCAGCGGCGTCGAAACCGTGATCGAGCATCCGATCGCCGGCGCGGTGCGCATGCCCGGATTCGCGATCCGAAACGCAGGCGGCGATGGCCCACGCGCCACACCGCCACCGCTCGTGGGACAGCACTCCGCGGCGGTGCTCGCGGCCTACGGCATCCCCCAGCAAGAGATCGACGCGCTGCTTCGCTGCGGCGCCATCACCACCACTCCCCCCTCCCAAAGCCTTACCGCATGACCTCCTCCCCTTCCGACCTCGTCGCATCGCGCATCGATGGCGCCGTTCTCACGATCACCATGCAGTCCGCCGCCACCGGCAACGCGCTGAACCTCGCGATGACCTCGGCGCTCGCCGATGCGCTCGAGCGCGTCAACGCGCACGAGGAGGTCCGCTGCGTGGTCCTGCGCGCCAGCGGCAAGAACTTCTGCACCGGCGGCAACGTCAACGACATGCGCGACGGCACCGACCTGATGGCGGGCAGCACGACGCAGGTGCGCGAACGGCTGCTCAAGAGCCTGCATCGCATCACGCACGCAGTTCACGGCATCGAGGTGCCGGTCATTGCCGCGGTCAACGGCCTCGCGATCGGCGCGGGCTTCGACCTGTCGCTCATGTGCGATGTGCGCCTGTGCAGCGACGACGCCCGCTTCTCCGAGAGCTTCCTGCGCCTAGGGCTCGTATCGGGCATCGGCGGCGCCTGGTTCCTGACGCGCCTCGTCGGCCTGTCGAAGGCCATGGAGCTCACGCTGACGAGCGAGTTCATCGACGCGCAGGCCGCCTTGCGCCTGGGCGTCGTTTCCCAGGTGTTCGGCGCGGGCCAGCTCCAGGAGGAAGCACGCAAGCTCGCCGAGCGGATCGCGATGAACCCGCCGCATGGCATGCGCATGGCCAAGCGACTCGTGCGCGATGCCAGCCAGTCGACGCTGTCCGGCGCGCTCGAGCAGGCGGCCTCGATGCAGGCCATCCTGCTGTGCGGCGACGAGCACAAGAACGCGGTGCGCGGCTTCCTCGCGAACGCGCGCGGCGCCCGCTAATCATCGAGAACGAGCAAGACAGGAGACAAGCAGATGAACAACACCGCCAGCCAGCTTTTCCGAATCGTCCGTTCGGCCTGCGTCCTCGCGGCCGCGACGATGGCGATGCCCGCCGTGTGGGCGCAAGCCGCCCCCTATCCGAGCAAACCGATCGTCCTGGTCGTTCCCTTCGGCGCGGGCAGCGCCACCGACCAGCTCGCGCGGGCGGTCGGTGCCAGCGTCGCGGAGCGCCTCAAGCAGCCGGTCGTCGTCGAGAACAAGGGCGGAGCGAGCGGGCTCATCGCGAGCCAGGAGGTGGCCCGGGCCGCGGGCGACGGCTATACGGTACTGATCACGACCAACACCACGCAGGTCGCGAACCCGCACCTGTTCAAGAAGCTTCCCTACGATCCGGTGAAGGACTTCAAGCCGGTGACCGGCCTGGGCCGCGGCGGCATGGTGCTGGTGGTGCGCCCGGACTCGCGGCTGAAGAGCCTCGCCGACGTCATCGCCGCCGCGCGCGCCGCTCCCGGAAAGCTGTCGTTCGGCGCCGGCAACTCGTCGAGCCGCATCGCCGGCGAGATGTTCAAGCAGATGAGCGGCACCGACCTGCTCTACGTGCCCTATCGCAGCAACCCTAGCGCCATGACCGACCTCATCGGCGGGCAGCTCGACATGATGATCGTCGACACCGTGACGGGCATTCCGAAGATCGAGGGCGGACGACTGCGCGCGATCGCCGTCTCGTCCGCCAAGCGGGTACCGGCGCTCGCCGGCGTGCCGACCTTCGACGAGTCGGGCATCAAGGGCTACGACCTCGGCTACTGGTTCGCGGCCTATGTGCCCGCCGCCACGCCGGCGCCCGTGGTGTCGAAATTGCGCGACGCACTGGCCGCTGCCGTCGGCGGCCGCCGGACGCAAAGCTTCCTGCAGGCCTCGGGCGCCTCCGCGTGGACGACCGAGCCAGAGGAACTCGCGAGATTTCAGGCCGCAGAGTCGCGCCGGTGGAGCGAGGTCATCCAGGCCGCAGGCATCGAGCCGGAGTGACCCACGCTCTTCTTTACTGAGGGCTTGTCGTGCGGCCCTGTCCCGTGGCTTGCGTGTTGGGGTTCTCGCCCATTCGGGAACCCGTCGTCGAGCTCGTTCCGGGGCGTGCCTGCTGGTTCGACGCCTTGCCCTGCGGGTTCAGGTTGCCACCCGACATCGAATTGCCCTGGCTGGTCGCGGAAGGCTGGGTGGTGGCCGAGGTGCCGCCATTCTTCGGTTGCGTCGCGACGCTGTCCGAGCTGTTCAGGCCCGGCCCGCCGCCGCCACCGCCGCTGCCACCGGACTGGGCCACGGCGGGCACGACGGCCAGCGCGAAACCGCTGGCGCAAAGGATTCGAGTGATTCGGTTCATGGAGAAGACTTTCGTGAAGTGATGGAGAGAAGACTTCAATGGACCGCCATGCCGCATCGGCCAGGGTGGGGCATCCGCGCCCTCCCGTGTCAGCCAACGCGCATCCCGCGCGACCCACGTCATGAGCCGCCGGTCTCCTACGGCCGGCCCGCGAACGCGCCGGCACGGTGACGGCCATGGCCTCCTCCTCGACCCGAACCATCCCCGCGACCCCAAAGCCCTCAAAGCCCTCTCTCCCGCGCCTGTGCAAGGACGCCGTGATGGCATGGATCGACGATTTCGCGCCGAGCATGGGCGCGGCGATTTCGTACTACACGATGTTCTCGCTGGCGCCGCTGCTGGTGATCGTGATCGCGATCGCCGGCGCGCTGTTCGGCGCCGAAGCCGTGCAGGGTCAGATCGCGGCGCAGCTGTCGGGCCTGATCGGCGCGGAAGGTGCGCTCGCGGTGCAGGGGTTGATCCGCAGCGCCAGCGAACCCTCGCGCGGCCTGGTGGCCGGCGCGATCAGCATCGTCGTGCTGGTCGTCGGCGCGACCACGGTCTTCGCCGAACTGCAGAGCGCGCTCGATCGCATCTGGCATGTGCCCGAGCGCGCGAAGCCGCAGGGCGTGTGGGGCATCCTGCGCGCGCGCGTGCTGTCGTTCGGACTGATCCTCGGCCTCGCGTTCCTGCTCATGGTCTCGCTCGTGGTGAGCGCGGCGCTGGCCGCCCTGGGAAGCTGGAGCGCCGCGCTGCTGCCGGGATGGGAGGCGCTGCTGCAGGGCGTCAACATCCTCGTCTCGCTCGCGATCCTCACCGTGCTGTTCGCGATGATCTTCAAGTTCATGCCGAGCGCGCCGATCGCCTGGCGCGACGTGTGGGTCGGCGCCGGCGTGACCGCGGTGCTGTTCGAGATCGGCAAGGTGCTGATCGGCCTGTACCTCGGCAAGAGCGGCGTCAACGAATCCTTCGCGGCCGCGGGCTCGCTGGTGGTGCTGCTGGCCTGGGTCTACTACGCGGCGCAGATCTTCCTGCTGGGCGCGGAGTTCACCAAGGTCTATGCCAATGCCCACGGGTCGGTGGCCGCGAGCAAGGCGCAGGCGGCCACGCAAGAAGCCGCGCGGCAGGCGGAAGTAGGCACGGACAGCCTGGGCCCGAGCGTGCGCGTGTCCCCGAAGGATGCTCCTCGCGCACCGCGCGGGCTGGCAGCGCCCCTGGCCATGTTCGCCGGCGGCGCGCTGTTCATGGCGGTGGCGATGCGGCGGATCAGGCCGGCACGGGTGCCGCGAAGCTAGCGGCGCCAGCCATCGCGAGTGCGGCGGGTTTCTTGCGCGACGCGCGCCGGCGGCTCACGTAGTCGGGATGGAAGCAGCGCCGGCTGCCATCCTCGAAAGCCACCGTGACCATTCCGTCGGTCGATGCCACGACGACGCCGGCGCCGAAGCGCTTGACCTTCACGGGATCGCTCTCGGCGAAGGGCATGCGCTTGCTCGTCGCGGCCTGCGCGGTCTCTTCGCTCACCACGATGGGCTGCGCCATCGCGGCCTCGTGGGCCGCGATGCGCCGGCAGTTGTCGCAGGTGCCGCAGCGCTTCGCGGTGGCCGAGGGATCGAGGTCGTCGAGCAGCAGCTGCCAGCGGCACTGGCCCGACTGCGCATAGGCGAGCATGCGCTCGAGGGTCTCGCGGTCCTGCTCGCGCCGCGCCTTGTAGCCGTCGAGCATCGCGCCGAAATCGGCGCGCTCGGCCATCGCCTGGCGCAGCGCGATGCGCCCGCGCCGGTCGATGGCCAGCAGCTTCTGCTGCCGCAGCAAGGCGATCGCCGCCTGCATGCGCGTGCGCGGGCGCTCCAGCGCATCGAGCAGGTTTGCGGCGGTCCAGCCTTCGGCCGTTGGTGGCTCCGCGAGCAGTTGCCGGTACACGGCATCGAGGTCCTCGAGCTGCGGATAGCGGCCCGCGAGAAAGAACTGCTGCACCGACCGGTCCTTGGAGTGGAACAGCAGCACGCAGCGTGCGCGCTCGCCGTCGCGCCCCGCGCGGCCGGCCTCCTGGTAGTAGGCATGCAGGCTCGACGGCATCTGGCAATGCACGACGAAGCGGATGTCGGGCTTGTCGATGCCCATGCCGAAGGCATTGGTCGCGACCATCACGCGCGCACTGCCCGCCATGAATGCTTCCTGCGCCTCGGCGCGCTCGCGCGCGCCGAGCTTGCCGTGGTAGAGCGCGACCGATTGATCGGCCGCCTTCAGGGCGTCGAAGGCCTCCTGCGCGGCCTTCACCGTGGCGGCGTAGACGATGCCGCTGCCGGCCTCCTCGCGCACCAGTTCGACGATGCGGCGCTGGCGATCGGGCTCCTGCATCATCTGCTCGACCGCGAACTGCAGGTTGGCGCGGTAGGCGCCGGTATCGATGAGGCCGGCGCGCGGAATGCCCAGGTTCTTCATGACGTCCGCCGCCACCTCCTCGCCCGCGGTGGCCGTGAGCGCGAGCACGGGCGGGTTGCCGAGCGCGCGGACGGCCGGACCGATCTCGAGGAAGGCGGGCCGGAAGTCATGGCCCCACTGGGAAATGCAATGCGCCTCGTCGACCGCCACCAGCGCCACGGGATGGGCCGACAGGCGCTGCATGAACGCGGGGTCCGACAGCCGCTCGGGCGTGACCAGCACGATGCGCGCGCTGCCGTCGTCGATCGCCTGTTCGGCCCGCTCGAGTTCGTCGGCGCTCAGTGCGCTGTTGACCTGCACGGCGGCGATGCCCAGTTCCTGCAGCTTGTCGCACTGGTCCTTCATCAGCGCGATGAGCGGCGACACCACCACCGTGCGGCCCTCGAGCAGCAGGGCCGGCAGCTGGTAGCACAGCGACTTGCCGGCGCCTGTGGGCATCACGGCCAGCGTCGAGCGGCCGGCCATCACGCGCTCGATGACCTCGGCCTGGCCCGCGCGCAGGCGGGCATGGCCGAACACGTGGCGCAGCGTGTGCTTCAGGCGCGCGGCCGCATCGGGAACGCCCGGCATCAGGCGGTCTCTTCGTCGTTGTCCTCGCCGTCGTTCTCGTCGGCAAGTTCTTCGGGATTCAATGCTTCGGGATCGTCGACGGCGTCGGCGACTTCCGTCGCGGCGTCCGGGAAGACGCCCACGCGGTCGGGCAGGATGTCCGCGTTGGTCGCCGGCTCCTCGCCGCCGTCGATGACCGCGCGGTCGTCGCCCGCGGCATCGCTGCCGCTGTCGCTGGAATCGCTGGGGCCGAGGGCGTCGGCGTCGGTGCCCTTGGGGGCGGTCGGGGCGTGCTCGCCGCCGAGGATGCTGCTGGTTGCCATGTGCGTCGTTTCCTTTAGAGACAGATGCACAGACTGGGAGCCATCGGGCGCGTCGGAAGTAGGAGATTCGCGCATCCGGGCCGCCATCGATGTCTACGGCTGCGGGTCGCCTCGACGGACGCCTCAGACCGGCGGGTAGCTCCCGGTCCCGTCGGGCCAGCGCGTGAGCACCTCGTGGCCCTCGGGCGTGACCGCCACCATGTGCTCCCACTGGGCCGACAGCGAGCGGTCCTTCGTCACCACTGTCCAGCCATCGGGCAGGTGGCGGATCTCGCGCCCGCCCGCGTTGAGCATCGGCTCGATGGTGAACACCATGCCCGGCACGAGCCGCAGGCCCTCGCCGCGGCGTCCGTAGTGCAGCACCTGCAGGTCCTCGTGGTAGACCTGCCCGATGCCGTGGCCGCAGAACTCGCGCACCACGCCGAAGTGCTCGCGCTGCGCCACCGACTGGATCGCATGGCCGATGTCGCCCAGCGTGGCGCCGGGCCTGACGGCGAGGATGCCGGCGCGCATCGCCTCGTAGGTCGTTTCCACCAGCCGGCGCGCGACCACGCTGGGCGCGCCGACGAAGTACATGCGGCTGGTGTCGCCGAACCAGCCGTCCTTGATGACGGCCACGTCGATGTTGACGATGTCGCCCTTCTTCAGGACCTTGTCGGGCGAGGGAATGCCGTGGCAGACCACCTGGTTGACCGAGGTGAGGATGGTCTTTGGATACCCCAGGTAGCCCACGTTGGCCGGGACGAGTCCCTGCACGTTCACGATGTAGTCGTGGCAGATGCGGTCGAGGGTTTCGGTGCTCACGCCCGGCACCACGTGCGGCTCGATCATGGCGAGCACCTCGGCCGCGAGGCGCCCGGCCTGGCGCGCCTTCTCGATCTCTTCGGGGGACTTGATGTGGATGCCGGAAGCCATGGATGCTCGAACCTCAATGCATGTCGAATATACGAAACATATATGAATCATACACGTTCCGTAGCATCCACCCTCGCCCGCAAGGAGGGGCCGACGTGACACGGGCGCTGCCTATACTGGTTCGCAGGAGGGGAACATGCTGTCATTCATCCGCCGCCTTTTCGACCGGAAGCCCGGCACCGAACAGGTCGCCCGATTGCTCCTGCAGGAGCTGCAACGCCTGCTGCCCGACGAGAAGCTCGTCCTCGATCCCGAGCAGTTCCTGATCCGCCGCGCCGACGGCGGCACGGTCTACCTGCACAACCTCTACACCGACTACTGCCAGGCCCGGCCGGCGGAGCGCCGCGAGCAGATCGCGCGCTTCGCGCTGGGGGTGGCGGGCATCGGCAGCGACCGGCCCGCCGACTTCGACGAGGCCCGGCCGCGGCTGCTGCCGATACTGCGGCGCCTCGCCGGCGTGGACCTCGCGCGGATCTCGCATGGCGACTTCTCGAAGAAGCTCGAGGACACCATGGCGTGGAGCCCGTTCTCGCCGACGCTGGGCGCGGCCGTCGCCATCGACAGCGACCATGCGATCGCGCAGGTGAGCAACGACGACCTCGAGCGCTGGGGCATCGGCTTCGAGCAGGCCTTCGAGATCGCGGTCGACAACCTGCGCCACAAGGCCGCGCCGGCCTTCGGCCAGCTCACGCCCGGGCTCTACGTGTCGAACTACGGCGACTACTACGACGCCGGCCGCATCTTCCTGCACGAGCTGGCCTGGCAGCTGCCGCTCGATGGCGATCCGGTGGCGATGGCGCCGAACCGCACCTGCCTGCTGGTCTGCGGTGCCGACGATGCGGAAGCGCTCGAGAACATGATCGCGACCGCGCGCCGGGTGCTGCGCGAACAGTCGCGCCCGCTGAGCGCCGAGATGTTCAGGCTGCGCGACAGGACGTGGTCGCTGTGGACCCCGCCCGGGCAGGCCGGCGTGCAGCTCACGGCGCTGCTGCGCGAGGAAAAAGCGGTCGACTACAACGACCAGCGGGAAGTGCTCGAGAAAGCCCACGAGGCGGCGGGCGTCGACGTCTTCGTCGCCAAGCACAGCCTGCTGCAGCGCGACTCCGACGGCGCCGTGATCAGCTATGCGGTGCTGCCCAAGGGCGTCGACACCTGGCTGCCCGAAGCCGACTTGGTCTTTCTCTGCGAGGTCGCGGGCGAAACCCCGACCATCGTAGCGTGGCCGCATTTCGCCGAGCATGCGGGCCACCTGCTCGAACGGCTGCCGCTGGCCGTGCCGCGCTGGAAGGTGCTCGGCTATCCCGAGGGCGACTGCCTGCGAAGACTGCAGGAACTGGCAACGACGGTGGAGGCCGTGCAGCGCCAGTGAGTGGAGCGGCGGACGCCGCGTTCAGACCGCCGCATCCTCCACGCCGTCGAGCAGGCGCGCGGCCTCCTGCAGGTCGGTCGTCTCGAAGCCCTCGGTGAAGTTGGCGAACACCTCCGCGAGCAGATCCCTTCCTTCCTGCGCGCGCTCGCCATCGGCCCACAGCCGCGCCAGGTCCATCGCCACGCGCAGCTCCCACGAGCGCGCGCCCTGCTGGCGGCTGACCGCCAGCGCTTCGTCCAGGCATTGCCGCGCCTGCGCGAGGCGCGGGGCCGGCCCGCCCGACAGCGCGCGCGCCTTCACGCGCAGCAGCTCCGGCAGGTTGTAGAGGTCGCCCTTGGCATGGACCAGCGCGAGCGTGTCGTCCATCAGGGCCAGGGCTTCGTCGTGCCGGCCGGTCATGACCAGGCCTTCCGCGAGCGTGAGGTTGAAGGCCGAGGTCAGCAGCTCGTAGCGCGATTCGCGCAGCTCGACCAGGCAGCCCTGCAGCGCGCGCACGCCCTGCTCGGCATCGCCGCGCCGCACGCAGAGCTCGCCCTTCACGCCGCGGCCCACCGCGAGGTAGGGCGTGAGCGAATGCGATTCGGCGAAGGCGATGAAGCTGTCGATGTCGCGCTCGGCGCGCTCGAGATCACCGGCCCAGAGATAGACCGACACGGCCCAGATCAGCGCGATGCACAGCGTGACCGGATGATTGAGCTCGCGCGCCTCGTCGACCGCGCGCTGCGCCAGCGCCATCGCCTGCGAGGGATGGCCCTGCAGCCACAGGGTGCGGGCCAGCGAGATGCAGGCGCGGTTGTGGAAGTCGAAGCCCGAGTAGATGCTGGTGCCCTGCCGCGACAGCGTCGACCCCGCGATCGCGGCCTCGAGGAAATGCCGCGCGCCGGCCTGGTCGCCCAGCAGGTGGTTCGACAGCCCCACGAGCGAATCCGCGGTGGCGCGGGCGGTCGGGTCGTCGATCGAGGCCGCCACGCGTGCGCAGCGCTTGGCGTAGCTCAGCGACTCCACGAAATCGCCGATGCGCTCGTGGAAGATCTGCAGCCGCGCCAGCAGCTGGACCTGGCTCGCGCCGTCGCCGAGCGCCTCGGCCACCTGCAGGCTGCGCTCGAGCGCATGCCGCACCTCGTCGCTGTTGCCGCGCGTGAACATCTGCGAGAGGCCCACGGCCGCCTGCAGATGCATCTCGACCGCGCTGCCGCGCGCGGCGGGCGTGAGTTCGGCCAGCGCGCGCTTCGACCAGGCATGGCACTCGGCCAGTAGCGACATCGCCATGAAGGCTGGCACCGCCGCCACCGCCAGCGAAAGGCCCAGGTCTCTGTCGCCGCCGCGGTCGAAGCACCACGCAAGCGCCGAGCGCACGTTGCCGAGGTCGGCCAGGTCGGAGGCGCGCGCGGTATCGCCCGAGAACGCATCGTGCTCGGCGGCCATGCGCTCGAGCCGCGTCCGGAAGTGCAGCGCATGGCGGCGCGCGCTCGCCTCGGCGGTCGGCGCATCGGCCTTGGCGAGCGCATAGGCGCGCGTGCTCTCGAGCAGGCGGTACTGCGCGGAACCACCCGCGCGATGCACCGCGAGCAATGATTTCTCGGCCAGGCTCGCGATCGCGTCGACCACCTGCGCCTGTGTCAGCGCCTCATCGGCCACCACCTGCCGTGCAGCCTCGAGCGAGAAGCGGCCGACGAAGACCGCGAGCCGGCACAGCACCTCGCGCTCGCGCGGGTCGAGCAACTCGTAGCTCCAGTCCAGCGTGGCCTGCAGCGTCTGGTGGCGCGGCCGCGCCGTGCGCTGCCCGAGCCACGACAGCGCCAGCCGCTCGTCGAGCAGCGCGGCGGTCTGGCGCAGGCCATAGGTCGTCACGCGGCGTGCCGCGAGTTCGATCGCGAGCGCGAGGCCGTCGAGCTTCCTGCAGATGCCCGCGACGACCTGCGCGTCGGCATCGTCGAGCGCCGGCATCGCGCCGCTCGCGCCGGCCCGGTCCATGAACAGGCGCGTGGCCGGATACAGCAGCACGTCGCGCGCGAGCAGGCCGGGCTGGTCGGGCGGCGTGGCCAGCGGGTCGAGCGGATGGATGTGCTCGCCCGGCACGCGCAGCGCCTCGCGGCTGGTCGCGAGCAGGTGGATGCCGGGCGCGGCCTGGAAGATGCGCTCGGCCAGCGACGCGGCCGCTGCGATCACGTGCTCGCAGTTGTCGAGGATCAGCAGCATTCGCCGCCCGCGCAGGTAGGCGACGAGGCTGGGCACCGGATCGGCCGAGCGCACCGACAGCCCGAGCATCGAGGCGATGGCGCTCGGCACCAGGCCGGGGTCGGCCAGCATCGAGAGGTCGACGAAGACCACCGCGCCGTCGAAGCCGCTCAACATGTCCTGCCCCACGCGGATCGCGACCGAGGTCTTGCCCACGCCGCCCGAGCCCACGATGGTGACGAAGCGGCTCCGGGCGAGCTGGGCCGGAATCGCCGCGAGGTCCTTGGCGCGGCCCAGCAGTTCCAGCGGCTGCGCCGGCAGGCCCGGTTCGATCGCTCCCACCGCGGCTGGCGCGTCGGCCCGCATTTCGGGCGCGGCCTCGCCGCGCGTGACACGCGCGACGAAGCAGTAGCCGCGGCCCACCACGTTCGACAGGTAGCGCGCGCCGTCCTGGCCGTCGTTCAAGGCCTGGCGCAGCATCGTGATCTGGTAGCGCAGGCTGCCGTCGGACACCACCATGCCGGGCCAGGCGCGCGCCATCAGCTCCTGCTTGCTCACGATCGCGTTGGCCTTCGCGACCAGCACCAGCAGCACGTCCATCGCGCGACCGCCGAGCTCTACCGGTTCGCCGTCGCGCGCGAGCAGGCGTTCGCCCACGCGCAGCGTGAAGGGTCCGAAGTGAAGGATGTCATCGGCCCCGGAGGGCGGTGCGTCGCTCATGGCGGGTGGGGGGTCTGCGGGCGTCGGGGCGCGCCGAGGATACCCGAGCCACAGCGCCGACACGGGCTTCGCGGAGCCGGCGCGCGGCGGATTTGTATGACCGTGTGTCGCGTCGCCCTTCGAATACACAGGCATGCGAATCGGCCGATTCTTCACACATGCGGGATACATCGGCTGGCTTCAATCGAGTGGCTTTCACTTCACAGAGACCACGCCATGACCGAACCGATTTCCTCCCTCACGCGCCGCCGCCTGCTCGCCACCTCGATGGCCTTCAGCGCCGCGTCGGCCGCCACCGCCGCCTTCGCCATGCTGCGCCCGCCTTCGGCCACCGGCCCCGACGACACCTCGGTGCGGCCCTTCCGCGTCGCCGTCGATCGCGAGGCGCTCGTCGACCTGCGCCGACGCCTCGCCGCCACGCGCTGGCCGAGTGCCGAGACCGTGGCCGACACCTCGCAGGGCGTGCGCCTCGCCACCCTGCGGTCGCTGGTGCGCTACTGGGCCACCGACTACGACTGGCGCAAGGGCGAGGCGCGGCTCAATGCCGTGCCGCAGTTCGTGACCACCATCGACGGCCTCGACATCCAGTTCGCCCACATCCGCTCGCGCCACGCCGATGCGATGCCGCTGATCATGACCCACGGCTGGCCCGGCTCCATCTTCGAGCTGCTCAAGGTCGTGGGCCCGCTGACCGACCCCACCGCGCACGGCGGCCGCGCCGAGGATGCCTTCCATCTCGTCCTGCCCTCGCTGCCGGGCTTCGGCTTCTCGGGCCAGCCCGAGGCCACCGGCTGGGACTCCAACCACATCGCGCGCGCCTGGGGCGTGCTGATGGCGCGGCTCGGCTACGAGCAGTTCGTCTCGCAGGGCGGCGACTGCGGCTCCGTGATCTCGCACCGCATGGCGATCCAGAAGGTGCCGGGCCTGATCGGCATCCACGTCAACATGCCCGGCACCGTGCCCGCCGAGATCGCCGCCATCCTCGCCGCCGGCGGCCCCGCGCCCGCCGGCCTGCTGCCGAAGGAACGCGCCGCCTTCGACAAGCTCGACGACTTCTACAGGAACAGCTCGGGCTACTCCGCCATGATGGTCACGCGCCCCCAGACCCTGGGCTACGCCCTCGCCGACTCACCCGTGGGCCAGGCCGCCTGGATCTACGACAAGTTCGCGACCTGGACCTATTCGGGCGGCGTGCCCGAGCGCGTGCTCCCGCGCGACGAGATGCTCGACGACATCTCGCTGTACTGGCTCACCAACAGCGCGACCTCGGCGGCGCAGATCTATTGGGAGGACCACTCGAACAACTTCAATGCGGTGGATATCTCGCTGCCCGCGGCCGTGACGGTGTTTCCGGGCGAGATCTATCAAGCGCCGCGCAGCTGGGCGGACCGGGCCTATCACAAGCTCGTCTATTGGAACGAGGTCGACAACGGCGGGCACTTCGCGGCCTGGGAACAGCCGGAGCTGTTCAGCCGGGAGGTGCGGGCGGCGTTCAGGTCGTTGCGCTGAGCCGGGCGCGCGGGCCCTGTCGTCAATCCGCCGCGTGCGGACTGGGCCCGCGTTCGACCAGCGTGCGCAGCGCCATCTGCGTACGCGTTCCTTCCACGCCCTCGACCTCGTGGATGCGTGCCAGCAGCACTTCCAGCGCCTGCGCATCGCGCGTGCGCACCTTCAACAGCAGGCCGCTGTCGCCGGTGACGATGTGGATCTCCTCGATATCGGGAAGCGATTCGAGCGCCGCAACCTGGCGGGCACGCTTCACGGTACTGGTGATCACCTGCACGAAGCACAGCAGCGGCCGCCCCAGCTTCGCGCCATCGAGGCGCGCCACGGTCGCGAGGATCACCCCGTCGCGTTTGAGCCGCTTCACCCGCTCGTGCACCGCGGGCGCCGACAGATGAAGCAATTCGCCCAGCGCGGCATAGCTGAGCGTGCTGTCGTTCGCCAGAAGCCCTAACAGTCTTCGGTCGACGGCGTCCAGCCGGGCGGGTGCCTTGCTCTCCGGTTGAAGCGGGTTCGTATTTTTGGCCATGGTTCTGAAAGCGCTAGGGCAGCTGAATGATGTTCGGGAGAATAAGCCAAAGACGGAACATCATTCGGTGAACAACATGCCTGCACTTTCGGACCTCGCTCTTCCTCTCCCAGCATCAGAGGGAGCCCCACCCAGCCGCCTGCTCGGAGCGGTGCCACCGGAAGCATGGGCGCGGGTCCTGTCTCGCATGAGTCCCGTCGGCCATTCATCCCGCGCACAACGTCCGGTGGAAGTGATCGATCACGCCAGCGCCGAGTCGCTTCGCGCGATCGGCGTGCCCGCACAGGCCCGGCCGCTGGAAGAGGTGATCGACCAGATGCTGGTCGAGATCTACCCCTGGCGAGCGCGCATGGACCATCCCCGGTTCCTGGCCTTCATTCCGGGACCGTCTTCGCCGCTGTCGGCCCTGGGCGACTACTTGACCGCCGTTCACAACATCCACGCCGGCAGCTGGCTGCAGAGCTCGGGGGCCAGCGTCATCGAGGCGGCGCTGATTCAATGGCTGGCGGCGCAGGTCGGGCTCCCGCCTTCGGCTGGCGGCCTGTTCGTGTCGGGGGGCTCCATGGCCAACCTGACGGCGCTTGCGATGGCACGCGATTTCAAGCTCGAGCCGGCGCAGCGCCTGCAAGGCGTTGTCTACGTCTCGGAGCAAACGCATTCATCCGTTGCCAAAGGTCTGAAGATCCTCGGGCTGCTGCCGCATCAGATCCGCCGCATGCCCACCGATGCCGCGTTCCGCATGGACATGACGGCCCTGGCGGCCGCGGTCGAGCAGGACATCTCCGATGGGCTCAGGCCTTTCGCCGTGGTGGCGAGCGCGGGCACGACGAATACCGGCAGCATCGATCCACTGCGACGGATTCGCGCACTGTGCGACGCACACGACATGTGGATGCACGTAGATGGCGCGTACGGTGCATCCGCCGCGCTGTCGCCATCGCATCGGGGTTTGCTCGACGGCATCGGCGAAGCCGACAGCCTGAGCTGGGATGCGCACAAGTGGCTGTTCCAGACCTACGGCTGCGGGATGGTCTTCGTGCGTCAGCGCAAGCACCTCTCACAGGTCTTCCATACCCGACCCGAATACCTGCTCGATGCGCACGCCGACACCGACGCCGACCAGATCAATTTCTGGGACCTCGGCGTCGAACTCACCAGACCGGCACGCGCACTGAAGCTGTGGCTCACCTTGCAGGTGCTGGGGTCGGACGCCATGGGCGAGGCGATTGCGCATGGTTGCCGATTGGCAACCTGGGCTCAGGACGAGCTCGAGAAGGATCCTCGCTGGGACATCGTGTCGCCCGCGCAGTTGGGCATCGTCACCTTCCGCATGACGGATGCGGCCATGAGCCCGGAGGCGCTCGATGCGCTGAACAGCGAGATTTCATCGCGGGCACTTCAGGAGGGCTTTGCGACGGTGTTGACGACACGCTTGCGCAATCGAACCGTGCTGCGAATCTGTGCCATTCATCCGGATGCCACTGAGAGCGACATGCGGGAGACGATTCGGATGCTGTCGTCATGCGCCGACGCGGTGCTCGCTTCAGGCGTTCATATCTACAAATCCTTTTCTTAACGAACCACCGGCCGTGCCCTTGAGCCGGTCGCTAACCAGGGAAGCTTTATTTGCCCGTGATGCGACGTAAGACTGAATAAGGGAACCCCGGCGCGTCTCGATCTATAGCCCTTCTCCGTCCGCACCACACTGAGTGTGACAAATCCGCGCCGCCCCAATCGCACCCGCCCCACTCTCCTCTGCCACGGCGTCACGCCACCACCAACGGCAACGTCAACCGCGCCTCCAACCCTCCAGTACGCCGGTTCTGCAGCAACAACTCCCCCTGCATCGACCGCGCCAACCGCCGCGCAATCGCCAGCCCAAGCCCAGACCCAGGCTTGTCCTCCTGCCCCTGCCGCCCCCGCACCCACGGCGCGAACACCGCATCGATCTGCGCCGGCTTGATCCCCGGCCCCGAATCCACCACCGCCAGCACCAGCCGTTGCGCATCGACGTGTGCGCACACCCGCACGTCGCTGCCATAACGCAACGCGTTGTCGATCAGGTTCGCCAGCACGCGCCGCAGCGCGAGCGGGCAGGCGACCACAGGCTGGCCGATGCGGCCGTCGAGTGCGATGGCACGGCCGGAGTCGCGGTAGCCGCGCACGAGGTTGTCGAGCAGGCCGTCGGCATCAACGCGCTGCAGTGGCTCGGCCACGCTGCGCTGCAGGCGCGCGCTGGCGACGCTGGCCTCGACCAGCTCTTGCATCTCGGCGAGATCGCGCTGCATCGCTTCGCGCAGCGCGGGGTCGTCGAGCATCTCACAGCGCAGGCCCATGCGGGTGAGCGGGGTGCGCAGGTCGTGGGCATAGGCGGCCTGCACGTCGAGGTGCTCGGCCTCGCGTTCGACGCGGCGGCGCCGGCCCTTGTTGATGGCGCGTGCCAGCCGCGCGATGGCGCGCGGGCCGCTCTCGGGCAGTTCGGGCATGCGGGCATCGCCGCCGTGCGACTCGAGGGCGCGGGCGATGCGCACGGCGCCGGCGCGGTAGGCCAGGACCTCGAGGCCGAGGCAGACACCGATCAGCGCGAGCACGACGAGCACTGACACGCCGAGGATCCACAGCAGGCCGTCGTCGATGCTGCAGACCATGGGCGCGAGCGTGGCGGCGTGCGTGTTCTGGCCGAGGGCGGCGAGCGCCAGCGCGCGGGCGGCGTACAAGGCCAGGCCCTGCGTGCGCGGAACCGCCTTGGCAGGTGTTGCGGATGCGAGGGCGATGGGTGTCTGAAGGCTGCGGGTCATCTGGAATCTCCTGTCGCCGACGCACCGGCCGGCATGGAAGCGATGACATCACGCGAGGTGGGCCGCCCACCATCGCACCAGCGTTCGCCCAACCCCTACGAAGGTTTGCCCCCGGCATGCGCGCGGCTGGCGCGGCAAGAGACGATGGCGCGGGCGACGCGCCTCAGCGCCGCGCCGCGGCGTCGTGCAAGGCGTGCCGGATCCAGGCCTCGAGTTCGGCGGCGTCGATCGGTTTCTCGATCAGGCACAGCGCGGTACTGGCGCGCACGCGCTCGCGCGTGCGCGCCGAGGCATAGGCGGTGATGAACAGCGTGGGCACGCGCAGGCCGTCGCGGTCGAGGCGCTCGAGCAGTTCGATGCCGTCCATGGCCTCCATGCGGATGTCGCACACGAGGCAGCGGGTCTGCCGCTGCAGGCCCGAGGCCAGGAAGTCCATTGCCGATTCGAACGCGCGCGTCTCCCAGCCGAACGAGCGCACCAGACTGCTGGTGGCGGCGCGCACGAAGGGGTCGTCGTCGACGATGGAAACGAAATCGATGGCTGACAGGGACAAGAGGCTTCCCGTTCTCTACCGGGCTTGGGACGAAGGCGCAGGACACGCGGGCACGACCCGGGCTTGCAGAATACCGGCGGCACGGCGCGGCGCCATCATCTCTAGGTATGGTGCGAGACGGCCGGCTGCGCGCGTGGCAGGCCCTGCACGACGCCGAGCGCTTCCATCTTGCGCACCAGCTCGGCGACCGAGCGCGATTCCATCTTGCGCATGGCTTGACCGCGGTGGATCTTCGCGGTGATCTCGGCAATGCCCATGCGGTCGGCGATCTGCTTGTTCATGAGGCCCGAGGCCACGTGCTGCACCACCTCGCGCTCGCGCGGCGTGAGCAGGGCCCAGCAGTCGCGCGAGGCCTGGAGCGCGCGGTCGGTGTCGAGCCGCCTGGCGTCGGCATCCAGCGCGGCGGCCACGGCGTCGAGCATGTCCTGGTCGCGAAAGGGCTTGGTGAGGAAGTCGACGGCGCCGGCCTTCATGGCGCGCACGGTCATCGCGATGTCGCCATGGCCGGTCATGAAGATGATCGGCATGTGCGGCCGGCCGGCCTCGCGCAGGGCCTGCTGGAACGCAAGGCCGCTCTGGCCGCGCAGGCGCACGTCGAGCACCAGGCACGAGGGCCCGGACGCGCGCGGCGCGGCCTGGAATTCCTCGGTGGTGGCGAAGGCGCGCACCTCGAGGTCGACCGAGCGCAACAGGCTGCCGATGGCGGCGCGCACCAGGTCGTCGTCGTCGACGACGAACACCACGCGCGCGTCGCCGGCCAGCGGAGCGCCCGGGGATCTGGTGAGGAGGCTTTGGGAAGAGGTCATGGGGCGAGGCCAGGTTCGGACAGGGGCAAGGTGAAGACGGCGCGCGTGCCCGCGGGCTCGCGCCGCGACAGCGACAAGGTGCCGCCATGCGCGTCGAGGATCGATTTGCAGATCGCCAGGCCCATGCCCATGCCGTCGGCCTTGGTCGTGAACAAAGGCTTCAGCAGGTGCTCGCCCGCTTCGTCGCCGATGCCGGTGCCGGCGTCGTCCACGGTCACGCGCACCCGGCCCTCGCCATCGCCACCACAGCTCAGGCACAGCGGACGCGGGCCTGGCGGCAGCGAAGCCATGGCCTCCGCGCCGTTCATCAGCAGGTTGACCACCACCTGCTGCAACTGCACGCGGTCACCGTGCACGAGCACGGCCGCCTCCAGGCCGCGCAGCTCGAGCGCCACGCCGAGCGTGTCGAGCGGGCCGGCCACCAGCACGGCCGCTTCGCGCAGTGCCTCGTTGAGGTCGAAGGCCGCGAGCCGCGGCTCGGCATTGCGTGCCTTGGCGCGCAGGGCCTGGATGATGCTGCGCGCGCGCAGCGCGCTCTTGCCGATGTGGGCGAGCATCTCGCGCGCCTCGGCGATGTCGGGCGGGCTGCGGTCGAGCCAGCGCAGCGCGGCGCTCGCGGAGGTGTCGACGGCGGCGATCGGCTGGCCGACCTCGTGCACGATCGACGCGACCAGTTCGCCCATGGCCTTGAGCCGGGTCGCGCGCTCGAGGTCGGTGAGCGCGCCGCGCAACTGCTCCTCGGCGCGGGCGCGCTGGCGGTTCTGGTCGACCAGCTCCTCGTACAGGCGCGCGTTCTCGAGCGCGAAGGCGGCCTGCGAAGCGATCACCTCGAGCACCTCGGCCTTGGCCGGCGTGAACACGTGCGAGGCGAGGTTGTTCTCGAGGTAGAGCACGCCGACCAGGCGCGCATGGCGCATCAGCGGCACGCACAGCACCGAGCGCGGCCGGCGCCGGCGGATGTAGTCGTCCTGCGCGAACGAAGCGTTCTCGCGCGCATCGTCGATCACCATGTGCTGCTGGGTGCGCGCGACGGCCTGCACGATGCCGAGCGGCAGAACGTCGGGACCGAAGGCCGCGGCCTCCTGCGTGACGGCGATCGTGCCGTCGACCACCGAGGCCCGGGCGCGCAATTGCCAGGAGTCTTCGCGCAGCAGCGCCAGCGTGCCGTGCTCGGCACCGGCGTTCTCGAGCGCGGTGCGCAGCAGGGTGTCGACCAACCGCTCGGGCACGATCTCGCTGGCCAGCGCGTTCGAGATGCGCAGCACGGCCTGCGCATCGAGCGCCTGCAGCCGGCTGCCGGCGCCCACCTGCTCGTCGCTCTCGAACAGGCCCGGGTACTCGGCCTGCAGCAGTCGCACCTTGGCCATGGCGCCCCAGCGCTGCCAGGCGCCGCGCGCATGCCGCAGGTTGCCGTAGGCCGACAGCTCGTCGCCACGCGCCGCATGGAAGGCACCGGCGCGTTCGGCCGCCAGCGCCTCCACCTGCGTGAATCCGTGCCGGCGCGCATGCGTCACGGCGCGCGCATAGGCCTCGACCGCGGCAGCGGGATCGCCGTCGATGCGAAGACGCTCCGCGCGCACCAGCTCGTGCCGCGCGAGAAAGTTGCCGGGGCAGGCCAGCGCCCAGGTCTCGAGCTGGGCCAGGTCGCGCCGCAGCGCGGCCTGCTGTGCAGGGTCGCGCTCGGGCAGCGCGAGCAGCGCCAGCGCGCCGTAAAACGGCAGGTCGCCACTCTCGGCGAAGGTGCGTGCCGAATCGGCGCAGGCCTCGGCGCGCCGGCGCGCCTCGAGTGCCTCGTCGAGCCGGCCGAACAGCAGCGCGGCCTGCAGGCGATAGACCCAGAACGCGAAGTCCACGAGCGTGGCGGGATCGCCCTCGCGCGGCACGCGCGGCTGCGCCTGCGGGTCGCCGTCGCTGCCGTCCTGCAGTTGCGACAGCAGCTGCTTCTGCGCGAGCAGCGCGTCGATCACGAGCTGGAAGTTGGCATCGCGCGCAATCGCCAGGCCGCGCTCGACCGTGTCGCGCACGTCGCCCAGCAGCTCGCCCGCGAACAGCATGCCCGTGGCCTGGTTGCGCCCGCAGTAGATCGCGAAGGTGTGGTCGCCGCTCGCCACAGCGAGCTCGTAGGCGCGCCGGATGTAGTCGCGTGCCGCGCGCGCGGGCTGCGACCACGGAACGACCATGGTGCCGAAGGTCATGTAAACCCGGCCGCGGTAGCGCGCGAGGCCGCGCTCGTCGACCAGGTGCAGCGCGAGCGCGCCGAACTCGCGCGCCGTGGCGTAGTCGCCGTAGCGCACGCCGAACACCTGCGTCATGCAGACGTAGCCGTCGGCCGAGGCATCGGCATGGCCGTGCGCGATGCCCAGCCGCGCCATGTGCAGCAGGATCAGGTCGACCAGGTTCTGGTCGGTGTAGAGCGCGGGTGGGATCAGGTCGGCAAAGATGTCGGTGATGGCGCGGCGCAGCGGGTCGGCCACGATCGGCAACTGCCGGAAGGCGGCCATGCCGTGGCGGTCGATCCAGGCCTGCAGGGCCGCATGCTCGCGGTCCACCGCGGTGGCATCGGGCTGGCGCGGCAGCTCGATGCCGGCCTTGCGCAGGAAGGCCAGGCCGACGTCGAGCGCGCGGTCGAAGCGGCCCAGCGTGGTGTAAAGCGCCGCGCGCAGGCGCGTGAGATCGGCGGCGAAGATGCCCTCGCCCGCAACCTGCTCGAGCGCTGCCAGCCGTGCCTCGGCCACCTCGAGCGCACCGGTCATGAACTCGGCCTCGCCGCACAGGGCGCGTGCATGCAGGCCATCTTCGCTCGCGTCGTCTTCGCTCAGGAAGGCCAGTGCGGCGCGGAAGAAGCCGAGCGCCGAATGATGGGCGGTGGCGGCCTTGGCCTGCCGGCCGGCCTCGAGGTTGAGCCGCGCGAAGGCACGCCGCTCCTCGGGCGCGTCGACGGCCGGGCGCGCGAGGCTGGCCTGCACGGCGAGCGTGAAGCGCTGCGACGGCGCGCCTTGATGCGCGCTCTGGTGCGTGCCCTGATTCGCGATCTGGCGGCGCACGATCTGCAGGTGCAGGCCCGGACGCTCGCCGGCCGCGAGCGAGAGGTAGGCGGCTTCGCGGATGCGGTCGTGCCAGAACACCCAGTCCTCGCCCTCGCGGTGCACGCTGCCGGCCTCGAGCGCGGGTTCGAGCACCGCATCGAGCGCACGGACCGCCTCGGCGCCGGGCGCCAGGCCTATGGCCACCGCGAGCGACTCGGCCGAGGCACGGTGGCCGAGGCAGGCCATGACGCGCAGCGCTGCTTGCGCGGACGCGGGCAGCAGCTCGAAGCGGCGCGCCATCAGCTCGGCCACGTTGTCCACGCCCGGATGCGAGGCAAGGCGCTCGAGGCTCCAGCGCCATGCGGCGCTGTCCGCGTCATAGACGAGCACGCCGTCATCGGCCAGAAGGTGCAGCAGGTGGTGCGCAAAGAGCGGATTGCGTCCGGTCTTGTGGCCGATGGCGCGCGCCAGTTCGTCGACCTCGTCGGGTGCCTGCTGCAGCGCCTGCGCGATCATCTCGCGCAGCGCGGCTTCGTCGAGCGGGCCGAGTTCGATGCGCGCGGCGCCGGGCACCTGGGCCAGCGGGCCGGCGCGCAGCGGATGGTCCTCGGCGACCTCGCCCGCGCGGTAGGCGCCCACCAGCAGCAGGGCCGCGTCCTCGTGCTGGTGCAACAGGCGCTCGAGCACCTGCAGGGTGCCGGCATCGGCCCACTGCAGATCGTCGAGCAGGATCACGAGTGGCCGCGCCGAGCTCGCGAAGCAGGCCAGCAACCGCGCCATGCCCTGCAGCACGCGTTCGCGCTCGAGCCCGGGAGCGGCGTCGGGCGCATCGGGCGCCTCGGGCTGCGCGCCGAGCACGACGGCGAGCGCGGGCAGCAGTCCCGCGAGCGTGCGGTCGACCGGCTTGGCCGCGGCGGCGATGCGGCGGCGCCAGAGCGCGAACTCGTCCTCGGCGCAACCGAGCACGAACTGCAGCAGCTGCTCGAGCACGTCGACCACCAGCGCATAGGGCCGGCCGCGGCGCCCCTCCTCGCTCTTGGCCGTGGCCAGCAGCGGCGCGCACGACTGTTGCATGCGCAGCATGGCCTCGCGCAGCAGCGTCGACTTGCCGATGCCCGAGTGGCCCGAGACCCAGGCCACGCGCGAGCGCGCATCGAGCGCAACGCCGCGGTACAGCGCGAGCAGCGCCTCGAGCTCGGCATCACGGCCCAGCACGCGCGTGAGGCGCGGCAGCCGGCGCAGCGCCGAGTGCGCATCGAGCGCGAAGCGCGGGATGCTGCCGCGCTCGCGCAGCAGGGTGTCGCACCGGCGCAGGTCGGCCAGCACGCCAGCGGCGTCTGCGTAGCGCTGCTCGGGCGCCTTCTCGAGCAGCTTCATGATCAGCAGCGAGAGCTGCTCCGGCACATCCGCCACCAGCTCGCCCGGCGCGCGCGCGGTGCGGGTTGCATGCGCATGGACGCGTGCCGCGGCATCCTCGCCCTGGAACGGCGGGCGGCCCGTCAGCAGCTCGTAGAGCACGCAGCCCAGCGAATAGAGATCGGCGCGCGCGTCCACGCGCAGGTTCATGCGCGCACCCAGCTCGGGCGCCATGTAGTGGAAGCAGTCCTCGTCCCAGGCGGCCTCGCCGTGATCGGGCGCGCCCTCTGCGTCCGACATGGTGGCGGCATGGCCGAAGCCGGTGAGGCAGGCCCGGCCGTCGGGCACGAGCAGCAGGCGGTCGGGCGTGATCGCGCGATGCAGCACGCCGGCCGCGTGCATCGCGCCGACGGCGGCGACCAGCCGCAGCGCGAGATCGAGGAAGGCGGCAGTGTCGCTGGCGCCCGCGCTCGCGCCGCTGCCGCGCAGGGTCTCGCCGCCCGGGTCGCGCAGCACCAGCAGCGCGCCTTCGCCGTGCGGCATCAGCGCGACGGGAAGCGCGGCCCAGTCGTCGCGCAGCACATGGCGCAAGCCGTACTCGCGCTGCAGCAGCGCGGCCGCGGCCGGCGTGGCCTGGCCCCGGCCCGCGACCAGCGAGGTGGGCCCGGCGCCCGCTCGCGCGCGTTCGAGCCGCGGCATGCCGCCGCTGAGTTCGCGAAAGTCCTGGAACGGCATGGCCTGCCGTTCGAGCGGATCGGGCGCCGCCACCGGGTTGCGTTCACCGAGTTCCTGATCCTGCATGGTGTGAGCCTCCTGCGTTGAGCGGGCCGCCGCGGCGGCCGTGCGATGCAGATGCGCCGTCCATGTTTCGGTGTCCCTCGGCTGCTTCTGACTGTCGGCTTCGATTGGAACCGCGCTGGTCGCGCAGCGACGGCGGCTGGCGTTGGCGGGTGTTAGGCGTTGTTAGGCAGGGGCGCCGAAGCGGGGTTTTGGCGCCCCGGCATGAAAAGTAATGTGCTCATGGGCCGCCTGGACACACAGGCATACAGAGGCAAGGGAGCCAACGCGGCAGCGCCCCTAGATTCAGCGCCATCGGCCGATGCCGACGACCCTCCTCCCCCTGTTCAAGCAAGGAAAGACACCATGACCACGATCTCCCGCCGCCTCGGCGCCACCCTCCTCGCCGGCGCCTTCGGCCTCGCCGCCCTCGCGCCGTTGGCCACCTTCGCGCAGCCCGCGCCTGGCACGCCGGCGCCCAAGCCCACCATCGTGCTGGTGCACGGCGCCTTCGCCGACTCGTCGAGCTGGGACGGCGTGGTGCGCGACCTGCAGAAACGCCACTACCCCGTGATCGCGGCCGCGAACCCGCTGCGCGGTCCGGCCTACGACGCGGCCTCGGTCGCCGCCGTGGTCGATTCGGTGAAGGGGCCCGTGGTGCTCGTGGGCCACTCGTATGGTGGCTCGGTCATCACGGCGGCCGCCAACGGCAAGCCCAACGTGAAGGCGCTGGTCTACGTGGCGGCCTTCGCACCCGAGGCCGGCGAAACCGCGCTCGGCCTCACCGGCCAGTTCCCGGGCAGCACGCTAGGCCCGACGCTGGCGCCGCCGGTGCCGCTGGCCGACGGAGGCAAGGACCTCTACATCGACCAGGGCAAGTTTCCCGCGCAGTTCGCCGCCGACGTGCCGCTGGCCCAGGCGCGCCTGATGGCCGTGGGTCAGCGCCCGATCGCCGAGGCCGCGCTCAACGAAGCGGCGCGGGCGCCGGCCTGGAAGTCGGTGCCTTCGTGGTTCGTCTACGGTGACCGCGACAAGAACATTCCGCCGGCCGCGATGGCTTTCATGGCCGAGCGCGCGCATGCGAAGAAGACGGTGGTGGTCAAGGGCGCCTCGCATGTGGTGATGACCTCGCAGCCCGAGGCGGTCACGCGCGTGATCGTCGAGGCCGCGGGCGGTTGAGAAGGAGCACGCCATGAACGACATGAACGACATAAACATCGAAAAAGGCATTAACGGCGCGAAGACGGCACTGGTGTTCGGCGGGGCACGCGGCATCGGGGCCGCCGCCGTGCAGCGCCTCGCGGCCGACGGCCATGCCGTGGCCTTCACCTACGTGTCGCGCCCCGACAAGGCCAGCGAACTCGTGGCATCGGTGGAATCCGGCGGCGCGCAGGCGCTGGCGATCGAGGCGGACAGCGCAGATCCCGCGGCGATCCGCCACGCCGTGGCGCGCGCGGTCGAGCGCTTCGGCAGCATCGACGTGCTGGTGGTCAACGCCGGCCTGCTGCGCATGGGCACCATCGACACGGTGAGCCTCGAGGACCTCGACCGCATGCTCGACGTGAACGTGCGCGGCGTCTACCTCGCGATCCAGGCCACGCTGCCGCATCTGCGCGACGGCGCGCGCGTCGTCACGATCGGCAGCAACGTGGCGATCCGCACCGGCCTGGCCGGCGCGAGCGTCTACCAGCTGACGAAGACCGCGGTCGCGGGCCTCGTCAAGGGCGTGGCGCTCGACCTCGCGCCGCGCGGCATCACGGTCAACAACGTCCAGCCCGGCCCGACCGACACCGACATGAATGCCGGCGCGATCGACGCGCTGGCCGGCATGAGCCCGCTCAAGCGGGTCGCGCAGCCGCGCGAGATCGCGGGCCTGATCGCCTATCTGGCGAGCGACGAGGCCCGCTACGTGACCGGCGCGAGCTTCACGATCGACGGCGGGCTCACGCTCTGAAGACTACGGCGCGACTTCACTCGAGCTGGATGTCGGCCCGCTTGATCAGCGCATTCCATCGCGCCTCCTCCGCCGCGATGTGCGCGCCGACCTGCGCCGTGGTTGCGGGCCGCGACAGCTCGACGCCGCCCACGGGCTTGACCTTGCCGTAGAAGGCATCGCTGCCCACGACCTTGTTGGCCGCGGCGTTGAGCTTGGCGAGCACATCGGGCGGCGTCTTCTTCGGGCCGACGAGCACGAAGTTGACCGTGGCCTTGAAGCCGGGCATGCCCGACTCCTCCATGGTGGGCAGCTCGGGGTAGGCCGGGTCGCGCTGGCTGGCAGCCAGGCCGAAGGCCTTGAGCTTGCCGGCGCGCACGTAGTCCATGGTGCCGGTCGGCAGGAAGGCGTAGGTCACGCGGTCGCTCATGAGGTCGAGCTGGACCTGGTTGGCGCCCTTGTAGGGCACGTGCAGGGTCTTGACGCCGAGCTCCTTGTTGAACATCTCCGCCATCAGGTGGATCGGCGTCGAGATCCCCGAGGAGCCATAGGAGTACTTCGACGGGTCGGCCTTGAGCAGCGCGACGAACTCCTTGAGCGTGGTGGCCGGCACGTTGGGCGCGGTCACGAGCATGAAGCCGATGGTCAGCACGTCGGACACCGGCGCGAAGTCGCCCACGCCCTGGTAGGGCAGGCTCGCGCGCAGCGAGGGCGCGACCACGGCCGGCAGGTTGGCGAAGAACAGGGTGTAGCCGTCGGGCGCCGCGCGCGACACGTAGCTGCCGGCGATGGTCTGGTTGGCGCCGGGCTTGTTGTCCACCAGCACCGGCGTGTTGAGCGCAAGCGAGAACTCGCTGGCGAAGGCGCGCGCGACGATGTCGGTGGGGCTGCCCGCCACGAACGGGACCACGACGGTCACGGGCTTGGCGGGAAAACCCTGGGCCAGCGCCGCGGCGGGCCCGAGGGCCAGTGCGAGCGATCCGGCCAGCCGTCGAAGGAAGGTCTTGCGCGAAATGAAGGGTGGCATGTCGTCTCCGTTGTTCTGTGATGTCCGCGGCGGGCTTGCCCGGGCCCTGCGCAGAATATCGAGCCCCCCCGCGGCGTGCGCTCGTGGCGGCGCGCGAAAGTTCAACCCATGAAATTCCGCTGCCCACGGTGCGGCCAGGGCGCGGACCGGACGGCTATCGTCGCCACAGCATGACGACACCATCGATACAGCGGCCCTCGTCGCAGCTCCCGCCCGACGCCTGCGACTGCCACACGCACGTCTTCCTCGACGAGCGCGAGTTTCCGTTGCTGCCCGCGCGCCGCTACACGCCGCCGCCGGCATCGATCGAGGCCCTGGCGCAATGGCATGACGCGCTCGGCATCGCTCGCGTGGTGATCGTGCAGCCCAGCGTCTACGGGCTCGACAACGCGGCGACGCTGCAGGCGCTGCGGCAGCTGGGTCCGACGCGGGCACGCGGCGTGGCGGTGATCGACGACGCCACGACCGACGCGCAATTGCAGTCACTGGACGCGGCCGGCGTGCGCGGCGTGCGCGTCAACCTCGAGATCGACCGTGAGGGCGATGCCCGCCGCGCCACCGCGCAGCTTCGGCGCACGGCCGAACGCGTGGCGCCGCTGGGCTGGCATGTGCAGGTCTATGCGAGCCTGCCGCTGCTGGCCGATTGCGCCGCGGCGATCCGCGAACTGCCGGTGCCGGTGGTGCTCGATCACTACGCGGGCGCGCAGGCGGTGGACGGACCCGACACGCCGGCGCTGGCCGCGGTGCTCGCGCTCGTCGAGGAGGGCCGGGCCTTCGTCAAGCTCTCGGCCCCCTACCGCTGCAGCACGATGCCCGGCCATGCCGACATGGAAACGCTGGCGCGCCGCTTCATCGACTGCAACCCCGAACGCATGCTGTGGGGCAGCGACTGGCCGCATCCGCAGCCGGGCGCGGCCGCCTCGGCCACCGAGGTCAGCGCGCCGCACGAGGTCGACAACGCCGGCGTGCTCGCGCAGTTGCGGCAGTGGTCGCCGGACGCGCGGACCTTCGATCGCATCCTTGTGGACAACCCGGCGCGGCTCTATGGCTTCGGCGGCGACTGAGGAGCGAGCCGCGGTGTCTTCGCTGATCGCGCGCATCCCGCGTGTCCCTCCATCGCAGAATGCATGGTTCGCGCCCGCCGCGCCCCTGTCCGGTGGGCCTCCCCCGCATCTGCCCGAGGAAGCACCGACGATGGACACCGACCAGCCGATCATCCAGGACGCATTCGCCGCCACCGCCCCCGAACGCCCCGGCACGCGCAGCCTGGGCCGCGCGATCAAGCTGATGCGCGTGGTCGCGTCGCGGCCGCAATTCGGCTGGCGGCTGTCCGACCTGGCCGTGGCCTGCGAGCTCGACAAGGCGACCGTGCACCGCATGCTGGCCTGCATGGTCGAGGAGCGCCTGGTGACGCAGCGCGCGGCCGACCGGCACTACCTTCCGGGGCCGCTGATGCACGAACTGGGACTGGCGCTGCCCGACCACCTGCTGTTCCAGCGCCGCGCCGAGGCGATGCTCGAAGCCTTCGCGCGCCGCATGCGCGGCATCGCGGTGCTGCTGCTGCGCAGCGGCAACGAGCATGTGTGCAGCGTGCGCCAGGGCCAGCTTCCGCTGACCGGCTCGGTGCTCTATCCGGGTGCGCGCCGGCCGCTGTTCACCACGGCGGGCGGGGTCGCGATCCTGCAAACGCTGGACGCGGCGCAGGCGCGCGCGGTGCTGCTCGACAACGTGGCGCAGGAAGTGGCGCGCTGCGGCTCGGGGCGGCTCGCCGCGCTGCAGCGCATGCGCGAGCGCTCCGACCGGCACGGCTTCGGCGTGAACCTCGGCGACGTGGTGCCCGGCATCCATGCCTTTGCGTCGCCGGTGCGCGGTGCCGATGGCGAGGCCTTCGCCGCGCTGTGCCTGCTCGGCACGCCCGAGCTCTATGGCGAGCAGCACCTGGCGCAGCTGCGCGGCGAACTCGAGGGCGCGGCCGCCGAGCTGGGCACGGAGGCGCGCGGCTTCAATCTCTGAAGCGCGGCGCCCACCCCTTCGGGCGGCTGGCGACGCGCTTCGCGTTTTCAACCGATCGAAGAAGGAGCAACGGATGACGCGGATATGCATCGTGGGCGCGGGGGCCGTGGGCGGCTATGTGGGCGCGCACCTGGCCAGGGCGGGGGTCGATACCACGCTGGTGGACGCCTGGCCCGAACACGTGGAGGCCATGCGGCGCGATGGCCTGCGCGTGAGCGGAATGAACGGCATGGACGGCGCGGGCGCGGTGCATGCGAAGGTGCGCGCGCTGCACGTGGGCGAGGTGGCGCAGCTCGCGCGCGAGGCGGCCTTCGACGTCGCCTTCATCGCCGTGAAGTCCTACGACACGGCCTGGGCCACGCAGCTGATACTGCCGCTGCTGGCGCCCACGGGCTGCGTGGTGTCGCTGCAGAACGGCATCAACGAGGACAGCATCGCGGCCATCGCCGGCTGGGAACGCACGCTGGGCTGCTCGGTGAGCGCGCTGGCGGCGGAGCTGGTGGCGCCGGCCCGCATCGTGCGCAACTCGCCGCTGGGCGACGAGAAGAAATGGGGCATGCGCGTGGGCGAGCTGCACGGGCGCGTAACGCCGCGCGCCGAAGCGATCTCGGCGCTGCTCGCGCATGGCGACACCAGCCGGGTCACGACCAACCTCTGGGGCGAGCGCTGGTCCAAGCTCACGATCAACGCGATGCGCAACGGCGTGTGCGCGCTCACGGGCCTGAGCGGCAAGCAGCGCGACATGAACGAGGTGGCGCGCGAACTCACGATCCGGCTCGGCAGCTCGAGCATCCGCGTGGGCCGCGCGCTGGGCCTCGCGCTCGAGCCGGTGGGCGGGCTCGACCTCGACCTGCTGGCGCGCGCGGAGGAAGACGCCGCGGCGCGCGACGCGATCACGCGCATGATCCTCGAGGTGGCGAACTCGCGCAGCGACGGCCAGCGGCCTTCGATGGGCCAGGACATCCAGAAGGGCCGGCGCACCGAGACCGAGTACATCAACGGCCTGGTGGCGCGGCGCGGCGAGGAGGTCGGGGTGGACGTGCGCTACCACCGGCGCGTGAACGAGATCATCGGGCGCATCGAGCGCGGCGAGCTGGTGCCGAGCCCGGATCTGCTGGCGGACGTCATGGCCTGAGGGGCCGGCCGTTCTATGCCGCGTCGGAGCGCGGCCGTCGCACCAGCACCTCGCTGGCCTCGACGCGGTAGCGCGTCGCATCGACTGCCAGGCCAGGCAAAGCCGCGAGGCCGGCGCGGAATTCCTTCATGTGGGGCGTCTCGAAATGGGCCTGCAGGGCGCCGTCGTCATCCCACAGCTCGCTGAGCCATGCACGCCCCGCCACCTGCGCGTCGAACCCGATGGCGTAGTGGCGGCAGCCCGGCTCCGCGCGCGTGGCGCGTTCGAGCCTCATGCCCAGTTGCCGCAGGCGTTCGGCGGCCCGAGGCTCGACCTCGATATGCCCGATCACCGCGATCATGCGTCGCTCCCTTCGAGCGCGGCGGCATGCGCCACGGCCTCGATCTCGATCAGCCATTCGGGCCGCACCAGGCGCTTGACCACGACGAAGCTGCTGGCCGGCGGCCGCTGCGTGTTCACGAAGCGGTCGCGCACGACGACCACCGAGCGCAAGGCCACCTGGGGCACGCGCTCGTCGCAGAAGTAGTTGAGCTTGACGAGGTCGGCCATCGAGGCGCCGACCGCTTCGAGCGCATGCTGGATGTTGAGGAAGCACTGCTGCAGCTGCGCGGTGAAGTCGCCTTCGCCGACCAGCGTACCATCGGCATCGCGCGCGGCCTGGCCCGACACGTGGATGAGGCGGCCGCCCCGGGACTGCACCACGTGCGAGTAACCCACCGGTGGCGGCAGGGTGGCGGGGTTGTGGAACAGCGTGGAGCTTGGTGCATGGGTCATCGGGAGCGGTCCTTTCAATGGCGGTGGAAACATCGGCCCATCTGGGGGCCGCCACCATTGCAAGGGCTCGAGTGCACTGGAGGTCAAGCACTTTCCGCGCGCCGGAGGCGACGCGGAAAACCCGCCTGGCGCTGCGCCCGCGGCTGGCCGGAATCGACGCAGCCGCAAGGAGACACAGCTGGCGCTGGTCTGGCCGAAGATCAGGCGTCTTTCTTGTCGCCCCCGGCCTTCTCGGCCTTTTCGGCTTTCTCTGGCGTCTTGTGCTCGGCCAGCCCCGGCTCGTGAAGCTTCGGGTTCTTCACCTCCTTCATCAGCTTCTCGCCCTCGGTGTCGCGGCCATCGGTCGGCACCGACTCCTCGCTGCCGACCTCGGGTTCCTCGCGCGGAAGCGGCCCGGTGTTCTCTGCATGTTCGGCGCTGCGGGTGCTGGCTGGCATGGGGACCTCCTTGTGCGGATGAAACCATCAGCCTCGCCAGCGGCCAGGGCGCGGCACGCCATCCTTCGGCGACAGCGCATGCAGGACATTGGCCATGGTCGGCCGGTGCTTCGTTACTTCTTGAGCAAGGTCACGACGCCGGTGACCACCGACACGATCGCCGTCACGATCGGCGTGACCAGCGTGATGAAGTCGCGGATGCGCTCGGTGTACTGGCGCAGCCGCTGCGCCTTGCCTGGCGCCGGCGAACCGTCGGTGAGCGCGCTCGCGAGGCGGTGCGAGAGCCGGTCGATGCCGCGGTTGCGGCGATGGAACACCAGCAGGCCGGTGAAGATGCCGGTGATGTGGCTGAACGCGATGCTCGTCACGTAATAGAGGATCTCGCGCCATTCGCGCGCGCCCCGCGGCATCAGCGGCACGTCGTCGGCATAGGCGATGACGGCCGCCATGCCGAGCACCGACAGCACGGCGATGGCCACGGCCATCAGCAGCTGGTAGGGCAGCCGCACCCTGAACAGCGCGACGAACAGCATGCCCAGGCCCAGCGGCAGGATCACGGACGCCACGCGCAGGTACAGCTCGTTGAGGTCGAGCAGCACGATGGTCACGGCATGCATCGCGACCAGGCACAGCACGGGCAGCACGAGGAACAGCAGCACCGAGCCGATGCCGGGGCGCTGGGGTTGTGCCGGGGTTGGCGGGATCGCGGGCTCGGCCGCTTCCGGTGCCGGGAGCACCGGCGCGGCCGGCGCGGCAGCGGCAGCGGCAGCGGCAGCGGCAGCGGCAGCGGCGCTGCGCGATGCGCTCAGCGCACCCTCGAGTTCCGCGACCCGCCGCGACAGCGCCTCGAGCTCGCGCCGCAGCGGCGCGAAGAAGAACAGGTCGCGCCCGCAATGCCGGCATGCCAGCGCCTGCTCGGCGATGGGCTCGGCACAGTAGGGACAGGCGACGGTGCGCGGCGTATCCGATGCGTCCGGCGAGGTGGCAGCAACGCCCATGCGGCCTACTGCGCCTTGAACTGGATCAACTTGCTGCTGACGCGCCCCTCGGCATCGCCGACCTGCACGCGCAGCTGGTGTTCGCCCGCTGGCACGCGCGCGGCATCGATCGCGATGCCGGTGTCGCTGATGTAGGGCCGCACGCGCTCGGTGAGATCGACCACCGGTTCCTTCATGTACTGCACCTTCACCGTCTTCGGATCGATCACGACGCCGCCGCGCGGCTTGAAGCCGATCCTCAGCGCGACCGCCTCGCGGCCGGCCTCGGTGCTCGGGCTCGCGACCTCGATGCCGGGCCCGCGCGTGAGACCGGCGCGCTTGTTCTCGAGATAGGCCGAAGGCAGCTTCGCCTCGGCATCGGTGATCAGCTCGAGGCTGGAGGCGGCCTGGCAGTACGCCGCGCCGCAGAGCAGGAAGACCAGGGGTGTGAACTTTCCTCTAAACATCGATTGCCTCGCCATTCGCCATTGCCGAAGACGAAAGTCTCGCGCCATCGCCGCGGGCCGCGCGCTACGAAAGCTCGTAGTCGTGCAGCGGCGCCGGCGCCCTTAGCTTCGGGGCATCCACCGCGCGAAAGATGCCATTGCCCAAGTCGCTCCACCGCCTCCTGCTTTCACTGCTCCTGCTGCCGCTGGCCACTGCGGCCGCGCCGCCGTTTCCGCCGCTGGGCCCGGCCTATACGGAAGTCGGCGGCCTCGTCCGCGAATCCGACGCGTTCGACAAAGCCGGCCGCTTTCGCGACAGCGACGAACGGCTTCGCCGCGCGCTGCAGCAATTGCCGCGCGAGCAAGCCGCTTCGCTGTCGATGGAGGCCTTCCTCGCGAAGGACCTGATCCTCGGCCGGCTCGCCGACACCAGCGATGCGCGCGCCGACGATGCCGCGCTGCTGGCCTGGCTCGAACAGCGCGCGGCCTGGCGCGATGCCTTCTGGGGCCGCGAGGCCAATGCGGCGCTGTCGGGCCGCAACGCACTCGCGCTGCAGTTGTGCAAGGTCGGCCGCTGCCGCGAGGCGCTCGCGCTGCAGGAAGAGATTTACCGCCTCACCTTGAAGTCGGCCGGCCCGGCCGCGCGCAACACGCTGGTCGCGCGCCACAATCTCGCGGGCACGCTCGGCGAATCGGGCCGCTATGGCGAGGCGCTGGCGATCGGCGAGGAACTGGCCGCGGCCGCGCAGGCGCAATGGGGCGCCGACGATCCGACAACCCTGCGCATGCGCAATGCGGTGGCGGTGAACCTCAGCGACCTCGGCCGTTTCGCCGAGGCGCTGAAGCTGCACGAGCAGGTCTACGAAGCGCGTCGCCGCGTGCTGGGCGCGCAGGCACCCGACACGCTGAGCTCGCTGGCCAGCCTGTCGGCCACCTACTCGGCGCTGTACCGCCACCGCGAGGCCCTGGCCTATGCGCAGCGCGTGCACGAACTCACGGCCGCCGCCCATGGCGACGCCGATCCGCGCAGCGCGCGAGCCGCGAGCGCCGAGGCCATCGAGCTGCGCCGCATGGGCCGGCTCGGCGCCGCGCACGACAAGGCGCGCATGGCCTGGACGCAGCTCGCGACCGCGCGCGGCGCGGGCCATCCCGACACGCTCTATGCGCTCAACGTCTATGCGAGCGTGCTCGAGGCGCAGGGCCGGCACGAAGAAGCGGCGCAGCGCTCGCGCGAGGCGCTCGACATCCGCGTCGCGCTGATGGGCGAGCAGCATCCGTTGACGCTGGCCGCGGTCCACAGCCTGGGTCGCTCGGTGTTGTCGGCCGGCGATGCGAACGAGGCGCTCGCGCTGTTCGAGCGCGCGCACGAGGGCCGGCGCGCGCTGCTCGGCGACGCGCATCCCGAGACGCTGCTGTCGCTGATCGAGCGCATGGGCGCCGCGCTGGCGGCCGACCGGCTCGACACGGTGAAGCCGCTGATGCTGCGGTTCCAGCGCCACGTGGAGTCGCTGCGCGCACAGCATGGCCTGAGCGTGAAGAGCCGGCGTGCGCTGTTCGAACGCTATGTGGAGGGCTATCGCCACCACGCGCTGGCCAGCGTGCGCGACGGCGAGAACGCGCGGGCCTTCGAGATCGCTGAGCTGTCGAAGGCGCGCACGCTGATCGAGAGCACGGCGCTGCAGCAGGCCAACCGCGGCCGACTGCTGCCCGCGAAGGAGCAGGAGGCGGTCGATCGGCACGAGGCCGAGCTGGCGCGCATCGACCGCAGCCTCGACGAGACCGGCGCGCAGGTCGACCGGCGTCAGACGCTGGAGGCCGAGCGCAACCGCGTGGTGCTGTCCTATGCCGACCTGCAGCGGCGGCTGCGCGCGCAGCATCCGAAGTACGCGCAGCTGTCGCAGCCGCACTTTGCCTCGCTGGCCGATGCGAAGCGCCTGCTGGCGGCCGACAGCGTGTTCGTGAGCTACCTGCTCGATGGCGATCGCGTGATGGCCTTCGTGGTCGATGGCAGCGGGCTGCTGCAGGCTGCCGAGCTCGCACCGCTGCCCGGCCTGGCCGACAGCATCGATGCCTACCGGCGACTCGTGGGCGATGCGCTCGGCGAAGGGCAGGCGGTGTGGCAGCTCGGGCCCGAGCGCTATCGCGTGGCACCGGCCGCGCAGCCGCCTCAGGAAGGCGCTCAACGCGTGAGCGATGCGGCGCCGATCGGGCAATGGCTGTCGAAGCGGCTCATCGCGCCGCTGCAGGCGAGCATCGGCGCGCGGCGGCGGCTGATCGTTTCGCCCGATGGCGCGCTCGCGATGCTGCCGTTCGAGGCGCTGCCGGTCGACGGCGAGCTGCTCGCACAGCGGCACAGCGTGGGCTATGTGCAATCGCTCTCGATGATGGAACTGCTGCAGCGCCGCTCGGCCAGTTACGGCCGCCTGCCACCGCGCAAGGCCATGCTGGCGATCGGCAATCCGGTGTACGAAGGCCAGGCTGGCGCGGCGCAGCCATCGGGCAAACGCGGCGCGGCCGCCGGCGACGATGCGCTGCTGTCGGCCCGCGCCTCGGCCGAGAGCGAGGAAGGCATCGGCGCGGCAGTCGAGGAACTGCGCGAGAACAGCTGGGAGAACTTGCCCGGCACGCAGCGCGAACTCGAGAGCATCGCGCGCGTGTTCCGGCATCGCCAGGTCGACCTGATCAGCGGCACCGACGCGACCGAGCAGAACCTGCAGCGGCTCGACCGCGGCGGCGAGCTCGCCAAATACCGGCACCTGCTGTTCTCGGTGCACGGCTACCTGAGCCCGAGCGTGCCGGCGCTGAGCGCGCTGGTGCTGGGCCAGGTCGACAACCCGCCGTCGGTGGACGGCTATGTCACGGCCGCGGAATGGCCGGGCTACACCTTGCGCAGCGACCTGGTCGTGATGTCGGCCTGCGAGACCGGCATCGGCAAGGTGGTGGCGGGCGACGGCGTGATGGGGCTGCCCTATGCGCTGTACGTGGCGGGCAACGTCAACACGGTGATGACGCTGTGGCCGGTCAGCGACGAGAGCACGGCGCGCTTCATGGAGGCCTTCTTCGCGCGCATCGAGCGCAGGCTGCCGGTGGAGCGCGCGCTGGCGGAAACCAAGCGCGCCTTCGCCGAGGGCGAGTACGGCGAACGCTTGCGCAAGCCCGCCTACTGGGCGCCGTTCGTGCTCTACGGCACCTGAAGCGCGGGCGCCAAGGGCACGTGACGCGCCATCGCCTCGGAGGTGGCGCGATCGCGCGGGAACCACATTTCGACCCGCAGCGAGGCCGGCGTCACGTCCTGCGGCAGCGCGAACACGCTCTGCATGACCTCGAAGGACAGCGCGCCGAACTCGGTGTCGAAGACGAAGCTGAAGTAAGGCACGCCGACCGCGCGGCCGCGCTCGGGCATGCGGCCCGGGTAGCGGCGCTCGAGCGCACGCGCAAGCCATTCGACGCGCGCGGCGAGCGCGGGGCGGCTCCAGGTTTCGGCGCGCAGCTGCGTGAGCAGCGCGGCGGCCGTGGCCTCGGGATCACGGGCACGCGACAGCAGGCCCTGTGGGTGGCCGATGGCCGTGATAATGTCCAGGCCCATGCCGCCGCCGCCGGCCGTGCGCCAGAGCCCGGGCATCACGACCGACGACAGCCAGCGCGCGCCGCGGTTCTGCTCCACCGTTTTCCAGTCGGCATCGAAGGCCAGGCCCGGATGCGGCAGGTGTGCCTCGAGCGTGCGGCGCACGGCCTCGCGCACGAGGCTGGCTTCGGCGCCCTGCGTGTCCTCGTCGGGCTGCGGCAACGCGAAGCCGCATTGCAGCAATGCGGCGTTGCGCACCGACACCGGCACGCCCAGCTCGGCCATCCACGCGAGGATCAGGCCGCGGCTCGGCAGCGCGCGGCCCGACTCGAGAAAGCTGACGTGCCGCTGCGAGACGTCGAGGCGCCCCGCCAGTTCAAGCTGGCTGATGCCATGCTCGAGGCGCGTGCGACGCAGGATCAGCGCGATGCTCACGTGGCCGGCCGCTCGCCCATCGCGGAGATCGTGCCTTGCGCGACGGCCACCAGCTTCTCGCCGCCGTCGGCATCGAGCGCGAAGATCTCGCAGGCACAGACGGCCTGCCGCTTGCCGCCGTGCAGCACGCGGGCGCGCGCGAGCAGCGTGTCGCCCTGCGCGGGGCGCAGATAGTTGATCTTGTACTCGGCGGTGACGACCGCATCGGACAGCGCGCTGCCGCCCGCGAAAGTCAGCGCGTTGTCGGCCAGGTAGCTGAGCACGCCACCATGGGCGAAGCCGTGCTGCTGCTTGAGCTCGGGCCGCAGCGCGAGGCGCAGTTCGGTGAGCACGGGGCTGAAGGCCAGGATCTCGGTGCCCAGCAGCACGCTGAAGGGCTGGGCCTGAAGCACCGCGCGTGCATGGGCCAGTTGCTTGGGCTCGCTCATGGCGCGGGCTTCTTCGGCGCCATCTGCGCGGGGTCGTAGAAGAACTGCTCGGACGCGATGCGCTCGCCCGACCAGCGTTGCCAGGCGATCTCCTCGATGCGGCTGCTGCTGCCGTCGAGCCAGTCGAACTCGAAGAGCCAGCGGATCGCGACATGGTCGCCCTGCACGAAGGCCGGCCGCACGCACTGCGAGCGAACCGCGGAGGCGCGGGCTAGCGTGGCGCGCTCGCGCGCGATGTTGGCGGCCAGGCCCACGCGCGGGGGCGACTGGTTCTCCTGCATGGACGAGTTCTCGGTATAGAACTCGGCGAGGGCTTCGGCGTGGAAGTTGGACTCCACGCGGGCGATGAATTTCTCGAGGGTCTCTGCTGTGGGCATGGGGAGGCTTTCGAATCCGGGAGGGGTGCCGGGGCCCAACTGGCCGGCCGACGTCGGCCATCATGCGACGCGCCGCCTGGGTTGTCGATGACCTCACACGTAGTCGAATGCGCTCCCTGCGCGATTCATGCCGAGGCTGATCCAGGCGTCGCGCGCCGCGCGACACGGCGTAGATCGTGCGTATTGAGACGTCGAACCCGCGATGCCTGCAACTCGTCCAGTCCCTGTGCCGCCTCGAGCAGGAAACGCTTCATCGCCTTGTGCAATCCCGAAGCCGACCAGGAGCGGGTCTGAGCCCCCCCCGCATCGAAGCGCGCAAGTACCGCAACGCCGCGATTGCTTTGCGCGTCCACACGTGGCTCGAGTCCATGGCGCGCCAGTTCCTCCTCCAGCTCGCGTACATGCGCGGCCGCAATCGGCAGTCGCTTGGTCACGCCTTCCGCATCCTTGACCTCGAGTAGCCACGCCGTATCGGCGTCGGCAGCTTCTTCGAGACTAGGCGGAACAAGGTGTTCGCAACGCAGCGCAACCACTTCACCAATTCGCAAACCGGTGGCGCGGATCCATCGCAGCGCCCGACGCAGCCGACGCGCCGCCTCGTCGTCGCTCTGTAGTCCCAACTGCCGATCTAGGAGATCCCACTGTATTGGATCTGCGTGATCAGGCTGCACTGTCAACGGAGCAATCACAGGCAAAGCGTGGCTCACAAAGGGGCTGCACGTAAGATACCCCCGATGCACAAGATGCGAAAAAAGTCCTCGCAGGATCACTAGCGCCTGGCGCTGTGCTGATGGAGAGAGCGCACCCTCAAAAGGTCGCCACATCGGCGACCAGCGTTGATGGTGACGCGGACCGCACCATGCGGCGGGCGGTGAGACGATGAAATCCGCGTAAGCACTGACGTCATCTGCTGTGAGCGACGACAGAGGCTTGCCCCGCTCGAGGGTAGCCCACAGAAGCAGACGTTCGGCTTCCTTGCGATAGGACCGCTGAGTGGCCGTGAGCACCGCTGGCATCGACGAGAACTCCCAACCCGATGGAGCACCCCGGCTGTGAAGCCATTCGAGAACAGCCTCGACATCGTTGTTCGAAGACGACTTGCTTTCAATCGATGGAGCACACCGAAAAGCTCCACTGCTGCCGTCCAGAGAAGGCGGGAGCATCAGCTTCTCAAGAGGCCGAAGCTCCAACGCGGGCTGCACCACCGCTTGGAGCTCATCGAATGCAAGTTGTGAGCGCTTTCGTAGCGCGTGTCGCCCCACGCGCAGACCGAGTGCTTGCTCAGTCGCTTGAAGCCACTCGACCACTCGAGCCGCCTTGTGCGCACCGATCCCGGGCACCCTGACCCACCAACGCGAACCGCTCTGATTGACGTGCTCCACCAACTCCCGCAGCGTACTCAAACCACTACGCTCCAATCGGCCAGCCAGCAAGGGATTCAGCCAAGCGGATACGGGATCGTCAGCTCGAGGATCTTCAGCCGTCAGGTCTTCGAGCCAGCGCAGCGCTTCAAGCTGGCGTTGCACCACCCGCGCGCGACGAGAACTCGCGGCGCCTTGCCCAGCACCATCGCTGGAACCCGCGCCCGGATGCGCAGCCTCGTAAGCCTCGATCTGCTCGGCATGGGAAAAGTCTTCCAAACCTTGCTCGCGCGCGAAATCCTCCAGCGTCGGCAGCTTGGGCGAGCCTGAGAAGCGTTCAGGGTCCAGCAGGATCAGCCGCGCTGTGCCGGGGCGACGCTCCCGCCGCGCAGCGGCTGCGAAGGCATCGCGCATCCAGCCGATCGTGCGCCTTACGTTGCGCATGTCTGCCGATTCCCCCTCGAGCCGCAGATACCGATCCCAGCTCGCTCGCGCATCGAGCCCCTGAATCAACGCCCGCATGAACGCGAAGTGCGCGCGCTGCAAGCGTTGACGGTGGGTTTTCATGTGGGATCTCGCAGACGGGACGATAGTAGCGTCCCAGCGTGCCTTGCCGGTGCCGGACAACGCATGCAAGGCCTGCGATATCGGGCGCTCTATCCTGGCTCATTCTAACTATTGTCCCAAGCAAGAATCTGGCTTGGAAGACACCTCATGATGCACCTTTCCACCGTCCCTCCGAAACTGCCCTCGCCCACCAACAACCTCTCATAGGGAGCAGAAACGAACCGTAACCGCCAAATCGATCGCGCATGCGATTCGCTCAAGAACGTCCGGCCGCGGTTGGATCTGACCAAGTTCTAGATGAGAGATCATCGCGCACGACACGCCGGAGATTCCGGCCAACTGCTTCTGGGACAGGCAAGCCGCTGTACGGAGATCGAGCAAGTTCCTGCCGCTTTGCCTATCCCATCGGGCACTCAGCAGTCCTGGGGGATTCCCGATCGCAGAGCGGCTTCCTGCACCATCACTGTGTGACGAGGAATGTCCTACCAAGGCATCTGATCCAGCCGCTCGCAGCCGCCGCACCGACGTCAGCTCAATCCGCTGTCGCATGGCGTCTTCATGGCTTCAAGCTCGAGGCGACATGCCTCATCGATGATCAGCGAATAGAGCGCTTGCATAAAGCCGCCGCGAATGCCGTGGTCGGCTCCAAACCTCACAGCCTTTCTCTGGACGAAATCCATACGCCGAGGCTCCAAAAGCGACATACCGTGCTTGCGCTTGTGAAGACCGATGCGCCAGCAGCAGTCCAACCGCTGGCGAAGTGCCTGGAGCAGTCGCTCGTCTACACCATCAAGCTGAACGTGAAGTGCTTGCAGAGTAACGAGCGCTTGATCGGAGCTGGCGCCTGGTGCCTGATCGTCAAGCGCGTAGAACGAGGATGGTGATTGCATGAGTCCGATGAAAAGTGTTTCCTGGACGCAATCCTTATCGCTTCCGCCATCGTCAGCAAGGCTTGCATAGCAAGCAAATCACAGGGCTCGGATCTCGGCGCGCAGCGACCGCCGAGCCGCGCCAGGCAAGGACCATCCCGCTGTGCGCCGGCACAGGTTTCGTGCGACGCAATTTCCCTCGAAGGCCCCGGCATCGTGAAAGTCCCGGCGAAAGGCTTTCCGGTGCCACGTGCGCCGAAAAGTCCTGGAGTTTTCTCTCCTAGCTAGATCCTCAGACAACGTGTTCGGGCTCGCCAAGCAGTCGCCTAGCCGTGGCCCCTGCCGATGGTCCTCGTCAAATCTGGTAGTTCCTAAATTGCGTTCGCTTTCATCTAATCCATCTGCTCAACCCAGCGAAAGCGAACCATGCACATCGTCGCAGGCACGGCCAGCAATTTGTCGACCAGCGCGTTCGCCGCAATGGCGCACTACCGCTATCGCGTATTTGTCGAAAAACTTGGCTGGAAGCTCGCAAACGACGGCGTCACCGAACTCGATCAATTCGACCGTGACGACACTCTGTATGTCATGGCTCGGGAACGAGACGCTCGGTTGAGCGGTGTTGCGCGGCTTCTTCCGACCGATCGGCCCTACCTTTTGAGCGACGTTTTTCCGGACCTGCTCGACGGCCGTCCGCCTCCGCGCAGCGCGAAAGTATGGGAGCTTTCCAGATTCGCTGTGACCGACCTCGACGCTTCCAATGCAGCTACCCAGTCGCTAAGCGACGCATCTTGTCGCGCGTTGGCACTTCTGGACGTCGTCATGCGGCTCGCGGCCTTTGGCGGAGCGGACGAACTGATCACGGTTTCGCCGCTCGGCGTTGAGCGCATTCTTCGACGCGCCGGAATCGTCGCGCATCGCATGGGCAGACCGGTTCGCCTGAACCAGCATTTCGTATACGCATGTCGGATTGAAATCGAACCCTCGATGCGCAGTCGCTCATGCTTTCGATCCGTTCTCTGAATGCTGACTCGATGCTCGTGGTCTGCCTGCAACGCCAACCTCTCGCGGGCTAACGAACGGCCGCTCGGGCTACATCGTCACGACATCGCGCAAGCTCACATCAGCAACCGAAGACGCAACATACGCGCAACCGCCGCAGCCTTGTTTGTCACATGCAGTTTTCGGATTGCGTTCTTGACGTGGTAGTTGACTGTATTACACGAAACACCCAGCAGAATGGCAACCTCCTCTGACGTTTTCCCGTCCGCCGTCCATCGCAGAACATCCAACTCCCTAGCCGTGAGCGCCGGATACACCCGATGTTGGCCCGGCCAGAGCGCCTCGGAAAGGTGAAAGTGCGCGGCATCCGCCAACCATTGCATCTGCGCTCCTCGCCCCAAGAGCTCTGCCGCCGAGAGCACCTCTCGCGACCGCGCCAGCGTGAGCATTCCGATGCTGCCATCCGGATCAAAGGAAGATTGAGCCCAACCCACACGCAAGCCTGCCTCACGCGCTTCCGACCAAAACTGCGGCGTGGCTTCGAAGACTTCGCGACGCCAGACCAACGAAGCTCGCGAGCGAACTCCGTGCGCCACCGTCGGATCGATCGCGAGGTAGTCCTGTTCACGATAGCGCTGTTGCCAGGCCGGCGCATAGTTATTGAGCATCAGCGTCTTCGGGCGGGCGAACGAGTCGAAGAACCTCCCGCCATAGGCGCAGTGCTCAAACCCCAGACGTCTCGCACCCCGCGCAACAACTTCGAACTTTGAAGCTGCCCCTATCGCTCGCCTCAGCGCATCGTTGATTTCTAGAAAGAAGCCGTTCGTTCGAATGGAGCTCTCGTTCAGCCGAAGCCTCGAAAGCCGCAGTGTGCCGCCGAGTCGTTTTTCCGAAGAGGAAAGGTAGCGATATTTTTTCACTGTCGATCTTTCATTGAACGAATGTCTACGTCAATCGGCGTGCACTTCCGAAAAACATGAAGACGAAAAACCAATCTGCCACAACACAGTCTAAGAACATGTCTTATTCGGCACACCGACAAATATTCCACCTTTTTCGCCACGCCAGCACATTTGCAGTCATTTCGAATCAGGGGCATCTAGGATCCAACACGAGCGTTGAGGCCGAACTTCTCGGCGCGCCAATCACCTCAAGACTCTTTCAATGGCGCAAATCTGGCTGATCGTTGTTGACGGATTCGAACTTTTCGATGTTGCGGCAGCGATACACGTCTTCGAGGCCGCCAACGTGGCTCACACCGAGCGGCATGGGAGATCGTTCTACGAGATCCACACGTTCGTTTCTTCGCCAATGCCGGTCCGAGGCGCTGGCTGTGCCTTCTTGAACGCACGTGAGTTGCCTTCCGACGTGTCAGAAGCCATCCACACGGTAATGGTGATCGGTGGGGGAGCCTTGAACATGCTGGGTAGCTCCTCCACGCATGCGAGACGAGCGCGAGAGTGGATTTTCGAACATCGATCGCAGATCGATCGCATCGCATCGGTCGGGACCATTGGCTTCACAGTCGCAGATGCTGCGCATCAAAGAACTGACCCATCGGATGCGCGTCGCCTATGGGATGCAGTGGCGGCCTCTTCGGGAATGAAGCTTGCGCTGAAAATGGTGGCAGACGACCTCGGACAGCCAATCGCAATCAGCGTGACCGCGCAGCTTGGGGCTTCCTGGGAGCCCATCGCCACACCGTTTCGGTTTCGCAGCGACCTTGCCGAACGCGCAACCGGAGACAGCCGTGTCATCGCCCTGCATGCTTGGATGGTCGAGAACCTGCACGAGCGCCTATCAGTGGACAGGCTGGCCGACAGGTTGTCGATGAGCCCGAGAACCTTTGGCCGCTTTTACCTTCGGACCACTGGCATCACCCCAGCACGCGCGCTGGAGCAGCTCCGTCTCAGTCGGGCTTGCGATGAGATCGAGACAACGCCGATGTCTTTCAAAGCCATTGCCTTACGCTGCGGCTTCTCCGCAGAAGAAGTCATGCGGCGGGCATTCTTGCGGGTCCTCAAGATGTCGCCGAGTGAGTATCGCCGACAGTATGGGCCGGGACTCTCAAGAGCGCACACCGCTGACAAAAAGGCTCCCGGTCGCTCTTTCGGATTTCCAGAGGCGTGAACGCCAGGCGAGGCCAGACCAAGTCAGGTGCGAGGGGGACTGTTTCGCACCTTTCCCATTGCTTGTCAGTTCGCAAGCTGCTCGCTGCCGACGATCCCGATCTTGACCACACCGAGGCGCTGCGCGCTCGCCATGATGCCTGCCACATGCTTATAGGGAACACTGTTGCTGGGGCGCAAATGAACCTCTGGTTGTTCGGGCTGCGCGGCAACTGTCGCCAGCCGTCGCTCGAGGTCCGGTCGACCTGCAACGACTTCCCCATTCCATCCGATCGTTCCATCAGCCTCGACCTCGATGCGGATCTCTTTCGTAGCGATCGGCGGGTTCGGGTCGCTGCTGGGGATCGGCATATTCATCTTGACAGCATGCGTCTGGATAGGGATCGTGATGATGAACATGATCAACAAAACCAACATGACATCGATCAGTGGTGTTGTGTTGATATCGACGATGATCTCTTCATCGTCGTGTCCGCTTCCTGCACTCATTGCCATTTTGTTTACCTATCGACTCGCGCTGCCCGCAGGCGGCTCGGTGATGAATCCAACCTTGTGAATGCCTGCCCGTCGGCAGGCCGTCACCAGTCGCCCGACCGCCTCGTAAGGAACTTCCGCGTCGCCGCGGATGTGCACCTCGGGCTGCGGCTCCTTGACTGCGATAGTCTTCAGTCGAGCGACTACGGTCTCCACGTCGGGCATACGCTCGATCCCCCAGTACAGTTCACCGTTGCGGCTGACCGCAAGCACGATATTCTCTGGTTTGGTTTGTGTCGGGACATTCCTCTCTTTGGGGAGTTCAAGCTTGATCGACTGAGTCACAACCGGAATGGTGATCAGGAAGATGATCAGAAGTACCAACATCACATCGACCAAAGGGGTCGTGTTAATGCTCGAGTTCAAAGCCTCATCATCGCCGTCGGCGCTGAGGTTCATTCCCATTTGATGGACTCCGTATTGACGGTGGGCGACGATAAGCCCACCGTTCCATGGGCTCGGAGAAGGTAGGCGGGTATGAGAACGACGAGGCTCACCGCTTGGCTCCGATCAACACATTGTGCAGATCGCCACTGAAATTGCGCACCCGCTCCATGGCACTCTTGTTGCGCCGGATCAGCCAGTTGTACCCCATTACCGCAGGCACAGCGACGGCCAAGCCAATGGCGGTCATGATCAACGCCTCCCCGACGGGGCCTGCCACCTTATCGATTGAAGCTTGGCCAGACACGCCGATTGCCGTCAGCGCGTTGTAGATGCCCCAGACAGTTCCAAAAAGTCCCACAAAAGGCGCGGTGGAACCGACAGTCGCAAGAAAGGCGAGCCCGTCCTGCAGCCTACTTTGCACCTTCTCCACAGCGCGCTGGATGCTCATCGTCACCCATGTGTGCAGGTCGATCTGTTCGACCAGTGTGCCCTCGTGATGCTGGCTGGCGGTCAAGCCCTGTTCGGCGATATAGCGAAAGGCACTTCCGTTGCGCAGCGTTTGCGCCCCAGCCTGCACACTGCCAGCCTTCCAGAAGGACTTGCTGGCCGCACTGGCGGCATTGAGCAGCTTTTGCTGTTCGTACAGCTTGACGAAGATGATGCACCAACTGCCGATGCTCATGATCACCATGATGATCAGCGTGCCTCTGGCGACAAAGTCACCCTGAGCCCAGAGGGCGCTCAGTCCGTAGGGGTTCTCGACGGCGTGGGTCGTAGACGATGCAACGGCAGCATTGCCCTGGCCTTCGCCCTTCGCCGATGAGGATGCGCTTGCATCGGTGTTCGCTGCGGGCGCCGCATTGGCCACCGGCGCCGGCGGGGTCGACGCATTTTGGGCGGATGCAGTCAGCGCGCCAAGAAGCAGGGTGACGGATATGACAGCGAGCATGGCGCTGCGAAAGAATTTGACGAAGGACATGAGAGCTTCTCCATTAGAAAATTTGACAGGACGTGCATCGCTGGCACGTGGATCGAGCGTGGCCGCTTTTCGGGCGACCTGGGACGCGGATGTGGGGCGGGTTAGCACGATGGCGGACGAGGCACTATTCGAGCTTCCACACGTACTCGACAGTGGCCACTGCACCACCGACTGGCTGTCCCTCGGTATCGGTCCCGGGCTTGAACGGGCATCTGCTCAAGACCTCCACCGCCGCCGCGTCCAACGATCGATGCTCTCGGGTGGGTCCTGAGGGTCGATCTATCTCCGCTTTCGCCACGCGTCCCGAGGCATCGATCGTGAAGCGGATGCGTGTGGTCCCGGTGACTTCCGCACGCAGTGCCGACCTCGGATACTCAGGCTTCTCGCAAGACGACACGTCGATCCGTGCAGGAGTGCCCAAGGCTCGAGGCGCAGCAGGCGGTGCCGGCGGCGCAATCACCACCGGCGCGGGCGGGGGCGGTACAGAGCTGGCCGTGATCGACGGCTGCGGGTCTGCGGGCGGAGCGACATTGACCTCCGGTGGAGGCATGTAGCTTGGCGGAGGCGGCGCCACTTTGCGGGGAGGCGGAGGCCTTCGGGGTGACTCTGGCGGCGGCGGTGGAGGTGGTGGCGGGGGAGGCGGCGCCTTGGGCTCCTCCAGGATGCTGACTTCCACGGGTGCTTTCACGACCTCCACGACCCGACGCGCCAATCCGCTTATCAGCGCCCAGCCCAAGAGCAGATGCAGCCCGACTACGATAAAGAACCCGACTACCCTGCTTCCGGGTCTTCGGCTTTCACTGAAATCCATTGATCAATCCCCTAGCCGTCGATCTGCCAACCAGATGCCAGCAAAGTGCGAGTCGATGCGGACGCATCGACGTCAAAAAAAGCGTTGAGCGCCTCGTTCATGCGAACCTCGAAGGTGAAAACGCCTTCGCTTCCGTGTATGGCTGCTTGGACTCGATGAGGTCAGCCAGAAGCCGTGCCCCCGCAGGTCCCAGCGTGAATCCGTGATGCCCGTGCCCGAAGTTGAACCACAAGCCCCGGTGTCGATGCGCCCGCCCGATGACCGGCTTCATATCGGCGCAGCATGGCCGAGCGCCGATCCAAGGCTCGTCTTCCACGGGAATGCCCAGACTCAACAGTTCGCGCGCCTCGGCTTCCGCGCCGGCAAGTTGCCGTGGGGTCGGCTGCGCATCGATGCGTGCGATCTCCGCGCCGGTCGTGATGCGCAGGCCCCGGCGCTGCGAGGACATCACGTAGCCGCGCTCAGCGTCCAACGTCGGAACGAGCACCCCGTCACCTCCGACGTAGTGCCGGTGGTAGCCACGTTTGACAAACAGTGGTAGGCGGTAACCCAAGCGCCTGATCAAAGCATCGGACCATGGCCCAAGTGCGACCACCACATGCCGTGCGTGCAGGATGCCCCCGTCGAGTCGAGCCTCCCACCCGACGGAACGCTCCCGCAACGCGATCGCATCGGCACGCAAGAAATGGCCGCCCCGTCGCTGGAATGCTTTGGCGTAGCGTTCGACCAGCGCCCCCGGGTCGCTCACACTCCACGACTGCACCCAATGAACCGCGCCGGCGACGGACCTTCGAAGCGACGGCTCCGCTAACGCCATGTCATGGCTGTCGAGTGCGTCAAAGGCGATGCCGTACTCCTGGTTCAGGCGCTCAGAGTGGGCGACCGCATCCTCGAACGCGCTTTCGGTTCGGTACATCAAGCGAAGGCCCTTGCGCCGTACGAGATCCTCTGCTCGAGCAAGGGCGATGTAGCGCCCATGTTCATCGGTAACATGTTCGATGAGACCGGCATACTCACGGCTGATGCGGCGGTGCTGCGAAGGGGCGGAGTTCCTCCAATAGCGAACCAATTGCGGCAGGGCGGCCAACAAGCCGGTGAAGTGATAGTTGATGTCCAGCCCATGTCCAAGGGCGGCCCGCATCAACGCCTTCAGGTCGCGCGGAAACGTGTAGGGCTCGACGGCCTCGCGCTGAATGACACCCGCATTGCCATAGCTCGTCTCCCGACCAATCGGCGAGCGATCGACCAACGTGACCGAATGCCCTCGCAGCGTCAGTTCGAGGGCCGTGCAGGTGCCGACCATCCCGGCCCCCAACACCACGACTTCATCTGGCATCGGATGAGACTTCAGTTGCAAGTTCGATGGCTGCGATCACCGTGATCTCGATGAGCGCTCCGGGAATCAAGAGCTGCGCGACCACGGTCGTGCGTGTAGGATACGGCGCTTGAAAGTGCTTGCGGTACGCTGCATTGAACGCCGCAAAGTCTTCCGCGCGCGCCAGGTGGACCGTGACCTGCACCACATTCGCGAGGCTCAGGCCGACATTGCGGAGCGAAGCGTCGATGCGATGAAGCGTCAGATCGGTTTGCAGCGCAATGTCATCAGGCATTGGTCCTGCTTCCGGAATCGGGAGTTCCCCGGAGAGGAAAAGCAGCCCATTCGTACTGCGAAGCTTGGAGAACGGAAGTTGGTCAGCGGTGAAGTTCATCATGGGTTGTGTCTTGCCCTGGGGGCACGGGAAAACTTGTTGGAGCCAAAGGTGGAAGCGCTCGACTCGGCGTTTCGAGCGATCGAGCTGCGTGTTCTCTACAGCAGCTTGCGCAATGCCTCGAGCAACTGAGCGATCTGCTCGGGCGTGTGGTCCGCGAAGGCAGCGCAACGCAGCACGCCCATGGGGCCGGCACCCACATAGGTGGAGTACGCCACGAAAATGCCCTGGTCCCAGAGTGCGCGCTGGATGCGCTGCATGTGAAAGCTGTCCCCATGCACGAAGGCAGCGATGGGTCCAGGGTTGTCCTCGACCGTCAAACCCAGTGCACGCAGCCCCGCCTTCAGCGAACGCGCGTTTTCTCGCAAGCGTTCAAGGATTTCAGGTCGTTTGCGAATCAGGCGCAGGCTTTCCGCTGTCATTGCGGCGCCAGCGGAGCAGCCCAGTACGGCGCCACGTGACACCGGAGTTCGCCAGAGTTGTGCGATGGCTTGCGCGTCACCAAGCGCCAGTCCTCCGTGCGCTCCGAACGCTTTGGCGGCGGAGCCACCGATCACCAGGTGATGGAATGGCAGCTGCGCGAGCTCTGCGCTGCCCCGGCCGTGTGGCCCGATCGTTCCGAAAGCGTGCGACTCATCAACGACCAGCCATCCGTCTGAGGGTGCGATGACCTGTGCATACGCCGAAAGCGGCGCGATCGCCCCCGTAGTCGCAAACATGCCGTCAGTTGCAACAAGTGGCCGTTGACCAGGCTTCAGCGTATGCGCGAGCACGCGAGCCAGGTCTTCCGCATTGCAGTGAGCGAACGAATGGATAGGCTTGCCTGTCGCGTGCGCGCCGTCTCGCAGGCTGTAGTGACCCGATTCGTCGATGTATATAGCATCGCAGTCGGGTGCAAGACCGGTGAGTGCGATAAGGCCGAACAAGTAACCGGTCCCGAAGTACATCGCGGCTTCCGCGCCGAAAAATCGACGCGCTTCAGCCTCGGCCTGCTGATTCGCGCCCGAGCTGAAGCCATAGTGGCGAGGGAGATGGGTGCTCGCGCCGAACTGCCGCAATGCGGAGCAGCCAGTCTCGATGAGTTCGGGCAGGCCGCCCAGCCCGAGATAGGCCGAGCCGCCGAAGCAAAGCACCTCGTGCCCGTCAACCATCATCGACGCGCCGCTGGGCGAGCCGACAAGGCGGAGCTGTCGCTCGCCGGCAGCAAGAGAAGTAGTGGTACTCATGCCAGATGCGGAGACGGGTTGTCCGTGGCGGGGAAGAAGTGCATGTGCCGATTGCGGTACGGAAGATGCGCAAAATCCATCGACAGTGCGGCACCGGTCTCGATCACGTGCCGATCCGTCGATAGCTTGGAGAACTCCGCGTAGTAGTGGTGGCTGGACTTCACCGCGATGACCTGTGCTTCGTGCAGAGGAACGCCCAGCCCGGTGAAGGCAGTGGGCGACAGCGTCTGTTGCCTACGGCTGGTCAAGACGATGTCCGTGGCATTGACTCGAATCCATGCAGCGCGGCCGAGTGGATCGCGAATATCCCCAACCCACTGGACATGGTCGAGTGCGAGTCCCCGAACACTTGCTTCGACTTCGAGCGGTCGTCCAGATACTGCGCCACCCTTCCCGCCCAGGCTCAGCTGCAAACGAGCCCCGATACCTGACTCGAAACACGCCTGAACACTCTGCGGGTCTACCAACATCCCCAGGGCGCTGCGCAAGTTTTTGCGCTGAACCAGTTCTGCGAGCAGCACTGTGTGATCGCCTGGCGCCCCGCCACCCGGGTTATCGCCTGCGTCTGCCAGCAGCCGTGGCATTCCGCCCTGTGCATCGAAGCCTTCTAGCGCCTGTCTGACGGTTTCCAGACGGGGCAGCATCGCATGGCGGATCCGATAGAGCGCCTGTGCGAGCTCCGTCGCCTGGGTCATGGCAAAGGCGGGGTCGCCGTCTGCCACCACGAGCACTTTGGTCCCCGCATCAGCAACGTCGCCCCATGGGAATCCATGCACGAGACTTACGGAGACGATGCCGGGGCGCGCTTCGATCTCGCTCATCCAGTTCACGAGGCCGCGCATCGGCTCGATGGTCGTGGGGTAGAAGCCAACCATGCGGCAATCCGCCACCGCCATGACCGGACGCGTGACGCCGCTTGCCGCGGCCCGGCACGCATCGAACAATTCCGCAGCCCGAGCTTCGTAGTCCGTATGCGGGTACTCGCGCATGAGGATGATGACATCGGCATGCTGGGTCATGGTGGACGTCATGTGGCAGTGTGGATCGAGTTCAACGCCGATCACGCACTGGGGGCCCACGAGTTCACGCATGGCCCGAATCAGATCCCCTTCGCAGTCGTCCTCGCCTTCTGCCACCATCGCGCCGTGAAGGAACAACAGCACCATGTCCAACGGCATCGCCGCGCGTGCTGCATTGAGAATCTCCCCACGCAACTGTGCGTACGCCTCGGCCCGGACGCGCCCCGCGGGTTGCGCGATGGCATACACGCCTTCGACCACCTCATCACCGTAGCGGCGCGCGCGAAGGCGCCACTGCTCGACAATCGGCCCAACGTCGCCCAGCGCTCGCGCCGGCGTGGGCCCACGAATGATGCCAAGCTCCTCGAATGATGCGAGCGTCGTCGGATGCTCAGAGAACGTGTTGGTCTCCGTGACCAGCGCAGATGTAAAAATCTTCATGAAAAAGCCTGTCTTAAAGCGCACGCAAACGCGGCGCGAGCGAAGCGACCATCACCAGCGCGAGCACCAGTACCGAAGCCGGCGCCGCCAGCCACAGCGAAGCCAGGCGCTGTAGCGAAGGCGCATCGGGCGTCGCGCCCAGGGTTCCGACCCAGTCGAGCCCGATCCCGACGACGATGCCGCCGAGCGATTGGCCAAGCTTTTCGGCAGAAAAGAGAACACCGAGGTAGAGCCCGAGGCTTTCGCCTTTCGCGGACGACCGCGTGGCGGTCTCCATTGCCAGTGTGGTGATCAGTACCGTCAGTCCTCCGCACGCGACACCGAACATCGCGCCCCCGGCAACCATCGACATCAGCGTGCGCGGCCCGGCCGTGAACCAGACGACGCCGACGAGCGCCAAAAATAGCGCGCCGCCGAGGATGCGCGCGGGGGCAACGCGACGCGCGACCCATGGCGCCGCGGCGACTCCCGCCAGCAGGGCGACAAAGATCGGCGTGAGCAGTACCGAGAGGTTTTCTGGACCTGCCTGGAGCAAATGCTTGTTGGCGTAGGGCAAGGCGCTGAAGAGCGCCGTCGAACTGGTGCCGAGCAGCACAAGGATCAGAGCGACGCCGTAGAAGGCCTTGTTGCGTAGCGTCGCCCGCAGGGCCTTCGGCAGCGACGGCGGCCGCTCTCGCTCGACTCCGGTGCGCAATGGAACCCGCCGCACAAGCCACCAACAGACACCCAAAGCGACAAAAGCGCCGGCGGCGAGGACCAGTGCTGCGCCGAGGTAACCGCCATGAAATGCGCTGAAGCGTGCGACGATTTGCGGCGCCAACACGGTCACCAAAAGTCCTGCGATGGTTTGTCCAAGTGCGCGTGAGGACATTAAGGTGCTGCGATGTTCCATGCCATCGCACATGTCGCTCGCAATCGCAGTGTGGGCAACCGTGAATACGGTGAGCAATAGGGATTGCAAAACCAGGAAGGATCCCAGCACAAAGATCCTGATGGGCATCGGAAAGCTAACTGTGGGCACGAAGAGCAACACCAGAATCAGAGGCAGCGAGAAGACGCTGAAGCCAACCAGATGACTTCGGCTGCCCGCGGCGCGCGCGGCGCTGTCGCTTCGGCGCCCGATCCATGGGTCGAGCAGCAGATCGGCGAGCTTGGGAATCGCCAACAGCACGCCTGCCAGCGCGGGAGGTACCTTTGCAAACTCTGTCAGATAGAAGAGGAAGAGCAAAGGCACCACGCCAGAGCTTAAAGTCGAGCCGAACGCCCCGGCACCAAATCCAGCCAGGGCTATGCGCGGAGGCGCACGCATCTCAGCCATGGGTGCGATCCCTTGTGAACCGTAGCTTTCGGGTGCGAGCGGTATCTAAGAGCAACTCGCGTTGCCCATCCTTGCCGGTCACGAGCCGAAGCGTGCCGTGCAGGGGTACTGCGGGGTCTTCACTGGCCATCAGACATGTGTCTTCGAGCAAGGGTTCCAACTTGTAGGTGCTCCGGCCATACAGTCCCGCGACGCGCATCGACTCGGGTCGCCCCTCGCCAATCACGACATCGCCACCGAGTTCGCTGCTGTGCCACTTTCCCGCGAAGCGCTCAACGACCTGCGGCCCTTTTTCAGCTTCCCCAACCCGATCACACCGATAGCGACGTCCTTGCTCGATGACGTCGATGGCGATCACCCTTTCGGTATCGCCGCGCACGAGTTCGACCGTCAAGGCAATCACCGACAGCAGGTTCACGCGCAGCACATCGGATGCCGCCTGAGTCAACGGCAGCGGAAGCCCGAAGCTGCGAAGAACCAGGGTCTCTTCGTGCTTCGCGATGGCAAAGTGGCGACCGTTCAAGGCGCAGTGGTAGTCACCGCACAGCGCATCCGAATGCTGCGGGCTCACCGGAGCCTCCGGCGGTTCGAGTTCATCCTCGAGCATCACGATCAACAACTGTTGTGCGATCTCCGCCGCGGTCACGTCGCTGCGGTTGCTCATGACCACGATCTGTACGCTATGCTCCGGCGCCGCGAGCATCTGACATGTCCCGCCCACCACGCCCCCGGCATGATGAAAGATCCGCACGCCGCGCCAGGTCTCACGAATGAGACCAAAGCCGTACGGATTGACGTATCCATTGTTCAGTTCGGTCGGCGTCATCATTTCCTGCGACAGGGCCTGCGGCCAGATCCTGGGCGTGATGAGATGGCTCAGCCAGCGCTGCATGTCATCCAATGTGGAGGCGATGCCACCTTCGCCCAGAATGACGGAAGGGAAGATTCCCTTTGAAAACCCGCCTTCGGCCTTGGCAATGTGCGATGTTGCGCTGCCCAGCAGCGGATCGAGGTCTGTGCACCAAAGGAAGGTGTCGTGCATCGACAGCGGCTCGAACAACCGCTCTCGCAGCCCCTGTGCCAACGATACGCCAAGCACACGCTCGAGCACTTTCGACAACATGCGGTATCCACCGTTGTTGTACATGAACTGCTCGCCAGGCTCGAAGTTTTCCTCCTGCTGTCGGCATTGATACTCGAAGGCCCCTTCGCTTGGCACCACGGTCATTCCATTGGACAGCAACGAGAGATCCAAATAATCGCGCGTGCCTCCCGTATGGTTCATGAACTGCCGAAGCGTACGCACGCCCTGGCTTGCTGGAAGCTCGGGCAGCCAGCGGCTCACCGGCTCATCGATCGAAAGCAGGCCTTCGTCGCGAAGCAGCAGCGCAAGCGCGCAGGCGAAATGCTTGCTCGTCGAGCCAATACGCATCTTTGTGGAGGGCGTGTTGATGACGCCCGAATCCAGGCTTGCCATGCCATAGCCCCGGCGCAGCAACGTTTTGCCATGGTGCTGCACGCTCGCGACCAAGCCGGGCGCGTCGTTTCGGTGAAGCGCGGAGAGCACGGCTTCCAGCTTTTCAGTGCGGTCAAGGGTCATGGTTTGTATTTCAGTCCTAAAATGAACAATCAATCATTATTTTTTTTGAAGCGGCATGCCCAAACGAGATGAGAGCCACATGGCGTCGGTGCGCAAGCAGATCCTGGACGCCGCCCGCGTCGTTTTTGAACGGAAGGGAGTCGCCGACGCATCGATGGCTGAAATCAGCACGCAAGCGGGACTTTCGATCGGCACCATCTACGTGCACTTTCGTGCGAAGGAGGACGTCCTGCTCCAACTGATCGAGGCGGCAGACGTCAATGCATCGCCCTTCCAGCAGTGCACTTCGGCGGGCGAGTTGCTCGGTCTGGTGGAAAGCCTGCTGAAAGCTCAGGAGCGGCCGGATGCCAGCAACCAGACGGCGCGCACGGCACTCGAAGTTGCGGCCATCACGCGACGCAACCCCGAGGTCCAAGCCGTTGTCACCAGAAACTTCAAGAGCCTGCGCCGGGCCTTGCTCGAAGCGGTGGTTCGCATCGGCCAGGCATCCGGTCATGCGGATGACAGTGAGACGCTCGCAATCGGCGAATCGATGCTGGCGCTGCTTGTGGCGGCTCAAGCTCAAATGCTGATCGGCGTTCCTACCAATGCGGAAGCCAAACTCAAGGCCGCACGGCTGCTGATCAAGTTGCTGCATGGCGCCCCAGTGAGGGTGAAGCGCTAGCCCACAACGGCTGTTCGCTTGTTTCGATGGCAAAGGCTGTCTCCTCGAAGCCGATGTAGCCATCTGCATAGGTTGCCGCTGGCGTGGTGTCCGAAGCCATCAGCAAGGGTGAGTCAAGGTCGACCATGTCGGCCCATTGGGCTGCAATGAACGCTGGCTGGATGGCACGAGATCGTCCGCCCATGCACCCGACCATCACTTTCAAGCCGCGCTCGCGTGCGGCGCGGATCAATAGCATGGCAGCGCTCAGACCGCCACACTTGTCGAGCTTGATGTTGGCGACTTGATACCTTTGTGCGACTTGGTGCAAGTCCTCGATGGTCTGCAGCGACTCGTCCGCGGCGATTGGGATTGGAGAAAAGTAGCCTTCAAGGTCACGGTCGTTAGCTGCAGGCAGTGGCTGTTCGATCAGCGCCACCCTGCTGGCAAGCAGCACACCCATCATTCGCTCTAGATGGGCCATCGACCACCCTTCGTTTGCGTCGATCGAAAGCGTGACGTCAGGCCGCGCCGAGCGCACCGCGCTGACCCGTTCGATGTCAAGTTCGTCGCCAGAGAGCTTGAGCTTGAGTGCCTTGGCGCTGTGGTGTGACCGCGCCGCCGCCGCCATGCATTGCGGTTCGTCCACGCCAAGGGTCACCATGGTGAGGAGGGGGCGCAGTGACGGCAGAAACGCCATGCGATAGACAGGCTCCCCTCGTTGGGCGGCCACGAGTTGCCAGAGCACCCAATCGAGGGCGTTGCGAGCGCCACCCGCGGGCATCTTTTGAACTTCACGCCAGGCGCCAAGAAGGTCTCGCGGCAGCCAGTCGCACATGGCCTGAATGTCTTGCTTCATCCCTTGCCCGTCCTCGCCGCGGTAGAACACACCAGCAGCCTCCGCGTGCACGACATGACGCCCGCTGCGCCCATCGACGTTGAGGACGCACTGACCTGACAGCACGCGTCCGGCGATGGCGAGAGGCTGCTTGAAGAGGATGTCCTGCGCGGACGCGAGAATTTCCATGGCGCTTTGCTGCTCAGGAGAAGTCCATCGAGAACTGCAGACCGATCGTGCGCGGTGTGATGAGGTTCACCCGTGCTGGTCCGCCCGCGGTGCTCAGGGTCGTGTCGGCCGCCGTCTGCCCGCGGCGATTGGTCAGGTTGCGCACGAACAGACCCACATTGACCTTGCCCAGCTGGACGCCGCCTCGCAGGTCGATGGCCGTGTACGCCGGCAACCTGTATTGAGGAATCCCAGGGGAGGACTTGAAGCTGTTCAAGCGGTCGCCCGTGTAGCGCAGCGTCGCGCCGAAGTACGCCGGATATCCGCTGACGTTGAAGTTGTAGTCAGCCTGTACCGCGGCCGATACGCGCGCCGTATTGGGCAGTCGATCGCCAGCCCTCCCGCCCAGATCGGGACTGTTGTCCACCAACTTCGCGTCGATCACGCTGAGAGAGGTGGCCAGTCGCAGCGAGTCGATCGGGGCCGCTCGCATCGTCCATTCGAGACCGCGCGAACGCGCGCGCCCCGCATTTCCGATACCGGAGAAGCCCGCGCTCGATGTGAACACCTGCATGTCTTTCCAGTCGATCTGATACAACGCCACCTCCGTCGACAGGCGACCCGGTATCACGTCGCCTTTCCAGCCCAGTTCATAGCTCCACAGGCTGTCCGACTTGAAGGAGGAGTTGGTGAGCGGTGCTCCGGTCAGGGGATTCACGATGAGTGGCAGCGGCCCCCCTGGCCGGTATCCACTGGCAGCCCGTACGTAGATCGCTTGGTGTTCGGCAGGACGCCATCTTCCTGTGAGCAGCCAGGTCGTCACACCCTCCGATGACTGCGACGCAGGCTGGGGTTTTGGCGCGAAGATGCCGCTGAACTGCTGATCCAAGCGTTGGCTGTTGCGGCTGTGGCGCACCCCCATGGTGACGTCGGCGTCCGGCGTGATGTAGTAGGTGCCGGTGCCGAAGATGGCGGTTTCACGGAAGGTCGATGGAAACTTGGCGTCCGCCAGAATCGGATTCGTCGGCTGCGCGAACGCGTTGAACGGGCTGAGATGCTGCGTCTTGGAGCCCGTCTCGTCGGTATAAAAGAAGCCCCCCAGCCATTCAAACTGCCGACTGCGTGGCGAGGTCAGGCGCACCTCCTGGGTGAACTTCCGGTTGCTGAACCCATAGTCCATGCCGTAAGCACTGTTGACGATCCCTTGCGGAGCGAGCAAAGGCACGTAGAGTGCGGAAGTGTCCACACGCCCCGCGCTCGAGGTGCGCTGCCATCCGGTGATCGCATCGAGCGTAGCCCACTTGAGGTCCACCCTGAGTGCTGCAGAGACCAGGTCGTTTCGGACCTCGGATGGCTCGCTCAACATGAGCCGCTTTGTCAGTGCGCCGTATAGCGGGCGACCTGTCGCGATGTCCATGTCCTGCGTAGATGCGCCATCGCGTTCCTGGTTCTGAGTCAACGCGGTCAGGCGAACGGTCACGTCCTTCGAAGGCGTCAGCAGAAGAGCGACGCGAGCACCGTCCGTCTTCGAAGCGTCTACCAGGCGCCCGGAGCGATTGACGTCGCGGATAAATCCGCCGTCCGAACGCTGATAGACAGTCGCCCGTAAGCCAGCGACACCATCGCTCAGCGGAGCGTTCAGCATGCCGCGCATGACGTGACCGGTCTTGCCGCCGTGCACACCGGAGGCTTCAGCGGTCACTTGACCGCTGAAGGCGCTCGTGTCGGGCTCCACGGCCACATATTTGATCAAGCCTCCCATGGCGCCGGCGCCGTATAGCGTGCCCTGGGGGCCACGAAGGGACTCGACGCTTGCAAGATCGAACAAGCCGAGATCGAGAGAGGAGGATCCTCCGCCTGCATAAGCGGAGCTCGAGCCGAATGGAACGTCGTCGACGTACATGCCGACGGTGGCACCCACTTGCGAGCCCGTCGAAATTCCGCGCATGGTGATCTGGCTTCCTCCGGTACCCCCTCCCGACTGGTTGTGATTCATGCCTGGTAGCAATGCAGCCAAGTCGCTCAACGACTGGTAGCCGCCGCGCTCCATGTCCTCGCCTTTGAGTACATCCGCTGTTAACGGAACCTCCCTTGCCGGCTCCCTCCGTCGCTGCGCAGTGACGCTGATGGACTCGATCGCCTTGGGTGTGGCGGACTCGGGCGTGGACAACGCAGGTGCCGCATCTGACTGAGCACTTGCGTACAAATGCACGCTACTACAAGCGATGGCGATGGTGGCTCGCACCCAAGCAGGGCGCAGGTGCGCGCGAGGTTGACCCTGAAGAACTAGCATTTGTCTCCTATCAAAATGAATGAGGCTTCGTTTTTTTTGGATTGTGCGGTTTTTCGTTCCCGGGTGCAAGGGGTAGTTCAAAAGTCCGTGCATGCCTCCAAAAAAAAGCGCGTGTGGGCGCCTGCCGCGCCCGCACAAGGGATCGGGTTGCTAGATTTGGTGCACCACGCGTCGCCGAGCTGCATCGAAGCCCGGAGCGGTCGCTGTCGGTTCGTTGGGCATGAAGCGCCAGAACCCAATCAACGCGTAGTGCGCCGAGTACCGTGCGGCCCGTCCTGCGGCCGCTTCGGTCTTGCAAGGGTCCTCGCATGACGTTTACGCCCTTGGGGCTGTGGGTCAGCGGGCGTGAGCGGGCCGCTCTGTCGTGCTACTGCGTTGCCGTGGTTTTCCACCGAGCTCGGGCCTTATTGCAGCGGCCGAAGATGCCGCTATCTCCGGGCCTTGTATGCGAGTCTCAGCCCATCGACCGTGCGAGGGGAAAACGCGCCGTGGAGCATTCGCACTCGAAACCCAGCGACTCTCTTTGCCGGCCTCGTAGTGGGGTTCTGAACGCGGCTACGGTGCCGGATAACGGGGCCATCCGGTTTTGTAACTTCTATCGCCTTGCACGGTGTTGCAGCGCGCTACACCCGGTAGGACTGCGTGGACTGCGTGGACTGCGTGGACTGCGTGGACTGCGTGGACGGCGTGGACGGCGTGGACGGCGTGGACGGGAACGATTTCACAGGGCCAAGCGGCCGCCCTGGCCGTGATCGCGCGCGTCCAGCTCGGTAACGGCGATCTGGGACATGGGCGCCAGTGGATCGATCTCGCGCGTGTGGCGCAGGCAGCGCACCATGTTCTCGGGCGTGTTCGCGAGCCCGCCCGCGATCAAGCCGCGCTGGCCGATACCGGCCAGCGATGCGCCGAGGTCAAGCTACGAGCTAATGAGTCGGGAATCGCATGGCAAACGTTGCAGACGTACTGCGTCAGCACGGTGCGCCTGTACTGCGCATCGCCCGGGCCGCGTAGCGGGCTGCGCGGCAAGCGCATTGCATCCGATCGCACTACCGAGCGTCCATGCGCGTGGCGCGCTGCACATGGGCTCGAAGGTTGGGGCCTGCCGATAGGCCTGCGGCGTCACGTCGGGCACGCTCGACGAAGTCCACCACGACCCACAGCTCCTGGCACGAGGCCCAGCACTCTTGCAGATCACCTGCCCTCTGCAGGACCAAGAGCACGAGCAAGAGCAGATGACGCTCCTCACCGGCGCGTCCACCGATGGCGACAACGACTGCGGTCAAGTGCAAAGACGCGGTCGGCGAGCCTGCAGCCTGGTCTCGTCGTCTACGAACTCCACGTCCGAGAACGTTTCCTTCGAGAACAACCATCTCGCGATGCCGCGCGCCAGCCAGAGCAGGTAGCGCTTGAGCTTGTCGCACGCACTTTGCACCGCATATCCATCGACGACGCGTGCGAGAAACCGCCATCGATCCGCGCCATCGGCAGCGTCGACTTGCCAAGCTCGAAGTGCACTTGCTCGAACAGCCAACCAGCGTCGCGGCGGTGGCCGCTCATCTGCTCGCACACTTCGTCGAGAGGGGTAGCCTAGCCTTCATTCGGCTCATCGAGCGCGGAACGCGTATGCGACGGCGTGCGGTAACCGCACTGCCGCGTCTCTAAGTGAAGTTGTCTAGGAATCTACCGATCAGCTCATCTTCACCCAGTCCAGCGATCGGAATCCTTGCTGATAGGGACTCGCCTTTCGCTTGGCAACGAGGTTTTCTAGTTGCAAGGAGCGCAACGCCTTTTCCAAACCACGCTTCACCTGACTAGGTGTACGGTGCCCGACGTACAGAACGCTCGACGGCGACTTCCTGAGTAGCGCTGCGAGCGCGGCCTTGCGCTTCGCCAGCGGCTGCTCCGTGATATCAACGTTTCGGTCCACCAACAGATCGACAGCGCAGAAGACGACAGGGTCCGCGCCTGCGTACAACCGCCGCTGCTCGGCGCGGCCCTGCAGCCGGCCGAAGTCACTGTTGCCTCGCGCATCCAGCACGTAGACTTCCCCATCGAGGATGTAGTGCCTGCCCCGCAGCATGCCCAGGCTGGCGAGGATCTCAGGAAACCACTTCGTCGCATCGATCCCATGGCGGGTGCGCAGACGCACCTGGCCGTCGATCTCCACGAGCAGCCTGTATCCGTCGAACTTGATCTCGTACAACCATCCCGGGACGCTCAGATCGGATGGCCGCTGTGCCAGTAGCATGGGCGTCAGGGAGTCGAAGGTAATCATGCATCAAGCTGAGCCGTATTGCAGTACGCCCCTGTCAGCCGACACGCCAGTTCTCCCGGTCAACCACTAATGGCGCGAACTGCGATGGCTGCGCGCACAGACAGTCTAGGCTTTTGTCGCGCCCGCTCTAGCGCCGGGATCGGCTTGATCGGCTTGATCGGCTTGATCGGCTTGATCGGCTTGATCGGCTTGATCGGCTTGATCGGCTTGATCGGCTTGATCGGCTTGATCGGCTTGATCGGCTTGATCGGCATTGGTAGCCTCCTTGCCAATACTCAGCGCATCGTTGCGAAAAAACACCTGCGAGCCGATGTTCCGGTGAGCGATTCGTGCGCGGAGCGGCCAGCGAGGTCGATATGAGCGACACGACAGATGTCGCGCTGGGCCCGACTGCCGGACGATCGATCCTTATCGGCCGCACCGTATGCCGCCTGCACGTCATGACGGCCTCGGCGCCCCGCGGCCCTGCGATCCTCGATGTCAGTTTGGCCCTGGTTACGCCGGGTTTGGATACTCGCCTCGATTTGGGTGCGGCCGCGATGCCGCAGCGCAACGCTCATCTGGAGCGTCGAAAAGAAGACACTACGACGCCGTCATGCGCCCCACCCTGTCCCCATCAGTCAAACGCTAGAGGGGACCCCGTTCGCCGCTACCTCCACGGGCATACAGGCAGTTCCGGTTCCTGATAGCGCTTCACTGTCGGCTCTCGTCGAGAAATCGTTGTACACGTTCGCAGCGAGGCCCTGTCAACCAAGGCATCGAAGACGAAGATCGACACTGAGAGTGGTGTTGTCGCTCGATGGTATTCATAAGGTATCAAAGAAAAAAAACCGGCCATCAGAGCCGGTTTTTTTCAGGAAGATGTCCTATGCTCAGTAACGACCGCCACCGAAGCCGCCATTGCCGTACCCAACGTCGGACCGGTTGCTCGCACTGTAGCCTGCCGCACTGTAACTACCCGCGCCACTACCCGCTTCGCGCGGGCGCGCTAGGCTCACGACAATCGAGCGTCCATCGACGGACACACCGTTCAAGCCACTGATAGCGGCCTGGGCGAGTTCAGCAGACGCCATTTCCACGAAGCCAAAGCCCTTGGAGCGGCCGGTTTCACGGTCCATCATTACCTTGGCCGAGGAGACGCTCCCGAATTCAGCAAAGTTGCTTTCAAGGCTGGAATTGGTGACGGAAAAAGGCAGGTTGCCTACGAAGATTTTTCTGCTCATTGAATAAGCCTTTCGGAAAAAGGTGCGCACCGGATGTGGCACCGTTGGAACAAGAGTGTGTGGATTGCGCAAGGAGTCCGCGCACCAAAAGTCATCGAAACGAACGCGCGCAAGAACAGGTTTTATGCACGCGCGCATCCAGCCTTGTGTGACCGCAAAATTCGGGCAGCTTCACGCGAAGCGAAGGCCTAGTCAAAGTGGAGCACCCGGCGGGGGTTGCCGTTTCCCTTGACTCGATGAAGAAGCGCGACAGCGGCTGCCGTTGGTCGGGTGTGTCGAGGGCGAGACGACGAACGAACCCACAGAAATGGCGATGGAAGAAACCTATTTCGATCAAGATCGCAGGTGAGAAAACATCTGCGCTGAGCATCGGGAACTCATTGGCTGCAGCTCAACAGCCCAAACGGGCGACGACAGTCGCGACATTGGCAGCTACGGGAAGTCCCCACCCCGTCACAACCTCTGAAATGACGAACGAGCGTGAGCTCTCGCCACCATAAAAGGATTATATCACCTTATCTCATTTAAGGGTTGATTAATATTCCAACCGAAACCGAAACTCGTGTTTGCAGGCCGCTTCGTAGGCCTCGCAATTTCTTGTTCTAACCACTAGCGAGGTCCGGCTCGACCTGGCATCGGCCTGACCGCGCGAGCGATCCAACGGCTTGCTGTCGCGGCCCGTTTCGACGATGCGCCTCTCGGTCCTCGAATGGACTTCGGCGTGAAAATCCTCGCACTGAACGCGGCCGACGTCTTGAAACTTCTCGTGCCGGCATCCTGAGCGACTGCCGCCGAAGTACCGAAGCGGAGAGCATCGCGAAAGCTCCTGTCAGCGCGAGCGGACGAGATCTTCGTCGGAACATGGCTTCTCCTTGGATTGGAGAGTAGCGAACACGGATCGCCCAGATCATGCACAGTGGCGCACCAACGATTGCCTCGGTGCCTCTCCCGTGGCCGCGCCAGATCTGATCGTCTGCTAGTCAACGCGTTTTCAACCGAAGGACACCGGTTCGCATTTGAAGATCAAGTAAGGACAGTTCCACGATCTGGCCACCGAACTGTGTGAAGTTGGCCTGGAAGTGATCTTGGCGCCGACTCCTCCAGGCGCTAAGGACTGCGAGGCGTCCCCTTTCGAGCGGATTTGACCGAGCGTTATCGCCGATGATGGTGCCCCGAACTTCACACCGAAGCAACGGCCACTTCCAGCTCCGCCTTGCACGATAGGGGGTTGGACGCGGCCGCGGCAACCAACGCCTGCTGGAATGCGTGACTTAGCCAAGACGCGTTGCACAGCGCACTACTCGGGCCGGGGCGCCCAGGCTCCTCCCTTACGGCGATGGGCCCGCGGCGTAACTGGAACGCGGGGCGCGAGCTGCTCGCGCAATATGATTTACTGCACACTGTCGCGGCGGCAGCGAGACTTGAGTTCCGCCATGCGGAAGCCAACGGTGCGGCGTCAGGCAGCAACTTGACTGCATCGGGAAAGTCTCGGCAAATGGACATGGCGTCAATCAGAAACACGACGTGTTTTTCGGCACTTGCAGATTCGAGAAGGCGCGAGGATCGTGAAAGCATGGAGCGAGCGAACGCTTGAACGCCTCGGCCTTGTTTATCGGGAAGGGACTTCCGTTAATACGATGTGGAGTCATTTGCGACCTCCCCTGCGCCGCCGACGCCACTACACAGTTGCTCAAAGCATCAAAACTGGGCGTCCATCCGGCTGAATCACGCAGTTGCATCTAGAACTGCTGCGAATCGAGACACCGCTTCGGCAAATGACGTTGCGAGGAACAGTCGTTTACTGATTTCTTTTGATCGCGTTCCGCTTCTTGCTGCGGCGCGGGGCGGATCAGTGGGCGTGGCGGACCTGTGTCACCTTGATCGCCGAGCGCCTCGAGCAACGCAAAGCAACGCGACTACGAGACAGTCGTGAATGGCCTAGTAAGCATCTCAACGTTGATCGGGTGAAACCACGCATTGGGTTAGCTAAGCGACCATCCTCCGAAGGTTTCTCGGCGTCTGCACCGTCGGCCGAATCGTTGGTCAAGCACGGCAAGATCATTCAGCGACCGCTGCAGCGCAAATTGACCACCAACGAGAAATTGATGTCCAAACTGCGCGAAAAATGGATCTCGAATCTGTCCGACGTACGAATGGCGCGGGTAGAAAGTGACGGCAAACTCAGCGTTTTCAGGTATTGGGAATGAGGACCATAGGCATGCGTCCGACAGCGCAATCGCCGTAAACCGACATTCTGGCCTCGGGCCTCGCCGCAAGCTCGTGCTTCTTACCGTCTAGGAGCAGCAGCATGGAGCGTTTCACCGATCGCGTCGTCATCGTCACGGGCGCCGGTTCCGGCATTGGCGAGGCCACGGCCCACCGTTTCTCGCAGGAGGGCGCCAGCGTCGTCCTTGCCGGCGACACCAAGGTCAAGCTCGAGCGCGTTGCCGCCAACCTGCCGCCGGAGCGCACGTTGATCAAGGTCACCGACGTGTCGAACTACAAGCAGGTGCAAGCGCTGGTGGCCGCTACCATCAAACGCTTCGGTGCGCTACACGTGCTCTTCAACAATGCGGGCATCGCGGTCGAGGGCAGCGTGACCGAGGCGCCTTTCGACGGTTGGGCCAAGACCATGGCGACCAACGTCGGCGGCGTCTTCCATGGCTGCCGCGCGGCTATGCCGCACCTGATCGCAAGCCGAGGCTGCATCGTGAACACCGGATCGGTGTCGGGACTGGGTGGCGACTGGGCGCTCGGCTTCTACAACGCCTCGAAGGGCGCGATCGTCAACTTCACCAAGGCCCTCGCGCTCGACCACGGCAAGGACGGTGTGCGCGTCAACGCGGTCTGCCCGAGCCTGACCTTCACGCCGATGACCCAGGACATGAAGGGCGACCGCAAGCTGATGGCGAAATTCCGCGAGCGCATTCCGCTGGGGCGCGGCGCCGAACCCTCGGAAATCGCGGCGGTCGTGGCTTTCTTGGCAAGCGACGACGCCAGCTTCATCTCAGGCGTCGCGCTGCCGGTCGATGGCGGACTTATGGCGTCGAACGGGCAGCCCAACATGGCATGACCCGGCAAGCCTCAGGGATTCGTTTTCGCGGTTAGGCCGGCAGGTACGTGCATGGAACGCCCATTGGCGCTACTGCCAAGCGCGACGGAAGCGGGAGAAACCTCTTCTCGCGCGCGTATCACCCCGCCCAGGAGGCGGCGGTCCCCCGTCCGTGCCAGGGGTTGACCGAAAGGCCGGCATCGATCGCGCAGGACCTTGCCTTGTTCCAGCTAGACTAGATGTTGATGTTGAACCGCGCGACTGAAACGCACAGGCTTGCCGCCTGCGACCACTCGACGGAATAGTCTTTGATCGGCAGGCGTTCCAGATCGGTTTTGAGCTGGGCCCGCAATTCCCATTCCCCGAGCTACTTAAGACGGACCGGTTCACGCGCCGCGCACCGCGTCGGGATCGTTCTGCCGGTCCGGGGCGAGCGGCTCTTCTACGAGCGAAGTAGAGACGGGTGCCAGCGAGAGTTGGGCGACGTGATCGCCGAAGCGATGAGGCGCTTGAGTAAAGAAGGCTGCGCCAAGCGGATAGGCCCTAGGTTGGCCTCCCATCGATCGCAGCGGGGTGGCCCCGTCCCGTACGGCTTCCAGAGCTGACGCCGGGCCGTTCAGCAGGGAGGACTACACCGGCTTGCTTCCTTCCGCCTTGTCCCTCGTAACGCAGCAACTTCAGCTGTTGCAGGAAGCGCTCGCCGCCCTTGGCGGCGAAAGCAGTACTGTCCACCATGAGAAAGTCCTGCATCGCGTCTAACTCATGGCCGTGCACCCTCCAGCCGTCGACGCGAGCGGTCTTGAGCGAGACCGCGCAGGGCAAGGAGACTCGGTCATCGAGCTGCGCCAACGGGCGCCGTAGAACATCAAGCGATCCATCGTAGGGCCTGGGACCTCGAACAGCACCTGCGCCGGCATCGCCGGAAGCTTGCGAAACACTTCGAGGCTACTGCACAGCAGGCCGAAGCTCTTCGTATGCATGCTACGGGTGCCATGGCGGCTGTGGCCGAGCATCGTTTTAGACATCTGATCATGGTCTCATGCAGTTCCGCGGTGACCTCGGCTTCGTCCTCCTACTCCGTTCTGACGTCCTCCGAGTACGGCACCGCATTGATGGGAAAGGTGTTCATCCGAAGGTGACTAGGTTGGTTCGGAAATGAATGGCTTTCAGGCTTGCTCGAAAGCAGGCCCTGATGGAGGTGTGCAATGCGTGCGAGGTCATGTCGTCTGTGAACAGACTCCACCGAAGGTAGGCGCGCCGACAAGTACCAGCGGTTTCTGTGCATCCATGGCGTCGCGTCCGAGACGTCCCTTCGGAGCGGTGCGCAACCCGCCTACGAGACGTGCACTGGGGTCGGTTGAATTTATCGGTCCCCCCGAACCAACCAGGAGCTACTCCATGACCACCAAACGTGCCGAATCCGATGCCTGCAGCCTTCTCGACACCGACCACAAGAATGTGAAGAAGATATTCACGGCGTATGAAGAACTCGCGGGATCGAAGGCCGCAAGCGCCACAGGCAAGAAGCGGGACCTCGCCCAGCAGATCTGCGCTGAACTCACAGTGCACACACAGATCGAGCTATCCCGCGTTGCGCGAAGCCTTGAAGGAGACCGACCTGCTCGACGAGGCCTAGGACGAGCATGCAAGCGCCAAGGACCTGATCGCCCAGATCCAGAATGCCGCCGAGATCGACGACATGTTCGACGCCAAAGTCAAGGTTCTCGGCGAATACATCGATCACCACGTCAAGGAAGAGCGCAACGAAATGTTCATCAACGCACGAGCAGCCAAGGGCTTCGATTTGGTGACCGTGCGCGACCTCCTCGCGGCGCGCAAGGAAGAGCTGATGGCCGAGCTCACGGCCACTGCCTGATTTTTGCTCCCCAAACCCAAGCCCGCTTGGAACGGGCATACTGCCGCCTCAGCGCACGATCTTCTCGGGAGTCAACGGAGTGCTGCGAACGTGCTTTCCGATGGCATGGAAGATTGCATTGCTGAGTTCGTCCGCCACGCGGATGATGCCGAGCACGAGCTCACCAACCTCGCTACCTCCGCTCCTGCGAATGCGGGGACGCTAACGGCTACGCCATCCTCAACGAGAAACGTGGCTGGCGAATGTTCTGACTGATGAACGACAAGCAATCGTCGAGCGGTTAGCGTGCAAATTGCCCTTCCGCCGTCTGAATGCTTGCGATGGGAGTCTCGGCGAATGACCTGCATTCGCTTGAATCCGGACTACCTGCCGGCCATTTTTCTTTCGCCACGGCTATCGCGCCAGAGGCACAACATTTTCCTCAGAATCAAGCAGCCAGCTTATGGGCGCGTACGAAGCTAAGTGTCTACCGAATGCGTTCGGATCTTTGGCGACACTGCTGCGCTCTAGGCCCAGCGCGCGTTCGAGACCTACGACTGACCCGAGTGATCGGACAAGTAGTTCGAGAGGATGCGCGCAGCGGCCCTCAGGTGGGCCATTTTCTCCTCAGCGATATCGTGTGAGATCACGTCGAAGTGGCATGCGGTCCCAACTGCGCGGCCCTCGAGATCGAAGATGGGGATCCCGCAATAGGAAAGCATCACGCCCTGATACGGATGACCATTCAGCCGACGATCGCTGCTTGAATCGCCAGTCAGAAACGAGCCGTCGCGCAGCACGTACTGGCAAAAGCTGGAAGCGATCGGGACCTCGGCGAGAAATTCAGGAAGCGGCTCACCGTGCTTGTCGACCAACGCCACATTTACCATCCGCCTGTCGCTGAGTCGGAAGACAGCCGTGTATCGATGCGGAACGGCTGCATTGAGCACAGCCAAGGCTGAGGAAATCCCCTCTTGCGTACACACCTCATCAAACAGCTGACCGAAGCTCGCGTAAGCAGTGAGCTCCTCTGCTTGCTGCTGAATCGCAAAGAGGCGCTCAACCTCGTTCTCCCAAACCGTACCCGCCTGAAGGAGCATCTTGTTGGCTGTCTCCGAGTCGGCATCCGAGAGGAACTTGTTGAGCATTGGATAGGGGCGCAGGGCGACTCCAGCCTTGCGCAGCCGCTGTTCCATCTCAAAGTGCGTGAGGCCCATAAGTCGATTGTGACGAAGTCGCACACTGTATCCCTATCGATGGCCGGACGTTGTAGGAGGCGGTTTCGACATGCGGCAGCCCCCGCCCGTCGGCACACAACGGCCAGCACCCCTCTCGAACTACATGGCTGACGCTCACGCCGTGTAGTCCGAACGTCTTACACCACACCGCCCAAGGCGGCGTCGCTTCATGCAGCGGACCTCCACGCGCAGCCTCCGCCGGAACTGGCAATCTGGATACACGCCTCTGGCGCAAACGCGGATCTTGCCGGCGGTGTCGTCGGTGACGGCACCACAGCTACGTACATGTGAACGGCGCCTTCAGCGCGCGGAATGCACGGGTCCGCATCGAACAAGAGTCCCGGCAATTGCGCTCCTTGGATTTTGACGATGGCACTGGTCCTGCATAAGAGCCTTGTGCGGTGCGTCGTAGGTTGGAAGGGGCGACATACCACTGGCTTCTTCGATTCACCCCCCCCATTGCCCCCCGCCTGGGGAGTTCCGCCGACCATTGCGTCGGCTGAGCCGCGCGAGCCTAAAGGGGCTCACGGTTGCAGCCTGTATCAGACACCTCTCTCTATTCGCTCGGGTCGAACACATCTCGCTGGGAACAGACGCTAGTGGCGCGTCGTTTCGCTATACGCAGATATGCCCCCGCACCGAGCGTGCTAGATCGATTGAGACTTTCGAGCGCTTAACAAGCACTTGGATTCCGCTTGAGCTGCCGGCACTTCCGTATACGCCGATGGAAATGCGTCAGCGTGAGCCGGTTGCTAGGTTGCAGTTAACAGAACGGTTGGCTCCCTACTCCTCGATCCTGCCCACGATGCACAGCCCGAGTCCGACACTGCACGCCACGCCGCTAGCGGCCGCAGGACGCTTGACGATGGGCTCGGTCTGCTATTTCGCCTCCGCCACCGGTTTCTCTCTCGCGTCTGAGGCATAGCGAATACAGCTTCGGCTGCCGATGCCTGGCAATGCTTCGCTCGAGTCTTACCAGCCGGGCCGCGTCACTAGCGACAAGAATGGAAGCCAGCAGCATCTTCAGTACCAATGACGCGAGCCGAAGTTCTGGACCTTTCGAGCCGGATTCCTTGGCCAACTGGTGACTTACCTGGTCCGGCGATCCTGAAAGGTCTCGCCTGCATCCGTCCAACCTAGACCGGTGACCGGAGGAGCCTGGCTTACACAACCACGCGACGACCGCCGACGCTATCGGTGATGCCGAGGCCTAACCTTCCGCGCCTCACTTCATAGAGAGAGGATCATGAGCACACCGGACTTCTATGCCCAATTCTTTCGCGACGGCTGGGAGGTGCGTTGCGCAGTTACTCGCGCCGCGCCTAACGGTAACCTGGCCGGTCGAGCGGAGATTCTTCGAGGCGATCACGTCAAGTCCACTATCAATTCCGCTGGCGTTTACAAGAGCCGGCTCCAGCTTGCCGAAGCCCTCAAAAAAGATGCGTTTAGGTGGATATCCGGTCAGGAGCGCGACCTCAATGCTTGAACCGCCTCACAAGCGCATCTGTCCTGTCTCACGCTTTCACAAGGGAGCCCGTGCCTCATGAGCAAGTCAGAAGCAAACACATCGTCGACCGACTCCGAATTCTTAGAATTTGCGCAACAGGTCTTTCAGCTGGCACGCACCGGCGATGCTCAAACGTTAGAGCGTCTGCTGCAGAACGGGCTTCCCCCCAACATGAGCAATCACAACGGCGATACCCTTCTGATGCTGGCCGCGTATCATGGCCACGCCGAAGCTACCAGTGCGTTGCTGGGGGCCGGCGCCGACCCAGATAGATTCAACGATAAGGGCCAGACGCCACTTGCGGGAGTAGCATTCAAAGGCTTTCAGCCAATCGTGGAACTGCTGCTGAAGTACGAGGCTCAGCCGAGCTTCGCACCGCCGGGGGGCAAAACGCCGCTCATGTTCGCTGCCATGTTCAACCGGCTCGACATTCTGAAGGTACTGCTAAAGCACGGCGCCGACATCAACGCTCGGAGCACAGAAGGCTTGTCAGCACTGGACCTCGCGCGAAGCATGCGGGCGCCCGACACGGTGGCCTTCTTGGAAGCGCAGACAGTCTCATGAGATCGCTGCTGCCTTAAGCAGCGGGCCGCGGGGTGATTTCGCAAGGCCCATGAGAGCAGACTTCGCCGTCGTTAGGCCTTGCCTGTCGGTCAAATCCAAATTTTCCTACGTCGCACTCAACGCCGATGTCCGACAACCGAGGTGTTCTGGAAGCTAGGAGACTTCTATGCTTGAAGATCCGAAGAAGGTCGGGCTCGACAGGGAACTGATTTCCTTGAGAGAACCCTACCAACTGAGGCCCCGGACCGGAGTGGGTAGTTGCAGCGAAACGCCATTGCAGGTCGCGTTGAAGGCGGAGGGGAATTCAGCTGAAGAGGTTCGTGAGCGCTCAAAGGGGCGGACATGACCCACCTTCGGCGCATTTCGGTCCATGTTGACGAGCCGGATCCCGGGACTTTTTACTGGGTGCTGATGGAGGAAGGCGACGACGCGTCGCAGTGGGTCGAACACTCTTCTAGCCCTCATCCATACAAGCGCTGGCGCCAAGCCCTGACGGATGGCTGTCTGGCGCTGATGGCGATAGCGGAAGATGACCGACACGGCCCCAGGACCAGTGCCGAGGACGAGGACGCGTCGCCGGTTGGCACCCCTGTTCCCCAGCCCTCCATGAGGCCCGGGCAGCCGCCGGGTGAACACCTGCGCGACGTAGGTGACTGAGAGCTCTTCCATCAGCTCTGCAAAAGTCGCGGTAATCAGCGCCGCCGCTCGCCCTCCTCCCGCACATCGGCGGCGCACATTGGCGACTATCCATTATTTGATAGGTTGCGAAGCTCTATCAAGCAGGGCGGCCAGTTCGGTCCTAGCGCTCTTTCCTTGGCCAAGCATTCAGCTCTCCACCTCGTGGCGACACGCCGGGCAAGGTGCCACCCGGACGGAACGTTTCACGCGGCTGGGAACTCCGGTGTAAACAGCCATGACAACCCACGGGAGATCTTGCAAGAGCTCCGGCCGGCCCAAGGAATCCCAAGCCCTTTCGCACAGGAAAAATGGCCGGAATTCCACGTCATCGCTCGATGGGATGCAATGATGACCCTGCGCAGCAATATGGTCTTCATTAAACGTCCGGCTTGTTGGGAGTAGCGTTCCCGACGACGTCGATCGGGCTCGACGGCTCCGAAGATACGACCGAACGCGAGTGGAAAGATGAAGCCACGTAAGAGCAGGCTATCGACCGCTGCGCGGGCGAACTCATAGTCTGCGCGATCGCGGTCACGATGTTAACTTGGGGCTTTGTATTCCGGCCGTGGCCGTCATTGCGCAACCTTGGAGGCAGCGTCGACCGCCGCTCCGAGCACGATAGCTGGAGACCGAAGCGGCAAGGAAAGCTGCATGCTCGATCTTCCCGACATTCACGCCTTCATGTCGGTTGAAAATTCTGCCGAGCAGCAGACCCTCGCTGAGTTTCCGCTCAGGCCTGCAAACTGCTCTGGGCGAGCTTGGCCGCTTTTCCGATTTTTGCAACGTCCGATTTTGATCCTTCCTCCTGGAGCATCAGGATCCCTGGTGTCGTCAGCCCAAAGATCTTCGCAAATCCAGCTTCTCGGTACGTGCGTCGAATATGCCTGGGGGTCGATATCTCGGCATCGATGAGCTCAAGATAGGCCAGCTTGGACACGAGCTGCAACTGTGCTTCATCTGTGATGGTTGCCGGGAATGAGACCGTACTCAGGATACGAAGGAAGTCGAGAGGCGTCATTTTAAGAATGCGCGAAATGTGCGGTTTCGGCGTCCCCGTCGAAATTTTCTCCCTTTTGGAAAGGGAGTGGGAGCCGGCTCATTCGCAGTTAACGTGTTCCGGTCGTGCCGGTGGTGCCTGTGCCTGGAACTAGACCAAAGCCGCCGCCGGAGTTGCCACTGCTGCCGCTAATCGCCGCGGCGAACATGGCAATACCCGCTCCGGCAGCAAGCCACTGCTCTGACGTCAATCCGCCCTGCGCATTGGCAGTAGCAACGTTGCCTCCGGCCGGGCCAGGCGTAGTCGGAGGTGCCAGGTTCTGCGCGAGTGCTGCAGACATTGCGAACGCGCACCAGGCCGTGGCGGAAATGAGCTTCATGTACTTCACGGGGACCTCACAGAGAGTCACGTCAATGGACACGCCGCCAAGGTTGGACAGGCGCAGCGTTCATGGTGCTCTTCACCCATCGAAGTGTCTCCACCGTATTCTGTGGTTGCCGTCAGAAGACTTCGCCTTTTCAGCAAGGGTTTTCCCTGAAAGCACGATGAAGCCCACCGGGAAGCGCTAGCGCACCACGTCACCAGGTTGCTAGGACGACAATGTGTTCCCACCAAGCCACGCTGGGTCGCCTGGGCGGCTTTCGCGTTCGCTGATGAGTTCCTTTTCGGAAGCGAACAGCCCTCCGAGCCATCGAGCCGAGATCGCTCTCCAGGTTTCGCTCGCGATTTCCAGCCAGATGCCAAGCAGGTCATCGATCGCTGACTTGAAGGCTTGGTCCGGCCCGACATTTTCCCCAGTGAAGGCAAGGACTGATGCGCTGCGCAAATGCCACGGCTGGACGAGCAGTGACTGCCTACGAGGAACTGCCGCGGTGGGCAAGTCGATGGACCTGCCGTCTGAAATCAGCCATCTCGATCACCGCCCGTCCAGCCCAGTTCGATTTTTGACTGCCGAAACGAGCCCCTTCCCCGCATCGTTCGGCGAAAAAGGGGGCGATAGAGCGCCATTGGCATTCGCTGCATAGGCGGTAGCACTGAAAAATGAAAGACCAACTACAAGGCGTTCGGCCCGCGGTCTCGATTCACGCGCAAGCACCTATGGCAATGCTATCTTGCCCTGCTTTTGGATATCGCGGCCCTTCCCTGCGCCGTGATCCGGAGGACGATGGCCCTTGCGTCAGTCAACGGAGCGTTGACGACGGGTAGTTGAGCTTCGATCAGTTCTGCAGCCTCAAGGACAATCGCATTTCGAATGTCGGCTACATCATGAAGTTCAAGCGGAAACTCAGCATCTTTGATGCGCCGCAAAAAATCCATTGGCATGCCACCCCTCCCAAAGGGCGAAAAACTGGTGAGCTTGGCGAGTTCTGCACATGATTGTATCTATGCCCTCGCTCGACCTATCAATGACCGACAAGCTTTCGGCCGGTCGCAAAGCGCACGGTAACGCCTACCCAAGGAAATTCGTGGTAAAGCTAGCGCAGCATGTGCGATACATCGGCTTTCGACGACCTGATGGAGTGGCCTGGCTTCGATCGACTGTACGAGCTCGAGGCAATCCTTGTGCCCGCCAATGCAGCGGAAAAATCGCAGTGCTGCGCCGTCGTCGTCGGCAAGTCTGGGGGCTCGTGGCCTAAAGGCCGCGGTCCCTGGCTGAAGAAAAACACCCGATGTGCTGGCGTTGGGCGCGCTGTGGTGCCCGCACGCTGTCGGCCCGCAGTGCCTGTCTGACCAGACGCCCAGAGCTAGTAGCCGACTTCAGCAGGAACTGAAATCCACGAGTGTCCGAGTCGGAAGCGGTCGACCCCAATCACGACTGCGCCGGCGGTATCAGGATCGCCCGACGCAAGTCGCGATCCGCTCAGCATACTCATTTGGGACCTCGCTCTGCAAAATCCCAATCAGGCAATGAAGACGGGATTGGCCGGACGCCGCGCGATGACTGCGTCCGGCCATAAGCCAAGTGGGTCGCCAGTTATGCGATCTGCACTTCAATGCGCCGCGGCTGCGCATGCTCGGCTTTTGGAATGCAAAGTTTCAGCACGCCCTGCGCCAGTTCCGCCGACACCTTTTCGGTGTCCAATTCCTTGCTGAGCGTGAACACGCGCCGGAACCTTGCCAGGCCCACTTCGGTGTGATGGGAAGTCAACCCATCAGGAACAGTGAGATCGCTCTCGGCCTCGATGGTCAAGGTGTCTGATTCGACTTGCAGCGTTAACTTGTCACGGCTCACCCCTGGCAGGTCGGCATAGAGCGTGATGCCGTTGGCGTCCTCGACCACGTCCACAGGCGGCGTCAACGCCGCGTCGCTGTAACGCGAACGATCCTGCGAGGCAGTGCCGCTACGAGGAGAGTTGCTGGTGGTAGTGTGAACATCGTTGCGCATGGCGTTTACTCCTTTCTAAGTTGGCAACGTCTGGGGTCACTGGATAGTGATGCGGCGCGGCTGCGCAGAAGCCCGACGCTGGACAGTGATGTGCAGCACGCCGTCACGCAATTTCGCGTCCACTGCCTCTGGATCAGCGTCATCGGGCAACGTCAGCACCCGGCGGAAGCGCCCCTCGAAGCGTTCATTGATGTGCACGGCCACCTTGGCTTGGGCATCTGGCAGCGGACTCTTGCGCTCACCGGCGATAGTCAGCAGACCGCGCTCAAGATTGACCTCGAGCGTGGCCGGATCGACGCCTGCTGCGAAGGCATAGATCTCGATCGTCTTGGACGTGCCGCCGACGTTTAAGGCGGGGAACCCGTTGCGGGCAAAGCCGCGAATGCTGGGCGATAGATCGAAGGCCTGCTGCACATCGCGCTGCAGGCGATCCATCTCCGCGAAAACGTCGCGAGGGAACAGGGATCGGTACATGGCGAAAACCTCCATTCAAAGCGTTGAACAGAGCGCCGGAGGCGTCTCCAGCGCTTCCGACAAGTGACATAGCGATTCAGCGAAAAGATTCAAGAGATAAAAAAAACTATCCCGAGCCTGGGCGCGATTGCTACCCCAAGGATAGACGGCACGATCGGTAACTTCATTGCCACAAGCAGCCGGCGCGCCGCGTAAGTGCACCGGATGGCAATCGAGGCTTCTGGTTTCTGCTGGGTCAATGCGGACCTACGCGGCCGCCTTTGTATCGATACCGCTACACAGCGGTTGCTGAGCCCTCCAGATCTTCCTCGCGCGGTCCGATTGCAGGGTCTTGAGACGGCCCCTTTGTTTTACCAGACCGGAGTCCACTGCGGCGCCGTTGGTCCTCTCGGCTTGAAGCTCCTCGTCAATGGCAGACCACTGACCGCCAGGGTTAAGTTCCACCAAGCGTCAGCGATAAGTCTTGTCGACTGACTGGAATAGCGGGACGGTGAGGGAGCGAAGCGTTTGCATGCACGCAGCTTCATGGCTGCGTCCGCCTGCAAAGCGATCAATCATCGCGATCCGGTGGAACGGCACCCAACCTCGCGCGACCCGAGTCGAAATTGAGCGATACAGAGCTCCTCGCGTATGCGTCCGGCCAAGTCATCTTGAACTGAAGAGAAGCGGCGGCAAGGATCGCGTCCACGTAACTTAGGTGGACGCGATGACAAGCGAGAAGACACAGTCCCGGCGACGCTACAGCGCTGCGGCTAAAGCCCAGGTGATAGCCGAATGCAATGAGCCCGGCGCGTCGGTGGCCAAGGTAGCGATGGCGCACGGCATCAACGCCAACGTCGTGCACCGCTGGCGGCAATTGGCCCGCGAAGGCCAAGTGAGATCCGTCAAGGCTGGCGAGTTCATCGCACTGCCGCTGATGGCGTCACCCGAGGCTGCTGCCTCGTCGGCAGACATCCGCGTCGAACTGCGCCGCGGCCCGATCACGATGACCATCACATGGCCGGCCAGTGCCGCAACGGACTTCGCGATCTGGACACGCGAGTTGCTGCGGTGATCCGTGTGGAGGCGGTGTGGCTGGCCTGCGAGCCGCTGGATATGCGCGCTGGAACCGAGTCGGCGTTGGCCCGCGTGGTCAAGGTCTTCGGCGAGGCCAGGCCCCACCACGCCTACCTGTTTGCCAACCGACGGGCCAACCGCATGAAGGTGCTGGTACACGACGGCATCGGTGTGTGGCTGGCAGCGCGGCGGCTGAACAGCGGCCGCTTCGTCTGGCCCAGGGATGGCAGCACGCTGTCGCTGACCCACTCGCAGCTGAACGCCTTGGTGCTCGGACTGCCGTGGCAGCGTGTCGGCGAGGCCGGCGTGATCAAGGTGGTGTGAGCCCTTCCATTGCGGACTGTGCCGATGGTGGCCGGCTGAGCCTGCTGGCACCATCACCGCCGTGATGAACTGCAGCAGCGCCAACGCCCTTGATGCAGCTCCTGATCCGGCGTTCTCGGGCATGAGCTTCGCCGAGGTGTGCGCCTTGGCTAGCCGACTGCAGACCGAGGTACGGCACGCCCAGGCGCTGAACGCCAAGATGGCCCATGAGATGGCCGTGCTCAAGCGGCTGAAGTTCGCCGCCAGCGCCGAACGCTTCAGTCCCGAGCAGCGCAACCTGCTGGAAGAGGCCATCGACGAGGACCTGCAAGCCCTGGAGCGCGAGGTAGGCATGCTGCAGTCGCCAGCCAAGGCAGCAGGGGAGAAGCGGACCCCGAAGCGGCAGGCGCTGCCGGCCCACCTGCCGCGCTACGACATCCACCACGAACCCGACGACACCACCTGCACCACACCGGGCTGCGGCTGCCAGATGAAGCGCATCGGCCAGGACGTGGCCGAGAAGCTCGACTATGAGCCTGGACGCTTCAGCGTGCAGCGCCATGTGCGCGGCAAGTGGGCCTGTACCCGGTGCCAGACGCTAGTCCAGGCACCAGTGCCGGCCTGCGTGATCGACAAAGGCATGGCCACCGCGGGCCTGATGGCGCACGTGGCAGTGGCCAAGTACATCGACCACCAGCCGCTGTACCGCCAAGAGGCGAGCCTGGGTCGCGCAGGCTTCGCAGTGCCGCGCTCCACCCAGGCCGAATGGATCGGCGCCATCGGCGTGGAACTGGCGCCGTTGGTGCAGGCCATGCGCGAGGACCTGCTCGGGCACCACGTGCTGCACTCCGACGAGACCCCGGTGGCGATGCTCAAGCCAGGTCATGGCAAGACGCACAGAGCCTACTTGTGGAGCTACTGCACCACGGTCTGGGACGAGGTCAACGCCGTGGTCTTCGACTTCGCCGAAAGCCGTGCCGGGCACAACGCACGGCGCTTCCTGGGCATCGCCGAAGACGGCAGCGGCGGCTGGCGAGGTACGCTGATCTGCGACGACTACGCGGGCTACAAGCAGGTGATGAGCGCTGTCGTGACCGAGGCCGGTTGCCTGGCGCACGCACGGCGCAAGTTCCATGAGCTGTGGGCCAACCACAGCAGCATGCTTGCCGAGGGGGTGCTCAAGCTGTTCGCCAACCTCTACGACATCGAACGCGAGGTCAAGGACCTCGGGCCGGGCGAGCGGCTGCGCGTGCGGCAAGCCAGGTCCAGGCCGGCGGCCGACTTGTTGCACGCCTGGTTGATGGCTAATCGTCAGAAAGTGCCAGATGGCAGTGCAACGGCCAAGGCCATCGACTACAGCCTCAAGCGCTGGGCTGCGCTGACGCGCTTCATCGACGACGCCGACCTTGCCGCAGACAACAACCGCATCGAGAACCTGATCCGCCCCATCGCGTTGGGCAGGAAGAACTGGCTGTTCGCCGGTAGCCTGCGCGCGGGCCAGCGCGCCGCCGCCATCATGAGCCTGCTGCACACCGCCAGGCTCAATGGCCATGAGCCATACGCTTACCTCAAGGACGTACTGCAGCGGCTGCCGATCCAGCGAGCATCCGCACTGCGTGATCTGCTGCCGTACCGCTGGACGCCCGCGGCCTGAACTGCGGCATCTCCGGCGTCAAGATGACTTCGCCTGGCGCATACGTCGCAGTAGCCGGCCAGCAAGATCGGGAAGTTGATGCCGCACTACTGAATGGAACCCACGAGCTCAGCCAATAGAGCGGCGCGCCGCAGCCGTTAAGCTTTCGCCCGCGGCTTCATGCGGAAGCTGATGCCCATGCGGTTAATGGCGTTCATCGCGGCGATGGTGAGGGTCAGGTTGACCAAGTCCTTCTCGCCGAACACTGCCAACGCCGCCTCGTAGGCTTCATCGGAAGCGTGTGTTTCGCTGACGCGGGTGACTTCCTCGGACCAGGCGAGGGCCGCTCGCTCTTGCTCCGAGAACAGGTACTCCGCTTCGTGCCACACCGGCACGAGGACTACTTTCTCAACCGACATTCCGCCAGTCATCAGGTCACGGGTATGGATGTCGATGCAGTGGGCACAGCCATTGATCTGCGAGACTCGCAGGAACACCAGATGGATAAGCTGGCTGGGCAAGGACGTGCCAGAGGTGACGAAGTGATGCAGGCCACCGATGGCCTTGGCGCCCTCCGGGGATACTTGGAACCAAACTGCGCGGGTCATGAAACGCTTTCTTCAAGTTGAGACTGGATGCGGCTGCAGGAGCAACCTGGTCCCAAGACGTTTGACGTGATCGCGTTGTGACAGTCGCAGGGGAAAGAAATGTCGCCCCAGGCCTCAGGTTCCTGGTGGCGGCGCGTTTGGCCGGGAGCTCAGGAGACGAGTGGCTTCTCCTTCAACGTTGCCAACTTCACCGGATTCCGCTGGATGCGAACCCGAGAGACCTGGACATTGGTGAACTCAAATGTCTGTACGGAGTCAAGCGCACCATCGATGTAGCGCAGGAGGGACCATTCGCCATTCAGTATGGCCAGCTCAAGTCGCATAGCGTCACCGTGGCGAAGGTGCATCGCGTAGTAAAGCTGAGCGATGCGTTGAGCGCCAAACAAAGGCCTCGCCAAGCTTGGCCTGACGTCGCCAAAGTCGCCCAGCATCTCCGCTTCCTCTGCGAGCAGCCTCTTAATGCCCTCAAGGTGACCGCTCGAAATTGCTTGAACGAGTCGTCGCAACAGTTCCAGCTGAGCCACTGCTGGCATTGGCGGCGCCTTCATGCCCGCTGATTCGCGTGCGTTCTCCAGCCTTCGCTTGGCTCTATGGACAATCTGCCGGGCGGAGGCTTTGCTTCGGCCAATGGCCTCGGCTACTTGCTCGTACTCAGCGTCAAACACCTCACGCAGCAAAAACGCGGCCCGCGCTTCCGGCGACAGGCAGTCCAGAAGTAGCAAGAAGGCGATGGACACATTGTCGGCGGTCTCACACGCTTGCTCAGGCGTGGTCGGCGCCTGTTCCAATAGCGGCTCGGGGAACCACGCGCCCGCGTACGTCGCTCTCCGCAGTTTGGCCGCCCGAAGACGGTCAATCGCCATCCGCGTGGTCACGGTCACGAGCCAAGCTTCAGCATTCAAGACTTGGGCCTGGGACGACTTCGTCTCCTCATGCCAGCGCAACCATGCGTCCTGCACCAAGTCCTCCGCCTCCTGTACGGACGAAAGCATGCGATAGCCAATAGCCATCAACCTGGGACGCACGTTCGAGAACAGTTCGGTAGACGCGGACGACATGGCGAGCAAGTCTAGTACGAAGGTCAAGCTCCTTGGTGGGCGTGGCCATCTCCTCGGCGCGAGCTAGTTTCGGCCATCCGTCTACGACGTAGGGGGTGATGCCATACTTCATCGCTACCCTGCTCCTGTAATCAAGTCCACCTAAGTTGGGTGGACGCGATCCTTTCTGCCGTCAGCCCCGGTTTCAAGATGACTTGGCCGGACGGATACCTCCTCGCGCCGAAGAGAGCGGCGTACCTCTCATCTGCTATGGCCTTCATCAATCTGAACCTTTCCTCCCACTCGGTGGAGTGTTCCGACGGCCAGTGATCGAGCGCCTCGTACAGATCTGCTTCCGCATCGGTCCAGGCCCCGAACAGCTTCTAAAACGTCCCGCCAGACATTCGCATCCTCCAGAATCAAAATCGTGAGGCGAGAATCTAAAAGAGCTAAGTCAGTACGTAATGTAGGAACTCACCGCATGCAACTCTCTCCGCCTCTAAAAAGTCTGCGCCCCCAAGCGGCAGGCCCCTCGTGCTCCTCGAGCGCAGGCCACCCGTCCTCAAGCTACCATCGGGAACCGTAGTGTCGGTAGCCAAGGACGGGGTTCGCACCGGAGCCCTTGCACTACGCGCCGGCCCTCGCCGCGAGCGCTGCTTAGACGCCCGCGCCCACGGCGGCGTCCGGACGAAAACGCTTCGGAACCCAGATCTCAGTGCCGACTGGAACGTCCGCCTTCGAGGCGCTTGGAAGGACGCAAGTCCAGCGAGGCTCGACAAGCGGTGGGGAGAAAAAGGCGCGCTCGATCCTGAGCGTCGCCGTGGCGACTTCACCGTCGGGTAAACGTAGCTCAACCAGAGGCGCCTCCGGGCCCGTGTACTCGTCAATTTTCGGACAAGGAACGACGACCAACCCGCGTCCAGAAATCTGAAAAGAGTCTTCGACAGTCAAAAGTTTTCGCATCGCTGGCAGCTCGATCAGGTATTCGTGACTCCCTTTGCACAAATCTTAGCGAGCCGATTCGTCTGTTGCCCAGGAGCCGATCACGCATCGCGCCACTGGCCAAGCCTCGCCCTCACCCGTGCCCACGGCCGAGGTCCAAACCGCTCTCATCTATGCGCCCGCACTCGCAAGCCGCTCGCTGCACGTGAGCCGGGTGTGGTGCCGTCCAGTTCGTGTGGCCTGGGCTCAGACCTTGTCGACCTGATCACCGAAGACGGATGGGCACGCGAGCGCGCATGAGTCAGATGTAAGCCGTGCGGCTCGATCAGATCCGGTCGTTTGGGCCATCGAGCGTTGCGTTGCTGCCAGCTCCCGCAGTCGACCTTCCGAGCCACCATGGTCTTGCGGCGCTCGATGGGCGACCCGATGTAGATGCAGTCGCCCATTGCAACTTGTGTTTTGGGGGCGAGGCGTCCCAATGCCCTACACCGCCATGTGCAGAGACAATGCCGACGTAGCTGTACGGCACCGCTCGAAGGAGAGGATCTCTGCCGACAGGCCTTCGATCTCAGCGCGATCGCAATACAAGGTCTTTCATACGCTGCAGCTTTGGCGACACGACCGGTACAGTCAGCATCGTGCTTACCACCGCCATGATCAACAGCGCTGTAAAGGTCTCGTTAGTGATGATCCCCTTGTCCAGCAGCACGTTGGCGAAGATGATCATGATGAGGGCTTTGGTCTGCAGCAGCCAGCCGATCAGTGAGGCTTCCCCGGGTCGCCAGCTCAACAACCGCCCTGCCAGGCGAAGCCCGATCAGCTTGCCAGCCACCGAAGCAACCAGCAGCACTGCCGCCACGAGGAAGACCTCCGCGCCGCCTACCTGCCAATTGGTACGCAGGCCGGTGCTGAGAAAGAAAACTGGCATGACGACGAGCAGCACGTTGTGGCGCAGCCAGTCCATCTGCTGCTGGTCAAACCACTCCGCGTCCATCACTGCGCCGGCGATGAATGCACCTACCATGTAATGCAGGCCCGACCAGTCGGCGCCGAGCCCGCAGGCCGCCAACCAGATCAGCCCGAGATACCAGCGATCGCGCTCCGGAACGAAGACCATCAGTCGACGAAAAAGGATCGAAGCGACTGCGAACGCTGCCAAGAAGCCTGCCTGCCTGCCGACCCGCTCCCAATCCATGAGGATCAGTGCCAAGACGCCCCAGATGGCGATATCGTCCAGGCTTGCGTAACGCAGGATCCGCTGGCCGATAGGCTGGCGCAGGATCTGAAGCTTCTCCATCAGCAGGATGAGAATAGGCAGGGCTGTCACCGCGCACGACATGCCGATGCCCAGCACGAACTGCCAAGACGTCCCACGTACCCCCATCCAGCCGGGGTAGGGCAGCAAAGCGAGCGCCGCGACCGCGCCGAAGGCCATCGGTACGCCGAGCGCCAGTCCTGCTGTGACGCCACTTTCGCGACGATGCACCCAAGCCTTGCGCAAGTCGAGCTCAATGCCTGCGATCCAGACGAACATCATGACAGCCCACTGAGCGACGGCGTTCAGCGACTGTACAACCGGTCCGTTGAAGACGAATGTGTAGTAATCGGGAAACGCCGCACCCAGCACGCCCGGCCCCAGCACGATGCCAGTGATGATCTGCACCACCACCAGCGGCGCAAAGTACTCAGTGCGCCCCAGGCGCCAGACGAGGTACGGCACCGAAAAGATGATCAACATCGCGACCAGGAAAATCTCGGAAGTAGTCATTCAAGCGACGTTTGAAAGCGGGCCGGAAGCGCAAACTGCAGAGATCCAGCGGCGCGAGACAGTTTTGCTGACGTGTGTTTGATCGTAAGCAAGCTATTGGGGAGCGCCTAAATGTAGCGGAGCGCGCAGACCGAAGATCGGCCCACTACCTACGGTGGTTCCCTATGCGCGATTTCGGCCGATTCCTAGGTATTAGCGTGGAAAGCGGCGCCGGCACTTCAGCAGACGGGGAGCCCGGAATGAGGCTGTCCCCCGGATGACGGGCTAAAAGCAGATCGGTTGATGATGGCGTACAGCGTCTTCTCCTACAACCGTTCAACGCTGAGAAAGGGACTTTTTAGCTGGCCGGATTCATCATCGGTTGACGGCACGGATGCTCATGAGCGATCGAATTTAGGAGGTGAGTTGTCTGAGAGTTTTCCGGGGGTCTCGGAGTGTTTGGCAAATCCTCATCGGCGTTCGTCGGCTGGGCCTGCGTCTCATGCGGAGCATTCCTGAAGACATGCCGAGGCCTCTCCGAGGCCCCGGCTGAGCCACTCCTGATTCACCCGCCTCCTTTTTTCAGCTCAGCAACGACGATTTCGCTAGGTTCTGGCGCTGGGCGTCGCAACCCTCATATCTCAATGGCTGGCTGTGTTCGCACAGACGGGCAAAGTACCGTCATCTGAAACGCCCCCGAGTTCGCCGCTGCATGAGCTACCGCTTCTGCTACGCGCTCCAGGGGAAAAACAGTCGGTGTGAATTGCGCCAGGTCGAGGAGACCGGCCCGGATCAATGCCACCAATCGCCCCGGAGCCCAGCGCGGATACATCCACTTGCCCCGCACGGTGACGTCGTTGCGCATGAGCCAAGGGTAGGGCAACGAGAACTCGTCCCCGCCCTCCATGCCAACGCCGCCCATCAGAATCACTCGCCCACCCGGGCGCACGGTCATGGCGGCGGCGCGCACCGCCGAGGCCGGCACCGAGGGCGGCATGAGATCGAGCACGCAGTCGATCGGCCCCAGCGCTGCTGCCCGCATCGCGACAAGATCGACTGCTGCATCGCCTGACAGCACGACCGTGCGGACGCGGTCGCCGAAGCGGCGCACGAGCTCGTCGAGCATCGCTCGGTTGCGCCCCGGCGCGACGACGCACCCGGCCCCCAGGGCCAATGCGACGGCAACACCTGCGCTGCCGAAACTGCCGGTTGCCCCGTGAAGCAGCAAAGTCTCGCCTGCTTGTAATTCGGCGGCCAGCAGCCCCCCGAAGGGCACCAACAGTGTGCCCAAGGCACACCACTGCAGCGCCTCTTTCGTCCCGATCTCCCCAAGCGGCGTCACGTTCTCGGTGGGCACGAGGATCTGCTCGGCCCATCCACCATCACCGACCCACGCGCGAAGCCGCTGAGGGCCCGCCCCTGGCGCGATCAATCCCTGCAACATGATGTCCGGTGTCAAGGCATCGTCCCTCGCTCGGATCGTCGGATCGCAGTAGACCCAATCACCAGGTTTGAGCTTCGTGGCATCGTTGCCAGTTGCCCTCACCCGGCCGATAGGGCCCGGGCCGGGCACGGCAGGCAAATCAAACGGGTAAGTACGTTGCCCGCCGAACACCTCGCCTGCGTATGACAGCACCCGGGACGCCGTAACATCCACGATCACCTCGCCGCTGCCCAAGACCGGCGGGGGGACATCGCGGACCACGAGTGGCGCACCGATGCGCTCGAAAACAACTGCTTGCATAGGTCGATCTCCAATGATGAGCCTGCAGTCTCTCCAACTCGTTCCGGGCCATCCAGACATGGCACTATCCTGGGATCGAGCAATCCTCGGACCGATTCCCATGACCTCCCAAGCAGCGCTAGGCGACTTCCTTTATTCGCGCAGAGCCCGAATGCGGCCCGAAGCTGTCGGTCTGCCCAGCGGTCCACGTCGTCGCACACCCGGCTTGCGTCGCGAAGAAGTGGCCGAGCGCGCCGGCATTTCGACGGATTGGTATGTTCGACTCGAGCAAGGTCGCATGGTGAGCCCATCGAGCAGCACCATCGACGCGTTGGCCCACGCACTGCGCCTTGATGCGCAGGAGCATGCCCACCTTCGACAACTTGCCGGCCACGCGCCAGCAAAGACGTTCGTGCGCGAAACGGTGCCGCAGACGATTCGCAAGATCGTCGCCGGCCTGCCCCATCCGGCGTATGTCACCGGCCAGCGCTGGGATCTTCTCGCATGGAACGACGCGACGATCGAGCTGTTCTGCGACTTCAACGCCCTGCCGAAGGTCGAGCGGAACATCCTTGTGTTCGTCTTCGCCGATCCGCGGGCGCGTGCCCTCTTCGGCGACGGCTGGCCGACCGTCGCACGTGCCATGTTGGCGCAGTTTCGTGCCGTGCACGACCTTTGGGCCGGGGATCCGGCCTTTGCCGAGCTGGTCGAGCGGCTGCACGAATCGAGTTCGGAATTCGTCGTTTGGTGGCCAGACCACGACATTCGCGCACCTTTGTCCGGACGCAAGACGTTGCACCACCCGACCAACGGCTTGATGCGCTTCGATCACGCCAGCTTCCAGGCAAACGACAATCCGGCGCTGAAGCTGGTCATCTACACGCCAGCTTGACAGCCGCAGCTTCGGCGTCCGCTTTGCATGCGAAAACAAAGTTTTGTCGACGACTTTTCGGTTACTCGCTACGGGTGACCGCTCGCATGCCGACGCCAGTGTGAACGACACACGGCAAGGCACGGTTCTCAGCCAAATTCTCTCTCAGCAAAGCGTCAGAGCCGGCTTGGAGCAATGTCGCTCGAGCAGGCGAGCTCCACCGGTCTGAGCGAGGATCTGTCGCACGGCCCCCTGCGACCCATCAAACAGGTGAGCGGTCTGATGAAGGGTTCAGCCAGTTTTCCGGCACTTCGGCATCAATGCCACCTGGCTGTTCCAGCAGCAGGTTCGTACCCGGAACTTCATCTACAACATTCCCTCTGCCTACGCAGTTCATAGCTTAGAGCATTGAACGGTTGAATCCACCGTCTTCACCGGTAGGGGCGCGCTTGGGTCACGCCACCATCCACCACCAGGGTGGCACCCATCACGTAGTCTCCTGCACGCGAGGCCAGGAAGATGGCTGCGCCGGCAATGTCGTCCGGCGTGCCGATGCGCCGGGCGGGAATGTGCCCCGACAGTGCCTCCCCATGGTCGCGCGCATTGCGGTTCATCTCGGAAGGAAACGCCCCGGGCGCAATGGCGCTGACTGCGATGTTGTCCTGCGCCAAGCGCATCGCCATGCGCCGCGTCAGGTGAATCAATCCTGCCTTGCTCGCGACGTAAGAGTAGTTTTCCTGCGGGTTGAGCCCGATGCCGTCGGTAGAAGCGATGTGAATGATCTTCCCAACCCGCGCTTTTGCCGCGGCGCGCAGCGGTGCGATGAGCGCCTTCGTCAGGAAGAAAGGCGATTTCAGGTTCAGGTCGACCACTTTGTCCCAGCCGCTCTCCGGAAAAGCATCGAAGTCTTCACCCCATGCTGCGCCGGCGTTGTTGACCAGGATGTCCAACGTCGATTCATGACGGGCATAGGCATCGGCCATGGCCTGGCAGCCCCCCACCGTGGACACGTCGTGCGGCAGCGAAATGCAGTGGCCCGTGCTCGAGAGTTCTCGCGCGGCCAGGTCGCAGGCTTCGGCCTTTCGCGCACTGATGTAGACGCGTGCGCCATGTGCAAGAAACCCCTCAGCGATCATGCGGCCTATGCCTCGTGAGCCGCCAGTAATCAGCGCCGTACGGCCCTGCAGCGAGAAAAGATTCTGGACGCTCATGGCAATGTCGCTACCGCACCGGTGCCTATGGACGTGCTTTGCTCGGCGGGCGCCTCGAGGCGCGATCGCCGCACATAGGCGATTCCGTCGAACAGGCGGCGCGCCGTGCGCGTGAAGTGCACTTCGCGCACCGACCATTTGTCCTCGCCCGCATGCTCGACATTCGCGAAGATTTTAAGCACCCCGCTCGGATGGCCAATGCGAATGCGCGTCGGGCCGGCATGCGTGCCGCGCGCTTCGGCTGGAATTGTTCCCGCGATCTGTGCCGCAACAGAGAGGCAGACCGAGCCGCCGCCGGGGAATGCCTTGTGCATGGCACCACCATTGAGCACCATGCGCGCGACGAAGTCGATCTCTGCTGCCTGCACGACGCGGTTTCCGGCAATGGTCCGGTAATCCTGCGCTTCGCTAATCAAGATCTGGTATGGCGTGAGGATCCCCGACGACGGAAGATTGCAACGTTCGACGACCCAGCGCCTCACCTCCTCGGCCATCTCGTAGATCTCGGAACCGAGCTGCCCCGGCAGTTCCGTGCCACTGATTCCCAAGTCCGCCGCGCGAATGAACACACATGCCGTGCCTACATCGACCACCGACACAGGTATTTCGCGGCCGAGCCTCGATACATGTACCCAATCGCGCGCCTGCCCCGTGGGCAGGAGCTTTCCGGTCGTGGAGCCGCTGGTATCGGAGTAATCCAGTGCCACCTCTGCGCCGGTTCCCGGCACACCATCCACTTCGCTATCGCCCTCCACACGCGGCTCGCCGTCGGCGCATTGCACGGACATCCGAAGGATCTTTCCGGTGTTCGTGTTGTGCACCCGAACGGTGGTGACGGGTTCTTGCACAGGAACCAGCTGCTCCTGCAGCGCATAGACCCCTGTGGCCGATGAAATGTTGCCGCAGACAATCTCGAAACTGACGGTTGGCTGGTCGATGCCGATCTGCACGAAGGTGTAGTCGATGTCTGCATCGGGTCGCGACGGCGGCCCGATGATGGCGCACTTGCTCGTCAAGATGTCGGCGCCGCCGAGCCCATCGATCTGACGCACGTCCGGGCTGCCGAACAAAGCCAGCAGGAATCGAAGGCGCGCATCCTCATCGGCGGGCACATCTTGCTGCGAGAGAAAAACAGCCTTGCTCGTGCCACCGCGCATCAAGGTGACCGGTACGTTGATTTGTTCTTTCATCGGCCCAGTATGCAGTTGCATTCGGCCCGCTGTCCTTTCAGTTTGGCTGGCCATTGTTTAGCCAGTCTGATTGCTTCGAATGCTTTAGCGCCGCTAAAGAATGCCGAGCAGAAATCCAATGACCACGACGGCTTTCGTCTCAATACTTCCTGTCGCTGTGGCCAGTTCCACACGAACAGGAGACACTTTTTGAAGATCATCAAGCGAACGGAATCCCCTTTCCGTGACACCCCCGGCGGCATGGTGCTTGTCGCCACACGCATGGCGAGCCAGCCACCCCAGTTCCCGCCGATCGAATTCGTTCACGACGACCAGAAGGTCGAAGAGGTCGAACTCGGCCCCACGGGCTCCCTCTACAGCTTCACGATCGTCCACCCCGGCAAGGAGAAGCAGCCCTATGGCCTGGCCATGGTCGACTTCGCGCCCGGCGTTCGTGCGTTCGGGCGACTGCTGTTCGGCAACCAGCCGCCCGCCATCGCCAGCCGCCTGCGGGTGGTGCCCTTCACGTTGCCGGACGGCACCCCCGACTATGCCTTCCAGGAGTAATGCGAGATGAAGCAACCACTGATCACCGGGGTCGGTATCACGGACTTCGGGCGCTTTCCTGAATTGACCGAAGAGGCCATGGCCCAGGCAGCAATTCTCGATGCCCTGGCCGATGCCGGCACGCAGCTTTCGGAGGTGCAGGCGTTCTACTGCGGCAACGCGCTCGGAGCCATGCTGCCCGGCCAGCGTACATTGCGCGAGCTGCACGTCAACGGCGGTGCTGTCTACAACGTGGACAACGCTTGCTCCAGCGGCGCCACTGCGTTGAATCTCGCGCTGCAGGCGCTCAAGGTCGGCCAGTACGACACCGTGGTGGTGTTCGGCATGGATCACCTGAGCAGCCTCGGTGGCGGGCCGCTGCCGCTCAGCCAGAAGGACTGGAACAACCGGCGCGGAATGATCATGCCGGCCCTGTACGCCATGCGCGCAAGGCGATACATGCACGATCACGGCCTTACGCTTGAGACGCTGGCGGACATCTCCGTCAAGAATCGAAAGCACGGTGTCCTGAATCCCATCGCCACGTTCGCCAAGCTGGCGAGCCGCGAGGAGATCTTGGCGTCCCGCCCGGTGGCCGAGCCGCTCACTCTGCTCCAGTGCTGCCCCGCGGTGGTCGATGGGGCGGCGGCGCTGGTGCTCAGCACCAAGCCTTCCAAGGGCGTCGCAACGCCCGTCCGAGTGCTGGCGTCGGTGGTGCAGTCTGGCTTGTTCGAAACCTCACCTGTCGACATGACTGAGGCCGAGATCACCGCGCGTGCCGCCAGGCTAGCCTATGAACAAGCCGGCATCGGACCGCAGGATCTCAGTCTGCTGGAGGTGCACGACGCGTTCACCATCTCCGAACTGCTCTACTACGAGGCCCTCGGACTTTGCAGCCGAGGCGATGCGGCGATCCTCCTGCAGAGCGGTGCAACCACGCTTGGCGGACGCGTGCCGGTCAACCCCAGCGGCGGACTGATCGCCAAGGGGCATCCGCCCGGAGCGACAGGTGTCGCACAGGTCGTCGAAGTCTGCGAGCAACTGCAAGGCCGTGCCGGCGCAAGGCAGGTCCACGCAGCACGCATCGGCCTCACGCAGGTGACAGGCGGAGGCATCTGGGGCGTGGACCACGCCGCCTGCTCCATCAACATTCTTTCGCTTTGATCGCAAGTACCATGAACCTTACAAGCACAAGTGCGCCTGCATCGCTACACGGCCTCGTTGCCGTCGTGACCGGTGGCGCCAAGGGCATCGGCCTCGGCATCGCCCGCGAGCTCGCACAGGCCGGATGCCGCATCGCGCTCTGGGACTTTGATGAGAAAGCGCTGGAGGGAGCAGAGCTTGCCCTTTCGGGCGAGGGCTTCAATGTGCGGACCTTCAAGGTCGACGTCAGCTCGGTGGAGCAGGTGGAGGCGGCCGTGGCCCGGCTTCTCGCGTCTCATGGCCGCATCGACATCTTGGTCAACAACGCAGGCATCGGTGGCGACAAGCTCGTCTCCAAGATGGATCTCGCATTCTGGACCCGCGTGATCGAGGTCAACCTTCATTCGCAGTTCATCTGCTCCAAGGCAGTACTGGCGCAAATGGCAGAGAACCGGTTCGGCCGCATCATCAACATCGGCTCGCGCGCATGGCTGGGCAACCGCGGCCAGGCGGCCTACTCCGCCTCCAAGGGAGCGGTGGTAAGCCTGACACGCTCGCTAGCGCTCGAATATGCGCGCAAGGGCATCACCGTGAACGCCATCGCTCCCGGCATCGTGGAGACGCCGCTGTTCGAAACGCTGACCGAGGAAGTCCGACAGAGCCTTCACAAGACCGTACCGATGGAACGCATTGGCCAGCCCGAGGACATCGGCCGCGCCGTCCGGTTCTTCGCGGAACCCGGCTCGAGCTACGTCACCGGCCAGCTCCTGTACGTCTGCGGCGGGCGCAGCCTCGGCAGTCCCTCCGTATAGCACGTCGACATCACGACATGAGCAATCCGACAAAACGGAAGGTCGCATGCTTGCCAATGCATTGAGCGGTTTGAAAGTGATCGACTTCACGCAGGTGATGGCTGGTCCGACCTGCACGCTGTGCATGGCGGACCTGGGCGCCGACGTCGTAAAGATCGAGGCGCCCGTCGGCGATCTTTCGCGAGCCCTTTCGCCCTGGGTCCACGGCGAGGGAGTTGCCTTCCTGGCGCTCAATCGCAACAAGCGCAGTGTGGTGCTCGATCTCAAACACCCAACGCACTTGCAGGCGGCGCAGGCGCTGGTCGCGCAGGCGGATGTGCTGGTGGAGAGCTTTCGCCCGGGCGTCATGGCGCGCTTGGGGCTGGACTATGCTGCGGTGTCGGCGGACAACCCGCGCCTCATCTACTGCTCGGTCTCAGCGTATGGCCAGCACGGCGACAGCAAGGATCTTCCCGGGGTCGACGGTGTGCTTCAGGCCGTGAGCGGCCTGATGAGCGTCACCGGCGCACGCGATGGGGAGCCGTGCAAGGTGCCGGTGCCGGTGGTCGACTTGGTCACAGGGTCGCTGGCGGCCATCGCAGTCCTAGCCGCCCTCGCGGACCGCCAACGCACAGGACACGGGCAGCACGTCGAAGCCAGCATGTTCGCCAGCGCCATCGCGCTTCAGCACGTGAGTCTCGCGTCCTACTTCGCGGACGGCGTTGTGCCCGGACCGCAAGGGCATGCAGCGCCATATTCGACTCCGAATGAGGCCCTGCGCTGCGCTGACGGATGGATCATGGTGGCCGCCTATCACCCCGCACGGTGGCAGGCTTTGTGTTCAGCCATCGGGGCACCGGAACTGGCCTGCGATCCACGGTTCGCTGACAACAAGAGCCGACTCCAGCATCGCGAGACACTGCTGCGCCTGCTCGAAGGGCGCATGCTCGCGCAGCCCCGCGCCTTCTGGCTGGAGAGGTTCGCAGCCGTCGACATCATCTGCGGCCCCATCAACAACTACGCGGAGGTGGCGCAGTCAGCGCCTTTCCTCGAAGCGGCCCTCGCCGAGCAGCTGGAGCACCCGACCGCCGGGCTGATGACGCTGCCTCGCAGCGTCATCAGCGCCGTCGGCGAGCGGCCCCGGGCGAGACGTCCAGCCCCCACCCTGGGCCAGCACACCCGTGAGGTGCTGGCCGAACTCGGCATGCCAGCCGCAACCGTCGATGCGGTGATCCCCCTCAGCCCTTCCCAGAATTGAGCACAGCTATGCCCATCGTGAAGACCGTCCAGAACGGCGTCGCCGTCGTCACCCTGAATCGGCCCGAAGCCATGAACTCCATCGACCCGGAATCAAACGAGCAATTGCTCGAGATCTGGGACGAGGTGTCGAACAACGAGGACATCCGCGTGCTGGTCCTCACGGGTGCGGGCGAGCGCGCCTTCTGCACAGGCGCGGACCTCAAGAAGACCATGCCGCCCGCCGACAGCGCAGCACGGCAGGTCTTTCGCTGCGGCACTGGGCATTTCAACTTCGGCACGCTGCAGACAGACAAGCCCGTCATCGCCGCCATCAATGGCTACGCTCTGGGCGGCGGGCTGGAGCTGGCCTTGCTGGCGGACATACGCATCTGCTCTGATAACGCCCAGTTCGGCTTGCCGGAAGTGCGGGTCGGCAGCATCCCAGGCGCCGGCGGCACGCAGCGTCTTATCCGCGCAATCAGCCAGTCGGACGCGATGTGGATGCTGCTCACCGGAGAACGCATCGACGCCGCGGAAGCGCTGCGCATCGGGTTGGTCAGCAAGGTGGTGCCCTTTTCCGAATTGCAGCAATCAGCCATGCAGCTCGCAGGCGCGATGGCAGCCAATGCCCCGCTCGCGATGACCGCTGCAAAGCGCCTCGCGATGAATGGACGCGAGCTGCCGCTGGCAGGCGGGCTGGCCCTGGAGCGCCAGGCCTTCGGGCTGCTCAGGGATAGCGAGGATCGGCTGGAAGGGCGTCGCGCCTTCGCCGAGAAGCGCCACCCCGTTTTTCGCGGCCGTTGAAACTCCTTGCCCGGAAGACGAATGCGCCTCTGGGCAAGCCTTCCATTTGCTCGCACGCGCGATTCGACACTCGAACAACCGATGTGAGCGTTCTTCTGGAGCAGCTCTTGAAGACACCGCGTACCGCCTGGCTCAACAACCTCGCACTTATCGTTGCCGCGTTCGTCGGCGCATCACCGGCCCTCGGGCAGCAAGCCGACCGTCCACCCGCCAGGATCCTGGTTGGCTTCTCGCCCGGCGGCACGCTCGACGTGGTGACGCGCGCGCTTGCAGATCAATTGCATGGCCCGCTTGGTCGCACCGTGGTGGTGGAAAACAAGCCTGGCGCGGGCGGGAAGATCGCGATCGATGCGATGCGGGCCGCCCCTGCCGACGGGAGCGTGGCGATGCTGTGCCCCGACTTCTTCACATCGATCTACCCCTTCGTCTTCAACAAGATCAACTACAACCCGCAGAGAGACATCCTGCCGGTATCGACGGTGGTCGAGTTCCCAATGGCGCTGGCCGTGCCCTCCTCCTCGCCCATCAAGACCTTCGGCGAATATGCCCCATGGGTACGTGCGCATCCGGACAAAGCCAACTTCGGCCACGCCGCATCGGGCGGCCCGACGCATTTCCTGGGACTTCAGATCGCCAGGATCATCGGGACACCGCTGCAGGACATCCCTTTTCCGGGTGCGGCGCCCATGATCGTGAACCTGACTGGCGCCAATGTCGCGGCGGGCACGTCCACGGTCGGAGACTTTGCGCAGCACCACAACGCTGGCAAGCTGCGCGTGCTGGCTGTCACCTCCGCAGAGCGCTCGCCGCTACTGCCGAACGTGCCGACCTTCGGCGAACTCGGCCGCAAGGAACTCACCGCGGTCGGGGTGCTTGCCATATGCTTGGCACCTGGCACGCCGACCGGGGTGGTCTCCGAGTGGAGCGCCGCCGTGCGCACGGCGGCTGCCACCGAACAGTTCTCGAGCAGGGTTCGCAAGCTCGGCTTCATGAACACGGAAAGCTCGCCTGACGAAGCGCGCGCCCGGTTCGCCGAAATGCGCGGGTTCTGGGAACCGATCGTCAAGGCCTCGGGATTCAAAGCCGACTAGGCGATGGCGCGCTGCTCGCGGCGCGCCTAGCGCACCGAGCGGATCCAGTCCCGAAAGAGCCGAACCGGCGCCGTGGCCGCTTTCAACGGGTCGCAGACCAGGTAGTAGCCGAGCTCTGTCTTCGCGACATGGTCCACCGCAACCACGAGGCGCCCGGTGCGCAGGTCGTCTTGCACGTAGGCCCGCTGCGCCATCGCCACGCCCAGGCCGTCCGCTGCAGCCTGATAGCACAACGCGGCATTCGCCAACGCGATGCCCGGCAGACTTGGAGTGTTCAGCAGGCCGGCCGAACCGAGCCACAGCGGCCAGGCTTGAGGGCGCAGCATGGAGTGCAGCAGGTCGGCTCGCAGCAGATCGCTAGGCTCCTGGAACTGTTCCGCCAGGACGGGTGTGCAGACCGGGACGAACTCATCGTCGAAAAGGTGGTCCAGCTCGACATCGGCCCACTCGCCCATCCCGTGCCGAATCGCGCAGTCCGCGCCTTCAAGCCGGACATCATCCGCAAGTGCAATCGTTGCGATCTCCAGCGCGATGTCGGGGTGAAGCGCATGGAAGCCGTGCAGGCGGGGAACCAGCCAGCGAATGGCGATGCTCGGAGGCACCTTGAGACGCAGCCGCTGCTCCCGCTGGCTGTCCGCCAGGTCGCCCAACGCTTCGTGCAGCCGATCGAACGCGTCACAGACGCGGGTGGCGAGTCGTTCGCCCACCGCGGTGAGCTCGATCTCGCGACCGGCCTTCTGGAAAAGTTGCACGCCGAGCCCCGTTTCAAGCTGCTTGATCTGCTGGCTAACGGCTCCTGGCGTGACGTGGAGCAACTGCGCGGCTCGCGACACGCCTTTGGCCCGATACACCGCATCGAACGCCCGCAGGGGGCTCAGGAGTGCGCGAAGGTTCTGCATGACAGGATGAGACTGCCGGCGCACTCAATGTGCGCCGAGGTGGCAGCTGCCTGCCACCGCACTCGCAGGGATTGGCTTCAGCACTTCTGGATACCGATGGTGCGGTTCAAAAGATCCTCTTCTTCGCGCAGCGCCGCTGCGGAGCCGGAATAAGCGGCAACGCCCCGCTCCAGCACGATGACGTTCGTGGAGAAGTCGAGAACGACGTCGACGTGCTGCTCCACAAGCACGCAGCCAACTCCGAGCCGGTCGCTCATCCGGACGATGGCATCCATCAGTTCCTCGCGCACCATGGGAGCAAGGCCCTCCAGCGGCTCGTCGAGCAGAAGGATGCGCGGCTGGCCAACAAGTGCCCGCGCCACGGACAGCATCTGCTGTTCACCGCCTGACAGTTGCGTGCCACCGTTGCGCCGGCGCTCCTTGAGTCGCGGAAACAGGGCGTAGATCGGTGGCAGAGCCACGCCGGCCGACCGCCCCTGCAGGCCCGACAGCAGGTTCTCCTCCACCGTCAGCGAAGGAAAGATGTCGCGGCTCTGCGGCACGTAGCCGAGCCCAGCCCGTGCGCGCGCATGCGTCGTAGCGCTGCCGATGTCGTTGCCGCCGAAGTGGATCCGGCCCTGCATCAGGTCGGCCAAGCCGATCGCGGTTGCCAGGGTGGTGGTCTTGCCGGCGCCGTTTCGCCCGATGAGGCCCAGCCGTTCCCCTTCGCGCACGCTGAAGCTGAGATGCTCGACGACCGGCACAACGCCGTAGCCGGTCGTGACATCGTCGAACCGGAGTTCAATGGGTTGCTTGGGCATGTCCGTCTCGTCCGAAATAGATTTGCTTGACTTGTTCGTTGGCGGCGACTTCTTCCGGCGTGCCTTCGACCATCACCGCACCGGCAACGAGCACGATGATGTGCGAGGCGAAACGGAACACCAGGTCCATGTCGTGTTCGATGAGCAGCACCGACAGTTCCTTCGGCAGGCTCTCGATGGCGTCCATGATGCGACCGCCTTCTCCTTGCGGCACACCCGCGCCGGGCTCGTCCAGCAGCAGAACCTGCGGCTTCATTGCGAGCGCCAGCGCGATTTCAGCAAGCCGCTGTTCGCCGAGCGCGAGGTGTCCTACGACCCGGTTCGCGTAGGGATGCAGGCCGAGCATGCCGAGCGTCTCGTGGACCTCGTCGCGAACGCGCGCGGAACGCGCCGGTGAGGGCCACCACTGCATCGAGGCCCGCAGCCGCTGCAGCACTGCGACCCGGACGTTCTCCGCCACGGTAAGGTCCTTGAACAGTCGGCTGATCTGGAACGTGCGAACGATGCCGCTGCGCACGCGCGCGTATTGCGGTAGCTGGACGATCGAGCGGCCGTCCAGTTGGATGTCCCCAGACTGCGGGCGCATCGCCCCACTCAGCAGGTTGACCAGCGTCGTCTTGCCGGCCCCATTGGGACCGATCAGCGCCGTGCGCGCACCCTGCGGCAGCGAGAGCGTGACGTTCTGCGTGACGGCCAGACCCCCAAAGGAATGGCAAAGGTTCTGGGTTTTCAGCCGATGGGTCATCGCGTTCCTCCGCTGCCGCCCAACCGCTTGGCGTACGCTACGGCCCGGTCCAGAAGTCCGATGAGGCCTTCCGGCAGGACAATGAGCACGACAATCAGCATCGACCCGATGACGAACAGCCAGTGATACGGATTCAAGGTTGACGCGATGTGATGGATCGTCATGTACGCAACGGTGCCGAGCACCGCACCCGCCAGGCGGCGCGTGCCGCCGAGGACGATCATGACCACCACACCCGCGGACGTCGTGAAGTCCAGCATGAAGAGATTCGCCACCTTGCTGGTCTGTGCCGTCAGGGCTCCTGCCAGCCCCGCCACGACGCCGCCGACGGTGTAGACGGCCAGCAGGTGCAGATACACGCGCCCGCCCAACGCCTGGACGCGTCCCGGGTCCTGTCGTATGGCTCTGGCCGTCAAGCCAAAAGGTGATTCAACCAGGTTGCGCACGAGGAAAAACATCAACACCAGCGCGCCCAGCGCGTAGAAATAGCCGGTGTGACCCATGAAGTTGAACTCCCAAATACCGAACAGCGGAGCGACCTCGAAGCCGGCAAGTCCGTCGTCGCCACCTGTAAGCCATCTGGCCCAATTGGCGAGCTCGAGCAGCAACTGCGCCACCGCGATGGTGAGCATGACGAGCGTGAGCTTGGTCGAGCGCAGCATGACTGCACCGCTCAGCAGCGCTATCAGCCCTCCGCCCAGCCCGCCGAGCAGCAGCCCGATGATGGGATCGGACGTCAGATACAACGCGGTCCAGCCCGCGACGTACGCACCTGCGCCGTACAACGCGGCCTGGCCCAGGGTCGCGATGCCCGCCTGTCCGAGCACGAGGCTCAGCGACAGCGCAAAGATCGACATCGTCGCCATGTTAGTCAGCAGTCCAAGGTCCTGCGGGAACACTACGAAAGCCAGCAACCCCGCGAGCGTCAGGACGATCTCGGCGCGCAATTGCTTCCACGGGCGTACGCGCGCTGGCGTCGCCATCGCCATGGGCGGAATCATTGCGCTCATGCTTGCCTCCCGAACAGCCCCTGTGGGCGAACCAGCAAGACGATAATCATCGTCAGGAAAAAGGCAGCCGATGCAAGCTGCGGAACCATGTATTTCATCGAAGTCTCCACGATGCCGAGCAGCAACGCTGCGAAGAAAGAGCCGAACAGATTTCCGTTGCCTCCCACGGCGACAACCGCCAGAAGGATCACGAGATATTTGGAGGCGTAAGTTGGCTCCATTGGCAGCATCTCTGCCCCGGCGATGCCGCCCAGAGCCGCGAGCGCGGCACCGATCGCGAAAGTCGCCGCATAGATCCTGGTCGTGTCGATACCGATGGCCCGGGCAATCGGCGCGTTGTCGACCGCAGCGCGCACCCGGATGCCAAAGGATGACCGGTCCACGCTCAACCACAGGACGCCGACGACCGCAAGCCCGCAGGCAACGACGATGAGCCGATGACGGGGAATGGAGCGGAACCCCAGGTCCACCGACCCGCCGAATGCCTCAGGAAGCGCGACGGATGTCACCGACGATCCGAACATCAGGTTGACCGCAGCCGTCGCGACGAACATCAGGCCGATGGTCACCAGCATCTGGTCGAGATCGTCGCGCCGGTAGAAGCGGCGCAACAGGATGCGCTCGAAAAGCACCGCCACGAGCGCCACGATCGCGATCGCCAGTACGAAACCCAGCCCGATCGGCACACCCAGGCGTTGAGGAATGCTGGCCGCCAGAAACCCGCCGAGCATCGCGAAGGCGCCATGAGCCAGATTCACCACCCGCATCAGACCCATGGTCATCGACAGGCCCACCGTGATCATGAACAGGATCATGGCGTACGTGATCCCGTCGACCAGGATGCTGCTAAGAAGCGCAACGGACATGCTGCAGCCTCCGCACTACTTGGTCGCATTCTGGATGCGGCCGTAGTCGGGCTGCATCTCGAACGTGCGGAACTCACGATTGACGAAGCGTCCGGCCGCATCCTTTTCCACCACTCGCATGTAGACGTTCTGCACAAACTCGCGGGAGGCCGGATCGATCTTCACCGGGCCACGCGGGCTTTCCCAGGAAAATCCCTTGGCGGCGGCCATGGCCTTGGGCCCGTCGCGCTTGCCGTCCGTCGCCTTGACCATGTGATAGATCACATGCAGGCCGTCGAACGCGTTCGCGAGCTGGACGGTCGGAATGGCCTTGGGCGTAACCTCAGCCAGGGCATTGACGGCGGCCTTGTTCAGCGGCGAGTTGTGCGTCGCCGAATAGAACATACCGGTTTCGATTCCCAGCAGCTCGGGGCCGATCGCGCGCAGCTGGTCCTCATCCGTCTCGCCCGTGCCCAGGAAGCGCACGCCCGCAGCTCTCAACCCCGCTTCGTTGTAGGCCTTGACCATCGCATAGGTGGCCGGCCCGCCCGGACCGAAGACATAGAGCGCGTCCGGCTTGAGTGCTTTCACGCGCTGCATCAGGGGGCCGAAGTCCGTCGTCTTCAGCGGCGCACGGATTGCTTCAAGCACCTTGCCCCCGCCGGCAACGAAAGCGGTGTTAAAGGCTTTCTCGGCGTCGAGGCCGGGACCGAAGTCGCTGACCAGGGATACGACGTTCTTGACGTTCTTCTCGAGCGCGTACTTGGCCACCGGCACGGCCATCTGCGGCAGCGTGTACGAGGTCCGCAAGAGGTAGTCGGACTTTTCAAGAAGCGACGAGGTCGACGCATTGAAGATCACGACGGGCACCTTCGCCTCCTGCGCAAGCGCGGCGACAGCCAGCGTATCGGGCGTGAAATACAAGCCCGCGATGTACTGCGCGCCTTCCTTGATGATGAGTTCCTGCGCCAGTGCCTTGGCCTGCGCGGGATTGATCTCCGGCAGGTCGCGGTAGATCACCTCGATCGTGTGTCCGCCCGCAGTGGTGCCGTTGAGCTTTTGGTAGGCCTTGGTGGCGCCCTCCCAGGTCTGCCCGACCGCTGAGAACGGTCCGGACATGGGGGCGATCACACCCACCTTGATGACATCGGCGCGGCTTTGGAAGGCGAACGTCGCGAGTGAGACCGCCATCGCGGCCATGAGTTTGAGGGTCATGTTCTTCTCCAGGGTGGTGCGGGTCGCTGGCGAGCCATGCGCCCGGGTATTGACGAGAGGTGGGGACGGGAATCGTGGGGCGCGGGCCGGCTTCAGGGCGGCTCGGCGTGCGACTGCGCTGCTGCAGTCGCCTGCAGGGCGTCGTCGCGGGACATCAACGTCGCGTACTTCTGTTGCATGTCGAACAGATTGGCTTCGTGCGCCCGCAGTGACCGGTCGCCCACGCAATCTGTGACGACGAGAGGACGAAAACCGTGGCACATGGCATCGACCACGCTGGCACGGACACACCCGCTGGTTGTGCATCCCGCGATCAGCAAAGTCTGCACCCCGCGCTGGGAAAACCAGGAAGCCAGTGAAGTCCCGAAGAACGCCGACGGGTGGATCTTGCGCAGCACGAGTTCACCGTTGCAGGGCTGCAGTTGCGGAACGATCTGGCTTTGCGGCGCGTCCTCCCGCAGGGCGAGGATGGGCGGCACCTTGAGCGCGAAGATGTTGGCGTCGGCTCCATCGTCCTGGTACACGACGCGCGTGTGGGCGATCGGCCATCGACGCGCGCGTGCCACATCCAGCAGGCCCCGCGTGCATTCGATGGCTGGCTCGATGTTGCCGCCGCCGAACGTGAGCGGGTCGGCGAATCCGTTGACGAAGTCGATGATCAGCACGCCATACGGCGCCTTCGGCGTGAGGACATGGCCGAAGCCCTGCTGCTTGTAGATGTCCGGAGCGGTGCTCATTGGAAAGCCTCGTCGATGACCTTGCCGTTGCGAACCACGACGACGTCGTCGAGCTCCACCGTGCAGTTGCGCAATGGGATGTCAAGGTGGCAAGGCGTGGTGCGAGTTCCCCCGGCTTCGTTGTTCGGGCCCAGCGAGAACAGGAAATTGCCTTCGAACGCACGCGCGTCCTGCCCGGAAGTTGCCTCGCGGTCCACCAGGGACAGCGTGTGCCAGAAGCAGCGCGGCTGCATCCCCCATCCGATGTGCGCGATGGCGTAGGCCTCGGGGTCCTTGTAGGCCTCCATGAACTCGCGCAGCAAGGCAGCATCGATGTCACCTTCGATGCTGCGCACGAAGCCTTCGCGCAGACGCATCGTGATCTTGTCGGAGACGTAGTTCTTCTGCGGTAGCAAGATGTCACCGCGGTCGATCACGATGGTGCCGTCGCTGCCGCCTTCGTTGGCGAAAGTGAAGAGGAAACCGCTCGGCCAGTGGTCCCAGCGCCCGGGCTCTTCGCAGAAACCGTATTCGGAGATGGTCGGGAAGTCGCCGAGCTTGAAAGTCACGTCCGTGCCGGCCGGCGAGGTCACGTGCATCTTTTTAGCGGCCTTGAGCAGCTTCGACGCGGCGAGCACGCGTTCGCGGTCGGCCTCGGTTGGCACCGCCCGAACCAGCACCTCGGGCGGCTCGACGGCAAGAAGGATCTTCGTTCCCGATTCGAGGATCTCCATCTGCTCTGGCGAGAACAGCAGCAGCATCAAGTCCAGGACGATGTCGCTGTTCTTCATGGCCGCGAGAGCGACGGGGTTGTTGGTGAGCGGCGTTTCCCCCAGGTAGTTCATGAGGTCGCGGCTCGGGGCCTTCTCCGCGTTGATAGGCTGCAGCTCGATCCTGGTCACGACTGCGCCCGCGGCTTGAGCTGCAATGGTGGCGGTTTGAAGCGTTTGCGGATGGGTGTGGGGACCGCACAGGATCGAGACCTTCTGTCCGCGCTCCACCTTGCTGAGCTTCAGAACCTGGTCCCAGGCCTTGACCATTTGATAGTCGCTGACTGGCATTTTTTGTCCTTTGTTTGAAAGTGTCAGATCTGTAGGAGCGCCAGATCCTGCGGGCTGCCCAGCTTGAAGAGCCGGCGGGCATTGCCGTAGCAGACCAGCGCACGAGTTCGCTCATCGAGCGGCGCCCCTTCAATGAAGGTGCAAGCCTCGGCGGTGGACTCGTAGGGATAGTCCACGGAGAAGAGCACGGCTTGCGCACCGAGCTCGCCAATAGCGCCAAGCAGTGCCGGCGCGGAGCACACGCCAGATGTCGTGATCAGGATGTTGCTGCCGATGTACTCGCTGGGCTTGCGTGCCAACTTGATGCCCGAGGGATAGGCAGCGAAGCGGCTGTCGATGCGCCGGCGTTGATATGGCAGGGCCTCGCCCATGTGGCCCAGCAACAGGGTCAGTCGCGGGTAACGATCGAACACCCCGCCGAACAGCAGGCGCAGGGCGTGCCCTGCCGTCTCCACGCCCCATCCCCAGACGGCTCCCTGGAGCACCGGCATGCCTTCCAGCAGCGCCGGTGGCTGGCTGAACGCGTTGGGATGCAGGTAGATGGGCACGCCAAGCGCCTGTGCGCGCTCCCAAAACACATCGAATTCGCCGCCCTCGTAGTAGCGCCCCAGGGTATGGCCGTTGATCAACGCACCCTTGAAGCCGTGCTCTACGACCGTGCGCTCCAGCTCTCGCGCAGCCTCGTGCGGGTCCTGCAATGCCACATGGGCAAAGGCGCCGAATCGTTTCGGATGGCGCGCCACGCGCTCGGCGAGGAACTCGTTGTTCTCGCGTGCGCGCCGGACGGCGGAAGCAACATCCGTCTCGGCCTGCACGCCGGGCATCGTCTGCGACAGCACGGCGAACTCGATGTTTCCGGCGTCCATCTCGGCCAGGCGCTGGTCGTCGAAGTCGCTCAGCCTAGCGTCGAGCCGAGCCACGAAGTCGGCTGGCAATGCGCGTGTGTACTTGGCAGAGTACGCATCGAAGCCAGGGGCGGAGAAGTGCTCTTCGAGCGCGATCTTGGGAGTTCGATTCATCATTGTCTTCATCGGGTTCAGACCGGGTAGGCCAGGGCTGTGTCAAGAATCTCGGTGTCGTGCACCACTTCGCGGCTGGCGATGAGCAGTCGTTCGCCTTCGCGCACAAAACGGTCGTGGTAGATGCCGGCGAGATGCACGGTGGAAGGCCCCTCGACGAGGGTCTGCATCAGGATGAAGGGTGTCTGCGAGCTGATCGTGTCGCTCGTCTCTTGCAGCACCCGCGTAATGCCCAGGACATGCAGCATGTGGCGAGGCGCAAACATCTGCGAGTGCGCCACGGCGAGCGCGCGATCAGTGATCATGTCCCGGCCCTCGCAATAGACGAGGCCAACGGGCATGTTCAGCAGCGCGTTCTGACGCGAGGTGATCCGGTATTTCGCTTCATTGCTGAAGAACTCGGGCCAGCGCTCCACGTCGTTGGCGTCGAGGACGGCACAGTACTCGACATGGAAGGAGTCGATCTCCGCCCGCAGTTCGGCGGCGCGACGGGGCAACACCACAGAGCGGGTGTAGGCGAGTTGCTCCTTCATGCTGCCATCTCCGCGACACGGATGTCCATGACTCCTCGGTAGTACTCGTAGAGCGAGCGGATGCACGACTCCGAGATCAGGTTGCGTGCCGTGCCCTGGTGGCCAGCATCGAGCTTGACCACGTTGTTATCCGAGGACGAATTGCGGATGCCTTCCTGCACGAACTTCAGCGCCTCGTTGTCCTCAAGGCCGAGGAAACCCGACGGACCCATCAAGTTGCCCTGGCGGAGGCGGTGCCGGGTCATCTCCGGCGTGTCGTCTTCGTAGCCGAACATCGTCCACTGCATCACCATGCTGTTGGGACCGTTCGGGATGATCTGACGCACGCCCATCGTGTTCATCTGGCGCTGCACAATCAGGTTCGGCCACATGGTCATCATGTTGGCGGACCAGGGCGAGTCGAACTCGCGCACATAGTCCAAGAACCGCTCGTCGCGCAGCCGAAGGTTGTCGCTGAACGAACGCATCTCCGCCTTGTCGTCGGCGGCGACGGTGGCATAGACCTGGTCGGGCTTGGACGATGCCATGTAGCCGTGGCGTCCATGTTCCTTGTCTGCGAACACGATCGACTTGATACCCGGCACGAGAAGGCCGAACACCACGAGGAACGAGTGCAGCAACGTCGCGTGATACGGATCCTTGAGGTTCTCGTGGTACATCTTCCAGTTGCACGGAAGCTCGTTGCGGCAATAACCCAGGATCCGGAGCTTCTTGCCCGAGAAGGGAACGTCGAACTCCTCGACAATCTCTTTGGTCATGTACTCCTCCAGCGGCGGGGTCTTGTCGGAGTAGGTGGCGAACACCACGCCGTTGCGCGTGGCCACGCGCAACTGGCGAGTCCCGTGCTCCGCGTTTTTGAAGTCCGATGGCATGCCGCCGATCTTGTTGATTCCGCGCTTGAATGGAACGCCCTGCAGATTGCCTTTGAGGTCGTAAGACCACTGGTGATAGGGGCAGACGAACTCCTTGGCGTTCCCGTGGCTGGAGCGGCAGAATTCGGCGCCGCGGTGGGCGCAGCGGTTCTCGAAGACGGAGATCGTGTTGTCTTCCGCGCGAACGATCACCACCGCCGTGGCGCCCACATAGCCGCGCTTGTAGTCGCCAGGGTTTGGAATTTCGGCTTCCAGGGCCACGAAGTTCCAGGTGTCTCCACGGAAGATCCGCTCGATCTCCTGGTCATAGATGGCCTGGCTGGTGTACACCCAGTCGGGGATGTTGTTGAGCGCGTCGGCGGGCCAGACGCACTGCTCCAGGGGCGGGTTCTTTCTGGCATTGGTGATGCCGATGACCGCCTGCGATTGATACATGGAAAGCTCCTTGGCTCTGAGAGGTGGTTAAACGATGGCCGCGGCACCGGCCTGGATCTGCCTGGCCCAGGCGCGCAGGTTGGTGGCGTCCAGCAGGAAGTCGTCAAGCTGCACGGGCAGCCTTTTTTCGAAGAGGGGACGAATGGCGCGCAGATCGGCGCCCGCATTCAAGGCGACGCCATGGAGCGGAACGCCGCCGCGATGGCCGATCCATAACGCCTTGCCTGAGCCCGGATCGCCTCGGCGCAGGTAGTCGAGATCCAGTGCCGGCAATCCAAGCATCTGGATGTTGTGTTTCCCCTGGTCGGTCCAGAACCAGGGCACTGCCGGCACGGGGATGGGCACGCCGAGCATGGCGGCTGCGGCAGTGCGTGCCTGATCGTTGGCGTTCTGCCAAGATTCCAGTCGCATGGGCGCCGCCTGTCCGGGTCGTTGCTGGCTGGTGCAATCGCCGCATGCGAAGACTCGCTCGTCGCTGGTGCGGCACAGCGCGTCGACCAAAACGCCACCTCCCGCTGCAATCGCCAGCCCTGCATCGCGAGCCAGCGAGTCGTTGGGCGAGAGACCGATGGCGACGACGACCTCATCGACGTCCAGATCGCCCGTATCCGTGGCAAGGCGGATTCGACCGCCGGGCAGTGAGTGGATGCCGCCAAGGGAGGCTCCGAACAGCAACCGTGCGCCGGCTTCGCGCAGCCCGGATTCGAGCCACATCGACGCATCGGGGGGCAGGAAGCGATCGAGCAGGGACGTCGCCCGTTCGAACACGCTCACTGATGCGCCCATGAACATCGCGGCGTGAGCGATTTCGAGGCCGAGGAAACCACCTCCCAGAATAGCGACCTGCGGTTTGCCATGAAGGGCAACGCGCAGCCTGCGTGCATCCTCTAGGGTGCGCATGTAGTGCACATGCGGATGGCCAGCCGGAGCCGATGCCAGTGCATTCGGCTCCCCGCCCGTAGCAAGAAGGCACATGTCGTATGCGAGCACCTGGCCCGAGGCAAGGCGGATCTGCCGCTTCGCGACATCCAGGTCAACTGCATCGCTGCCGTTCAGCAAGTCGATGTCGCCGAGTGCCCAGACCTCCTGCGGTAGAACGTCGAGACGTGGCTCTTCCGCCGCCACCAGGACAGCCTTTGACAACGGCGGACGCTCATACGGCTTGTGGCGTTCCCGCCCCACCATCGTGATGCCGCCGCGAAAGCCTCCCTCGCGCAGCGCACGGGCCGCGACTGCCGCCGCCTGGCCCGCGCCGACGATGAGAACATCTGGCGACGTCATTGGGCCCGGGGCGACAACACATAGATGTCGTCGCCTTCTCGCTTGACGGGATGGGTGCGCAGATCCACGGTGACCGGCGCACACATCGCCTTGCCCGTGCGAATGTCGAAGCGGCCCTGGTGCAGCGGACATTCGACGCAACCATCCTCCACGTAGCCTTCCGAGAGCAGCGCCGTGGCATGCGTGCACATGCCGTCGGTGGCAAAAAACTCGTCCTCGATACGAAAAAGCGCGACGCCCTGGCCCGCGACGTTGACGGTCTTCGCTTCGTCGTTACTCAGCTCCTGCGCTGAAGCAACCTTGATCCATTCCATCGTTCGATCCTGTCGATCTTGAGCATCAAAAGTAGTCAGTGTACTGACATAAATGGAGATTTGTCCCAAGTTTTTTGTTCGGGTTTCTACGGAATTCCGACGCCCCAAGATGGACTTGCAAAGTCTGTCTTTTTGCATCGATACGGGGCGCTCTCATTGGTAAAGCGCACCATTTATGGAACATCGCCTCACTGTCTACCGCGCTTGAGAGAAACATCTTTCCACGCGAACCAATGCCGCATACACTTATGACAGTTAACTGACTTAATCGGAACGCCAGCGGGCTGACCAACACTTTGAGTCGAGGGGCTACGCGTGCGAGCCGGCCTCTCGATCCAAGCGCTGAACGGCGTGTGAAGTAGCTTTGATGCCGTCCCTTTGTGGGGAACGTGGCTGGGATGCTTGGGCGCGATCGATTTGGCTGGTTCGTATCTCGCGTGTCAGACGCTGCACAACCGGTACAGCTCGGCACATGGAAATCGGAAGGAGAAGAAAACTGATGGACCACGCAGACATCCCCGCGCGTCTGTTAAAGCGCGAAGGCATCGGTGCCAGAGTCCCGCGCAAGGAAGACGCGCGTCATCTGGTGGGCAAGGGCAACTTCGTCGGCGACTTCGTGCTGCCGGGCCTACAGGAGGTTGCCTTCCTGCGGAGCTCACTGGCCCATGCCGTCGTCACCGGCGTCGAGGTTCCCGAGACGCTGGCCGGGAAGGTGTTCCTGCGGGAAATGATGTCCGACGCGGCAGACATAGGCTCGCCGTCTTCGCTGCCCACCTACCAGTACTCGGCATTGCCGCCACTGGCCTCCGGCAAGGTTCGCCATGTCGGCGAGGCCATCGCGATGGCGGTTGCCCCGACGCGCGCCATGGCGGAAGACCTGCTGGAGGAGGTGGAGGTCTCGTATGACGAACTGCCCGTCTACCACAGCGCTGAGTCCGCCCTCGCCGCCACGAAAGAGTTCATGCATCCCGAATGGAAGGACAACGTGTTTCTCACGCTGCGGGCCAATCGCGACTTCGAGGAGCTTGCCGCGAAGGCCGAGGTGAAGGTCAGCCGCACGGTCGAGCTGTCGCGTCAGTGCATCGTCCCGCTGGAGGGCAAGTCGGTGCTCGCCTACTGGGACTTCCAGACTGATCAACTCGTGGTCGTCAGTGCGACCCAGGTTCCGCATCTGCTGCGTGTGGGGATCGCCCAGCACCTCTCGATGAACGAAGAGGCCGTACGCGTCGTGTCACCGGACGTCGGGGGCGCCTTCGGCTACAAGGGTCAGCTCTACCCTGAAGACCTGTGCGTTGCCTGGCTCGCCAAGACGTACCGCACACCGTTTCGCTACCTCGAAGATCGACGCGAGCACCTGATCGTCGGCGCCAACACGCGGCAGCATCACTATCAGCTCACCGCCTATGCGGACCGCACCGGCAAGCTCCTGGCGCTGGACGCAGTCATCACCATCGACGGCGGCGCATATTCCTACTATCCCTTCTTCGTCGGCCTGGAGCCAGGACAGGCGATCGGCAATCTACCCGGCCCCTACACCTTTCGAGGCTATCGATGCGAGACCCTCTGCGTCGCGACCAACAAGCCCGGGTTCATGGCCTATCGCGGCGTCGCGCGCACGGGTGTCTGCTTTGCCATCGAACTCCTCATGGATGCGGTGGCGCGTGAAGTGGGGCGCGAGCCATGGGAAGTGCGGATGGAGAATCTCGTGCCGGCGGCTGCTATGCCCTATGTCAACGTCGCCAACAAGCACTTCGACAGCGGCGACTTCCCTGCAAGCCTGCGCCGCGCCGTGGAGATGATCGGACTGGACGCGGTACGCGAGCGCCAGGCGCGCGGTGAGCCGGACGGCCGTCTCATCGGCTTCGGCACGGCCACCTATACCGAGCAGTCTGCCCACGGCACGACGGTGTTCGCCAATTGGGGCCTGCCAGTGGTACCCGGCTTCGACCAGGCAGTCGTCAGAATGACAGCTGACGGCGGACTCGAAGTGCGTGTCGGCGTGCACTCGCATGGCCAGGGCATGGAGACCAGCTTCGCGCAGATCGCCAACGACGTGCTCGGCATCCCGGTGGCCAGAATCCGGGTGGTGCATGGAGACACCGCGCTGACCCCGTTCTCCTCGGGCACCTACGCCTCGCGCGCCACGGTCATGTCAGGAGGGGCCATCTCGGTCGCGTGCAAGGAACTCCTGCCCCGCCTCCAGTCGATCGCGGGCTACCTCATGGGCGTGGATGCACCGACCGTCGCGTTGATCGAGGGTCGCGCCGTGGCCGGCGACAAGTCAATCCCGCTGTCGGACGTCGGTGGCGCGTGGTACCTCACGCCGCAAGATCTGCCTGCCAACGTTTATCTCGGTGGTCTGGAGGTGTCGCGGGCGTACAAACCCAACGTTGATACCGGCACCTTCACCTATGCGACGCACGCAGTGGTGGTGGCCGTCGACACCGAAACCGGCGAAGTCGAGATCCTCGACTACGTCGTCGTCGAAGACTGCGGAACCATGGTCAATCCGATGATCGTGGAAGGGCAGACCATCGGCGGCATCGCGCAGGGCATCGGCACCGCCATGTACGAGGAGAGCCCGTACGACGACCAAGGCCAGCCGCTTGCTTCCACCTTGGCTGACTACATCCTGCCGGGCGCCACGGAAGTGCCACGCATCCGGATAGAACACTTCGAGACACCTTCACCGCACACCGAATTCGGTGCCAAGGGCGTGGGCGAAGGCGGCGCGATCGCACCGCCGGCCGTGATCTTCAATGCCGTGAACGATGCCCTGCGGGGCACAGGTGCCGCCGAGGTGCTGATGACGCCGTTGACACCACGCCGCCTGCTCACGGCACTCGAAGGTGCGAAGCGCGAGCAGGAGCACGCACGATGAAAGCGCCGAAATTCGCGTACGCGCGCGTCCTCGAGGTGGATGAGGCAATCGCGACGCTGGCCGCCGGCGCCGGCGCCGCAAAGGCAATGAGCGGAAGCCAGTCGCTCGGACCGATGCTCAACCTGAGGCTGGCGCGGCCCGCACAGGTGGTCGACGTCGCACACATTCCCGGCTTGCGCGCGGTAACCCGCAAAGCCGACTGGGTCGAGATCGGTGCTGCCGTCACCCATGCCGAGATCGAGGACGGCGTCCACGCGCCGCTGACTGATCATCCCATGCGCCAAGTCGCGCGCGGAATCGCCTATCGCGCGATTCGCACTCGAGGTACCTTGGGCGGCAGTCTGGCGCATGCCGATCCTGCGGCCGACTGGGTCGTGACCCTCGCGGCACTCGGCGCTCGCGTAGCAATCAGATCGCCGAGAGGCGAGCGCGCAGCCGAGGCCGACGCGTTCATGCTCGGCGCCTACACGACCGTGCTCGAGCCCGATGAACTCATTGTCGCCATCTCGGTGCCTTCGCAAACCCCCACCACGCATTGGGGATACCACAAAGTCTGCCGCAAGCCGGGCGAGTTTGCAGAAGCCAGTGCGGCGGTCTATTTCGATGCTTCGCGAAAGTGTGCCCGGATCGTGCTGGGAGCCGTCGATGGCCCTCCCCTGCTGCTGCACACGTTGGCCGCGGAGATCGCGCTCAAGGGCACGGTCGTGGCGGGACGCGAGGCATTGCGCGCGGCCGTGCATGCGGCACTCCCCGAACGCGACGCCATCGACCGGAAACTCTTCACGGCCTGCCTGGAGCGCGCACTCGATCAGTCCGGCATCTTTGCCGGCCCAAAACAAGCGGAGTAAGAGACTTGGACCCCATTTCCATTCAAGTGAACGGCCGCAGCTTCAGCCGGCAGGCCGAGCCGAGAATGCACCTTGGCGACTTCCTGCGTGACGAACTACACCTGACAGGAACGCACCTCGGCTGCGAACACGGCGTCTGCGGCGCCTGCACGGTGCTCGTTGACGGCCAGCCCACGCGCTCGTGCATCACCTTCGCCGTGGCCTGCGAAGGCCGTGAAATCACCACCATCGAAGGCTATGAAGATGACGCGGTCATGCGACGGCTGCGGCAGGCGTTCACGCACCACCACGCACTGCAGTGCGGCTTTTGCACGCCGGGAATGCTTACCACGGCGCGCGACATCGTGCTTCGCCTGCCCGAGGCCGATGAGGCGTGCGTGCGTCTTGAGCTCTCCGGGAACCTGTGCCGTTGCACGGGCTACCAAGGCATTGTGGACGCCATCCTGGACGTCTTGCAGCAGCAGCGGGTCAGCCCCGACGCACAGTTCGAGCAACTGCGGCAACGATTGACCGCCCCGCGATCGGTCGCGATGACGCGTGTCGCCGCGGTGGCGCCAGTCGGATCGGCCTCCCCGTCCACTTCGAACTCCGCTCCATCGAGCAGCAAGTCGGCCGCGTCCGCATCGAGCGCTGCTGCGGATATGGCGGAAGTCGATCCGGTGGCGATGGCCAAGGCCAAGGCGAAGGGCAACGCGATTGACGTCCATTTCGACGTGCCGTATCCGGTCGATCGGGTGTGGGAATTCATGGGCGACTTGCCCGTCGTGGCTTCATGCCTGCCGGGCGCAACCATCGACTCGCATGAGGGCGAAAGAGTCAAGGGCACCATCGCCATCAAGTTCGGCCCGATGTCGGCGGCTTTCGCGGGTGCTGCTCGGCTGGAGCGTGACGACGCAGCCAAGCGTGCCGTCCTCCGGGGCGCGGGCCAGGACAGCTTGAGCAAATCGCGTACCCAGGGCGACATCAGCTATCGGCTCGAGGCGCTGTCGGTCGACAACACCCGGGTGCACGTGGACATGATCTACGCGCTGCAGGGGCCGCTCGCGCAATTTTCCCGCTCTGGCCTTGTGAAGGATTTCGTGCGCCGCATGGTGGCGGACTTTGGAAAACAGATCACCCGCAGACTGGGCGGGCAGGCGGTGTCGACCAACGAGCCGCAGCCCACCGTGTCCATGGCGGCAATGATGTGGAGCGTGCTCTGGAACCGCATCCGCGGCTGGTTGGGAAAACCGCCGCGGCCTTGATACGCGCCACGCCGGGTTTCACAAGCCCGGCGCAACGGACAGGTTTTTTTCATCGATGCAATCTTCAACACCAGCCGGGAGCGAGAGCGACTGTGTATGGAACAGCTCGGAGTCGCAATGAGTTCCCTTCTTCATGGCTATCACGTACGTGCGAACGGGGTGCGGCTGCACCTGCTGCGCTATGGTGGGCAGGGCCCGCGCATGCTCCTGCTGCCGGGCATCACGAGCCCCGCGATCACCTGGGGCTTCGTCGCCGAGCGACTGGCTCGCCACTTCGACGTCCATGTCCTGGACTTTCGGGGACGCGGCTTGTCCTCGAGCGCGCCCGGCATGGACGCGAGTCTCGATGCCATGGTGACCGACGTGCTCGAGCTGTTGGGGGTTCAAGCATGGTCTTCCGTGACGCTGCTGGGCCATTCGATGGGCGCGCGCGTTGCGATTCGGGCGGCTGCGCGCGACGCCCGACGTATCGACAGGCTGCTGCTGGTGGACCCCCCAGTCTCCGGTCCCGGCCGCCGCCCGTATCCCGTGCCACTGCCTTGGTATCTGGAATCGATTCGGATGGCCATCAAGGGCGTCACGGCAGAAGAACTTCGGCCCTATGCGCCGACCTGGACGGACGAACAGCTGCAACTGCGAGCTGAGTGGCTGCATACCTGCAGCGAGGAAGCCATCGTGCAGGCGCATGCCGGTTTTCATAGCGACGACATCCACACCGACCTTGCCAAGTTGCGGACGCCCGGACTTCTCATGACGGCAGGTCGAGGTGGTGTGGTACTTGCGGAAGACTTGGCAGAGCTTGAAGCACTCGCGCCTGGCTTGTCCCATTGCACGGTGCCTGGCGCCGGCCACATGATCCCCTGGGACGACGAGGCAGACTTTCATCGCCAGCTGGGCGAGTTTCTGAAGGTCGACCTGCTGTAGCGGGCCCGGAGGCAGATTGGCATTCTATTCGCACAGGGAGGAGCCGATACACTCGTCGGCTGACACTATTGGCGATCTCGAGATGATGACGAAGCGTTCTCCGGCCCGAAAGAAGAACACAGGCAGCGTGACGGAGGTGCAAGCGGCCAAGCCCCCTGGCCCCGAGCCTTTCAATCCGCTGCGCGAAGTGATGTGGCGGCGTCCGGGCTTCCTGATTCGTCGCTTGACCCAGATCGGCCAAGCACTCTTCTTCGACCTGTGCAAGTCAGAGAGCATCACGCCGCTGCAGGTCGGCATGTTGACGGCGCTGTCGATGAATCCCTGGCTTGATCAAAAGGCCATCGGCAGGGAGCTTTCCCTGGACCGGACGACGACGGCGGAAGTGCTCAAACGCCTGGGCGACAAGGGACTCGTCGAAACGCGCGTCAACCCCGACGACCGGCGCTCGAGGCTTTCGGTGATTACCAAGGACGGCCTGAAACTGATCAACGACCTACAGGAAAGCATCCACCGATCTCAGGAGCTGTTGATCCAGCCGCTGTCCCCAGAAGATCGCGCTGTCTTCATGAAACTGCTGGTCCAACTCGTGGATGCACACGAAAAGATGGACAAGCAAGGCTAGTCCTTCAGGTTCATACCGAGTGGCCTCCTGCCGCCCGGCCGGTGCCTTCTGTTGGGCCCAGCCGTATTTCCCGACTACTTTGGAATTGCTGCAAGAAGCAAGATCGAGATGAGCTACACCGCCCCCCTCAAGGACATGCTGTTCGACATCGAGCACCTGGCCAACATCGGCGAGATTGCCAGGCTGCCCGGCTTCGAGGACGCCGGCCTCGAGACCGCGCAGGCCGTGCTCGAGGAATGCGCGCGCTTCAACCAGGACGTGATCGCGCCGCTCAACGTCGCGGGCGACCGCAATCCCTCGTCGTTCAAGGACGGCGAGGTCACGACCACGGCCGGCTTCAAGGACGCCTTCGCGCAGTACGTGTCGGGCGGCTGGCAGGGCCTGCAGCATCCGGCCGACTTCGGCGGCCAGGGCCTGCCCAAGACCATCGGCGCCGCCTGCGGCGAGATGCTCAATTCGGCCAACATGAGCTTCGCGCTGTGCCCGCTGCTCAGCGACGGCGCCATCGAGGCGCTGCTGACCGCGGGCTCCGACGAGCTCAAGGCCACCTACCTCGAGAAGCTCGTGAGCGGCCAGTGGACCGGCACGATGAACCTCACCGAGCCGCAGGCCGGCAGCGACCTCGCGCTGGTGCGCAGCCGCGCCGAGCCGCAGCCCGACGGCAGCTACAAGGTCTTCGGCACCAAGATCTTCATCACCTACGGTGAGCACGACATGGCCGAGAACATCGTGCACCTCGTGCTGGCGCGCGTGAGCGGCGCGCCCGAGGGCGTGAAGGGCATCAGCCTGTTCGTGGTGCCGAAGTTCCTGCTGAACGCCGACGGTTCGCCTGGCGCGCGCAACGACGTGCACTGCGTGAGCATCGAGCACAAGATGGGCATCAAGGCCTCGCCGACCGCGGTGCTGCAGTACGGCGACCACGGCGGCGCCGTCGGCTATCTCGTGGGCCAGGAGAACCGCGGCCTCGAGTACATGTTCATCATGATGAACTCGGCCCGCTACGCGGTGGGCATGCAGGGCATCGCGATCGCCGAGCGCGCCTACCAGCATGCGGTGGCCTATGCCCGGGAGCGCGTGCAGAGCCGCCCGGTCGACGGCTCGATCAATGCGAGCGCGGCGATCATCCATCACCCCGACGTGAAGCGCATGCTGATGACCATGCGTGCCTACACCGAAGGCTGCCGCGCCATGGCCAGCGTGGCCGCCGCGGCCTACGACGCCGCGCACCACCATCCCGATGCCGACGCGCGCAAGCAGAACCAGGCCTTCTACGAATTCATGGTGCCGCTGGTCAAGGGCTACAGCACCGAGATGAGCCTCGAGGTGACCTCGCTGGGCGTGCAGGTGCATGGCGGCATGGGCTTCATCGAGGAGACCGGCGCGGCGCAGTACTACCGCGACGCGAAGATCCTCACGATCTACGAAGGCACGACCGCGATCCAGGCCAACGACCTCGTGGGCCGCAAGACCGCGCGCGGCGGCGGCCAGACCGCCAAGGCCATCGCCGCGCAGATCGAGAAGACCGAGGCCGAGCTCGCGAAGAGCGACAGCGCCGCCGCCAAGGCCGTGCTCAAGCGCCTGAAGGCCGCGCGCGAGGCTTTCGTCGAGGTGGTGGATTTCGTCGCGGGCCAGACCAAGGCCTCGCCCAATGCGGTGTTCGCGGGCAGCGTGCCCTACCTGATGCTCGCGGGCAACCTGGTGGCCGGCTGGCAGCTCGCGCGTTCGCTGATCGTGGCGCAGGACCAGGCCTCGCACAACGTCGACGTCGACTTCATGCAGGCCAAGATCACCACGGCGCGGTTCTATGCCGAGCACATCCTCGCGAAGGCGCCGGGCCTGCGCGACAGCATCGTCGACGGCGCCGAGAGCGTGAACGCGCTGGCGCTCGAGGCCTACTGATGACTTGCAGACAGCTTCGTTCGAGGCAGCGTCTATGAAGACGGCGCTGTATGGGGCTGTATCGAGGCTTGTGGTGGCATGTCACCCACCCCACCATCCACTTTGCTATGGCACTGCGCCGCCGGCGCCGCTGTTCGCCGGCGCGAGACGGGCTCAGCGCTCAATGGCTGGGTAGTTTTCGGTCATGACCACGATCAACCGAGCCAAGTGACGGCCCGTACTGACATAGGTATGCCCGATTCGACTGTCAAAGTAGAGCGAATCACCTCGGGCGAGTTGGATGCAACGACCGTTTTCGAAATGAACGTCGACCTCTCCGCGCAGTGCATAGACGAATTCTTCGCCATCGTGTCGAGCGAAATCGTCCGGCCCGTCGATGCTGCGGGCATGGATGGTGGCCAAAACTGGTCGCATAGTCTTCCCTAGTGCTGTGGCACCCAGAAACTCGTAGGACACGTTTAGACCTTTGTAGCTCACGCCTTCGCTTGCACGCGTGAGCACCGGTTCGGCCAGCGGGCCCTGCTGTTTGCCGTCCTCCGCGAAGAGCGTGCCCATGTCTATGTTCAGCGCCTGCGCCAACGCCGAGATGTTGTCGTAACCCAAGGCCAGTTGACCGCGTTCAGCGCGCGAGATAGTGGGGATGGAGACGCCAGACAGATCAGACACCTTTTGCAGGGTCCACCCGAACTGCTTGCGCGCCAAGCGCAGACGCTTGCCGAATGTCACGCGGTCCAGCGTGACCGTCGTGGGCGCCGCCGATGGACGCGTTTCGAGATGCGGTTTCAAGTAGTGCTCGAGGGGGCTGGGCAGCGTCAAGTTTAAATCGGATCGCTGGCTATAAAAATTTGCATATATGAAAAAAGAGCCTTAGCATTCGCGCACCGCCCAGCAGCCGCCGGGCGACCCTCTCTGTATCGAAGCACGCTGGGACGTGTTCATATCCAATGCACAAATCGGAGTTCATGGTGCTTGGCGCGGGTATCGTTGGTGTCAGCACCGCCCTTGCCCTGCAGGAACGCGGCCATGCGGTCGTGCTGGTGGATCCCCATGGGCCCGGCACCCGAGCTTCGTACGGCAATGCGGGACTGATCCAGCGAGAGGCGGTAGAGCCCTATGGTTTTCCGCAAGACCTCGCCACGCTGCTGCTCGCGGCGGTTGGCCGCTCCAACGCCATCTACTATCACTTCAAAGCCTTGCCAAGCCTGGTGGCACCACTGCTGCGCTACTGGCGCCATTCGCGACCTGGTCCCTATGCACGCGCAGTGGCGGCTCACAGCAGCCTCATTGCCCACTCCACTGAGGCACATGCACCCCTGATCGCAGCGGCCGGCGCCGACGCGCTGATCGGCAAGCAAGGCTGGCACCAAGCCTTTCGCAGTGTCAACCGCCTTGCCAAGGCGGTTGCCGATGTCCAGCGAATACGCGCGAACTACGGATTGAACTGCCAGGTAATGGACGGCGAAGAATTGGCGGCCGCAGCGCCTGCGCTCAAACAAAGGATGGCCGGCGCCGTCCTCTGGGAGGACGCATGGAGCGTGTCCAACCCCGGTGAATTGGTACGGCGCTACGCCCGTCTGTTCGAGCGTCGCGGCGGGACCATCCTCCGCGAGGACGCGAATTCGCTGCGCAGCGATGGCGCCGGATGGGCCGTGGGTGCGACGGACGTGGGATCGTCGTTGACCTCTGCTCAGGTGGTCGTGGCCATGGGCGCTTGGTCGGACGCGCTGGTACGGCGCTTGGGGTACCGCTTCCCAATGTTCGTCAAGCGCGGCTATCACCTTCATTACCGGATCAAGACCACTTTAGCGAAGCCAATGCTCGACACCGAGAACGGCATCATGCTGTCGCCCATGTCACAGGGCTTACGCGTGGCCACAGGCGCCGAGTTCGCGCGGCTCGGGGCGTCCCCCACACCAGTGCAGATGCATCGTTCGAACAGCATCGTGCGCGAGCTTTTGGACCTTGGGGAGACGGTGGAGTCGCAACCCTGGATGGGCGCCCGCCCATGTACGCCAGACATGTTGCCTGTCATTGGCAAAGGCCATCTACACCAGGGCCTGTGGTTCAATTTTGGTCATGCGCACCAGGGACTGACGCTAGGGCCCGCCACTGCGCGACTTCTGGCTGAGCAGATAGAAGGCGGCGCGACCTATATCGACCACCAGCCCTTCGTCCCGCAGCGCTTCGCGCGCTGACGGTCGGTTCACCAGTCCTCGAGAGAATCTATGCCGAAATATCCACACTACGACCTTTTGGTGCGCGGAGGCACCGTCATTGACGGATCAAAAGCGCCTCGCTTCGTCAGCGACGTGGGGGTGCGACAGGGCCGTATCGCTGCGGTGGGCGATCTGCGATCACACACGGCCGACGAGGTCCTGGACGCGACGGGCATGATCGTGGCTCCCGGCTTCATCGACTCGCACACGCACGATGACCAAGCGGTGCTGTCCCAGGCGGAGATGATTTTTAAGGTTTCGCAAGGCGTTACCACGGTCGTCACCGGGAATTGCGGACTCAGCGCGGCGCCGCTGAAGACCGACATGCATTTGCCCTCGCCCATCGACATCCTGCAGACTCCGCCGAGCCAGCGTTACAGCACCTTCGCAGCCTATCTGGCAGCATTGCGCGCCACGCCATCGTCCGTGAACGTGGTCCCGTTGGTCGGCCATACCACCTTGCGCGCCGTCGTGATGGATTCGCTGGACCGTGCCGCCACGCCGGACGAGGTGGCCCAGATGCGGCTGCTGCTGGAGGAGGCACTTGCAGCCGGCGCGTTGGGAATTTCAACCGGAACCTGGTATCCACCAGCCCGGCATGCAACCACCGAGGAGGTGCTCGGCGTTTGCGCTCCGCTTGCCAGCCACGGCGCCATGTATGTGACCCACATGCGACATGAGGACCATCGCGTCATGGACGCGCTGGAGGAGACGTTCCACATCGGCCGCACGCTGGGCGTGACAGTCCTTGTCTCGCACCACAAGGTCATGCACAGCGCCAACTTCGGCCTGACGCGCGAAACGCTGCCCTTCATCCTCGAGACCATGAAGAAGCAGCCGGTCTGCCTGGATTGCTATCCCTACACCGCCGGTTCCACCATGATCCTGACTGACCCGGACATGCTGAAGAACCGGGTCACCATCGCTTCTAGCGAGCCGCATCCAGAGTGTGCCGGGCGTGACCTCGACAACATCGCGCAGGAATGGGGTGTGTCCGTCGTCCAGGCTGCAGAACGCCTGCGACCCGGTACAGCGATCTACCACTTCATCGACGAGACCGAAATGCAGAAGATCATGGCTTTTGATGAAACCATGATCGGCTCGGACGGCATCCCCGTCGGCAACAAACCCCATCCTCGGTTGTGGGGTACCTTTCCAAGGGTGCTGGGACGTTACTCGCGCGATCTGTCCCTCTTCCCCCTGGAGACGGCAGTCTGGAAGATGACCGGTCTGACAGCTCGCAACTTCGGGCTCCTCGATCGGGGCGAGATCAAGCAGGGTCACCATGCCGACTTGGTCGTTTTCGACGCCGACACGGTCAAGGACCGCGCGACTTATGAAAACCCGACTCTGGCGGCGGAGGGCATCGCGCACGTCGTCGTCAATGGGTCGCTGACCTGGAGCGCGGGAGCTCACACCGGCGCACGACGCGGCGCAGTGCTGTGCCGAGCATCGGCAACGGTCGAAGGCCCGTAGCCGAATCGCGCGCGGGGTCGCGGACTGCCAGGGCCAGGCGCGTGTGCCTGCGGCAACGCGGGCACTGGATACAGTGCTCAGCGGCCGCGGAAAAACCTCAGGGTTTCGACGTATGCCAGTTTGCTGCCGTTGTCTTCAGATTCGGCCAGTGTCATACCGACCTCTCGCGAGACAAGTTCGTAATTTGCAGACCTGTCGAATCTGCTAGTCGGCTTTGCGCTGCACGGCCTCTACACACGCGGCTTCCCGTCGTGCCAGCATCGCCCCTGCCATCACCTTCACCGCGGCCTGCGTGTCCGCATCCGCTACGCTCGGGTGCCCACTGTTGAAGGGCGGCGCCGGGTCGTATTCCAACATCAGTTGCAGCCTCTTGGCCACATCCTCACCGCGCAGCAGATCCAGCAATACGAAAGCAAAGTCAAGCCCCGAGGTCACGCCGGCGCCGGTGACGCGATTGCGATCAATCACCACGCGTTGCGGCGTGACAAGCACAGGAAACATCCGCAGGAAGTCGAGCGACAGCCAATGGCAGGTGGCCTTGTAGCCATCGAGCAACCCGGCCGCCGCCAGGAGCAACGAGCCAGTGCAGACCGAGGTGACCCATTGCGCGCCAGGTGCCTGCCGGCGCAAGAAGTCCAGAAGTTCGTCGTCGCCCATCAGATCGTTTTGACCTGGCCCCCCAGGCACAACGATCACGTCCAACTGCGGCGCCTCGGAGAACGACATGGTTGGCGTGACGAGCAGGCCGGTGTCGCATTTCACTGGCTGGCGGCTTTTCCAGACCAAGTGGCAGACGCTGTCGGGCGTACGCGCCAGCACCTCAAAGGGTCCGAGCGCATCCAGCGAGGTCATGCCCTCGAACACGAGCACGCCGATCTGTAGGGAAGTTTTGGAGTTCATAGCATGGAGCCTGCACTCAGGCGTTGGTGAGAAGTCGTTGCGGTATGCCCACTGTGCACGTGAAACCCCTACCGCGCTCTACATGGCCAGACATGGTGGCCGTTGTTGTTGGTGTTTATCGGATCGTCGGTTCCGCCGCAGGCGTCAGCACCTGACGTACAGACGGCTGCGAAGGCCGACGCCACGATCCCGCCAGGCTGCCCACGATACCGCCGCGGAAAGCCAGCACCACCACGCAGAACACCAGGCCCTGCGCAACGGTCACCCAATCCTGTAGCTCAGACATATAGGTCTGCATACTGATGAGCGCAAGCGCGCCAACGATGGGGCCAACGATGGTCCCGAGGCCACCTACGAGAGTCATCAACAGCAATTCGCCCGACATATGCCAGCCCACGTCGGTCAACGTGGCGATCTGTACCGCAATGGCCTTAGTGGCGCCGGCCAAACCGGTGATGGCAGCGGAGAACACAAACACCGAGAGCTTGATGCGGTTGGCGTTGTAGCCCAGCGAGACAGCGCGCGGTTCGCTGTCGCGCACGGCGGCCACGATGCGGCCGTAAGGTGAATGCACCAGTCGCGCGACCATGAGCAAGGCCGCACCGCATACCAGCAGCACGAAGAAATAGACCGACAGATCGCTCTTCAAGTCCCAGACGCCGAAAGCCATGCCGCGCGGGATATCTTGGATGCCATCTTCGCCATGCGTGAAAGGCGCCTGCAAGCAAAAAAAGTAGACCATTTGCGCCAGGGCCAGCGTCGACATCGCGAAGTAAATGCCCTGCAGACGAATGGCAAGCAGCCCCACCACGGCCCCCAGAGCCGTGGCCACCAGTGTGGCCCCTAGGATGGCCAGTTCTGGCGTAACGCCCCAGACCTTGGCCAGGTATCCGGCCACGTAAGCCGCGAAGCCGAAGAACATGGCGTGGCCGAACGACAGCACGCCCATGTAACCCAGCAGCAGGTTGACTGCACTGGCGGCCACCGCGAAGCACAGCACCTTGACCAGAAACACTGGGTACAGCACGAACGGCACCGTGGCCAGCGCCGCCAGCGCCAATGCCAGGAACGCCCAGCGGAACGGGGCTCTCCATTGAGGCATCCGGCGCGGCTTGCTGTCGAGCGCGGTGCTGGCGTGCTGCGCGATAGCGCCCTTGCCGAACAGACCCGCCGGCTTGATGAGCAGCACCGCCGCCATGATGATGAAAACCACGGTGTCCGAAAGCGGTGGGTAGTAGTAGCGCACCAAGCCCTCTGTCAGGCCCAGCAAGTAACCAGTGACAATGGCACCCTTGATCGAGCCCATGCCGCCGATTACTACCACTGCAAAGATAACTACGATGAGGTTGGAGCCCATGGTCGGGCTGACGTTGTAGATAGGCGCGGCAAACACGCCGGCCAGCCCCGCCAAGCCCACGCCGAACCCGTAAACCAGCGTGACCATGCGCGGCACGTTGATGCCGAAGCTGCGCACAAGATCGGGCCGCTCAATGGCGGCGCGCAGGTAAGCCCCGAGCCGGGTCTTCTCGATGAGATACCAGGTGGCCAGACAGATCAACAGCGAAGCAAACAGCGCCCAGAGCCGGTAGTAGGGCAGGTAGCCCAGACCTGTGCGCAAGCCACCCGGCATGGGGTTGGCGTAAGGCAGCCCGGCGGACCCGAAAGCCTTGCGATACAGACCCTCCACGATGAGCGTGATGCCAAAGGTCAGCAGCAGCCCATAGACATGGTCCAGGTGGTAGAGCCGGCGCACGAACAAGCGCTCCAACACGACACCCGAAAGGCCCACGATCAAAGGCGCAAGCAATAGCGCCCACCCGTACGGAATACCTGCCCACTGCAGCAGCATCCAGGCCGTGAACGCGCCCATCATGTACTGCGCGCCATGCGCAAAGTTCACCACGTTGAGCAAGCCGAAGATGATGGCAAGGCCCAGGCTCATCATGGCATAGAAGGAGCCGTTGATCAGGCCCAGCAACAGCTGACCGAACAGCGCGGGAGAAAGCAGTCCCAACGATTCAAGCATGTCCCATCCCCAAATAAGCCTCGACGCGGCCAGTGTCGCGCTGCATGTCTTCACGCGTCAGCATGTCGACCACGCGGCCGGTTTCCATGACGTAGTGCCGGTCGGCCAGTTCTGCGGCGAAGCGCAGGTTCTGCTCCACCAGCAAGATGGTGAAGCCGCGGCGCTTGAGTTCCAGCACGGTGCGCGCTATGAGTTTGACGATTACGGGTGCCAAGCCCTCGCTAGGTTCATCCAAAAGAAGGGTCTTCGCCCCGGTCCGCAGAATGCGGCCTATAGCCAGCATTTGCTGCTCGCCGCCCGAGAGCTTGGTGCCCTGACTGGCGCTGCGCTCGCGAAGGTTGGGGAAAAGCGCGTACACCTCGTCCAGCGAGAGCCCGCCATCGCGCAGCACGGGCGGCAGCAGGAGGTTTTCGCGCACGCTCAGCTGCGAAAAGATGCCGCGCTCCTCGGGGCAGTAAGCCATGCCGAGTTTGGCGATCTGCTCGGGAGGGCAACGCACGATGGGCTGGCCTTCGAAAGTGATGCTGCCTGTCTTCTCGGCGATGAAACCCATCAGGCACTTGAGCGTGGTCGATTTGCCTGCGCCGTTGCGGCCCAACAGCGTCACGACCTCGCCGCGCAGTAAATGGAACTGCACGTCGTCGAGCACTTGGTTGCCCGCGTAGCCTGCGCTGAGCTTGCGCACGTCGAGGAGGGCCTGTGTGTCGTGGATGTCGTGCATATTCAGTGTCCGATGTAGGCCTCGAGCACGCGCGGGTCGGCAGCCACCTCCGCATAGCTTCCCTCTGCCAGCACCTCTCCGCGACATAACACGGTGACGGTATCGGACAGCCGCTCGACCACCTTGAGGTTGTGCTCCACCATCACGATGGTCCGCGCGCCGGCTTGCGCGGCGATGAGGTCAGTGACGCGCGCCACGTCTTCCGTGCCCAGGCCGGCCATCGGTTCGTCCAACAGCGCGAGCTCCGGCTCCAGTGCGAAGGTCGTCGCCAGCTCAAGCGCGCGCTTGCGGCCGTACGGCAGTTCGCCCGCGAGGGTATCGGCCCAATCGCTGAGGCCGAACTGGTGCAGCAGCCCATGGACTTTGTCGTCCAAGGCGCTCAGGCATGAGGCAGAGCGCCAGAACACCTTTTGCAAGCCCGATAGCCGCTGCAGCGGTACGCAGACGTTCTGCGCCACCGTGAGATGCGGAAACACCGCGGAAATCTGGAACGAGCGCACCACGCCGAGGCGCGCCAACATCGCGGGCGGCATTCGCGTGACGTCCGCGCCGCGGTAGACGATGCTGCCCGCATCTGGCTCCAGGAAGCGTGTGAGCAGATTGAACAGCGTACTCTTGCCAGCGCCGTTGGGGCCGATCACGGAATGCACAGTGTTGTGCTTCACGGTAAGGTCCACGTTCTTGACAGCCGTGAAGCCCGAAAAGCTACGCGTGAGGCCGCGCGCAACGAGAACGGTCGATCCACCGATGGCGGACTGCATCACTTCGCCTTGGCGGCCACGACCAGCGGGCAGTCGCTCTGGGGCAGAGGGATGTAGGCCTCGCTCGCAGGAATGACGGCGGAGATCTTGTAGTAGTCCCATGCGGCTTTGGATTCAGTCTTGGACTTCACCGTGACCAGGAGGAAGTCGTGCGCCAATTTGCCATCGTCACGCAATGTGGCGTTTTTCGCGTACATGTCGTTCACCGGCGTCTTGCGCATCTGCGCGGCCACCGCATCGGTCGCATCGGTCTTGATGGCGAGCACGGACTTGAGGTAGTGCGTAGTGGCGGAGTACATGCCAGCTTGCGACTCGGTGGGCATGGCCTTGTGCCGCTCGAAGAATCGGCGCGCGAACGCGCGCGTGTCGTCGTTGCGATCCCAGTACCAAGCGGAGGTGCCGGACAGGCCCTGCATCACATCGATACCGGCCGCGTGAACATCGGTGATCGACAGCAACAGCGAGACGGGGCGCTGCTTGCCGTCCTGCATGCCGAACTCCTTCCATTGCTTCATCGAGTTCACCAACTGCGCGCCGGCATTGGCAAAGGCGACGACCTTCGCACTGGATGCCTGGGCCTGCAGTAGAAAGGAGCTGTAGTCCGAGGTGCCCATGGGATGGAAGACCTCGCCCACGACCTTACCGCCGCTGGCGTTAACGAAATTCTTGGCTTCCTGCACCATGTTCTTGCCGAATGCGAAATCGGCCGCCACGAAGTACCAGCTGTCTTGCCCGGCCTTGGTCAGGGTGCGGGCGGGACCGGAGACCAGCGCGTAGGAGTCGTGCACCCATGAGAAGCCTGTCTTGGCACACTGCTTGCCGGTCAGTTCGGTCGTGCCAACGATGCCGTACAGCGCAATCTTGTTCTTTTCCTTGATGACGGACTGCACGCCCAGCGCCACTGCAGAATTGGCGATGTCGAGCACGGCATCCACCTTGTCCACGTCAAACCAGCGCTTGACGATGGTCAGCCCTACGTCGGGCTTGTTTTGATGGTCGGCGACCAGCACTTCGACCTTCGTGTCGCCAAGCTGTGCCTTCATGTCCTCCACGGCCATGCGCACCGCAAGCGCGGAACCCGGGCCAGTCAGCGCGGCGTATGGACCGGACTGGTCGTTGATGACCCCCAAGCGGACGACGCCGTCCGAGATCTGTGCAAAGGATGGCAGCGCTGTGAGCAATGCGGCCGCGAGGGTGCAGGTACGGAGTGTCATGGGGCTTCCTTCGAGATGTGGGTTCGAGATCAGGGAATAGTGGCGAGCCGGCGCGCGGCCTGTGCAATCTGCGGTTCAGCCACGTCCCGCAGCCATGCCGCCGGCACCGCACGCGCCCGTGCGACGCGATCGGCCCCGGCCTTTTCCGGTGAGCCGCTGTCCAGCGGTGGCTGAGGGTCGTACTCGAGGCCCAACTGAATCATTCGCGCTGCTTCTTCCCCGGCCAGTTCGGTGGCCAAGGTAAAAGCGAAATCGATGCCAGAGGTCACCCCGGCGCCTGAAAGGCGGTTACGGTCACGCACCACGCGCGCAGCCACAGGCTCGGCGCCGAACTGCGTCAGGTAATGCCGCCACATCCAGTGGCAGGTTGACCGGTAACCCTGCAGCAGCCCCGCCGCGCCCAGCAGCAGTGAGCCGTTGCAGACAGATGTGACGTAGCGCGCGCTGGCGCCCTGCTGGCGCAGGAAGGCCAGCGTCTCTGCATCATTGATCTGCCCGACAACGCCCATACCACCAGGCACGCACAGCACGTCCAGGGGCGGGCAATCCGCAAAGCTGGTGGTCGGGTTGAGGCTGAAGCCCACGTCTGTCTTCAGGGGTTCGAGCGTCTTCCACGCCAGGTGGACCCGGGCACCCGGCACGCGGCTGAGCACCTGCGCAGGGCCGGTGAGGTCGAGCTGCGTGACATCGGGGAAGACCAGAAATCCAATCTGCAGAGGGTTTGTCATGAATCTGTTGTAGGCGTCGTGTTGATGGCGAATTGTTGGAGCCGTCAGCTTTGGCGTAAATGACAAACGCAGGCTAATATCCGCCAAATGTCTGACCCGCTGAACGTTGCGATCCTGACCTTTCCGGGCTGCCAAGTGCTGGACGTGACGGGTCCGGCGATGGTGTTCGAGGCGGGCAACGACGCGCTGGGCAAGGCCCACTACAAGGTGCACATCCTTTCGGCCGACGGCGGAACCGTGCAGACCAGCAGCGCCGTGGCCATGGTGACCCGGCCGGTCCAGGAGCTGCCCGCCAGTGAGGTCGACACCTTGCTGATCGCCGGCGGCGATGATTCGGGCCTGCAGCAGTTAGTGGCCATCGATGCCGTGCGCAGATGGGCCGTCAAGGCAAGCAGGAGCGCGCGCCGCTACGGTTCCATCTGCACCGGCACCTTCGCGCTGGCACATTTCGGCCTGCTAGAGGGAAAGCGCGTGGCCACCCATTGGTCGGCCTGTGGCAACCTTGCCGAGCGCTGCCCTGGGGTATCCGTTGACACCAACGCGCTGTTCGTCAACGATGGGCGCCTGTGGACCTCCGCTGGCGTTACCACGGGCATCGACATGAGCCTGGAAATGGTGGCCGCAGACCTGGGCAATGCCGTCGCCCACGTGATCGCCAAGCGCTTGGTGCTTTATGCGCGCCGGCCCGGCTACCAATCGCAGTTCAGTCCGGTGCTGACAGCGCAGTCGCATGCCGATGCACCCTTCGCAGCTCTGATCGACTGGATGCGCGAGAACCTCACGCAGCAGCTGGACGTGCCGCGCCTGGCCGAGAGAGTGGCAATGTCCGAGCGCACCTTTTTACGCCGCTTCACCAAAAGTACGGGCGAGACGCCCGCGCATTTCGTCGAGACGCTGCGGCTGGACCAGACACGCAACCTGCTCGCGGCCGGCATGTCACTGAAAGAGATCGCGGCGCGCACAGGCTACCTCACGGGCGCACAGCTGTCCAAAGCCTTCGAGCGGCGCTTCGGCATGACACCGCTGCTGTTCCGCGAACTGCATTGCCGCACGCAAGCGGCGTCGCGGCCGGATGGCAAAAGTACGAACTACGCGCAGGATCCCGCGGCACAAGGAGTGCTGGCAAGCCAGCGTGTTGTCTGAAGGTGTCCACCAGTAGTGCCTTTCTCAATTGGGTAGGTGGAGGGCCCCGATGCTTCAACGTGGGAGGCAAATGACCAGGAGCTTGCTCACGAAGGCTGCTCGCTGGCTCTAAAAGCTTGTCCAAAGATGGGCGTGGGCGGAGCATTGAGATCTTCCGACGGATCGATGTAGAGGGACTGGGCAAAGGGCTTGAAGCCCTGGTGCAGCGGGTGCGACGGCCGCGCGACCGGCTACAGTCGGCCAGATGCCGACCTTCGCTGCGACCCCTCAGTTTCAAAGCTCATATCCAACTCCATTCGGTGCCTCTCCCGGGATAAGGCGGCCTCTCAGGCAAAAGTGCTTGCCCTGAAGTTTGCAAAGTCCAGCGGAATGTAAGGTTCGCTCCTGGACATCCAGCCTGACCGTGTGCTGAGCGAGCGCGAGGGAAAGACACCGAGCATGGGTCCGCCGTCCTCACGTCGTTACACACGGGCGCCGAGCTCGACAGTCCGACGGTCTTGCTTGTGGACCTAAGCGCTCAGAGGCTCGCGTTCAACGCATGAGGCGGCAGGCAGAATGCGGCCGAAAGTGGTCGGTCGCTAGCTCGGCCAAACTGGCTCGCTGCGACACTCGCACTTCTGAGAATGCCAACCGAGCCAAAATGTACGAGCTGCGACCTTAGGCTCTCCATCGGCGGCTACTTCACCAGTCCTAAGGACGACTTGAGCGACAGAAGTCTCGTTCCTTGTGGAGCGTGCGGGACGCAACACTCGGTCAAGCATGGGTACACTGCCAAGCAATTGCAGTTCTGGTAGCCATCAACAAGTTCCATTGCCGCATTGCTCAGGACTCCACCTGATCGCGAAGCTGATCGAAACTCAAGATCCGCCCGGCGAGCGCACTCGCGGCAACAGTCGATGGACTCCCTAACCAAAGCGCGCCAGGCCCTGAGCGCCCGGGGAAATTGCGATTGATCGCGCTGATGGTGATCTGCTCGGCCCGCTCGGATGCACCGGGCCCCGCATTGATGCAAGCACCACAACCCGGATCGACAAGCTGGACCCCGAGGTCCTTGAACAACTGTACGAACCCTGCTTGCTCACTTCGACGCCTAACGTCCTGGCTGCCGAACTGTAGGAAGAACTGAACCCCGGATGCGATCCGCAGTCCGCGCTCGACGCCCCAAGCGAGTACTTCGTGATAAGCCGCGATGTCCTCGAACTTGCCGCCGGTGCAAGATCCACCATAGGCAATGTCCACCGGGACGGCGGCCTCCAGAGAAGAGACTGGAACGCCCTGACCTGGGTCTCCAGGCAGTGCAACCATCGGCGTGAGGCTGGAACAGTCGACGACGATCTCGTGGGCATACAGTGCCTCTGCATCGCTGTGCATCCAATCTTCCAAGACAAAATCCACGCCCCGGCGCTCGCGCAGAAATCTCACCGTCTCATCGTCCGGGGCGATCAGGCCGGTCATTCCGCCGATCTCGGCCACCATGTTGGTCAGCGTCGCTCGGGCATCGGTGGTCATGTGCAACACGGCCTCTCCGCAGTACTCGAAGACTAGGCCGACAAGAGCGCCGCTCTTGATCTCGTCGAGCTGCAGCAAATGCAGGACGACATCCTTGGCATCGACGTGGGCGTTGAGGCGACCGTCGAGCCTGACGCGGCATACTTTGGGCGTGGCTACTCTTACGTCGCCGGTGATCCAGGCATTGGCCATCTCAGTCGCTCCGACGCCGAACGCGAACGCGCCGAGCGCTCCACAGTGCGGCGTGTGCGAGTCGGTGCCAATTGCCACTTGTCCCGGCAAGACGTAGCGCTCGGTCATGATCGAGTGGCAGATACCTTCGGCGCCGCTGCGGCCCGGGGCGTGGTGGTGAAGCTGTACGCCATAGCGCTCGCAGAATTTGTGCTGCATGACGCCCATGGCCATCGCGGAGTCGAGCAGTCCCATTGCTCGTTTTTCGGCCGACATCGTCTGCGGCACGTAGACGAGATGGTCAGCGAAGCATTTGATGGACGAGACATCGTGCAGCTGCACTCGGGAGCCCATGGCCTTCTCCATGAACGCAGCACACATGCCTGTCACGTAGTCATGGGAGTAGCGCCAGTCGACGCGAAGGAAATGAATCTGCTGACTGGCTTCAGCACCCGCCGAAGCGCTGAGCGCTGAACGTGCCATGATTTTTTCGACAAAGCTCATGGGCTTCATTGGGAGTTCGGCTCGGGGTAATTCAATCTGGCCGTTCTGACGCGCTTTGGTGAAATTGAAGAGCCCTCCACGCCAGAGGATTTCAGTCGTGACCGAGTCGAGGCCTTCGACGAGCTCGGCAACAGGGATTTCTTCTCCTGCCTGAATGCGATCGATCAGTGCAAAGTCATTTGAGGTGTAGATCCCTAGGTTGTGGCAGTTCTGACGGTAGATGCGCTCAAACTTTTTTGCGATCACAAGGCGGATTCCTGCCACGCGCTCCGCGTAAGGACTTGCCTCTCGCGAGGATCCTTTTCCATAGCGGGCGCCGGCGACTGTGACCGTGAAGCCACCGCGTTTCACGTCATCGGCCTGAACCGGTCGCCTGCCGCCGCACGTCAATCCGACGTAGGGGTAGCGTCCCAAGGTTTCGTCGACGTAGAAGCACGTCCAGCCCGGCGTGATTTCATCGGTCGACACATCGTCGCGCAGCTTCCCGGCCTCTGCAAGGCGGAGATCTTCGCCTTGGAGCTGCCGCTCGATAAGGTGGGGATCCTCAGCCAGGAAGAGGATTCGGCCGGAGAAATTTATCTTTTCCATGTGTTCCCGATCTGACTATTCGACAAGCCTCACGTTGGCGTCACGGACGATACCTTCGCGCTGTTTCCTCTCGGACTTCATTCGCTCGGCGAAGACCTTGGGCGATCCTCCTGTGGGTGTGAGGCCCAGTTCCGAGAGTTTGCTGCTGACAATTGGACGCTTCATCGCCTCGTTGAAAGCTTCATTCAGCTTGGCCACAACCGCCGGCGGCGTACTGGCAGGTGCCATCAAGCTGTAGCTGACGAGCATGTCTGTGCCTTTGAGGGTCTGCCCGATTGGAGATAGCTGCGGTAGCGGTGCATAGGGCTGCGTCGACGCCACCCCGATCAGCTTGATTCGACCCGCGCTCAACATAGGTTGCGCGGTTGAAACCAGGGTGATGAGCGAATCGATCTGCTTGCCGGCTAAGTCGCCAAGGGCCGCGCCCGCACCCCGGTATGGCACATGATTCAACGGCGCCTTGGTAGCTTTGCTGATGAGCTCTCCGAGCAGATGATGGTCGGTGCCGATCCCAGGAGTCCCGAAGCTGAGCGGCTTAGGGCTCGATCTAGCCCACGCAAGAAAGCTGGGGAAATCGTTCGCTGGCGATTCATTGTTGATGGCGATCACCAGCGGGGCCTCGGCGAGATGCACCACTGGAGTCAGGGCAGATATTGCTTCTTCAGCTTTCTTCCCGTACAGCGCTGGGTTGATGGCGTACAAGCTGTCTGTTGCGAGAAGTAGGGTGTATCCATCTGCAGGTGCCTTCGCTACCAGGCTCGTGCCGACCAAGCCGCCAGCCCCCGACCGGTTGTCTACGATGATGGATTGCTTGAGCAACTCCCCGACGACGTTCCCTAGCACACGTGCGAGGATGTCGGCGCTTCCTCCCGTCGCAAAGGGCACGACGAGCGTGATCGGCTTTGCGGGATAGGTCTCTTCCGCCGGTGCAGGCATTGCAACTGCCGCCAAGCTGCAAGCAAGTGAGCCGACAGCGATGACCTTTAAAGGAACTGGCATTTTTGTCTCCGTCTTTCTGTGGGAGAGACAACTCTAGATTGCCCTACAGGCCGGGAGATGGCATTTCGTGCATAGTGTTTTCCGAAAGGGAAAATTCATGCGATCAGACTTCGACCCGTACACGCTTCGCCTTTTTCTTTCTGTGTGCGAGGAGGGAAGCATCGTCAGGTGCGCAGACCGTGAGGCTACTGTGGCGTCTGCAGTCAGCAAGCGAATGGCTTCGCTGGAAAGCCAGGTTGGACTTACCCTGTTGCGCCGCGGCGCTCGAGGAATGGAGGCAACGGAAGCCGGCCAAGCGCTCGCACGGCACGCCCGGGAGGTGCTAGGCAGCATGGAGCGAATGCGCACCGCAATGTCCGACCTGGCTCATGGCGGCGAAGGAAGCGTGACCATCCTCTCCGGCCTAGCGCCCCTTTCTAGCAGCCTGCCTCAGGACATCGTCACCGTGCTTCAACAACACCAGTCACTCAAGATTCGACTGAAGCAGGCTGCGTCCACCGAAATGGTACGTCTTGTGCGCGAGGGGAGCGCTGACCTAGGCATCTGCTGGGATGCTGCCGACCTTTCCGAACTGGAGGCAATTCCCTATCGCGAAGACCATGCCTGCGTGGTGGTGCAGAACCGTCATCCACTCTCGCGGCGAAGCTCAGTCGCGTTCAGCGAGACCTTGGACTATGAGCACATTAGCGCAATGCCAGGCAGCATGATGGAAATCATGCTACGCCGGTATGCTGCGGTAACAGGCAAGAGCATTGCCGCCCACATCGAGGTGCAAAGCTTCGAGGCAGTGGTGCGCATTGCGGCGGCCGGGTTCGGGGTCGCAATCTTGACTGCGGAGGTCGCGGAGCCATTCGCGAGGGATCTTCCTGTCAAGCTCATACCTCTTTCGGATCAGTGGGCGCGGCGACGCTTCGTCATTTGCTTTCGAAAGGAGCCTTATGTATCTCGCGCTGCACTGCTGGTGGCAGAAGCGTTGCGGCAGCGGCTCACCGAGTAAGCGGCTTTATCGAATGCTAGGGTCACTGCGAGTCTTCTGGCCGCTCGCGCGGACGTCGCATTAGAGCCGGAAGTTTCGCTAGCGACCGCCCACGGCTGCAGCTCGTCTATGCGGTTGATGGGAGATCGGCGATGCGCTCGAGCACGTGGCGTAGGTAGGCCTGTGGGTCAATACTGGCGAGCTTGGCCGAGCTTATCAAGGTGTAGATCACCACAGCGCTGATCCCGCCGTTGTCCGAGCCGAGGTGCAGCAATTTCTTGCGTCCGATCGCGACGTCGCGCAGCGCGCTCTGCGGCGTTGTTGTGGGCCTCGACTCGACCCTCGGTCACGAAGCGCGTCAGCGCCATCCAGTTGCTCAGCAAGTAAGGGCCCGAAGCAGCTGTAAGGCGTGCTCTGAACCGAACATTCAGCGAGCGTCCGCTTTCGAGAACCTCGTATGTCGGCTATGGGCCCGTATGCGACACTCGAGCCACCGATCGTACTGCCCGAGACCGGACACTCGTGACAGTCAGCTGCTGCCGACTGAGGATACCGCCCAAGAACTCCGCAGTGTTGCATCTGGAATTGGCGCGTGCATCAATCTGGCCCGGGCAGGCCCGAGATGGCGGCCGGGCCGCGCTGCACGATAGGCGTGTCCTCGCGATGCGCCAGCACCCAGCGGGCGATCTCGTCCTTGCGCGCGAACCACACGTCCGGCTTGGAACGCGCGTAGGTGAAGAACCGATCCAGCACCCGGATGCGGTTGGCGTGTCCGTTAATGCGGTCGTGGAATCCCACAAGCATCATGCGCCGCCCATTCGCGCCTTCTTCGTAGAGCTGGTCGAATTCGTCTTTCAACGCCTGCTCGTAGGCGATCGGGTTGTAGCCCTCGAACGGGTAGGCCGAGATGTCGTTCAGGTGGAACGTATACGGCACCGTCACGAAGTCCTTGCCGTTGACCGGAATGATGAACGGCTCATCACGGCTCGGCTCGTCGATGTGATACACGAAGCCGAGTTCCTGCAGCGTCTCGAGGATGTGCACCGAGTTGCGCAAGAAGAACGCGTTCCAGCCCACCGGCTGCTGGCCCGTGACCTTGTGGATGATCTCGGCCGATTCCGCGATGAAGCGCTTCTCGTCGCTGCGCGAGAGGTTGTACGAATTGCTCCAGGTGGGCCCGTGAGCGGCCGCCTCGTGGCCGCGGCGCACGATCTCCTGGGCCAAGTCGGGGGCGTTCTTTATGGCCTCGCCGATCATGAACGACGACACCTTGATGCGGTGCTTGTCGAACAGGTCCAGCGCGCGCGGGATGCCTTCATAGCGGCCATAGGCGAAGAAGGCGTTGGTCGGCAGGTCGGGCACGCCTTTGTCGATCGGAATCGGGATCGGCCCCGCGGCACCCGAGATGGGCTGGCCGCCGCCCTCGAACATCATCGAGACGCTCACCGCCAGGCGAGCACCGTTCGGCCAGAGGCCCTTACCGCCGCGGGAGGCGGCCGGTGTCGCGCCGTCGGGCGCGCGGCCCGCGGGCGTGCCGGCGGACTGCGCGTGCGCATCGCCCAGCAGCGCGCCCGTGGCGATCGCGCCGGCCACGGCGCCGCCGGCCTGGGCCAGGAAGGAGCGGCGGCCCGTTCGCAACCCGTCGGCGCCGCGTAAGGAAAGATCGAATTCGGTCATGTCGTGCCCCTCGTCGGTGATTCAGGAAACGCTGGCGACCAGGTTCTCGCCGCCGGCCACCTCGAGCACGGTGCCGGTCACGTACGGATTGGTCATGAGGAAGACTGCGGCATGGCCCACGTCCTCAGGCTTTCCCGCGCGCCGCGCGGGGAAGGTCTCTTCCACCTTCTTGCGCAGGCCGTCGCGATGTTCGGCCGGCAGGAAGGCCCACATGTCGGTGTCGATGAAGCCGGGGCGAATCGTGTTCACGCGGGTGGGTGCGAGCTCGATCGCGAGCGAGCCCGACAGCGCCTCCACCGCGGCGAACGCCGATGTGACGGCGGTGAAGCCGACCTTCGGCCGCACGGCCATGCCGCCGGTCAGGAATGTGATCGTGCCGCCGGCGTTCAGGTGCGGCGAGCCATGGCGGGCGCAGGCCCAGCTGCCCAGGTACTTGCCCTCCATGTAGCTGCGCGCGCCGCTCATGTCCGCGTCCATGAACGCGCCCCAGGTGCCGAGATCGGGCGCGGCGGTGACGACCAGGTGGTCGAACACGCCGATGGCGTCGAACGCCGCTCTCACGCTCGACTCGTCGCGGATATCCAGGCTCACCTGCTGGAAGCCGGCGAGATCCGGACGCTCCTGCGGCGACGAGAGGCGGCGGCTGGCGACGACTGCCGTCGCGCCCGCTGCCCGCGCGGCCTGCGCCACGCCGAAGCCGATGCCGGACTTGCCGCCGACGACGACGACCGTCTTACCTGCCAGGGAGGTGGATACGGCGGGTGCCGCGGCTTGCGGGTGGGTTGTTGAAGTCATGTTGAATTCCTTGGTTCGCTGATCACGGGGTAAGCCGGCGCCGCGGCGTCGGCCTTCACGGGTGCAATGCCATCCAGAGGCATTGCAGTCATGCTAATTAGCTTCCAAGTCGGTGATAATCTGGCTCGTCGTGATTACACTTAGTCCGTTTTGGAATAAATCCGTCGCGGAGCATCGGCCACGGCTGCCACCTCCCGGCCGCACGCAACAGGGCACACCCCATGGATCGATTCCAGGAGCTGACCGCCTTCGCGGCGGTTGTCGAGGCCGGCGGTTTCTCGGCCGCCGCCCGCCGCATCGGCGAATCCCAGTCGGCGGTCAGCAAGTCCGTCGGCGCGCTGGAGCGGAGGCTGGGCGCGCAGCTGCTCAACCGCACCACGCGCAGCGTGACCCCGACGGAGGCCGGGAGGCGGTACCACGAGCGCATCAAGCCGCTGCTGGACGAGATGTCGCAGGTGGACGGCGAGCTCATGAGCAGCATGGGGGAGCTTTCGGGACTGGTGCGGATCGCGGCGTCGACCACCTTCGGCCGCCTCCACGTGCTGCCCATCGTGCCGCGACTGCTGGCGCTGCATCCGAAGCTCCGCTTGGAGCTCAAGCTCACGGATGGCGTGCAGGACCTGCTGACCGAGGGCATCGACCTAGCCATCCGCATCAGCCCGCTGCGCAGCCCCGACGCCGTGGTCAAGCGCGTGGCCACCACGTCGCTGGTCTGTGTGGGGTCGCGCTACTACTTCGAGCGGCACGGGGTGCCGAAGACGCCCGAGGACCTCGTGCACCACAACTGCATCGTCTATAACGGCATCGACCAGTGGACGTTCAGCCGGCCCGAGGGGCCGTTCAGCGTGCGCGTAGGCGGAAACCTCGCCTCCAACACCGTCGACACGATCCTGTCGGCAGTGCAGGCCGGCGTGGGCATCGGGATGTTCTACCGGGCTTCGTTCACCGATGACCTGCGCGCGGCGGGCGTCGTGACAGTGCTAGATCAGTTCATCGGCGAAACCCGGGATGTCAGCCTCATCTGGCCCAACCGAAAGTTCATTCCGGCACGCGTGCGCCAGGTGACCGACTACTTCGCGGCCGGTCTAGCGGAACGCGTCTGAAAAAGCACTCGACAGTCGACTTCCGGTCGTAAGCGCTACAGCCCAATGACTGGGTCATTCCACGGTGCGGCGGGAAGCTTGGCGACTCGATCGCTGTTCGACGTCAGTCACGCAGCGCGCGCGGGGTGGCCTCTAACGCGTCGAGCGCGATAGCCCGGCTCGCCGCGTCCGTATGCCCGGGGGCCAGAGTATGTTCAACGTGGCCAGTGGCCGACAGCGGCGCAATCGATTGTCTCGAACGTCACGCCGTGGCTGGCCGGCGCCGCTTGGAACGCGTGCCACCGCACGGCGTCCCGTAGGCGCAGCACGAGATGGACGGCGCCGTCGCCGCCCTGCAAGATCAGGGCATCTTGGAAGTGCGCCAGACCCCGGCGGATCTCGGACGCTAGCGCCCGGCCGTGGTCGCGTGCGCGGCGATCAAGCACTCACACATGTGGCCGCCGAGCTCTAGAACCATTGATTTTGGATCGAGGCGCCAAATTTCACTGCCCTGAAGCGGCCGTTGCCGGGAGTCTGCTCCTGGCCGAATGCCGTCAACGTATCTGAGGCTCCATCGGTACAAAGCCGAAGTTCAATACCCCGCAAAGTCGTCGTCGGTCAGATGATCCGAGAGGCGTTCATAAGCTACCCCATAGATACAGCGACTTCTGTTCAGCAATCGCCTGTTTAGCGAGTCTTTGAAGATCCAGCACCACAGGTCGCAGTTCCGCCACATCCACTTGAAGCTCCTCGGTGTCGGCCCATCGGGGGAGTGCAGCATCAAGCGCCGAGTGTTCGACGTGAGTAAGAAGTTGGACTAGCCGATCTGGGAACCGGAAGAGCCAGGAGTCCCCTTCATCGCCGCCCTCGTCACTTTCCAACGCGTGCAGGTCAGCATCCCATTCCTTCCCTTCTAGGATTGCCCACAAAGTGCCTACTTCAAGGTCGGTGAAGCCTTTGTACTCAGCCGGGCGCAATTGCAATGCAATGGCCTTGCCCTGGTCATCTTCGCTCATCCGGTCCGCATAGCGCGCGGCTTCTCCTTCATTCGCGACGAAGAAGTCGGAAAGTAATCCCATTGCATTCCTCCTATGTTTCTATGCTGCCACTGAGCTGCGTAACGCGGATTTAGATGACTAGACCGCTTCCGAGGGTGTCTGGCTCCGACGCCAAGTGACCGGTCCTGGCCGTATGCCGCCTCGTTCAGCGAATTTCGATGCGGCCATCTGCACAACGTACTACCTCAGCACGCCATTCGGGCTTGTCTATTCCATCGTTGCTCTGGATACCAAAGGTCTCGACTTCGCCAGTTTCCGAAAGTGGGTCGCAGGTCCACCAAGCCGACTCATAGGGCGTGTCGCCACGTTCGTGCTCGTATTCGATCGCGACCGGTTCGGAAACTGCGACGGCAATTTGTCGAAGCCATGTAAGGAAATCCAGATTCCACTTTCCGAGGTAGCCCTCCTTTTCGCCATCGCGGAGGTCGGCTTCGTGCAATACAGGACGAGCGTTCTCCGTACGCCAAAGTAGTTCATCAGAATCCGGTGGTTTATGTGTATGCCCGTAGACGTCTTCGAGCAACAAGGCGGACTTCGCGTCGATGAGCAGAAGTTGCTCACTCACCTTCGCAACGCTCAAGGCGTCGCGAAGCGATGCGCAAAGCAAGAGATACTGCGCGGTCTTTCCGCCGGCGGGAACCGAGAGCAGAACGTCAATTGGCATGAGGTAGATGCATGGGAGGAACGACCGCCTTGGAGCAAATTTGAGGGCCCGAATGACTGGTCTTGGCCGACTGTAGCCGGTCGCGCGGCCGCCGCAGTGGGGCCCGAAGCGGCGATTGGGCCGAGACCTGTCAGGCTGTCGCATCACGCCAGAGCAGTTGAAGATCTTCAGGCATACCTGAATACGGCGTTGTCATATCCAGATCGTTAAGAGCCGACGGCGGCTCGCCAGCCACGATGCTGCTATGCATTCGCAACAAATGCAGGAGGCTTTCCGCCGCCCACGCGTTATTCGGCATCGCGTCGCCACCGTATTTCGCTCGGATGATCACGCCAGCACGAGCGGCGGCAGTCCAAAACGTCTGTCGATGTTCGTCCGACAGCCCGCGTATGTCGAACTCACAGAAGGGTGCAGTTCGGTCGGAGAGGTCCTCCAACCATGTGCGTAGCCTCTTGTGCTGTTCGGGAATTTCGCGAGCGATTAGGACCAGCATGCCGCAGTAGCCTAGATTGGAACGGTTCAGTGCCCGCCCATCTTCGAGATACATCAAGGATGACAAATTGCCCCTCCAAACTTCTGCTCTTGGCCGATTCAAGACTTGAAGATCATCGCTTCAAAGTCGTGAAGTCCTTGGGCCGCCCGAACTATCTCTCCGCTTCGATACAGGCCGAGCGCCTCGTCGAGCACGCTCTCCAAATCGTTGATGCGCGGCAAGTCGGGAGCGTCAGCCATGACCAACTTGACTCCGTGGCGCAGTTCAGCAAACGCCCGATCCAGCGTCATTTGCTGATCGGCCGTAAGGTAGTCCCTGACCGGAAAATTGTCCGGTGCGCAAAGCACGACATAGCCGATGAAGTTGTAGAGACCGTTGATGTCTCGAATCCAAGCCATCGATTTCTTTCAAGCCGTGAGTGTGAATGTCCGGTTCTGGCCGGATTCAGACTCACGCCGACAGGCCCCGGCAGGCCCAAATCCGATCCGCAAAAATTGATTCAGAAGTCAAGGCGATCCTCGGCCCTCCTTGAGGGCGCAAAGCGCTCCTTGTGCGTTCGCATAAGCGTCGCACAGGGTAGCACTACCGCCAGATAGGCTCTCTCCTTTTCAACCTGCGGACTCAGCAACGATGCAACATCGTAGAGGGAGCAGAAGTCGACCCCATCGCAGGAGAAGTGGTGGCAGATCATCTCGCGCAAGGCGAACTCACGCAGCGATCGAGGCTGGCGGTGCGAATCGATCACCGTGCCTTCGGCAAGTGCCGGCAGTTGCAAGCCGTGTGATTGGTAGTAGTAGTCGATGATGTGCGTCACCGCCCTGAGCTTGGCCACGACGACAGCCTTCGCCTGTTCAAACTGTGGGGTACCTAGCTCTAGGTACTCGTTCCAAGGGGAATAGCACGGCATGTGGGTGATTGGTGTGGTGAAGAACTTCTGAAGGCATTCGCCGAATTCCTTCGATGTCCTCTTGTGGCCGAAAGTGGCTTGTGGCTGTATTTTGCCGCTCTAGCGGCGAAGCAGGCGAGAGAGGCCACGGCCGCGTCGGCGGGGATCCTTGCGTTTAGTTCGACGATCGATCGCAAGCTGCGCATTCTGCGTGGCCGCGTTCTCGAATGTTCCATGGCGTTCCGCACAGGCAGCCGGACATGACCCTTTAAGGAGCGCAGCTGTTTCGATAAGTCGTCTTATCGCAACAGCAGCTTGGACGCGCTCGATCTTTCAATCTGGAGACGAGCCGCGAAGTCGGCGGCTGAAAATGGTTTCCACTGGAAATCCTTCAGCAAATCAACAACTTAGAACAGCTTTTCGCCCATCAGCTTGAGCTCACGTGAAGTCGGGAACACATTCCTGAACTTTCCGGGACAGTTCTGCGCATAGACGGCGGGGGCTGCTCGACACCGCCATGATCGATGCCGGCACGCGACTCAGATCGTACTGAAGGCCGATGCCGTGCGCATCCGCACTCAGGCCGCCGCGGATGGCGTGGGCCACAGCGTACTGCCGTGTTCGGCGCCGTCGAAAATGATTGACGCCGGGACGATCGACGTGCGCAAGGTGCAGGACCTGACGGTCACCTGGTCACTGCTGCACGTTTGCAACGTCGCATCGCCCCCCAGCGTCGTCGCGCCCGTCGACATCACTGCCTGCGCCGCAAGATGCGCACCGGATGACGGCCGCTGGCCCTGCGTCACCGTCCTGCATGACGGGGGCCGGGCCGCATCGAAATGAGGTCACCGTTCTGGCGGATGTCACTGTCCAGATCCGCTAGCCAGTGAATCCGCTTCACATAGGCCAGGAAGCGGGCAAACGCAGCTTCATCTGACGCGGGAATCGGCACCGGCTGGCCCTTCGTGTTGATCATGCACGGCGTCAGTTCGACGACCGGGTCGTGACCCGCCCGAAGCCCGACATGGGCCACCACCGTCATCCGCGACTCCTCATGGAAGGGCACGGTCGAGTAACCTTCGCGCGAGAAAATGCCGTACTCGCCGTAAATCTCGATGGTCTCGCGCACCGCGGCGGGCGACGCGATCTTCTCGATGTCCACGAGGTCGAATGCGAAGTTGCCGAGCCCGTGCAGGATGGGCTTGCCCTTGTGGAAGTCCACGCCCTTGAGAATGTGCTGGTGGTGCCCCAACACGACGTCCGCCCCATGGTCGATGGCGAGCCGCGCCAGGATGCCTTCGTACTCCGCCAAGCTGGCGGGAAAGCAGTGCACGCCCCAGTGAAAACTTGCCACGACGAAGTCCGCGTCCTTCTTCGCGGCCTCGAAGCTGCGGGCCACACGCGCCGCGGCCGCTCCGGTCGGCCGTGACCGCACATGCGGCGGGCTGCCGGGTTGCCGGTGCAGGTCGTGGTACTCCGTCTCGATCTCCAGCATGGCAACGCCGTCGCCATCGGCCGTGGCCGCAGCGTTCCACGAACCGATCATTGATGCGGCGACGAAGGCCACCCGCTTGCCGTCGGATGTCACATGGACCGGGGCAAAAGCTTTGTCCAGGTTGCGTCCATAACCCACGGGCTGGATGCCCTCGCGGCGCAGCCTTTCGACGCTGGACTGCATGCCCGCGCGGCCCCAGTCGTTGATGTGGTTGTTGGCTACCGACATGACGTCGAACCCGGTCTGCGCCAGCGCGTTGATGTTGTCGGGCGGTGCGATGATCGCGGCCATCATGTGGGCGTCAGGTGTCTGGTTGACCGCGTAGGTGCCTTCCGAATTGCCGAAGGTGATGTCTCCTGCCTTCAGGAGCTCGCCGACGTGGGCGAACGACTCCGCCGGGTTGTCGCGGTTCAGGAAGACATCGCCGACGGCAACGAGGCGAACCAGCCCCGAGGCCTGCTGCGGGCCGCCCGTCATGCGTCCGCCCGTTGCGCCCAAGGGCGGGCCATACGGTCGCCCTGCTCGAAGCGGCGGATGTCATCTTCGGCCTGTAGTGTGAGCGCCACCTCGTCCGTCCCGTCGATCAGACGCTGCCTGTGCGCCGGGTCGATCTCGAAGGGAAACCACAGGCCCGTGCTGAGGGCAATGCGCTGCGCCTGCAGGTCGATGGCGGCGTCAACCGGCTCCTGAGAGCCTGCGATGGCCTCGTGGACACTGTCCAGGTCGGCTTGGGAAAGCATGATGGGCAGGATGCCGTTCTTCAAACAGTTGCTGTAGAAGATGTCGCCATATGAACTTGCGACCATCACGCGCACACCGAGGCCGGCCAGCGCATAGACCGCACCTTCGCGCGAGCTGCCGCAGCCGAAGTTGCGGCCGGCCACGATCACGCTGGCGCCGCGCCCTTTGGTGGTGTTCAGCTGGAAATCCGCGCGCTCATTGCCTTGTTCGTCGTAGCGCAGCGCATTGAAGGCGCAGCGCCCGAGCTCGCTGCGCGGCACGCTGAGCAACTGCTGCATCGGGATGATCACGTCGGTGTCGATGTTGTCCAGCGGCAGGCTGGCCGCGCGGCCGGAATGGCGAAGGAATGGGACGGTCATGGCTGTGCATCCATCAGGGGTCGGGGATCGGCGATCGTCCCGGCCAGCGCCGAGGCGACGGCCGTCGCCGGGCTGGCCAAGTGGGTCCGCGCGCCGGGGCCCTGCCGGCCCACGAAGTTGCGGTTGGAGGTGGACACGCAGCGCTCGCCCGCAGGCACGGTGTCGCCGTTGGTGCCCACGCACATGGAGCAGCCGGGCTTGCGCCATTGGAACCCGGCCTCGCGGAAGATCACGTCGAGCCCCTCCGCCTCGGCCTGCCGCTGCACGGCCTGCGATCCCGGCACCACCCAGGCCCTCACACCGCTGGCCACCTTGCCCTTGCGGGCAATGCCGGCGGCGATGCGTAGGTCCTCGATGCGGCTGTTCGTGCATGAGCCGATGAAGACGTGCTGGATCGGCGTGGCCTCCAGCTTCTGCCCCGGCTTGACGTCCATGTAAGCGCGCGACGCCTCCAGTTCGCTGCCGCCGGGGACGGCTGCGTCGATCGCCATCCCATGCTGGACGCTGGTTCCCCACGTGATCTGCGGCAGCAGGCCGGACACGTCGAACTCGACTTCCTTGTTGTAGACCGCGCCCTCGTCGGGCCGCAGCGCGCGCCATGCCTCGACGGCGGCGTCCCACATGTCGCCCACCGGCGCCGACCTCGCCCCCGCGAGGTAGCTGAAGGTGGTCTCGTCGGGCACGACGTAGCCGATGCGGGCGCCAAGTTCAACCGCCATGTTGCAAAGCGTCGCGCGCTCCTCGATGGACATGCGGTCCACAGCCTCGCCCTCGAAGGCCAGCGCATGCTCGCGGCCGAAGTCTGCCTGCAGGCTGGCGATCAGAGCCAGCGCGATGTCCTTTGCAAATACGCCCGCGCCGGTGCGCCCGATAAGGCGGACCCTGGCCTGGTGCGGCTTTTTCACCCAGATCGCCTGCGTGGCCAGCACGTGCGCCACCTCGGTGGAGCCGATGCCCAACGCCAGCGCGCCGACCGCGCCGTGGGTCGTCGTGTGGCTGTCACCGCAGACCACCAGCAGCCCGGGCAAGGTCAGGCCGTCTTCCAGCGCGGTGACATGGACGATGCCCTGCCGTCCCGACTCGCGGCCGAGATGCTGGATCGAGGCCTGCGCGGACAACTGCTTCAGCGGTTCCACGAACCGGCGGTTGGCCGGCAGCGTTGCCGCCTCGCCGTTGGGCTCGGTTTCGATCATGTGATCGGGAATGGCCACGCTCAGGTCGGGTCGCCGGATGGGGCGGCGCGCCGCCTGCAAGTCCTCCAGGCCGAGCGTGCCGCTCAGGTCTGTCAGGTAGTGGCGGTCCACGAAGAGCAGGTCCAGGCCATCGGCCGAGGACTTGATTCTGTGCGCGTTCCAAATCTTGTCCAGTGTGGTGGATGGCATGTGGCTATCCATTGGTTGTGGTGGCCGCCGTCACATCCGGCAACCGGTAGTCCCTGAGCTGCTCGCGCAGCCCCGTCTTGAGCATCTTCCCGGTCGCGCCGAGCGGGATCGACTCGACGAACACCACGTCGTCGGGCACCTGCCACTTCGCCACCGTCTTGCCGCGGTAGAAGTCCAGCAGTTCCTCCTTTGCGAGCTGCGCGCCGGGGCGCACCACGACCGCGATGATCGGCCGCTCGTCCCACTTGGGGTGGGATACGCCGATGCAGGCGGCCATGGCCACGGCAGGGTGCGCCACGGCGATGTTCTCTATGTCGATGGAGCTGATCCATTCGCCGCCGGACTTGATCACGTCCTTGCTGCGATCGGTGATCTGCAGGTAGCCGTCGGCGTCGATGGCGGCCACGTCACCCGTGGGAAACCAGCCGGCGCCGTCCGCGTCCCTGACCAGCGGGTTACCACCCTCACCCTTGAAGTATTCGCGCACGATCCAGGGGCCGCGCACCAGCAGGTCGCCGCAGGCCTTGCCGTCCCAGGGCAAGTCCTCGCCCTGTTCGCCGACGATCTTCATCTGCACGCCGAACAGCGCACGCCCCTGCTTTTGCAGGACCGCCAGTTGTTGCTCGGCCGGCCACGCGAGGTGCTTCTTCTTCAGCGTGCACACCGTGCCCAGCGGGCTCATCTCGGTCATCCCCCAGCCGTGCAACACCTCGACGCCGTAGCGCTCCCTGAAGGCGCGCAGCATGCTCGGCGGGCAGGCCGCGCCGCCGATCACGGTGCGGTTCAGCGCGGTGAAGCGCAGTCCGCCGGCCTCCATGTGGGCCAGCAGCATCTGCCACACGGTCGGCACGCCGGCGGCAAAGGTAACGCCTTCGCCCTCGATCAGGTCATGGACGGACTTGCCGTCCAGCGCCGGGCCCGGAAACACGAGCTTGCAGCCGGTCAGTGCGCCCGCATAGGGAATGCCCCAGGCGTTGACATGGAACATCGGAACGACCGGCAGGACCGAGTCGCACGACGAGATGCCCATGGCGTCAGGCAGCGCCGCGGCGTACGCGTGCAGCACGGTGGAGCGGTGGCTGTACAGCGCCGCCTTCGGGTTGCCGGTGGTGCCGCTGGTGTAACACATGCTCGACGCCGTGTTCTCGTCGAACACGGGCCAGTCATAGCGGTCGCTGCATGCGTCGATCCAGGCTTCATAGCTGAGGAGGCCGGGTATGCCGCTGTCCTGGGGCAGCCTGTCCGCATCGCACAGAGCGATCCACTGCCGCACCGAGGGGCAACGCGCATGCACCGCCTGTACCAGCGGCAGGAAGCTCAGATCGAAGCACAGCACGTCGTCTTCGGCATGGTTGATGATCCAGGCCACCTGGTCGGGATGCAGCCTTGGGTTGAGCGTGTGCAGCACCCGGCCCGCGCCGCTGACGCCGTAATACAGCTCCAGGTGGCGGTAGCCGTTCCAGGCGATGGTGCCGACGCGGCCGGAGGGCGCGACACCGGCCGCGTCCAGCGCGTTGGCGACCTGCCGCGAGCGGCGGGCGATTTCGGCCCAGCTGGTCCTGTGGATGTCGCCCTCCACCCGTCGCGAGACGATCTCGCCGTCTCCGTGATGCCGCTCGGCAAACACGATCAGGCTTGATATCAGCAGGGGCTGTTCCTGCATCAGCCCAAGAAGCGCCGGCCCGCTCATTCCACGCCTTTCAGGCCAAACTCGTTCAGGTGCCCCGAGGGCAGCTGCTCGAAGCCAGGATCAGGTGGCAGCTCGAGGCCGAACCAGCGCCTGAGCACGCCGGAGATCAGCTCGTAGCAGGCGCCGATGCGCACGACCTGCAGGGTGTCGAAGTTGATCAGCGTCCCGGCGCGCCGGTAGGTGTGGTAGCGGCGCAGGCCGTAGTCGATCGTGATGTCGGCAATGGCCTTGATCTCCGGCGGAATTTCGTCGACCGAAAAGCGCGGCCCGGTGCCGGTCAGGTTGGCGGACGAGCCGAACAACGGCACCACCTCCTCGCGGCTCAGGCGCGACAGTTCCTTGTGGAACGGGCCCGCATTCAGCAGGATGCCGATGGTGCCGACGGCCGAGCTGGCGCGCATGCCTTCGTCGCCGAGCTTCTGCAGCAGCGGATGGCCGGCGCGGAAGCTGCCGATCACGCCCACGGGCAGGTCGTGGTCGGCCACCAGCGCCTCGACCATCTGCTGCGCGCGCGGGCTCAGCCGCTGCAGCTCACGCTGGGTCTCGAGGTCCGCGCCCATGGCATTGCGCTTGTGGCTGCCGCGCTGCTTGGTGTCGTAGATCCTCTGCAGCGGGTCCATCGACGAGCCGCAGCAGGCATAGCCGGTGTCGTTCGGCACAATGGCGATGCCGCCGGCCTTGATGATGTCCATGGTGCGCCGGGCGTCGCCAGCGATATCGATGCTGTTCATGTCGCCTGCCCTTTCAGCTGTAGCTGACTTCCTTGAATGCGAACTCCTGCAGGTGGCCCGAGGCATTGACCTCGCGCCCCGGGTCCTTTGCCAGGGTGACGTTGAAATGCCGCTGCAGCACGTCGCAGATCAGCTCGTAGCAGGAGCCGATGCGCAGGCACTCGACCTCGCCGGTCGCAAAGCTGAGCGTGGTGGCCGAGCGCTGGTAGTGGTGGTACTTGCGCAGGCCGTAGTCGATGATGACGTCGGCAATCGCGCGCAGCTCGGGCTGGATGTCTTCCACCCGGAACTTCGGGCCGGTGCCGGTCAGATTGGCCGACGAGCCGAACACGGGCAGCTCGGCTTCGCGGCAGAGCCGGCAGACTTCCTCAAACAGCGGCCCGGCATTGAGCAGCAGGCCCACCGTGCCGTGGCCGGTGCTGGCCTCGATGAGGCGCGGATCGACCTTGGCCATGAGCGGATGGTCCTTGCGGTAAGGCGCGGCCACGCCGACGGTCAGGTTGTAGTCCTGCGTCAGCATCTCGACCATGTCCTGCGAGCGCTGGTCGAGCACGTGCAGTTCGCGCTGCGTTGCCATGGAAGCCAGCATCGCGTTGCGCTTATGCCCGCCGCGCTTCTTAGCAAGGAAGATGCGGTGCACGGCGTCATACGTTCCGCCCATCAGCGCATAGCCCGCGTCGTTGGGGATGATGGCGATGCCGCCACTCCTGAGGGTGTCGAAGATGCGACGGGCATCGCCCTTGATGTCAAGTCTGGTCATGGTGATTCCTTGGGTTATTCGAGGGGGTGGCGTTTGACGAGCGCGCCGAGGCGGTCGCCCTCGGCCTTGACTTGGGCGGCGAATTCGTCGGGCGTGCTGACCAGCGGCTCGGCGCCCGCGGCAACGATGGCGGTGCGCACGTCCGGCGCCTTTACCGCCTCGCGAAGGGCCGCCACCAGGCCCTGCGCCGCGTCGGGCGGCAGGCCCCGCGGCGCGAACAGGCCGAACCAGTTGACGGACCGGTACTGGGCAAAGCCCGCCTCAGCCGTGGTGGCGACGTCGGGCAAAGCACCCGCGCGCCTGTCCCCTGTCGTGGCGATGAAGCGCAAGGCACCCGTCTTGTGGTGGGGCAGCGCCGCGGCAATGCCGGTGAACGCCATGTCGACGTTGTTGGCGATCATGTCGGTCACGATGGCGGCCGTGCCCCGGTAGTTGACGATGACCGTGCTGTCCAGCTTCTCTTCCGAGACGAACTGGCGCGACATGATGCGCGACTGGTTGTCGGTCGTGGCGACCGAGCAGCGCTGGCCGGGTCGGCGGCAGTACTCGACGAATTCAGCGAGCGATTTCGCCGGCAGCTTGCCGCTGATCACCACCGCATTGGAAGCCTGCGCCACCGCCGTGATGGGCTGCAGCTGGCTGACAGGGTCGACGCCCTTCAGGCCCGGCGTGTACCGGGTCAGCACGATGGCCGGCACCTGCATTAGCAGCGTTGTGCCATCGGGCTTCGCGTCGATGACCTTGCGGGTGCCGATGAGGCCGTCCGCGCCCGGCAAGTTCTCGATGACCACCGGCTGGCCCCAGATCACCGAAAGCTGTTTGGAGACGGCACGCGCCACGCTGTCGGTGCCGCCGCCCGGCGTGTAGGGCACGACCACGGTGACGGGGCGAGTTGGCTTCCAGGGCGTGGGCGTCGCCGCCACTGCGGCCAGGGACATGCACAGGAGCGCCAGTGCTGCCGAAGTCCGGAGGGTTCTGCGTGTCATCTCAGCGCCCCATCGTTTCGCCGGCGTTGAAGCGGGTGCGCAGCGCGTCCCACTCGTCGGCACCGAACCGCCGGAACGTCTCGGCGACGCCGCGGGTGATGGTGGGCGGCATCTGGGTCGCCTTGAGCTGGGCGAGCGCGGCGTCGGCCGCTTCCATGGCCGCGACGAGCACCAGCCCCGGCAGGATGGCCAGCTTGTAGCCCATGGCCCCGGCCTCGCGCAGGTCGATGTTGGGCGTGCGGCCGCCCGGCACCACATTCAGCAGACAGGGCCCCTGCACCCGCCTGGGCACCTCGGCCATTTCCTCCAGCGACTGCGTGGCTTCGACGAAGGCGATGTCGGCGCCGGCCTGCAGCGCGGCATTGGCCCGCCAGATCGCCTCGTCCAGGTCCATCATGGCGCGTGCGTCGGTGCGGGCAATGATCACGAAGTCAGGCGTGCGCCGCGCCTCGACCGCGGCGCGAATCTTGGAGACGAATTCCTCGCGCGAAATGACCTGCTTGCCGTCCAGGTGGCCGCAGCGCTTAGGGCTGACCTGGTCCTCGATGTGGATCGCCGCCACGCCGCGCGACTCGTACTCGCGCACCGTGCGGGTCACGTTCAGCTCGTTGCCGTAGCCGGTGTCGGCATCGGCGATCAGCGGGAGGTTGATCGAGCGCGCCATCACGGCCGCGTTCTCCACCATTTCGCTCATCGTGAGCAAGCCGAAATCGGGGTAGCCGCGGGCCGCAGACGTGCCGGCGCCGGTCATGTAGACGGCGCCGAAGCCGGCCTGTTCGATCTGCCGCGCGCCGATGCCGTCGTAGGCGCCGGGGGCGATGACGAGGCCGGGCGCGGCAAGCTGCTGGCGCAATGTTGGGTTGGTCTTCAAAGGTTTTCTCCGTTTGGCGGTACGCCGGTCATTCGCTCAGGTGCAGGCCATTGGCCACGATCAGCGCCTTCCACTTCTGCAGCTCGTTTTTGAAGACCAACTTGGTCGCGGCGGGCGGCTGGTACGCCACGTTGAATCCGCCGGTCTCCAGCAGCGTGATGGTTGCGGCGTCCTGCGTGACCTGCTGCAGGGCGGCGGTCAGCTGCGCCTCGATGGCAGCCGGCAGGCCGGGCGGCGCGACAATGGCCGAGCGGTAGATCGAGTTGATCTGCGGGTAGCCCGCTTCCGCCATGGTGGGCACGTTGGGCATCAGCGCGATCCGCTTGGGCGACGTGATCGCCAGCGCGCGGACACTGCCGGCCTTGACGTGGCTCAGCACGCCCGTGGTCGCGGGGAAAGCGAAGGCCACGCGGCCCGACATGAGGTCGGGCAGCAGCGCGCCGGTGCCCTTGTACGGAACGTCGGTCAGGTCCGCGGCGATGAGGCTCTTGAACTGCTCGCCGAGCAGGTGGGGCAGGCTGCCCACGCCGCTGGTGGCATAGCTCACCGTGCCCGGATGGGCCTTGATGTGGCTGACCAGTTCGGCGACGGTGTTGACTGGAAGGCTGGGCGGCGTGCACAGCACCAGCGGCAGGCCGCCCGGGCTTCCGATGAAAGTGAATGCCTGCGGGTCGTAGTTGATCTTGCGGGTGGCCGGCCCGATGGACAACGCACCGTCGTCGGTCAGGTGGAGGGTGTAACCGTCGGCGGGCGACTTCGCCACCAAGTCGGCCGCGAGCATGCCGCTGGCGCCGGGCCTGTAGTCCATGATCACCGGCTGCTTGAGCAGTTTCTGCATGCCCTCGGCCAGCAGCCGCGCCGTGGTGTCGCCGGCGCCGCCGGGGCCGTAGCCGATCACCAGCTTGATGGGCCTGCTGGGCCAGGCGGCCGGTTGTGCGAAGGCCGGCAGGGCCAGCGCTGACAGCGCCGCCTGGGCCAGGAAGTCACGGCGGCCCGCCGATGCGGGGCGTTGGGTCAGGTTCTTCGACATGTCATGCTCCTTGTGCGGTCGGTTACTTCATCAGGCCGTTGGCGCTCATCCACGCCTGGATGCGGGCGGCGACCTGGTCGGAGTTGCGGTCCATCATCACCATGTGCGAGTTGCCCTTGATGCCGCTGGCCGGCAGGTCCAGCAGGTCGGCCACGCCGCCCTGGGCCAGCAATGCGGCGCGATAGCGATCGGGCGCGGTGCGTAGCCTGGCCCAGCCCTCGTTGCCGGCCAGGTTGTCTCCCCACACGAACAGGTGCGGTACACCCTTGACGGTGGTGAGGTTCACGCCGGCCGGGTCGGGCGCGCCACCCGGCTCCACCGCGACGATGCCCTTGACCATGCCCGGCGCGTTCAGCGAAGCCTGCATGGCAAAGGCCGAGCCCTGGCTGTGCACGACGATCACGCATGGGCAGACCTTGGCCACCAGCGCGTCGTAGGCGGCCTGGGTCGCGACGTTGTTGGTGGCCCAGCGCGGCACGGCCTGCTTGGCAAACTGGTCGAAGGCCTCCACCGGGAACTGCCCACCTGGGTACGCCACCCGCTGCGCCGGATCCTTGCTGTAGCCGGCGCCGATGCGGAAGCCTTCCCAGGCCTCCTGCTTGGGCCGGAAAAACGGTTCGCTGGTGTAGATCTCGGGGTAGCGTGACCAGGATGCGCGCCCGCGCTCGACCGCGTCGGACACATAGACGTCGTGCCCCGCCTGGAGGAAGTACTGCTGCCAGCCGGATGCGCCGTCCGGCTTGGTCTCCCAGGTCACGCCCGTGAGGCCACCGCCATGCCACATCAGCAGCGGATAGCGGGCGCGCGGCGCGGCCAGCCTCACGTACTGCACGTAGAGCTGGCCGGTTTCGAACTCGCCGTTGGGGTTGACCTTCATCACCGGCGCGCTGGGCGTCAGGCGGAGCTCGCGTTCGGCGAGGCCCGACAGCGCGACCTGCGTCCCGCCGGCATGGAAGCTGCCGACTTCGCTGACCTGAAAGCCGCCCGTCGTGGCGCAGCCGCCAACGAGGGCCGCCGCTGCCAGCAGCATGACGCTTGCGAACGACCTTTCCATCTACTGCTCCTTGTCTCCGACGACGGGCTGTGAAACTCGCCCGCCCGAATCTGTTGTTGTCATATTGTTATTACAACATAAACTTGAGTCAAGGGGCGAAGCACATGCCTTATGCTGTTTCTTTCAACAGCACCGGCCATGACCCCTTCCCCACTCGAGCACAACGCCACGCCCGCCCCGTTCTCCAAGGGGACTTCGCTGCACAGGCAACTCTTCCTCGTACTGAGGGAGGAAATTTCGCGGGGCGTTTTCGGTGACACCGGCGCACTGCCCAAGGAGGAGGCGCTGTGCGAACGCTTCGGCGTGTCGCGCATCACGGTGCGGCGTGCGCTCGCCGACCTGGCCGCGCTCGGGCTGGTGGAGCGCCGCCATGGGCGCGGCACCTTCGTGCGTCAGGACCGCGTTCCGATGGCACGCCCCAACCCCAGCCTGGGGCTGATCGACAGCCTGCGCCAGACGGCCAGCGGCACCGACGTCCAGGTTCTGCTGGTGGAACGCGCCGAGGCGCCGGCCGATGTCGCCGCCATGCTGCAGCTGGCCGCGGGCGAGAAGGCCGTGCATGCCCTGCGCTTGCGTAGCGTGAGCGGCATGCCCGTCATGCTGAGCGACGCCTGGGTGCCCGCGCAATTGGGCAAACAGGTCACGATGGCGTCACTGCGCAAACATGCGCTCTACGAGATCCTGCTGGCGCAAGGTGTGAAGTTCGGCCGGGTGATCCAGGAAATCTCGGCCGACATCAGCGACCCCGCGCGAAGCCGGCTGCTGCAGACCGAAGTGGGCGTGCCACTGCTAAAGGTAGTGCGCGTGATCCACGACCCTAAGGGCCGGCCGATTCAGTTCATCACCGTCAGCATGACGCCTGAGCGCAGCCGGATCCTGATGGACTTTGCTGGCGATGCCGTCAACACGCTGAGCGCCGGGTACTTCATGCACGACATCCGGCCTTCACGCCAGCCGTAGGCCGCAGGCCGCAGGCCGCAGGCTCAGCCTGGCAGCGCGTGCGCGATGGTGTTGATTTCCATGGAATCCTGACTCGCGGCGGGTGCGGATAAAAACTTGGACTGGTTTATGCCGCAAGTCCAAGGCTCATCCGGTATTCGATAGGGCGAAGAGAGCCAAGAGCGATCTTGATCCGCTTCTCGTCATGCGCCGCTTGCCGGCTTCATGGAACCTAAGCCATGGACACCAGCACCTGCGGCTCATCGTCGTCGACAAAGACCGAGGTGACGACCTGGCCTGGGTAGCGCTGCCGGCTTTACGCCACCAAGCCGTCGAGATCGGCCGCCGGGGCGTCGGCCGGGAGTACGGCATAGGGCGGATCGTGGTCGAGCCAAATCTCCTCCGAGAACACCAGCGGCAGGCCCGTGGGGCACGAGGGCCGCGTGTCGGATGCCACAGCACTGCTGCGTAAGCACATACTGGGGACTGTAGAGGCTCTCGCTACAAAGGTCCGCCATGGATAGCCATCTTCGTAGCAGTTGTTGAAGATGGCGTCCATACTCCAGATCTCGTAGGCGAGGCGCGTCGCTTTCGCTGCCCTCGGGCAGGCCCCTCACTGGCGACTGCAACCGGTACGCGCGCTTCAGCCTTGTAGGCGATGCAGTACTCGAGCGCAGCCTCGAACATCAGCAGCCGGCGAAAACCTTTGATTCATTAAATCCTGTCCCAGGGCCGGCGAGTTCCTTGAGAGTGGTCGCGAGTGTTGGCAGACATTCAACACGGCCGATCGTTGGCCGACGGAGGACGGACAGTGTTCGCGCCGTACAGCAAGCTCTCGCAACGAGCCCTGTGCGCATTTCGCGCCGAAAGGAGAAGAGAAGCCGTAGACCCATTTTGCAAACGCAGGGGGCATGCTGTTCTCCATCCTCTCCCCGAACGTGGGAGCGCCCAAATAGCCACCGCAGGCGCTATCGAAGGTGCCGCACCGGCTCCATGCCCCATACCGGCGTATCGATCCCCTCCATTCGTGCCTTCAACTGCAGCGCCAGGTAGAGCGAGTAGTGACGTGACTGGCTGAGATTTCCGCCGTGGAACCACAGCGCCGCCTGGCGAGTCGGCTTCCACATGTTGCGCAGTTCACCTTCCCAAGGGCCAGGGTCGCGGGCAGTGTTGGAGCCCACGCCCCAGCACTTGCCCACCCGATCGGCGACCTCGGGCGACACGATGTCCGCCACCCACGCATTCATCGAGCCATACCCCGTGGCATACACCAGCAAGTCGGCCTCTAACGTCTCACCGTTGGTCAGCACCACGCGGTTGGCTTCGATGCATGCGATGCCCACCCCGCTGCGCAAGCCGATCTTGCCTTCTGCCACGAGCTCGGAGGCGCCCACATCGATGTAGTATCCAGATCCACGGCGCAGGTACTTTGTATGCAGGCCTGAGCCATCCTCTCCGAAGTCGAGCATGAAACCGGCCTTGCGCAAACGCGCGTAGAACTCGGCATCCGCCTCGGCGATCTCCTCGTAGATAGGTACATTCATCCGCGCCGAGAGCTTCAGCGGCGTGGAGGCCTGGATCAAATCGGCCTGGTCCGCGTCGATGCCACGCTCGAGGGCATCCTCCGAGTAGAGCTTGCCGATTACACGTTGCATCAGGGTGTCGGACTTGACGATCAGCGTCGACGAACGCTGGAGCATCGTGACCTGTGCACCGTGCTCCCACAGATCTGCGCAAATGTCATGCGCCGAATTGTTCGAGCCGAGTACCACGCAGCGTTTTCCGCGCCAACCCTCACCGCCCTCGTAGGCACTCGAATGGCATTGCGTACCCGCGAAGGTCTCATGCCCTTCGATGACCGGGGTGCTCGGATAGCCTGAAACACCCAGCGCGAAGACCAGTTGCTTGGGGCGCAACATGATGGTTTCGCCCTCGCGCCTCACCGTGACCACCCACTCTTGGGTCGCTTCGTCATAGCAGGCGCTGTCGCAACTCGTGGACGACCAATAGTTGATCTCCATGATGCGCGTATACGCCTCGAGCCAATCGCCGAGCTTGTCCTTGGGCGTGAACACCGGCCAGTCCTCAGGGAAGGGCAGGTAGGGAAGGTGGTCGTACCACACGGGGTCGTGCAGACACAGCGACTTGTAGCGCTGGCGCCAAGAATCCCCTGCTTTTGCGTTTCGCTCGATCACGAGGGTCGGCACGTCCAGACGACGCAACCGCGCCGCCAGCGCGATGCCGCCCTGCCCGCCGCCAATGATCACGCAGTAGGGCTGCTTGGTGAGGCCAAGGGTTGCAGCTTCGCGCTCGCGCTCCTCCAGCCAGGTCGTACGCCCCGGGCCATAGTGGTGGGCGGCCCCCAATGGGCGCAGGCGCCCCTTGCGCTCCTCGAAACCCTTGAGTTCACGCAAGGCGGTAAAGAACGTCCAGCATCGGCCGGCGCGCAGCCGCAGGTGCCCCTGGCCTCGCCCCACTGCCGTCTCGAAGCGGAACCATGCACTCACCACGTCCCCCTCGCACTGCACACTCGCACGATCGAGCGCCCAAGAGATGGCACCGTCCATGCGCGGCAGCGCGTGCGAGAGCATCTCCTGCACCGACGCTGCGCCCTCGACCGTCTTGATGTTCCAAGTGAACGCAAGAAAGTCGCGCCAGAAGCAGTCGGCCTCGAACAAGCCTGGAATTGCCTCGAGCCTGCGTTGGGACAGTGTGTCGGCCAGGGCGTCGAGCCACTCGGCGACTTGCGCGGCAGCCGTCGATGAGTCGTGAAAGTCAGGAGAGGTCTGGGCGGTCATGGGAAATAGCGATGGTTGTCTCTATGGCTCTGGTGAGGTGATGGCTCGTCAATCAGGCAGTTTCTGCAAATGGCACGCCGCCTGATGGCCTCCCCCCTTGTCCTGCAGCGCGGGCGCTTCGCTGCGACAGCGGTCGAACGCGTGACTGCAGCGGGTATGGAAATGACAACCCGCCGGCGGGTTAACCGGACTTGGCACGTCGCCCTTGAGCACGATGCGCCGATGGCCTTTGGGTTGACCCGGTGCAGCCGACAGCAATGCTTGTGTATAGGGATGGCGAGGCGAGGCGAACAGCTCACGCGCAGTACCCTGCTCCACGATACGGCCGAGGTACATCACGGCCACGCGGTGTGTCATGTGTTCGACGATGCCCAGATCGTGACTGATGAACAGCAAGGCCAGTCCGAGCTCCGCCTGCAAGTCCTGCAGCAGGTTGACGATCTGTGCCTTCACCGACACATCGAGCGCCGAGACCGCTTCGTCGCAGATCACGAGCTGTGGATTCGAGGCCAATGCGCGCGCGATGCAGATGCGTTGACGCTGGCCGCCCGAGAACTCGTGGGGATAGCGGCGCGCGGCATCGCGCGGCAGCCGAACAAGGTCCAGCAATCGCTCCACGCGGGCACCCTGCGCTTGCCCGGACAGGCCTGGCTCGAAGTTCTCGATCGGTTCGGCAAGCACCTGCGCCACGGTCATACGAGGGTTGAGGCTCGCGAACGGATCCTGGAACACCACCTGCAACTTCTGGCGCATCGGTCGCAGCTGCCTTGCAGACAGGTTGTCGATACGCTGTCCATCCAGGCGCACTTCCCCCCCCGTGAGATCGAACAGGCGCAGCACGGATCGACCCACAGTCGATTTTCCGCATCCCGACTCGCCCACCAGCGACAAGGTCTCACCCCGCTCCACATGGAACGAGACGCCGTCCACCGCATGCACTTTCCCCGTCGCCTGGCCAAGCCAGCTGCGCTTGAGCGGGAAATGTTTCTTCAGGTTCGTGACCTCGAGCAAATGGCTCATGCAACAAGCTCCATGGGAATCGTCTCGGCGGGCGCATGATGACAAGCCGCAAAATGCCCACTGGACTTTGCCTCGAGGGCCGGCATCGCGCGGTGGCACAGCTCGGTCGCCTGAGCACAGCGGCCAGCGAACAGGCAACCATCGATGCGCTGCTTCAGGCTGGGAACCATGCCTGGAATCTCGGTCAGCCTCGAGCGCTGGCCATGCTGCGAGGCTCCAGGCCGCGGGATCGCAGCGAGCAAGCCGCGCGTGTAGGGATGCCGTGGGCGCGCGAGCAACTCCTCCACTGGCGCCTCCTCAACCTTGCGTCCGGCGTACATCACCATCACGCGCTCCGCCACATCGGCCACCACACCAAGATCGTGTGTGATCAATACGATGGCCGCTCCGGTGCGGTCCTTGAGCTCGGCCATCAGGTCGAGGATCTGCGCCTGAATGGTGACGTCCAGCGCAGTCGTCGGCTCGTCGGCGATCAGCAGCTTCGGATTGCAGGCCAGCGCCATCGCGATCATCACGCGCTGCCGCATCCCGCCAGAGAGTTGGTGCGGATACTCGTGCAAACGCCGCTCCGGCGCCGGGATACCCACCAATTGCAGCATCTCGACGGCTCGCCGGGCGGCTGCGCGCTTGTCGAGTTTCTGATGCAAGCGTAGCGTCTCAGCGATCTGGAAGCCTACCGTCAGCACCGGATTCAAGCTGGTCATCGGCTCCTGAAAGATCATCGAGATCTCGTTGCCACGCACCGCACGCAGCGCGGCGTCGTCCAGCGCCAGCAGATCGCGCTGCTGAAAACGGATGCGCCCGGCGATCTTCGCCGGCGGCTCAGGCAGCAGGCGCAGCAGCGACATCGAGGTGACGGACTTTCCGCATCCCGATTCCCCCACTATCGCCAGCGTCTCGCCTTCGTTCACGTGAAACGACAGGCCGTCGACGGCCCGGTTGATACCGTCGGGCGTACGGAAGTGCACGCGCAGGTTTTCCACTTCGAGCAGCGCCATCTCTTAGATCCCCTTGGCCACGCGCGGATCCAGCGCATCGCGCAGACCATCGCCCAGCAGATTGATGGCCAGCACCGTGGCCGACAGAAACACGGCCGGGATGAAGACGATGTAGGGCTTCACCTGCCACAGCGCCCTGCCCTCGGCCATGATGTTGCCCCAAGAGGGCGTCGACGGCGGAATGCCCGCCCCGATGAACGACAGCATGGCCTCGATGATCATCGCGCTGGCGCAGATGTATGTGGCCTGCACCATCATCGGTGCGATGGTGTTGGGAAGGATGTGGCGCCGGATGATTCGCTGCGTGGGTGTGCCGGTAGTGATGGCCGCGTCCACGTAGGCCTGCTCACGCAGCGAGAGCACCACGCCGCGCACCAGTCGTGCCACGCGAGGGATTTCCGCGATCGTGATGGCGATGATCACGTTTCCAATGCTGCCGCGCGTGAGCGCCATCAGTGCAATGGCCAGCAGGATCGGAGGAATCGACATGAGCGCATCCATCGCGCGCATCACTGGACCGTCGGCCCAACGCACGAAGCCTGACAGCAAGCCGATGGCAAGCCCGATGGCAGTTGCGATGCAAGCCACCGAAAACCCCACGACGAGCGAGACGCGGGTGCCCAGCAGAACGCGCGAGTAGACGTCCCGACCGAGCATGTCGGTGCCGAACCAAAAGTCCGCGGACGGCGCACGGGTACGCCGCGCTGGCGCAATCGCACTTGGGTCGACCGTGCCGAGCCAGGGGGCGAAGATTCCGATCAGCACCAGGAGCAACAGCAAACCGCCGCCGATGGCGATCGTGGGATGGCGGCGCACGAAGCCAATCCAGCCGCGGCGCACCTTGACCGGCGGGAGCAGCTCAGGCTGCGAAGCGGCCTCGGACGGAGACACGGGCACCGCGCGCACTTCCACGGGGATGTGAAGGGAGTTCAATACCGGATCCTCGGATCGAGCAAGGTGTAGGAGACATCGATCAACAGGTTGATCAGCATGTAGACGAAGCTGAACATCAGAACCACGCCCTGGATGACGGGGTAGTCACGCCGCAGGATGGCGTCCACCGTGAGTCGACCGATGCCAGGAATCGCAAAGACGCTCTCGGTCACCACCGCACCACCGATCAACATGGCGATGCCTAAACCGATGACGGTGACGATTGGCACCGAGGCATTCTTCAGCGCATGCACGAAAAGCACGCCACGGCTTGCGAGCCCCTTGGCCCGAGCGGTACGCACATAGTCCTGCTGCAGCACCTCCAGCATGGTGGTGCGTGTGATCCGCGCGATCAGCGCGACGTAGCCAAAGCTCATTGTCAAGGCCGGCAGCAGCAGCCGCTGCAACCAGGGCCACGCGCCCTCCGATAGCGGGACATAGCCCTGCACCGGCAGCCACTGCATCTGCAGCGCGAACACCCAGGCCAGCATGTAGCCCACGGCGAAGACTGGCACCGAGAAGCCGAACACGGCGAAAGCCATGATCGCGCGATCGAACAGACTGCCCGCCTTCCAGGCGGCGATCACCCCAAGCGGGACCGCAATGAGGACAGCCGTGACGAGCGTCATCACCAGCAAAGAGGCTGTCGCCTCCATGCGCTGGCCGATCAGCGCAGTCACTGGCGTGCCGGTGAAGATCGACTTGCCTAGATCGAAGTGCAGCACGCGCCACGCCCAGTCGGCGAACTGCGCGAGAAAGGGGCGCGACAAGCCGAGACTCTCCCTGATGCGTGCAAGATCCTCAGGAGTGGCCTGGTCACCCGCGATCATCGCGGCCGGGTCGCCAGGCGCGAGGTACAGCAGGCTGAAGATGAAGAACGCAACCATGGCCATTACGGGCAGCGTGGCTCCCGCACGGCGAAGGATGTAGGCAAACATGGTACTCAGTCCCTCCCGGCTGCAGCCATGGACTCTTCGACCGCCGAAGGCGACTCAGGCAGCGACTGCCCGCCGTCGACGATCAATGTCTGCCCCGTGATTGCGCTGGCCTCGCGGCTTGCGAGGAACAGAGCGCCGTTGGCAATGTCCTCGACTGCCGCGAGACGGCCCAGCGGGCTCATCACGAGCTTCTTGCGCTGATAGTCGGTCTTGTGTGCAGGCTGTTCGTCGGTGCGCACATTGCCCGGCAGCACCGCATTCACGGTGATCCCCCAAGGAGCGAGTTCAATCGCGGCGCAGCGCATGAAGCCCAGTTGTCCGGCCTTGCTGGCCGCGTAGTGTGCATAGCCCGGATAGCCGCCGGTCGTGCCGGTGATCGAGCCGACGATGACGATGCGCCCGTCGCGCTGTGCCTTCATCGCATCCAGACAGGCCTGCACCGACAGGAATGTGCCCTTAAGGTTGACGCTGGTCATGACGTCGAAGTCGCCTGCTGTCATCTCGTCGATGCGCGCGCGCGGGAAGATTCCAGCGTTCGCGCACAGCACGTCGATGGCACCATATCGGGCAAGCGCCGCGGCGGCCATGCCGCGCGTGGCCTCTGGGTCGGTGATGTCGGCGGCAAAGCCCGAAGCGGCACCACCGATCTCCTTGGCGGTGCGCTGGGCGTCTTCCAGCCGCCGTGCCACCACGAGCACCTGCATGCCGGCGGCCGCGAAGCGTGCGGCGATGCCACGGCCGATGCCCCGGCTCGCACCGGTAACGATGGCCGTACGCCCTTGCATGGATGCGAACATCAGCGCGCCTCCGCGTCGGTGGCGTCGAAGCCCGGGAATGGCGCAGGATCGACGAACCGGCGCAGCACGTTGGCGGTGATGCGGCTTACGTTGTTGTCGTAGTCCCGGTGCGCAAGCGCCATGCCCCAGGCGATGGAACCGGTGGTGAACACGGCGCCGCCGCGCGCGGTGGGAAAGAAGGTCATATCAGCACAGATCTGGTTGTTTTGATCTCCGCCCAGGCCGCGGTGGCTCACGCCAAACTCCTCCGGGGTGGCGAGGCCACCCGAGCCAAAGTCATCGGCCGTAGCCACGCGCAGAAGGTGCGGTGGCGACCCCAGACGCGTGTCGACGCGATCGATCTCATGACCGCCCGCGCCCCCGCGAAGACCGAAGTCGCCGATGACCTCCTGTTCACCCACGCCCTCGAAGATGAACGCTACACGTGGATCGAAGCTGTCGGGCAGCCGCCGATAGGCACAGCCGCGGTCGAACACCTGGGCATCGAAGCCCACACCGACCAAACGCTGTGGCGCACGTCCATTGCTTCGCCATAGGCCGCTGGGCTCACCGGTGCTGGACAGGCCGTTCTCGCCAGGCTCACCCTCCCAGGTACGCGTGCCGGTGAGACCGCGGCGAATCTCGATGCGACCGGGCTTTGTCGGGTGGAAGGCCGTGCGCCAGTAGAAGCCGTTGCCGCCGAGGTAAACATGCCGGCCACCGCCGGCCTGGTAGGTCTCGAAAGCATCGAGCATCTGTCGGGTGTAGTACTCGGGGTGGCAGCCGGTGAGCACACAGCCATAGCCTGCGAGCAGCTGCGCGCCATGGCGGTGGATATCGGAGTCGGTGATGACGTCGTAAGGAATGCCCGTACTGTCGAGCCAGTCGATCACACGGGTGTCCATCTGGTAATAGCCACCACCATGGGGACGCATATTGAGGATAGGCCGCGCGGCGCTCGCGTAGCACCAGCCGCTGCCGTCGGCGTGGGTGTCGTAGGTCGAGAGCCCCAGCTCGCGGTGCTCCTGCAGGTAGGCATCGTCGGGTCCCAGCACCAACAGTTGCTCGAGCATTGCCTCGGTAGGTTGCAGGTCGAGGCGGATCGCACTGTTCGAGTAGGCGAGGAAGGTCGCGGTCGAAGCAACGAAGGCCAGTCGCGCTCTTGCCTTTCCGGGCTGCGCGCCGATGAAGAACGGCACGTGGCTCTCGACCGGCTGCCCGTCGACGTCCGTGGCATTCAACCGCAGCGCGTAGAAACCACTGGGCCAGTCTGCGGGAATTTTCAAGGACAGATTGGTCTGCCAACGGCAGTCGTCGATGTCATCGTTGTGGAAATGGATGGCGCCGTACTCCTCGGTCGCTTCGGTCCAATGCGGCGTGCGCGCGCTCCAGTTGGCACCGGTCACAGCTCGCGTGGGCGCGTTACGCAACACGCCATGCAAGCCGTGAGGGCCACGATCAACGATGTTGTCGCTGCTGATGCCCTCCGAGAAATCCCAGGCCGCGACGAGCTCGGCGTCGCCACGTGCGGGCCACAGCGATGCGGCGCTCGCGCGCAGAGCCTCGGGAGAATGCACGCCAGCGTGCAAGCGCGGGCGATCGATCTTTCCGTTGAAGTGCCCCACCGCAAGGCGTTTTGCGCCATCACCATCGAGCAGGTGCGCGGCGAAGCACAGCGACAAATCTACGGGCCAAGCAGCGTGCGGCGGCGCCATGCCTGCACCCGAAGCACTGCGATCTCGCCCGGCAAGAACGTCCAGACTGAGCTGAAACACCTCCAGCTTGCCGCTGGTTGCGTCGTAGCTCGCTCCAATGAACGCCCACTCTCGCTCAAGTAGCGCGCGAGAGGCGGTGGCCGAACAGAGGCGGCCAGCCACTCCGATCGCGAAGCTCGCATGACCCTGCGGATCGAGCCCCAGACGCCAGCCTTCCTGTGTGTCCTCACGCCAGCGCGCCACAACGGTCTGCGCGCCGGCGTCGAGCAAGGTCGGCCAGACCCAGCAACCGAGGCTGAATGAACCCAGGGCGCGCAGCGCGGGCGCATCGTCAACCAGTCCGCAGGAGCCGGCACGGATCGGCTGATGGTTGAGCGCGACCTCACCATCCAACGGTGAGGGCATAGCCAACAGCCGAACGCCTGGCCCCGAGGGATCGGGGTCGCCGCAGCGGATCTTTACGATCTGCGCGCGGGCCGAGGCGAGCGTGGCGCTGCTGAGCTTGAATTCGACGGTCGAGCCGCAAGCGGCTTCGATCGGCGCGGCATAGCCGATGACGGCAACGGTATTCAGCATGGGGGCCTCAGTCGAGGTTCAGGTTCGAGATCGATTCACCGGTGAGCAATTCCCAGCGCAGGCAGAACACCGCCCATTCCGCATCCGCGATGCTGGTGAACACCTGCGCGGGGAAGGTCTTTAACGGCTCGCCGCGCCGCGCGGGCAGTTGCGCCAACATCCAGCGCCGGCCCGGCTCCAGCACGAGCAGCACGTGTCGCAGCCCTGCCCCGGACCAACGCATGCGGTAGAGCACCTGTTGCAACTCCAGGCTGTAGTGCCCGCGAGGGGTGCGGCGGAACTCTCGCGCCAGGTCAAGGCGCTTGGGATCGATGAGATAACGTGCCTGGGATGCGTCTGTGGTGAGCATGAACGGGCCACTTTCGTGATGGCGAAGGAACGTCTCGATCAGGCCTTCTTGATGTTGTGAAACAGCGGCGAGCCATCGAGCATGCCGCTCAGGCTCTTACGGTAGGCAGCTGGCTGCAGCATCAGTCCCGTCGGGATGTAGGGCACATCCTGGAAGGCCTGCAGTTGCATCTCTCGGGCCAACCGCTGCTGTTCCGGCAGCGCCGCGGCACTGAAAAAGGAATCGAGCAATGCCTCGTGCTTGGCGCTCTCAGGCCAGCCGAAGGTGCCCTTTGCCCCAACCCCTCGCATGTAGGTGTGCAGCGGCGGGCTTGTGGTGATGATGCCCGGCACGAAGTTACAGAAGAGGCTCCAACCACCTTTGTCGATTGGCTGCTTCGATGCCAGGCGCTGCAGCACCGTGCCCCAGTCGAGCGACTGGTAGTCGAGGTTGATGCCCACACGTTTGAAGAAGTCGCCCGCTACTTCGCTCATGGCATTGAGCACCGCAAAATCGGTTGGCACCAACATGACCACCTTTTCGCCCTTGTAACCGGCGGCCGCGAGATCCTTCTTCACCTTGTCCAAGCTTCTTGCGCTCGTGAGCGACGCCATGCCGCCGTCATTGGCATAGGGGGTGCCGGGCAGGAAAAAGCCCACGTTGTCGCGCCAGCGCAGCTTGTCCTCGCCCATCGCAGCCATCATGTAGTCCGACTGCGTGATGCCAGCGAGCAGCGCGCGTCGCACTGCGGGCTTGTCGAACGGTGCGTTGAGCTGGTTGAAGCGGATCATCGCCATGGAGCCGGCCTTGTCATGGACCTGCACATTGATGTCCTTGTGGCCACGCAACACCGGGATCAGGTCGGGAATCGGCTGTTCCCACCAATCCACTTCGCCAGACTGCAGCGCCGCCGCGGCGGTGGCGGCATCGGGGATGGTGTGCCACTCGACGCGATCGACGTAGGCGATCTTCGCACCCGAGGTGAAGGCGGGTGCCCCTTCCCGCGGCACGTAGCCCGTGAACTTCTGATACACCACGCGCGATCCCGGCACTCGCTCACCGGACACGAAGCGGAAAGGCCCACTGCCCACCATCTCGGTCACCTGCACCGAGGGCTCGGTGGCCGCCAGTCGCGCCGGCATGATCGGACACATGCCGCTGGTCTTGCTCAGCGCAAGCGGCAGCAGAGGAAACGGCTTCTTGAAGCGGAAGCGTAGAGTTTTGTCGCTCGGCGCGCTGAGTTCGTCGAGCTGCGCGCGCATCAGTTGCCCGAGTACGTCGACCTTGGCCCATCGCTCGATGCTGGCAACGGCATCACGCGCGAGGACCGGCGTTCCGTCATGAAACACGAGCTTGTCGCGCAGCGTGAGCGTCCAGGTCTTGCCGTCATCGCCGACCTGGTGCCCTCCGACCATCTGCGGCTGCGGCTGGAACTGGTTGTCCATGCCGTAGAGCGTGTCGAAGACCATCATTGCGTGATTGCGCGTGACAAGGCCCGTGGTCTGCACCGGATCGAGCAGCGCGAGATCGGCCTGAGGGACGAACTTGATCACCTTGGCTTGCTGGCCGATGGCGAAGCCCGGCATCAGTGCACCGGCGGCGCCGGCCTTGAGGACATCTCTGCGTTTCATGCGAATCTCCAGGAGCGATGAGGGGGGTCGAAGGTTTGGGAAGCAGTGACTCAGGCGGGCTCGGTCGCGAGTGCGGCGCGGCGCAGGCGCTCCATCACGCGTGCATCGTTTTGCGGTGGCAGCGCAGCGTGGCTGCGACGCAGTTCAGCGAAGGCGTCGTCCGTGCGCTCGAGGGTTCGGTCCACATCGTCGGGCGTGAGCGCCGCATTGATGAACATGTTGTGGTACGGGTGCAGATAGACACCGCGGCGCACGGCAGCCGCGGTCCATGCATATCCCACACGCATGTCCGCGTCGTCTTCGAAGAAGATCTGGGGCATCTGTACGGGGCCGGTCTGGCGCAGCGCAAAGCCGTGGCTGGCGGCCTGCGCGTGCAGGCCATCACGCAGGAGTTGGCCCGTCTGCGCGATGCGCTCGAGGTAGTCGGTGTCGCGGATCAGTTGCAGCGTGGCGATCGCCGCTTCCATGGGAACGGCCGAGAACCAGAAGGAGCCGGTCACGTAGATGCTCTTGGCTGCGTCGCGCGCCTTGTCCGACCCCAGCATGGCCGAGATCGGATGCCCGTTGGCAATGCACTTGCCCCAGGTGCTCAGGTCGGGCTGTACGCCAAGCGCGGACCAACTGCAGTCGCGCGCCATGCGAAAACCTGCGCGCACGTCGTCCACGACCAGCAGTGCATCGCGCTCGTCGCACGCGCGCCGCACCTCTCGTGCATAGTCGGCGCCCGGCAAGTATTGGTCGCTGAAGGCCTCATGTCGAAACGGCGTGGCGAAGATGCCCGCAAGATCGTCGCCGGCGAGTTCAACGGCCGCCGCCAGGCTGGCAAGATCGTTGTAGCGAAACGGGATGATGTGCGCGCGGTCTTCGGGCGTGCTGCCCACGGCTTGCGGCATGCACCACGGCGCCGCGCCGTGGTAGGCGCCCTGTGCGAGCAACACCTTGCGGCGCTGGCGATAGGCCCGTGCACACACCAATGCCATGGCCGTGGCATCCGTGCCGTTCTTGCAGAACATCGCCCAGTCGGCATGGCTCACCATATCGACGAACAACTCAGCCAGACGCACCATCGCGTCGGTCGGCCCCGTCATCGTGTCGCCACGCTGCGCCTGCGCGCGTGCGGCCGCCTCGACCTTGTCATGCCCGTAACCCAGTAGGTTGGGGCCGAATGCGCACATGTAGTCGATGTATTCGTTGCCGTCTACGTCCCACAACCGCGTGCCCTGCGCGCGCTGGAAAAACTGGGGGAAGTCTGCCGGCAGCAGCCGCGTCGATTCATGGCCGTACATGCCGCCTGGCATGACGCGCTGTGCGCGCGCTTGAAGCGCCTTGTCCTGGGTATTCGTCCACATGGGAGACCGTCCTTTGGTGGTGTTGATGTCGATGATCGGCAACGAAACGCCATCCAGCGTCACGCCTTACTCGATATTAATTGATAGAAAATTCGACTTCAACAAAATTTTGCCCTCACGGGCTTCTGTTCAAAATGGTGCATCGCAGCGAATTTCAGGCACCCAAGCGTCCCACTTGCGGGTAGCGCCCAGGCGACAACGACACTGATGCAAGGTCAGTGCCAAGACGAATACTATTTAAAGATTATTCGACTATGAACGCGGAAAACCCGCATGGCCAGGACACGGCCGAGGCCCCGACCTCTCAGCGTCGGGGTTCCATTACCTCGGGCATGAAGCAACGCAGGTAGACCACCGCGGCACGCACCGACTCGGTGATGTACTCGTCCGTGATGCGCCCATGGGCGCTGTATGACAGCGCCCAGACGCCGTCGGAGATCGCAAGAGCGACGGCCAGGCGCCTCTCAAAGTCCGGGATCCGGGGCGTCTCGAAGTACCGCAGGAACTGATCCGCACGCATGCGCGTGAGCACCGTGTTGCCGTGCATGTCGAGGTTGCGCACCTGCACGCTCACTCCCGCTCCCATGAACAAGCGCAAGGCAGCTGGATGTGCATTCAAGTAAGACGACGAGCGCCGCTGGTTGCGCTCCACCATCTCCTGCCAGGTTTCCGGAATCGGATCGTGCGGCTGGGCGGCCAAGCGCCACAGCTCGGCATGGAAGCGCTGGGCCAAGGCCACGAAGGCAGCGTTGCGATTGGGGAAGAAGTGGTAGACCGAGGCCAGAGGAACACCTGCGATCTCCGCGATCTGCGCCAAGCTGATCTCTTCGTTCTGGTTGTCGGCCAGCAACTTTTCCGTTGCGTCGAGCAACGCGTCGAAACGCTCCTGGGCGTGCTTTCGCACGGGATTGCGGGGGCCGCTGCGCGGCCGGGCGACGGGTTCGGAACTCATGGGGTCCTCGGACTGGTGCAGAAGCGTTCTCGCTTCCGGATGAGAGCGATCCTAGCGCCCCTCGCACCCTGAGCCCTTCACATCCACCACGGCCAACCCACACGGGGCACAAACTCCATACAAATGCATGCGCCCCAAGGTCTGCATTCAATCAACTGCTCTGCGCAGCCATCATCGGTTTTGTGAACGAGTGCATCTACGCCATGCTGGCGCTGGTCATGATCTATCGCGCGACCCATCACGTGAACTTCGGGCAAGGCGAGATGGCGATGTTCTCCACCTATATCGCCTGGTCGTTGCTCGAGGCCAGCGTGCCGTACTGGGTCGCAGGCATTGCAGCCATTGCTTTCGGTTTCGCTGCCGGCGCCCTGATCGAACGCGTCGCCTTGCGGCCGCTGCATAACGCGCCGTTGCTTTCGATCGTGACGGTCTTCGTGGCACTGATGATCATCATCCAGAGCGCGGCCGGGCTGCTGTTTGGCCATGAAAGCCACAGCTTCGCGAGTCCGTTCGAGGCCTGGAGCCCCTGGGCCAGGGCATGTTGTCGGGCCGTCACCCCAGAATCCCATCGACATGAAGGAGAAATGAAGCATGCTGAATCGCAACAGGCCGCTTGAGGGGCCTAGTGGCCGTGGTGACGGGCGCAACGCGAGGCGTCGGCAAGGGCGTCGCGCTGGCGCTCGGTGAAGCGGGGGGCGTTGGTCTATGCGACCGGGCGCACGCTCGAGGCTGGCGCGTCGAACTGGCCGGGTTTTATCAAGAGCGAGAAGTTCCTCGCTCAGCCGGACCGGGTCCCTGCACCACTGGCCAAGCGGATCATGGAAAGCGGGGAGTCCTCCGAGTTCGCTGGGCGGGCTATGGTCGGCTTGGCGGCCGATCCAGCGATCATGGAGAAGAGCGGTCGACTGCCTCTTGCCGTCGCGGATCTCGTACTGCTCCCCGCTGAAAAGCATGGATGCCGCGGGCCGTGCGATGCACGCCAAGCGGCGGCTCCTCGGTCATCTCCGCCTCGGCGACGATGCTCCTGGTCGTTGCCTCCCATCCCGGAAACGCGGTGCTGGCCGTCTTGCGCACGAGGCTGCGGCCGCCGTCGCAGCCGACGAGATACGCGGCGCGCAACGCTTCCCCCCGGAAAGCTCGACGGTGACGCCCGCCTCGTCCTGCACGAAGCCCGCCAGGTCGCGCCACCTGTAGATCGCCACCGCGAGCTCGTCGATCCATGCGGGCATAGATGCGCTCGATGTGCTTCTGCCGCAGCCCCAGTCCGAAATTGTGCCGGGTCGGAAAGTCGCTGATGTCGAGTCAGGTGACCCCGAACCCCGTGACCTAAGCCTTCTGCCCCTGCGCGAGGAACCGCTCGAAGATGCCGCGCTGGTCCAGAACCTCGAGCGTGCGCGAGCCCAGGCCGCCGGCGCGCGAGCCGGCAAGCGCCTGGTCCGGGCTGCGCTCGACGATGGAGACGTCGACGCCTGCCAGTGCCAGTTCGCCGGCGAGCGCCAGGCCCGTCGGCCCCGCGCCAGCGATCATGACTGCATGTTCTTTCGTCCGTGAATCCTTCTCATTTGCTCACAAGTGGATGGGAGGTAACGGGCAATCGTTGCCCGACATGCGCGAAGGATCGCAAACGCCGCAGCAGGCCGCGCGGCGCAGTGACATTTGGGAACGTTCTTCACCGTCGCGATGTGCGCAGTATCGGGTCGCCGTCCGTTGGAAGCGCATCACGGCGATTCCCGCCCTCTGGAGTTGAAACAAATGATTCTCTCGCGAACCGTCTTCAAGCTTGCCGCCGCAGGCCTCGTTGCCGCTGGCGCCCTGACCGTCGCCGCAACGGCCAACGCCGACACCAGCTGGTCCGTCGGCATCAACGTCCCCGGCGTGGTCGTGAACGAGCCGGCCCCCGTCTACACCTATCCGGCGCCGACCTACTACCAGGCTCCGCGCCCGGTCTACTCCGTTCCGCCGCCCGTCTACTACGAGCCGGCCGCGCGCTGGGAGGAACGTCGCGCCGAACGCTGGGAAGAGCGCCGTGCCGAGCGTCGCGAATGGCGCCGCCGCCAGTGGGAGCGCGAGCAGTACCACCGCTACTACGAGAATCGCGACTGAGGTCGGCGGCCTCGCGTGCAGGGCCGCCTCCTCCGCACCTGCGCTTCAGCCCTGCGCGGGCAATGGCTTCGTGAGCGCTGCGGGCGCGACCTGTCGACCGACCAGCCCGCCCACCGCCAGCAGCGCGAGCACGTAGGGCAAGGCGATCAGCAAGGCGCTGGGCACCTCGATGCCCATCGCAGGAAGCTGGAACTGCAGCGCAGTGGCGGCTCCGAAGAGACAGCAGGCCATCACGGTCCGGCCAAGGCGCCAGTTGCCGAAGATCACCGCCGCGATCGCCAGGTAGCCGGCGCCGCCGGTCATGCCTTCCGTGAAGGTGTGGATGTCACCGATCGACAGGAAGCAGCCCGCCAACGCGGACGTGAAGCCGGTGAATAGCACAGCGCCGTACCGGATGCGGCTCACCTTCAACCCCGAATGGCTCGCCGCCTGCGGCGACGTGCCCGCAGCATGGATCGCCAGGCCGAGCGCAGTGGCGCGCATCACCCAGCCCACCAACACGATCAGCACGATGGCGGCATAGAGCAGCCATGCCTGCCGGAAGACCTGCTCGCCCAGGTGCGGGATCTCCGACAGGCCGGGTGGCGCCCACTTGTCCAGGCCCGGGATCTCGGCGCGCGAGCGGCTGCCGAAGATCGCCCGGTAACCCAGGGTGGTCGCGCCGAGCACCAGGATGTTGATGCCGATGCCGGTGACGATCTGGTTGGCGCGCAGCGTGATGCTCAGAAAGGCCTGGAGCCACGCGATGGGCAGCACGCACAGCACGCCGCAGAGCAGGCCGAGCAACGGCGAGCCGGTGGCCCACGAGGCGGTGGCGCCTGCGAAGGCGCCGGCCAGCATGAGGCCCTCCACGCTCATGTTGAGCACGCCGGCCCGTTCGCTCACGAGCTCGCCGGTGGCGGCGAGCAGCAGCGGCGCGGCGAGCCGGATGCTCGAGCCGACGAAGACGGCGGCCAGTTCGGGATCGATCATTTGCGTCGCGCCTCCATGCGCTGGATGCCGATGGCTGCCCCGGCGAGCGTCACGATGATGAGACCCTGGATCACCACGACCAGGGCGGTGGGCACTTGCGCCACCATTTCCATGTTGATCCCGCCCGAACGCAGGAAGCCGAAGAGCAGCGAGCCCGCAACCACGCCGGTCGCGCTACCGCGTGCGAGCAGGCCCACCACCAGGCCGTCGAAGCCGTAGCCCGACGAGAAACCGGCCTTGAGCGTGTACTGCTCGCCCTGCAGCATGAAGGCGCCGGCAAGTCCACCGAAGGCGCCGGCTGCGCAGAGCGCGCCGATGGCGAGGCGGTCGATGGGCATGCCGGCGCGGCGGGCCGCGCGCGGGTTCAGGCCGGTGGCGCGAAGCTGCAGTCCCGTCACCGTGCGGTTGAGCAGCAGCGCCACCGCCACCGCCAGCACCACCCCGATCAGCAGGCCGACGTGCAGCGGCGTACCCGCATCGCCGGTGAGTAGCGGCAGCTGGGTCGCCACCGGAATCTCCAGCGACTCGGGCAGCGTCGCGCTGCTCGTCATCGGCCGGCGCAGCAGGTGCTCGGACTGCACGCTGCCGTACACCATCCAGATGGCGATGAAGGAAAGCAGCAAGGTCGCGATGACCTCGTTGGTGCCCATCTTGACGCGCAGGACGCCGGCGATGCCGCCCCAGAACGCGCCCGCCGCGCAGGCGCCGAGCATCGGAACGATGAAGGCCAGCCCCCACGGCAGCTGCGCCACTGGTGGCCACAGCGCGAGCGCCGTGGCCGTGATGCCGCCGACGGCAATCTGCCCTTCTCCGCCCACGTTCGTGAGGTTCGCGCGCTCGGCCAGGATGAAACCCAGGCCGACCAGCATGAGCACCAGCGCACGGTTGATAGAGGCAGCCAGCGCATAGGACGAGCCCCAGGCGCCGTCCGCGAACGCGGCGACCGCATCGCCCACGGGCACGCCGAGCGCGGCGATCAGCAAGGCACCGACGCCAAAGGCCAGCAGCACCGCGGCTGCCGAGACCTGCAGCGCAGGGGTCGGCCTAAGCCGCGACCAGGCAAGTACAGGACCGCTCATGGGGCGACCTCCTTTGCAACATCTTCCTTGTCACGGTGCCCGGCCATCCAGGCACCGATGCGCGCGCGGTCCGCGCCCGCCGTGGGGCATGTGCCCATCACCCGGCCCCGGTAGAGCACCAGCACGCGGTCGGCGACGCTCAGCAGTTCGTCGAGCTCCGACGAGATGAGCAGCACGCCGACCCCGCGGTCCGCGGCGGCCCGGATGTGGCCGTAGACGGCCTCGACCGCGCCGACATCCAGGCCGCGCGTGGGCTGCGCCGCCAGCAGGAAGCGCAGGCCCTCGAGCGTGAGCTCGCGCGCGAGCACCGCCTTCTGCTGGTTGCCGCCCGAAAGGCCTCCGAACGGCACGTCGGGACTGGCGGCGCGCACGTCATAGCGCTGCATGAGGTCGAGTGCCTCGCGGCGCATAGCCGCGCGGTCGAGGAGGCCGAAGCGCCGGAACCGGTCCAGGCGGTCGAGCATGATGTTCTCTGCGACGTTCATGCCTGTCACGCAGGCCAGCGCATGCCGGTCTTCGGGCACCACGCCGCAGCCCGCGGCGCTGAGCTGGCGCGGCGTGGCGCGCGTCATGTCCTCGCCGCAGACGAAATAGCGCCCCTCGGTGGGACGCAGCATTCCCGAAAGCACCGCGCCCAGCTCGCTCTGGCCATTGCCCTCGACGCCGGCGATGGCCACGATCTCGCCCGGCTCCACCACCAGGGTGAAGTTGTCCAGGCGCACCACGCCATCGACGTCGCGCACGGTGAGGCCGTCGGCCAGCAGCGCTGCCTCGCGCGTCGGGCTGCCCGGTGCCGGCCGGGACGCACGAGACGCCCGTACCGGCGCAGCGGCAGGCGCCTGCAGGTCGCGCTGGATCATCGCGCGCACCAGCGCGTCGATATCCTGTGCGGGCGCGTCCGAGCGCGCCACCACGCGGCCGCCGCGCAGGACGGTCGCACACCGCGCAACGCGCTGGATCTCGGCCAGCTTGTGGGTGACCAGCACCACGCCGCAGCCCTGCTGCGCCACGCGCGTACACACCGAGAGCAATGCCTCGATCTCCTGCGGCAGCAACACGGCGGTGGGTTCGTCGAGCACCAGCAGGCGCGGCTCGCGCACCAGGCACTTCACGATCTCCACGCGCTGGCGCTCGCCCACCGACAGGTCCTGCACCTTCGCATGCGGATCGAGCGCGAGCCCGTAGCGCTCCCGCATCGCGGCGATACGCGCCGCGCCGGCCTTGCGGTCGAGGACGCCGCGCACCTGGCCGAGCAGCAGGTTGTCGAGCACCGTCATGTCGGGCACGAGGCTGAAGTGCTGGTGGACCATCGCGATGCCGTGCGAAAGGGCATCCGCCGGCGAGCGCGGGCGAAACGCCCCGCCGGCCAGCGTCATCTGGCCCGCGTCCGCGGCGTGCACGCCGAAGACGAGATTGCATAGCGTGGACTTGCCGGCGCCGTTCTCGCCCAGCAGGCAGTGGACTTCGCCGGGATGGAGCGCCAGCGAGACGTCCTGCAGCGCCTGCAGCGCGCCGAAGCGCTTGGACAGCCCCTCCAGCTGCAGCAGCGGCGCGGCGGCTGGCGTTGCGGCGAACCCCGGGCCGCCGCCGCTGATGCCGTCACCGAGGCCGATGGCGTGGCGCTCGCGCATCAGCCCTCCAGCACCTTGATCTTGCCAGACAGGATGTCCTTCTTGATCTGCTCGAGCTTGGCCTTCTGTTCGTCGGTCGCCCCGCAGATGACCATGTCCGATGCGTTCGGCCCCATGGCCAGTCCGAAGGGCTTGTAGCCAGCCTTCCAGGTACCGCCGACGGCCTCCTTGATGGCGTACTGCACCTGATAGCCGACGCCGGTGATGCTGTAGGCGGGATAGAGCGGATCGGTGCCGCAGCGGTTGGTGTAACTGCCGATGATCTTCGTACCCTTCTCCTTTGCCGCCTGCTCCATGCCGCGCAGGCCGAGGTTCAGGATGTGATAGTGCACGTCGGCGCCCTGCGCGATGGCCGCCAGCGTGGCTTCCTTGGCCTTGGCCACGTTGTCGAAGTCGCCGGTGTAGTTCTCGAAGTACTTGATGCCGGGCTTGATGTACCTGGCGCCGTTGCCGAACTCCTTGCCGGCGTTGACGATGGAAGGGATCTCCATGCCGCCCACGTAGCTCACGGCCCCGTTCTTCGAGAGCATCGCGGCGGCGGCGCCCGCGACGAAGGCGATCTCGGCCTGCTTCACGTCGTAGCCGGCCACGTTGGCCGTCTCCTCGGCCTTGTTGCCGCCGACGATCGAAAAGTGCGTCTTGGGGAAGCGCTTGGCCACCTTGAGCACGGCGGCCTGCGTCTGGCCGCCTACGCCGATCACGAGCGCGTTCTTGCTGGCCAGGTTGGTCAGCGCCTGCTCCATGTCGGCGTAGTTGATGTTCTCGATCATCTGCACCTTGATCCTGGCGCCGTACTCCTTCTGCGCGGCCACGAGGCCGTCGTAGCCGGACTCCATCCATCCCTTGTCCGACTTGGACCCGGGAATGAGGATGCCGACCGCGAACGGATCGGCGGCCGAGGCCGGCAGGCTCAGCACGAGGGCGGTGAAGGCGCTGACGCCTGCGAGGACGGCGGCGCGGCGGGAGGGATACGGAATCTGCATGGCATGCCTTTCGCTAGTTGGAGGGTTAAGTAACTAATCAATTACTTACCGACAACGCATCGCAATAACAGTGCCAATGAATTCGCCGACTTTTTGCCGCATATCGGTGCGGCGACCGCAACGAATGCACCAGCCTGCGGCGATGCGCCCTTCGCCCGCACACCACCGGAGCCTTTGATGAAACGCCACCCTTATCTTCCCGATGCCCGGCCCGACGGCGCCCTGGGCCTGGGCCAGCAGTACTACTGGGTCGCCAGCGAGCGCGAGGTCGATATGTCCGTGGAGCCGCCCGCGCCGCTGCGCGCCCGGGTGCAGGCGCAGCCGCAGAACGTGGTGCTCGACCTGCGCCGCACGGCCATCGTCATCATCGATCTGCAGAACGACTTCTGCACCGAGGGCGGATGGGTCGACCACATCGGCGGCAACTATGCGGCGGACCGCACGCCGATCGCCCCGCTGCAGAAGCTGCTGCCCGGGCTGCGCCGCGCCGGCGTGCCGGTCGTCTGGGTCAACTGGGGCAACCGCCCGGACCTGGCCAACATGCCGCCCAACCAGATCCATCTGTACAAGAACAGCGGCACGGGCGTCGGCCTGGGCGACCCGCTGCCCGGCGGCAAGGGCCACGTGCTGCAGAAGGACTCGTGGGCCGCGGCCATCGTGGACGAGCTCGCACCGCACGAAGGCGACTTTCTGGTCGACAAGCACCGCATCAGCGGCTTCTGGGACACGCCGCTGGACAGCATCCTGCGCAACCTCGGGGTGCGCAGCATCCTCTTCGCGGGCTGCAACACCGACCAGTGCGTGCTGCACACGCTCACCGACGCCAACTTCCTGGGCTACGGCTGCGTGATGCTGAGCGACTGCTGCGCCACGAGCTCGCCGGACTTCTGCACCGAGGCGACGATCTGGAACGTCAAGAAGTGCTTCGGCTTCGTGACCGACTCGGCCGCCGTGCTCGCGGCGCTGCCCGCCTGATGCACACGGAGACCGCGCACGGCTCGGGCGGCTGGATGCCCGGCCCCCGCTGCGAGCGGCCCGCCACCGGCGTCGGCGCGCTGAACGGGGTGCGCCTGGGCGTGAAGGACCTCATCGACATCGCAGGTGCCCTCACCGGCGGCGGTAACCCGGACTGGGCCACCAGCCACGCGCCGGCCGTGCACGACGCGCCCTGCGTGGCCGCGCTGCGTGGCGCAGGCGCGCGGGTCGTCGGCAAGACGATCAGCGACGAACTCGCCTTCAGCCTGGAGGGCGAGAACGCCCACTACGGCGCGCCGCGCCATCCGCGCGACCCCGATCGGCTGCCCGGGGGGTCGTCCAGCGGCAGCGCCGCCGCGGTCGCATGGGCGGAGGTCGACTTGGCGCTGGGCACGGACACGGGCGGCTCGGTGCGCGTACCGGCGGCGTTCTGCGGGGTCGCCGCGATGCGGCCCACGCACGGCCGGATCCCGCTCGGCGGGGTCCTGCCCTTCGCACCGAGCTACGACACGGTGGGGTGGTTCGCGCGCGATACCGACCTGCTGCGCCGCGCCGGGCATGCGCTGCTCGGCACCGAAGCCCGCATCGGCAGCGCCCGGTCCGCGCCGCCCCTGCGCGTGTGCGTGGCCACGGACGCGCTGGCGCTGGCGGAGCCCGCGGTGCGCGAGCCGCTGGCCGCGTGGGCCCGCCTGATGCGCATCGACAGCGAGCGCAGCGCCTATGGCGGCAGCGACTGGCGCGACTGGTTCGAAGCCTATGCCGTGCTTCAGGGCCTGGAGATTCAGGCCCACGTCGGCCCGTGGATCCGGCGGCAGCGGCCGCGCTTCGGCGCTGCCATCGCGCCGCGCTTCGAGGCGGCGCTGGCGCTCGATGCCGCACAGGGAACGCGCTGGAGCGACTGGCGCGCCCAGGCCGCCGCGCGGCTGGCGCAGAGGATGAGCCCCGACGAGGCGTGGCTGATTCCCGCCGCACCCTGCTTCGCGCTGTCGCGCCGGGCCGATGCGGCTCAGCGCGGGGCCTTCTACAAGCGCGCACTGGCGCTCGGCGCGGTGGCCGGCCATGCGGGCCTGCCGCAGGTGGTGTTTCCGCTACCGGCTGCCGAGGGCCTGCCGCCTTACGCATCCTTCATCTCGGCCAGGGGCAATGACGAACGGCTGCTTGAACTTGCCGCGACACTAGCGCCTGCATTCCCATCCACACGATGAGCAAACTTTCCCCACGGCGGGCACCGGCCCAGGAGACGATCGCGCGGCGCGACGCCACACTCACGCGCGCGAAGCTCCTGGAAGCGGCGATCGACGAGTTCTCGAACGAGGGCTACAGCGGCGCGCGCACCGAACGCATCGCACGACTCGCCGGCACGAACATCCGCATGCTGTACCACTACTTCGGGAGCAAGGACGACCTGTACGTCGCCGTGCTCGAGGCGGTGATGGCCGACCTGCGGCACGAAGAACTCCGGCTGGACCCGGAGGCCGAGGAGCCGCTGACCGGCCTGCTGCACATCGCCGATTTCGTGGACCACCACTTCGCGACGCACCCGCGGCTGCGCAAGCTGCTGGCCTTCGAGAACCTCAACGAGGCGCGGCACCTCGCGCGCTCGAACCGGATCCCGGAGATGTCATCGCCGGTGATCGCGCTGATCCGCCGCCTGCTGGTGCGCGGGGTGGCGGCAGGCGTCGTGCGCAGCGGCATCGATGCGCTGCACCTGTACGTGGCGATGGTGAGCCTGTCGTACTACGGCCGCGCCCATGCGTTCACGCTGTCACGCATCTTCAACAAGGACCTGCAGGCCGCGGCCTGGCAGAAGGCGCACCAGAAGATGACCCGCCAGATGGTGGCAGCCTTCCTGACGCAGGCGCCATGAACGAACTTCCGCATGACTGCTTCCATGTCCGCTGAGCCCACGCACCATCCCGCCGCACCTGCTTCGGCCACCTCCCGGCGAGGCATGGTGACGAGCCCCCATCCGCTGGCCAGTGCGGCGGGCCTGGAGGTGCTGGCCGATGGCGGCAATGCGATCGAGGCCGCCATCGCCATGGCGGCCGTACTGTGCGTCGTGTGCCCGCACTTCACCGGGCTCGGAGGCGACGGTTTCTGGCTCATCGCGCAGCCCGGCGCGCCCGTGCGCGGCATCTCCGGCGTGGGGCAGGCCGCCGCAGCGCTCCCGCCGCTGTCGGGACCAGTCCCGCTGCGCGGCGGCGCGTCGGCATTGACCACGGCCGCGGCGGTGGACAGCTGGGCCCGGGCCTTCGACATCTCGGCGCGCAACTGGCAGGGCCGCCAGCGCTGGGCGTCACTGCTGTCTCGCGCGATCGAACATGCGCAGGAGGGCTTTGCCGTGTCGGCCTCGCAGCGCTTCTGGCACGAGATGCGGGCCGCGGAGGCGCAGCACTGGCACGGCTTCGACGCGGCGTTTCCCGTGGGGCCTTCGCACCAGCACCAGCGCCAGCCCGGGCTGGCGCACACGCTGTCGCGGCTCGCGGCGCACGGCCCGCGCGAGTTCTACGAAGGCGAAGTCGCGCACCGCCTCGCGGCCGGCCTGCAGGCCGCGGGTTCGCCGCTCACGCTGGACGACATGCGCGGCACCCGCGCCCGGGAAGTGACGCCGCTGGCCGTGCCCTACCGCGGCGGCACGCTGCTGAGCCTGCCGCCGCCGACACAGGGCTTCGCCACGCTGGAAGCCATGGGCATCCTCGGCGAGCAGGATTTCTCCGGCATCGCCGAAGGCAGCGCCGAGCACTTCCACCGGATGGTCGAGGCGATCAAGCTGGCCTTCGTCGACCGCGACCGCTTCCTGGCCGACCCCGATTTCACCGAGGTGCCCGTGCAGCGGCTGCTCGACGCCGCCTACATCCAACAGCAGGCGGCGCGGGCGCAGGCCGGCGCACGGGCGATGCCCTGGCCCCAGCGATTCCGCCACGGCGACACCGTGTTCTTCGCGGCCGCGGACGCCTCCGGGCGCGGTGCGGGCGTGCTCCAGAGCATCTACTACGACTGGGGCAGCGGTGTCGTGGCCGGCGACACCGGTGTGCTGTGGCACAACCGCGGCGCGGCCTTCCACCACGATGCGAACCATCCCAACGGGCTGCGCGGCGGCAAGCGGCCCTTCCATACGCTGAACCCCGTCGCTTTCATGCGCGACGGTCGGCCCGAGCTGCTGCTGGGCACGCAGGGCGCGGACGGGCAGCCGCAGACCCTGGTGGCGCTGCTCACCCGGCTGATCGACTTCGGCCTGGACCCCGCGCAGGCACTGGCAAGGCCGCGCTTCCTGCTCGGACGGACCTTCTCCGACAGCCGCGACAGCCTGAAGCTGGAGCAGGACGTGGGGCCCGAGGTGATGGCATCGTTGACCGCGCGCGGCCACGAGGTCGCGCCCATCGCCGCGCACAGCCCACTGGCAGGGCTGCCCGGCGTGATCCGCTTTGAAGCCGACGGCAGCCTGGCGGGCGCGCACGACCCTCGCGGTGATGGGGTCGCACTGGGTCTTTGAATGCCAGGCTGCCGGCAGCCCGGCCCTCAGGCCTTCTTCGCCCAGGCGCTGCACCCCCTGGCGTTGACCTGCTTGCCGGAGAACAGCGCGCAGCTGCTCTTCGGGTCGGTCGGCTTCGATTGCCACAGTGCGCAGCCGTTGCACAGCTGGGCGTTGTCGTGCTTCGGGGATTTCTTCGTATCGGCCCTGGCCGAATCCGCGACGTAGCCGAGCGCCACGGCTTGCGGCTCTTTCTCGTCGAGCTGGGCCTGCCCGAACGCACCGGAGGCGCAGGCGGCAGCGCCCGTCGCGGTGAGGGTCAGGATGAAGATGCGGCGGCTGGATGTGATCTGGAACTTTTGTCGTGTGTGGAACGGGTGCAAGGCCGTCCGGCGCGGCGTTGCGCTCATTCAGCCTCGCCAGCACGAGAACGCCCGTGGCCAGCAGCGTGGCGATGCAGAACCCGACGACCTGCAGAACTGCGTCCGATGTGACGTTCTTCATGGGGCGACCTCGCGGTGGATGTCTGGACTGGCCTGCGCTCATTCTTGAGCGGCCTGCTGCATGCTTGAGCAGGCTGCCGCACGCGGCGTTGCGCAGGATCAACCGCGCGAGTCGATGGGCGCGGGCGATGCGTCGACCGGAACCACCTCGTACAGCAGTTGCCCCTGGATCCCGGCCAGCGAGATCGCGCCGGTCAGCACCGCGGCGAGGTTGGGCGCGCAAAGCAGCGGCAGCTACTCGATGGTGACCCAGCGGAATGCGTCCGTCTCGGGACGCCCCCGTCCTGAACGGATGAGCAGATCAAAGACATCGTTCCCCTCAAGGCCATCGTGAACGACAAGGTGGTCTACGAAGCGCGCGAATGAGCGTCATGCACGGAAGACGCGGCCAGCGCCGCATTGCCGTTTTTCAGCACACGGAGGGTGGGGGACCCGCCGCACGTCCAAGGGGACGGTTGTCACCAAGCTTGGGCCCGTACTCGCGAGCGCACTTCCCGTCCTCTTCCATCTCATCCGCAGCGATTGCGAAGACGTGCTCTTCACACCGCGCATCTAAACCGCATGCCACGCGTTTTCGGAGGCTAGGTTGCATCAGCTGAATGGGGCAGTGCACCCGCATTGGCTCTTTCAAGACGCCTCGTGTGTCGCCGTCCTAGAGTTATTCGGGAACCTCATTAGAGTGTTCGAACGTGGCGCCAAAGCCGGCCGCGCGCAGCAGGTGCACGAGGACTATCACCGCAATCGCCTGCACGAAACGAAGGCCTACTTCAGCAAGACTGCGCGCGTGCACCCTTTCGGCCAGCTCCTGCGCGTCGAACTGGAAGTGGCCCTGGACGGAACCGCGGATCACCGCACCCGGTACCTCCACATGCAGAAGCTCAGCGGCGCCTTCGGCCGCCAAGTTGCCCTAACCTACGGTGGCGCTGTGGTGGGCGACGCCCGGCTCATCGACCGCGCAGGCGGCATCGGCTATCAAGCCAACGTGATGCTGGTTTTCGATGGTCCGGGCCGCTCGGAAATGCTCGCGATCGAAGAAGCGCTGCCAAGCATTTGGCGCAACTTGGCCGCAACTGGGCGACTGCCGGCAACCCACGCAATGCCGAGCTCCCAGTACCGCGGCACCGGGATCGAGACCGCGACTACGAGTCGCTTGCGAGCCAGTTGGACAAGGCGGCGGTCTACAAGGCCGGCACAAGCGAAATTTTTCGCGTGAGCGTTGCGCGGGTATTTAACGGTCTCGTGCTGGCAGAAGTTTCGGTCATCGACCCCAACCGAAAGAAGTAGGTCCACCAACGCGAACAAGCGGCTGATTCTTGTGGGCTCCAGCCGCTTTTATTTATTGATGCCACCCTCGATATGCACGAACCGCGTGTGCGCGCCACCCAGCGGGAGCGCCGCACGCCGCGCATATCGAGCACGCGTTCCTGCGGCGCGAGGGGGCGGACCGCTTCGAAAACCATGCGGCCCCTCCAGTCAAAGCGCCTGACACCCATTGTGGTTAGACGCACGTCTCCTCGACGGGCGGAGACAAGGCCTTGGCGACAACCAAGAATCTTCGAAAGGCACCCGCCCGCATGCCACCACGGTCGGCGAGGCCAGCGGCGACCGCCGCCAAGACCTCCAATTCAACTTTCCGACCGACTCTTCATGTCACTCCTGATAATTCTGTTTGCGCTGGGCTTGCTGATCTTCGCCGCCTATCGCGGCCACAGCGTAATCCTCTTCGCGCCGATCGCCGCGCTCCTGGCCGTCCTGCTGACACACCCCGCGCTGGTCGCGCCGGTCTACGTGGGCGTGTTCATGGACAAGATGGTGCAATTCATCAAGCTGTACTTTCCGGTCTTCATGCTCGGAGCACTATTCGGCAAGCTGATCGAAATATCCGGCTTCGCCAGAGCCATCGTCGCTTCCACCATCGACCTCGTGGGAAAGCAACGCGCCATGCTTTCAATCGTTCTCGTCTGCGTCGCACTCACGTACGGCGGTGTTTCGCTGTTCGTCGCGGTCTTCGCCGTCTATCCATTCGCTTCAGAACTATTTCGTCAGCTGCACATCCCCAAGCGCCTGATTCCCGGGACCATCGCGCTGGGCGCGTTCAGCTTCACTATGGACTCGCTTCCTGGAACTCCCCAGATCCAGAACATCATTCCGACCACGTTTTTCGGCACTACGACCTGGGCGGCACCATGGATGGGGTCGATCGGCTCCGCCTTCATCCTCGTTTCCGGCATCGCGTATCTCGAATGGCGGCGACGTGCGGCTTCCAGTCGTGGCGAGGGCTATGGGAACCACACCCTCAATGAGCCGATGCCTGTGACCGGTGCAAGGCTACCGAACGTATGGGTCGCCGTCTCCCCCCTGCTCGTCGTCGCTGTCGCCAACAAGTTCCTCACGGGCTGGATACCTACCGCCTTCGGCAAGACCTATGTCATCGCCCTTCCAGGCCTCGCAAACCCGGTGACCGGCGAGGTGGCATCCGTGGTAGCCATCTGGGCAGTCGAAGGCGCGCTGCTTCTGGGTATAGCCAGCGTGCTCCTCTTTGCGTGGACCAACGTCACGACGGGCTTCATTGAGGGGAGCAAATCAGCGATCAGCGGCTCGCTTCTGGCAGCCATGAACACGGCCTCGGAGTACGGATTCGGCGCAGTCATCGCGGCGCTACCCGGATTCGCGATCGTCGCACATGCTTTGACCGGCATTCCCAACCCTCTGATAAATGAAGCCGTGGCGGTCACCGTGCTCGCAGGCATCACAGGTTCCGCCTCTGGCGGGATGAGCATTGCGCTTGCGGCCATGGCGAACCAATTCATCCAGAGCGCACAGGCCGCTGGCATCCCGCTGGAGGTCCTTCATCGCATTGCGGCCATGGCAAGCGGAGGCATGGACACATTGCCGCACAACGGCGCCGTGATCACGCTTCTTGCCGTTTCCGGGCTGACACACCGAGAGGCTTATCTCGACATCTTCGCGGTCACATGCCTCAAGACGGTGGCCGTCTTCGTCGTCATTGCCCTCTATCTCGTGTTCGGCATTTATTAACCCTTCGCTTCTGGAGCACCTCCATGCTTGAAAGCCACGTTCGCAACAACGCGTTCTCTATGCCCTTTTCTTCCCCCGCCTTCACGTGCGGGCCCTACCGCTTCATCAACCGTGAGTATCTAGTGGTGAGTTACGAAACGGACATCGACGCTCTGAGGGAAATCGTGCCAGAACCGCTTGAGGTGCGGGATCCGATCGTCAACTTCGAGTTCATGAGGATGCCCGACTCGACGGGATTCGGCGACTACACAGAGGCGGGCCAAGTCATTCCTGTGCACTACGACGGTAAGCAAGGCAACTACGTGCACGCCATGTACCTGGACAGCGAGGCGCCGATTGCTGGTGGGCGCGAGATCTGGGGATTTCCAAAAAAGCTTGGCTCACCGGTCCTCGTTGTCGCGGGCGACACCCTGCTTGGAACTCTGGACTACGGGCCGGTGCGCCTCGCAACAGCCACCATGGGGTTCAAGCATAGTGCGACCGATCCTGCTGTCCTTCAACAAGCCCTGTCCGCACCGAACTACCTCTTGAAGGTCATTCCCCACGTGGACGGCTCTCCGCGCATCTGCGAGCTGGTCGAGTACCACACCACAGAAGTCACAGTCAAAGGCAGTTGGACCGGGCCCGCCGCGCTGGATCTGCACCCGCATGCCCTGGCCCCCGTCACTCGTCTCCCGGTGCGCAGGGTGGTGTCCGCCCAGCATTTCGTCACCGACCTCACTCTCGCGCTCGGTACTGTCGTCCACGAGTATTGACCATCAACCCAAGGAAACATCCATGTCCAAACTCGAAGGTAAAGTTGCGTTCATTACAGGTGCTGCCAGCGGCATCGGGCGACAAATCGCCGAACGCTATGCGCGCGAAGGCGCCATCGTGGTCATTGCCGACATGAACGAGGGCGCTGCGCACGAGACGGCTCAGCGATTTGCCGACAAGGGATGGCGAACATTTGCCGTCGGCGTCGACGTCACGGACGAGGAGCAAGTCGATCGCGCGGTTGATCTGGCTGCCCGCGAACTCGGCGGCATCGACATCCTGGTGAGCAATGCCGGCATCCAGATCGTCAAGCCGGTGGAGGAATTTTCGCTGTCCGAATGGAAGAAGATGCTTTCCATCCAGCTAGACGGTGCGTTCCTGACGACGCGCGCCGCCCTCAGGCACATGTACGCCGCTGGCAAGGGCGGCAGCATCATCTACATGGGTTCGGTACATTCGAAAGAAGCTTCGCTGCTGAAGGCGCCTTACGTCACCGCCAAGCATGGGCTGATCGGACTGGCGAAGGTGATCGCCAAGGAAGGCGCAAAACACGGCGTGCGTGCCAACGTCATCTGCCCCGGCTTCGTGCGCACGCCCTTGGTGGACAAGCAGATTCCCGAGCAGGCCAGAGCCCTGAACCTCTCCGAAGAGGATGTCATCCGCAAGGTCATGCTCAAGGAGACGGTGGACGGCGAGTTCACGACGCTGGACGACGTCGCAGAGGTAGCCCTGCTGTTCGCCTCGTTCCCGAGCAACGCACTGACGGGCCAGTCGCTGGTCGTCAGTCACGGGTGGTCCATGCATTGAACACGTGCAAGGCATTGCCTGCTAATTACCGCAAAAGCCTAGGCCACCACGCCCCGGGCTCGACACTACCGGTGTGGGCCCGAGCGCAGGAGGGTGCCCTGCGAGCGAAGACATCAACCAGAAACAGCGCCCGCTATCCCTTTTTTCCGTTGTGGCAGGTTGAGTCCGATGAAACCCTCTGGCTTCGTTCCGCTCTCCTGCCGCAGAGCGGTATTGAAATGCCGCGCTGGACGGCTTCGAACTACCTGTGCTCGACCATGACCCGCCTGCCCGTGCACGAGATTGCCACCGCGCCCGAGGGCGCCCGCCAATCGGCCGAGAAGGTCCTCGCTGCCAATGGCTTCATCCCGAACCTGATCAATGTGCTGGCAAATGCGCCTGAAGCACTTGACCCCTACCTCAGGGTCGGCCAGATCAACGCCAAGAGCGCATGGAAGGCGCGTGCGAGAGAGGTCGTGCAGATCACGGCAGCGAGAATCTGCGGCTGCGACTTCTGCATAGCAGGCCACACCAAGATCGGGCTGCACCAGGCCAAGGTCACCCGAGCCCAACTCCTCGTACTGCAGGCGGTCGAGGGTTGCGGTGACACCAGCCTCGACGCCGTCCGTGAGTTCACGGAGGCGATCGTCGCGACAGGAGGTGCGGTCAGTGACGCGCAACTCGAGTACTCCTACGCCTCAGTCTATGCACGACGGGCGCTGGATGTCAGCCTCGGCGTAGATCTGGCCACGCTGTGCAACTTCGCGAACAATCTTGCCCGCAGCCCCGTCGATCCGCAGCTCCAACCCTACCTTCCAAAGAGCTTCCGGCCAGCCAAAGAGTTGCGGGGCCAACATGCTCGTTGAGACCGATGCCGCATGGCTGGCAGCACAAGCCCACGCGTTGGACAGCGACGCATCGCTCGCTGCTGAAGTCGTTCCGCGGCTGGCCAGAGCCGGTCTGTTCGCCCATGGCGTCCCTGAGCATCTTGGGGGCCTTGGCGGCAAGATCAGCCTGGCCATCGAATCGGTTGCGCAAGTTGCCTCGCTGTCGCTTTCCGCCGCGTTCGTCCTCTGGGCACAGTGCGTGATGATTCAGATGCTGAGTCAGTCGGACCGTACCGCGCTGCGCGACCTGCATGTCGAGCGACTGATGGCCGGCCGAACGGCCGGCGCTCCGGGGCTGTCAAACATCATAAAGTTCCTGAGCGGAATCGAGGCAATCAACGTGGTTGCGACGCCGGCGCCGCATGGTGGCTGGACGCTCAAGGGCACGGTCCCCTGGTGCACCAACCTGCGTCGGGAGCGATTCCTTGTGGCGATTGCCGTGGCAAAGGACGAGGGCGGCCCGCCAATGATCGTGGCGCTCCCGTCGGACAGAACCGGCCTCATGCGCTCTGGCGACCTTGATCTCATCGCGCTGCGCGGAACCAACACCGCCTCGATCACCCTCGACGCCGTCCAAATCGAAAGCAGCGACCTCCTAGCTGACATAGCTCCGACATTCCTGCCCAGAGTGCGCCCGGTCTTCCTGGGCCTCCAATGCGGCCTGTCCATTGGCCTAGCTCGGGCCTCGGTCGCCCAAGCACTTCAAAATGCCGCGAGTGCGGAGCACATTCTTGCCGCGCCCATCAAGGAACTCGCTCAACGGCTCGAAGCGACGGCAGACACCCTTAAGTCCGGCGTCGACAACGGAACCTTCGTCGACTCGCCCCATCGCCTCTTCCGACTTCGCCTGGAATTGAACGCTTGCGTGCAGGAAGCAATCCAGTTCGAACTCCAGGCCAGCGGCGGACGGGCTTTCCTGCGCAGGGGGGATTTCATCCGCCGATGGCGCGAGTCGGCATTCATTCCCATCGTGACGCCCAGCGTTACGCAATTGCTCGCTGAACTGGCCAAGCACCCTACGCGCAGTGCAGCGGCGGGAAACTCTTCAGGTCTGTTCTGACGGTCGGTCCCTGCGCCGCGGTACCCCCATCCTCGAGCTACGTGACGTCGGCTTCGCCTACGGCGCCGCCACACCCGTCTTCGAGAATGTCTCGTTCGAGATTGCGGAGCGTGAAATCGTCTGCCTGCTCGGTAGCAGTGGATGCGGCAAGTCGACGCTCCTGTGCATGGCCGCACGCCTGGGAAACCCGGAGGGCACACCGACCAAGGGCGAGGTGACCATGGCGGGAAATACCTTGTATTCCCCTGACGCCCAAGCCGCGACGACTTTCCAGCACCCTGCACTGCTGCCGAGGCTGACATCGCGCCGGCACGTCGCGTTCGGCCTGGACTCCGGACGTGGCGGTGCGAGGATGCGACGCAGATCCATCACCGTGTCCAAGCCGCATTGCAGGCCGTGGGCCTCGGGGATCAAGGCGAGAATTATCCCCGGCAGTTGGCCGGGGGCATGGCGCAGCGGGCTGCCCTCGCTCAAGCCCTCCCGCGCGAACCCAAACTCCTCATGGCCGACGAACCATTTTCTGCACTGTATGCGATCACGCGATCAGGCATGCAGGAGATACTCATCCAGCTCGTCCATCTCTTGCACCAGTGGCGCCCCGCCGCACCCTGGTGAGCCACGACATCGACGAGGCTATCTCGGTCGGCGACAGGACCCTGTTGATGAGCGGGCGCCCTGGACGCATCGTAAAGAGCTGTCAGGTCGAAATTGCCAGTCCCCGCGAGAAGCACCTCGAGGCGGTCACGGTCTTGAGCTTTCAGGTCCTTGCGACACTCCACGCTGCTCGACTATGAGCATGGAGGTCAACCTGGGTACACGAGTGGTGACGAGATCGCCGCGTTCAACGTCCTGGATCCCTGTGACAACCGCATAGCCGGGCCAGAGCTCGACCTGAAGACTCCATTCCAGGGGTCATTGACCGCCGTCTGATGCGCGCCGAGTCGTGACCTGGATGCACACGGTGGCGTCTATTGCGAAGATTGCGACGTTGCGCCATCGCCGCGGTGCCAAAAATGGTGGCATACACCCGTGCGCAGGAGTACGTCCGTGGGCTATTGATGCCGAGTTGGCCGAACGGCTTTGGGAAGTCAGTCTCAACGAGGCGCGACGGGAAGCGCGGCGCCGATTCCACCGACCGCGCCCCCTTTGATGCGCTCGCGAGCGCGGTCGGCAGGTCACTCGATAAACTGCATACCTGCCTTGGCTCATGAGTTGGACGGTGAGGCTAGGATCTTCTGCGCTAGCAGTCGCTCGGGAAACTCATCCTGGGGCGCATAGCCTTGCAAAGCTTCATCTAATACGCGGCGAGCCGCCGCCAAATCATCACGCTCGCCAAGCAAGTTGGCCAAGGAGATGGATGCGCGCATTTCCCAAACCCTTGCACCCTGCCGTCGAGCGAGCGCGAGTGCGCGCAGATAAAGTGAGCGCGCTTCCTCAAACGCACCGTGTCGCTCATGTCGCAGCCCCGCTGCACGGTACACCTCAGCCGCTGCCCACTGTCCTTGGCCATGCCAGGCACGCGCGATCATGGCGTCATCCACGTAGTCGGGGCAGAACGTCAGCAGCGTCTCTTTCTGCGGATCCTCCATGGCAGCCCAAGCTCGAGGCTTCTGCAACGGCCGGTCCTCGCTGAGCATCGGAGCCATTCCTGCGAGACCCTCAGCAAAGCAACGTGCCCAGCGGTTCCAATAGACAAGTCCGCGCTGCTCTGCCTCGTCGATCATCATCTGCACATATTCCCTGGCCTGATCCAGGTTGCCGGACCAGATCGCCACAGGGCAAGCGCCGAACAGGGCGAAGCACAACGACAGCGCCTGGCCGGTTGCAAGCGCGCTGCGAATTGCCTCGGCAGAAGCAGCATGAGACTGCGCTGGATGACCTTTGATCCATAGCGTCCTCGCCAGGATCGCGTTGGATGCAACATTGGCATCCACTTGAAGCATGTTGCCCCGCACACGCTTAGCACCGCCAACGACGGAAAGCGCTCGCTGACCGTGCAATTGTGCTGCCACAAAGTCACCTGCAAAGTGGGATGTCAACGCAAGCATCCGATGTGAAAGATTCACGCCAATCGGATCTGCCCACGCGGCAGTGTGATCCCGCAGTGCGTGTGCGTGACGCAGACCGGCGGCGTAGTCGCCTCGGCAGACGTCGAAGAAGCACATCCCCCAACGCGCCTGCACCAGCAAGATCGGTGACTGGCTCGCATAAGCACCGGCAGATGCGCGTTCGCCCACCTGACCCATCTCCGGGACCGGGCCGACAGTGTGCAGGATCGCATTAGTCAACGCCACACGCAACCACGTCATGGTCTCGGAATCCGGATGTTGCTCGGCCTCCAAGCTCTGAAGCGCAAGCGCAAGGCGCTGACGGAACTCGTTCAGCTGGAAAACATGGAACCACAGAGGGGCCGATGCCACGCTCAGCGCCGAAGCAGCTTTCACAGCCCCGCGTACGAAACACTGGTCGATCGCAAACCGTACGTCATCCAGCCAGTGGGCATACTGCTCGTTCCAGCGCGCCACCGTCAGGACGGAAAGGTCTTCGGTCGCCGCATTCATCACGTCGAGCATCTGCATGGCATGGCGCTCAATGGCAACCTCCTTTTCTCCAAGCTCCATCAACAACTTGGCCGCGTAGCTGCGCGTCGTGTCCAGGAGCCGATACCGGGCCGAGGGCTCGGAGCGGTCGAAACTGATCAGCGATTTCTCCGTCAGGCCTATCAGTGCCTGCAGTGAGAGATCTGAATCGGGTTCATCGGCCACCATGCTGAGGGCCGCCTCCACATCGAAACGTCCGCGGAAGACCGACAGGCGTCGAAACAGCCGCATCTCCTCAGGCGAGAGCAGCGCGACGCTCCAGTCCAGAGCCGCTGCAAGCGTCCGGTGCCGCGGCATGGAGGCGCGGTTTCCTTCCATGTACAGACCCATGTGGTCGTCTAGCCTCAACAAGAGATCATCGACCGACTGGACGCAGAGTCGGCCCGCCACCAGTTCAATGGCCAGCGGGATGCCGTCCAGGTAGCGGCTGACCTGCGACAGCGCTGGCGCATGCGAATCATCGAACGGCTGAGCGCCGGCCGCCTCCGCTCTTTCGACAAGCAACCGAACCGCCGAGGACTGCAACGCCACTGCCAACGACGTATGTGCCGCAGCAGGGACGTCTAGAGGCGACAGCCGAAGAACGAATTCCCCCTCCACCTGCAGCGCCTCGCGACTCGTAGCAAGGATGCGCAGGCCGGGCAGCGCGACGAGAAGCCGCATGACGAGGGGCGCCAAGGCTTCGAGCACATGCTCGCAGTTGTCGATGAGCAACAGCAAGTGGGTGCCTGCGATTCGGGACTGCAAGAGGCGAAAAGTGTCTGCCTCCTCGATGGGCACGCCCAGCGATCGGGCCAGCGTGCTGAACACGTGGTCTCCAGAAACAAGTGGCGCCAGATCGGCGAATGCCACGGAGCGCGGACGATTCGCGTCGCGCGTGCGATATACCTCCGTCACGCGAAGCGCAAGCCGAGACTTACCGATTCCGCCCGATCCGACGACCGAGACGAGACGTCGATCGGCGAGCGCGGCCAAGGCTTTGTCAACATCCGTATCGCGCCCCATCAACTGAGTGAGACTCAGCGGCGGCGCCACGAAACCAGCGACACGCAAGGGTTCGTTCGGCAACGCGTTATGCGTGACTTCAGCGACCATCCCACGCTCCACTCGACCCGTGAAGGTGTACCCCTTAGAAGGCACGTTCAGGATCCAATCGGCGCTGTCCGGCTTCGACGAACTATCGGCAAAGGCCTTGCGAAGCGACGAAATGTGGACCCGAACGCTGCCCTCGTCCACCAGGACGCCCGGCCATACCGCCTGCAGCAACTCCTCCTTGCTCACAACTTCTCCGGCGCGCCAAAGCAACTGGATAAGGATGTCGAACGATCGGGAACCAAGCCGCACGGGCATTCCGTCGCGGTCGACCCGGCGCTCGGATTCCCGGACCGTGAACGGACCAAAACGCCAAAGCGTATCCGCTCGCGGCATCAGCTTGCTCGTATCGGGCTGAGAGGACATTTACGTATGCATAGGACAATAAATTCAGGTGCGAACGCACGTCGCTGCTTCCGCGCACAGGCAGTCGCGGAATACCTTGGACGCTGGCAGCTACCTGCCGGCCCATGGCAGCTCCTGCCGCGCATACACTGACCAAAGTATGCACGTGCCGCTGGCGCGCCTTCAGCGACCTGGGCGATCTACCTTCGTTCGCTGGATCAAACCCGAAGGCATGCACGAAATGCGCCCGGCGCCTCGGGGAGCGCTCCCTTAGGGCTGCCCGTCGGCTATGGTTGCGCGCCCAATGCCACCAACGACGCCTCAGCACGCCGCTGCCAGGCAACGGCACACTGCGCACGCGCTTTGTCCACAGCCATGCGAAACAAGCGCTCCGCGCCAGCCCGATCGCCATCGCGCTGACGTCTGACGCCGGCGGCACGCCACACCTCCGCGGCACACCACTGGCCCTCCCCCCGTTCGACCCGCACCAGCATCTCATCGTCGAACCAGTCCTCGCAAAAGGTGACTAGGACGTCACGCGTGCGCGTGTCCAGTCGCGGCAGCATCGTCACCACTTCCTGATGGACACGCTCGCGGTCCTCCCCCATTCGCACGCGCAGCCCGTAGTCGAACCAGATAACCCACTTGTGCCAGTAGTCCAGACCTCGCCGCTGGCTCACCTCGCGCATCCGCTCGATCCATCTGCGCCCGACGTCGTGCCGTCCGGCCCACACTGCCACTGGACATGCCCAGTAGAGCGCGAATATCAGCCCTAGAACCTGTCCAAAATCCTCGGCGTACTCCACCACACGCGTGGCTGCCTCCATGGCCTTGTCCTCCTCGCCCATGATCCAAAGCGTGCGTCCTAGGCTGCACAAAGGTGTCGTGCGCGGGTCTGACTGCAGCATCAACGCGGGATTGAGCCGGTCGATGTAACCGAGCGACGCCGCAGCCACGACGTGGGCGCGTGATACACGGAAGTTGCCGCAGAAATGATTTGCGTACGCCATCATTCGCGCCGCCATGTATTTCCCGATAGGATCGCCCGACGCCTTTGCTGTCACATCGAGCCGCTCAGCATGCCACAGGGATCGCGCATAGTTCCCAAGCACCATGTTAAGTGTCACCAAGCGCCAGCGCGACTCCAGCTCGACCTCCAGCGTCGCCGTCTTAACGCTGTTGACCAGCGCCTGTTCGCACGCCTCGACGCATTCGCTGGTTGCGCCGTCTGTGTATGCAATGGCATTGCTGAGTGCGATCTGCAGTCTTGCCATCATGGCCTCGTCGCGTGGGATCTGCGCCGAGGCGTGCTCCAGCGCGGCTCTCGCACGCGTGCGGAACTCGGCCAGCTGAGACATGTAAATCCACAGTGGGCCGGAAGCGACGGTCAACTCGCCGCGAGCCTCCAAATTCGAGTCAAGCGCGAATCTCACGTCGTCGATGCGATGTGCGTACCGATCTATCCACGTAGCCATGTCAACGTCAGTGAGTTCGACGTTGGCCGCCCGCATGACGCTGAGCATCCAGTGCGCATGACGAGCACAGACAAGGCCCCATGCACCTCCTTCCGTCAGTTTCTTTTGCGCGTAGCCGCGCGTGGTGTCAAGCAGGCGGTAGGCTGCACTGCCGTGGGAATGATCGAATGCGACAAGGGACTTGTCCACCAATGAGGCGAGCGCGTCCAGTGCAATATCTGCATCCAGTTCACCGTCCACGATTGCGAGCGCAGACTCAGCGTCGAAGCGACCCCGAAAGACCGACAGGTGGCAAAACAGCCGAAGCTCCGCTGTCGTGAGCAGCGCAGTGCTCCAGTCCAGCGTCGCGGCTAGCGTCCGGTGCCGTTTCTGCTCCGAGCGATTTCCCATCGAGTAGATCTGCAGGTGGCCGTCCAGGTCCTCGGCGAGCGAACGAGCCGACTGGACGGGAAGGCGAGCCGCAATGAGCTGTATCGCGAGCGGGATTCCGTCCACATTCCTGCACAGGCGTGTAAGAAGCTCGGCTTCCGCATCCTCGAAGTCTGGCGCGCCGGCTGCCGTTGACAGGTCGATCAACAACTCGACAGCCGCGGAGCGCATTGCCTGTCGTATGTTGTAGACGGGGCCCGCCTGCAACGACAGGGGGGGCAGTCGCACGACATGCTCACCTTGCACTCGCAGACGTTCACGACTGGTCGCCAGGACTTTCAGTTCAGGCAGCAGAACCAGCAGCTCCTCCACCAGCCTCGCCACTGCAGTGACTACATGCTCGCAGTTGTCCACCAGAAGAAGAAGCGAGCGACCAGACAGGCCTCGCGCAATGGCAATAGACGAGTTAGAACCATCACCAGGCAGGCCGACCGCCTGCGCGACTGCGCTGAGCAGGTGGTCAGCCGACACCAAGGGGGCGAGATCGACGAAAGTGACTTCGCTCCCAGTCTCTTGTTGCACCAACCGCGCAACATGCACCGCGACACATGTTTTGCCGATCCCTCCGGGTCCAGCTACCGTCACGAGGCGCCGCTGCAACAAGCGCTCGTGCAATTGTCGAATCTCCGTCTCTCGGCCGATCAGACGAGATATGGGCGACGGCAGCCGGGATGGCCGAAAGCAGGGGACGTGGTCAGGATGCTCAGCACTTCGGCCCGACAGCGACGGGCCGCCAGGCCACGGTGACGTCGCACGCTCGACTTTGCCGATGAAGCGGTAGCCGCGCATGGGCGCTGTCGAAATCCATTCGTGGCACCCTTCGTGATCGCCAGGCGGACCGAGGGCCTTTCGCAGCGTGGACATATGAACCCTCACGCTCACTTCGTCCACGTCCGCGCCCGCCCACACACGCTCGAGCAATTGCTCCTTAGTAAGGTGCTCGTTCCGCCCCTTGATCAACTCCAGCAAGAGTTCGATCGACCGGGTCCCAAGCCTGACCGGCGCACCCGAGCGCTCGAGCCGCCTTGGCGATTCCCACAAAACGAAGGGACCAAACCGCCAGCCCTCCGCCTGCTGGATCAGAAGCGTCTCCTGATTAACCGTATCCTCCTGAGTGCGTCTCAACCTAGCCTACCTCCTTCATTGGACGAGGAGCGACCTCGCCGACTTGCCCACTATCGCGCTACCGCCAGAACCGAAGACTCTGGACCGCTGACGCTAAGAAGCCGTAGATCGCGTCTCCAGCGATCGCTCCGGCCGCAAAGACCTCCAACTTCCCGCGTACCTCATTGCCAGGCAAGCGTTGGGCCAACAGGCGCACTAGAATTCCAAGTCCAACCGCGACGCCTGCTAGTCCGTTGGCGATCAAGAGACCGGTGGCCAACATCACGCCCATCTGACGCTTGGGCCCGCCGATCCACTGCACAGTAGCCCCCACGACAGCCCAAGCGACGAGCTTGGTAGCTACGCCGTCCGCCACGCCGGCGGTGATCGTGGCTAGATACACCTTCGCCACCGGTGGCACAAGGCCATGCGAGAAATACACCTTGTGCACGAGCGCGACCACCAAGATGGCGACGCACAGGCCGAGGCTCGACGCCATGTACTGCTGACGCCGCCCCGCTTCCTCAAGGCGGGGATCCGAGCCATTTCCTCGCAGGATGTATCCGGCCTTCAGATCAAAGCCCATGTCCGCGGCAGCGGGACCCGTCGCCACAGAATAGGCACACAGTACAACCAGCGCCACGGGAGGGAAACCCAGCACCAACCCCACGATCAAAGTAATTAACGCGACGGCGAATGCAGGAAACCACCCCGAGTGCATGGCCGCCACTCCAACGATGACGCAGTGCGCATAGGCTGCAGCAGCGCTGTACAGGACAAACCCGATCAGTTGCGCCAAGCCCATCTGAACGTAAAGCCCGCAGCCAACCGCGAGAAAGACAGCAATCGCCAAGTAGGCAAGTCCGGCACTTCCTAGAACGAATCGCACCTGCGTCGTCGTGACCGTCTCACGCCCAGGATCGACGGAGGCAGCGGCGCTCGGACGGCGCACCTGGTTGAAAACCTGCACCAGTGCGACCAACCCCGCTCCTATCATCACGCCGTGGGGAAGGTACATCGCGTTGATGTCAATCCCGGAAAACGGTGCACCGTAGTTGCGGACCAGCAAACCACAACCGAACAGCGAGAGGGCCCAAACGTTGCCAATGAAAGCCGTGCCGAACGCCGCCATCGGGATCCCGGCCAGCCACGCACCGCCTGCGGCGACCGCCACCCCGAGGCCCAACAAGAAGACGTGACCGTCACCCTGCGCGGCGCGGATCGCCTGAGCTGCCGCGACGCCCGGCGGCCATGCACCTGCGGCCGGAAAGACCCTCGAGTTAAAGAGCCGATACAGGAGCCACGCGTCCAGGAGGATGGCTGCACCCAGGCCGCACAGCAGGGGCAAGATCAACTGCTCGCTGCCGTACAGGTAGGGAATTGCAATGGGCAGGAGCATTCCGTTGGCGGCGCCGAAGGTCGCCGAGGAGATCGCCGTCTGCGCCATGTTCTGCATATGTACCGAACGAAGCGGTAGGAATGCCGAAACAGGAATCCGAGACACGATCACCGTGATCAACACCCCTATCAGCGTCGTGTTCGGCGTCACTCCGAGCGTGGTGAGCAACTGCATGCCAATGACCGCGCCGAACAGGCTCAACATGCCGAGGTATAGCCACGTTCCAATGGCGGAGCGCGAAAGTCGCAAGCTCGTAGACGACGAAGGATCTGAAGTTCGGTACAAGTCCACCTCTAAATTGCAGTCCTGGCACGAGCCCTTTCGCCGCCAAGTCGTTCACAGCCCGCATGTGCCGATGACCGCGCGACGCACGCCCGGCCGCCTTCACGACGTTCATAGCTTACCTACAAGCGCGCGCCGCCCGCGCTCCGCATGTAGGACAAGGCTCATAGGCAGACTTCTAGCCCATAACGCATCCACCGCCATCCGCCAGAAGGGATAGGCCGCTCCCCTCGCACAGTGACCACGACGTCTGCGCGCATTGCTAAGGTCTGTCTGTGCTGCGTCGATACATGCCAGGCCCACATCGCTGACACCAGGATACCTCGCCCGCACAACTGATCCTTGGCCGGCAGGCCGACAGGACGCCCATCCCGCCTCGAACAGGAGTCTGGCTAGTAAGTATGAACGACACGATCACCACGACCGATGGGACGCGCATCTTCTTCAGGGACTGGGGAAGCGGCACGCCGGTAGTTTTCTGTCACGGATGGCCCCTGACCTCCGCCAGCTGGGAGGCCCAGATGGTCTTCCTGGCAGAGCGGGGCTTCCGTGTGATAGCAGCAGATCGACGTGGCCATGGCCAGTCCGGCCAGGTGTGGCATGGCCATAACATGAACACCTATGCCGACGACCTCGCCCAACTGTGCCAAGAGCTCAATCTTTCCGACGCGGCATTAGTCGGGTTCTCGATGGGAAGTGGTGAAGTCGCCCGCTACATTGGTCGCCACGGTGGCGCACGCGTGCGCAAGGTCGCACTTATCTCAGCGGTAACCCCCTCGCTCCTCTGGAGTCCCCAGAATGCCGCTGGACTGCCGATGGAAGTTTTCAACGGGCTGCGCGAACGAAGCGTCATCGACCGCGCGCAGCTCTACCGGGACCTTGCCAATGGTCCATTCTTCGGGTTCAACCGTCCCGCGGCCAAGATGTCACAGGGTGCGATCGACTGGTTCTGGATACAGGCAATGCAAGCAGCTGCCAAGGCTGCGTTGGAAGGAATCCGGGCCTTCTCCGAGGCCGATTTTACCAAGGACCTCGGGTACATCGACGTCCCAACACTCATCATTCACGGCGACGACGACCAGATCGTCCCTATCGAAGCAGTCGCACGCCGGTCATGCCAGCTCATACCCAATTCACGGCTGCTTGTCTACGCAGGCGCCCCCCACGGTCTCATCGAGACCCACAAGGCCCGGCTTAACGCAGACTTGTTCGATTTCCTCTCGGAATAAGCCAAACCGCGCACCGGCTCTGGCCGCGGCGTTGGCTCGGACCTTCTTGCGCGCCACGCACATCCCATCATCCTGATATTTCCGGAGCCTTCCCGATGAACAGCACACCGGACGCGGCAAGAAGCCGAAGTGGCTGGCCGACCACGTACGGCGTACATCAAGGCTCGAATCACCCAAAATTGATAAGGTCCAGGCGTCTAAATCTTTCGAGAATCAGTTCAGTCATGTCGCTCCCACGCCTGTTCACTTGGAGAAAGGCGTTTATCGCCGTGCTTGGAGCATCGGCCTTCGGCGGGGTGCACACGCAGGCCGCAGAAGACCTCGCGCGGCGCATGGCCGCTTGCATCACCTGCCACGGCCGCGACGGGCAGGCTACCAACTCGGACTACTTCCCACGGCTGGCGGGCAAGCCGGCCGGCTACCTCTATAACCAGCTGCGCAGCTTCCGTGACGGGCGGCGCCAGCAGGCGGACATGAGCTACCTGCTAGCTAACCTGTCGGACGCGTACCTCCACGAGATGGCTCACCACTTCGCATCACTCGACTTCCCCTACCCACCGCCAGCCGCTTCGGACCTGGCGCCGGTCACGCTGGCACGCGGGCGCGAACTGGTGCGGAGCGGCGACGCGACGCGCGGCATCCCGGCCTGCGTACGATGCCACGGCGAGGCGCTGACGGGCGTGCAGCCCGGCATCCCGTCGCTGGTCGGCTTGCCGCGGCTGTACATCGCATCGCAGCTGGGGGCCTGGGTTACCGGCGACCGGCGCGCGATGGCGCCGGACTGCATGGCCGACGTCGGCCGCCGGCTAGACAGCCACGACATCATCGCCATCGCCGGCTGGTTGGCCGCGCAGCCGGTGCCTACAGGCGCCAAGCGCGCCACCTCGTTGCCCAGTGGCCCACCGGTCGCGTGCAGCGCGATGGAGGCTCACCAGTGAGCGCACGCCGCGTGCTGCTGCGCACGGTGCTAGGGCTGGGGCTGGCGGTCGCGTTGCTGGTCGGCATGGGGGTGGCGCTGAATCGACGCGGCGAGGACCAGGTCCCAAAGACCGCGACGCCCTTCGTCGCGGCGCCCGGCCAGGTTGAGCGTGGCCGCTACCTCGCCCTGGCGGGCAACTGCGCCGGCTGCCATACCGCGCGGGGCGGTGAGCCCTACGCAGGCGGGCGCAGCATCGACACGCCCTTCGGCTCGATCTTCACCAGCAATCTGACGCCCGATCCCATCACGGGCATCGGGCTGTGGAACGCCGACCATTTCTGGCGCGCCATGCATAACGGCCGCTCGCGAGACGGGCGACTGCTCTACCCGGCCTTCCCGTACACCAGCTTCACGCAGATGACGCGCGAGGACGCCGACGCGATCTACGCCTGGCTGCGCACGCTGCCGCCGGTGGCGCGGGCCAACCAAGCGCACACGCTCGGCTTCCCCTACGACACGCAGGTCGCCCTGGCGGTGTGGCGCGCCCTCTTCTTCACACCCGGCCGCTTCGAGCCGCAGCCACAGCGCTCGGCCGAGTGGAACCGCGGCGCCTACCTGGTCGGCGGCTTGGGCCATTGCGTCGAATGCCACGGCAGCCGCAATTCGCTGGGCGCCACGGACACCGCCCGCGGCTTCGTTGGCGGCATGCTGCCGGGCGAGAGTTGGTACGCGCCAGCACTCGATGCGGCCGCCGAAGCCGGTGTCGCCGCATGGCCCGTGGAAGAGGTCGTCACGCTGCTCAAGACGGGGCGCACGGCCCGCGCCTCGGTGCTCGGCCCGATGGCAGAGGTGGTGTTTCGCAGCACCCAGCACCTGAGCGATGCCGACCTGAGGGCCATAGCGACCTACCTGCAGGCGCTGCCCCCCGCGGCTCAGGCGCCGTCGGTGACGCCGGTGCGCCGCAGGGAGAATGTGATGCTGCGCGGCGAGAAAATCTACGCTCAGCAGTGCGCGTGGTGCCACGGCGAACGCGGCGAGGGCGTGCTCGACGTGTTCCCGCCGCTGGCGGGCAACCGCGCGGTGAACATGCACAACGCCAGCAACCTCGTGCAGGTGGTGCGCCGCGGCGGCTTCCTGCCCGCGACCGAAGGCAACCCCCGCCCCTACGGCATGCCGCCTTTCGGCCACCTGCTGGACGACCAGGAGCTCGCAGCCGTACTGAGCTATGTGCGCGGAAGCTGGGGCAACACCGGCGCCGAGGTCACGCTGCGCGAGATGATGCAGCGCTGAGCAAGAACGAGTCACGCAATGAAGCGGGTTCTCAAATCACTCAAGACCGTGCTCTGGGCGGCCGACGCGCCGACCCCGACCCGCACGCGGACCGTAATTCGATCGGCATTGCGCTGGTCATCGCAGTATTCGCTGTTCTCGCGCTGGTCATCGGTCTCGCATTCTTGGCCCGCTTTTTCACTGGACATTGACACGCTACGAGGCCCCATGCAGGCTTCGGACAGCACTTGGCTGGCATCAAGTGCATCTTCCGGGCACGGCGGCGCTGGTCGCGTGCTTACGGGAAGCTAAGCCGGAACGGCTTGGCCGTGCTTATTACAGGCATGCTCGCGACGTCCTCGGACGCAGAATCCGCCAGCGAGGGGCGTGCGCGATGCCATCAGGTCGCTCCGTCAGCTCGAAGCGGATTCGGGTCGCAGCTCAACAACGTTCCGGCCGGTGCCGTGCGGCGCGGCGCGCAGAGACGCGCCGCCCACATGACGATCAGCTGCGGATAAAGGCGAGCATATCGGGGTTGATAACGTCGGCCTGCGTCGTGCACATGCCATGCGGGAATCTCGGATACACCTTGAGCGTTGCTTTTTTCAACAGCTTTGCAGCCAGCACGGACGCATCGGCAATGGGAACCACCTGGTCGTCGTCGCCATGCATGAGCAGTGTCGGCACGTCGATGCGCTTGAGGTCTTCCGTGAAGTCGGTCTCCGAGAAGGCCTTGATGCCGTCGTAGTGCGCCTTGGCACTGCCCGTCATCCCCTGCCGCCACCAGTTCTCGATGACCGCCTGGATCGGCTGCGCTCCCGGACGGTTGAAGCCGTAGAACGGGCCGGATGCGACATCGACATAGAACTTGGAGCGATTCGCAGCAAGTCCGCTGCGGAATCCGTCGAAGACCTCCATCGGAAGGCCACCAGGGTTGGCAGGCGTTTTCAGCATGATCGGCGGAACTGCGCCCACCGTGATGAGCTTGGCGACACGGCCCTTGCCATGACGAGCGACATAGCCGACCGCTTCGCCACCGCCAGTGGAGTGACCGACATGCACGGCATTGCGAAGGTCTAGGTGTTCGAAAACCGCCGCGGCATCTGCCACATAGTGGTCCATGTCGTGACCATCACTGACCTGCGCGGAGCGGCCATGGCCCCGGCGATCGTGGGCCACGACTCGGTAGCCGTTGTTCAGGAAGAACAGCATCTGGGCATCCCAATCGTCGGAGCTCAGCGGCCAGCCGTGGTGGAAGACCACGGGCTGTGCGTTCTTGGGACCCCAGTCCTTGTAGAAGATCTCCACGCCATCCTTCGTGACGATAGTGCTGCCGGCGTAGCGTGAGCCGGGAGAAGACTTCGCAGCAGGTGCGGCCGCGACCGTTGTGGACAGGGCACCCGCGGCGAAGACGCCTGTTACAGCGGCAGCGCCGCTCGCCATCAGGCTGCGACGCATTGCTTGGTTGGAGGCATTCATTTCGGGCATGGAAGTTTCCTTTCAGGGCAATGAGTGGGAGGACGTGAATGACGTACGCGAGTTGCGACGCTCGGACTGAAAGGTAGGCCGCATTCGATCGACACGCCCCCACTGTTCGGGGCGTCGATGCTCTACCTTTCGGACGAGCGGCCTGCCACAACGGCCGGTCAGTCCCATGGCGCGTCGCCATCACGCGCGCGCCCCGATCAAACCCTATGAACTGATTGGCAAGACCGCTCCCACTTTTGAGGGGGCCCGCGACTGCGACGAGGGAGTAAGGTCACGACAACCACATCCCGGACTAATACCATCAGGAACACTCATGCCCCCAACCGCGCTGACCGTCAAGCTCTTCCAAAGACACGTGAGCGTCGATGTGGCAGGAGTCATCGGCACCTATATTGTCGCGGCGGCGCTCGCGCTGTACATGTCCATCATTGAGCCCGTCCACGCCGCCGAGCATGAAAACAAGTCTCGGCCCACCATCGTCATGGTCCACGGCGCCTTCGTGGAGTCCGCCAGTTGGGAAGGCGTCACCGCGCGTCTGCTGGACCAGGGATACCAAGTGGTCGCGGTCGCCAATCCGCTACGCGGGCTCGAGAACGACGCCACCTACGTACGCGACATCATCAAGGCCGTCGGAGGCACGACAGTTCTTGTGGGGCACTCGTACGGTGGTGCTGTCATCAGCAACGCAGCCTACGACAACCGACAGGTGAAGGCACTTGTCTATGTGTCCGCATTCGCGCCAGACGCCGGCGAGTCCGTGTCGGACTTGTTGAACCAATTCTCAGGGTACACGCTCGATACGGTCCTTGCCGCAGCTGTGGTGCAGTCTGGTGGCGGTCGCGACCTCTATATGTCGGCGTCACAGTTCCGCCGCCGCTTGGCAGAGGACATCCCGGTCGCACGAGCCGAACAGATGGCTGCATCGCAACGTCCGATCTCCGAGAGCGCGCTCCGGGACCATGCCGGACCACCTGCGTGGAAGCAGAAGCCTTCCTGGTTCCTCTTTGGCTCCCGCGACAAACATGTGCCGCCGGCGGCGCTCCAGTTCATGGCCGACCGCGCACGCTCGCAAAGGACACAGAGCGTGCATGGCGCATCGCACCTCGTCATGGTCTCGAGGCCTGAGCTTGTGGCCAACATGATCGTCGAGGCGGCCCTGTCGAAGTAGCCTTGAGGCGGTGTTTTGATCGGTCGCAAGCAGGAAGCATGCAGGCGCTTCTTACTGCCTGAAGGTCCGGGCATGCATGGGCAACTGCCAGCCCGTGATCTCGGGCAGCATGACAAAGAAGCCAGTAACCCAGCCCCAACCTGATCCGAGCACTCCGGAGATTGCCACGCGCGGGGACTTCTCCATTGCGGCTTGTCGACTGAATATCTCCAAGGCCACCGTCAGATAGTGTGTCGTCGAACCGGAGAAGCGGTTCCAGACTGGCCATTCCAGCACGCCGGCGACGTGATCAATATCCAGATGATGAGTCCACTGGGGTCCGGAAGGTGCTCCGCTCTTTCAGGTTGCCCTTAAAGGCAGAGGAGTGACCTATGTTCCGCGATTGGTCGTGCAGTCACACATCGAAAATTGCGAGCTCGTCTGTGTCCAACTGCCGGCGAAGATCCAACAGCCGCTCATAGTCATTCCATCATCTCGCAACTGTGCAAAGCCAGAGACCTGCTCTCCTGCCTTGCGCACCAGCTTTGTGCAATCCGTCGGTCCGCGAAGGTCTTCCAGGGCACGTCCGTTGTACTCCTTGGCCACTTCGGCCGACATCGGCTCGCTCGCGTGGGCGTAGGGCCACCACAGGTTTTTGATCGGCTCGGGGAACTTACTGCCTTGCTTGGTGTAGAGCTTCCTCATGCGCAGGTGCAAACCCGACGTGATGCGGAGTCGGTCCAGGACTCGCCCCGCGGCTCGGCGGCCTTCCAGTGCCAGTGAAGCACACGGGACGAACTGACGACCGTCCCCTCTTCCTCGGCAAAGCAGGTGATGGGCAGGTGGCACACTTCGGTTTGGATCTTGAAGGGATCGACGTCGTTGTACTCACCGTAGTTCCTCCAGAACTCCGAGATCTCCGTGGCCAGCGGGTCCATGATGACCAGAACTTTAGCTTGGCCAGAGCCTCGCGATTGCGGTTCTTACCGGACAACGCGGCCAGCAGGTTGAAGCCCTGGGCCAAGTAACCATTGACCTTACCTTCCCGTATGAGCTCGAAGGTCTGGAGCATGTCGTATTCCTTGTCGAGCTTGGGCAGGTAGTCGTAGGCCCAGTTGTTCTCGGCCGTAGCGGAAGGACCGTATCAGGCCCTCATGAGGCTCGAGAAACTTGAGGTAGTCTGCCAGTAGCTCATCTGGTTGGTGCGCAGGGGTTTCTGCGTGCGCGCGGTGATGTAGCCCTGATAGTCCTGTTCAGCCTCGCACGGCTTCGTGAGGTCGCCCGGGAGGCTGGCCGACAGTAGGCCCAGGTCGGTGACGCCCTAAATGTTGGAGCGGCAGTGCATTCATACCGCCGCCGTCCACGCCGATGTTGCCGCATAGCAGCTGCACCATGGCCGCGCAGCGCAGGATCTGCGCGCCGGTGGAGTGCTGCGTCCAGCCCAGCGCGTGCATGATGGTCGCAGCCCGGCCGGCGACGGCCGTGGACGCGAACTTCTCGCACACGCGCAAGAACTTCGCCATGGGCGTGCCGCAGGCGCTCTCGACCTTCTCGGGCGTGCAGCCCGCGTAGTGCTTCCTCAGCAGCTGGTATGCGCAGCACGGGTCCTGTAGGGACGGGTCGGCCTTGACGAAACCGTCATCGCCGAACTGGTAGTCCCAGCTGCCCTTTTCGTAGGGCGCTGGTCCTCGCTGTAGCCGAGGAAGTAGCCCTCGTCGAAGTTGAAGTCCTCGCGCATAAGAATGGTGAAGTCGGTGTATGCCCTCACGTACTCGTGGTGGATCCTGTCGTTCGTCAGCAGGTAACCGATGACTCCCCCAAGGAAGCCGATGTCGCTGCCCGAACGGATCGGCGCATGGTAGTCGGCCACCGCCGCCAAGCGGTTGAAGCGCGGATCGACCACCATGCAATGCCCCTTGCTGTGCGCCCTCGCTTCAGTCACCCCTTTAAATCCGCAGGGGTGCGCCTCGGCGGCATTGCCACCCATGGTCAGAATTACATCCGCATTTTTGATGTCGATCCAATGGTTCGTCATCGCGCCACGGCCGAACGTCGGGGCAAGACCTGACACCGTCGGGCCGTGTCAGACACGCGCTTGATTGTCGAAAAGAAGAAGGCCCCAGCTACAGGCGACCTTGTAGGTGATGTAGCCGGCTTCGTTGCTGCAGGCCGAGGCGGCCAGCATTCCGGTGAACGTCCAGCGGTTGACGCGCTCGCCGTCGGCCGTGGTCTCAAGAAAGTTCGCGTCGCGATTGACCCTCATGAGCTTCGCGATGCGGTCAACAGCATCGCCCCGGGACAGGCGCTTCCACTCGATTGAACCAAGGCGCGGTGCTCGGGGTACAGCAGCCGTTTGAGGCTGTTAATAATGTCGAGTAGGCTCGCGCCTGTTGGACACAGCTTGCCGCGATTGACCGGGTGGTTGGGATCGCCCCCGACGTGGAACCGAGGCCTTGGCGTTTTTAGCGCCGTCGCCCAGCGAGTACATGAGGATGCCGCAACCTACCGAACAGTAGGTGTTGGTCTGGCGCGTGACTGTCAAGCCCGCAAGTTTTGTACTGACGAAGTTCTGCCAGCGTGGCCGCTGGCGAGAAGCCCGTCTGTGCCAAGCTTGAGCCCGCCAGGTGGGGCCAGTCACTTTCATGAACTGGCGACGAGGGAGTTGCATCTGCTACACCTGATCGTGTCGTGTCGTTGGCGGCTGCCATCGCCTCAAGCGAGTGCGGACAGCGCCGCTGAAGAAGAGGCAGTAACCACATTTCATATGTTCTACCTCGCGACCCTTTCCCGTGACTTCTCTAGGACGTCAGGCCTTTGCTCGCGGCTTGAGCCGGAAGCTGATCCCCATGCGATTGATGGCGTTCATTGCTGCGATGACGAGCGTGAGATCAACCAGATCCCGCTCTTCGAACTGCGTGGCGGCCGCGGCATACGCCTCATCCGAGGCATGCGTTTCGCTGACTCTGGTGACCTCTTCAGCCCAAGCCAGCGCCGCGCGTTCCTGATCGGAAAACAAATAGGTTGCTTCGTGCCAAACAGGGATCAACACGATTTTTTCCACCGACATACCTTCCTTGACAAGGTCGCGGGTATGGATGTCGATGCAGTGCGCACACCCGTTGATCTGCGAAACACGCAAGAAGACGAGATCGACAAGCAATGCTTTAAGTCTTGTGCCGGTGGTGACGTAGTGATGAAGCGCGCCAATCGCTTTGGCACCTTCCGGCGAAGCGGTAAACCAATTTGATCGATTCATGTGTAGACCTTTTCGTAAGATTCAAAAGCGCGCGGCAGTCACGCAATCGCACAAAACGGTGCGGCAATGCACCGCGCGATCCGATGATGGGTCGCATTCCCCCTTGGATGCATCGCCCGAACTGGATAGGTGGGGCATGCTCCAAAGAGGAGACCAATTTTTTGAAATGCGGAGTACTGTCTGGTGACGGAAACTCGGTACACCCACCAAATTTACCGCCAGCACATTCGATTCCTCCAAAGGGGAAAAGTGGCTGCTTCGTCGCCTGATCCCAGCCGTAGGTCGCTCATCGACGCGATCGGCGCGGTTGGATCGCAACCGCAACGCGGTCGCAAAACGCCCTTCCTTCGAGACCAATCAGTTGAACCGTTCCCTGGCCAGCGGGTGGCGAAGCCGACTTCGTCGCCAGAACGCTGGCTGAAAAATGGATCCACAAGAGACATTCAGCTTTATCCAAAGCTGAGAGTCATGTTGCTTCAATTCTGAACCCACGGTTCTTGACGCAGACCTGCAATGTTTCTTTCCCGTGCCAATCTGCAGAGTCTCAGCGCATCGTCAAAGATCACGCGGTGCAGGTGCAAAGCGCCGGCAAGCTCGCGCTCGCATTCCGCATCGGCCCATTGCTCGAGCTTGACATGTCCGAGGCGATAGACGTAGACGACGAACAACAGCCCCTCGACGGTCCCGAAGCGAAGGAACGCGCCACGAAGCTTTTCCTAGGTCGCTCCGTTCAGTTGAGGTTCGTTCTCGATGAAGACCTGTCTGAGGGCGTCTTCCTAGTCGCGGTCTGACGGGTCAAAGATTTCGTCGTCAAATCGGCGGCTGATAAGAAGCGATTCACTCAAGCAAAGCCTCCTGACGGCCGGTAGCGGAAGTCTATCCACCACGTGCGCCACTCTCGACCAAGATTGGGATGGCCGGCCGCTTCACCTGCTTGACCGCCTCTTCCTTGAATTCGGGCGTAAACCTCTGGGTGCTCATGGCACTCCCTCCTACGCCTAAAGGATAGGTGGGGTTTGTCTACCGGACCAGGAGCAGTCCAGCTTCAAGCGACACAGCAACTCTGCGAGGTCGGCAGCGTTGTGCGCGACCTCCAGGCGTTCGCGCACACTGCCCTGTCCATCGATGATGCACACCGCGTGCGACTGGCTGGCCCAATCCAGCCCGCCGAAGGAAGTACCCACGGACAACCTCGCTGCTTTTGCGGTTTGACTTGCCGTGTCGGAAGCCCAAGCGGGTCGCTCAGTGATCGGCGCTCCTGGCGGTACACCCTGGGGCAACACCCTGTCCCGTGTCACCCGTTTGGGTCTTCCGGCACCCCAAGGGCCGCGGCCTCATACGGTACATCGCATGGTCAGCGTTACAGGCAGTCACTCCCGGGGGCACGGAAGTCGGATCGAACGTTCTGCCGCGCAACTCCCTCCGTCAAGCCAAAAGCCTATTCACGTCTCAACAGTGCCGCTCAGCACGGGTTGACCACCCTGCGTCGTGCCCAATCCAACGCATCGAGGGAACCGAGGGCAGGCCAGTGAGCGTTGGTGCTACTTACCCTAGATCGCCGTGGCCACGGCAACTTGACAAGCTGATCATCATTTTGCTTTGTCGTGCGGACTGGGCGTCAAAGAAGTACAAACATAAATATGAAATCCGATTTCAAAAAAAATTGACACATCCTCAGATCGCAGATAGAGTTCGGCCATGGCTGACAAATCGCCTTCATCTGACCAAGCTGGTACGGAGCGCGGCGCTGACACAGTGAGTGCGCTCGAACGAGGTTTCCGCGTACTCGACTGCTTTGCAGCAGCGAGGCGGCCATTGAGCAACAGCGAAGTCGCTGCAATGACTGGCATTCCTCGGCCAACGATGACACGTCTCATCGCGACGCTCCAGGAACTGGGACATCTCAGACTCGCCGGCATGCCCGATCGGTGGGAGATCGGATCCGGTGTGGTTCGTCTTGCAGAGGCGTTCCTCGGGGGATTGGACATCCGCGCTAGCGCCAGGCCGCACATGATCGAACTAGCTGAGACTGTGGGCAGTACATGCTTCCTCGGAATTCGGGATGCGGACGACATGCTGGTCGTGGAAACGGCTCGGTCAAGGGCGGTGATTGCAGTGATTGCGGCGGACGTGGGAACGCGAATGTCCATCACCCGTTCAGCCTTAGGTCGCGCTTGGCTTTCCGGAGCGGACGACGCAACCCGAAATGCGGTCCTTCGAAACTGCAATTGCGACGCCAAGACTAAACAGTCGCTAACTTCCGCCCTGGTTGACGCTCGTCGCAACGGCTACGCGTTATCTCTGGGAGATTGGCATCCTGCCATTAATGCCGCCGCAGTTGCGATCCGCACGCCCAAAGGTGAAGTGATATCGATCAACTCGGGCGGCCCTTCTTTCGTGATTTCCGCGGGAAAGCTCGTTGAAGAAGTGGTTCCCGCTCTTTTGACGGCAGCGGACGCAATCGCTCGAGAGATCGGCGGTAAATCAGGAAGAGAGATCGTGCAAGCCGGAGTCTAAGGCATCTGCTTTGCGATAAGGCCTCGCTTCTGGAGAGCAATTGATGAAATGCGGAGAACAAATGAGAGACCAAGTTGCTTTGAACCGCCGCGATCTGCTGAAACTGACAGCTTTGCTTGCGGCAAGCGTTCCTGGAGCGGATTGGGCGGCTTCGCCGCCTTGGCCGGAACGCCCGGTCAAACTGATCGTTCCGTTTTCATCTGGTGGGCCGACCGATACGCTCGCACGTCTGATCGCAGATGGATTACGTGAGAAGTGGGGCCAGCCGATCGTAGTGGACTACAAGCCTGGCGCGGGTACGTTGCTAGGCACACAGTTTGTCGCCCGTGCACCAAGGGACGGTTACACGCTGGGGATGGCAACGAGTGCGCTGATGATCAACCCGGCGCTTCAGTCCCAGATGCCTTTTGACACGTTGCGAGATATCAGTGGCGTGTCGCAGCTCGCCTATACGCATTACGGAATCTTCGCGCACCCGTCTGTCCCATTTGATGACGCGGCGGGACTTCTTGAATTCGCGCGCAAGAATCCTGGAAAGCTCAGCTATGCGTCGCCGGGTGTTGGCACCGGTACTCACTTGGCCGGCGAGCTTCTCAATCGAATGGGAAAAATTGATCTCGTGCATGTGCCATACAAAGGGAGTGCGCCAGCGCAGCAGGATGTTCTAGGCGGTCAGGTGCCGCTGTTGTTTGACGTGCTCTTCTCCGCGATGCCGTTCGTGCGGGAAAAGCGTCTGAAGCCAATCGCTTTGGCCAGTCCTAAACGCGCTGCAATAGCGCCGGACATCGGGCTTATCTCAGACGCAGTCCCAGGGTTCGCAGCACTGAGCTATATGGGGATCATTGCTCCAAGTGGCGTACCACCTAACCTGCTCGAACGTATCAGTACGGACATCGCAGCAGTGATGCGAACTCCTGTTGTTGTGAATCGATTTATCCAACTTGGTAGCGACCCGCTCGGTTCATCGTCTCAAGAATACAACAAAGCCATAGCTTCAGAACTTGATAAGTGGTCACATCTAATAAAAGCCTCTGGAATTAAGATTGAATAAATTCCGAAAAATAGGAAAGCGAATGAATTCGAAACTTGAACTCACCCCTCTGACAGCTAGTATTGGCGCTCTTGCGCACGGTATTGATATCTCATCAGAACTCCGGCTTGACGAGGTGAAGGAAATCGAATCTGCTATGGACCGCTTTGCCGTTCTGGTTTTTAGAGATCAGCTTCTTGATCAAGACCAGCAGATCCGCTTCGCAAAGAACTTTGGTCCCCTAGATACAGGCCTACGTAAACTGCGGCGAGGCACGCACCGCTTCGCGTACAACGAACTGGCCGACATTTCGAACGTGACGGCAGAGGGTGAGGTTGCAGAGCGAAGTCACTCCAGAATCGTCAGCAATGTCGCCAACCAGCTTTGGCACAGCGATAGTTCATTCCAACAAGTACGCGCCAAGTACTCAATGCTGTCGGCGCATGTTGTACCTCAGTTTGGAGGCGATACAGAGTTCGCCGACCTGCGAGCTGCCTACGACGAGCTACCAGACTGGCGAAAAACCAAGATTGATAACTTAGTGGGAGTGCACTCATCGCTGCACTCACGATTCCTCCTTGGAGACACGGGCTACGATGAAGCTCAGAAGACCGCGATTGCTCCGGCCCGCTGGCCGCTGGTGCAAACCGATCCGCGGTCAGGTCGCCGATGTTTGTACGTCGGCCATCACATTTGCGAAATCGAAGGCATGACTTTGCCTGAGGGACGCATGCTGGCGATGGACCTTATTGAGCATGCAACGCAGCGGCAGTTTGTTTATCAACACAAGTGGCGGGTCGGAGACCTTGTGATGTGGGACAACACGGCAACGCTGCACCGAGGAAAATGGTACGACTTCGCCGAGCGGAGGGAGTTGCGGCGCGCAACTACAGAAGAGGTTGTGCGCTCAAGCGAAGCCGCGCGTCTGCAACAAGAATTAGAACTGGCTCAATAAAATAATTCTCAGAAACGTAAGTTTATTCGCTTTGGGAGCTGTCTTTATTTGAGAGATCTGTGAGTGGCTGTATTGCCGACGCCCCAAAGCGATCACACGAACGCAGTGAACATCAGCCAAAGTTTATAAATGAATAGGAGACTATAAAAATGAAGCGCCGAAATTTGCTCGCTTTTGCATGTGCCTCAATGATAGCTTCCGCCGCGCTTGCGGACGATAGAACAATTCGCATCATCGTCGGTTACTCACCGGGAGGTTCGGTGGATGCAGTGGCCAGATTGCTCGCAGAACGACTACGAGTCTCACTTGATCAAAATGTGATTGTTGACAACAAGCCTGGGGCTGGTGGACGCCTTGCGCTTGTAGAGTTGAAGCGCTCGGCGCCTGATGGAAACACGCTTGTTTTTACCCCCAGTGGTGTACTTGTCATTCATCCGTGGCTTTATCAGAACATCGGCTACGATCCTCTAAAAGACTTCACTCCACTGGCGCTGACGAACAAGTTCGACTTTGCCATCACGTCTGGGCCCGGTGCTCCCTCTGGCGACTTAAAAGCAGTCATGGAGTGGATGAAGAGCAACCCTCAAAAGGCAAATTACGCTACGTCTGGAGCGGGGACAGTTCCTCATTTTGTAGGGCAGTTGCTAGCACAAACAACCGGTGTACCACTGACGCACGTGGCCTATCGCGGCGGAGCGCCCGCTGCGCAGGATCTCATTGCTGGCCAGGTCCCGCTGATGATCGATACCGCTTCAGAAACTCTTGAACACCATAGGGCTGGTCGAGTCAAAATCTTGGCGATGACCGGCGATCGCCGCAATCGCGCTGTTCCCGACATTCCAACAGCAAAGGAGGCGGGGTTCGACTTCACGGCGGACGCGTTCTTCGGCCTGTACGGCCCGAGTGGCATGCAACCGGCAAGGGTTCAGCGTATTTCCCGGGCGGTAGAGCAAGCCGTGTCTGCACCTGCTTTTCAAGATCGAATCTACGCTCTTGGGCTGACACCTAGCTATGCGGGGCCCACCGAGCTGACGTCTTTGCAGGCAGAACAGTTCAGGCGCTGGGAGGCCCCTATCAAGAGTTCGGGCTTTAAGGCGGAGTAATTTCGGCGCGAAAGCGCCAGGCAACTCTCAGCGTGGGTAGGGCTCGTTCCTCGACAACATTAAACCGGCGGCAAAGCAACGTTGCTGGGCATCAGCAAGCGCGGCGACACATACCTTCGAACGCTTCTAATCCAAAGCCCATGGTCAGTAATTCTGGCTGACCAACGCAAGGCCACCAAAGAAGATAGTTGGGTGGGGAAACTGCTGCTGCGACGAAACCTCAACGTCGTGGCGGTAGCTCTCGCCAACAAGAACGCCCGTGTCGTATGGGCCTTGCTCGCGAAGGATCGGACATATAGCAACGAGTGTGTAGCGATGGCTGCCGGCGCATGAGGCAAGAGACGAAATCGGCAAGACCGCAGCTTAGAGGAGAGAACTGAACCACCGATTGCTCAGGGGAGTAGGACATGATGGCACGATAGGTCAGACCGAGGTAGGAAAACCCGAGAAGTACCTCGCACCTTCAGTGCACATCAGTGATTGGGGAACCAACATTCGAATTCATCAGCGACCGCAAGCATCGCCTGCACTGAAGTTCGGACGCATGTCTGCAATCGATAACTTCGAGTCATCGTGAACTGAAAGCTTGGCAAACCGGGGGCGTCCATGCATGGTACTTCGGTATGAAAGCTCATACCGGCGTGAATGCCGCGTCGGGGCTGGTGCACACGGTGGAGGGTACGGGGGTGAACATCAGCGATATCAACATCGCTGGGTCGCTGCTTCACGTTGAAGAACACTCGGCCTTCGGCGACTCGGGCTATCAAGGGTTCACAAGCGTTCCGAGGCTGCAGGACCGACTTGGCAATGCGTAGGGGCGAACGTCGGGGGCTCATCCCGTTCATCGAGCCGGAGTTCGTGGCCGAGCGCGTGGAGAAGATGAAGGCCAGCATCAGAGCCAAGGTCGAACACCCGTTCCGAGTGTTCAAGCGGCAGTTCGGCTTAAACACGGTTCACTATCGAGGCCTGACGAAGAACACGGTGCAGATCGTCACGCTGTTTGCACTGTCGAATATGTGGATGGCGCGGCGGCGTTTGATGGAGGCCGAGGCATGAGTGCGGCCGCGACGCCCGATTCGGGCTTGCAGGGCCGCGAATACATACGGCCGCGGTGCCCAGAAGCCGAACGTGCTCGAATGAGCAAAGCGGATGCATCGTCATCCGCGGGTTCATTCCATCGCGGCCGCAGATCACGTTCTGCAGACCATCCTTAGTCGAGCCAGCCGGCTGCCGGGCGACAGGCACCCGATCACCAGCACTGACTACTTCGGTGTACCGCCCTGCGTCGAACGACGCTTGAGCGATCCATCCTTGTTGCGCCGGCGTTCGTCGCGCGACTCCGCACGCAGTTCGCCATTGACGGCGGATTTGTCCGCACCAATCGCGCCGCCCTCGGGCGTTTTGATGATGTCGCCGCCAGCTACCTTGACTTGGCCCCTCGCCTTGGCGTCACGCTTCGCCTGTGCCGCAAGTTGCCCCTTCGAGTCGGTCACGGACTGCTGCTCGGACGTGGTTCCCGGCGGATTCTGCGCATAAGCGCTGGCCGTAAGCATGGCAACGATCAGACTTGCTACGTACTTCTTCATATTTACCTCTATGGTTGATAAGAACTTTGATGGAGTGGTGGATGGACAATGGATCTCGACGTGCGGGCGGCGCCGCCGCGCGCATCCGAGGAACAATGTCGTGGCAGCGCCGATCGATCAGCCACGCGCGACAAACCGGTCGACGCGTGCAACCCGTCGCAGTTCATCCACGTCTAGATCGATCCTGGAGAGCGGCGTGACATTTGCGAGTGCGACATGCGGGGTCACAAACCATTGCGCGATCTCCCAGTCGTCCATCGCGCCCACCAGTTCGGCAAATATCTCCGACACACCTGGCCGAAGAGCCAGCGAGGCCGGGCAAAACTGGAACATCGGAACCCAAATGCTCTCGTGCCACTTGAAGCTTAACAGTTCCCTCGAAGCGATGCGACGGGCCATGGAAAGCACCGCGGTCTGGCGCTGTGCGCCTGCATCGTCGATGAGCATCTCGGCACGTACGAGGCCGCCTCTGAGGCGATAGCCTTGTAGCAACTCAATAAACTCCGTATCGCGTCGGCAATAGGATGTCAGGTGCGCAGGCGCCTGGGCCTGCATCCGTGATGCGGCATACATGTCATCACCTATTGCGACCGAATGCCAGCGAAAAGCCACTCCAGTCGCTGCAGGCGACCGGCACGGCGGGAAGAACGGGGTCTGATCATGTAACCTCCGACAGGGATTGGATCGGGTTGATGTGCAAGCTAGAAGGTTGGGTATCTATTGGTTGCGCTGGCTCTCGGGCACCGAGGTACAGATCGCCGGCTCCGGCAGTTCAACCTTCACCGCGTTGCCGCCTCTTTTGGGCGGTATCGTCGAGGCGAATGCCCACGAAACCGCGGCCGCGACCAAAAGGATCGACGCTGCCACTGGCCACGCCGCATCTGCCATCGATCGATTACGAGACAGGCTTCTCATCGTTTGCTCCGTTGGTTTGAGTCAATTCGTTCGCAGGCGTCGTCTCGAAGGATTTGGCCGCGCTCTTCGTTTCATCAGTGGTTCAGGCGTCCTGCACGGGTTGGTTCCCCTGCGCCACTGCCGCCTGTTTCTTTGCGCGAGCCACCCACTAGTCCAGGGGATGCGTGGATGGCGGGATACGCATCCCGATCGCGACGCGGTTCCACGTGTTGGTCGCGGCCACCAGCCAAGTGAGGTCCACGATGTCCTCGTCTGTGAAATAGGGCTTGAGCGCAAAGTACGCTTCGTCCTGGTCGCCGCATCCATCTCCCAGGCGAGTTAGCGCTTCGGCCCAACCGAGCGCTGCGCGCTCCTGCTCGTCATACAACCCCACCCCCCGCCATGTGGACACATTGTTGATCCGCTGCCAGCACTCCCCAAGATCTCGCAGGTCACGAACATGCAAGTCGAACCCGAACGCACAACCGTTCATCTGCGAGACTCGTGTCCGCACCAGCTCTCTCAGCACAGGGGTCAGTTGCGATCTGGCGATCGTCGTGTTGAGCGCAGTCATCGCTTGGAAGCTCTGGGGCGAGAGCTCTATCCAGGGAAGTCTTGGCTTGTCCATGGTGATCCCCAATTCAATGTTCCGTTCCGGTTGCATGGCGCTGCACCAGATGCTGCGCTCCTCCAAGCAATCGGGGCGCTACTTGGTTGGGGTGAAGAACGGCTTCTTCTCGTCCTTCACAAGAAAGACCACGAATTTTGCGGGTGCCGTCGTGCTCGCATTGCGGCCGACGGTATGAATGTCGTCGGGGCCTTCGTAGAACGTCTGGCCCGGACCCAGAGTGACCTCTTTGCCTCCACGCAAGCCCATGACGATGGTACCTTCCAAGACATAGACGAAGGCATGCGCATCGTGCCGATGGACCGGATCCACGGCGCCGGGCGGGAAGTCTACCGTGATCATCAACACCTCCTTGCCCTTGATGTCCGGCAGCGGCTTGGTCAACAACGTGCTAACCACTGCGTCGCTGGCCAACGCGACTTGCGCGCTAAAGCCCGCCGTCAAGATTGCCGCAGAGGCGACGAGCTTCTGAAACTTCCGCATGATTAACTCCTTTTTTGCATTGAACAGGCGATCTTTGGTAGTGCGCCGACACTGCCGGCACGAGGCGCTGCTGGCAAACTCATCGGTTCGACGCGGTGGCCACAGCGCAAGAACAAATTCTGGGATGCGACGGGAATCGCTGGTACGTCTGAGGTGGTGAGAGCTGACTCTCCCTTTGTGTGGAGCAGCGGATGTCGAGCGGCCCGACCACGTTTTACCGGGACGCGGGTATCACCCCCGGGAACTGCTCAGCCTTGCTCAAGCTCGCGCCTGACGCTCGTCTTGGAGGTCGCTCGCTTCCTACCCATCCCTCGGCAAGACTCTGCCCGCTGCGGCGGGTACCTGCGACTAGCCACTTGGCGTGGCGGGTGGATAGGCGTCCCTTGGATCGCATAAAAATTCTAGGAGGCGCTGCGTTGCACGCTGGCCTGGCTTGCAATGGATGCCGTTGACGCTCAGGAATCGCGTTAACGGCGCTCGAGTAACCGCGCCCCGCCCGGCCCATTCATGCACTTGGAGGTACGAGTCGTGCGGCGCACTTTGGCTTCTGCGCGTCTTCTCCGCCCGTTCGAGGCGCGACGGCAATGAGGCGCGGCTCACTGACCCCGGCATCGGAAGATGGAACGGGACCATGTGCGAACAAGTCGCAAGTGTGTTTCTCCTGGGGCAACAGGGCTAGGCGGAAAGTGTGGCCGGCTCCGGTTCGCTGGTCGCGCGCGGCTGCGCTATCTGCCGCTGAAGTTCAGCCGCATTCCCGTCATCGCCAGCGTGATAAGCGTCATGAGGAGCAAGCCGAAGGCCGTGCCCCAGATCACCAGCGCGTCCGTGCGCCGCCGGCTCACTCCATGCCCGAGCAGCACGATGCGTGCGCCGGCAAAGGCGTGCGCGGTCACTGCAGCAACCGCCAGGGCGTAATAGGGAAGCAGACGAATGTTCCAAGGATCGACGATCAGCCCTGCCGGTGCCCCGATCGCGAATCCCCAGTCGGTCGGAATCTTCATGTGGACGCGGGCAAGCCAGAAAACAGCCTGCAGATGGCTTGTCACCGCTACAGAGAGGTACACACCCGTCGCGACTTGAAATGCCCGGAAGCCATCGGACGAGCGCTCACTCCAGCGCCACGCCATGGCTAGGCCCGAACACACGAGGTAGGCGGCGGCTGCAAGCAGCAGGGGCTCGCCCAGCGGTGTGCGGTACCACTTGCGCAAGACCTCTATGACCGCATGGTGCATGTCCACACTGATCAGGGCAAGCAAGTGGTTGCTGAAGTGCAATGCCAGAAATCCCGCGATAAATAGCAGGGCCACCGTGCCATGCAGCACTCGCCAGACCGGCTTGATCAGCGGCTTCGGCGGATCTGCGGGCGCGTTAGGATCAGCCAGCCCTATGGCTACGGCAAGCGCGCACCAGAAGATGGCTAGGATCCAGAAGTCAACCTTCGGCAGTCCGGCCACAAAGGTTCCGACGCCAACAAGCACGAACAGCGGCGGGGCAGTCACCGAGAACAGCGCCACTCGCCTGGCCAGGAGCTCTGCGCGGGTAGGCCCTGGCTGGCGCATTAGCTTGGCGAACACCCAAAGCGCGAGCATTGGCACAAAGAAGGCCAGACACAGGCAGACAGCCGCGCCCAGCCAGTGCGCCGCGTTTCCCCCAGCCATGAACCTCGCGACGCTTCCGTGGAACCCCACCAGGGACAGCGGATAGAGAGCCGCAGCAAGCGGTGGTAGAAACCAGTAGAGCCGGGCAGACTGATGACGTGTCGCGCTCGTCGCGCCATTGATTGGGATAGCGTTCATCGAATTTCTCCGTGGGGTCACTGACAGTTCTTCGGGGACATTTCGCTACGAGCCGCTTGCTGGCCAACACGCTCCTGGCGCGCCAGCCCCGGGCTAGGCGCCAAGGAGAGTGTTCAGTGCTCGCGGGCATTCGCGGGCACTCCATGGAAGGAGTGCCGCCTCTACTTTTTGTCGGCCAACACTGCCGCCACTAGCGTCGTGCCACCGGTGAATGACGCCCGAAATGGATAGAGGGCAGACGCCGAACGGGCGATGGATGCAGGCGAAGCTGCGCCTAGGCTTGGCGGATGAACACGTGCTGCTGTTGCCGCGCGAATCGATCGGGCGCCGTCCGGCTGACTCGCCGGTCCATGCATCAACCGAGCGCGCCGCCACGGTTTGACGACCAGTCGTTGCCGCACACGGTGACCGACGGAAATGCCATGGCGCGTAGATCAATCCAACCGGGCAATGCCCCTAATCTTCGATGAACGACAGGCCCGCTGCCCACCGGATCTGGCTCTTTCTGCTCGTTGGCGCTCTGCCGTTCAGCGATTTCCTGCAGATCGGGATCTTCGCCTTCAACGCCGCGCCCGTGATGGGCGATCTTGGCGCTAGTCCGGAGGAATACAGTGTGGTGGCGACCCTTTATGCTGTCACCGCCATCGGGATCATCTTCAACCATCGCTGGCTCGTCGAGCGCATGGGCTGGCGATGGTTCATCCGGCTTTCGTGCGCATTCTTCGTCGCCGGCTCCCTCACATGTGCGGCAAGCCAGTCTCTCGGGGGCTTTACCATCGGACGACTCCTGACTGCACTCGGATGTGCGTCTTTTATGACCGCTGCCCGCGTGCTGGTCAATCTCTTGCCTCCATCGCCCCTGCGCTTCACCGGCATCCGATTCCTTGCCTCGGGAATTGCCTGGGGAGTGACATGCGGGCCGCTGGCTGCATCGATGGCGTTGGCATCATCCGACTGGCGGATGGCATACCTTGCGCAACTCATTCCTGCCTTTGTCATTGCCGTTCTGGGAGAGCTTGCGCTCCCATGTGAGCGCTTAGCGACGCGCACACCCTTCGATCTAAGAGGCTTACTGGCCCTGGCAGGTGGCAGCGCTCTCTTGCTGTTTGCCGAGCAACGAAGTACGTTCGATTTCTTCTCGATGCGCTCTCCGCTGTATGGCTACGTCGCACTAGGCCTCATGACCCTCGTTCTCACAGTGTGGCTGGTTCTGTCGAGCAAGCAACCCGCCCTCCGTTTGCATGACATGTCGCAGCGACGATATCTGATCGGCCTTGCTGTGTTCGGGCTGTGCTACGGCATTCTCGGCGCCAACAACACCGCCATTCCGATGCTGCTTCGCAGTCTAGACCTGCCGCTTTACATCGCCGCCCGCTACGTGGCCATTGGATCCTCGGGCGGTATAGTGGCATGGATCATCCTGTCCCGCCTAGTTCCGCGCAACCAAGGACCTGCGCGGTACTACTTCGCCGGCTTTCTCCTTCTCACCACCGCGGGCGTACTTATCGGCCGCATGAGTGAGACGGCAAGTATCGAGTACGGCATCCTTCCGGCGCTGTTCTGTGCAGGCGCCTTCGTCATCACAGTGCTGTCGACTACCGCGGTTCAAACATTCCGGGACGTACAGCGCGACGAGACCGTTTTCTCCCACGCCAACCAGATCAAGAACGTGCTGGCGCAATTGGGTATCGCTTCGGGCATCTGCGCGGCGACGCTCTTCTCCCAATGGCGCCTGGCGCAGCACTATGTGCGGTTCAGCGAAGTCCTCGGGCCGGATAGCCTCGCTCTTCAGGGCACCTTGCGCATTCTGACCCAGCGTTACGGTGCCAGCGCTGATCCCGCCAAGGCGTTGCAGATGGCCTATTCCACCATCAACGGCATCATGGTGCAGCAGGCCAGCTTCATGGCATCTCTCGACTACTTCACCGCGATCGCGGCAATGGCCGCACTGTGCCTGCTGGCCGTTCTGGGCGAACGCGCGTGGCGCATCTCACGCAAACGCTGAAGAGCCTGCGACTAAGTTGACATGGGACATCCGCAGTGCATCGACGTACGAAACTCTGACAAGCGACCAAGCTCAACGCCTGACATTGAACCCGTGCGCCTCGCGCCGAACACCTTGTCACTGCGCATTCCCAGCTCGCATTAAGAGCGCATTCGCCTCGCGCCAGTCCGGGAAGTCTTGACCCGGCAGGCAGCGACCGAGCGCGCCCTCCAACGCGTTCTTGGCATCCCCTTGCCGGCCAGCGCGAAGCCAAAGCCGCGCCTGCGCGAGCGCTGCGCGAAGCTCCCAGACCCTGGCACCTTGTCGACGGCTTACTTCGGCGGCCCGTAGATAGTGGGCCTGAGCTTCCTCGAGGTCACCGTCCATCTCTCGGCGATGACCTGCTGCCCGCCAGACCTCGGCGGCACACCACTGGCTCTCGCCCTGCCAGACTGCGCAGACCATGCGGTCATCGATGAATTTCGGACTGAAGGTAACCAACATTTCCCGCCGCGGTTGATCCATTTGGCCCCAGGCAGCACGATCGACCTCCAACTGAACGTCGTTCATCTCCCCAGCAAGGATCTTCACACCCAGCTCGAAGCACCGCGCCCACTGGTTCCAATACACAAGACCTCGCCGCTCGCTCTCCAGCAACATGAGGTCGACAAGTTCCCTGGCACGCGGCAGGTCTCCGGCCCATATCGCAACAGGACAAGCGCCGAACAGGGCGAAGCACAACGAAAGCGCCTGGCCCGTCTGCTGCGCTTCACGCATCGCACCTTCGGCCGTCGCAATGGCTTCATTGGCCGCACCCTGAATCCAGAGTGTCCGGGCAAGGAAGACGCGAGAGGCGACATTGGCCGCGATCTGAAGCATGTTGCCGCGCATGCGTGGCGTGCCTCCCGACGTCCCGAGCGCTTCCTCGCCATGGAGCCTTGAGAGTTCGAATTCGCCGCAGAAATGGCTCGACAGCGCCATCATCCGATGGGCCAGGTTTTTGGCGGCAGGATCGTTGTTCCGCAAGGCGAACACGTGAAGTTCATCGGCTTGCCGCTTGCCGGTTGAGTAGGCACCGCTGGCGACAAGGAAAATGCAGCGCGCCCATCTTGCCTGCAGTTCAAGCAGCGGCGAGCCCGAACTCAGCGAAGAACTAAATGCCCGCTCGCATGCCTGCTGCATCTCCGGAACGGGCCCCCGGGTATGCCACAGCGTATTGCTCAGGGCGATCTGCAACCAAGTGACCGTCTCGGCATCAGCGCCGCCGCGCGCCTCCTCGTTACGCAAGGCAGCGAGCACCCGATCACGGAACTCCTCGATCTGCGATGCGTGGAACCACAGCGGCGCCGAGGCAACCGTCAGTTCGCCCGACAAAGATCGCTGTCCCGGCTGGGAAGTGTCCTGGCCGTCCAGGGCGAAACGCACGTCGTCCAAACAGTGACCGTAGCGCTCGTTCCAGCGCTCGACATTCATTGTCGAAAGATCGGACACGGCCGTGTTCATGACCTCGATCATGTGGCGGGCATGTACTGAATACACGGCATCACTCTCGCCGCTATCCACCAACAAGCCGGTCGCATAGACCCTCGTGGTGTCGAGCAGCCGATAGGGAGCCGCAGTGCTGAAGGAGACGAAGCGCACGAGAGACTTGCCGACCAAGTTGGTAAGCACGTCCAGCGCTCGATCAGGCGGTACTTGGTCAGAGAGCAGGTTTAGGGCCGAAGCCGCATCGAACTGGCCCCTGAAGACCGACAATCTTCGGAACAGGCATTGCTCCAACGGACTGAGCAGTGCCACGCTCCAATTGAGTGCGGCAGCCAAGGTCCGATGTCGCGCCGCACCGGAGCGCGTGCTCATCGAATACCACTGCAGGTGATCGTCCAGGCGAAGCATCAGATCGGCTATGGACTGCACGCTCAGCCGGCTGGCGATCAATTCAATCGCGAGCGGAATCCCGTCAAGCGCGCGCGAAATTCGAACCAATGCCTCGGTGTCAGCGTCGCCGAAGGTGGGCGCGCCAGCCGCTTCGGCGCGCTCGACGAGCAAGCGAACTGCAGAAAACTGAAGTGCCTCGCGAAGGCCGATTGGCTCATGGGGCGGCACGACCAGTGTCGGAAGTCGGTAGACGAATTCGCCACCGATGCGCAGAGCTTCCCGACTCGTTGCCAGCACCTGCAATTCCGGCAGATTGCTCAGCAACCTGGCAACGATCGGAGCGACAGTGTCGATCACATGTTCGCAGTTGTCGAACATCAATAGGACGCGCCGCCCATCCAGACGTTGCTCGATCAGTCGAAGGGTGTCGGTGGCATCGATTGGCACGGCCAGAGACCGCGCCAGCGCGGCAAGCACGCGATCTCCCGATGCGAGCGGCGCCAAATCGGCGAAGGCCACCTCGCGCGGAAATTCACCCTCGGACATGCCATGGGCGCTGGCAACCTTGATGGCAAGGCTGGTCTTTCCCATGCCGGCGGTTCCAACAACTGACACCAGACGTCGCTGGGCAAGCGCGGCCAAAAGGCGCTCGCTGTCCTCGTCGCGCCCGACCAGGCTGGCCAGGCGCACGGGCGGTCGAACAAAGGACGACGGCACCCTGGTCGCCGGTTGCTGCAGGAGGACGACATCGCCCTGTTCGCTCTGGAGCGAGACCGGCCCAATGAAGCTGTAGCCCTTCAGTGGAACACTGGTAATCCACTCGCGAGTCTCACCTTGCCCGGCCGTCGCGGCCTGCAGCGCCTTGCGCAGCGTGGAGATGTGGGTCCTGACACTCGCATCCTCGACCACAAGACCCGCCCAGACTACCGCCAGAAGATCCTCCTTGCCAACGACTTCTCCGGCATGGCGCACGAGGTGCAATAGGATGTCAAACGATCGAGATCCCAACCTCACCTGCGCGCCGTTGCAGTCGAGGCGCCTTCGGGCCTCGCAAAGCAAAAACGGACCGAAGATCCATCGAGACCTCACGCGCTCAACCGGCGCCGGGATGCCCTTGGGGGGGGGTTGCGGCATTGAGATTCCACCATCTATGGCTTCGACGAACCGCATCGGCACTCGACGACCCGTGTCGCCAAGCTCCCTCCGGTGCACTCGCGCTCCCGAATTCGCGGAGCAAAGCTCGCAAGCCAGACCATGCGCATACCACATGCGCCCTCACGCAGCAGCCACGCAGATACATGCGAAGACGCGGAAATCGAAGTGAACACTAATGTAACGCCTTCGCAGCGAATGCGCGTCGACCGAGGGCAAATGCGCAAGCAGCAACGGCCCCTCGATTTTCCATGAAACGAGTTGCTGAGCCTAGGTCGACCTACGACCGATGAGGCCAAAGCGCGTTTTGCGACGGTGTGTAAGACTGCGCGCCGCAGGACACTCGCGGGTTCCACGCCTTCATGGCGAGAATCGCGCATAAGAACGCACAAGCGTCGCAGACGCACCCGATGCTTGGCCAGCCGAGCCACAGGGCCGTCCCGAGATGGCGTGGATGAATCAAGAAAAGTGCGCTGACGCGCTCAGGACAATACACTTATGGACCTAAAGGTTGCGGATGCTGCGTCCCCAGATCGCTGGCGCTTCGGCCGCTTCGAGTTGATCGCAGCAGAGCGTCGTCTCGAACACGAGGGGCAGCCAGTGCGGCTGGGCGGACGATCCATTGACGTGCTGGTGGCGTTGGTACGGTGTGCCGGTCAACCAGTGACGAATGCTGAACTGCTCGCCAGCATCTGGGGCAGTGGCAGTGGGGATGAGGGCAAATTGCGCGTGCACATGTCGGCCCTGCGCAAGGCTCTCGATGGCGTGGACGGGCGGCAAGGGCCAACCCCCTGGATCGTGAACATCCCGATGCGCGGGTATCAGTTTACAGGCGCAGTATCTACCGGCGCCAGGGAGGGCGTGCCGAAGGCGTCGTCCGCCGCGGCGCTCGTCGATCAGACGCCGGCCGAGTTCGCGCGGCCGCCATCGCGCCTGACCCGACTCGTCGGACGCCAGGACGAAGTTGCCCGGCTCGCAGCACTGACTGCCGAAAACGCCCTCGTCTCAGTCGTCGGGCCAGGCGGAATGGGCAAAACAACGGTCGCCGTTCATGTGGCGCAGGAGCGCTTGCGCGTCGCCGGCAGTGGCTCGAAGTATCTCGCGTTCGTCGACTTCGCGTCACTCAACTCGGCCGACTTCGTCCTGAGCGCAATCGCTCAGGCCCTTCGCGCGCCGCTGGACGACGGACGAGGCACGGCTGCCATCATCGATCGACTTGCGGATAGCGACACCCTGCTTATCTTCGACAACTGCGAGCATGTGATCGACGCCTTGGCTGGCATCTGCAGCGCACTCCTGTCTGCGCTTCCCCGCTTGTCTATACTGGTCACCAGTCGCCAGCCGCTGGGCGTCAATGGCGAATTCGTGTTCCGGCTGCCCGCGCTCGGACTGGCCGATGAACAGCCCGCATCGCTTGCCGAAGCCCTGCGCTCGCCTGCCATCGAATTGATGGTCGATTTGGCGACTGCCGCTGGCGCGCCGGCGTTTGCCGACGAGCATGCCAGCCTGCTTGCCAGGCTCTGCCGTCGACTCGACGGGATTCCCTTGGCGATCGAACTCGTGGCGGCCCGCCTGGGCGTGCAGTCGCTGGAAGACACCGACCACCACTTGGCGGATCACATCCGGCTTCGTTCTGGCCGCATCCTCGCATCATCAGCCCGCCACCGCAGCCTGAGGGCTACGCTCGACTGGAGCATGGACCTACTCGATGCCAAGGAAGCACGGCTGTTCTCGCTGCTGTCCGTTTTCAGGGGTCCATTCGACATAGCGGCAGCGCAAGCGATGGCTGGCGACCTGATGGACGCGGATGTCGCCATGCGCGCGCTCCTGTCACTGACCACCAAGTCATTGGTGGCGTTCGATCGCGCCAACCCATCCGCGCCTTACAGGCTCCTGGACACAACGCGCGCTTATGCGCAGGATGTCCTGAAGGCCCAGGGCCAGTGGGACGTGGCCGTACATGCGCACGCCCAACTCATGCTTGAGGCCATGGCAACCGCGGCCGCCGACCTTGCCCTCGTTGACGGCCCGCTCTGGCTCGATCGCTATGCCCATCGGCTCGATGATGTGCGCTTCGCGATCGAATCATGCATCGCCCATACGCATGGGGTTGCACTTGCGTCCCTGCTGACGCAGGCATCGGCCCCACTGTGGTTTCGACTGTCGCAGGTCGAAGAGTATCGGGACCGAGTGATGCAATCGCTTGACCGACTTCCAGCCGCCTCGGACCCCGACGGGCATACAGAGGCCGCGCTGAACATAGCACTCTATAACGCGCTATGGCACACCGGAGGCGCGATGACAGACATGGTCCTTGCCTGCGAGCGCGCGCTTGGCCTCGCACTGGCGCTGAATGCACGACTGCTGGAGTTCCAATCCCGATGGGGACTGTGCGCCCTGTGCATCACACGTGGCGAGTATCAACAGGCGCTCACGCATGCGCGTCTCCTGCACACCTTCGCGCAGGAGTCCAGAGACGCCACGTCATTGAACCTGGCCCACCGGATGATTGCACTGAGCGCACACTTCCGCGGCGAGTTCGGGCTGGCACGGCAGCACGCGCAGATGGCGTGCGACGCCGACCGCAGCATCCGTCAAGCGCGTGGCAACCAGTTGCAACCCGATGCACGGCTGATAGCGCAGGCCATCCTTGCGCGCTCGCTGTGGATCTCCGACGATGCCGACCATCATGCCATGGCCATCGCGCAGCAGGCCGTCGCCGAGGCTGAGGCCGGCGGCCATGTGCTGACCATCTGCATGGTCCTGTTCTGGGTCTGTCCGGTCGCCATCTGGTCAGGCCAATGGAACACCGCCGGAGCATGGGTCACCACAATGTTCAGAGAGACGCAGTCGCGTGGCCTCGCCTACTGGCATGGCTGGGCCCAATGCTACGCGTTCGCGGTGAACCTGAATGCCTCGGCGCAACGGGATGACATGCTGGAGCGGACCGCGGCGATTGTGGCCGACCTTGACGCGCCCAGGCGCGAAATGATGGTCACATTCGACGACCGCTTCCTGGACGCCGATCTCGTCGCACGAGCCGAATCCGGGCTCGGCGAATGGAGTGCCGCCGAGGTCTGGCGGGTCGCTGGCACCCGCGCCGAGGCAGGCGGCGACGTGCAGCAAGCCAGTTCAATGTATTACCGAGCATTAACGACGGCAGAGTCGCAGGAAGCAGGCGCGTGGTCCAGACGAGCAAGACGTGCCTTGGAGACACTTCATTCTCGCCCTTTCGGATGACCGCCTTGCACTGCCGCGCACGAAACTGTACGTGTCAGGCGACGCACGTCGCCATCCTGCATCCACGGACCCGGCCATGAAGCTGTCAACACCATTCGGATTTCACTCCACCGCCGACGAGGTGCTTCAGGGCGTCGATCTTTCGGGTCGGCGCGCCGTCGTGACGGGCGCTTCATCGGGCATTGGGATCGAGACCGCCCGCGCGCTCGCTCGCGCGGGCGCCGAAGTCACGCTGGCCGTGCGTCGCCGCGACGCCGGCGACTCGGCAGCAAATACCATCCGCACCAGCGTCCCATTTGCGCGCATCGACGTCGCAGTGCTCGACCTAGAAGACCTCGGATCCGTCAACCGATTCGGCGCGGAGTGGAGCGGCCCCCTGCATATCCTGGTCAACAACGCCGGCATCATGGCCCTGCCCCAACTCGAGCGGACAAGCAAGGGGTGGGAAAGGCAATTTGCCACGAATTTTCTTGGCCACTTTGCGTTGACCCTGAGCCTTCGCGGTGCGTTGAGATCTGGTGCGAACGCGCGCGTCGTCTTTCTCAGTTCGAGCGCCAATATGTTCGCTCCTGTGTTCTTCGACGACCCCCATTTCCAGTTCATCCCCTACGATCCATTCCTGGCCTACGGCCAAAGCAAGACTGCACTGGCGTTGGCTGCGGTCGCATTCACTCAGCACTGGGTCGGCTACGGCATCACCGCCAATGCGCTGAACCCCGGCGCCATCGCAACTAACCTGCAGAAATACACCGGCGGGCTGAAGACCCCGCCCGAGCGCCAGAAAAGCATCGCCCAGGGGGCAGCCACCTCCGTGCTCCTGGCAGCCTCTCCCCTGTTGTCAGGCATCGGCGGACGATATTTCGAGGACTGCAACGAGGCCCAGATCGTCCAGCAACGCCCGGGCAATTTCGGCGGAGGTGTCGCTCCGTACGCGGTCGACGTCAACAATGCCGAGCGTCTCTGGGCGTTGGGTCACCGACTGCTCGCAGAGGCCGGGATGCCGAACCTTTAGAGGACTTCGACGCGACATCGAGCGGCATCGTCTGCACGCTCCACGCACGGTGCCGCCAGCGACCGCGGGTTGATCGGCTTCATGTCGAGGGCTTGTTCACCCTCGAGTTCGACTTCGACCAACCGCAACCATCGCTTTGCCTGGGCCGCTTGCTCGGTAAGCTTCGCCACCACGTCTGGGCAGTACATCATGACGACATGCGATGCACCGATGCACCTTCATCTGCAACTTTCTTCCTAGCCACAGCACGCTCGGCCATGAATCGGCCTGCCGCGGGCGAGATGTTCCTGTAGCGCGAGCCGAATTCAAACCCATCCAGCTGGACCGGCGCGGTCGCTCAATGCGGCCTCCGTGATCGGCCGCGTAAGCGCGCGGCGAACATATCTAGACAGGAGTGACAGTGCCTCCTGCTGCCCTACGATGCTGCGGGAGTTCGCCGCGCGAGGCATCATCGCGTTAGTTCCTCCTGCGCCTGGCCGCATTACTTGCATCGCGAACGAACGGGGCAGGACGCCCTTCCCCGTCCATCGAGACACCATGGCGTAGACCAAGAAAAACCCGTCAGCCGGGGGCCCAACTGACGGGTTAACGGCCCGGAGGGCCGCGACGAGGAGACATCTGACGGCAGCAGACGCGGTCCAGATCCGTCGACCCGCAAACTTCCCGGATGCCGGGGGTTCGAAACAGATCGAGATCACCGCGAATACCTGCCCGTTACCTGAATCTACGCACGTGGCAAGAGGCGCTCGCCGTGCGAAGGGGACAGCAGCGCCTCTCTCAAAAGGCGCCTTGCGCCAACCAGCCCTCGTTAGCAACTGCATCAAGCCCTGAAATCAGGACATTGGTAAGAGGCGGTGCAGCGATGTTCAAGGCACACTGCCTCCAAGGAGCAAAAGGCCATGACCGACGATCTTCAAGACATCTATGCATTGAGTGATTGCGACCTTGCCGTGATCGCACAACAGCAACGCCGTAAGGCACTGCGCGGCGATCGCCATGCCCATGGGCTGGCCCACGAGGCGGAGAAGGAGCTGCGCCGGCGTGGGGGGTACCACATCCACTACTCGCCCCTGGCTGGCCCGATCACGCTTGCTTCCTTGGAAGGCGTCCAGAGGCCATGGTGGCGGTTCTGGGCATGACGGCGCAGGACGCTCATCAAGAGGGGAAAGCAGTCCGATCTCGCCGAACCCTCAGCATGTGAAGATAGGCGGCGATCGACGCGACTTCCCCGCTGGGATGGCATTCCTCCCCCACGCCATGCGCAACGTAGAGTCTCGAGGCGACGCCCGAAATCGCAAGCGACCCCGAAGGGAAGGTGCGTCACCTGGCCACGCCCACCGAGGAGCTTGACCTTCATACTGGTACTAGACTTGCTCGCAATGTCATCCGCATCTACCGAATTGTTCTCGAACGTGCGTCCCAGGCTGATGGCTATTGGCTACCGCATGCTTTCATCTGTGCAGGAAGCAGAAGATTTAGTGCAAGACGCATGGCTGCGCTGGCATGAGGAGGCAAAGTCGTCCCAGACCCAAGTCTTGAATGCTGAAGCCTGGCTCGTGACCGTGACTACGCGGATGGCAATTGACCGTCTTCGGGCCGCCAAACTGCGAAGAACCACGTACGCGGGCGCGTGGTTTCCCGAGCCGTTGTTGGAACAGGCGCCGACCACGCCTGAGCAAGCGTATGAAACCGCCAACGATGTGTCCATCGCCTTCTTGCTACTTCTAGACTGCCTGTCGCCGGAAGCGCGGGCCGCATTTTTGCTGCGTGAGGTGTTCGACGCTGAGTACGAAGAAGTAGCCCGGGCCATTGGCCGAAGCAAAGCTTCCGCCCGGCAGATTGTTCATAGAGCCAAGCAACGGCTTGAGAACGCGCGCGAATCAATGGGCATGAAGGCTTTGCCAATGCCAGCAGCGGCTCAGCTGGAACTGTTGCGACGACTTGTTCAGGCAATTTCGAGCGGCAACCTTGAAGGCATAAAGAGGCTGCTCGCAGAGGAATCGCAGATGATGGGCGACTTTGGCGACGTCAGGCCAAGCTTTGCGAGGCCTTTGTTTGGCGCTCAACGCATCGCCCAACTTTACTACGCAATGCACCTTCGCCACGGCAACGCTATGCGACTTGAGCTGGCCACGCTGAATGGCGAGTGGTCACTCCTGCGCTACCTCGAAGGTGCGCTTGACTCGGTGCAGGCATTCGAGTTCACCGATGTTCAGATCTTTCGGGTTCGCATCCAGCGGAATCCTGAGAAATTGGCAGCGTTGAAGGAAAAGCTGCTCCTTGCATGAGCTGCGGGCCAACCGCGCCGCCATCAGGAGCCTGAGGCCTGGTCGATATTTTTTTCCTGCGACTGTCACAACGCGATCACGTCAAACGTCTTGGTACCAGGCTGCTCTTGCAGCCGCTTCCAACCTCAACTTGAAGAAAGCGTTTCATGACCCGCACAGTTTGGTTTCAAGCATCCCCAGAGGGCGCCAAGGCCATCGGTGGCCTCCATCACTTCGTCACCTCTGGCACGTCCTTGCCCAGCCAGCTTGTTCATCTGGTGTTCCTGCGAGTCTCGCAGATCAATGGCTGTGCCCACTGCATCGACATCCACACCCGTGACCTGATGACCGGCGGAATGTCGGTAGAGAAAGTAGTCCTAGTGCCGGTGTGGCACGAAGCGGAGTACCTGTTCTCGAAGCAAGAGCAAGCGGCCCTCGCCTGGTCCGAGGAAGTCACCCGCGTCAGCGAAACACACGCGTCTGATGAAGCCTACGAGGCGGCGTTGGCGGTGTTTGGCGAGAAGGACTTAGTCGACCTGACCCTAACCATCGCCGCGATGAACGCCATTAACCGTATGGGCATCAGCTTCCGAATGAAGCCGCGGGCGAAAGCTTAACGGCTGCGAAGCGCAGCTCTGTTCGCTAAGCTCGTGAGTTCTATCCACTGATGCGGCATCAACTGCCCGCTCCGGCAGGCCGGCTGCGTCGGCAGGCGCTTAAGCGCGTCGCGCAGGTACGCACATGGGTCGAGCTCGTTGAGCTTGGCCGAGCGGATGAGGCTCATCATGGCTGCGGCCCGCTTGTCCGAACGCAAACTGCCAGCCAAGCCAGTTCTGCCACCCTAGCGCGATTGGCCGGACGCAGACTTCGCTTAGATACGCGCCGGCTACCGACGTCAGGGCCAGTCGGTCCGAGTTCATCGGGCCAGCGCAGGCCTTGGGCTAACTGCAGCGCACGGCTACTGCAGCCTGCGGGCAGGCGTCGTGGCCGTCGAATCGGGCGATGGCGATGCACGACTCGACCCGCGAGGAAGTAGCGTGAAGCTGCTGAACGTTTCAGGCGACTCGGAACCGATGGATTGGGCCGACCTCACCGTGTATGCGCGATGACCTCAAGTCTCTGCGCCGGCATCGGCTTCCTCCTTGGCGAATGAGGAGCGGCGCCCAATGCAGTGTTTGCTGATCAGGCGTCCGGCGATGGCCACAGCCGCAAGGCAGACGAGCGCCACGATGCCCCAGGCCCCCATGGTCTCGAACACGTGGATGATGTCGTCCAGGGAGGCATGGAACTTCCATCCGAGAAGCAGCGCGCTGCCTGCCCAGAGCGCCGATCCCACCAAATCGAGCACGATGAACACCCGGGCACGCATGCCCATGACGCCTGCCATGCAAGTCATGAGTGATGAGAACCCAGGGATGAACTTCGCGAACAGCAGGGTCGGCAGTCCGAAACGGCGAAAGACCGCCTCGGTAGCCCGCAGACAACCTGCGGACGACCCTGCCAAATGACAGATCCTCTTGAGCACGCGCTCCCCATACACCCTTCCGGCAAGGTACAGCAATCCGTCCGACAGCAGGCATGCGAGCAGCACCGAGGGCATCAGGTGGAGCAGTTGCATCTCGCCGCGGCCGAGCAACGCTCCAGCAACGATCAGCACGGGGTAGGCCGGCAGTGGCACGCCGACTTGTTCGAGGAGGATCCAGACGAACAGTAGCGCCACGCCATAGGTCGAGAGTAATTCCAGTGTCTCCATCGGGCATCCAGGGCAGGGTCGCAGCTTTCTTGGCTCGCGCCATGAGCGAGCCCAGCCCGGCGCTGGGCGCAGCGCCGGCGGCGTGCTCGCTCAATGGCTGGTGACGTTTGGTGGCAAATATTGGCGAGCCCCCGTGTGACGTGGGCCGGCAGTTCTATCGAGCGTGATGAGTCCGCGCTGGTTGACCAGCATGGCGATCTGCGACCTAGATTCGGCCTGGAGCTTGGCGCAGATGGTCGAGATATGAGATTTGACGGTGTGGGCGGAAATGTTCAGCTGTCGCGCGATGCCCTTGTTGCACTCGCCTGCGACAAGGAATCGGAGAATGTCCTCCTCGCGGCTCGTGAAATTCGCTGGCGGTCCGCCACGCTCGAGGATGACGGTCGACTGGCGGCACAGGTATCGGACCCCCCCGTTGGTCACATAGCGCACCGCGTCTATAAGCTCGCCGGGATCCGAGTGGCGAAGCAGGTAGCCCCTGGCGCCCTGCGCAAGCGCTCGGGAGATCTCCATCTCGCCCGCACGTCGAGTGACGATGATCACCGTGGGAATCTGCGCGGCAAGGTCGGGGGGATTTTTTGCTCCCGTGGGCGCGAGCATCGCGAGCCCTCGGGAATAGTTAGCCACGACCACGTCGCTGACGCGGGTGTCAGGTGCCTCTCCTGACATGCCCTCGACGCCTGGCGCCCGCTCCAGGATATCCAAAAGCCCGGCGCTGACCATGGCATCGTCATGGCAGACACGCACGGATATCGTTCTCGACGGAGTCATGTCCTTGCAACGCCTCCGTCAGGCGGCCAAGGAGCGGCCGGCCCCCATGGCCATACCGCCGGCGGCGCGCGAGAGCATGCCCAGGCGCTGGGCGGCCGCGACAGCTGCGGTCCGACTGGGGACTTGGAGCTTGTTGAAGAGTGCCTTGACATGGGTCTTGACGGTGCCCTCGCCAATCGACAGTTGCTGGCTGATAGCCCGGTTGTTCAAGCCGTCGGCTAGCAAGTTGAGCACCGCCAGCTCCCGATGCGTGGGCGCGTGGATTGCCAGGCTGTCTGCAAGTTGCTGTGCCACGGCGACCGGAAAATACCGCTGCCCCAGGGCCACAGTCCGCAACGCCGCCAGCATCTCCTCGGCGCTGCAGTTCTCAGTGAGGTAGCTCATGACACCTGCATCGATCGCCTTGCGTACCTGCCAGCTCGTGCAGCGGTCAGCCACGACCATCACCCGCGGCTGCGGCCGGCCTCGTGCATAGCCTTTGGCCTGGGCCTGGGCCTGGCGCTGGAGAATGAAGCCGGCAGAGAAAAGCGTGTCGTAGTCGATCAGAACCAGGTCCGGGTGCGCGACCTCGCCCGCAGGATCGCAACAGACCGAAACCTCGTAGTTGCCATGTGCCCGCAGCAGGGCCCGAATGCCACACGCCAAGTACCGGTCGGGATGATCGATCCGAACATGTGTCGCCCTGTTTTGAACCTGTGATTGCATGCGGCAGACTCCGAAATGGTGAGTGGCAGCCAGTGTGGGCGTGTTAGCGCCTCGCATCCAGTCATTCGTTGTCAAGCGTTGTTAAGCCGGCGTTCAGAACGCATAACAACCGGGTCGAGCACCTGCCGCGTCCCTGGCAGCGAAAGCGCAACTCCTGAACGCCCCGCGCCAACAGCGCGTCCAGCAAGCCCTACGGGTACTGAGGCCCAAGGCTGTCGGCCCCGGCCCGGCAATGATCACAGGGCCCAGGCGGGCACCGGGTCGGCCTGCCCCGGGAAGCACGGGAGGAACCGGGCCGAAATTTGGGATACGACTCCCTCGTTGGAGTGATAGCTCAGCCCACCGCAGCACAGACCATCGATCACCCCTTGCCCGCGGTGCCGGACCGGCCGACCAGCCGGACGGTCCAAGCCGAAGGCAGACGGGGTGGGGAAATATTGTCAATTCCAGTTCTCATCCTGTCACAACGATGCATCCCGATGCGTCTTGAGAGGGTAACTGGCAACCAACCAAGGAATAATCATGAGCCAACGTCTCAGCGCCATGCAACAGTCACCGGAAATCTTCAAGAAGCTGGTGGATTTCAGCCTCTCGGCGGCCAAGGGCACCCTTGAGACAGGACTGCTCCATCTCATCGAGATTCGTGCCTCCCAGATCAACGGCTGCGGCTTCTGCGTCGACATGCACGTGAAGCAGGCCAAGCTGCACGGCGAGGGCGAGCAGCGCCTGCACCATCTGGCGATCTGGCGCGAGTCGCCCCTGTTCACCTCCCGCGAACGCGCCGCGCTCGCCTGGACCGAAGCCCTCACGACGCTGCCTGCGCACGGCGTGGCGGATGCCGACTATGAAGCGGCGCGAGCAATCTTCGAGGAAAAGGAACTGATCCAGCTGACCTACAACGTGATGGGAATCAACGCATGGAACCGGCTGAACGTCGCTTTCCGTACTGAGCCGGGCTCAGCCGACAAGGCCTTCGGCCTGGACAAGGCGAAGTTCGCCTGAGCCGATCGCAGGAGCAGCAGCATGAAAATCGTCGTGATCGGCGGCTCCGGGCTGATCGGCTCGCGCCTGTCCAATATCCTGCGTCTGCGAGGCCACGAGATCGTCGCGGCCTCGCAGGCCAGTGGCGTCGACCTCATGAGCGGACAAGGCCTGGACGCCGCCCTAGAGGGTGCGCAGGTCGTGGTCGACGTGTCCAACACGCCCTACACGTCCGACGAGGCCGTGATGGAATTCTTCCGCACCGCAGGCCACAACCTGCTCGCCGCCGAGGAGAGGGCCGGGGTGGCACACCATGTCCTGCTGTCGATCATCGGCACGAACCGCCTCCAGGACAGCGGGTATTTTCGCGCCAAGCAGGCGCAAGAGGATCTGGTCATCGGCACCAACCGCCCCTACAGCATCGTGCAGGCCACCCAGTTCATGGAGTTCCTGGAGGCTATCGCGCAGTCCTGCGTGGTCGGTAACGAGATCCACGTGCCTGCAGCCGACATGCAGCCCATGGCTGCGCAGGATGTGGCGACGCTGCTGGCCGACGCCGCTCTCGGTAAGCTCAGCGGATTCCTCGAGGTCGCCGGTCCCGAGCGGATGTCCATGGCCAGCGCAATCCAGCAGGTGCTGCGGCACAAGGGCGATACGCGCCCGGTCAAGCCGGATCCGCAGGCGCGCTATTTTGGCATGCCGCTGGAGGTCGACACGCTGGTCCCTACGCTTCCCCCCCGCCTCGGATCGACGACGCTGCAAGCGTGGCTTTCGGGTCCGCCGGCACGATGAGCGTGCTAGCCGGCAGCAGGAATGCCGACGGCTGGTATAGCGGGGTACCGGCGGCGGGATCGAACCCGGCTCGTCGCCACCCTGGCTCTGGGAGTGCTCGCCGGTTGCACCTCGCTTCCGTTGCCACCGGTGCGTGCCACCAGCCACGCGGTGGCGGACGTGGGTCAGACCACGCTCGGTAAGCTCTCCCGCCAGGGGGCACCCCCGGCACCGCTCGGTCGGGCCGGTCCGATCTCGAGCTTCCGGCTACTGCCCGATGCGGCCTTCGCCTTCGACGCCCGCATCTCGCTGGCGCGCAACGCTGAGAACACGCTCGACGTCCAGTACTACCACATCGCCAACGACGACGTGGGCCTGCTGCTGCTGCGCGAACTGCGCGACGCGTCCGAACGCGGCGTGCGGGTGAGGCTGCTGGTGGACGACCTCTACACGGCCGGGGAGGACGAGCTATTCGCCACGCTAGACGCGTTCCCGACCGTGGAGGTGCGCCTGTTCAACCCACTGCCCTCGCGCGCGGGCTCGCTGGAGGCCCGGCTGCTGATGTCGCTGCCCGACTTCCGCCGCATCAACCACCGCATGCACAACAAGATGCTGCTGGCCGACAACAGCTTCGCGGTGACCGGCGGGCGCAACATCGCCAACGAGTACTTCATGCGCAGCACCGCGGCCAACTTCATCGACATGGACGTGGTGAGCAACGGGCCAGTGGTGCGCGAGATGTCGGTCGCGTTCGACCGCTACTGGAACAGCGAGCATGCGTGGACGATCCGTCACATCGTGCCCACGCGGCTAGCGCCGGAAGCGGCCCAGGCGCGCTTCAACGAACTGGCGCGGCGGGCGCGGCCCGACGTGCCGATCCAGCCGCGCGACTCGCTGGGCCAGGTCCCGGTGGGGCAGGAATTCGCGACAGGGAAGGTTCGGCGCTATTGGGCACCGGCGCGCTTCTACGCCGACGACCCGGACAAGATCGAGCGCAATGCACAGGCTGCCTTTGCAGGAAGCGTCTCCGAGCATGCGCTCGCTGCATTCGGCAGCGCACGCAGAACTGCACGCATCTACTCGCCCTATTTCATTCCCGGTCCGAAGGGCATGCAGATGCTTTGGGCAAACCGCATGCGCGGCGTAGAAACGGAGGTAGTCACCAATTCCCTGGGCGCCACCGATGAACCCCTTGCGTATGCTGGCTACGAGCGATACCGGGCGGAGATGCTTCGAGCGGGGGTAATCATCCACGAGATCGCACCCGATTACACCGCGCGCTCGGGTCACTTCGGCAACTTCGGAAAGACCATCAGCCGACTGCATGGCAAGGTTGCTTTCATCGACGACGAGCGCATCTTCATCGGCTCGATGAACCTGGACCATCGGTCTGCGACGTTGAACACCGAAGCGGGACTGCTGATCGAAAGCCGCGATCTCATGGCGGACTACCTCTCGGTTCTGTCAGCCAAGCGTGCCCATCCAGGATACCGCCTGCAACTCGCGCCTGATGGCCGACGTACGCAATGGGTCGAACTCGACGAGAGAGGCGCGAACGTCGTGCACGAGGACATTCCGGGCGAGTTCCTGTGGCTGCGGCTGAAGAACTGGCTGCTGCTACCGCTGGTGGGCGAAGAGTTGCTCTAGCGACACCTTACGACGCTCCGGCAGAGAAGGGGGCCTACATGTAGCGCCAGGACCCCGCGGCTGAATGAGAGGAAGGTATCTATTTCGAGCGATGACCAACGAACACGCGCCAACGAAGATCGATGCAGACGGGATTCAGCCCTAGGTACCTCCATCAGCGGCCTTCGCCTTGCATCCGTCGCTTCGCCTTCGCGCTACGCGCGCGGTACCAATGTCCAGCGCAACCCCGACCCACCTTCAGTGATGACACGTCCAGCCGACCACGCCCCCCAGACGAGACACCACGCCCGCGTCCTCGCGAGCGACCATACACCAGCCCGCCCAGCCGCTCCTGCCTTCGCACCCGGGCACATGACTGGCTGTCCTGCGCAGTCGGTCGGGCCGCGAGACGCCGCGCCGGCCGCACCTGCCAAGTCATCGAAGCCACGGACATTCTGCCGGTTGGGCAGGCCATGGCTGGAACTGGCTGTCCTTGCTTTGACGGCCTGCATGACCGTCGCAAGTCCCTCGGCTTGGGCAAACGGCGACAGGCAATGGGGCGGCTATGTCGAGGCGGGCCAGACACTGCACGGTGGTGACAACACCAACGTCGCAGCTGCAGGTGCACTGGTTCCCTGGTCACCTATGGCGCGGCTGCGCGAGGGTCCGCTGTCATTCAACTGGGACCTGTTCGTCAGCCAGTGGCGTGCCCCAGCAATGGAGGGTCACCGCAGCTTTTCTCAGCTCGGTGCGATCGCTACCTTACGCTATCGCTTCAGCGACGGCGCCTCCCGCTGGTTCGCCGAGGCAGGCATCGGTGCCACCATGATGGATCGGGTCTACCGAACACCAACGCGCGAGTTCAGCACCACCTTCCAGTTCACTGAGGTCCTCGGGATGGGCTACAGCTTCGGCGCACGCCAGGAGCACGAGTTGTCTCTTCGCTTGCAGCACTTCTCCAACGCAGGGATCAAGAAGCCCAACCCGGGCGAGAATTTCGTTCGCTTGCGATACGCCTATCGGTTCTGAGACGCCCCGCCGGGCTCGAACGGCGGCAGCCCTTGATCGAAGGCTCAATGCCCTCAGCGCATCGGCGTGGGTTCGCCCTACGACGGTGATTTGGGCCAGGGGCCTCACCTTGGGCTGCGCGATCCGCAGGTAGTCGAGCGAGTCGAAAACGATCGAGCGATCCAGGCGCCCCGCATTGAATACGATCTCCTCGTTGGTCGCAACAAGCAATGGATCGACGAAAAGTTCGACCGCCTCAGTTACGGCGAGCGCAACCCCGACGAGGCCCACGGCCTCGGCGACCCGGCGATACTCGAGGCGACGATCGCCCGGCAGCACGGACAGCACGTACTTCTGTGCGTCGCGCTGCTGCGGCAGAGCGTGGCCTTGGCGCTCTGCTGTGAAAGTCTGCCTCGGATCGCTGCGACGGCGCCGGACTGGCCCGCCGCAGCATGCTCGACCATCCGGAATCTCGCGCCGGGGGTTTGCAGGCGCGCCTAAAGATATTCGAAGATCGACGGGAGATCCGTCACTTCGGCGCGCCTGGTTCGCTTCGGCCGGCGCATCGCTGGGCCTTGCGATTACGCGCTTGAGCGTTGCATTCATCGGAAGGCCGACGCTGGTACCGCGCGGCGGGATCGGCAGCAAGAACCATTTGTCGTAGAGCACATGGACTCGCCGCGCTTCATCATCGACGCAATCTACTTGCCAAGGACCGTGAGCGTCCAGTCATCCCATCTTGAGTTTCGGAAAGAGGTATAGGAGTCTCGAATCCACTTAACTCTAGGTGGATTCGTGAACACTATGCCTGCAGCTTTTGAGGGGGGCCGCCGTCGGCGCCGCCACAGCGAAGAGTTCAAGGCGGATGCGGTGGCTGCCTGCATGCAGCCTGGCATGTCGATGGCCGCAGTGGCGATGGCCCATGGCATCAACGCCAATCTGCTCCGGCGATGGGTGCACGAGGCGGAGATGAAGCCAGCGAGCGACGCCGTGCGCGCGCAGGTCGATGATGGAGCCAAGGCGCAAGAGCCCAAGACCGTCTTCGTCCCGGTTAGCTTACCGACGTCGGCACCGACGCCATCTGCGCAGGCCCCAGACATTCGCATCGAACTGCGACGTGGACCGACGACGGTCACGGTGACCTGGCCGGGCGGCGCGGCCAGCGAGTGCGCGGCCTGGATGCGCGAGTTGCTTCGATGATCCGCATCGACGCGATGTGGCTGGCGGCCGAACCCATCGATATGCGCGCTGGCGCCGAGCGCCTGTTGGCGCGCGTCGTGCAAGTCTTCGGCGCAGCGCAGGCGCACCATGGCTATCTGTTCGCGAACGCCCGCGGCACGCGCGTCAAGCTGCTGGTGCACGACGGCTTCGGCGTGTGGTGCGCGGCGCGCCGGCTCAACGCGGGGCGCTTCGTCTGGCCGGGCACGAGCGACGCAGCGCCCTTGCTGTCGCTCACACCTGCGCAGTTCGATGCCTTGGTCCTGGGCCTGCCGTGGCAGCGTCTGCCCGAACTGAGCGCCATCACGCGGGCCTGAGGGCTTAACGCCCAGGCCGCGTGCCCCGCGTTGACAGTGCATGTGCCGATGGCTCCATCGGCACGCTCTGGCACCATGCACAGCATGCTTGGCGCGCGCGCTCTTCCTTCTGCGATTCCATCCGAGCTGTCCGCAGAGACAGCCGCGCTGATTGCCCAGCTACGCCAGCGCCTGCAAGACCAGGACAAGCAGCTTGCCGAGCGCGACGCGCTGCTACAGCGCAAGGACCGTGAGATCGCGCTGCGCGAGGCCAAGATCGAGAAGATCACCTTCGAGCTGGCCAGGCTCAAGCGCTGGAAGTTCGGCGCCAAGTCCGAGGCCATGAATGCCGAGCAGCGCCGCCTGTTCGAGGAGACGCTGGCCGAGGACGAGGCGGGCCTGCGTGAGCAGCTCGAGCGGCTGCGGCGTGAAGCCGCCACGGCCGCAGCCGGCGCAGCTGCCTCGGACACGGCGACCAAGGCGCCCCCGCGCCGGCCGCGCCGCAACCCGTTCCCCGATCACTTGCGCCGTGTGGAACACCACCATGAGCCCGAGCGCACCGACTGCCTGGAGCCCGGCTGCGGGCGCCCAATGACGCGCATCGGCCAGGAGGTCAGCGAGCGCCTGGACATCGTGCCTGCCGAGTTCTTCGTACATCGCCACATCTACGGCAAGTGGGCCTGCCGCTGCTGCCAGGTGCTGCGCCAGGCGCCCAGCGTGGCAGAGGTCATCGAAGGCGGTATCGCTGCCAGTGGCTTCGTCGCACACACGCTGATCAGTCGCTTCGTGGACCACATGCCCTACTACCGGCAAGCGACCATCAACGCCCGCAGCGGCGTGCACACACCGCGCTCCACGCTGGCATCCATCACCGGCCAGGCCGGTGCGGCGCTGGAGCCGCTGCACGAGGCGCACAGGCGCTTCATCCTCAGCTGTGCAGTGCTGCACGCCGATGAGACCCCAGTGGCCCTGCTGGACCCGGGTGCGGGCAAGACGCGCCGAGCCTACATCTGGGCCTACGCCAGAAGCTGGCACGACAAGGTGCCTGGTGTGATCTACCAGTTCTGCCCGGGACGCGGAGCGCAGTACCCGTTGGAATTCCTGGGAGGCCAGGATCGATACGGCAAGCGATGGTCGGGCACGTTGCTGACCGACCGCTACAGCGCCTACGAGACTGTGGTCGATCCGCGGCTGTATCCGGACCGCTTGGGCGCAGCCTGCGCCGCGCACGCGCGCCGCAACTTCGAAGAGCTGACGCACGACGGCACCAGCGTGGTGGGCCTGGAGGCGGTGCGTCGCTTCGCGCGCATCTACGGGGTCGAGGCACAGCTCAAAGAGCTCAGCGATGACGAGCGCCGGGCGCAGCGCCAGCGGCTTGCCAAGCCGCTGTGGGAAGAGCTCAAACACTGGCTACAACTGGAGCGCCGGCTGGTAGCCGACGGCGGCCCGACGGCCAAGGCCATCGACTACGCGCTGGGGCATTGGGCCGCGCTGACGCGGCACTTGGACGACGGCGCGGTCGCCATCGACAACAACCACCTGGAGCGCCAAATCAAGCCGTGGGCGATGGGACGCAAGGCATGGATGTTCGTGGGCAGCGAACTGGCTGGCCAGCGCGCGGCCATCGTGATGAGCCTGGTGCAGTCGGCGCGCATGAACGGGCGCGATCCCTGGGCCTACCTGCGCGACGTGCTGCAGCGCCTGCCGACGCAGCGCAGCAGTCGGATCGAGGAACTGCTGCCACACCGATGGCAGCCAGAATCCAGCGCGGCACCATGACCTTGCTCACACAGGCTGTGATGGTTCGGGCGAACATCGACGTCGACCGCATGAGCGCGCAGCAGAGGGTTGAGCTGGCTGACGAAATCTACGTCCAGCAACCGAACCTGCTGGCCTCCATCCTCGTGTTGCCTCGCTACGGAGTCGACATGCTGCAGCTTGAGGTCCCGATCTATGTTCTGCTGGTCGCCTTCCAGGCCATGAAGCACTGCGGGCACGCCTTGCCGACAATCTCTGAAGACGTCCAGGAAACCTGTTTGCAGCGGCTGACTGCGACGATGAGGTTCACCGAGGGCGTGCCGCCAGACCTCGTCGAGCAGATGATCACGAAGTCCTGCGTCGAACACCCCGAGCGCTACCTGCTGGCGTTCGTGTACGGCTACCTCAGCGAGCACGACCTGCTGGCCGTGAGAACCGACGCCGAGAAATACCTGCTGCTGGCCTGCCTCAATCTCGTGCAGTGCGTTGCCTACGTCGGAGCGCAGCTACAGTCCAAGTGACACGCGTGCGGCCGGTCAAGATGGGATGACTGGACGCTCACCAAGGACCTGCTTAAAGGGTGCGTCGTTCTTGCGCAGATGATGGCAATCGGCTCGACCGACAGTAACTCGCCCAGGAGTTGGAAGAACTTCGGGTCCTTCGTTAGAGATGAGGCCGGTCGATCGCGCAAGGCATTGCGCTCTTTCACGCGACTATGTCCTGCATCGTGCTCCAGTTCGCTGACCGGCTCTCGCGGACACGCCCTTCGGGATTGAGGACAAGGTCGAAGTCGATCGCATAGCCCCCGTCTGGCTGAACCACCCAGTCCCCGACCAGCGATTCGCGCACGCCAAACACGGCGTCCGAATCCAGGTAAGGGTCGCCACGCCGGAACACATGGGTGACCAGGGTCTCGTAGCCCGCAGCCTGGACCCGGAAATGCAGATGGGCGGGACGCCACGGATGACGCGCGGTGGCCCGCAACATCTCCCCCACTGGCCCATCCACGGGAATGGGATAGGCAACGGCTGCGACTGTGCGAAAGTGAAATCGACCTTGCGAATCGCTGCGCAGCACGCCCCGGTTCTGCGGCCCATCCAGCCCTTCGTACTGGACGTCGTAATGCCCGGTGGCATCGGCCTGCCACACGTCGAGGACCGCGTTCGGCACGAGTTCACCATCTACCCCGCGCACCGTGCCACTGACCTCGCAAGGGTCGCCCGCGGCACCGTTGGCAATGTCGGCCCCGTTGTCGTAGCGCGGCGCACCCTCGACATGAAACGGACCGAACACCGTCGCTTCTGTACATCCAAGCGGCTTGTCGTGGTTCATGGCCACCGTCAGCATCGACAGGCCCAGGGTGTCGCTCAGTAATATAAATTCCTGGCGCTTGTCGTCGCACATCTGGCCAGTCCTCGTAAGGAACTCGATGCCCTTCGTCCACTCGGCTTCGGTCAACTCGACCTCCCGGGCAAACGCATGTAGGTGTTCGACCAGTCGCGTCAGCACCAGTTTCAGGCGAGGATCCGGCGTATCGGCCAGACGGTCGATGACGGCAGCGGTGATGGAATGCTGATTAACGTCGCGCATGGTGTCTCCTTGGATCAGTTGAGTGTGGGCCGACTACTGGCTCGATGGCATGGCTGCTGGCCGAACGCCGTCGAAGGCGTCCTGGAGCAACCCGCGTATGGCACGCGCCTCGAGCTTGCGGGGATTCGGGTATGGCGTGCTCATCGCCAGGTCGCACGCGACGTCCAGATCGGCCTCTCGCATGCCGATGTCCTTGAGGGCCAATGGAGCACCAACGCGTCTGACGAGCTCGTAGACACCCTGCGCCGCATCCTTCGCGCCGAGTGCCGAGGCGATTGGCATCATTGCCTCAGGGACCGCGGATGCGTTGTAAGCCAGGGCGTGCGGCAGCACGATCGCGTGCGTCTGCGCATGCGGCAGGTTGAAGCTGCCTCCAAGGGTATGGCACAGCTTGTGATGCAAGGACATCGTCACGCTGCCGAGCACGGTGCCGCAAAGCCAGGCACCGTACAACGCCTCGGCACGCCCTGAGGTCGAGCCCTCGCGGCTGTCTCGGAGCAGGGGAAGCGCGGCGCCCATCGCTCGGATACCCTCCTGGGCCAACAAGGAGATGACAGGACTCCCATCCCGGGCGTACAGACTCTCGGCCGCATGTGCGATGGCATTCAAGCCACTGGACACGCTCAGATCCAGCGGCAGCGATTGCGTCAGATCCACGTCGTAGATGACGGTCCGCGGCCGCACGCGCGGGTCGAGCCCGGTGCGCTTGATGCCGGCCTCCGTCAGTCCGAAGATGCTGGTCATCTCGGATCCCGAGTAGGTCGTGGGAACCGCCAGAATGGGCAAGCTGGTCTCCAACCCGATGGCCTTGCCAAGCCCGATGGTCGAGCCGCCACCGAACGCCACGGCGCAATCGGAACCAAGGTCGCCCGCCGCCATCCGAGCTTCCCGTGCCACCTCGACGGGCACATGCATCGCCGCCCCGGCGAATACGCCTGCACAACGTGTGCCGAGCGCCTCGGCCAGGCGTTGCACGGGCTCCTTCTGACCGTCCGTGCACAGCAACAAGGCTCGGCTCGCACCCATCGCGTCGATCTCGTCGCCGATTCTTGCAGCCGTGCCGCTGCCGAAGATGACACGCTGGGCGTGGTTCGTGTGGATGAACTCTTTCATAAGTAGGTCCTGTCGGGGTGTGCATCGTGGCGGGCGACGCGATCCAAAAATCGCAGGCGCAGCTGCTCGCCCGCCCGGGCTTCGATCGAGTCGGCTGGCACCAAGTGCACGGTATCCTGCCCCTGCCGCCCCACCCGCAGCAGCGCCGGGGTCCAGGCCGCGCCAGATCCAGTGGCTCGGACCTCGCCGACGTAGTCAGCCGCGGCCGGGGCACACATGGTTGGAGGCAGCTTGACCTCAATGACGCGCGATCGGTCGACGCCCATCGCGCAACGGCTCACCGTGCAGCTCAGCTCATGCGCGCGTTCGAGCACCGCACGCGCGCCAGCCAGATCGCCAAGCGCGATCAGGCGCCGCGCCTCCGTCGACGAACTGCGCACGGGAGGATGCTGCGAGGGCACGCACGACGCGGGGACAGTCGCCAAGGGCACGGGATCGACGGTGAACCCGCTAGAGGCGCCGAGCTGGGCAAGGAACCCGACGGTGCCTTGCCTGCCTTGGCCGCATGCGAAGTTCTCGCCGACCACCAGATGCTTCATGCGCAGTTGCCGAAGCAAAGTACCTTCGGTGAATTCCCGTGCCGACTGAGCTGCGCGCGCGCCATCGAAGCGCAGGACCATCGCGAAGTCCACCGCGCCTGTGAGCGCTAGCAGCTGCAGCCGGTCCGAGAGGCTGCTGATCAAGCGCGGCGCATGCGCACTGCCCCTGAGCAAGGCACGCGGATGGGGATCGAATGTCACCAGCGCGGTGGGCACGCCCAGGCGATCGCCGTGCGCCCTGAGCGTAGCCAGCACGTGGCGATGGCCCCGGTGCACGCCGTCGAACATGCCGATCGTCACGGCAGCGCCGCGCTCAAGGCCCCGAGGCGGCAGCGCCCCGAGACCCTGGAGATCGGCTTCGTCGATGAGCTTCATGGTCGCGAAACGATGCTGCGCATGCTCGCGCCGATCAGATGGCCATGGTCCCGCTGAGCGAGAGCTGCTCTTGGTGGCGGGCAGCGTCCATTGCCTTGGCATAGTCAGCCGTGGCTTTGTACTCGGTTTCGTCGTCGACGACGGAGTCGATGCCACAGACCCGCCGAGCCAGCTTGCCGTAGCTGCCGGAGCCGGAGAACTCCGCGCGCTGCATCGTGAGCATCCGGATGCTCTGCAGCGGCGTGCCGTTGAAGTTCTCGAAGACGAACAGGCGGCTGCCCCAGTCCGTGAGAAACAGATCGCGGATCACACGGCCGATCTTGAGTCGGTCCTTGGGTCGGCCCACGGGACCGCTGTTCATCTTCTCGAAGACAGTGTTGAGCTTCGAGTCCTCCCACTGGTCCTCCGTTGCGAACAGCAGCGCGCTGCGCCCGGACAGGTCCACGAGCTCGTAGATCATGTGGGAGAAGTTCTCCAGGTACAGGGCTCGCCCGAAGTCGTAGATCAGGATGTTGGGCTTGTACAGTCCGCCTGGAGTGTGGAAGCCGAGCTCCTCGCTGGCGATCACGTGGGCAAGCATGGCCTGATGGAACCCGATGAGCTTGGCAACCCGCGTCTGCACGGCCGGAATCTTGCTGGTTCCGATGTGCTCGGTGATCAGCACGGCCAGGCCGGCCATGAGTTCGGAGCGAACCATCTGGCGCACGAGCGCGTGGTAGTGCAGCCAGTCGAAGACGCGCTGAGGGTAGAGCTTCGCGTGTTCGGGATTGCCGAGGTGGAAGACGTGCGACCAGGGGATGAAGACCTTATCGAAGACAGTCATGCCGTCGAGTTCGTCGCCCTGCGATGCAAGAGGATGCTCGACACGGTCTTCCTTGACCAGGCTCTCGCGGCAGACCACCGACACGCCCTTGGTGGCCAGGGGCACTGCCGCGAAGATGATCTGGTCTCCCGGTATGCCTGGGCGGAAGCAGACGCCGATGTGCACCCAGTCGGCAAACGCGGTGCCAGTGGAGACTGCCTTCACGCCGTCCACGACGATGCCCTTGTCGTTGCGCTCGATGACGCGCAAGGCCGGCGAGCGGGCTTGCGCTTCCGGCGTGGAACGGTCCATCTGCGGGTCAACGAAGTTGGGCGCGCAGTTGTGGTCCAGGTCGCGCACCGACTGCCAGAAGTCCACGATGTTGCGTGCAAGCTCCTTCCCCTCGGTGCCCACCGACTGCTTCTGCCAGGGCATGGGATCGTCCGTGTAGGTCGTGAGCACGTAGTTGTTGACGTCGGGCGTGCGCGGAAACGATGCGCCGGCCATCTCGCGCATCACGAACTCGTGGTAACGGCGCTTGCGCTTGAGGTCTTCCTTCGTACGATGGTTGAACCACATCATCGAGCGACGCTCGCCGTCGTCGTCCACGAACGTCATGATGTCCTGCAGGTCCGACCGATGGTGCAGGTCATAGAACTCTGCGTGCCTGCGGGCATAGTCTCGAGTCTTCGGATGAGTGGCGACGTTGTCGATCTTCTCGTTGCCGACCCAGACGACCCGACCGTCGTCGAGTGAGTCGAGATATTGCTGACCTGTGCGGAGCATGGGTATTTCCTTTTGACAATGGTTGGGGAGATGTCGCCTTCCGCTCAATGAGCAGTCGGCCGGGTGGTTGCATAGCTTCGCCTGCAGTAGACAAGCGGCTCACGGTGCTCTTCTTCATGCGTCTTGCTTGCCAGCACGCGTGCCAGGAAGACGCTGTGCGTTCCGACTTCCATGGACTCGATGACGCGGCAGTCCAGCGCGATCGTGGCGTCCTCGCTGCAAGGCGAGCCAGTGGCCAGCGTGTGCCACCGGCCCGAGCCGAAGCGTTCGGGCATCGACAGCTTTCCCACGCCGGCGAACATGTCCGAAGTGGATCGTTGCTGCGAACTCAGCCAGTTAACGCAAAGCACGTCGTTCTGCTTGATGACGCTGTTCACGTAGCTTCGTCTGTTCATGCAGACCAGCACCGTGGGCGGCGTGTCGCACACGGAGGCGACGGCCGAGCAGGTCACGCCTGCCATGCCGCCAGGGCCATCCGTCGTCACCACCGTCACGGCGGTCACAGCTCTTGCCAGTGCATCGCGGAATTCGGCAACCGAGATGCCGGGCTCCAGGAGGTCATCGAGCGCATCAGGCGCACCCGTTCCTTCGGACGCCGCCAGGATGGCAGCTGCTTTCTCATTCATTTCCTCTGCGTTCATCGTTGCACTCCAGTTCCGTCGTGGATAGCGGGGTTCGGCGAGTAAGGAAAACTTTACGCGCCGCATCTGTTGATGAACATGCCTCGCGAAGGCATACACACTATTCCCCGAGTGACCTGGAGGCAGGCGTGCCCTGCACCGCCAGCGTTGCAACTACGTCCGAGCGCTTAGTTCCGAGTTCGGGAGAAGCCGGCGCAGCGCCGGTTCTGCGCGCGGTATGCAACAGGAGCGCGATGCCAAGAGACGCAAAGCCACTGAGCACGTACTGCAGTTGCAGTGAAAGGCCTGCCGCCACGAACGCCGTGCCCATGATTGCGCCACAGATGGCTCCGCCGCGCCCGAGCCCGATGATCACGCCCAGGCCGGTCGAGCGCACATCCGTCGGATAGACCGTCGCGCAGTAGGCGCTGAGATTGACTTGCGCGCCGACGATGAATCCGCCGGCCAGACCGACCACCGTGAAGAGCATGAGCCGATTGGCAGGTGCGAGACCGACCGTGGCAATGGCTGCGGCGGCGAGCAGGAATGCCGCGGTCAGGGGCCACCACGACTGCACCCGATCAACGACACGCGCAAGCACCAATGAGCCAACGATGCCGCCCAGGGAGAACGTCGAGGACACCAGGATGGCATCGCCAAGTCCGAAGCCTCCGGCCACCAGGAGCGTGGGCAGCCAGGTGATGATGTAGACGATCACCAGCTGGTTCAAGAACGAGGCCGCGCCGAGCAGCACGCTGGTCCGCAGATGCTCACCACCGAAGATGCGGCGCAGTGTGCCGGCGTCCTTGGCAGCGTGCTCTGCCAACACGAACCGCTCGGCATGCGCGACGTTCAATTCCGGGTTAAGCCGCTGCAAGGTCCGCGCGATGGCTTTCGGATCCGCGCCACGCGCGACCAGGAAGCGGACGGACTCCGGCAGGGCTGCGCACAGCATCACCAGCAGCAGCATCGGCGCGATGCCACCGGCAATGAACACCGCCTCCCAACCATGGCTCGCCAGAAGGTACGTGGAGAGCGGGCCGCCGAGGACGCCCCCAAGCGGAAAGGCGGCGTACATGACACTGACCATCGTCGCGCGAGAGCGCCTTGGCGCGAACTCCGACACCATCGCGATGACGTTGGAGAGAGCACCACCCAGTCCAGCGCCCGTGAGGGCGCGAAGCACGAACAGCGAGCTGAAGCCGCCGGCCAGCGGCGTGAGCAAGGCGAAGACGGCGAACGTCGCGGTCGCCCAGAGAATGGCCGGCCGGCGCCCGACGCGGTCCGCCATGAGGCCAAAAAGCGCTGCGCCAGCGGCCGCCCCGGCATAGTGCGCCGCAAAGATTGGTCCAAATGCCTCGCGCGGCAGTTGCCATGCGCGTGCGATGACGGGCGCGGCGTAGGTGATGGCGAGCGTATCGAAGCCATCGAGCAGCGCGACCAGCGCGCACAGGGCGACGATGGCAAGCAACAACGGACTGCTGCGTGATGCGTCGATCGCCTCATCAACATCGATGACATACGGTGCGGGCGATCCAGAGGTGGTGTTGTTCATTGCAGCGTCCTTGTCGAGTTACAGGGCACGGGACCGCTTGGGTCCCGACGAAAAAAAGCTGACGAGGTAGACGACTAGAGCGGCATCCGCGCCTGCAGCCACAGGCGCATGCCTTCAGGCTTGTTGCGTGCGCCGAACTCCTGCTGGAGCTTCGCGACCAGCGCCAGACGGGGAGTCAGGTTGTAGGTGAGGTAGGGCCCGAACGAGTTGACGCGTCCACGGTTGCCATTGCCGCTCGCGACCCTTCCGGCCTGCTCGTCGTCCGTCGTCTGTCGATAGACATAGCCATTGAATCCGACCACCAACTGGGGGTTGACGCGATAGCCACCGCTGAACTCGATGCTCGCCTCGTTGCCAGAGCGGTAGTCCGTAGCCTTGTTGCGCTGGTTCGCGGCGTAGCGAAGCTTCGCGTTGAGGTCGAAGCCAGTTGCCGGGAACCAAGTAAAGGCATAGAACACCGCGGCCTGCGCATAGTTGCGCCCCGTGTTGACCCGCTCCGACACATCGTAGGTACCGGTTTTCAGGTGCAGATCGATGCCGGTGGTCTGATGGAAGGTCTCGGAATGCCACCCCAGGATGACCGGCGACAGTGCCATGTCGGCCAGGCCTGTTCGGTTGCCGCCGCGGTTCAGCGGGACCTGGGCGTCGGGTCGCGCAACAGCAGCCTCGAGATCGCTGGCCACGATCGCTTGCACGACGCGAGTCTCGATCTTGGCTCCGAACAGGCGTGCACCAGGCCAGACATAGGACAGGCGCGGCGCGACCGTGTTCACAGCAAGACGAAACCGAGCGAGTTGCGGGTTGTCTTCGCCGGCGTGGTTCTTCGAGTGAGTCGCGCCGTAGTGCGAGTAGTAGACGAACCAATGCGCGCCCTCGGGGAGCATGACACCGTTGAAGTTCGTCTCTACGCCCATCGGGTAGGAATTGCCACCACCTTCCGTGGCGAACGCAGGACTGGCCAGCAGGAAGACTGCGACGGACAGCCATCGCCTACCCGGCGCGCGTGCGTTCGAAGAAGTCTGCGTTGATGTGGAATGCCCCGCGGAATCTGGACCGACGTGCTTGCCGCTAGCCGTTTCGAATGCGCCCATGCTCTAGCTCCTCGTAGTGGGAGCCCGGACATTAGGTTTGCAGGGCAACAAAGGACATTGGCGAAAAAGCATTCGCAGTATTCCGCTGCGTCATGGACTTTCAGGCACGTATGGCATCGCTCTTGCGACAGAGCCATGGCCAGGGCATCGTATGCGCGCTGTTGGTGCAGAGCCGATGGCGAAAGGCGTAGTCGCCCGGATTGCGAAAAACCAGCTTCAACTCTAATCTGCGCAACGGATCGCCACTATGAGGTTGAAGACATGACCACCATGCCCCGCGAACATACAGAAGGCCTCGATCTGAACCAGTTGCGAGTGATGGATGTGCTGCTGCGCGAGCGCAGCGTCACGCGCAGCTCGATGGTGCTCAACACTAGCCAGCCCGCGCTAAGCAAGGCGCTGAGCAAGCTTCGCTGCTACTTCGACGACCCCTTGTTCATTCGCGTCGGATTGCAGATGGAGCCGACACCCAAGGCACTCGGGATGGCACCCGCCGTGCGGGCAATCCTCGACGGGGTGCAATCCCTGCATGTGGACCAGGTGCCCTTCGCTCCTCACGTGTCCAACCGCAACTTCAGCTTCCTCGCGGTGGATGCCGCGATCGTGGTGATGCTCCCGCCCATCGTGCGGGCATTGGAGTCCGAGGCACCAAATGTGCACGTGAGTGCTATGCCATTGGAAGCCGAGCACCTCCATGGTTGGCTGCAGACCGGCAAGGCGGACATCGCCATCGGCTCCTACCCGCTGCTGACGCAGGGGATCCGCCGCCAGATCCTGTTCAACGCTACATACATGAGCGTGATGCGTCGTGGACACCCCCGGCTGTCGACGACACCTACGACGGCCGAGTTCACCGCCGAGCGACATGTGCTGGTGGCCGCGGAGCGCACGGGCCATGCGATGCAGATGGCGCAGGAGGCCCTTGAGGCAGTCATTCCCCAGAACAACATCGCCATCCGGGTGCCCGGCTTCACCGCCGCTGTGCTAGCGGCCAAGCAGACGGACGCGCTCGTGACACTGCCCTCCCCACTCGCTGCCGTCCTGGCGCGCGAACTCGACCTCGAACTGGTCAAGCCGCCCGTGCGGCTTCCCAAGTTCGAGATCGCCCAGTACTGGCACGAGCGTTACCACCGCGAGCCTGGGAACATGTGGATGCGCTCCATGCTCCACCGCCTCTTCCACTCCGGTTCACGCTTTGCTGCGAGCCTTCCCTAGAGATTCTGTTTGGGTACGTCGTTATTCTTGCGCTGGAATCGTCCGGGGTGACGCAGTATTGCTAGACGCCGGCGCAAGTCCGCGCGATGGGCGCGACGCGCGGCATCGTGCGCGGGCCAGCGACGCCTCTTCCGCGTGGTGAGCCCCACGTGCAGCTTGATCAAGTAGGCGACCATACAGACTCATGGTCAGGGAGCGAGAGATGGGATCGCCCGGTCTCGGCAATAAAGTCGCCAGGACGACGTAAACGCGACCTCATCACCCCCTTGACGGAGCGACTCAGATGTCCACGACGTGGCGCAGCAGGCCCAACGCCACGCGCCACGTCGTGCCGTCACCCGAATCGATGATCAGATCTCGAAGCTGCACCAGCACGCGGTTTGGTTGGGAATGCATTCGTTCGACAAGACGGAAGGCCCAGTACTGCCCGCCGACGCCTGGTGCTGCTACGCAGCGCCATCAAGCAACTCTGCCAGTGCGCCGGCTACCACGCCACCGTCATGTGCCGCGCGCGCATTTCCAAACGTGATGTCTAGTGGCTGACACCTGCACCAGTCGCCGCGGCGCATGAGCGATGGCGTGAACGCCTTCATGCCCTTGGTGGTCGGTGAAGATCTCAGTCAGCTCGGCCCGGGATATCTGGGCGGCCTCAAAGAACACGCATGCGACGCCGCGGTACTCGCGAGTTCCACGATCAAAGGCTCTCGACGCTACCGTCCCTTTTTCACTCGCGTCCGATCGCGCGAACTGGGCACGGGACTACCGAGGCGGCATGCTGCGGGTCCTTCGCGGCGCGGGGCAGAACGCGACCCGCATCGGGAACGCGTCGGCGAGCCCACGGCCAACCGGTATTTGTACCTCGCGTCGAAGCTGTTCACTGAGCTGGATAGCATACGTTGCAATATCGACCCGGGACCGTCTGCCGACGCGCCTTTCGACCTCCCGCCGACTCTCTTCCGCGTTTACTGCCGGAAGTGCTGGCCCGCCTGTGAGCCTACGAGATGCTCAAGGCACAGCTGGGGACAGGCTTCATCGACTAGCTCTGCCGCATCAAGGAAGCCGAGATCAAACGCTTCAACCTCGGAGTCAGCGAGTGAGAACACCGCAAGTACTCCGACTTGTTCTGAGTCACGCCATGCCCGCCATCCACGCCATCCAGAAAGACGGCAGCACGCGCGACATCGAGGCGAAGCTTGGCTCGAGCGTGTTGGAAGAGGCGATCCGAGGCAATGTCCACGGCATCGACGCCGAATGCTGCGGTCGCTGCTCCTGCGCCACCTGCCATGTCTACGTCGACGACGCCTTTGTCGACCTGCTCCCACCTCCGGACGACATGGAGAATGAGATGCTCGACGGCGTTGCGGCCGAACGCCGACCAGGCAGCCGCCTGACGTGTCAGGTCACTGCTTTGAATCCGGAGGAAGGGAGTGAGTTCGAAGGTTAGGTCGATCTTGAGCGGATCAATCGATGACGGTACTGAACAAATCCTGAGCGCTCTGCTATGCGGTCGTACAGCCGCATCGCCGGCGCATTGCTCTCGAGTGTGAGCCAATACACACGCACCGCCTGATGGTTCTGCGCCTGCTCATAGACATGCCGAATCAGTTTCTCGGCGATGCCATGACACCGCATGACCGGATCGACGAAGAGATCCTGGAGGTAGCAGTAGTCCCCGTCCGTCCAAGTCGAAGGATGGTAGAGATAGTGCACCAGACCAACAACACGTTCGTCCACCTGCGCTACCGCACCGTGCACAGGCTGCGCCGCGTCATGCAGTTGCGTCCATGTCCTAAGGACTTGAGCGTCGGTGAAGCTAACCTTATAGAACTCCTGGTATCCCCTCCACAGTACCCGCCAGCGATCGAAATCCCCGACCTCCACCGATCGAACTTGCAGATTCGAATTCATTCAGTCTACCTCCCTCGGACCGTCTAGATACACGATTAGATCCTTCCGCGCACCGCTCAGGGCGGCAGCACCAGCGGGCCACAGTTCTCGTCTGTCACAAACACCGCGACCAACTTTGCGTGACGCACCGGGTCCGGGTTCTCCGCGAATATGTGCAGCGTGCCCGGCGGCTCAAAAAACGTCTGCCCGAAGTGATAGTCGCCTGGTGGCGTGCCTGCGAGCTGAGACCGGATCGTGCCCTCCAGGATGATTGCCGTGACGGAGCCTGGATGCCGGTGCGCCGGTGAATAGGCCAACGGCGGGAAATCCACCATCAACGTCGTGACGGACTTACCGGGCACATTGGGCAACGGCTCGCACGAGATCACCTTCGGGACGGTAGCAGGCCGTGCGGCACCTGATGCATCGGTCTGCGAGGCAGATGACGAGAACATCGGCCTTTTCACGGCACTGCATAGGTCCTCGAACCACTCGATGGTCTCGCTCTTCCCTGCGTTCGGCATCGTTGCCCATCCCGCGGCGAGTATCAGCGACGCCATGGCCACGGCGGTGGCGAGCTGCTGGCGAGCATTCAGGTGCCTCCACGCAGCAGGGCCTCGCGCAGCGAAAGACAGTGCAAACGCGCTGAAGAATCCGGCTGCACCGTCTCGGATCGATCGATTTCTATTCATGGTCTTTTCCTTCATGGTTTCAAGAGCAGAGGGCCGGCTCGGCATGTGCGACATCGAAGCCCTCGGCGATCAATGCATCACGCTGCAGGTCGGAACGCTCCGCCAGCAGCTTTCGCAGGCGGCGCATCTCGCGTGGTCGGTTGATTCCTACGGCACCGATCACCGCATCGCCGCGCAGGTAGATGAACAGTGGCGAATCCACTGTCGCGTTGCCACCTGCGCCCGCCAGGACCGTGTCGCCGCACAGTGGAGCGCCAATCACCTGGAGGTTCACGCCGTACTGATCCGACCAGAACCAAGGTGGCGCTGTGCAGGACCTGTCCGAAGCGCCTTCTAAAGGGCCCTGCAGGTCATCGCCCAGCGCCTGGACCGGCTTCACGAGCTGTAGAGCGGCCCCACTTCCGGCGATCTGCCTGGCCGCGATCGCTCCCTGGCGATTGGCGTTGTCCCAGGTCTCGATACGCACGGGCACACGGTGCCAAGGGCAGACGTGCTCGGCCACATCTCCGGCCGCAAAGATCTCGGGCACCGAGGTTCGACAATTTCGATCCACCACGATTCCCGAACGTACCTGCAGCCCCATTTGCTCGGCCAGCGACGTGCTGGGATCGATGCCAATGCCAACCACCACCGCGCCGACCGGCAAAGCGCTGCCGTCCGACAACTGCGCGCTACGAACGTCAGCGTCGCCGTCGAGGCGAAGTACCGAGCAGCCTAGCCGCACGTCGACGCCGCGCGACACATGAAACCGCCGCAGCCAGTCTGCTGCCGCAATGGGCAGCGTGCGGCTGCACAACCGTCCGCCTTGCTCCACCAGCGTCACGTCGAGTCCGGCCGCCTGCGCCCCGGCCGCGACCTCCAAGCCGATCCAGCTTCCGCCCACAATCAACAAGGTGCGCCGCTCCTGTCTGCAGCGTTCGATCGAACGACGCAGCGACAGCGCGTCGCCCGCACTGCGCAAAGCATGAACGCCACCCAGCTCCGCGCCTGGCACCCGCAACCGCCGAGGGACTCCGCCCGTGGCCAGCAGCAACGCGCTGTAGGACAGAGTCGAGCCATCGCTACAAAACAGCGTCCTCGAGGCCACATCGCCCGAGACAACCCGACGGTCCAGCCGCAGCTGTTCGTTTGACCGCTCATCTGGCGCGACCGCGCGCAAGTCTTGCCCCATGCCCCAGAGGTACTCCTTGGACAGGGGAGGGCGCTCATAGGGCGCAAAGGCTTCGTCGCTCACGAGAACGATGGAACCCATGTAGTCAAGCTGGCGCAGGGTTTTCAATGCCGCCCCTGCCGCTTGGCCGCCCCCCACGATAACGAGGCGCGCGTCAGGCGAGCCGACCGCAGCAGACGGCAACACCGATGTCGACCCAAGGGGCGTCATGGCTCGGCCACACCCTGGGGGATTTCCACCAGGAGTGCATCGTCCTCGACGCGCACTGCATAAGTGGCCAAGTCAACATTGGCCACCGCCAGACACTTCCCGCTGCGGATGTCGAACATGGCCCCATGCAGGGGACACTCGACTGCCTCCCCCTCGATATAGCCATCGGAGAGCAGCGCATAGGCGTGCGTGCACACGTCATGCGTGGCGTGGATGCCGTCGTCCAGCCGATAAAGCGCGATCGGGATACCTGCGAGCTTCACGCCCTTGGGTTCCCCCTTCTTCACTTCAGACGCCGCGCACGCGCGCACCCATTGCTTCGAAGCACCGTGTTCCATGGACGGCTCTCCCTCAACGCGGCAAGGTGCGCCAGTCGTCTTCGATCGACCTCATTCGGCCACCAGTCGCGGTGATTCCGGCATAGTCGCGGCCTTCAGGCATCGCGCTGGGCGGCGTCTCATTTGCCATGAACTTCCTGACGGATTGCAGCAGGTGGCGGCGCAGGCGAATGATGGCCTGGTCCGCGGAGCAAAGGTATTCCTCCGAGCGGTCGACGATCGGACCCATGCTGACCTGGGTGACAAAGTCCTCGACGACGATCTCGTTGAAGCCCGTGTGGTTGCCGTGCTTCATCAGCTGGCGGTTCTGCCCCCAAGCGCGGTCGGGATCATGGCAGACACCGCCGGCCATCGGCCAGGTGTTCGCGCGTTGCGCGCGTTTCATCGAATCCGTCGGACGCTTCGTGTTGTAGTAGATGTACCACTGGATCAGGTGCGTGTCATCGACGGGTACGGCGATGATGACCGTGCGATCCTGGTCGTCGCCCGTGTTGATCGGTGGAATCAGGCCGTAGTAAGGCATAACGAACTCTGTCACCCGTGCCACGCACTGGCCGTCAGGCGCTTCCCGCAGCGCGGCTGCGCGATAGCCGTAGGCTGTGTCCTCGAACTTGTAACGCACGGCGTTGTTCACTCGCGCCGCGGCCATGTCCATCTTCGAGTTTTCCAGATGGCTCTGGTGCAGCAGTGCGATGTGTGAGGAGTCGATCGTCGCCTCCACACCCTGCAGCCAGTTCGAGTTGAGCTCGAGGCCGCACGAGTAGGCCTGTTCCGGGCCAAGTCCCATCCACTCGAAGTTGGGCGCCGCGGGCGCCTCGCCCTCGCCCAACCAGACCCAGACCAGACCCGCGCCTTCGACAGCCGGGTAGTGCTTGACGTTGATCGTCTTGCGGAAGCACTCTGGATTGGCCGCCTCGTTAGGCACTTCGAGCACTTCGCCAGATACACAGATCTTCCACCCGTGGAAGATGCAGCGCAGTGCATTGTCTTCGTTGCGCGCAAGGGCGAGCGAGACGCCGCGGTGCGGGCAGGCTTCATTCAGGAAACCCACCCGACCGTCATGCGTGCGATAGGCGACATAGCGGTGGCCGAACAACTTCACCCGAACCGGCGCCCCGCCCGCTTCGAGGCGCGAACTCAGCACCGCGGGTATCCAGTAAAGCTGCCGCAGCATCTGCCCCATTGGAGCGTCGCCCTCGATGCGGGTGAGAAGTTCGTTGTCTTCCTTGGTGGTCATGGGTGCACCTGTTCAGTTGTAGGTGGTTGGGTAAAAGATGTCCAACTATCTTCTTTGGAAGACATATGGTCAATCTATTAGCGGGTTTCCACTACTGAATTCTTCGAAAAGGTGTTAGGCAAATTGGGCAAAAAGCGGTTTACGAGCTTCTCTTCGGACCAGGAAGACGTCGCCGCAAGATTGATATTGGGTAAATTGGGTAAACTAAATTGGACAAAACCAGAATCACCATGGCCCAGCCCTTCGCATCAATCGACCTCTCGTCCACGCAATCCCGGCGAGCGCTGGCTCCGCGCGGCAAGCCCTACTGGCACATCCATTCGCCACGAGTGCACCTCGGCTACTACAAGGGCAGCCGCGGTGCCGTCTGGTACGGCCGAGTATTCATTGGAGAGGGCAAATACAAGCAGACAAAGCTCGGGCCCAGCCATGGCGAGCACGGCGCCGGCGACCAAGGCCTGAGCTACGAAGCGGCGATCCAGGCGCTGCTGCAGTGGGCCGCCAGTGAACCGACGAGCGCGGACAGCCCAAGCGACGCACTCCAGAGCGAGCTAGCGGCCAAGGAGGCAAAGGCTGCGAACGCGCTCAAACCTCAACGCCTCGATGCCATCTCGCTGGCCTGGGCTCACGAGCGCCCCGACGTTGACTTCTGGCTCGCCGGCTTCTTCTTGCGGCTCGAGCATGCGCACTACCTGCACGAGCGACGCGTGCAGGAGATCGCCAAGCAGGCCGACACCACCGTCGGCGATCTGCACGTGCTCTTGGCCCTGCGGCGCAACGGTGCCGACAACGCCATGCGGCCGACCGATCTGTACAAGGAACTGCTCGTCACATCGGGAGCGATCACCAAGCGGCTTGACAGCCTGCGCGCTCAGAAGCTCATTGCACGCGCCGCAGCGGCGGAAGACCGTCGCTCCGAGTTGGTGAAGCTCACCAAGCGCGGCCAAGCCGTTGCCGACACCGCGATGACTCGCATTGCGCAATCACTGGAAGGCATCGTCAAGGCCAGTGGAGTCAGCCGAGCGGAACTACGGCAGATGGATGAATGCTTCCGGCGACTGATAGCCGCCATGTAGCGCTACGACAGGGTTTACGCTAGTGACGTTTATCTTGCCAGGAAGATAATCATTGGGCAGAAAGTAGTTGGGCAAACGTGCCCCACTGCGCGCGCCGAGCGCGGCACTTGTCTCAGTGAACTGGAACCACGATGAATGTCCCCAAGCTCCCGATATCGCGCCGCAGCCTGCTGAAGGCATCGCTGGCGCCCTTGACGCTCTCCTTCGATCGCGTGCTGGCTCAACCCCAGCCGAGCTTCAAGGGAGAGATCCGACTCGGGCAGACGATGCCTTACAGCGGCCCTTTGTCAGCGCTGAGCGCGATCGGAAAGGTGCAGGCGCGCTACTTCAAGATGCTCAACGACAACGGGGGCATCAACGGGCGCAGCGTCACGCTGCTGTCGCTGGACGACGCCTACAACCCCGCCAAGGCCGTGGAGCAGACACGCAACCTCGTCGAGCGCGAGGGCGTCAAGGCCATGTTCGCCAGCATGGGCACGGCGCAGAACGTGGCGGTCCAGAAGTACCTCAACGGCAAGAAGGTCCCTCAGCTTTTCGTCTACGCCGGCAGCGATCGCTTTGCGGACCCGAAGAACTTTCCCTGGACGGTGCCGGGTTTGCCGACGTTTTCGACCGAGGCTTCGGTCTACGCCGAGTACATCCACAAGACCAAGCCAAGCGCCAAGGTCGCGGTGCTCTACCAGAACGACGATTTCGGCAAGGAGTACTTGGCCGCGTTCAAGCGACAGTTGCAAACGCTGGGCAGCCAGGTCCAGGTTGTGATGGCCACGGGCTACGAGGTGACGGCTCCCACGATCGATTCACAGATCATCAGCCTCGCGGCCACGGGCGCCGACGTCTTCATGGATATCACGAGCCCCAAGTTCACCATCCAAGCGATTCGCAAGGTCAGCGAGTTGCCCTGGAAGCCGCTACACATCATTCCCATCACCAGCAATTTCATCGCCACGGTGCTGCGGGTCGCAGGCCTGGACAAGTCCACCGGCCTCGTATCCGCCACGCCGAGCAAATCCGCCGGCGATGCCGAATGGGTGAATGACGCGGCCTACAAGGACTGGCTCGCGTTCATGAAGAAATACTACCCCGAGGGTGACACCACCGAGCAGCTCAATCTCGTGGGCTACAGCATGGGGTTCCTGATGACCGAGGTGCTCAGGCGCTGCGGCGACGACCTGAGCGCCGAACGCATCCTCAAGGAAGCCACCTCACTCAAGAATGTGGCGCTGCCCGCGCTGGTGCCGGGCATCACGGTGAACACCTCGCTCACCGACTACCGTATCGTGCAGCAGCTTCGCCTGCAGCGCTTCGACGGCGCCCGCTGGCTCCCGGTGGTCTGATGAGCGCGCTGCATTCTTCGTCTCCCGCTGCCCGCGGGCGGGACCCAGCGCGCGCCGCGCCGCTGCTACGCATCGATGGCCTGGGCTTGCGCTTCGGCGGCATCCGCGCGTTGTCCGACGTTTCGTTTTCGGTCGGCCGCGGCGTGATCTGCGGCGTCATCGGTCCGAACGGCGCCGGCAAGACCACCTTGTTCAACTGCCTGAGCCGTCTCTACGAGCCAAATGAAGGTGCGATCCACTTTGCCGAGCGCGACCTGCGAACGGTACGCGCGCACGAAGTGCCCGCCCTCGGCATTGCTCGCACCTTCCAGAACGTCGCGCTGTTCGATCGTCAAACAGTGCGCAAGAACGTCGAGACCGGCTGCTTCCTGCAGTTCGGTGGTCGGCATTTCGCGGCGCTGATGCGCAATCGCCGAGGCCGCCAGGACCGCGAGCAGGTCAACGCATGCGTCGACGAACTGCTCGCCTTTGCCCGCCTGCGCGAGGTGGCCGACATCCCAGTCGCCCAACTGTCCTTTGGCACGCGCAAACGCGTAGAGCTGGCCCGCGCCCTCGCGATGAAGCCACAGATGCTGCTGCTGGACGAACCGGCCGCGGGCCTCAACCACGAGGAGGTGGAAGAGCTCCTCGGCTGGATCCTCGAGATCCGGAACCGGCGGGGCACCTCGGTCCTGCTGATCGAGCATCACATGAACCTCGTGATGCGCGTGTCTGACCAGGTCGTGGTGCTCGAGTTCGGCCGAAAGATCGCTGAAGGTCGGCCCGATGCCGTGGCGGCCAACCCCGAGGTGGTGCGCGCCTACCTGGGAGGTGAATCATGAGCGGCCCGCTGCTGCAGGTCCGCGGCCTCTTCGCGGCGTACCAGGCTTCGCCCGTGCTCAAGTCGGTCGATCTCGATGTAGCTAACGGGGGCATCACCGCCCTGCTGGGTGCGAATGGCGCCGGCAAGACCACGCTGCTGCGATCGATCAGCCACGCCTTGGTCAGCACGCGCGGACAGATCCTCCTGGACGGCCAATCCATTGCGGGTCTCACCAGCGATGCCATCGCCCGGCTGGGTGTGGCCCATGTACCGGACGGCCGCGGCACCTTCACGCAGTTGACTGTCGAGGAAAACCTGCTGGTCGGTGCGATCACTCGCCGACGCGGTGCCGATGTGCGGCGCGACATCGAGCGGATGTATGCCCTCTTTCCGCGGCTTGCGGACTACCGCAGCAAGCCGGCCGGGCTGCTGAGCGGCGGCGAGCAGCAGATGGTCGCGATCGCGCGCGCATTGATGCTCAAGCCCCGCTTGCTGATGCTCGATGAGCCGTCCTTCGGGCTGGCCCCCCTGGTGGTTCGACAGATCTTCGAGGTGCTGGCCCAGATCAACCGTGACAGCGGCCTGGGCATCCTCGTCGTCGAGCAAAACGCCCGCCTTGCGCTCGACCTGGCGCACACAGCCTACGTGCTGGAAGCAGGGAGCGTTGCCATCAGCGGAAACGCACAGGCCCTGCGCGACGACCCGCGCGTGAAGAAGGCCTACCTCGGCATCTGAGAAGAAGAAGGAGACACAGACACATGACGGAATTTGTCCAACAGGTGGTCGCGGGTTTTGTGAACGGGTGCATCTACGCCATGCTGGCGCTGGCCCTGGTCATGATCTATCGCGCGACCCATCACGTGAATTTTGCGCAAGGCGAGATGGCGATGTTCTCCACCTACATCGCCTGGTCGCTGCTCGAGGCCGGCGTGCCGTACTGGGCCGCAGGCATTGCAGCCATCGCTTTCGGTTTCGTCGCCGGCGCCCTGATCGAACGCGTCGCCTTGCGGCCGCTGCATAACGCGCCGTTGCTGTCGATCGTGACGGTCTTCGTGGCACTGATGATCATCATCCAGAGCGCGGCCGGGCTGCTGTTTGGCCACGAAAGCCATAGCTTCGCGAGCCCGTTCGAGGCCTGGAGCCCGCTGGGCCAGGGCATGTTGTCGGGCCACGCGCTCGGTACCGTCGCGGTCACGCTTGCCGTGCTGCTGGCGATGAGTGCCTTCTTCCGTTTCACACGTCTCGGCCTGGCAATGCGCGCAGCGGCCCTGAATCCGCTTTCGAGCGCGCTGTCCGGGGTCAGCGTGAGCCGGCTGCTGATGATCGGCTGGGGCGTCGCAGGCGCGATCGGGGCGGTCGCGGGCCTGCTGGCCACTCCGGTGGTTTTCCTCGGCCCGCACATGATGGCCGGCATCATGATCTATGGCTTCGCCGCCGCAGTCGTGGGCGGTGTCGACAGCCCGCCCGGCGCCATCCTGGGAGGCCTCGTGCTGGGGATTGGCGAGAACCTGCTGGGTGCCTACGTGACCGGCAATGAGCTCAAGCTCACGATCGCGCTGGTTTTGATGTTTGCCATCCTTGTGGTGCGGCCCCAAGGCCTGCTCGGCGGAAAGGCGGTTCAGCGTGTCTGAGTCCACCCACATCTCTTCCACGCCGAGCGTGCGACCCCTGCGCCTACTTGTCGCGCCGGCAACGGCGTGGCTGGCCGTGCTCGCCATTGCCTGCGTGGCAGTCGCGTCGCTGCTCCCGAGCTATTGGGCCTTCAAGCTGTCGAGCGTGCTGATCCTGGCGCTGGCCGTGCGAGGCTTGCAACTGCTGATCGGCTCCAGCGGGCAAATCTCGCTGGGCCACGGCGCCTTCTTTGCCGTCGGCGCTTACACCGCGGGCATCTTGCTCTCCCATCAGTGGCTGCCTTTCTATGTCATCGTGCCCGCAGCCATGGCAGTCTGCGGACTCTTCGGCTTCCTCTTCGGTCTGCCAGCGACCCGATTGGCGGGACCCTATCTCGCTTTGGCCACCTTCACACTCGCTGTCGCGCTGCCGCAGCTTCTGAAGCATCCGCTGCTGGAGCCCTGGACTGGCGGCGTCAGTGGGCTGAGCCTGGACCCGCCGGCTGCACCTTTCGGCATCGAGTTCCTGCAACCCGATGCGTGGAACCTGCTCCTGACGGCTGCCTGGACCGCACTGATCTACGGCGTGCTGCGGCGACTGCTCAACGGCCCGGCGGGTCTTGCCTGGATCACCTTGCGCGACCATCCGACAGCCGCCCTGGCCGTCGGCGTCGACGTCCGCAAGTGGCGAGCGACCGCGTTCGCGGTCAGTGCTGCCACCGTCGGTGCGGCCGGCGCACTCAACACGGGCCTGACCCACTTCGTCTCTCCGGACAGCTTCCCGATCTTCCTCTCGCTGAGCCTGCTGGTCGGCGTGGCGCTTGCTGGTCCGAGCTCGAGCGTGGGTACCTTTGTGGCCGCGGTCTTTCTCTCCTTCGTGCCCGACGTCGCCGAAAAGCTGTCGCAAGAGCTCACGGGCGTTCTCTACGGCGCCGTGATGCTCGGGGCCGTGTTCGTGCTGCCGCTGCTGTCCAAGTGGCGCGGACGCATGGCTGTGTCCGATCGCGCTGCGGCACCGCCCCTGAATCCCATCGATATCAAGGAGAAATGAAGCATGCTGAATCGCAACAGGCCGCTTGAGGGCCAGGTGGCCGTGGTGACGGGCGCAACGCGAGGCGTCGGCAAGGGCGTCGCGCTGGCACTCGGTGAAGCCGGGGCGCTGGTCTATGCGACCGGGCGCACGCTCGAGGCCGGCGCGTCAAATTGGCCGGGGTCCCTTCAGGAAACCGCCGATGAAATCGCCCAGCGCGGCGGCCTATGCATCCCGATCGTCTGCGACCATGGCGACGACGCCAGTGTGAAGCGCGTGTTCGAGCGTGTGCACGATGAACAAGACGCAGCGATCGACATCCTGGTGAACAACGTGTTTGCGGCCCCGTCCCACATGCCGGTCAACGTGCCCTTCTGGGAGCTCGAAGACGGTCTTTGGGAAAACCTGCTGCGCGTGGGGCTGCGCTCGCACTACATTGCCAGCCGCTGCGCGGCGCCGAAGATGGTTGCCCGCCGCAAAGGACTGATCGTCAATACCTCCTCGGGCGGCGCTGTGCGCTACACCTTCAACGTGCCCTTCGGAGTGCAGAAGGCCGGCGTCGACAAAATGGCCAAGGACATGGCTCACGACCTCAAGCCCTTCAACGTGGCCGCGGTCGTGATTTGGCCGGGTTTTATCAAGAGCGAGAAGTTCCTCGTTCAGCCGGACCGGGTCCCTGCACCACTGGCCAAGCGGATCATGGAAAGCGGGGAGTCCTCCGAGTTCGCGGGGCGGGCTGTGGTGGGCTTGGCGGCCGATCCAGCGATCATGGAAAAGAGCGGTCGACTGCATCTGGTTGCAGAACTGGCGCAAGAGTACGGGTTCACGGACATCGATGGCAGGATGCCCGCGGCGCCTTCGCGGGTCTGATTGCCGGGGGGCGAGAGAAGGCATGCCCGGCTCGGGTGAGCCAAGCCACAGAAAGCCTTCGAGAGCCAGTCAGGCTAGGTTTTCGGAGCGGGTTTCGCTGTCTGTCGGCTGAGCAGAGGACCGCGCTGCGCTGAAGGGGGACGGCGGCGGAAATCGGCACGAGTCTCGCTCATCCGAAAGGTTTAAGAGGGTGGGTTCCATCGGACCGACGATCAGGCGGTTATTGGGGAGCGTGCGCGGTGAGCAGCTAAGCCACGCTGGCGTCGGAACTTTGGTGTGATGCTGTGGCCCGCCTCATGCGGCTTTCAGCTTGCGAATGCCTGGAACCTACGGGCCGATCCCAGCCGTGCTACGGCCCTCTCACTATCCACCCCGAAATGCCGACCGCTGGCAACCTGGTGGGCGGATAGATCGTGAGGAGAAGCTATGGTCCGCCGGCCGGTCCTTTGGCAGGATCATGTCTAGACCAACCACGGAGAAAACACTTTGCGTCTCATCCTGGCCATCCTTCTTCCCTTCGTCGCCTTCTTCACGATCGGCCGCCCGATCGCAGGCATCATCTGTTTGATCTTGCAGGTTACCCTCATCGGCTGGCTTCCGGCTGCGATCTGGGCCGTGTATGCGCTCAGCCAGTACAAGACGGACCGCAAGATCGAAAGGGCGCTGAGCGCTCGCAGGAACACCTGAGCGTCGCATGTGAGCGAGCATACGGATCGATCGCTAGAAAGACGCTCTCCGCGACGCCAGATCCCTCGATCAGCAGAGCCCAAGCATCACCAGGACTTCCAGGCGAACCGGAAACGCGACATGCTTTACCACCTATCGAGCGAAGCTAAGCCCCGCACGCAGTAACACTCCAAACCGGGGCAGTTCGGCATGCCGAACTGCTAAGGCAGAAAACACTCGTGGTCCGTGCGGGATTTTCACATTTTCGGGTAATGCTCGGCAGTCAGGCGGCCGTCAAGACTGGCGGAAAAACATGAGGCCATGCGACGATGAACAGAGCTTTGACGCGGCCTTTTCACTGGCATCATGCCGAGCCCCAGCGACTGCATCCAACGGGCTGAACTGCACGGATCCATGACGATTGCGTTTAGTTTCATCCATAGTCGGCCTTCCTTCAGGTGAGCGCCTTGGCTCACATGCCCGCACATTCGCCCAACAAATTAACATTCTGTACGTTGGCACCGTCTCGACGGAAGCGAACTGCCGCCACGGCTTATAAGTTCAGCGCGATGCGGCGGGTGTGCCCGAGTTCAGTCGCGCCGCGCCAGCACCACTGACAGGTACGAGACCGGTTGGTGCTGGAACGCCTCGATCCCGTGCTGCACGTTGGCATCGAACAAGAGCGAGTCTCCAGCCCTTACCGAAACCGTCTTGCTGCCATAGCGATATGTGACCTCGCCAGAGAGGAAGTACAGAAATTTCACACCGTGGTGCTGGGAAGTCACGAAAGGCTCGGCACTAGGCAATAGTGTGACCAGATGCGGCTCCACTAGGATGTGGCCCGAGAGTAGGTGACCCAGCAGTTCATGGCGATAGTCCAACGCCGCGCCGCTTCGGTCGACCACTAGCCCACACCCAGCGGGCACATGGCAAAAATCAGCCCGAATCTCTCTCTCTGCGAAAAGACGAGACACCGGCACGCGTAGGCTTTCGGCAAGACGATCCAAGGTGTCTACTGACGGGGACACCAAGCCTCGCTCGATGCGCGAGATCATCGAGGCAGAAATTCCTGAGGCCTGCGCCAACGCTCCGCCGGATACGTCAGTCGCCACGCGAAGCGCTCTTACTTGCGCTCCTATGCGCGTTGCTGACAGGCTACGTGCTTCATGTGCTGGTCGGCATCCTTGCGCCGGCAAAGCAGTGTCGGGAACTTGTACTGGCTCCGCAGTTGGCAAGGGTGATGCTCGAGTCGGGCTCACAGCAGTTCTTCTATGCAGTGTATATGCCGTCGATTCTAGTACTTCAAAGAAGGAAGGTCACCGGGTATGCCAATACCCGTCAAGAGATCGAACGTGCAGACGCTCGCGCACAGAGAGCCCATTTCAATTGCACTGGGGAAGCGGCTCAAAGAACTTCGAATAGAGGCTGATAGATCCCAAGCCGAGCTCGCTTTCGACTGTGAACTCGATCGCACTTACATATCTCTAATGGAGCGAGGATTAGCCAATCCATCGCTGTGGACTCTTGGCACGGTGGCATTTGCGTTGAAAACGACAGTTTCGGATTTGCTTTTAGGCAACACGCACGTCGTTCAGCCATCGATGGGTGAGCACAGCAGAAAGCGTCGAGTTAATCAGGCGTCGCACGAGCCCAAACCTGCCACTGGCAATAGGCGTTCGCAGCTGCGTTGACGATTTCTACACCGGACAGGTTGTTGAGTTGGGCTGCGATCAAGGACTTGGACTGGCTTATGCCGCAAGTCAAAGGCTCACCCGGTTTCGATCGGGCTAAGGGAGCCAAGGGTAGCTTGATCCGCTTCTCGTTGTACCAGCGGATGTACGCGTCGAGCGCCTCGACGAACTGCTCGATGGTGGCGCTCCTCCAGTCTCGAGGATAGAACAGTTCGTTCTTCAGCCGACCGAAGAAGCCTTCGCAGGCTGCGTTGTCGGGCGAGCATGCCTTGCGAGACATCGAGCGAATGAAGTTTGCGTCGCTCATTCTTGATAGCCAACCTGGCCAGCGGTAGTGGCCGCCACGATCGGAGTGAACCACGGGCCGATCAGCCGTGTCGGCCACTGTCTCGATGGCTGCGCCCAGCATCGTGTTGACCAACTCCGCGTCCGGACTGGTCCCAAGTAAGCGGCCAGCCGTCCCGTCTTGATTCCGTCGGTCACGCAAGGCTCCACTACTCCACTTAACTTCTGGGGGTCAGTTCACTTCTTGGTGGAGAAATGGACACTTCAGTTGCTCTTAGCGAGGGGCGTCGGAGGCGACGCAAGCACAGCGCCGAATTCAAGGCGCACGTCGTGGCGGCGTGCAGCAAGCCGGGTGTGTCGTTGGCGTCGGTGGCGATGGCCAACGGCGTCAATGCGAACCTCGTGCGTCGTTGGACCAAGGACGCCGATTCCGAGCGGGAGGATTTCGAAGGAGTCGTCGTTGCGAAGCGCGTCAAGGAAACGACGACCAAGTTCGTGCCGCTGCCACTACCGTCGCCTGCGCCGTTGAGCGATATCCGAGTAGAGCTGCAGCGAGGCGCGATCAAGATTGTTGTGACCTGGCCTGCGACTGCGGCGGCGCAATGCGCGGCATGGATGCGAGAGCTGTTGCAATGATTCGCATCGACGCGATGTGGCTGGCGGTCGAGCCGATCGATATGCGATCCGGCGCGGAGCGACTGTTGACGAGAGTCGTGCAAGTCTTCGGCGCCGCGCAGGCTCACCATGGCTATGTGTTCGCCAATGCTCGTGCCACTCTCATCAAGCTGCTCGTTCACGATGGCTTCGGGCTGTGGTGCGCCGCGCGGCGTCTCAACGAGGGCCGCTTCGCGTGGCCGGTACCTGGCTCGAACGCGCTACCCGCGCTGACGCAATCGCAGTTCGACGCGCTCGTCGTGGGCCTGCCGTGGCAGCGGCTGCAGCAGATGCAGCTCATCACGCGCACGTAGCCGAGAAGACCTCGCCTCGCACTGGCGCGATCAATTGGCGCATGCCCGATGACGAGTGAGCGCGTCGTCTCGCACAATGGGTGACATGCTCGATGCCCAAGCTCTGAAGCCCGGTGATCTTGATCGCCTCGCTCCCGAAGAGAAGGATGCGCTGCTGCTGCAGATGCTCAGCCACATTGGGCAGCAGTCCAAGGCCCTGCAGATCCACCAAGAGCAGATCGAGCAGCGCGACCAGGCGCTGAAGTTCAAGGACGCGAGGATCGAAAAGATCACGTTCGAGCTACAGCGCCTGAAGCGTTGGCAGTTCAGCGCGCACAGCGAGCGCATGACGACCGAACAGCGTCAGCTGTTCGAGGAGACCGTGGTCGTGGACCGGGAGAGCTTGCAAGCCGAGCTGGATGCCTTGCTGGGCAAACATCGGTCCTGGTGGTTTGCGTCTTCACGGTCTTCACTCCTTTAGGGCTTGGGGTTGATGCAGCGAAATGCGCATCACCCCTGCCCGTTGGCGAAACCGGGGACGCAAACGGAGAGGCAGGCTGGCCGGAGCGGGATCACCCACCCCGAAGGGGCGGCGAAGCCGTGTTGAAGCTCTGCGAAACATGGGGACACCGGCCAGGCTGGGCGCAGCCTTCACCGCGAAGAGCGCGAGGGGAAGGCCCCTTAGCCAATCGACACAAGGAATCGTCCGGGCCCTGCCCGGCACTTCAGGTTTTCAGCGTGGGGCCGCGCGGCTGACGCTGCTGTTCGCCGCCTTCGCGATAGGGATCGCTACCTTCTGGCCGGGACCATCAGGCCCGGTGCGCTCGCGCATAGAGCCCGGCCGGGCATAGCCCGGATCGCCCAGAACCCGAAATTTGCAGTACGCTATATGTGGCCTAAAAGGACAGCGGAACCCCTAGATGTAGTGTTCTAAAAGGCGTCGGCGTGATGCCAGACCCAAAAGGACCAGACCATGTTTGACCGGATCTACCAATACTTCCTGCGCGAGCCCCGCCGCCTTATCGGCCTCGGCAAGAACCTTGTTCTCACGAGCGCGTTCATCCTCCTGATCGGCGCGATCGGCAATGTGGCGACCGGCGTAGGCTCCATCACGCAAGGTATGGGAAAGCAAGTGGTCGCAACGCGCGCTCTAGCTGAGCTCTATCCGTCCATCCCGACCTGGTGGGTGCCGGAATCCATCGTTGGTTGCCTGCCTGCGATCGTGTTGATGGTCTTTGGCCTCAGCATCGCTTCGCTCGGCAAGCGCCTGAAGAACGCGCACTTCTAGGACGGCGATGGCCGAGAAGGTCGATCTCGGCGACCCGGAAGACTGGCCCGGCCTGCTGCCCGGCTTTGAGAATGTCTGTAACGCGGAGGAGCGCGCGCTGGCCGGGCTGGAGCCTGCATGGGGCAAGGCCGCAACATTCTTCCGCACAGCGTTTCGTTTCGGGCATCCGCGCGGCTCCATGCGCTTCATGTCCCTGGAGGAAGTCCACCGCCATCTCGGCGTCTTCCGCACCCGCTACGAAGCGGGCGATACGCTCTCCCTGCTGCAGGCCATCGGTCTGTGCGCCGACGAGAACCTGCCGCTGCCCGAATGGCTTGCGCTCGCCTTTCGCAGCCGGATGGACGCGTTTCTGCATCCGGGGCAGCATCATTCCCTTGATGAGGTGTTTTCGAGCGCCACTGTCCCGACAGGCTCGCCGAAGAAGGCAGCCGCCGTGCGGCAGGACTGGCAGCTCGCCGGACAGCTCTGCCACGAGGCCTGGGACCTCGCGCAGCGGGACGAGACCATCCTCTCGTTCGACAGCGCCGTCGAGCGCCTGCTCGCTAGCGGGAAGTACGGCGTCGGCAAGACCAAGGCGAAGACGCTGATCAAGATGATCGAGACGAGCCAATCGCAGTTTCTCGGCAAGGAGCTGTCGCTGTCGCGGTTTCTGGAGAAACGGCGAAAACTGATGACGTAAGGAATCGCGGTCCTTATCGTGGCGGCGTTGCGTCAATGACGCTCGCTGTACCCGAAAGGACCGCAGTGCCTCGTACCCCCAAGCTCACCGATATCGCGACCCTCGTGCGGGTCCTGGAGCAGAACCCGTTCGGGTCGCTGATCCTCCTGCTGCTTCTGCTCGGCGTCGCGCTGATCGTGTGGGCCGCGCGATAGTGCGATCACGCGGATCACATCATCGCCCGGTAAGCTATCGGGCGTCCGGCCCATTCAGCCGCCTGGAAGGAGATGCAATTTGGACCCGCTTACCCTGGCCGGTACGTTCGCCACGATTGTCGGCCTGTTATCCAACTTCAAAGCGGAGAGATCAGGCGCGAGCCTGGATGCGTTTGTCGAATGGTTGCGTGAGAGCCAGAACGCGGGTCTTGCGGAGACCATCGCCCAAAACAAGGCACTCGCCGACGAGTTGTCCAAGTTGCTATCGGTCAACCATCAAGACCTGGTCTCGCGGCTGAGCACACTGCAGGACCAGATCGCGTCGATTGCCAGCAGCATCGAAGGGTTTGGGGGACTTGTGAATGTGCTCGCTGCCGCGCCCAAGCTCTCAAGCCAGGCCCGGTCAATCCTGAGCCAGCTTGTTGAATCCCGCGCTCAGTATGCGATGGAGCACAAGCTCAGCACGGGTCGGCCCCCTGAGATTCAGTTCATTGGAGCTCCTGCTGCGGGTCAAATTCAGTACGACGAACCCCGGTTCGTGAACGAGGACCTGGACTCCCTCGTCGCCGCTGGGCTCTTGCGCGTTGAGTTCGCCAGCAAGGGCTCCCGGAAGTTCTTCGCAACGCGCGAGGCGATCGAATTCGTCAGGAACAACGGTTGAACTAGCCTGGCAGGCTGTAGGAGACGTTGGTGTCGGTGACGAGAACGAGCCCCTGCGCCTGAAGCTCGCTGACCAAGGCGACCAGTTCCTCTGCGGGAACCTGCTTCTGAAAGAGCGAGCTGATCGCGTTCATCAGCGTCTTCATCTTGCGCGGACGCGCAGCGCCACGCGTCTTCAGGTGCTCGACGATGATCGCCAGCTTCTCAGCTGACGATTTCGCGTTCGAGACCTTGAGCAGCGGAATCTCGGTCACGTCGCGCCAGCGCGCGGCGAAGATCTTCCGGTCCTTCAGATGCCGGATCAGCGGATCGAAGCCGGTGTCCTTCGAGATGATGTGAAAGTACGGACTGCCTTCCTGCAGGGCGAGCTGGCCGATATAGAAGGCGATGTGGAAATCCAGCGCGTTCGGACCGCTGCCTGCGATCTTAACGTAGTCGGCCCTGCTGCCCATGCGCTGCAGCGCGGCGGCGGTTTCAAACGAGACCTTGGCCTGCGTCGCGCCGACAAAGACGATCAGCCGAAAGTGCTCCTCATGCAGAACGGACAGCGCCTCAGGCTGGACGCTCTCATAGTCGATGAGGACGTAGTTGATGCGCAGGCCCATTCTTGTTTCGAGTTGGATGGTGTGGCGGCCATCATAGCCAGGGCCTCACATACGACGGAATGCCCGCAGGCAAGCGCCTGCGGGGCAGCCGGTCACCACCAAGAGTCGTAGAAGACGAACGCACCGGCGGCCAACGCAGCACGCACCGCCGCGATGAAGGCGCGATCAAGCGCGATGTCTTCAGGGCAAGTTACGCCGAAGAACAAGCCCGTCGTTTCGGGCAAGCCGCTTTCATCGAGTGCCCTCTCCAGCGCATCGAGGTCTTCGGCGTCGATCCGCATCGGCACGCAGTTAAAGATTTCCGCGGTGCCGCCCTCGCTGCGATAGAGCTGTTCCATCCAGCCATGCAGGCTCGGATGCTTGCGCCAGTAGGCGATCTGCACCGCGTCCTCTGGCACCACCGTGAGGTCCACCGCTGGAATTGGCGCTTTGGTTGTGTAGGCGGACATGTCAAGTCCCATCTGTTGTTCTACTTTGTTGGGGTTTCATCAACGTGAGAACAAAGGACCGGACGCGCAGCGGGCAGCGTCACCCGTCCGGGGAACGGCCAACACGGGAGCGACAGCGAATGGAGCGGGCAGGCCGTTGACGGTGTCCGGCGACCGGTCAGGTTTCACGGCAACTGCATGAAACCCGGCAAGAGGAAAAAAGCGTAGATGGAGGGCATTTGTGTCCGTCGGTGCAAGCGACGGTTCAGGTGGAAGGCCCCGGGCGCGCAGCCTGGGCCGCTGGCACGAGGCTGAGTCGTGTGGTGTCAAGCACCCATGAACGAAGAAAACCGTATTGCGTCCATCGGCTGGGGCTCTCTCGTCTGGGACGCACGCGACCTGCCGCTTCTGAGCGAATGGCGTAAGGACGGTCCATCGCTGCCGGTCGAATTCGCGCGGGAATCAGGCGGACGCAGGATCACGCTGGTGATCTGCAAGGACACGCCGAGGGTGCAGACGCTGTGGGCGATAGCCGACGCCGTGGACGTTGCGACAGCGCGGCAGCAACTTGGCGTGCGCGAACACCAAAAAGCGAGCCCCGAATGGATCGAGACCGAGATCGGCTGTTGGGACAAGCGAAGCGGCAGGTCGCACGGCGGAGAGGCGGAAACGATAGTCGCATGGGCGGAAGCCAAGGGACTGGCGGGAGCCGTCTGGACAAATCTGCCTTGTGGATTCAGCGCCGTTGCCTTGTCGCCCACAGACATCGAGGTGGTGAGAATATCGTAGTAGGTCAGCATCCGCTTCGCGGTAAGAGGCATTGACAGCTTTGAATCATTATTGGATCTTTCAGTAAATGCAAGCATCACTGCAATCTGTTGCTGAGCTATTTGATTAACGTATCCTGATCCACGCGCCTCGTACCCTCTCCTTCTCACATATATCGCCCTCGCTTCGCGTGACCTGCCCCCTTCAAACGTACCAATATTGAGTTAGAGAGTCCAAGGCTGTGGAGACTACTTGATCTCCGGCGATTGCCTTGCATCGCCAGCGCGCTGGCGATGCAAGGCGGCGAACCTGGCTGGCGGGATTCGGCCCAGCGAACTGTGGGGCCGCACCTCGTTGTAGTCGCGTCGCCACCGGGCGATCTCTCGCCTGGCCTGCGCGAGCGACTCGAACCACTGTTCGTTCAGGCATTCATCGCGGAACTTGCCGTTGAAGCTCTCGATATAGGCGTTCTGGGTCGGACAGCCCGCGTCGTTGAGCAGGTGCCGAACGCCACGCGCAGCGGCCCAGGCCACGAAGGCCCGGCTGGTGAACTCCGGCCCCTGGTCGGTGCGGATCGCCAACGGGTAGCCGCGGAACTGCGCTGCCTGGTCCAGCAAGCGCACGACGTACTCGCCACCCATGCCGTGGTCCACTGCAATTTCCACGCACTCGCGGCTGAAGTCGTCCACCACCGTCAGGCATTTGATGCGCCGGCCGTTGGACAGTGCATCCATCACGAAGTCCATGCTCCAGGTTTCGTTGATGTGTCGGCTGGCTGCCAGCGGCTGGCGCTCGCCGGTGCCCCGCTTGACCTTGCGGCGCTTGCGCACCGACAAGTTGGCCAACTTGTACAGCCGCCACACGCGCTTGTGGTCCACCTGATGACCCTCAAGGCTCAACAGATCTTGGATGCGCCGGTAGCCAAAGCGTCTGCGCTCATGCGCCAGTTCGACGATGCGCGTGATCAGGCTGGCCGTGGCCTCATCCATGTTGGGCGGCTCTCGGTAGCTGGTCCTGGACAACCCCGCATAGCGACAGGCGCGGCGCTCGCTGATGGACAGTTCCTCAACCATCCTGGCAGCGGCCTGGCGCCTGGCCTGCGGGGTCAGCGCTTTACCCCGAGGCCCACCTTCAGTGCTTCGATGTGCAGGTGGGCTTCAGCCAGCAATTTCTTGAGCTTGGCGTTCTCGCTCTCGATGTCACGCAGCCGCGTGGCCTCACTGGCCTGCATGCCGCCGAACTTGGCGCGCAACTTGTAGAAGGTCGCATCGCTGAAGCCGCCCAGGCGACACAGTTCCTTGATCGCCATACCGCCCTCAGCCTGCCTGAGAAATCCGATGATCTGCTCGTCGGTGAATCTGCTCTTCTTCGTGTCCGTTCTTTCTCTGAAAACGGACTCTACTAACCTTCAACTGGTACGCCCTATGGGGAGCAGGTCACAAGACGGAAAAGTTCGTGCGCGAATCTACGCGAGAGGTTGAGCAACGCCAGGCTTTGTTACGCTCGAGGAATACGGACCGCAATCAAGTCTGCCACCTCGGAGAATTGGGTCGCAATGACACCTAGCTGACGCGCAACGTCGACTTGGGAACCCATTCGGAGCTTCGATGCTAGAGAGTTGTCCATGTTCAGGCGTGTCTAATATTCTGTGGAACGCTTCAGTACGCGCGCTATCACAACTGCGTGCCCCGAAACGGCAGGTCGCGACGCTCATCAAGTGATTGACTCATATCTACTTTGAGCGGTCTGGCGCGGCATCCCGTGGACATAAACTTCCAAGGCGAAGCCAACGTCCACTTTTGGGCCGCCTCGCGCCAGTCGCACTAGGCCTCCAGTTTCTTTCGTTACACCCACGCGTCGGGCGACTCACTCGTCGGACTAGATTGAGCCCACCACGTTAGCAAATTTGCCAGCTGCAGCAAGCCGGCTTCGCCCGCAGCGATGCCACCCAGTGCTCCCACGCCGTGAGCCTTGATGAAATCGAGCTTGCCCAGTGACTCCACGGCAGCATCGCCGGGGAGAACAAGGACGCAAGGCGATGGTCTGCGACCATTGAGCCTGAGCGCATCGTGATAAATGTGAGCCGACTCCATTACCTGCAGGACGTTTTCGCGACCGCTTCGCCACTTAGCATCAAGAATCATGGCGCGGCGTTCACTACCAGTCCTCAGCACGAGGAGTATGTCTGGCCTACGCTCGCGCGAGATGCTCCAACCGACGCGCTTTTGATGGCGGGCTCTCGGCCGGGAACTGAGCTTGGAAATACATGTCCAGCTGCCTTCCATCAGGGAGAGCACACCGGTGTGCCAACTGCGCCGAAACGGCCTCTGGCACGAATTGGCAACTGACGCAGCCGAAGGTGTTGGCCACGGTTTCCAGCACGGCAAGGTAGCACCACGTTTCGTAGATACCCCAGGAGTGCGTCACGTGCAGCATGTCTTGCTCGCTGTCACCTTCCACGCCGCTTGCCAGCGCCATCGAGCCCAGTCGCCAAGCTCGGCTGTACAGCGGATGGGCCGCCATCTGGGTCAATCCTGCCGCGGTGGGCTCGCTTGGAGACACTTCGGAAAATGGCGGCTTGGCCAATAGGAGGTGTATGCGCTCTTGAAGTTCACCCAAGTCCTGTTCGCGCCGCTGCACACGTGCGAGCTGTTCATTGCGGTCGCCTGTCAGCGTGAACATGGTGACTCGCTCACGCAAGCGCACCAGAGCCGCGAGCACACGGCGGGCGAGGGCGAGTAGTGCTCGGTTCGCTGGGGTGTCGAATGTCGGGGTTGATGTGAGGCTGCGTAGCTGGATGTCATCGAAGGCAGCGTCGGACGTCGGCACGCCGTGGGCGATGGTGGCGATGCGTCGGTCAAGTAGGGACCTGTGGTGTAGTCGTCGAATGCGCGAGAGTGGCAGCAGTGTTGAATCGGCTGCAATGGACCGGTGAGGTTTCGCAGCGATGGCGGCGAGGGCATGCAGAAATGCAGGTCCGTACGTTCGCAGTCGTGAAAGTGCAATGTCGTCGCTGAAAATACCCGAACGACCGTCGCGGCCGAAGGCCATAGTTGCATCGGATTGCCCGCCGAGCAGGGCCGAATTGAAGGAGCGAATCTGCGCGACCATTTGGGCGAAGCACTCGTCGCCGCTCTTGCTCGTCGAAGGACCGACATCCAGCCAATAATGTTGGCGAGAGCCGGAAGGCGAAACCAGTTCAGCTAGTACGCGGCCTGCGTAGAAGCAGGGACGCCAACGGTAGACGTCATCAGCGCCGCGCAATAGTTCAACGTCGTCCACGAACAGGCGCTCGCGCGGGTGAAACTCCTGTGTCGCAATAAGGTCGTCAGTGTCCTCGCGCAGCCCAGAAATGAGGTTGTCGAGGCGCACGAGCGACCCCATGTCGCTACCACGCTGAGCGGCGGGGCGGATGTGCAACATTGCCGTTAGCGCCAGTACATTGCCGACCCAGCGGCCTTAAGGTCCTCCTGCATTGCAAGGACCTTCTGCTCACAACGCTTCAGACCGGCAGTCGCCAGCACAGAGCGCGTCTCCTCAAGCGCTTTCAGGAATCGGGGCGCGGTGTCGCCGCGCAACTTCGGAAGCACCTTGGCATAGACGACCGCATCGAGTGCATCGGTCTCTTCCAGGCCCGATTGGAAGGAAAGGTAGTTCAGCACATCGTCAATGGTGCGCCAGCCGAAATGCAACCTCACCGGTGCCAAGGCGGCGGCTACCTGTTCCAGTACCGACTTAGCCTTGTCCTTCAGCGCGGACGACAAGTTGATGGTTGACCATCCCGGAAATGCGGTTACATCGATGTCCCAGAATTCCAATGTGTAGGCCCGGTCCAATACCTTGTCGCTCAAGCCGTGAGTCGTCTCGTCCATGTTGACGGTGCCGATGATTGCCAGATTCGACGGGTACTGCGCACGCTGCGAGACGCCCGACACCTCGGCGCTGAGCTGATGCAGTTCCAGCCACCCGTGCGTCTCCATTGCGGAAAGCACTGGAGCTAGGTACTGCTCTGGGTGCGACAGGTTCATTTCGTCCAGGATGGCGACATAGATGTGCTGCGGGTCGTCGGCAGCTCGGAGTAGAAGGTCCAAGAATGGGGCACTGCGATACGAGTTGTCCTGAATCGGATTCACGTAGCCCAACAGCGGGCTTGGGTCGTACCACCCTGGCTGCACTGGAATTACCTTCACGAACGCGCTGTCGGCCTGCATGCTGCCGGTCAGTGCGAGCGCGTAGGTCAGAGCCAGTTGCGTCTTGCCTGAGCCAGAGATGCCGGCCAGCACAGCGAAATGCCTCACGGACTGTGACCACAGACCGGCGTGAAGCTGAGCAATCAGTTTCGGGTCGAAGCGCAGTCGTTTCTCGGCAAGGTCTTGGACCCGCTTGGTCACATCGGCTTGGGACGGTACTTGCAGCACGCCGACCGTGCTCTTGACGAGCTTGGTGGTTCCAATTTTTGCCGGCTTGGGAAGTGTCTGGGTTGTCCACGTCACTAGTGCCGCCCACTCGCGGCCCCGGTCTGTAAGGACGTACTGCTTGTTCTCCGCAAGTTCGATGAGTTCCAAACTCACCATCCAGCCAATTTGAGAGGTCGGCGCGAAGTCGGAAGTCGAGCCTGGATTGACGTCCCGGAGGAACTCCACCAGTTCTGGCTTGGAGGCTGGTGTTGTCGCGAGGTGTGTGAGAAGGTTGTCTACGCCATGTATCTTCGTAAGCAGATGGTCGGCGAGCTCATTCTGGTCGAGTGTTTGCAGCAGATTGAGCCCGAGTGCGCTCAGCCGGTATGTGTCACCCTCACGCCTACACAAGTCGAACTCACGCGCAACGACGTTGATGGCCGTATTCAGACTACTGTCCGACAGGTCGGGGTTGGCCTGCTTCATGAGCGCTGCAAACTCATCGCGAGAGACCCCCTCACGAAGGTCCTCCATGAAGCTGAGAAGCGTCTGAAATCCCCCTTCATCGCGGTTAGGCCCTTGCGGCGAAGCGTTGCCGGCAGCGGCTTCAATCCTGTGGGAGCTAGGACTTCTTGCTGGTCTTTGTCAGTCGACGATGATTCGCTGTCGATACGCTCAAACAGAAGCCAGGGCAGGCAGACACGCCTGGCAATTTCCTGCTCCTCGCCTTCTGCCACTGGGCCGAGGGCCGCGTCAATACGCGAACGAATGGCCCTATGGGCTTGGATGGGATGGTCCTGGGTATTGCCTCCCATCTCCTCATGCAACTTGAGCAGCACGCCGACATCTGCAAGGGAGGTAAGGTGTTTTGGATAGATAGCGCACAAGACGCGGTTGAGCTTCAGACGGGCGTTCGCCCGCACAGTGCCTTGAGTCGCTTAGAAAGCTTGTCATAGAGTTGAATGAGTGCGGTTTCTGCCTCCACGTCGCCGGCGGGAAGGGGCGTCGTGACTTGCTCGGCAAACCATTCGCGGAACCCCGCGTAGGATAGAGCGGGAGCCATCTTGACGGTGCCGTTGCCAGTGGCGGAGACGGGGTTGTCGTCCCACAGGCGCAGCAGAAACTGCGGTTCGTTTAGTTTGGACGGGATGCCGGCCTTCACCTCGGAAAAGAAAGCGCCTAGGCGGGCGAACCAGTCCTGTGCGCCTTTTGACGCAGCGCTACTTGCTGTCGCGACGTTCAGCGCCGACTTCAGTGCGCTGTCTGATTCGAGTTTTCCGCTCACGCCATGTCCCTTCTCTCAAATACGGTTGTCGTCAGTCCCTGATGTTTTGACCTGCTTCTTTCAGCGCCCGCATGGGCGCGTCCGCTCCACGTCGACCAGCGCCGTGCGTGGATGAAGTTCACGATTGGACTCCGTCCAGGTCATCCAGAAACTCCGACATGGTCCATCGCCGATATGGCCTGGTCGGCCCCGGCCGCCGGCGCTGCACCATTGGATGCGTCCAGACAAACGTCAATTCGGGGTCCCCCACCAGCATGGCCGGGCGAGCTCCGCCTAGCGCGACGTAGTTGATGTCTTCGTGCCAGTCAGTCGTGTCGGCGTTGCGTCGGTGGGCATGACCAAGAACGGGGGTCTCATAGCTGGCCGGGTCATAGACGTTGAGCTTCGTCCTGCCGGCGATAGGTACCATGATGTCGCCGATTTGATTGCCCGTGGACGCCTTCGCTTCGACGACGTGGCCTCGACCCGAAGCATGAAGCGCTGCTACCAAGCTTGCCTGGGAATCGTAGGCCTCACCCACTCGCATGAGGTATACCAGCGACTGGCGCTTGCTGAATGGGGCGCTCCAACCTGTCATTCCCACAATCCATGTGTACTGGTCTGACCACTGCTGCGCTGACCGGGTAGTGCGCATGCCGTGCTTGCACGTGCACAGCGTCACGAATCCACCCTCGAAGTTCGGTCCGCTCCCCGTCTGACGAAAGCCACTACCTGTAGGCCGAACGGTGGCGATGACGTAGCCATAGACGATGTGGTCGTCAGGGCTACCTACTGCAGCAATCCGCCCCCGCAGGTCGGAAATCGAGAGGTTATTTAGCAACTGGTCAGTGAGGACAGCCGCCCCAGTCTCCATCTTGGGAGAGTTGCACATCGACCGGCGCTCCGGCGGTGACGATGGCTGTGTTGGGGCGCTAACGCGCCCTGGAGTGCAAGATGTACCGCGCAAGTCCCTGCCTTTCTCCTCTGGTCGATGACCTTTGGGAGTGTAACGACGAGTGGCCATGCCAGGGAGGCCGCGAAGGCCTTCTCACAAGAATGACGCCCATCCAATGGGCGCGCGATGTGCGCGAGGGAGCTCGCGGTTCGGATGTCTCTTCGACGGGCCTACGCGCGTGTAACGACGGCTTCTGACCGCTACGGGTCCTGCCCGGCGAGTTACGGCGATTCCAAGCGACCGACTTCCCTGACGGCTCGTTGAAGAAGCGTCTCCGCATCCCGGAGTTCGCGTATTGCGCGAGCAAAATTTTTGGCTCGCTTGAGGCTGCTTGCGCCGCCTGCTCAATGCACACAAAGCGTCTTCTACTGCGCTGAGGGCATCCTTGACTTTCGCTTGGCGGACATTGAGTCTCTCAGTTTTTCGAATAACAGAATTCTGCGTCGGAGCCGACCGTCCGCTTTGGGTCAACTGGAGGGCATGACCGGTCCTGGCCGAACTCAGTCGTTTCCATCAATTGCTCGGCAAAGCCTCGGTCGACTGGTAAGACGCGCCCCTTCGGGGGGCGCGGAATCAACACCCAGGGCCAATTTGGCTCAGACTGGTTGCCCGCCTAGCGCGCGCAACGATTCGTGCCAATGGTGTAAATCGGCGCCCAGAGAGTTCTTGAGGTCCTTGTACAGCCATACGACGAACCACTGGACTTCGACCGGTGCAGCGGCCAACGACTCCGGCATGAATGCCGAAATGACAAGGTCCTGTCGCATGGTATCGAGTTCCAGGGCAAGGCGCTCGAGAGCACTATCTTGAGATGGCCATAGAAAATCTCGAGCCACAAAGCACTCCGCGAGCGCGAGGACCACGACGACCGGCACGCGCATGTAGTACGCCGCTCGCTCATGGACTGACCGCCGAGCCGCCCGTAGTGCCACCTCTCCGCGGCGCCATTGCCCAAGCCGCTCGTAGCTCACACCAAGTTGCTGCGCCAGAGCTACCTGCGTATCGCCTCGTCGTCTGGCCTCGGCCATCAATAGCGCTTCATTCGCGCCTCGCGCGGAGACGCTCTCCAATCTCGGTTGCTTTTTCCTCATGAATTCGTACAGGTCTGCAACGGCACAGCGCCGCCCGCACGTGTAGAGAGCTCAAGGGAGTCAGCTGGCGGCTGAAGTAAAGCTTCCGGTTGTCTGGGCTTGCGACTTCATGGTCGGTGCCGACACAGTGCGGCAGCCCTTGCCTTCGCATCCCAAAAACCGCCCGATGCTCACATTCCAACTGCGCTACAGCACACGGAGACACGTCTTCACGACCGTCGACGGCCGCATGGCCTGCGTCGGCGATGCGGCAGAAACGATGACCTATCGGTGTGAACTGCTCGCGGGCGAGCACACGCCAGCCCTACGCGGTCGCTTCAGGCTTGAAAGGTCCGCCTTCGTCGCCCTGCCAATCTTGGTCGCTCGCGGCATCGGCGCAGCGCTCAGTAAACGGCCCGCAGGTTCCCTTGACCTCCGCCCTGCCCTGCTCGAGGCTCAGCTGACGCTAAGCATGGGTAATGGACCGTTTCAAAACCTCACCTGCTGGCGACTCTTCGAAGCTTGGGACGAACAACACACATGGGAAGACCGCCTGGGAACCTGGCCCGCCCATGGCCCTGCCGCTGTGACGCCCTGGCGCCTCGCCCAGTACGTGCTGTGGCGCGCTGCCGCGGACGCCAAATTGGCCTGCACGGCAATACCTCCGGTCCATCTCGACCGCGGCACACAGTACTGCCTGAGCAGCGAACTCCCACAGCCGCTTCGGCAGGAGTTCGAGCGTTCTAGTTGCCTGCAGACCCAACCGCACGTGGATGGACATCCAGATGCCTTCCATGTCCATGACGTCGCCCGCTTTCTCGCCCTCAAGTCTGCCCGGGTCGTCTATCTGGAAAACATGTAGAGGAGGTGACTACACGCAGTCACAGGCCATCAACTACCAGAAAGACCGTTTCATGGACCCTACGACCGCACATGAACTCTTGTCGCGATTCCACCTCGCTTCCATCCTCAACCCAGCTGGTGCGGCATATGAACAGGCGAGTTCGCCCCAGCACCCCGACTTGCCAGCGTGGCTGCTGCGACAAACGCTGCCGGATGCAGTCATCCAGAAGTTCGAGTCGGCACGCCGCCCCGCCCCAACGCCGCACCTCATGGTGTATCCGATGCCGTGTGGCGCCATGCTCGCGCTGGCTATTCTGCAGATCAGCCCGGTACAGCTGCGCACCGCCGTGCCGCTGGTCGGCGACCAGGCTCCCGAATGGCTCGACTACTGCATCGTCGGCAATCGCATCGGATGGCTCCTGGACGTGGAGGAGACTCGCCAGGCCGTGCATATGAGCCTCCGGTACCAGTTCCTAGAAACCGGTCGACTCCGAGAACTCGCGAGCCAGTCACGCCCTTCGTCGAAGGAAGAAATCGCGCTCAATCTGATTCAAGCCACAAGCATGCTCTTGCCTCCTGCAGCCGTCAGAACATTGTTGCCCGGCACCGCTGTTCAAGAGGCCCATGTCGCACTCGTTGCGACCGATGGGGCCACCTCGCATCTCATGCGCAGTGTGGCACTGGCGCTTCTTGGAAGCGCGGAACCCCACTGATTTGAAGGCGCCCTCGTGGCGCCTTTCCCTTCTGGGGATGGCGGCGGCAATTTTGACGAAAAAAGTCTGGGCGGTGCTTGCGGCTGAATCGCTTTAGACCAAGCGCCGCGGGCTCTAAAGCGCTTCACTTAGACCCAAGTCGCCCACACGGATGAACCGCCGTGTCGGAGCGCATCAATCCCTCGACGGTCTTCACATCTTCGACCACAGCCAGATGCGTCCTGGCGAACCCGGAAAAGGAAACCTCATCTCATGAGCTCGATTGACAACAAAGCACTCTTCGATGGCACGCACGACGACTATTGCGAAGTTTTGGACACACCGCACCTCTACATTAACCGAGACCTGGTGCAGATTCGCCTCGCCCCTAAACGCAAGGACGCAATGCATCTGTCCCTAGCCACCGGCCTTCACTCCTTCTTCGAAGTCCAATGGGAAGACGTCCCGCCCCTGACGTACACCTCCCGGTGCACTCCCGACCTCCTTCAGCTGGAGCGCACCGGCATCTACAGCGTGCTGAGTTTGGACAATGACGACCTGGACTTCTTCCATGACGCCCAACGCCGCCGCAGTTGTTTTTTGACGGAAGACAACCATTTCTTCACGGTACACGCCCTGTTCCCCAAACAAGCCCGTTCCATGCTCGGCGACTTGTATAACGAAACGCGAGCGGCCGTCGTGAGCACTACCAGCACGAGCCCGATGCGCGCGCTGCAACGCAAGAACTGGGTCAGGCGCGGAGAAGATTGAGCAAAAACGTTCGCCTCGCGGACTTGCCAAGCCGGCGAGCCCACTTGCTCTGCCGCCCCGTGGGGCGGCATTTTTGTTGCGCGGACAGTCGACCCTCTATTCCGTGACCTTCGGCTATCGGATACATTCTGAATTCTGTAAAGACGACGTAAAACATGCCCCGGATATCTGAACGCAAGACCGCCCCGGTCAATCTGCGCATGTCGCTGGAGGTCAAGGACCTCCTGCGCTTGGCCGCCGAGCGCGAGCACCGCACGCTCTCGAACATGTTAGAGCGGTTGGTCTTGCAGCACTGCGAGCGCGAAGGCATTGCCATGCCGCCGGCACCCGCAGCAGGGAAGAACACTAATTAGGGCATGAACCAGAACGTTGAGAAACCCTGCTACGGAAAAGCTCCCAAGTCACGAAGCGCCGAATATGCCTTGGCGGGCTGCACCCAACATCTGTTGGAGATACGGCGGAATCTCGCAACACCATGCAAAACCAAAAAAGACTGAGCGCATGACATTCCAAGAACTACTGGACGAACTGGCCGAGGCCGCTCGCAGCAACCGAGACAAGGGCACCCAATTCGAAAAGCTCATAGCTAACTACCTGCTGACCGACCCGCAGTACGCTGACCGCCTGGCCGATGTCTGGCTGTGGGAGGAATGGCCCGACCGTTGGAACACCGACGTAGGCATTGACCTGGTGGCGCGAGAGCGTGGCACGGGCGACTACTGGGCCATCCAGTGCAAATTTTTTGACCCCGGTTATTCGTTGCAGAAGGCCGACATCGACTCGTTTTTTACGGCCTCAGGCAAGAAGTTCGCCACCAATGATGGGGAACGCAGCTTTGCCCACCGCATCGTTGTTTCCACCACCGACAAGTGGAGCAAGCACGCCGACGACGCCCTCGCCAATCAGGTGATTTCCGTTTCCCGGCTATGGTTCAAAGAACTTGCGGAAAGCCCAATTGATTGGAGCCAGTTTAGCCTGTCCAACATTAAGGACATTAGGCTCAAAAAGAAGAAGCAACCCCGCGAGCATCAGCACGAGGCCATTGCATCCGTGGCCGAAGGCTTTGCCAAAGCAGACCGGGGCAAACTCATCATGGCCTGCGGTACGGGCAAGACCTTCACCGCGCTACGCATGATGGAAAACGAAGTGCCAGCCGATGGCCGCGTGTTGTTCCTGGCCCCGTCGATTTCCTTGGTGGCGCAGTCCCTGCGGGAATGGACTGCCGAGAGCGTAGAGCCCTTTCATGCTTTCGTCGTGTGTTCCGATTCCAAGGTAGGTAGGGACGAAGAAGACATCAGCACCCATGACCTGGCCTATCCCGCCACCACCGATTCCAAGCGGTTGAGCAAAGCAGCTGCTGCGCTATCCAAGGGACGGCGCACCGTTGTGTTTTCCACCTACCAATCCATTCAGGTGGTGGGAGATGCGCAGAAGGCGGGGCTGGGCGAGTTCGACTTGATTGTGTGCGACGAGGCCCACCGCACCACCGGCTTGACATTGCCCAGCGAAGACCCTTCCGAGTTCGTGAAGGTGCATAACAACGCCATCGTTGAGGCCAAAAAACGCCTCTACATGACGGCCACGCCGCGCATCTTTGCGGACAAGTCCAAGACCAAGGCCAACGAAGCCGATGCCGTCCTTTTCTCCATGGACGATGCGGAAACCTACGGCCAAGAGTTCTACCGCCTGGGCTTCGGCAAGGCAGTATCCAGAGACCTGTTGACCGAATACAAGGTGCTGATTGTCGCGGTCAAAGAGGAGGAAATGGCGAAGCTGGCCAACAACTACAACAACGCCTACAAGATTGACGACAAAAAAGCCATCGACATCAATTTTGCCACCAAGATTATTGGCAGTTGGAAAGGGCTTTCCAAGAAGGGGCTGGTGGCGGTGGACGATGACGGGCAAGAGGACGCCATCACCCAAGACGCCGCTCCCATGCGCCGCGCCGTGGCTTTCTCCAAGTCCATCAAGGACTCCAAGCAGATGCAGGAAGTCTTTGGGCAATTGGTTCAGACCTACCAGCAGGCGCACCCGCAGCAGGAAGGGCAGGACGAAGCCTTGCAGGACATGGTGGCCTGCCAGTTGCAGCACGTTGACGGCACCATGAATGCCCTCAAACGGCAAACAGCGCTGGAATGGCTCAAAGCTGATGTTGGAGAGGGGCAATGCCGCATCCTTACCAATGCGCGTTGCCTGTCCGAAGGCATCGACGTGCCTGCGCTGGATGCCGTGGTGTTCTTTGACACCCGCGAATCTATCGTGGACATCGTGCAGTCCGTGGGCCGAGTCATGCGCAAGGCCGAGGGCAAGCAATTCGGCTACATCATCCTGCCCGTGTGCATCCCGTCCGAGCGCGTCAAGGACTACAACAACTACATCGACAGCGACCCTCAGTTCAAGGGCATTTGGAAAGTCATCAAGGCACTGCGCGCGCACGATGAGAGCCTCGTGGATGAAGCCGAGTTCCGCCGCAAAATCAAGGTCATTGCCGACCCCGACAATAAGAAGGGCGGCGACGACCGCAAGGGCGACCAGGCAGACCTGCCGATGGAGTTCCCGACGCTGCCCATCGACGCCATCAACGAAGCCGTCTATGCCGCCATCCCCAAGAAGTTGGGCGACCGCGAATACTGGGCCGAATGGGCCAAGGGCATTGGTCAGGTGGCCGAGCGGCTGATAGCGCGCATCAACGCCTTGGTAGATTCATCGCCCGCGCTGGCGCAGGACTTTGCCCGTTTTCTCAAAGGCTTGCAGGACACCCTCAACCCCACCGTGGGTCGGGAAGAGGCAGTGGAAATGCTGGCCCAGCACATCCTCACGCTGCCGGTGTTTCAGGCCCTGTTTGCTGGGACAGAGTTTCCCTCGCACAACGTCGTGGGCCGCGCGCTTCAAGCCATCGTGGAGAAGCTAGATGCCGCAGCCGTGGGTTCAGAAACCGAGGGGCTTGCGAAGTTCTATGACAACGTGCGCGAGCGGGTAGCCCTTGCCAAGAGCGACAAGTCCAAGCAAGACATCATCCGCAACCTATACGACACCTTTTTCCATAACGCCTTCCCGCGCATGGCCGAGCGCCTGGGCATTGTGTACACCCCCGTGCAGGTGGTGGACTTCATCTTAAACAGCACCAATGCCGCGCTGCGCAAGCACTTCGGGGAATCGATGGGCAGCGAAGGCGTGCATATCCTCGACCCATTCTCGGGCACGGGTACCTTCCCCGCGCGTTTGATTCAGTCGGGGCTGATTGGCAAGGATGACCTGCCGCGTAAGTTCGAGAGCGAACTTCACGCCAACGAAATCGTGCTGCTGGCCTACTACATCGCCACCATCAACATCGAGACAGCCTACCACGGGGTCACAGGTGAGTACTTGCCGTTTGACGGCATGGTATTGACCGACACGTTTCAGATGACCGAGGACAATGACCTCGTGGACAAGGTGGTGCTGCCCGAGAATAACGCGCGGGTGGAGCGCCAGTTGGCCGAGCCCATCCGAGTGATTGTGGGCAACCCTCCGTATTCGGCGCAGCAGGACAGCGAGAACGACAACAACAAGAACTTGGCCTATCCGACGCTGGATGAGCGCATCCGCCAGACATACGCTGCGAATTCCTCGGGCAGGCTGGCGAAAAACCTCTACGACTCCTACATCCGCGCCATTCGCTGGGCAACCAATCGCATTGGCGAACGCGGCATTGTGTCTTTCGTTACCAACGGCTCGTTTCTCGACGCCAACAACATGGACGGGCTACGCAAGTGCTTGACGCAGGATTACACCCATCTGTACATCTTTAACCTGCGGGGTAATGCCCTCGGGCAAGGGGAGGTGAGGCGTAAGGAAGGCGGCGGCATTTTTGGAGAAGGCTCACGCACCCCCGTGGTCGTTTCCATCATGGTTAAAGACCCAGCGCACGCCGGTCCGTGCGAACTGCTCTATCACGACATTGGCGACTATCTGACGCAGCAGGAGAAGCTGGACATCATCGAGCGCTTCGGCAGCATTGACGGCATGGACTGGCTCATCGTCAAGCCCAACGCAGAGGGCGATTGGGCTAACCAGCGCGACCCGGCGTTCGATGGTTTCGTGCCCATGGGGGACAAGGACGATAGCGGCAATGCCCTCTTTGAGGTTTACTCACTGGGGGTCGTAACCAATCGAGACCCTTGGGCTTACAACATGAGCCGTGCGGCGTTGGAGGCCAACATGCGCCGCATGATTGCGGCCTTCAACGAGGACAGCAGTAGGTATGCGAAGTTGTGCAAGGGCAAGCCCAAAGACCAGTGGCCCGAGGTGGAGACCGCCATTGATGCCGACCCGAGGCATATCAGCTGGACTCGCGCGTTGAAGGCCGATGCGAAACGTGGCCGAGTGTATGAGTTTGAGGAGGCATCGCTGACGCAGGGTATGTACCGACCCTTCGCGAAACAATGGATGTACTTCAACCGGCGCTTCAATGAGATGGTGTACCAGCAGCCGAAGTTGTTCCCGACGCCGCGACACTCCAATGTGGTGATTTCATGCACTGGAGTCGCAGACCGCAAGGGGTTCTCGGTATTGGCCGCAAACATGGTTCCCAACATGCACTTGACCGACACGGGCCAATGCTTTCCGATGTACTGGTATGAGGCCGTAAAGGAACAGGATGCGACGGCGCAGGCCGCGATGTTTGCCGCCGCTGACCAAGCCAAAGCAGATGCTGATGGCTATGTGCGCCGCGAGTCCATAACCGACTGGGCGCTGGGCGCTTTCCGTAAGCGCTACGCTGATGCCAGCCTTACCAAGGAAGACATCTTTTGGTACGTGTACGGCATCCTGCATTCGCCCGAGTACAAGGCACGTTTTGCGACCGACCTCAAGAAGATGGTGCCGCGCATCCCCTACGCCAAGGACTTCCGTGTATTCAGCGATGCAGGGCGCAGCCTAGGCCAGTGGCATTTGAACTACGAGACCATCGAGCCCTATGCCTTGACCGAAGAATTCAAGCGGCTGGTGATGGAGCCCGGCGACCTGCGCGTGGACAAGATGGCCTTTGGCAAAAAGGATGGCAAGCCCGACAAGAGCGTCATCCTCTACAACCCGCACCTGACGCTGCGCGACATCCCCGTGGAAGCCTATGACTATGTGGTCAACGGCAAGTCTGCCATCGAATGGGTGATGGAGCGCTACGCCGTGTCCGTGGACAAGTCCAGCGGCATCAAAAACGACCCCAACGAATGGTCAACCGACCCCCGCTACATCGTGGATTTGGTCAAGCGCATTGTGCGTGTGAGCGTTGAAACGGCTCGTATCGTTCAGGGTTTGCCGCCCTTGGCGGAAGGGGATGGACCGACGAATCCGGCGTGACAGTTGATTGACCCGATGCAGCGTGCCTATCGGCAGCAACTCGCGTTGTGCTCTCTGGGCCCGCGGGGCCTTAAATACTCCTGACGCTTATTGAGATATGCAAGTATTGACCTACCGGAATGGCGGAGCTTGGCGCGAAGTTAAAGACCCCAAAGAGGATGGCAACGGACGCACCATCCCGGACCCAGCACTTGCAGAAATCAACCGCAACCTTTCCGACTGCTTCAGGTGCACCAACCTTGTCGTTCTCACCGGGCTCGGTACGTCCCTACATGTGAACGTGCAACCTAAAGCTCCAGGGGAGTCTGGTCCACGGGCGGCACAAGCGGGAAAGCGCATCGCTCCCACGATGGCTGACCTATGGAGGGAGTGCAAGGCAAATTGCGGGGACAGCTTCGACAAGGTCATTGCGCTCACGCATTTCCCGACGGCCAAGGGTGAAAACATCGAAGCGCTGCTCTCGCACTGCAAGATTGCGGAAGAGTTCCTCGGTGACGGGGAAGAGAAGACGCAAGTCAAGGAATTTATTGCCATCGCCGAACAGACAGTTCGCGATTGCGTACGCTTCTTGGACGTTGGAGATGAAGTTGGCCTTCATGCGGACTTTCTTCGCCGGCTGGTTCGTCGGTCCACGCGAAAGCTGCGCACAAAAGTCTTTACAACCAACTATGACTTGTGCTTCGAGTACGCTGCGCGCAAAGGGCGCTACGTCATCGTTGACGGTTTTTCCCATACAACGCCGCAAGTCTTCGATTCGCTTTACTTCTCCTACGACATCGTGAAACGGGAAAGCAGCCCTGACAGTCACGATTTCATTCCGAACGTCTTCCATCTCTACAAACTTCACGGCTCTGTAGATTGGACAAAGAGCAAGACCTCCGGAGAGATAGAGAAAGACCCCACCTCTGAAGCACCGCTGCTCATATATCCTCGAAATACGAAATACGAGTTGTCATTCGAGCAACCATATCTCGAGATGATGTCAGCATTCCAAACTGCATTACGACAACCGGATACCGGCCTTCTCGTTTTGGGATTTGGATTCAATGACAACCATTTGGCTGAGCCAATACTGTCGGCCATCAATTCCAATCTGCACCTCAAGGTCGTGGTGTGTGACCCTGGCCTTGGTCCATGGGAAAACAAGGACAAGGTTGTCCAGGACGGCAACGATGCGAAGCACCCCTACCTGTCAAAGCTCAGGTACTTGATTGAGCACGGTGATGCGCGCCTGGCGCTCATTTCCTCCACCTTTGAGCAAGCCGTGCCGTTGATGCCGGACATCGCTGCTGAAACCGACCTCGAGCAGCACTACGAGCGCATCCGACTGATGCGGGAGGCAGGATGACCGGCAGGCTTGCAACAAGCCCGTTTGACCCCAGCCGCTACATTGGTGCGGTCACCTTCGTGGGGCCGGACAGTGCTCGCATCAATCTGCCGAAGGCTGCGGGTGTCGCTCCCCGGCAATATTCAGGATATACAGTGCTCGGCGGCCAGGTCGGCGAGTTCATCTTCATAGAAGGTGAAGGCGTTGCAGTATTGGGGCGCATCACCGAGGTGAAGCTGCCCGACAACGAACGGCTCAAGGCCGAGCCCTCTCTTGGCGCTCCCCCAGACGCCAACCCCATCGGGTTTGTCCAGCTCTTGACGACCCTCGAGCTTGCGACCGCCAAAGTCATATCCGGGATTCCGTTCCATCCTCGCATTGGGCAGCACGTTTTCTCAGCGCACCCGCTACTGGTGAAGCACATCGTGGAAGGTCATGCTGTCTCTAGCGCTGGAGCCATCGAGCTCGCCACGATTCCGCATGACCCGAGCACGATGGTCAACGTGAGTCCAGGTCACCTGTTTGGCCGTCACTGCGCGGTCCTGGGAGCCACCGGGGGCGGGAAGAGTTGGACCGTCGCTCGAATCATTCAGGAAGCTGCCAGGCTCGGAGGCAAAGTGCTCCTCGTGGACCCGAGTGGCGAGTTCCACACTTTCACGAACGGGGTGCGTTCTGTGCATCTCGGCGGCGTACCTCAGAGTGCGGAGGACACACGCAAGTTTGTAGCCTTCCCGTACTGGGACCTCAACGAAACGGACCTCTTCGCAATCTTCCAGCCATCGCCAGGCGCCCAAGTTCCGAAACTGCGAGAAGCTTTGCGCAGCCTCAAGCTGAACTACGTACTCAACGGCGATAAAGAGCCGCATCACTTCATCAAGGCGAACACAGAAAAGAAGGTGTTTAACTATGAAGTGAACAAAAATGAAGCGCTAGTCGAGGCGCCGGGAGCGAGGTATTTGATTAAAGCTTTGGCGCGACAGGTCTACGAGGAGTGCGTACATGAAAGCGCAGGGTTTGCATCGAATCCGAACTACGCTATGTGGGGCGGACCTGACGAGCGGATTCGGGGCTATTGCGACACTCTGGTGTCCAAGATTTACAGTATTACCCGGTCGCCGGCACTTCGATGCCTTTTCGCGCCCGAGCAGTTCGCTCCATTGACGGAAGAAATTCAATCCTTCTTTGCGTCTGACGATGCCGTCCTAAGAATCAGCTTGGCCGACTTGCCGTTCGAGCATCACGCGCGTGAACTGCTCATTAATGCCATCGGACGGCATCTCCTGGGGCTGGCTAGGAACGGGGCATTCCAACAGTTGCCCACGGTGGTGGTGCTCGATGAAGCCCACCAGTTCTTGAGCAAGGCCATCGGTGACGAGAACAACCGCGTGTCGCTCGATGCATTCGGCCTGATTGCGAAAGAGGGTCGGAAGTACGGTTTGACGACTTTGCTTGCGACGCAGCGCCCGCGTGACATCCCTGAAGACGTGTTGAGTCAGATGGGCATGTTCATCGTGCACCGTCTGATAAACGAGCGTGACCGCGACATCGTCGAAAAAGCCTGCGGCAATCTGGACGGCAGTGCAGCCGCCTTCCTGCCAACGCTGGGTCAAGGGGAGGCAATCTTGGTCGGTGTTGACTTCCCAATGCCCACGCCAATCAAAGTAACCGAGCCGGAGTACCCGCCCAAGTCTGAAGGCCCCTCCTACGCAAAGTTCTGGAAGAAGAAGCCACCAGCGGAAGCCGCCGCGGCGGGTGGCCCGGCGCAGTAACGAAGCCCACGTGGTTCCCGGAAGCCGTGGAAGACGGAGGTTTCCCCGAGGCAGTCCGCGCGATGTCGAGTCGCGAGTACAGCGCCCTGGTTCTGGTCTTCGCTTTACTTGGGCGGAGTGGACGGGACTCGAACCCGCGCCCCCAGCGCGACAGGCTCGGGGTCGCATGTTCACAATGGACGCATCCTGATTGTTTACTTGAAAACGTATTCATCTCGTGCGCTCGCATCTGAGATCCGAGCGCCAACGTTGCGCTCGTTGCGGTTCGACATGCTCAGGAATTCCGAGGCAGTATCTATTGTGGGTCCTGAGTAGTTACACCAGCAGGCCGCGGCTCACAACGCGTGCAATAGCGGCCACCTTGTTGGCCACGGACAGCTTCTCGATCACCTTCTTCATGTGGAACTTGATCGTGTTGGGGGAGACCTCCAGGAGGATGCCGGCTTCTTCGGAAGTTTTGCCATCTGCCGTCCAGCGCAACACCTCGAGTTCTCGATCCGACAGGAGCGGAAAGTCGTCAGGCTCGTCCCGGCGAACCTGAGCCGACAAGTGCCGATGCGCGGCATCGGCGAGCAAGTGAAGTTGGTAGCTGAGGATTGAAAGTTCGGAGGACGTGAGCTTTTCGTGGGAGCGAGCAACTGTCAGCATGCCCACGGATCCATCTGGGTCGAAGAACGATTTAGCCCATCCGTAGCGCAAGCCGCTTTCGCGCGCCTCGTCCCAAAGCTGAGGGGTGCTCCTGAAGAGCTCAGTGCTCCAGACCAGCGGTGCGTGGGATCGCAAGCCGTGCGCTACGCTTGGGTCGATGCCCAGATAACCCGCCTCTCGGTAGCGCTGCTGCCAAGCCGTGCTGTAGTTGTTGATCATGCGCGTCTTAGGACGCGTGAACGAGTCAAAAATTCTGACGCCGTAGGCACAACGTTCGAAGCCAAGCCGTCGCGCGTATCGCGCGATCACGTCGAACTTGGCCTGTAGGTTGTCGGCGCGGACCAGCGCCCTTTCCATGTTCAGGAAAAATTCGAAAGGTGAGGCGGAGTCCTCATCCACTCGAGGCTTGTAGAGCCGAAGGCTGCCGCCAGGGCGTCGCTCAAGGAATGGCGGATTCCTTTTCTTTCGCATAGATCGGTTCCCTTACTCGAATGTGATGCTGGGCTCCTAGCGACGTGCGGCAGTCGACCCATCGGCTTCTTGGTTCATTCGAGTGCAGTCTAGAAAGGACGATCTCGCCGCACAGCGACAAAACTTCCACCCTTTCCGCCAATGCTTAAGCGCGGGCCAGGCGTCGAAGAGTTGCGTTGCGCACGATGAATACCTTTGTGCGGAGGACGATGAGGAAGTAGGCAAGAAAGCCGATATCGACGTGGCAGAAAAGCTCTCGCCACGGCGGCCCGCGCGAGGCAGGCGTATCACGCCATGCTTTTTCTCAGGACTCGACCACGCGGGAACTTCACGAACCCGACCAACAAACGCGCAGGATCAGCCGGGTCGAGCAAACGATGCCTGAGCCAGTTCACCGGGGGAACACTCGGCACGTAAATGCGCTAACGCCGTTCGTACTAACAAACTCATCACGTTGTACACCGCGTCATGCCTGAAGCCGGCGAAGATACGCCAGCTCGCGCTGCAGATTTCACCATGCTGAGCACAGCCATTCGTGCATGACATCCCGAGGCTCGAAAATGTTTTGAGCGACTCGCACGTTTCGCGCACGTACACACGCCGCTGTTCCCTGCCCTACATCCTCAAGGGAGGAAGTTCGCTCTACTAGCCCGAAACAATGGCGTGATGTCGAGCCAGGTATGGCGAACGAGTCAGGCAACGCGATCACAGCCGTCCGCGCTCTCACTACTGCTGAAGCCAAGTAGCGCAGGAGTCAGCACCGATGCGTTGCTTTGCCTAGCACTCTGCGGTCGCACCGAGTGCCCGCTGGACTCCGTATCTCGAATGCCATCAACTGGGCACTAGCCCGGCCCTCGGCTCGTCGGTTTCCGCCATGGGCCACGGTGGAAGCTCAGCCTTCTTCCGAGGATTCGACTTCTCGCTGTTGACCTGCCTCGGCCGCCTCGGGCACGGTCGGCGCCGGTGCGGCGTCGATCAGGTGAACGGGGATGAGCTCGACCATCTCTCGGGCCTCCTGCGGTGAGCAGGTGAGCCAGCGGTCGATGTCGCGCTCCTCGATGGCGACGACCGAGCGCTTGTCTTGCACCTCGATTGGCCTCTTCGTCGCCTTGTCGACCTCCGGCTTGTGCATCCTGGCCATGATCGGGTGCAAGTTGGCGTTGATCGTGATCATGGTGAAGCTCTCCCACATCTCACCGGTCTCCCGGTCCAGCCAGGGGCTCCATAGGCCCGCGAGCGCCCAAGGGCGGCCGTCCGTGCGTTTGAAGCGCCACCACACGTTGGCGCCAGTTTCCCAGCAGGGTTCTTCGAAGCTGTCGGCGAGGATCACGCACCGCCGGCTGTCGGCCCATGAATCCTTGAAGGTCGGCTTCTTCTCGATCCCGTCGAACCGGGCGTTGTAGGTCGACAGCCGCTGGGACTTCGTCTCGCCTCTTCGCGGCTTGTTTTGGGGGATATGGCTCGGCGAGTGCGCTGGGATCAGCCCCCATTGCCCTGCCACCAACTCACGCGCGTACTCGGTGCGCTCGCGATCGCGGCGGATGAAGACCCCGGTGGCAAGCGGCCGCATGCTGCGCATCCAGCGCTCAGCGCTGCGCGCGCCGATGTACCAGGCAGCTTCGATTTCGCGGTCTTCGGGGGTGATGTAGCGGGTGCACATGGCTTGGCTGAATTCTGCGCTCGGGAATCCATTGACGGTCAGGTTGTGGCGGGTCGATACTGTATTTTTATACAGTTATTGGAGATAGTCCATGGATATCACACCGCCCCTGCCCGGCGCCGAGTCGGCGCTCGACAACCCCGTATCCGATGGGGAGTTCATCCGCCTTGCAACGCGACGTGACGCCAAGCGCGATTGGACCCGGCGCTTTAGCGACGAGTACCAGCGCCTGCATCAGGGCCGCGTCGACATCGAATACCTGACGTTCGAGGCCGATGCGGTGTACCCCTTTCTGAGCCATCGGCCTCCCGAAGAGTGCGCGCGTCAGCGCTTCGGCTTCGACACGGGCGCGGACCGCTTCGAAGTTCAGGCCGAACAGAAATTCCGCACCCTGGCCGGCAACATCGGCCTGATCGACCACGGCCAGGCGCTTCCAGAAGATCTCAAGGAATTTGCGCACGGCGTGGCGGAGCTCTGCGCAGCCTCCGCGGAGCAGTACCGCCATCCGCGAGACGGTAGCGCTGGCGATCACATCCGGGCGACCTTCCGTGCGCTGCCCTTTTGATGGACAAGTTGACGCCTTCTCCGTGTGTCCGAAGCAGGCTGCCGGCCCGAGAGCCTGCGTCTTTCCAGGGAGTCCGCACTCGCCACCGCTTAACTGGTGTTTTCTTTCGACGCGAGCGATCCGTGGTTTGCCGCTGGCGCGGCGCAAGCGGGCGGGCGTCGTTGCTTCGCGATCGCAGTGAAGGCCTCATTCCCCCCGCGGCCTGCCGTGTTGACCTCAACCTTCTTCATCGACAACCCGACCACACAGAAGGCACGAAGCCTTGACTGGATGCGCCATGAACAACACTGAACTTTTTGAGGTCGAGGTGGCGGTCGACGCGCCGCTGAACTTCGACATCCTGCTGCAACCTCACCGCGTTGCCTTCATCGCCAAGCTCTTGGACTACCCGCACGCCACGGCCGATGTGGTGCGTGTGTCCGAGCAGCGCTTCGCGCGTGAGCTCGAGCGCCAGCTCGGCGAGGATGTGATGCCGGCGCTGCGTGCCTACCAAAACGCCTACGAGTCCAGCGGCGCGGACCTCACGAAGGACGAGCTGGCGCTGGCGCAACGCTGGGCCAAGGCCTATGACGCCGCACGAACCGCGGGCTTCCGAGATCTCGGGGACACCGACGAGGCGTTCTTCGAGGTCCGGCCGGTTTGAAGTGGACATCCAGGCCGAGTACGCGGCCATGGCCAGACGGGCCGGCGAGCTGGCGCCGGACGAGCCGCTGCGCCCTACCCTGCTTGAATTTGCCGAGCTCGTGGTCGGCATGTGTGCCGAGATCGGCCAACACTATGGTGACTGGGACCGCAACGCTGGCGATCACATCCGGGCGGTCATGTACGACGTGCCCGGTCTTCTCCCCCCACCTCGACAATCGCCGGATGAGCCAAGCTGATTTTTTCCTGTCCGAGACCTCCGTGCTCGTCACACCCGTCTGGTACAGCGACGAGGTACAAGACATGCGCGAGCTGCCGATGGCGCCGGGCGACTACAAGGTGACGCCTGGTGCGCGTTGGTCTGTCACGTCAGTCAAGGACGGCGCGACGATCTACGAGGGCATCGGTCCCGTGGTGATCCGGCGCGCCAACGGCGCGTGATCCCATTGAGCCGATGAGTCTCTCTTGATTGAGAGACTTGTTGCACAGGAGGCAAGCTAACGGCCTTCGTCCTTAGCCGCAGGCTTCGCTCAGCAAGCGGCCGCGAGCCGCGGCTGCCACCCACGCTGCACTGGCCAGTTTGCATCTGGCATATCGATGCATTCTTGCCCGAACGGGTCGTCAGGCGACAGCGGCCCCTCTGCGCTCGACCTTGGCCTTGCCGGCAGGACGAGTCTGCCGCTTGCGCGCAACGCCAGACGCGCGCGTGCGACGCGGCGCCGACGGTTTGGCAAGCGAGCTCAGACTATCAAGCATGATCACAGTGCCCGTTTCAGTTCTGACAGCTACGGCCAGTTCTCCGCCCATTGCTTCTATGTACTTGCGCCATGTAGAAAGCAGCAGGTCCGAACGCCTCTCCAGCTGAGCTACAGCGTTTTGTCTGACATTGAGAACCGCGCCGCTTCCTCCTGGGTCTTGACCAACGCAGCGCGGACCTCCGCCAATGAATCCGCATGACGAACCATCTCCTCTGCCAAGACGGTCGCTTTGCTCTGGATGAGCTTCTGATCCTCGACGGAAAACTCTTCGATGATGCTTCGCAGCGTGGTGCTCATGCTGATTCCTTCTCGTCCTTGGCGAGCTTCTTCAGGTGGGCGTCGAACCTCTTGTCGGCCGTGTTGATCAGCGCCTTGTAGAAGGCCGCCTCGTCCTACCCCTGCTTGTCACCGGCTACCAGCACATACGCTTTTCGCTGCGGTTCGAAGGCGAAGGCCGCCCGCCAGATCTCCGAGCCGTTGTGAGCCTTGAAGCGAAGCTCCTTCATGTTGGCATGCTTCGATCCATTGAGCGTGTCGACATGGGGTCGTCCCGTCTTCGGTCCCGCCAACTCGATGCCTCTAGTCAGCGTGCGCGGCCTCGGCCGTGCGAAATCGGTGTACCAGCCGTCCAGACCATCCAAGGACCGGAAGAACCTCTCGTTGCGCAGGTGGCCGAAGTCTTCTTTTTTTTTTCGTTCGCTCAAGTCGCCATCGATAGTGGGCTGCGCCGAATCTGCTCCGCGATTTCTACCAAGGAGGCAACGGTTGGACGTGTACAGCGAAACCTGTGGTCGGACTGGGTGAGCTTTGGCGTTCGCCGTTGGTCCAGAGTTGCTGCCTTCTGCCCAACGGGACAATATCGGACAGCGCTCAAGCGCTGAGGGTCGAAGTGGCGTTCGAATCTCATGTTGGCATCGCCCCTTCTAGCGCTGACCTGCCTATGCCCTTGGGCTCGTGAAGTTAGTCTTCACCCTTCGACGTTGCGGAGGAAGACGGCGGCGAGCATTGCCGCGGCTCGCCCGTCGCTCGCAAGGTCCTCAACGGACAGGCGGGGTTCATCGTCGTGCGAAAGATCGCGAACTTCAACGACGTACTTCAGCACCAGGTCTTGGTCGGTCATGGCCTCTCCGCTTTTCCCGAGGAGCCACCGGTTCACCTCCTCCCGGGAAGCCACGTGGAACACGGCACGGACAGGACGTGAAACGCGCACGCGGTCGTCCGACTGACTTGGCAAATCGAAAACCTGCGAGATGGTGTCTGTCATGAGCAACCTCACCGGAGGGCGTTTCCGGCTGGTCCAAACGGTCATGCACGCGAGGCGCACTTCTTCCGCCGGTCCCAGCCCGCACGCCGAGACAATGTAATCATTATGTTGCAATGCTAAGCCCAATGAAACAAAATGCAATCAAATCACAGGTGCTGCGCCTCGCGACCGGCATCAAGGGAAGAAAAGCGCGCCACGTGTGATGCGCCTCACCATCGCCACGACTAGCGAGGGATCCGTCACGCTTGCCGGCAGCGATGGACGCAACTCTTTTCTTTGCAAACATGTCTTTCTTTTCCGCCTGCGACTGCACTGCCAATCACCTGGGACGCGTGGAGCGACGAGGGTGGATGCGCTTGTTCTCCCAGCGTCGCCTGTATCAGTGCTCGAGCTGCCGAAAGCTGCAGCTGCTCCCGGAAGAGGCAGTCAACCGGGCCAAGGCGGCATACGCTTCGCGCGAAGCCATGCCGGATCGACGTCCGCGTTCCGCGGCGGCTTGATCGTCCAGGCTGGCAGGTCTTGCCAGCGTACCGCTGGAGGTGAGTGCTCACCCGCCGTGACCCTCTCATTGCGTGCTGGTGCTGGCCCTGAGATGTGCCTTGGGCCAAGTCACGCCGCATCGACACGAGGCCGCTACGATGCTGAGCGGCTTCGCCCAGCAGCCCAAAGAGGCACTCCGGGCAGGGTTGGTGTTCCCCGCTATCGCGGGCCTTCCCCCTGCCCGCCCATCCGACGCGCAGCATGACCATTTTTCGATTTGTCCCGGCCCTCGCAGCGTTGCTCGCTCTGACTATGGTGGAGCCTTCGCCGGCGTCTGCCCAAGGCCCCGACCTCGCGGCGCAGGTCCGCGAGAAGGCGGCGCTGGCCGTGTCCCAGTTCCAGGCGCGCGCCGGAGGACGGCTCGATTACTCCGAGCAGAGTCTTTCCATCGTGGAGGAGATGCTGGCGGAGGCGTCGCCATATGCCAAGGAAATGCCGCCTGCGGATGTGAAGGCCTTGGTCGAACTGATGGGGTCTTACATCCTCGAAGTTGGACGTCGACAACACGGTGGCACCTACCAGTGGCATGAAGCTCGATCGCAGCCCGTCCTGGTCGTCGGGCCACCGAGGTTCAGCGTGGCGATGATGACGTTCGACAAGGTTCGGGGGCGACTTTCGGGTGACCCGGCGGACAACATCGTTTTCTTGTACGAGGGGTTTTCCGCGCGAGCCAAGACCGCCTCGCCGGGCACGGACGCCCTCTATGTCTGAGCCAACGACGAATTCCACCCGTTTGTGCCGCGAACCAGCCGCGGCCGGGAGAGCGTCGAGACACGACATGCTGGATCGCCGGCTCTTTGAGCGCCCATGGTCGGGCGAGTCCAGTCAGTTCACCATGGGCAGTGGCTCGCGTTTTGGCCGCCGTCGGCTGAGGACGCAGGCGCCGACGGCCTCTCGCCTCATGGACGGGTTGTTGATTTCCATCGAATGCTGACTCCCGGTTGGACAGCATGTCCGAGGTGTTCATCAAGGACGGGATTCGCCGCCACGGAGCCCGCTGGTCGCCAAGCAGATACGCAAACAATTCAGAACTCGACAAATTGCGCGCGCAGTACCGTGAGGCATGAGGCCCTAACAGCGGCCTTACCCCTCGCAGTGTCGCCACTGTGAGATCTCGCCCTGGTGTCAGAGCCAGGGTCTTAAGCCCGACCAGTCCATGCCTGGTCAAGTTTCGTTTGGGGAGGGTGCTGGGATCGACGCGGCCAAAGAAAAAGGGCCCGAAGGCCCTTTCCTTGACAGCCCGAGGGCTATCGCTGCGAGGCTCTGTTACCCCTGCTGGTGTGCAGGACCTGTTTCCAGGCAGCTAGTTCGTATACGCACTCGCTCTCGAACTGTCTTTGAGTGGCCATGATAACAGTTGTTAATGCCAGGGTCAATGCACGGTCACTGAGATCTCTTGACGGGCCAGGACTTGTGGTCACTTCTTCCGCCCCTTGGCTTTCGGATCGAACAGCCCTGCGGTCTCGCCGACCAGGGCCTTAAAGCGCCAGTTCTGGGCGTTCGGCTTGTGTTTCAAGGGGCTGAGGTAGGCGCTCTTCACGTACATCTCCACGGCGGGTGCTGCGGCCTTCTTGGTCTTTTCCAGGCTGAAGAAGATTGAGTACGGCTGCTGCCCGGAGACCGGCGGGATCACCACCTGCGAGACGTAGGTGTAGTTCTGATCGGAGCGGTAGATAGTCCCGCCCAGGATCGCGTCCACAACCCGCGGCAGCTGGAGCGAGCAGGCATAACGCTCGAGGTCGAAGGCTCGTACCTCGCCCAGGTGAGCGTAACGGTGATGGTCGCCGTGTTTGGCGGTGTCGAAGTCCTCGGTGAAGCAGTGGCAGCCGAAGGTCACCCGGACCGGCACCGAGATCGGCTGCTTCTCAACCACCAGATCCACTGGGAGGACACGCTGGCCCAGGTGCGCGAAGGTGTAGACCTGTCCTTCAAAGGATTTGTGGGGGAAGTCGCTCACAGCGTCTGCCGATGATGGGTTTTACCTAGCCCGGACGGTAATTTCAACGTCACTGGGGTCGACGCCGAGGTCAGTGCCACAGAGGTGGTTGACCCTTCAGCCAAGTGTTGATGTGTAAGGTTATTTCTCGCTTGCAGCATCGTAGCTGCGCGCCTGCTCACATTGAACCAGCCCCAGCAGACCAGCGGGATACCTGTTCGCGCGCGTCGCGCGTGTATTCGCCACAGACGCTCGCGCTCTTTGGGGGCGCCGACGTTCTGCGCGCCTTGAAGCAGGTCTTTGAGTACCTTGGGAACCGGCCAGTTGCACCAGGGAGATGTTCGCGCCCCCAACGCCGAGATGACGGCTGTCCTCTCCTTCGATCGGCCGGTTGACTGCACCCGGGCTCCTACACCAACAGCTGCTCCGGGCGCTTAGGCTTGTCTTCAGCCGGCCATGGCCTGCATGGCTGGCGCGACCGACGACATGGAGTGCCTTCGATGAAATCCGAGAAACAGAAGATGCTGGCCGGCGAGCTTTACGACGCAGGCGATGCCGAGCTCCAGAGCGATCTGGCGGCGACCCGAGAGTGGCTGGTTCGCTACAACGCCGCGCTGGGCATGGCCACCGCCGATCGACGCGTGCTGCTGGCCGAGCGGCTGGGCTCGGTGGGAGATGGCTCGACGATCCGGCCGCCCTTTCACTGCGACTATGGCTTCAACATCCATCTTGGATCGGGCGCGTTCCTCAACTTCGGCTGTGTCATCTTGGATGTGGTGGAAGTCCACATCGGGGACAAGACGCAAATCGGGCCCAACGTGCAGATCCTGACCGCGGACCACCCGCGCACCGCTGCGGAACGCGAGACCGGCCTCGAGTTCGGCCGCCCTATTCGGATCGGGCGCAACGTGTGGATCGGGGGCGGCGCCATTTTGTTGCCCGGCATCACGGTAGGTGATGATGCGGTCATCGGAGCCGGGAGCGTGGTCACGCGCGACGTGCCTCAAGGCGCGACGGTGGTCGGGAACCCCGCGCGCATCAAAGCCCAGACTTCGCCCGCTCGCTCATAGCCCTGGCGGGCATCCGGAGGTTGGGTGCAGTCGCAACCGATGCCATAACTGCGGCTTTGCGCAAAGCCAGAACGGTCACGGGTGCACGTCGTCTCGAAACGCAGGCCGCTAATGCGGAGCGACACCGCCCTCCGCCAACTTGCCATCTAACTTTTCTCAGCCCGCGCGAGAGTCCGCCGAGGGCACTCTATCGTGCCGGCTGGGCCCGGCACGATGCAACCTGAATCCAGAACCGGCCTCAAGCCGTCATTGCATCAGTCTTCGCAAAGCAGCATCAACGTCTCGTTGTCGCTGGGACTGCACCTTCGCGCCCCTCTTCTCCCGTTTGGGGGCATGCGATTGGTATGTGGCCATCTTTGCAGGCGCTCTACCAACCACGATGGAGCAGTGAGTCACGGCGAAACGGTGTCGCATGCAAGACGCACTGCGACACCGTCAAGCATTGCTTACCAGGCGTAGCCGACCTGCACCCGCGTGGCCACGTGGTTGGCGCTGCCGCTGGTTCCGGTCGACACGCCCAGCCCGAGGTTCAGGCGCTCGCTGACCTGGTAGCCGAAGGCCATGCCCAGCGCGGAGGCACCCGCGTAGTTGCCGACCGCGGCGCCCACCCAGCGCTGTCCGGGCGCGAGCATGGGGATGCTGGGCATGGCCAGCGCCGACGCGATGCCCTGAGCGGCGAAGCTGCGGAGCTCGTTGGTCGCGGTGGAAACGGCTTGCTGCATCTGGCCGACGTTGACGGCATCGCTGGGCAGCACGCCCGGCGCGACGTTGGTGATGGTGCGTGCGAGCCCGGTGGCCTGGTTGCCCACCGACACGCTGTTGTCGCGCGTAGCGACCGACCCCTGGCCCAGTGCCACGGCATTGCGGCCGGTGGCGAGCGTGTTGGCGCCGAGCGCGACCGAATCGTTGCCGAGGGCCTGGGCATTGTTGCCGACCGCGGTGGTCGGATCGGCCAGCGCCCGCGCGCCCGCGCCGATGGCGACCGAGCCCGCATGGCTGGCCTGCGCGCCGTTGCCGACCGCCACGGTGTCGTTGCCGTTGGCCTGCGCATTCGGGCCGAAGGCGGTGGCGCCCTGGCCAGTGGCGCTCGCGCCCGTGCCGCAGGTGACGTTACCGCCCGAGAAGCTGCACAGCCCGTTCGAGAACGCCTGATTCATGAGCGTCTGCAGTGCCATGACCTGCTGGCTGGTGAAGTTGTTCGCGCTGGTGATCGCGCCTTGCTGGGCCTGCTGCACTTGGCCCACGTTGGCCGCATCGGTGAGCGCCGCGCCGGCCCGCACGTTGCTGATGGTCGAGCCTGCGCCGCCGTTGGCGTTGAGTTGCAGGTTGGTCCCGCCGGCGCTGTATTGCGCCGAGTTGTTGGCCACGCCCAGGGCGGTGTTCGCAGTCGTCTGAGCCGCGCCTGCAGCTGCAACGCCTGTGTTGGCCGTCGTTTGTGCCGCGGCGGCCGCGCTCACTGCGGTGTTCGCAGTCGTCTGTGCGTTGGCAGCCGCAGCCACGCCGGTGTTTGCCGTCGTCTGCGCAGCAGCAGCAGCAGCAACGCCGGCGTTGGCAGTCGTCTGCGCAGCGGCAGCCGCAGCCACGCCTGTGTTGGCCGTCGTCTGCGCAGCGGCAGCCGCAGCCACGCCTGTGTTGGCCGTCGTCTGCGCAGCAGCAGCAGCAGCAACGCCGGCGTTGGCAGTCGTCTGCGCAGCGGCAGCCGCAGCCACGCCTGTGTTGGCCGTCGTTTGCGCAGCAGCAGCAGCAGCAACGCCGGCATCAGCCGTGGTCTGTGCGTTGGCAGCCGCGCCTAGAGCCGTGTTCGCGGTTGTTTGGGCATTGGCAGCAGCGGCCACGCCTGTGTTGGCAGTCGATTGTGCAGCCGCGGCCGCGCTCACCGCCGTGTTGGCCGTGGTCTGTGCATTGGCGGCAGCGCCCAGTGCGGTGTTCGCGGTCGTTTGTGCGTTGGCAGCAGCGGCCACGCCTGCGTTGGCCGTCGTCTGGGCGTTGGCAGCCGCGCTCACCGCCGTGTTGGCCGTGGTCTGTGCGTTGGCGGCCGCGGCAACCCCGCTGTTCGCCGTCGTCTGTGCAGCGGCGGCAGCGGCAACGCCCGAATTCGCGGTCGTCTGCGCGTTGCCGGCTGCAGCGAGGGCGTTGTTCGCAGTGTTGTTGGCCGTGTTTCCCACGCCGAGAGCCACGCCAGCCAGGTTGTTGGCCGTGTTGGCTGTCTGCTGGGCACCGAAGGCTGCCTTGTCTGCCGTCATGGCGGCAGCAAACGCGCTGTCGGCAGTGGACTGCGCGTTGGCGGCGGCGCCCTGAGCTTTGCTTGCCGTCGCCTGTGCGGTATTCGCGCTGGACTGCGCCACCCCTGCCGCCGCCGACGCGCCTTGCGCGGTGCTCAGCGCATTGTTTGCCGTATTGTTCGCCGTATTGCCAACGCCGAGGGCCACACCGGCGAGGTTGCTGGCGGAGTTGGCCGTCTGCTGCGCGATGAACGCGGCCTTGTCAGCCGCTTGCGCCGCTGAAACAGCGCCGTCAGCGGTACTTTGTGCATTGCCGGCCGCGCCCAGCGCTTTGCTGGCGGTGGCCTGGGCGTTGTCCGCGGCAGCTTGCGCCGTGCCTGCTGCCGTCGTTGCTGTCTGCGCCGTGCTCAGCGCATTGGTGGCCGTGGTCTGAGCCTTGTTGCCAACGTCCAGTGCAGTGCCCGCAATGGAGTTTGCTGCGTTTGCAGACTGCTGGGCTGCGTTGGCATCTTTGCCCGCCTGACCCGCGATCGCCGACGCAAATTCAGCTGTGGCCTTCGCCTCGTTCGCGGTCTGCTGCACGCTGAACAACTGCCCCCCAGTGACGGCGTCCGTGCTGCCACTGGCAATGTTTCCCGAAGCGACATTGGTGATGCTGCGGGTCACACCATTGCCGCCTACCGACACGGTGTTGGCTGCGCTGGCCACGGAACCGGCCCCCAACGCAACGCTGTTGGTCGCAGCCGCAGTGACTTGGCTGCCGGCGCCCAACGCAACGCCGCTGGCGGCCGCGGCGCTTGCGCCGGTTTGCGTTCCAGACGCACCGCCAATCGCCATGCTCGATTCGCCCGAAGCGACTGCACCTTGTCTTCCGCCGGACGCACTTCCGATCGCGATTGCCGACGCGCCGTCAGCCTGCGCGCCAGATGCAAAGCTGCCGCTACCCACAGCAATAGATCCTGTACCAGCAGCAGCAGCACCTGCACCGCCAGCGGCCGCTGTTCGACCAGACGAACCTCCGGCACCCGAGCCCCCCGCGCCAATGGCGGTCGCTCCAGCGCCACTTGCCACGGCACCGGCTCCTCCGTTGCCGCCGGTTCCGCCGGTAGTTGCAGCGCCACCGTTGCCTCCGGTGCCGATCGCCGTCGTGCCCAACCCGCTTGCGGTCGCGCCTGCGCCCCCAAGTCCGGCGGTTGCCCCATTGCTTGCAGAGCCGCCTGTGCCGCCAGCACCGATCGCTGAAGCGTTGGATCCAGCGCTTGAGCCGCTGCCACCCGAGCCAGCAACCCCACCTGAAGTTGCCGATCCTCCATTGCCCCCGGCGCCTATGGAGGTCGCAGCATCCCCTGCCACAACAGCCGCGGAGCCGCCCGCGCCTGCGGCGCCGCCGCTGTTTGAGCCGCCAGCAGTACCGGCTGAACCCAAATTCAGACTGGCGCCGAAGGCAGTGCCGGAAGCCAGCAGAACGGTGAGAACGGCGGATGCGGCAGCGGTGCGGCGGAACTTCGAATTAGTCATGTCTCTTCGGTTGTAGATGTTTCAGAAAGATACATCATAAAACACATACATAGAACTTTGGCGCTAATCGGAGAACACCTGTGAGGAAAAACACAGAGAACCTTCCCTACCCTGCCCCAGCGTCCGTGTGCCTGTGGTTCGGAACCACAGCCGGTCAACGACAGCGAGCGAGCATTGGCTTGGAGGGCGGTGGCTTGCTTTCCACGGGGGTGCGGGTGCATTGCCAGTCCGCGGGATGTATTGGGTGAAGGCGCGCTTCACGGGGACGCTTGGGCGTGGAGCGACCAGCTACAAGATCGACAGCACAGGCAACGCTCAGAATTGGCTGGGGCTCTTGATCCACGGTTGGCTCGACGAAGAAGAGCTGGTCAGCGTGGGGCGCCTTTTGCGCGCGCGGGCCGGCTTGGGACAAAACACCGGTCGCGACCCGCAAGCGGTCTTGAACTGTGGGGCGCTGTGGGACGGTCCGGTCGCGCTCACAGCGGACTGCACGGTCGCCCGATGCTGGGTGCATGGGTCGACTGGCGTTGGGGGACTACTGCCTGTCGTGATCACTGGCCGTCGAGGCTCGAACCCGCCGCTGGTGACTGGCTGGAAACGTGAAGGCGAGATCTCGGCCGGCTCTCCCTAATCGCCGGCGCCGTTGTGGCCTACACAGCGGATTCAGCAATGTGCGCGCCTCTCTCGTATGCGTACAAGCGTGCAGTCGTTCAGCTTCGGCCACTGCTTGGAGCGACTATGCCCTGTCTCCTGTCATTGGAGCTGCGCGCTTCGACCAATAATCATCCGTGCTATTTTTCGATGCACAAACCCCTCATGCAAAAGCAGGTTCACCGGATCTCCTGATAAATCAATGACTTAGCGCACACTTTTGATGCCGGCGAGTGGCGGCTTACTTTGTCCCGATTCACTCTCAAAACAGCGCTTCGTGCTCCGATGAATACTTTAGGACGAATCAATGCGGCGCTGCATGGTGAGTCGTTTTGGCTTTACCGATGGGAATGTGGCCCAGCGGGGCCGACGTCCCATTCTCGAGCTCCACGGATCATTGCACCAAGTCCGCTGCGCTTGCTGGGTTGAACGAACAATTGCACTGACGACCGGAAACGTCACGGCGCTCGCGCGCCACCAGAATCCCGCGTCTGATGTGCGCACGGAGTAAGCGCACACTTCCTTGCAAACAATGGCGTTTGGACATGACGGATGTGCGCGAGGGAGCGCTTTCCGTCTAGAAAATAGTAGCTGCGGGGACACCATGCCATTGGGGTTTGAGCAGGAAAAATGCCGGTGCTAGCTACGCGAGGCGCTTGACAGCAATCAGCGTCTCTAACCGTCACTATTCCGAGCTCATGGCGGCAGTCAGGACGAAGGTTTGGCGCCGCGCAGCTGGATGTCAGTGGCGTCGGATGATTGAATCAAGACGCGATGCAGTGACTCTGTTGCGACTTCGACAGCTCCGAGTTAAGGGGAAAAGTACGCGGCGAACTTTGAATTTTCGTCCGCCGACCATGTTCGGGAGCCCGTCCCGAAGGAAGCAGTAGCAACTACGACACACGGCAGTTCAGGGCCGAGTAAAGCACGGACGGTTTGCTCGCTCTCGCCCCTCATGGATCGAAACGCGTCGCGGGCTGCGATGTGGCCTGGAGGTACTGCTGGCGAGCCACCAAGTGGGGGCAAAGTGTTCGGCAAGCACTGATGTGCGAGATCGTTCGCCGCGTGAAGAAAGTTGGACGCATCACACCCCGAGCTAATCCGTCTTGGGTTTAGGGGGTGTGGTTTGGAACCACACCCCACCATGGTTGCTTGCAGCCGCGCTCGATCTACAAAATTTCGCATGTTGGAGGCGGCTCGTCCTAGAAATTGCACCGTCGGATCCTTGCGCAGCGTGCTCCGCACCGGGTGCGAACGGGGAGGCAAGTCACCGTGAATCTTGTTATCCGCCAGGGAAGGTTGAACGCCTGCACTCTGCGATCGGAGCCAAGTTTCGCCATCTCTGTGGTCTTCTCGCATGGCTCGGCAGCCGTACGAGCGATGCGGCCAGACTTAATGCCGAGGCGCATGAGCTGGTACCGAGCGTGAGAGCCGCGCACCCGTTGCGCAGTGATCTCGAAATCGCCATCCAACCGGGTTCAAGCAAGGGGTGTGGTTCGGAACCACACCCGAGGGACTGATCGGGTTATTTGACGGCACCCCAGGGTGCCTGGATCTCGGCCGGAAAGCATTCTGGCGGACGCCCGTTGCCCTATGGCAGTTGGGGCTCTGAACGGGCTGAAGTCCCGAAACAGAACCGATGCGGCTTCGGAACTCCCGGGGCGAACTCCTACTGATGTGCTGCCAAAGCACTTTCGGGTCTCCGTTGGGGCCCCCGGGACGGCAGGCAGGGCTCCGGCGTACGCGCCAACTGTCGTCACATGAAGTCCTCTTGGCCACAAGGTGGGGCGGGTGTGGTTCCGAACCACACCCTGAGTTTGTCCGATGAATTGGAGCATTCGAGGCGGGGTCTTCATGCTGACGAGTAGATCGCTACCCGGACTTGGCAGCTTCTCTCCCGCAGACCAGCCTTCCGTTGCGTCGATCAGGACACTTCGCGGAGCAGCGAGATTCCCCAGACTCATCTGTGAATACCCCCCGCCCCAAACTTCGCGGCCCTCGTGAACAGCTTCCGCCCCGCGCCCCATTCCACTCTACCCTTCACGATCGGACAGCGTTGCACTGAGACATCGCTGGTTACCGGGTGCGAACCGCGGAGGCGCAAAGTGCAAGCGACAAGAAAAAAGGGGTGTGGTTCGGAACCACACCCCTCTGCTGTATGGCGCCGCTGTCTGCGGTGCCCTGCCTACTCGTTCTGCAGGAACTCGGCCAACAGCTTCTCCAGGGACGCGCGCCGCTCAACTGACAGCGGCACATGGATACGCACATTCGCCCTTCCGTCCGCGTCGAAGCTCAGCGTTGCTGCCTTCTTATTCTTGACCGTCAATGTGTGGGGTTTCGCATCAACCTGAAGTTCGGTATCAGCGACCAACAGCTTGGCCAGCACTTCCTTGGCGGCCGGACGCGCCGGTTGGGTCAACAACTTCTCGGCCCGGGCCCGCACGCCGTCCGCATCCGACTCGAGCGCGCGGTTGAGCAAGGGCGCCCAGCGCAACTGGATCTCGAGTGGTGAGCGGAAGGCAGCGACTACTTCGTCCGGAAGCCGCGCCAGCGCGAGAGACTTGCCCACGTTGCTGTGATCGATGCCGAGCGCCGTGGCCAAGGCGCGGTTCGAGGTGAAGAGGCCCAGATCCAGCGCGCGCCTGTACATCATCCCCTGCTCCCACGGCGACAAATCCTGGCGCTCGCGGTTCTCGCGCTCCATCTCGACGAAGAGCGACCGATCATCGAGGTTGTCGATGACGGCCAGCACGGGAAGGCCGAGCTGCGTACACGCCTCGAGACGCCGGTGGCCGAAGACCACCTCGTAGTCGAACTCGCCGCCCGGCTTGCTGGCTGGACGCACCTTGATCGGCTGCACATTGCCGCCCGATTCCTGAATCTCGCGCTTGAGCCGTTCGAAATCCTCCCCCACAAAACTGCTCTCATGGCGGTTCGCATAGCGGCTGCGTCCGATGCGCTTCGGGTCCAGGTGACGCGTCGCGCGAGCGCCCTCCCAGCCTTCGAGCTCCGTGCGGACTTCCTGCAGCTGTGCCTCGAGGCCCGCGGCCTTGTCCGCGGCTTCCTTGAGCATCTCGTTCTCGCGCAGCAGGTCCGAACGCGCGTCGTTCGCGAAAGCCATCATGGCGCCAGGCGCCGTCTTGGGCTGCTTGGTTTCGGGCGTCACCGAAACGGGGGCAGTCAGCGAAGCAAAGTCGATCTTGGAAGCTTTGTCTCTCAAGCCCATATCAATCTCCTGCCACCAGCATGGCGTTTTCGGACAGCTGACGTGCCCAGACTGCCCGTATCTGTTGCTCCACCAACTCGCACATCCTGTCGTACGCATCGCGCGCCCGCGCGAAGGTCTTCGAACTCACTGACCCACGCGGAAGGTCGTACACGGTACCGAACTCGGCGCTCGCCGTGGCCGCGACAGCCGTCTTTGGAATCTCGATGGGCAGCACCTTGTCGCCGTAGCCCTCGAGCACCCATTGCCGGACCACCGAACTTGCGGCATCCGAGGCTTCCACCCGCGAGAGCAGCACGTCGATGAACTCGAAGCTCTTGTTCTTGCCGCGGCTTCGGATCAGTTGGTTGCACAGGTCGGAGAACAGATCCCAGAACTGGGCCGAGCTCGCGAAGTCGAGTGCAGACGGGGGCAAGGGCATGATCACACCATCGGCCGCCATGAGCGCGTTGATGGTGACGTAGCTCAGTGAGGGTGGGGTGTCGATGACGATCACGTCGTAGGCCTCGCGCAGGGTGTCAAGACCTCGGTCGAGCACGCGCCAGAACTCGAAACCCGGGTCCTTGGCTTGCCGCGCGGGCAGCACGAACTCGGCGCCGTAAAGCAGAGGGGCCGCGCAGACCAGGTCGATGCTCGGCCAGTAGGTCGTACGGATCGCGTACGCCAGGTCATCCTCGTCGCCGGCAAAGAGCGGCATCGCGGTGTGCTCGGTGTCGACCTCGGCATCGGGCAGCACGCCGAAGAGCGTAGTGGCCGACCCCTGAGGATCCAGATCGAGTAGCAGGACTTTGTGACCCCGCATCGACAAGCCCTGGGCCAGGGTCACGGCGGAGGTGGTCTTGGCCACGCCACCCTTGAAGTTGGCCACCGTGATGGTGATGCCGGCGGCACCCTTGGGTCGCATGTGCTCACTGCGGAAATCGCGCGACCACAGTTGGGCCTCCCCCATCGACCATTCACGGCGATTGCCTTGAATCGACCCTGCAGGCAGATCGCCGCGGGTGAGACGATAGGCGATCTTCGATTTGTCGACCCCGCACAGGTCGGCCAGTTGCGCAGAACCCAACGCCGGTGCAAGCTTGGTGGCGGTCGGAGCCAGCATCGCGGTGCGGATGTGATCCATCATGCCGGCGATGCGTTGCGCCTGTGCCTCGATATCCTCGAGGGACTGACGTTTGATGGTTTGTTTGATATCCACGAGCGAAACTCTCAAAGTGCTGATGTCATGCGATTATGCCCAGCACTCGTCGAAATTCGAAGAATCTGCAATCCATCAGAGAAGGTTTCGCCGAAGTTCTCTCTGATTGTGGATAACTTCTCCCGAGTTTAAGAAGGTATTAATACCTTTAAAGAAGTTAGCAAAGACTTCGAATCAGATTTTTCCCTTTAAAATCAACGGGTTACGGCTATTTCTAGAGGCGAATTGTCTGTGCTTTACGCGGATGCGTCCGCGATCTACTCGGATCCGTCCGTACCGTACTCGGAAGTCGTCCGTGGTCTAACGACACCCTGCCGGGTTGTCCACAGTACGACCTGCCCACCCCAAAGCCTCGTTTTTGGCCCGCGTCCGTGATCTAACCAGGGGCGGATCGACCCAAAACGGGGTGCCAATCGGTCCGGTGTCCGCGTTTTACTCGTCGGCATGAGGCGCTGGACTGTCGTCGAATTCGCCGTATGTCCGTGTTTTACTCGGCCTGAAAGTGGATCGCCCAGCAAAGTGTCCGCGCTTTAACCAAGCTTCGGACACTTCCCACCCCCAAAATTGGTAGGCCGCTCGGCTTGGTGTCCACGCCGACTTGGACATATGATCGCGAGATGACAGCTTCCAGCCCGCTTTCGTCCTCGGCGCCCACCCGCGTCGCGGGCACGGACGGGCTCGAACTGCGCAAGCCACACGAGATGATCGTGATGGTCCCGCGTTCCGCCCGGGTGACGTTGACCGCTCGCCGCATCTACACGGTGCTGCTGCAGGTGTCACAGGCTCGCCTCACCGCCATGGCGTCGATGCCATTGGCAGACTTCATGTTCGAGGCACCCCTGGCGGCCGTGCTGCGCACCACCGGGTCCGATGGCGCTGACCGTACCGCCGCCAAGCGCTACCTCGGCGAGATGAGAAGCCTGGAGGTCGACTGGGAATCCACGGCGCCAGGCGATGGGGTCAAATGGCGCGGTTTCTCCATGCTGTCAGAAGTCGCGCTAGAGGTTCGCCGCGGCGAGACCTGGGTGAGCTGGTCCTTCCCCCCGTCCATCATGACGGCGCTGCGCGAGCCCTCGCGCTGGGCCCGTATCGAGCTCGACGTGCTTGCCCGCTTGAGCACCTATGCCGCGATCGCGTTGTACGAGATCTGCGTGCGCTACCGGGACAACCCCGGCGGCGTGACGAGCCGCAAGCCGGTGGGGTGGTGGACCGACGCGCTGAGCAATCTGCCTGGTGGCGACCGCCGCGAATGGCGCAAATTCAAGAACGAGCGCGTGAAGGAGGCGGTGGCCGAGATCAACCAGGAGACGGATCTGGAGATCGAGCTCATCGAGCATCGCCAGGGCAGGGTGGTCGACGAAGTGCAGTTTGCGGTTCGCCGTCGTGCCCGTTCGCCCTTTGCGACGAGCGCTGACAAGCCGGTGGATGCCAACCTTGTGCTTCGCGCAGAAACTCTGGGCATTCGAGAGATCAAGCTCGATGGCCTGATCAAGGAGTTCGGCGACGACCGGGTGCGCGAGCAACTCGACGCATTGGAAAGGCGTGCGGCCAACAACTCGCTGCGGGCCGTGGACAACGCCTACTCCTATCTCCGTTCGCTGTTGCGCAACGAGCGCGAGGCGCCTGCGCCGGCGGACGCAGACGAAGAGCAGGATCTTGAATCGCCGCCGGCACAGCCTACCGCGGACGCTGCCGTACCCCCGGACGCTGCTGCCAACACAACGGCCGCTACCGTTGCCGCAGAGTCCACCACTCCCATCACACCCGCCGATTCTGCTGGCGAACGGATCCGCATGATGCGCCGAGAGATCGAGGCGCTGCCGCAGGCTCAACGTCAGGTATGGGTGGATCGCGCGCTGCAGGCGCTCGCCACCAAGGGGTTGTTGACCGCAATCGTGAGCCGACGCGCGGCGCAGGGTGACGTGATGCATGGCCTGCTCGGCTCGATGGTGGTCCAGACCTACGCGGCCGCCACATACGGCGCCGACTGGAACACGGTGTAGGCACCTGAGACGCTCGCCTTATCTGCGCCGCATGGCAGGTGGTGTCGAGACGAGCAGGCACCTGTGCGTCGGATCATCTGATTCGCCACAGCGCGCGAGGATGAGGTCATGCCGAGGGCGGGAAACGCCGGGGAACCGCCGGGCAAGCGGCGTCGGAAATACCGGCTCCGCTACGATGCCAGGCAGCCGCCATCGGCCAGGCGCAGCCACTCTCGACACCCCCGACTTCAGCCAAGGCCCGACAGCGAACGTCAACTTTCACTGGTGCCAGTGATCCATCGACTGCTGGCAAAAAATATGTCTGATGCTGAGGATGCCTGGGCTTTCGAAGATGCCCCGAACGTTGCTTGCTTCACCGTAAGGTCCATCATGAGTGGGGCTGCACCAATCCTGCAGGTGTTCCACGACGAGGACGACGGCGCCTGGCAGATGCTGCCCGGCAGCGGCGCTGACGCGTCGGAGGCGATGATCGTCGGGCTGGGTCAGCTGGTGCAGGTTGATCAGACGCTCGTTGAACTCGCGAACTTGCCGCTGGGTTGGGTTGCTCGACGCGAACGCAAGAACTCGCCCTGGCTGTGCCGACCCACGTCGCAACCGCCAGCGGTCTGAATGGTGGATGTGGTGCACTTGTCCGAACGTTGAGTGCGCCGCTTCAGATGCCCTCGATGGGCTGGCGCCCACGCGCACGCGGATGGCATTTCACGCCGCCTGTTCAGCTCCTCTGGTGCTTGCTCGTGAAGGAATGCTCCTTCGAACCGCGGTCGGCCGGGCTACGGCCTCTCATTCAAAGGACGCTAGCAGCAGGGCGATCGCTCCCACCGCCGCAGCGCTGAGCGCACAGATCCCCGCACCCACGAGCAGCTGCGTGGCGTTGCGCCGGTCATCGACAGTGGCGTCGTGCTGGAAACCGTTGAGCAAGCCGCCGGCGAATGCGAAGAGGTGAAGCAGCATCCCGAAAGCCGCAAACGTACCGCCGGTCATGGCCAGACCCAGCGCGGCCCATGACAAGGTCATGATGACCGTTGCAGCCATGGCATTCGATTCAACAAGCGGGCCCCAACGCGCGCTTGCAAGTGGATCGACCTCCATGTGCCGCGTGCATCATCGCGAGATGGCTGAAGGTCGCGTGGGTTCAAAGCGATGGCACTGCGACGTCGAGCCGCTGCACCGCCGTCGGTGAAACTGCCACGCAGGGTGACGCTCGTTGACGGGAGCTGTGCTCAGCTCGCGGCGCGTTCATGGGCGTCCATAAAGCGCATGAAGTGAAGGATGTGATGGCGGCTTGTGGCTGGATCGTTTGCTCAGGTTGCTCGAGCGACCGCATTAGTGCTTGGACATCGCATTGGCCAGCGCGAAGACCGAATTGGGGGCGCGGGTGCGCACAGGCTTGACGGGGGCAGCCGAGGTGATCGCACTCTTTGCCGGAGTGGGTGCTTCGAGCTCGACACCCTTGGCAACTTGGTCCTCGACAAGCTTTTGCAAAGTGACGGTCCGCAGAAAATCAAGCATGCGTTGATTCAGTGAGGCCCAGAGTTCCTCGGTGCTGCGCGACAGTGAGGTTGGCGAGGCGCCTTGCTCACCCAGGTCATTTCCATCATCCGCATCAGTGCCAAGGGCGCCTCGTTCATCCACGGCCGCGATGATGTCAGCCACCGAGATGTCAGCGCTGTGGCGCGCAAGATGGTAGCCGCCGCCAGGCCCACGGACCGACACGACGAGATTGTGCTTGCGGAGCTTGCCGAACAACTGCTCGAGGTATGACAGCGAGATCTGCTGTCGTTGGCTGATGGCGGCCAGGTTCACAGGTCCGAGACGTTGGCGCAGCCCAATGTCGATCATCGCGGTCACGGCAAAACGACCCTTGGTGGTCAATCGCATCGCAAGCTCCTTTTCACAGCGTTTGTTGGATCACGTCGCTTTTGGCAAACGAACCGCTGCGCTTTAGCGGGGGCCAACGAGGGGTCCGTTGCACCAACTACACCAGCGCGACATCTATGGAGAAAGGTACTTGGGCCGTAGATGCAGGGCCCAAGACATCGGCGGGATCGCCCGTCAGATGAAGCGCTACGGGCTTTCCCGTGCCAAGTTGCGAATCGTGCATGCCTGCACTTGTGTCCGTGCCTTGGGCATCAAGTTCGCTCAGGGGGCGATGGTGGCGTTGGCCGTCGAGGGTCAGCCTACGAACGCCGTTAGCTTATTTTTTAAGTGCTCGGCTCACCTTGATCGGGCACCCGGCCAGAGGTTGAAGCCCACAAAAAAAGAATGCCCCGCACAAGGCGGGGCATGGGGGGAGGGCAGGGAAGTACGCGGGATCGCGCACCCCCGCATGAGCGCTGAGGGGAGCTTAGCCCTTCATCGCCTTGATGTCGGCCTTGGCCTTGTCGTGGTCGGCCTTGGCTTGGCTCACGCAGGCGTTCTTGGCATCGCCCGACTGGTCGTCGCACTTCTCCTTGGCAACGTCGTAGGTCATGTCGGCCTTTTCCTCAGCGACCTTCTTGGCATGTGCCGCGCTGGGCTTGTAGTCCTGCTCCAGCTGCGCCTTTGCCACGTTTTCGGTGCCCTTGGCTTCCTTCTCGCAGACGTCCTTGGCGTTGTCCTTCAGCGTGTCGCACTTGGCCTTGGCGACCTTGTAGTCGGCCTCGATCTTTTCCTTGGCGACGTTGTACTGGTCCTTGGTCATGCCTTCAGCAGCATTCGCGGCGTTCATGGCGAAGCAGGTCGATGCGATGGCGAGAACGAGAAGATGTTTTTTCATGAGTAAGTCCCCTGAACTTGATGTTGCTTGGAGCTGCCCTGTGCATCTCCAGTAGTTGGCAATTTAGGGGCCTGGACGTGGGGCCGGAGTAGGACGATGCCCGTCGGGCCCTTAGGTAGGGACCGCGGCCATTTGCAAGCGCCGATATGAAGAGATGATCCGCTCCTCGCTCATTGCAACCGACGCAACGTTCGGTGGAGGTGCTCTGAAAGGCAGCGGTGAACTGGACAGGCTGTTCGCTCGCCGGCATCCTATCGCCGCAGACGTTCTCGACTCATCCTGTCGCCATCATGCTCGCACGCAAGATCGCCTCCTTGTTCGCCTCGCGCCCCGCAGCGTCGACGCCATCGCGCCTGATGCAACTCCACGAATATCTGGCGCTGCTCCAGGAGGGGACTGAAGAGTTCGCAGCAGGGGACCGCATCAAGCGCGACGCCTTTTCACTTGCGCAGCGTCTTCGCGAAGAGCTTCGATTGCCGCTCGGACCCGAACGCAGTCTCGAGTTGATCCTCGCGAGGCGCTGCAAGGTGCAACGAATTTCCCTTGTTCATGTCCCGCTCGCTGCCGAGGACTGCTTCTTTATCGCGATGTACCGCCAGGACGCATCGAGCGCGCACGCCCATCTGGTCTTCGATATCGGCGCAGAGTACCAACGCCCCTTCCTGGAGTGCCCCGACTTTGGTGTCGGGGAGGAGGCGACGGAGGACAATTTGCGCCGCTGGATTCCTCGACTGGCCGAAGCGCCCGATGCCTTCGCGATCGTGAAGCGACGCGATGGAACCTACATCCAGGTCTATGCCGACGATCGGGGTTTTCATCTCGAGCACCAGTTGGTCACGACGGGCTGTCACTATCGGGCTGCGCAGCCCGTGGGCAGCGAGGCCGCCGTGGAGACGCTCGTCTCCTATGCTTGCGGAAAGTATGAGTGGGCGCACCAGGCATGGGACCGGATGGTCCTTTGAGGAGACAGTCGGCGTTGCAGCGCGAGGCATGAACCCGTCGACCCATCATCGGCGAAGGCGTCAGGTCGAGACCTGTGGATCAAGGTGAGCTTCATGGCAAATGTGGCCACCGCATGGTCGACGCGCGGACCGCGTTTGCCCGATCCACGCGGCCGTCTGGGCTGTACTCATCGCCGCAACGGATCGGCAGCGAAGGTACATCCACAGCAAGGCGCCAGCTGCCTGCGCATTGCAGCGCCTAAGCATGGGCCGGCGGCGAGCCTTGCCCTCGCGTGCGCCACGTTCCTACGTCGTTTGCGCTAGGCAGTCGCCCCGATTCGCAAGCATCTGGCCGGCACTAAGCTTGGCCGTTCGTAGCGCCACTTCGTCGGTCACGTGGCGCGTCAGCAAGCTCCTTCGCGAGGAATCGGCATGCAACTGCGAGACATGATCCTTGCTCGCTGGGTAGCCCTGATTGCCCTGGGCGCAGTGACACTGCCAGGGTGCACGACGGGTGACTCCCATTCGGTCGGAAGTGCAGGAGATTCCGCAGCGATGCCTGAGTGGTCGTCAAACCCACCGGCGCAGCGCTCGGCAACGTCAACACCGCGCGCATCAGCGCCGCTGCCGGTTTCTCGTCCAGCCTCTCCATCGAGCTCAACAGGGCAAGCGCCATCGAGCGGGTCGCAGGCAGCCGTTGCCGGCGGGTCCGGGTTGAGCAGCGCGGGTGCGATCGCGGGTCGAGCGCGTACTTTCTCAACTCGGTTGGCCACCTATACCTCGGTGGGCTTCGAACTCTTGCCGGGCTGGCGGCAGGATGATTTCTCGGAGACCTGGCCTGCGTTTCTCGGCAGCTGCAAGGTCTTGTCGGGGCGAGCACAGGCGTGGCGGCAAGTCTGCGAGCGTGCACGAACAGTAGATCGTGCCGATGACTTGGCCATCCGCCATTTTTTCGAGCGCGATTTCTCGGCCTATCAGATCCGCGACGATGATCGGCGCCCTGACGGCGTTGTTACCGGCTACTTTGAGCCTGAGATCAGCGGCAGCCGGCACTACGGCGCCCCCAACATCTACCCCGTATATGCACAGCCCCAAGACATGCTGTTTGCGGATGCGCGAAAACTTCCCAAAGGCGAAGGGATCGTCGCTGCGCGTGTGGCGGGACGCAGTGTCGTCGTGCAAGCGGGACTGAGCACGCGTGACATGGGCCGCGCAGGGTTGTACGCGCTCGACCTCTCGCGTATCACCAGAGACACTTTGGATCGCAAGGTGCGCCTTCGCGTCGAGGGAAAGCGTCTCCTGCCCTACTACACACGCAAGGAAATCGAAACCAAGGGAGCGCCGAATGCCAAGGTCATTGCCTTCGTGAACAACGCTTCCGCGCTCTACGAGATGCAGATCCAGGGCTCTGGACGCATTCGTCTGGACTCGGGCGAGGTGATCCGCATCGCCTATGCGGAGCAGAACGGTCAGCCGTTCAGGCCCACACTGGCCCAGGCGGCGTCGGGCAAACCTCGCAGTCCCGTGAAAGTGCGCGGCTCCTCGCTGGAACTTGAGCTCGACGATGATGAGGACGAAGCACTGCAGCCTGCGGCTGGCAGCAGCGCCGACGTCTCCGTGGTTCGCACGCGTGGCTTCACACTCGCCCTGCCCAAGGTCAATGGCGCTGTTGCGGTGCCCGGACGCCGCCCCGCACAGCGGGTGACTGGCTCGGGTATTGAAGATCCAAGCTACGTGTTTTTCAAGGAGGCCAGTGCGCCTGGCGGAGGACCGGTTGGCGCGCTGGGGGTGCCGCTATCGCCTGGACGCTCGATCGCCGTGGATCCGCGAAGCACGCCGCTTGGATATCCCGTGTTTGTGTCCACGCGCGCGCCAGGCAGTGGGGCCCCGATGCGCCGTTTGACGATCGCGCAGGACACAGGCGGTGCCATTCGCGGTGCGGTGCGTGCGGACTACTTCTTCGGCAATGGCCAGCAAGCTGCGACGCAGGCTCGGCGCATGAAGGAGCGAGGACAACTCTGGGTCCTGCTCCCGCGCGACTTGGCAGTGGCACAGGCGGCCTCCACGGCGGTGCGCACGCGCGGCGGTGCCGTCGGAGACGATCTTCCCGAATGCCTTGTCGCGGACGAAAACAGCTGCGTCAACGATTGAAGCGCCGAAGAAAAGCCACCAGCCCGGCGCGGGGCTGCGGGGGATCTCGCAGCCTCAGAAACTCCTCACAGCAGCGGCCTTTGCGTGGTTCACTGTCTGCTGCCGAGAGATAACCAGCCCTCGGGCGTGATTGCGGTGACCGTCGCCTCGAGCGGATCGCAGTAGCCCGTCGGCTGTCCGCTGAGCGTGCGAAACCTTGCTTCCACAAGGCCGGCGAAAACCAGGCGAGAGACCTTCTGCACGTCCGCTCTCGCGATGACGGTGAGGGGCAGCTTGATCGCTGCAATTTCAGAAAGCAAAGCGAGTGCCATCAGTCAACACCTTTTGCGAATAAAAAGTCCAATGTGCACCTTGTTCTCGAAGAGTGCAATGCCGTGGCGCTCGATGTACTGCCGTGAGCCTGCTGCCGACATCCGCCCAGGCCTTGGAAGCGCCGTGCGACTACAGCTGCGCCAGAGGGCTGGTGACATCGCTTGACTGCCACTGGCAGCACGCTGTCGGCATGTGCTCTTCGCTTTCCATCGACTTTGGCGTTTCGTCACCCGAGCTCGCGCGAGCATTGATCGGTGCGTCGTTTTGGGTGGAAGGGGTCGGGGGGCGCATCGTCGAAACGGAAGCCTATGACGTCTTGGACCCGGCCTCGCACAGCTATGGCGGCCGATCGGTGCGCAACGCCACGATGTTCGGTCCGCCAGGCCGTGCTTACGTGTATCGGTCCTACGGCTTGCACTGGTGCCTGAACTTCGTGTGCCGGGAGGAGGGCCACGGCGCCGGTGTCCTGATCCGCGCGCTGGAGCCGACAGATGGTTTCGATGCGATGCAGGCACGCCGAGGGCTTCTCGAGCCGCGGCTCCTGTGCGCGGGACCGGGGCGGGTCGCCCAGGCGCTGGGGATCACCGGTGCGCACGACGGCCTGCCGCTGGACCGCGCGCCTTTCGAGCTGAAGGGTCCGAGTGTGGTACAGGATGTGGTGTTCGGCGCTCGCATCGGCATTTCAAAGGCGATGGATGTGCCTTGGCGTTTTGGGCTGAAAGGATCTCGCTTTGTCAGTCGCAGCTTTGGTTGACGCGGGAGCCTCGCGCCGATGATCGACTCCTCACGGGCGGTTGTGGCGAACGAGGCCGTCGAAGCACAAATCTTCGAGCTACTAGCTCGTCGTGCGCCTGGAGCAAGCATCTGCCCTTCGGAGGTTGCGCGAGCCCTGGTAAGCGCACCGTCGAACTGGCGCGCCCTGATGCCGCAGGTGCGCGAAGTGGCCCAGGAACTCGCCCGTCGCCGGCGAGTGCTCGTCACCCGAAAAGGGGACCGTGTCGACGCGATGGATCGCGGTGGACCCATCCGTCTCACGTTGCCGTTCGAGAAGGAACGCAAGTGATCGGAAAAAGAGGCCGATTGCAGACCCTCGACGGCCCCCTCATGACACCCGATGGCCGATATCTGGTGGTACGGGGGCGTTTGTGGCGCGCAGCAAACCCGGGACTGTCCGAAGAAGAGAAAAGCCTCTGGGTCCGCCAATTGATGGCGGCGCGACGAGCGTTGCGTGCAACCGCATCGATCGATGAGCGCGCAACCGCTCGCGCCCTCGTCGACGATGCAAAGCGTCGACTGGGAGAACGCGGCCCGCCGTGGTGGACCGATGGTGCGCCCGATATGAATCGCAAGCTGGTCAAGAACACACCCTATGGCGAATGGTTTCGCCGCCTGAACGACGAGGTGACTTGATCGAGCTGCATTTATGAACGGCGGTCGCCGGCGCAGTCCGCCGTGCGATGACTCAGACGTCAAGCATCCGGGCAATGCGCCGCTTGAATTCCCCCAGCTCGAAAGGCTTGGTCATCACCTCCATCCCTGGCTCCAACTCACCATTGCCCACGGCGGCGCCGGCTGCGTAGCCCGTGATGAAAAGCACTTTGAGGTCAGGTTTGCGCAGCCGCACGACATCGGTGACCTGGCGTCCGTTCATACCTCCGGGAAGTCCGACATCGGTGATCAGGATGTGGAATTCGCTGTTCGGCTCTTCATCCACGCACACGAGGCCTTCCCGGCCATTTGCCGCGGCAGTGACCTCGTAGCCCGCGGCGACAAGTTCTTCCTGGAGCAGGGCTCGAAGCGGTGCCTCGTCCTCGATCAGAAGCACGCGCGCCGACCTCGGTGCTGAGAATGCCGCCGTATCGCTTGTCGGGTTGCGCTGACCAACCGCAGCCTCCGTGTCGTTCGAATCGCCGTCGATACGGGGCATATAGATACTGACGGTGGTGCCTTGACCCAATTCCGACTCGATGCGCATTTGGCCACCCGATTGGCGGGCGAATCCGTACACCATCGACAAACCCAGGCCGGTGCCCTGGCCCAAGGGTTTGGTTGTGAAGAACGGCTCCGTGGCATGAGCCTTGGTTTGCGCATCCATGCCGCAACCCGTGTCGCGCACCTCGAGGCACACGTAGTCACCAGGCGCGTTCCCGATGGGCGTGCTTGCGTCGTGGGGAAATGAACAGTTGTTGCCCGTCACCGTCAAGCTTCCCCCACCGGGCTGCATCGCGTCGCGCGCATTGATGCACAGGTTAAGCAGCGCGTTCTCGAGTTGCGCGCTGTCTGCGCGCACGGGCCAAAGGTCCGCCGGAACATTGAACTGGACGGCGATCGATGGCCCGACGCTGCGACGAACAAGTTCCTCGAACTGGTTCAGGCGATGGCGAAGATCAATTCGCCGCGGATCCAAGGTCTGGCGGCGAGAGAAGGCCAAAAGACGCTGGGTGAGTGAAGCCGCCCGCTCCACTGTTTCCTTGCCGACGGTGACATAGCGCTGGGCTTGCTGCGTGTCGCCAGAACGCATGCGCAGTTCGAGAAGCTCGAAGCTGACCTTCAGAGTGCCGAGCAGGTTGTTGAAATCATGTGCGATGCCCCCGGTGAGCTGGCCAATCGCCTCCATCTTCTGGGCTTGGCGCAGCGCATCTTCGGCTTCCAAGAGCGCGCGCGTGCGCTCCTCGATCCTCGCCTCCAGCGTTTGATTGGCCTTGCGCAGCTCGCGCTCTGCCATCACCTTGCCCGTGGTTTCGGTCACCGTTGCCATCACTCCAGCGAACCCTCCGGCGGCATCCGGCACCGGCGAATAGTCGAGCGTGAGCCACACACTTTCCGGCGAACCGTTGCGCAAGAAGGTGAACTCGTGGTCTTCGAAGGATTGAGGTTTGCCGGCCAGCACCGTCTTCATGAGGCGATCGTTGAACTCGGACACTTCCGGCCACGCTTCGCGCAAGGGTTGACCCAGGCAAGCTGGATGCCGTCCGCCTGCGACGACTGCATAGGCATCGTTGTAGATCATGATGCCGGCTTCGCCCCAAAGAAGCGCGATGGGCTTCGGCGAATGCAGCACGATGCCCACGGCGCAGCACAGATGCTGAGGCCATTGATCGATCGGGCCCAAGGGCGTAGACGCCCAATCAAGCTGGGCAATCAGCGCGGCGAGTGCCGAGTCGGGTGGCAAAAATGCAGCTGAGATGGAAGCAGGCGCCACGGTGCTTTCGATCGGGATTCGGTGAAAACGAAAGCTATCACAGCCTGAGGCGAGCTGGCGTAAGAGGGGCGAGCGACCGCTGAACTGCCCAGCGTCGACGCGCATTGTCCAGCCCTGCCGGCAAACATGCGCCAAGCTGCCCCGGAGATCTCGGGTTTGGGCAGACAGCTGTCCTGCATGGGAATGACCATGAGGCTGGTCGGCGACGGCAAAAAGGTGGTCGAGGAGATGGGCAAGGCGGCCGTCGCCTGAGCGCGTCGACGGCAGCGGTTCAAGGCGCGTTCAACAGGCTCGCCAGTTCCGCCTTGTCCGTCAGCCCGAGCTTGATGTAGATCTCGCGCAGGTAGTGCCTGACGGTGGCCGGCGACAGCTGCAGCGCGCGGGCGACTTCCTTGTACGACTGGCCCGAGGAGAACGCGCGCGCCACGTCCGATTCGCGCGGCGTGAGGCGATCGATGGCGCGCAGCCTGCGGATCGAGAGCCGCTGCAGTGCTCCCGCGGCCTCGATCGAGAAGACCAGGTCCGAGAAAACGCTGCGCGCGCCGTCGCGGCGCAAGGCCGAAACGAGCGCCGGTGGCAGCGCTGGCGGCGCCCACGCGGGCCAGATCCGGGTCACGCAGTCCTGGAAGCCCGCCGACTTCTCGATCACGCCCCACTGGAGGTCGACGAAGGCCGACGCCAGCAGCCCACCGGCCGGCTGCGCATCGGCGCGCTCCTGATTGCGCCCGAGGTTGTGCCGCCAGCCCATGAAGACATGCGGCATGAGGAACTGCTTGGCCCAGGCCTCGGAGGCGTCGAACGCGGGGCTGCGGCCGCCACGGAACAGCGAGACGAACAGGAAGTCGCCGGGACGCTCCGCGAGTTTGATCGCGGTGCACAGCGCATGCCGGTTGCCGACCCCCGCGTTGATCTCATACAGGCCCGGCGTGCTGTGGAGCTGGTGGGTGTCGAAGCGCACGGTGTGGGTGGGCGCATCGCTGACGCTGCTGGCCAGGCGGTCGTCGGGCGTGCAGGTGTCCCAGGTCTCGACGTAGGACGCGGGCAGGTTGGCCCGGTAGGAGCTCAGCAGGCGAAAGCCGCCTGCGGCGACGGGCGACATGATCCCCCACCACGCGCGATCGAAGCCGATCACGCGATCGATGTCGCTCAGCACGCGCGCCTGGAAGTCCTCCTCGCGCGCCTCGTAGGCCGCCTCGTTGATCCGAAGGATCAGGTTGCCGCACTCCTGAAGGTTGTTCAGCATGGGAGTTCCAACTGGGGGCATTCCAACAAGCAAGCCATATGCCATCGCATGGTGTGGCGGGCCATCCTAGCCTTGCGTCCCCGCCTTGCCAATGCGGCTTGCCCGCCCCCGGGGACCGTACCCCGTTCATTTGAACGGTGCACGCGAAAGGACGGCGCTCCTAGAGTCCGTCGCGATGCGAAGGATCCGCCTCGCAGACCTGGTACCGGCCCTTCTCACTCCCGCAGCCCGCGGCCTTCCCGAAAGCCTCCCATGCCCCTCGCGACACTTCCACGGCTACCGGCCTCGATCCGGTGGTGGTTCCTGCTCAATGCGCTGCTGCTCCTGCTGCCGCCTGTGCACTGGCTCGTCAATGACCACCGGGCGCCGATCCTCGGCCTGCCGCCGACCCTGTTCTATTTCCTCGCGCTCAGCGTGTCGATCGCGGCCAGCGTGGTGGCCGCCTATGTCGCCGAATACGGCGAAGCGGGAAGGGGGTGAAGCGATGGTGCTGACATTCGGCCTCCAGCTGGCCTTCTTCCTGGTCATCATCTACGTGCTGCACCGCAGCTACCGCAAGGACCGGTCCTTCACCGACTACGCCGTGGGCGGCCGCTCGTTCGGTGCCAACTACCAGGCCATGTCCTTCCTCAACACCTGGTATCCGGGCGCGATGTTCACCGCCTTCGCGGGCCTGGCCGTCAGTGCCGGCGTGATCTCGTTCTACGTGCTGGCCTACAGCCTGATGACGGTGGTCCTGATGTACGCCATGTCGCAGCGCGTGTGGACCTGGGGCCAGCGCTTCGACCTGCGGACACAACCCGATCTGTTCGCCCTGCGCTACGACTCCAGGCACATCCGCACCATCGCAGCGCTGATCGGCATCGTGTCGGGCTTCCCCTGGCTGGTACTCGCGATGCAGGCGATGGGTGGTCTCTTCCACTTCATGTCGCTCGGTGCGCTGCCTTTCTCGGAGGCCGTGATCCTCGGCGTGGTGGTGGTCGCGATCCGCCAGATCTGGACCGTGCGCATGGGCATGCGCGGCGTGATCATCTCGGACATGTACCAGGGCATCGTGGCCTACATCTTCGGCAGCCTCATGCTGTGCGGCCTGGTCGTTTGGTTGTGGACGAACAAGGGCGTGCGGCTGCAGTCGCTCGATCCCGCGATGTTCTCCTTGCCGTCCTTCGGCTCGAAGGAAGGGCCGCTCTACCTGTTCAGCCTGCTGTTCACGAGCACCATCGGCGGCTGGTGCCTGCCGTTCATCTTCGTGCGCCTGTTCACCGCCGACGGCGTGGCGGCGCTGAAGAAATCGGCGGCCATCGCGATGCCCGCGTCGCTGGTGTTCTGCATCCCCCTGCTGATCTTCGGCATGCTCGCCTCGCAGCTTCCCTCCGTGGCCAGCCACCCCGAGGACGTGTGGTTCATCGTGAGCCAGGAAGCGGGTGGCCTGCTGCTGCTCGGGCTGGCCGGCGTGGTGCTGCTGGCGGCATCGATCGGCCACACCGACGGCAGCATCCAGGCGACGGGCGCGCAGATCGCCAACGACCTGGTCGGGAACTACGCCACGCTGAGCCAGCGGCAGCTGGTCACGGTATCGAAGATCGGCATGGTGGTTCTCACGGCCCTGGCCGCCTGGGTCGCCTGCCTCAAGCTGCCGGCGCTGTTCACGCTCGCGGTGCTGGCCTACCAGGGCGTCATCCAGCTCGCGGTGCCGCAGTTCCTGGGCATCTTCTGGAAGCGCGGGACCAAGGAAGGGGCGATCGCGGGCATGGTCGTGGGCTTCGTGCTCGTCATCGTGCTCGAGAGCTTCTTCGCCCGGCAGCTCGAGGCCGCCTGGGGCCTGACCTCGGGCGTGATCGCGCTGGCCGTGAACCTGGCCATCTACGCCGGCTTCGCATGGCTGCGGCCCCACGGCGCGGCCGAGCGCCAGCGCATCGACGGCCTGTTCGGGCTGACCCGCGAGGCCGTGGCCGAGCCGGTGCCGCAGCCAGCGAGCGTCGGTGCCTCCGCGCGCGCCTGAGTCTTCCCCCACCCATTCCCTCATTCACCCATCCCTCGAGGAGCGCTTCGTCCATGAATGCATCCACCGGCGCGTCGTCGCCCCTTTTCCCTCCCAAGTTCCTTGCGGCCGTGGTGCAGGCCGCGCCGGGCTTCTGCGACCACGACGCCGCCATCGATCTCACGGTGCGCTACATCGAGGAGGCGGCCGGCAAGGGCGCCGCCATCGTGGCCTTTCCGGAGGACTGGATTCCGGGCTACCCCTGGTGGGTCTGGCTCGACGCGCCGGCCTGGGGCTTTGGCAAGGGATGGGTGCGGCGCTTCTTCGAGAACGCCTTCAGCTACGACAGCGAGGGTGCGCGACGCATCGCAGCGGCCGCGAAGCAGTTCGGCATCTTCGTGTCGCTCGGCGTCGTCGAGCGGCTGGGCGCGAGCCTGTACGTCGGCAACTGGATCATCGACAACCAGGGCGAGACCGTTTCGCGCCGGCGCAAGCTCAAGCCGACGCACATGGAGCGCACCGTCTTCGGCGAAGGCGATGGCAGCGACCTCGTGGTGAGCGACACGCCGCTGGGCCGCATCGGCGCGCTCTCCTGCTGGGAGCATCTGCAGCCGCTCACGAAGTTTGCGATGTACAGCCAGAACGAGCAGCTGCACATCGCCGCCTGGCCCGGCTTCAGCCTCTACAAGGAGAACGCTTACGCGCTGGGCGCGGAGGTCAGCCTCGCGGCGACGCAGACCTATGCGCTGGAAGGTGGGTGCTTCGTGCTGGCCCCATCGGCCGTGACCTCGGCGTCGATGGTGTCGCAGATCTGCGATACGCCGGCCAAGCATGCGCTGTTCACGGTCGGCGGCGGGCACTCCGTCATCTACGGGCCCCATGGCAACCCGCTGTCCGAGCGCATGCCTGACACCTGGGAGGGCGTCATCTGCGCCGAGATCGACCTGGGCGAGATCGCGGTGGCCAAGGCGGCCGCCGATCCCGCGGGCCACTACGCGCGCGCCGATGTCATGCGGCTCATGATCAACCGGGCACCGAACCACCGGGTCCATGTTTTCGACCTGGCGCTTCAGGCCGAGGGCGGCGCGTCCGGGCAGGCGCAGCGCCTCGACACCGATGCGGTGACCGAGCACGCGGTCGGCGCGAACAGCCCGGCTTGACGAGGCTTCCCTCCCACTCGGCGGGTCATCGACACTCGTCTCACTTCATTAGCGCGGTGACTCGGTCCGCAAGCCCGGGTCGCAGACCTAAGGCCGCATCGTCTCAGTGGTAGTCCGCTTCGCGCTAATGACGAATGGCCAACGCCCTGATCTGCTGGTCGCAAAGGATTTCGCGGAGGTCATCTCAACCCCGCGAACCCTGGTCATGTGTTTGGGTCTTGAAGCTCGCGACCCCGTGCATGAATGCGGGCCTGGGATGCGATCGAACACCTCGGCCACAGGTTGCGAAACACCAGTTCGTAGATCTTCTTGCCAAGCGGTATCCCCACGCGCGTAGAACTCGCCTTGAACACGGCAGCGTTCGACGGCTCGGCACGCCCCATCGGCGGCAGAAGTGCTGACGGGTCCGCCAGCATCCGCAACCGATTCGAGTTCGGCACGCAGTTCAGGCTCGACGTCAAAGGTAGTCACGATGCGTGAATTCATGGTGGCCACTTTGTCACGGTTGTACTTGAATCGCCACCTCCGGCCGCGCTGACACCTTCGATAGGTTTGAGTCGGGCTGGTTCGGCTGCGCCAGCGAGTGGCTGCACTTCAGGTGCCCTTACGAGGTTCGTCGCAACTTGTGAGCATGCCCGCGCACAGCGCGGTGTGCTGGCGAAGTGCAGCGCAAGGGCAAGAACGAACAGGTGGGCGGGGTAGAAGGCATAGAAGACCCATCGCCGCCGTTCAAGGGGAACATGAATGCGGCTGAACCCCCAGATCAGCGGCAGCGCGGCCATGGCAGCGAAGTTGCCGTTGACGAGCCATAGGGACGCGGTCGCAAGCAGCCAGGCGATCGCGGTCTTGATGCTCGGACGACGAATGAAAGAGCGCGCGCCCAGGCAGCACAGCAATCCCGGCCACCAGAATTCAACCACGGTGCCGCCCACTACAAAGGTGAGCAGTGCCAGCCATCGATGGCCATCGCTCCGGAGCTCCAGCAGCCAGGCGATGAAGGTCGCGACGAGCAACGCCGCCATGATGTTCAGTGGCCACCATCCGACCAGCAGAACGAACGCGGGCGTTGCGAGCACACCGAAGGCCGCGAGCCGCTTCGCTACACGTCGATGCACATTGTTGGCCTGCGCGCGAGGTCGCGCGAGGTTGTACATGAGCACAAAGCCGAAAAGCGGCATCGCCATGCGACCGAGCAGGTAGAGCGTCGTGACCTGCCCGCTCAGAATGTACTTGTTGACATGGTCCCCCACCATCAACGCCAGCGCGAGCCACTTGAGCGACTCGAGCGATCCATCCGCCACGTGCCAGCGGCCGCTGGCCGTCGCTTCGCACCGGCTGCTGCTGTGCGTTGTGGGCATCAAGGTCTTCTCGTGCGCATCACGACGCATGGTCATCTGGCAGCGTGCGGATCGAGTCCGCAGCGGCCGGCGAAGGGCGCGCGCCTCTGCCTTGCGAGTTCACGTCCGCTCATGGGCATGCCTGTCCCACTCGGTGGCGCGTCCCGGCCCTGAGAGGACGGGCGCTCGCGCCATCGCCACCCGCCTGTCTGGAAGATGGAGGTCCAGCCCATCCACGAGCGCATCAGCGATGCGATGGCGAATGGATGCGAGTAACTGCTGCTGAGAGTGCGGATCGGCGGTGAGGCGCCGTGCATACTGTGCAGCCAGTTGCAGTCCGGCCATGGCGTATGTCAGACGAGGGTCGCGCCGCATGGTCTCTGGCGACAACGTTCGTGCGACGCGCAGATGCTGAGCTTCTTGCGCGAGCATGTGCACATGGTCTTGCGTCTCGATGCGCCAGTGACGCCGCTGGGCACGCATCCGCTCTTGTCCGACTGCGTCTTTGTAGCCGTCCTCGGCGGGCACGCGAAGCCGGACGGGTTGCGTGCCCAGAGGCAAGACGACGACGTCGTCTCCGATGCGTGGCTGGGAGGCCGCTCGCTGGAGCGCGGCTTCCAGGTCGGCGCCCCAAAGCCTGCGCTCTCCAACCTCTGTGCGCAGGAGGACGTAGAACGAGCGTCGTGCTGCCGGATCGAACCGATAAGGCGCTGCGGCGGCCTCCAGCAACACGCCGCGCACGGGCGCGCGGCCACTGCGCGGGCGCCTTGTGCTGGCGGTCTCCTGCGGATCGTTGGACCCCGATGGCGGCGAAGACGCGGCCCCTGGCGGCTGCGCGCCGAGTGGGGCGGCATTGGATGAGGAGTGCATGCGATGGCCTTGGTTGGAATGGACCGCTCAGACCAGCAGGCGGGCCATGAACTCATCGGTGCGGCGCTTCATCTCCTCCTCGCTCAGTGGCTCGGTGGGGATGTCGACGTCGTCGAAGTCGAAAGAAAAGTCCTTCAGATCCAAGCTGCCGTCGAGCACGGCCTGCGCCATCTGCAAGTTGTCCTTCGACAGTGCATGGCCCGTACTCGTGGCAGGCGTCGTCGAGGTCGCAGCGCTCGATCCTGCCGGCGGCGCAGGCGCTGGCATGGCATATCCCGCAAGTGCCGTGGTTGCACGCACAGCCATCGTGAGCTTCGGGACTTCGGGTGGAGCGATCTCCCGCCGGGCAAAGGATTTGTCCTTGAAGTAGATGATGCGGTGAGCGAGGACGGGTCGGAGTCCTTCGTAAAAGAGGATCATGCGTGCTGGGTCGAGTTCCTTGACTTCCTGGGGCAGCAGCAGCTGGCGCGGCTGTTCGCTGATGCTGACGCTGCCCGATGTGCCTGAGCCGCCCCACATCGGACGGCTGACGCTTTTCTGGCGGACCGTGTAGGTGCCGAGCTCGCGTGAGATGGCCTCGGCATCCTCATACTCTTTGGGCGGAAAAACGATGCGCGCGGCGAGCATCTTGCGAATCGACTTGGCACCCTCCACGCCGTACTTCTCGATCAGCTGCGAGTTGGACTGGACGATCACCACGGTGCGCACGTTGTAGCCGGGCAGGAACGCCGTGGATTCCGCGATCACCGGAATGCGCCCGAGCGCGGGGAACTCGTCGAGCATGAGCAGCAGCTGGTGCTTCAGGGCCGGGTTGCTCTCGGGCAGTTCCCGCGTCTGCAAACCGATGGCCTGCTGGAAGAACAGGTTGAGCAAGGGCTGCAGACGTGCGATGTTGTCTGGGTTGATCTGCACATAGATCGAGATCGGGCGTTTGCGCAGGTCGCGAAGATCGAAGTCGTTGGCCGAAGTGGCCGCGTCGATCAGGGGGTTGAGCCATAGATCAAGTCGACTCGTGAAGGTCTTGCGGATGCTCGAGGCGGTCGTCGGTGCGAGGTCGATGACGTCGTAGAGACTGCGCACAGCCTCCTGCGACAGTGGGTAGCCGGCGCGCTCGCACGATTCGATGACGCGCTTCCAATGTTTCTGGAAGCCCTCCGCGTCGCTCGCCATTCCCTGGCGCAGGACTTCACCCAAGGTGCGCGTCGCCCCGGGTGTCTCGAACAGGTACAGCGCGATCCCGAGGAACAGCGATCGCGCGGACGAGGTCCAGAAGGGATCGCCCGCCAGGGGATCCGGGAACAGCATCGTTCCGATGCGCTGCAGGTCGTCGATGCAGCGGTAAGGCGTTTGCGACACATAGCCCAGTGGATTCCAGCGCGAGGAGCGCTCCTGCTCGGACAGGGGATCGAACAGGTGCACTTCCTGGCCCTTGGAAAGCCGGAAACCCGCTGTGCGCATGAAGTTCTCTCCCTTCACGTCGCTCACGATGGTGGAGCCGGGCCAGTTCAGCAGGTTAGGCACCACGACGCCCACGCCCTTGCCGCTGCGAGGAGGTGCTTCGACTTCGGCGCCTTGTTGACCGGCGAGCACGAGGTAGCGCGCGCCCAGGCGCCCGAGAACGATGCCGTTGTCTGCGAGCAGCCCGGCCTTCCGAATCTCGCGGTGCGTGGCGAATCGGGCCTCGCCATGCAGCGCGCGTCGGCGTGGGACCATCGCGATGGCCACGCCACCGAGCGTGACCCCTTGTGCTCCCACCAAAGCGGCCAGCAGCGATCGACGAACTTCGGGTCTGTCACCGTAAGCAAGCCAGTAGTCAACGATCGTCGACAGCGTGGCGCTGTCGGGCGGCAGCTTCATGAGCATCAAGAAGGCGTAGCCGGCCGCCCACAGGCCCACCACGGCCGCGACGAGCAAGGCGCCCCCAATCCTGAAAGCACTAGGCCAAGGCTCGACGCTTGGTGCTGGGGTCATGCCAAATCTCCTGCACGATGCGTCGCTGCCGCACACGTGCGCATTGGATGACGATGTCCACGCTCAGCTGCGAAAGCTCCACGCCTTCACGCGTGGTCATGCCCTGGCCCGCGGCGCTGCGCTTCATCAACTGCGCGAGTGCCACGAAGGCCATCTGCGCACTGTCGGCATGGACGCTGGTGATCGAGCCCGGATGGCCCGTGTTCACGGAGACGAGGTAGTCATAGACTTCATCGCCGGTTCGCAGTTCGGACAGGAAAATGCGGTCGGGACGCTGACGTTTGGCGCCAGCCAGGAGCTGCCCTGGCGTCACGATCGCCTGTCCCTGAGCGCCCTGGGAGTAGAAGAGACGCACGTGATTGGGCTGGTTGCGAAGGGACAGCTCCCTGACGTCTTCGATGGTGATCAGCCGGTCCTCGGGGGGCACTTCGAGAATCAATGCCTTGCTCAGCGTCGTCTTGCCCGAGCCGGTGGCGCCCGACAGCAAGATGTTGCGGCGCAGTCGAACTGCGCGGCGCAGGAAGTCTCCGAACCTGCGTTCGCGAAGCAAACCCGCAAGCTCGCGGTCTCCGGGGCCTGCAGAACCCGCCTCCGACGCTGCCTTCAATGCTGGTTCGTTGTAGCGTGTCGGCTCGAACACGCCCATCGATTCAAGTTGATCGAGCGACCACAGTGCACTGGAGGGACGACGGATCGTGATCGAAACGGTCTGCTCGGAGGTCGCCGGGGGCAGCACGATCTGTATGCGTTCGCCGCCAGGCAAGGTGGCCGACAACAACGGCTCCTGGGCCGAGACGCGCTGCTTCGTGAAGTTGGCAACGAGCTTGGCGATCGACATGCACCAGTCGAAGCTCGCGAACGCAAGGATCTCGCGCGTCCACCCCGTCTGCCGTTCCACAAAAGCGATTCCTGGTTCGTTGATGCAGATCTCCGTGACCTCGGTGTCCTCGAGCAGCGGCATCAGCGGGTCGAGAAACAGCGCGAGCGAGGAGGGCGGCGGTGGCGCGGCTGCCGTCGCCACGCCTGAAGCTTCCGCTTCTTCAGGGTTGGGCAGGCGCGACGCGTAGGGCATAGACATCGCGGAAGTCCACGTCTCGGGCCACCAGGATCTGGATGCGTTCGCCCTGGTTCTTGATCACGGTTGGAGGTATCGCAATGGTGCTGCGCAGTACCTCGGTCAGGATGTCCCGGCTGCCTTGGCGACCGACCACCAGCGCGCCGCGGTTGGTCAGGCCCGCGCCACCTTGCTGCTGGGCCGTCAGCGCCTGCATCGTGCCGTCGATGACCGACACGAGGATCGCTGCGCCAAAGCGCTCCCAGAAGTGGGTGTCCACAAATCCCGGTAGGCCGTTGCGCCCCAGCTCGTCGGTGCCCGGCGATGCCAACTGGACCACCACCCCGGTGGGTGTTCTCGCCTCGCTCCAAAGCACGAAAACACGGCCCTGTCCGTGGCGGGGCGAGCCGCGCTGCTCACCCACGTACTTCGTGCCGCGCTCGAGCAGCACCACCTTGCCGTCGGCACTGTAGATGTCGCTGGCACCGATGCAGGTGGTGAGACCTTCGTAGGTCGAATCGATCGCGGTCTCCAAGGTGCAATCGATGAATGCGCCCTTGGGCAGAAGAAAGCGGCGCGTCGGCAGGACCTGTGCTGTAACGGCGGGGGTGCGCGTCGGTCGGAGACTGCCCTCGAGGCCAGGAGGGCTGGAGAGGCTGGAGGGTGGCGGCTGCAAGGCACCCAGGATCTGCGCCATGTTGGGTACGCCACTTGCCGCCGGCCCGGCCGGGCCGCCGGCGAAAGCGGCCGTTGCTGCGGCTGCGTCAGGCGACAGCGCGTGCCGCATCACGGGCGTTCCGAGCTTGCGCTCGAGCGCAAGCTGGGCTGGGGTCTTTGGCGGTGGTCCGCCCGGGGGTGTCGCCGCCGCTGCAGGCGGTGAAGCGCTGGGTGGCGGTGCGGAGGCCTGTGGTGGCGTCGGCGGCGGATCGATCCGGCCCAGCGGCGGCACCTTGGTTTCGCCGCCGGCGCGGGCCGCCGAGGCCTTCTGTGCGGCCAACTGCGCCTCGCGACCCTTGGCGTACTGGGTGCTGTAGTACCAAAACAGGAAACCGGCACCCAGCAGCAGCATGGTGCCGATGGCCACGAAGCTGCTGATCCTCGACTGGATCGTGCGTTCCCGATTCACCGAGGGAATGGTCCGCTCCCCGTCGATCGCATGGCCGCGCCCGGTGTGGGACGCATCAGGGCGCTCTGGACGGCGGGGAACGGAATAAAGCTCGCCAGTGTCTGGATCGACCGCGCCCGCGCGGCGACTTCCTCCGAGCGCTTCGTCGTCAGCGGATGAAATTGCCGGCGGATCACGATCCGGATTCGACGCGCCACTCACGGCTGCTCTCCCACGGTTGTGCGTTGGACATCGGGCGCCACCGTCGCGCCGGGCGTGCGCGCACCGCTTGCGAATGCCTTGTTGACCACGCATCCCACGAGCTGACCCCGGCGCAGCACGATGCGATGCGCCAGGCGATGGATCACGATCTCGTCGGCGTCGATGTTGAAGTTCAGCAATGACTCCGTGCCGTCGTCGTTCTGAACGAACATGGCCGGCAGTTCAGCCTGGTCGGCGAACCGAAGGCGGATGTGGTGGCCGTCGTCGAAGGCGCGGGTCGGCTTGAGCGACTCACTTCCGCAGAACCAGTAGTCCCAGTTGCGCGTGGCTGCCGTGCGGGTGAGCTTCGCCTCCACCTCAGCGCGCTTTCTCGCCTCTTCGGCAGCGCGCAGCGTGTCGGCCGGATAGTTGAACCGGATCGAATAGATCATTCGTCGAGCCGCGGCCCCGGCGGGCGCCCGGGCTGAGACGATGTAGTCGAAGTGATAGGTGCGACGGTCGGTGAGGATCGTGAGGTTCGTATTGGCCTGCGCTTCCTTCGGCTTGAGGAAGAGGTGGTTGCGCTGCGCACCTACGTCGAAGGAGCCGTTGTCGCCGGAGCCCAGATTCACGAATGTCTCGCCTTCGGCGAACTGCAGGTGAATCTGGTAGCCCACGTAGCCATGCAGGCTGATGACGTCTTCCGGGTCGTAGTCGATTGTGCGCACGCGCGCATCGACGTGCCCCTCGGACGGGATCGTTGCGGCGCGCACCGCCGTGTGGGTGGTGCACAGCCAGCCAAGGACGAGCACCAGCATGAGCGCGGGCTGGCGGAAAGATGCAAGACGATGGTTCATCAGCGCGCCTGCTTTGCGGGGGAGAGGGGGACGGCGACGGTTGGTGCGACTTCGGGCTCGCGCCGATACTCGACCACCCTGAAACCCAGGGGATTGAGCGAGCGCCATTTGTCATCCTTCGATGGCGGCACGTAAGCGAACTCGATCGTCGCCACCCAATGGGTCGTCTGCTCATCGCCCGTGCCACCGGCTCGGGCGTAGCGGCTGAAGCGAACTTGTGCAAGCTTCTCCTTGCCGCTTTCCAGCTTGAGAAAGGTCACAGCACGCACTTGCGCGCGAATGGCCGTGCCGTCCTTGAAGGTGTTGAGCGGCGAGAGTGGATTGTTGGCGGCCCACGACGCCGCCCAGGCCTGGTTCAGGAGAGGCGAGTTCTGGGAGGCGACCAGCTCGTAGTCGGCTTCGGCGGTCGCATAGAAGTAGCGCTCGCGCGCAATGACGTAGTTCTGCAGCAGGTTGCGCGTCACGACCTCTTGAATGTCGGTGGTGCCTTCATAGGCCGGCACGATGTCGACGATGCCGCTGCTGCTGTCCACGCGAATGACCACCGGCACCGGCTGCTTGAGGGGCGTGAGTCCGGCGACGGCGGCCACGGCGAATACCGCGACGGCCGTGGCGGCCGCGGCCACGACCCAGGCGGTCTTGGCTGAGCCTTGGGCGCGACGTGCGCGGTCGAGCTCCCAGCTCTGAGCTTCGAGCGTGTAGCGCTCGAGCGCCTCGTCACGATGCATCTGAGTCTCCTGCAGGACGGGGCGCGGAGGCACCGTTGATGGGTGTGAGGGCGCCTTCGCAGGTCGGAGGTCGGGGCGCTCGCGTGCCGCAGCCGCCAAGTGCGAGGGTGAGCAAGAGTGCGACCATGAATCTCACGTGAGAGCTCCTATAAAGTCTTTTCAGAGGGGTCAAGTCCGAGAGGAAGAGGGATTCATCACTCGGTCTCTGGGCAGGGTGGGGCGCTGCGCGCCTGCACTCCTGCCGGCCAGCGAAGCGATCGATGATCCGACCCGGTTGCCTCCCAGGCGACGGAAGGAGTCCCATCGGCTGCCGCGTTCGCCGTGCAGGCCGTCGAGCACGCCGCGGCCGAATTCGTACGCGCTGCGCCTGGTGCCACCGAGCGCCCACTTGGTGAGCCCACCGACAGCGCTGAAGGAACTGAGCGCAACGCCACTGGCAAGTCCGGCGGCGATCGGCATCACCTGGCACATCACGAGCAGCACCACCGCTGCGATCAAGGCCATGTTGATGGCATCCACCGTCGTGAGCGCCGCGCCACGTTCCGCGGTTTGAGCGGCGTAGTTCGCCACGACCTGCAGCATGAGTGAGGCGACCATGCTTGCGAGCACCGCGACGAGCGCGTAGTTCGAAAGCTGGGCGACCCATGCCTCGAAGAAGCGCCGTGTCGCTTCGAAGAAGAGCAGGGAAATAAAAATCGGGCCCAGCGCCAGCACGACGGACAGCGCGATCTTCGAAAGGGCAAAGAGGAAAAGCGCGTAGACCGCGACGGCGCCGATGATGAGGTAGATGACGGCGCCGGCGATGTAGAAGCCCACATCCCCATTGAGCACACCGCCCCTGCTCCACAGGCTGAATGCGACCTCTCCCCCCTTCTCCCAGATCGTGTCGATGGTCGAGACGGGGTCTGCGGCGCCGACGATCGCTGCCGCGAGTTGGGTCGGGGCGTTGAAGAAGGTGTCGACGATGAGCTCATTGAAAGCCCAGAGCCTCAAAGCCACACCCAGGATGACCGCGATGAAGAAGATCCGCTTGATCCCCTCCAGAATGGGTTCCTGAATCTTGCCGGTGAGCGAAAGGTATCCCCAGATCATCACGTAGAGCGTTGCCAACGTGATTACCGCGGGCTCGATCGCGGTCGCCAGTGCTGCAGACTTCGCGCCTATGAACTCAGTGAGCTGCGAGACGAGCTGCGTCCAAAGCTGCCGAAAGAACATGGCTTGGCTCCTGAAGTTTCAAAAATCGTGCGACGCCACTTCGACCTCAGCCGCTGGATGCGCCGTCGGCCTTCTCGGTGGGGTCGCATGGCTTGTGGTTGGTGCGCATGCTGCAAGCGCAGCGGGTGATTGGCAGCCCGCTCGCCGTTTGAGAAGCCAGTGGATTTCCCGAAGCCGCCATGGCGATGACCACGACGGTGGCGCGCCAAAGCGATGTGTCGAGGCGGCAGGGGCGGCTAGGGTGTCGGTGTGAATCGACTGGAGAAGTCACCGTGGCCGGACACCACGCGTTCTCGGGTTCGCTGGCGAAGCCTCGCCTCGTCGGCCTGCGACAACTGGTAGAGCGCCTGGAGCTTGGTCTGCTCGTTCGTCAACATGTTCTGCTCCGCCTGGATTCGCGCTTGCAGCTCCTGAATGGCCTTGGGGTCTCGGGCACGCGCGATGGCGGTGATCAGCGTCTGCAGTGCAGAGAACCTCTGGCTGGTGGTCTGAAAAGCCGTCTGGGTCATGCCATCCAGCAAGGCGGCAGATTGACGGCCTTGTTCGACGAGTTGCCTGAGCTCAGGGCTCAGCGCGTCCATCTGCGTCGTCGAAAGCACGCTGTTGGCGCTCACGATCGATCGCACCTGTTCCGACAGACCTGCATAGCCTGGCACGGGCGTGTCGAGCGACCTCCTCAGATCGGCATAGTTGCTCGGCAAGTAGTTGCGTGCTGCGTCGGAAGTCGCAAGAAGCTGCTCCATGCCGCGCGAGCCGCTCATCGACTCGTAGGTTTGCTTGAGTTGCTCCTTGGAGGCCTTGAGCTCGTCGAACTGCTTTTGCATGGCAGAGATCTGCTGTTGCCAGTACATGATCTGCTGGATCAGATTGGCAATGGCCGCGAAGTCGATGACCGGAATCCCCGCACGCGCTTGCAGTGGAGCCAGTAGCGCAGCGCAGGTGACAAGCGAGAAAAGCAGCTTTCTAGGCATGTGGAAACTCCTGGGGTGAAGGTCGTTGCGAGCTGTGCTGTAGCAGCGCCTCGCGAAAAGGGGCGAGCCATTGGCTGGGCGCGCTGCCATGGCGCTTCATCAGCGCCTGCATGAGCCGGACGTTGCTGGTGCGGCCCGAGATGACGCCCAGCGCATCGTCCAGATGCCTGAGGTCTAACTGGGCCACGACGCTGTCACGGTTTTGCTTGATGAGGAACTGGCGCGATCCGGGCACGAGTTCCTGCTTGACCAGCGCGAACTCACGCTCGGTGAGATTGAAACCCTCGGTGCAATCCGCGTGGCTGGCCTCGGGGTTGGGAAAAAGGATCTTGGTGGGCGTCTGCTCCACGATGGCTCGCGCGATGCTCGAGCCCAGAACATGGTGCGTGCTTTGCGTGAAGGTCACGATGTTCGCGTTCTTCTTGCGCCACGTCTCCAGGCCGTTCTTCGCGAAGCTCGCGAATGCGGGGTCGTCCAGCAGCTTGGCGAACTCGTCCATCCAGCACACCAGCGGCCGGCCATCGACCATGCAGTTGACGAGATGAAAGAGATACATGGTCAGCGGGGCGCGCACCACGTCGTTGTCGAGGAAGTCGGTGACGTCGAAACCGACCAACGCATGGGCCTCGAGCAGTGGCGCGACAACGTCTTGGTCGTTGTCGAACACCCACGCGTAGTCGCCGCGCTCCGACGCACACCACTTGCGCAGCCGCGCGTGCACTCCCTCTGGGTCGGTGACGTCCAGGAAAGCCAGCAGACGCGACAAGCGCCTGTAGGGTGGAGCGAGTGCGAGGGTCCCGTGCAGGGCCTGATCCAGGTCGTCTTCCTGTCGCACGCTCAGGAGCTCGTGGGGCGAGCGCATCACGAGGCGGCGCAGCCATTGCCGCAGGAACTCAAGGTTTGTGGGTACCCCGGCGTCGAGCTGCAGCGGATTGCAGCCGGTGGGACTTCCGTTCTTCAACGGAAGGTACTGGCCTCCCAATGCCCGCACGAGGATGTGGAGGCCCTCGTCCTTGTCGAAGATGATCTGGGTGGCGTCCAGACGGTTGCAGATCGCGACGATGCAAAACCCGAGAAAGGTCGTCTTGCCCGTACCAACGGGCCCGACGCCGGTGACATGGCCCACATCGCGACGGCTGCCACCATCGGGGCTGCGCGGATCGCTCGCATGCAATGAGAAGTAGTAGGGCGAGCCTGCGCGTGTCGTGAGCATCGCCAGCGCATCGCCCCAAAAGTTTCCGCGCGCGCGACCCGTCGGGAAGTTATGAAAAGGCGACATGGCCGCGAAGTTGCGGCTGGTGATTGGCGCCTTGCGCGTGCGGTAGCCGAAGTTACCCGGCAACTGCGCCCAGAACGCCGCCTCGAGTGCCAGATCCTCGCGTGCGACAACCATCCCGGTGTCGCCGAGCAGGTAGCGGGCCCGCGCAATGTGGTCGTTGAGTTGCTTGAGCCGCGGCACGCCCTCGACAGCGCCCGCGCCTTCCTCGGCATGGGCGAGCACATGCAGGCTGAAGTGATGATCGCCGACGACGAAACGGTTGCTGACCAGGTCATCCAGCGCGTCTGCGAGTTCGTCGGCCTGCGAGACGGCCAGATCGCCTGCGGCCGCCATGCGGTTGTGCTGCCGACGCATCATGTCCACCGCGGTGCCTTTGGCCAGGAACGTGAAGCTCTGCGCGAGGATGAACGGAAAGTCGGCCGTGAGGAGGCCGCTGAACATGCCGGGCGCCGTGGGCGTCGGGTACTCCTTGATGCCGAGGAAGGCACCGATGCGACTTTGCGTCCCCGAGCGGTACTCCATGGCTTCGTTGCCGAAGAAGGGGCGGGATGTGGCAAGTACCTCGTTGAGCGGAGACCGTGGCAGCGGCATGCGCTGCCATTCCCCATTGATCAGCATTGCGAAAAACTCGAGCAGCGAGGAGAACGGTTTTTGTGTGCCTATCGGTCGGTAGATGCCCAGTGACTCGGGGTCGTAGCGCTCCAGTGAGGCCAGTAACTCCTGGCGAAGCTTGGTGCATGTGTCCAGGGAGTCCTTGAGCTCTGCCAAGGCGCCCTGTGCGTCGGTTCGCTTGAGGAAGGCCAGCGCCGCGTTGCCGACACGGGTGGACTGGGGACGGTAGACGACGGACAGATAGAGCTCGTTGACCATGAGCCGCTCCTCGGCCATCTTGCGGCGGTAGCGCTGCTCGAGCTCATCGGAAAAGCCGGGGACGGTGCGCCCGGCGGGGTAGCCTGTCTCTCGCCTGCGTACGACGTGGGTCCACAGCGCCAGATGTGGTGATGCGATGTTGCGCAGCAGCACGTTCAGGCGTTCATGCCAGTTGTTGAGGTCCTCGTCGTCCGCGCTCTCGAAGCTTGCGCCCCCCAGGCGCAGGGTCTGGACATAGTCTCCTGAGCGCAGGCGAACCACATGGGCATCGACGTGCGAGGAGAAGGGGATCATCGAGGCCGCGCTCGCTTCGCGGCGCAATGTCGATTCAGAACGGGTGGTCAATCGCACAGCGCACCCTCCACGGCGATCAGCACCTGCACGTGTCGGTCCCGGCGGCGGCCGCGGGCACCGGGCAGGCTCAGAGCGAGCGGGCTGTAGGAGTTGGCGCGCCAGAAGCGCAGGTTTCCGTTGAGCGCCGCTGGCAAGCGCGTGCGGCCCCACAACTGCAGCAGGTCGAAGAAACGTGGCTCGTAGAGGCATACGAGGTAGAGCACGCCATGGATCGGGACGAAGGCGAGCAGCCAGGCGAGGTTCTTCGTGACGATGAAGGATTCGATGGTCACGACGATGTTGAACATCATGGCGGAGTAGGTCACGCCCCAGACCATGGAGGGCCGGGTCATGCCGACAAAAAGAGGGTCCGCCGTGATGCCGTGGTTGCGATGCATGGCCGCCCCTCAGACGCCGAAGAGGCCACGGATCCACGAGACGATCTGCGGGCCGCCGAACACCAGCACCGTGCCGATCACCACCGCCACCAGCCACCACCAGCTCAGCCGCCCGAACCAGGCCATCGCACCCGAGACCATCACCGCGACGGCCGCAATGGGTGTCAGGATCGCAACGAGTTGCTGCTGCGCGGCGTTGGCGCCGGTTGCAAACGGGCTGCCCGCATGCGCCATGAGGGGCCACAGCACAAACAGAGCGGCGGCGAGCAGGACGCGCAGGGCAAGCGTTGGCGCTCTTGAATGGCGCATCGCCGGACGGTGGATATCACGAGTGTTGAAGTTCATGTGCCACTTTCTTTGTTTCTCACGCTGGGCGGAACAGGGGACAGAGATCCCGCGGGCGGTGGCGCCGATGCGTCCGCGCTGCCGATGCGTTGCTGATACACGTCCCACCAGCGCGCGGGTGCTGCCGCATCCGAGCGGCGCGTGGTGGGCTTGGTGTCGGTCGACGGTGCACCGTCCGCGTTGCGCCGCCGTGGCGCCGACGGGCCTTCTTGAGAGACTGCTGCGAGCTCTCGCTCAAGTGCGACGAGGTCTCCGAGCGCGCGTGCGCGCTCGAGTTCGACGTCCGCCGCGCCCTCGGCATCCGCGGCTTTGAGGCGTGCCGCGTGACGGCGAGCCAGAACCTCGATGGACGCTTTGGTGTTCTGGAGCTCCTGCCTGAGGATGGCGACGCGCTCGCTGTCGCGTGATGCCTGCACGACGGGCAGCACGACGGGCTCGGCGCTGGCGGATAGGCAAGCCAGTGCAGCGAGGATTGTTCCCAGGAGCGTCTTCAGGAGCGCTCCTGGAAACATCCGAAGGCGCTTTCCTTGGCGCGTTCCTTGGCGCGTTCCTTGGCGCTTTCCTTGGCACGTTCCCTGGGGCGTTTCTGGCCATGCCGTCAAGCGCGGTGCCGAAGATGCCTTCGCTACGCGCGTATTGCATCGCATGCAACGCTGGATGGGCCGTTGCACCCCAGAAGGAGGGTTCGAGAAGTTGGTGGAGATTTGCATCCGGTGCAATGTCTGTGCGCGAGGGCTACCACGCCACTATCAGTTCGGGTAGTCATCGGCCGGGCACCTCTGGTCTCCAATGCGCACCTTTGCCGGCAGGCGTTCTCGACGCCGTCGACCGGCGTCGACGCACGGGTCCTTTCAGGCCGGCGAACTGCTCCGCACGCTGCGGTGGCTGCACGCTTGCGTCGAACAAACCTTCGACCAAGGGGATGGCATGGGCAAGGTGGTGGTCTTCAGCAATCAGAAGGGCGGGGTAGGGAAGACCACGCTCGCGGTGCTTTACGCGTTCTGGCAACGCGAAAAGCACGGCAGATCCGTGTGCCTCATCGACCTTGACACGCAAGGCAACGCCTCCAAGACCCTGCGTGCACATGCCCAGGGTGTGGGCGCAGCCAGGCTTTTCGCGCAAGAGACCGAGGTGAAGGATCAGCTCGCAGGAGAAGGCCGGCTTGCATTGGCGCCGGCCTCGAAGAACCTTGCAGACGTCGAACTCGCCAAGGCGGAGGTTGCCATCCCGGTGTTTCGCCGGAACGTCGAGGCTCTGAGCTCGCTGTTTGACGTGGTGGTCATCGACACGCCACCCGCGCTCGGCTTGCGAATGAGCGCCTCACTGATCGCCGCCACCGATGTGGTCTGTCCGATCGAGTTGGAGGAGTACAGCATCGATGGCGTGACCGACATGCTCAAGACGGTCTTCGGTGTGCGGCAGCGCTACAACCCTCAGCTGCGCCTCGCCGGCATCGTGCTCAATCGCTTCAACCCTCACTCCGTGCGGCAAAAGGCAGCGATGCGGCAACTCGTCCAAAGCTTTGCCGAATACATCGTTCCCGCACACATCTCGACGCGCTCGGCCATTCCGGAAGCGTTGTCGCAGGGTGTGTCGGTCTGGGCGCTGGCCAAGGGCTCAGCACGTGACGCGTGCTTGGAGGTAAGGGAGGTCTTCGAGCTGCTAGAGCGTCGCATGGACGCGCAAGACATGGCATCTTCGGGCATGCCATCATGAAGGACATCAAGCCACTCGACCTCAGCGGGCTCCACAAGTTTCGGGCTTCCGAGCTTCTCGATTCAGCTGGCATTGCAAGTGCGCTGCAAGCGCCCCTGGAGATCGCGCTCGCGTTGATCGATCCCGATCCCGACCAGCCGCGTCGTCGCGTTGGCGAGCAGGCTCTGGTCGAGCTGAGCGAATCGATTCGTGTGCACGGGGTGCTCGAGCCGGTATCCGTGCGAGCGAACCGGGCTGCAGCTGGACGCTATCTGATCAACCGCGGCGAGCGGCGCGTGCGTGCCGCTCGACAGGCAGGCTTGATCACGGTGCCCGCCTTTCTGGACGATCGAGCGGACCCCTTCGCTCAGGCGGTGGAGAATCTGCATCGCGAGGACATGTCCCCACTGGACCTTGCGCTGTTTGTCCAACTGCGCGAGGCCGAGGGAATGTCGCGCGCGGACATCGCTCGCAGGCTGGCCAAGTCCCGATCTTTCGTCACGGAGGCGGCCGCGTTGAACGATATGCCGCCGCCGCTCAGGCAAGCGATCGACGAAGGGCGCATCGGCCTTGACCTTCGTGGCCTCTACCGACTTGTGACGGCCTGGCGCCGCGCGCCAGAAACGGTGGCGGCCGCCTTTGAGCGAGACGCTCCGACCACCCGCGCGGAGGTTGAAGCGATGCTGGCCACGCAGGAAGCGCCAGGGCCTGCTCCGACGGAGAAGGTCGAGCGCTCTGTTGCCCGGGCGACAGCGACGCGCAGCGCGGGCCGTACGGTGCTGGTGGTTGAACACGGCGGGCGCCGGGGGACATTGCGCATCAAGGCCCACGACGCCGACAAGGGCGAGGTGCGCTTTGCCGACGGTAGTCATGCGGCGCTGCCACTGAGTGAGCTGCGCTTGGTGTGCTGGGCGGCGCAGGAGTAGTGATCGCATCGCAGCGGCTGATTGGCATTCCATCCGGCGCCGGCCGAAGCAAGCAATTTTCCTGGGAGCGGGAGCGCTCGACCTCCGAGCAGTCGCGCCCCCCTCAGAACGTTTGCGTGCCTTGGACACCCAACGAGCAATGAGGCGTCCTCAGCGAAGGGGCACCGACTGCTTGAGTGCACAGGCAATCCACGCGTTGCCATCAGATGATCCGGCACTTGCAGGCGCCGAGCCGCCGTCCTCTCTTGCGAGCGGAGGCCCTTCGCGGCTATCGCCCGCCATCTTTAAGCTGCCGGCGCGGCGGTGCAGGCGGCTCAGCCTTGGGGCTCAGCCCTGGATTTCTTTCGTTCGATGGGCGTCGGATTTCGCCCCCTGTAGCGTTCCCACCAGTACAGGCCTGGAAGGGCGATGGCATGAGCGGCGGCGCAGGCGAAGCCGATGACCATGACGATGACGGCTAGAAATGGGAACACCGCGATTCCGATGAAGGTTCTGAGCACACTCATAGGTGGAGAAAGGCGCAAAGTTTCTCTTGAGCCGAGGCCGATTCCGTAGGACGCTTCCGCTGCACTTGCGGCAAGGACGTCGATGCTGGAACTTCTTGGCGCGGCGGGCCAGCAGTTGGCGACTCTGACATCGGGCTTCAAGAGCCAAGCGGTGCGGTTCGGCCGCTAGCCGCATGACTCATTTTGACGACGGGCAGACGCTTGCTTTTGCGGGGCTCGGTGGCTTGTCCGCACTGTCGTGCGGCGGGTGGCCCGGCGCAGGGGGGCGTGCGGCGGCACTCGCCGATTTGCTGGAACGGGTGGCCGGACGCCACCGACGGTCCAGCGGGCATCAGTGCCGCTGGTTGAAGCTTGCGGTGCTGTCTTTTGCCTTGGACCACGGCGCAGGTCGATGCGATCTCGGATGGACGCGAAGCCTAGATGCATAGTCGACCAGCGCTTTGTCGACCGCATCCTTGGGAAGCAACTGCACCTTTGCGCAGTTTCCACACTGGTAGGCCTCTAACCACGGGAACACTCGCATCCAGGGACGGCGCTCTACGCTCTTCAAATGGACGATGCTGCAGGAGCAGCTGTTGAGAACTGTCATGCTTAATCCGAGGGTATGGGTGGAGCCATCGATTGTCGCATTTGAACGGGGAATTGCATACCATCCGCCGATTTCTTGGGCGAAGGGTCGTGTTTGTGACTGCTCGGTTATATTTTGTACGTAGAGTATCGGCATGCGCCGAGTGCGTTGTTGCGTGAGACGGCGCTCCTGCGGCGGGGAGCTTTCAGGCGATCGAGTGAGGATGCTTCGACGCCTGGAGCGTGGAGCCTGGACGACTTGTGGCCTCGGTGGAGGGGCGCGCATTCAGGCGAGTGCGTCTCGCGGTGCGTCAACATGCTCAGCGACGCAGCCCCGCAGGCTTGCTGGATTGTTTAGTGGCCCATGCATGGCTCAAAAGAAAGCCCGCCGAAAGGCGGGCTCTTGGGGGCGCGACGAAGCTCATGCGCCGGCCATCACCTCGGCCATCAATTCTTCCTTGCGCGCCATCAACTGCTCGCGCATGGCCACGAGGTCCAGACCCTTGGCGGCACGGGCCTTCGGGAACATCTCGTTGCGCTCTTCCTTCACGTGGTGGTCGATGTACTCGCCGAGCACCTTCACCTTGGCATCGAACATCTCGTCGATGTCCTCGGCTTCCTGGATCTGAGCGATGAGATCCTTGGCGCTCGCGTGTTCGACCTCAGCCTCGTCCAGCAAGTCGGTCTCCTTGATGGCCTCCCGCACCGCGGGGTAGAAGATTTCTTCCTCGAGCTGGGTGTGTACTGTGAGTTCTGCGCAGATCTGCTGCACAAGCTCGCGCTTTTGTGCGGTTGCGCGGGCCGACTTCGAGCTGGCGAGTTCGTCGTAGGCGGTGAACATCTTCTTGACGTTCTTGTGGTCGGTGTCCAGCAGGCTGCAGGCATCGGGCTGGGAACGCTTCGTGGTCATGGCATAGCTCCTGTGATATGGGTCATGGGGAGCTCAAGATCGGATCCTCGTCTCGATAGGGCCGTAGGCGATAGGCGCATCGCTTCGCCAGAATTCTCGACAGCCCGCCAAACGCTATAGCAGTTAGAAAGGCCCGATTCGTTGGTGCGACAAGCACATCGGATCCCGAGAGCACTTGCGTTCGGCCAAGATGCGCTGCGCCAGGCGTGCGTGGGCACCGCTGCAACGGCGAATGAGGCTGAGCGGGGTGATTGCGGATCGGCTCTTGAAGTTTTTCGCGGCTGCCGCTAAGTTGAACCCGTCGAAGTTTGGGTCAACGAAAAGGAGGCTTGTTTCACCATGAACTTGCTTCAACAGATCGCGACTTCCCGTCTGCCGATGCCGATCTATCGAAACGAAGAGCTCGATCAACTCCGCATCTTGCGGGCTGCCGGCCTTGTCGTTGCGGTCCTTCCCGATCGTTCGGATTCGCCAGGCCGTTCCGGTGAGGGCGTCGCAGCGCAGGTGCTGGCCGTGACGCAGAAGGGTCGTGAGGAATTGGCTCGATTTGAGTATCCCGGCGCTCGGGCGCCGCTTTGGCGACAGCGCATGCCCCGCATCTTCACGCGGCACCGCACGACGCCGCCGTCCTCGAGCACCTCTTCGTCCGCACGCATGCAGTAGCGCAGCGCCCGACCTGCTGCCTTTCTCGGCCGCAAGGGGAACTGCCTAGGGCGGAGTCAGCGTGCTTTGGTCATGGGCGGTCCCCTTGGGGTGCGAACCCGTGTAGCGGGGGCGATCCGCGATCTGCCTGCGGCGCTCGAGGAAGATGGGTTTGAGAGCTTTCGGCCCGCTGGCGAGGAGGTTTGTCCGGCAGCGACTTGTTCGAACCGAACGCGCCCCGCAGACACGGAAGGCAGTGCGGTCAGCGCATGAGGAGGCCGCTCAGGCGAGGGTGATCAGGCATCGCCGTTTGAAGGCTCCGGAAACCGTCGAGCGCGACAGAAAGCAGGTTGATCAGCTGCGCGGGCGAAGGGCTTTCGTCCCTGCGGATGCTGCGCTGGCGGTCATTGAGACACGCGGTGAAGGGTGGGTCTGTGCAGCAACGCTGCCGAAGCGGGCAACGACGTGTATCCCGGGCGGGTGGCTGGCGTCGCGCGCTGTCAGCTCGCCGGAGAAAGAAATTCGATGAGCGCCGCATTCACTCGCGCGGGCTCCTCGTGATGGAGCCAGTGTGTGGCCTTCGCGAGCCGAACGATGTCCGCGTCTCGGCAAAACGGCAAAGCTGCGGCGGCAAGCCCCGCCTCAAGCGCGGCATCCGCTTCGCCCCAGATGATGCGCACCTTCGCGTCGATCAAGCCTTGCTGCGGCCGCGCGAGTGGCAACGCGCGATACCACCGCAGCATCGCGGCGACCGCTCCCGGCTGCGCCCAAGCCTCGCGATAAGCGCGCAGTTCGGCATCCTTGAAGGTGTGGGGTCGCGCACTGCGCGTGAGTGCCGCCTCCAGCAACGCGAAGTTCCTAGCGGCAAGCGCTGCCTCCGCAACAAAGGGCACTTGGAAAAAACCGATGTAGCTGCTGCGCAGTATCTGAAGGGGATGACTGAGCGTGTACAAGAACATGCTCGCCGGGTGAGGCGCGTTGAGGATGACGAGACGATCGACGGCCGTCTTATCGCGAGCGGCCAGATGCCAAGCCACCATACCGCCCCAATCGTGGCCCACCAGACTGAACCGGGGCGCCTGGAGGTGCTGGGCAAGTTCGCGAATGTCGTCGGCCAGGGTGTCGAGAACGTAGGCGGAGATCGAACCGGGTTTGTCCGAACTCCCGTACCCACGCTGATCAGGAATAGCGACGCGAAAGCCTGCGTCGACCAAGGGCTCGATCTGCTTGCGCCAAGCACCCCAATATTCCGGGAAACCATGCAGCAGGATGACCAGAGGGGCTTCCTCGCTTCCCGCGAGTGCCACGTGCAAGGCGATGCCGTTCACGTGGATGGTGCGATGCGTGGGAGTGGCTAGGCTCGACATGGTTCGTTTCGATCGGCAAGGCAGGGTGCGGGTGTTTCAAGCCGGCCTGCCCTGCCTGCCTTTATGTGTGCGCCTGCTGCGCGTATTGCTTCGGTTCAGGATCGCTTGCGAACGGCGCCGTAGATGGCCAGCACGATCACTGCACCGACGACGGAGGCCACGAAGCCTGCTCCAGCGCCCGCTTCATACCATCCCAGAGCGCGTCCGAGATATGTCGCGAGCAGGGCGCCGACGATGCCCAGAACGGTGGTCCAGATGAAACCAAGAGCTTGACGCCCAGGCATGACAGCACGCGCAACCAGGCCTGCGACGAAGCCGATCAAAATGGTCCAGAGGAGTGACATAAGCAGTTCGATTTTGTGGAGGAATAACAAGCGCGCGGTTCAATCGCGCCCATGTGATCGCTGCTATGCCCAGGGCCTACGCAGAGCCCGGAGCGATGCCCCGGGGACCCGGGGACTATTGCCGCGACGAGAGCAACGTTGGGGCCAGCCGGCGGACTTGCTTGTAGGCGCGATCCGAGAAGCGGGTCGGATGTCAAATCTCCTGCCCAAGCATCTGGCTGGCAGACCCTGAGACGGCTGCCAAGGGTTCGCGTTCTCTACGGTTTGTCGACGCCGCGACGCGGTGCTCGATTCGGCATCAGCAGGCATATTGCCGGCATGCGCCCACAGGCCCTGCTCAGCAACGGCCCTTCTTGGCTTGTCCCGGCGGGCAGTGGTGCGGCCCGTGTTCATGGTGGCGATGAGCGTCCGAATCGCGACGACGCTCGTGCCTCTCACGATGCTCATGACTCTCGCGCCAGCCTTCACGCCGTCGCCAATTCCCTTCGGTCCAGCGCCAGCCTCCCCGGTCCTCGATCCAGCGACCCGGTGCGTAGTCATAACCTGCGCGGGCCTTGGCCCACCGACCTGGACGCCAGACGTAGTCGTGACCATTCCAGGCCCACCGTCCCGGTACCCAGACAAAGCCGCCTCGTGGCGCAGGAGGCGCTTCATAGCGCGGCGCAGGCGGCGCCGTGATGACCAGACCAGGTACGTTGATGTTGACGGAGACCTGTGCGGTCGCAGCTGGACTGATGCCGAGGAGGGACAGGGCGCCTGCCAGGGCAAGTGCATCGAGATGGAGTTTCATGGGCTCAGCGGTCCTCGTTGGTGGGTCTTCGTTTTAACGCCAGCCCCGTGCACGTGGTTGTCGCCACGCGGGCAGGGCGGTGCGCAGCCTCCCAATGTAGCCCGATGATCCCTTGCGACACAGGACACCCTCGGGCACGTATGCCTTCGCCCGAAAATCCCGGGTAATTTGTAAACATTCTTGCTAAGCGGGCAGAGGCTCAAGGATTCTGTATTTTCATACAGTATATGGAGCCCAGCATGGCCGCCTCCCTGTCGTGGGTGGGTGGCGACGACCCACCGCCCGCCGCACTCCCCTTCCCCCTGCCCGCGTCGCCTTCGCCTGCTTCTCGCGACCCGCAAAAAGGCCCTTTGATGCTTCCCCATGCGGTGGAATCCGCGCTCTGGCGGGGAGACGCCCTGGGCAGCCCGGTGACGCGTGTTCTCAGCAGCGGCTTCAAGGCACTGGATGCGCAGCTGCCGGGCGGCGGGTGGCCCTGCGATTCGTTGACCGAGGTGCTCCAGGTGCAACCGACCGTCCTCGAGTGGCGTCTTCTGGCACCCGCGATGCGCTCCCTGGTTGCGCAAGACAAGCAGATCGTGGTGGTCGGGCCGCCCAAGGCCCCGCATATTCCAGGACTTGTCCATCTGGGGCTCGACGAACGGCATCTGGTGTGGATCCACGCGGACAAGCCGGTCGAGCGGTTGTGGGCCATCTAACAACTGCGCAAGGCCAACGCCGCAGGCATGGTCCTGGGCTGGGTGCCGCAGGCGCGTCAGGAACAGATCCGGCGGCCGCAGGTGTGCGCCCAGAGCTGCGACGCTCCGGTAATCCTTTTTCGCCCGGCTGCGGCCGAGCATGAGGCCTCGGCCGCGCCTCTGCGTCTGCAGGCGCGTTTCGGCATCGACTGGGAGCTGCGGTTGCACCTGATCAAGCGCAAGGGGCCGTCGCACGATACGGAACTGAGCCTGCCCTCGATCCCCGGTGACCTGGGGGGAATCCTCACGCCTCGCCTGAAACGCCCGAGCCGCCTGATCGCGGCGCGCCATTCCAGACGTTCCTCCCATGCTGTGGGCAGCGCTTCTCCCGGACAACCTGCCGGACGGTCCGAAGCCGCGCCCTGAGGCGCTCGACGGTCTGGCGGCCTGGTGCCTGCAGTTCACACCGCGCGTTGCCGTCCTCGACGCGCTTCTGACCTGTCCCGGCGGGGTCATGGAATTCGGGAAAAAAGCCTGCGCCTGTTCGGCGGAAAGCGCAGGCTCGTGGAGCGGGTGCGCGAGGAATGCGTGGATCTTGGCGTACGGCAGCTGGCTTGGGCCACCACCAGCCGGGCGGCGCTCGCGCTCGCGCGAGCAGGCCTGTCCAACGGCTTCGCGAAGCGCTTGGCGCAACTGTTGGACGCGTTGCCGCTGGAGACGCACACGCAGGTCGCCGCGCACCAAGCCACACTGGAACGCCTGGGTTGCCAGACCTTGGGACAGGTCAGAGCATTGCCGCGCGGCGGCCTGAGCAGGAGCTTCGACACCCAGTTGCTCAGCAACCTCGATCAGGCGTACGGCTTGCGTTCCGACGCGCATGCCTGGGCGCGGTGGGGCGAAACTTTCCATGCGAAGCTCGAGCTGATGGCGCGGCAGATGGCCGGGTGGCTTCTGGTACGGCGCTCGGCGTGACCGCTTTCACGCTGCGCTGGTGCCATGACGCCATGCGCTCCAAGGCGGCAGGCGATAGCGGCGAAATGACGGTGTGCACGGCCCCCGCCACGCGCGATGCCGAGCACCTGATGCGGCTTCTGGCCGAGCATCTGGCCAAAGGCCGAGCTGCTGGCACCGGTGAGGGACCTCGAGCTGGTCGCCGCCGCGGTGCATCCGCTGGAGGAACAGAGCCTCTCGATGCTGCCCGACAAAGCTGTCGAGCGAGCGCCTGGCGCCCGAGCTCGAGCGCATCGCCGCGCGCCTGGGTCCGGACCGCGCGTTGCGCCCGGTCCTCCTCGATGACCACCGGATGGAATGGATGTGTCGTTGGCGCCCGGCGCCCGAGCCCGCGCCACGCATCCGATGCAGGCCGCCCGACGTGCCGCAGCCGACCTTCGCGCTGTCCCAACCACTGCGTCTGGCGGTTCAGGACAACCGGCCGATCTACCAGAGGGTGCAGCACCTGCTGGCCGGGGCACACCGTGTGGAGGGCGGCTGGTGGGACCGCACCTCCTGCGTGGAGTCGAGTAACCACGACGGCGCCTCCGCGGCCGACGCTGGGCCAGAGACGAGTGCAGCCTGGCGGGCGTGGTTCGTGCCCATGTGGCTGCCAAGGAGCACGACCTGAAGCTGCTGATCGGCAGCCAGTTTTGGATCGACGTGTACGCACGGCGCTGACGGTGATGATCGCGCAGACGATCTCTCAATGCTGAGAACGATGTCTTTTGCAGTTTTTACCAAACGAGGGGGCTGGGCTCGGCATTGTTGATATCGAGGTACCCCCGGGATGGTCTGCGCGATTCATCGCCGGAATGACGCGTACTCCCGACGAATGTAGCGCGGCGCAGTCGTCGCAAACGAGCACTTGCCCTGGTTGGGTGCGGAGCGGCCGTTGTTTCGTCAATGGTCGATGGCTGAGCGGTCCGCCGCGGCGCACGCCGCTTGACGCCAAACCGATCAGGACCACCCGTCAAACTGCCGCACGCAGTTGCGGCCGTCACGCTTGGCGACATACAGCGCGCGATCGGCGCGCGTGAGCATCACGTTGGGAGAGCCTTCTGCGTCAGCCGTCGCGGTCGCCACGCCGACGCTGGCGGTCACATGAGCGGCGGGCCACGCCGCGTCCTCGATGGCGCGGCGCACCTGCTCGGCGCGTGCCCGCGCCGTCTCGGCGTCCACGCCCGGCATCACTGCGCAGAATTCCTCGCCCCCGAAACGCGCGACAAGACCATCATTGCCGATCTGGTCGCGGATGATCGCCGCGGCCTGCACCAGCACCCGATCTCCGACTGGATGGCCGTGTGCGTCGTTGATGCGCTTGAAGTGATCCAGGTCGATCATCAGCAGGCTCAGCGGCGAACGCTCGCGTGCATGCAGATCCCAGGCCGCATGCAGTCTCCGATCCAGGCTTCGCCGGTTCCAAAGCGACGTCAGCGGATCGGTCATGCTCTCGAGCTCCAGCCCGGCCATGGCCTGGCGCAGTTCGAGTTGTGCGACCACCTGCCGGGCCAGCGACTGCAGCGCCTTGCGTTCGGCGGCCGACAGGATACGCGGCTCGCGATCGATCACGCAGACGGTGCCGATCGGCAGGCCGTCGGCCGTTACCAGCGGTGCCCCGGCGTAGAAGCGGATACCCGGTTCGCCCGTCACGAGCGGATTGCCGGCGAAGCGCGGGTCAAGGTGGGCATCTTGCACTTCGAACACGAGATCCGGCTGCAGGATGGCGTGGGCGCAAAACGCGAGCTCGCGCGGCGTCTCGCTCGCGTCCAGTCCCACGCGCGACTTGAACCACTGGCGGTCCTGGTCGATGAGCGAGATGAGGGCGATCGGCGCCTTGCAGACGGCCGACGCCAGTGTCGTCACGTCGTCGTAGGCTTGCTCTGCGGTGGTATCGAGCACCTGGTAGCGGTGCAGCGCCGCGAGGCGTTGATCTTCGTTGAAGGGTTTGGCGGCGCCGGTCGTCGGCGGGGCGGTGACCGTGCTGGAGCCCGGGTAGTCCGGAGCAGCGGCTTCAGTGTGATTCAAGATCGATTCCTCATTGCTGGGCGCGCTGGAGCATACGTCCCCGGTTGATGACTCGCATCGTACAAGCGCCATCGAGCAACCTCAAAACGATACGGCTCCATCGCCGACTCGCTATCGCAGCCGCGTCAGGCCGAGCAACATGGCGCTCGGGGTCTGTGGTGCCGCCGGCCACGGTAGGAAGCGGATTGAGGCCCCAAACGAACTCAGGAGCAGTCGTCGCGGCAGGCAATGAACGACCTCGCGCGTCGGAAGTCTGCATTTGATCCTGCCCTTACGTTCGTCTGCATAGACGGCGTTTTGATTTGATCGATTGACTTGCAGGTGCAGTTTGCTGATGGGTCAAACGAAGTGCTGCCGCTTAGCGAGTTGCGGCTGGTGTGCTGGGCCGTGCAGGAGCAGTGAATCTCAAGCTGCGCGACAAGCGTTAGATCCCAGGCAACGAGAAAGCGAGACATGTAGAGCGGTGCGTTCTAGACGTTGAAGGACGCTGAGCGCAGTGTCGCCTGCCCCTGAGGTCAAGTGGCGCGTGCGCAGAACGCGCGCAGACAATTCTTCGCGTGAGCCTGCATCGTTGATCTCACTCAGTGCGCTCGATGGAATGGCGCTGCGTTGCCATTTGCGGCGAAGCGGTTGATGACGCGGGAACTCCTGCCACCTGCATTGCCAGTAGGTTGAATTTATGTTCCTCGCCCGTTCGCTCTGCCTTTTCGTGCGCGAACGGCGCGTGCGGTAGGTAGCGTCGATCGGGGGATGCGGTCAAAACGGGCGTAGGCGATCGTGCAGTTCGTCTCGGTGGCCGTAGCAAACGCTGTTAGACGGGAGCGCACCACTTAGGCTCGGATTCGGACTGCGCATTTTCGAAGCGCGCAACGAGCGTCAGGTTTTTCCGCCTAGTGCAACTCCCAGCAACTGCCGTGTCACTGAAGGCGAAATTGCTGCGCCTCCGTTTGCCACTTGCAGCACGGCGTCAGCAATATCTCTGAACCACGAGCTCTTTGTCAGGTAGCCAGTTGCGCCCAGGCGCATCGCTCGCAACGCGTCCTCCGGTTCCTCGCTAGAAGACATCGCGATGATTTCGGCGATTGGTCGCCGAGCGCGTGTGGCGGCAATGAGTTCCAGGCCTTGCTCTCCATCGAAATCAATATCTGCCACGAGGACGTCAAAGCTTGCAGTACCGATGAACCTACGAGCTTCGCGCGTGCTGCCAGTCTGGGCTGTGAGCAGAACGCGCGGGTCTGCAAGCAGCTCTTGCGCCAGTACTTGGCGCAAACCGGGTTCGTCAACGACCAACAAGACACGTACGGGTTCCGTAGCCTGAACGCGTCCGAATTCCGGCCAAAGCCGATGCTTGGCGTCGCGAGGCGTCTGCGGAGTCATGGCGTAGCGACTTGAGCCAAAGCCGCTGCGCAAGGTGCGTCGGCGCCTGGAGCGAGAGTCATGTTCACCTCATCGCGAGAAGTTCTAAAAACCCGATTGCTTGCCAGCAACTTAGAACAACGGCGACATACTTTGAATACAGAAGTACAAATATTTCAGTTGTTGCAAATTGGTACATGGCATCTCGAAACCTCGCACGCCGGAGGAGGCTTGGCCGTTTTTTCTTGTGTCCAGAGGGTTCGTCGCGTGTCATTTGGCGCTTGATGGGCTGGCTTTCGTAGTGCCCTGTTACGGCGATTTGCGGCAACGCCCAAGCTCCCGAAACTGGCCCCGACAGAACGATGAAGGCTCGGGTGCCGCAAAAAGGGACACGGTTTATCCAGCGTTCTGGCAAGGGACCGACGCGGTGGAATAGGCCATCGCGGCGCGCTCCCGATCCGTACTCGGCGGCTCCGAGCGTATTCCGGACTAAGGAGAATCCTCATGAAGAAGACTGTGATTGCAGCGGGCGTGATCTTTCTGGCGAGTGTTGCCTCTGCCACCGTGGGCAGCTCCGCCATTGCGGCGACCTCCACCAACACCAACGCCTCGAGCGCAACGACTGCCGGCGCAAGCAGCTCGGGCAACGGCGCGGCCCTGAGTTCGAATTCCGCGAGCTCCGGTGCGGGCGCTACCGCCACCGGTTCCAGCGCGAGCGGCGGCAACATGTTCGGCAGCGGTGGCATTGCCGTCGTGGGAGGGAAGGCCCAGACCACCGGGTCGGTTAGCAGCCTGGCCGCCACAACCGGCAACGGTGCGGCGCTCGGCACGGCGCAGGCGACCGCTGGCGCGGGCTCCGCCGCCAGCGCGGGCTTCAGCGTCAACAACTCGCATCCCGTGAGCGGCGGCGCAGCGGGCGGGGCCAGCTCCTCGACCAACAACCAAGCAGCCACCGCGGCTGGACCCGGCGGTGGTCTCGCCATCGTGACGAACACCTCGGGCACCACCTCGAACTACGGAGCGAGCGCAGTGGCCACGTCGGGCTTGACCAACAACACCAGCACCACGGCGAATGCGACTTCGATGGGCGGCTCCTCGGGCCTGGTGAACGTGCACTTCGGTAACGCCGGCACGTTCACCAACGGTGGCGGCACGTCCGGCAGCGCCGGCGCGTCCTCGGGCGCAGTCGCACCGTAAGGGCGCGCCAACCGTGGCAATTTGGGGAGGGTGCTCGCGCCTTCCCCACTCAAATCGGCGGTTCCCCATGAAAAAAGCATTTCTTCTGGCCTTGATTCCAGCGGCCATGGGTGCCACGGCACAGACGGCCAACAACAGCTCAACCAGTTCGGCGACCACCAACGCGCAGGGCAACACCCAGGCAGTGGTGTTCAACAGTTCGGCGCCTTCGGAGACGAACGCGCGGATGACGTCGACTTCGACGAATACACAGAACGTGGTCAGCAGCGGCACCACGCGGACGATCGTCGACAACCAGGGCAGTTACACGGTGCGAAACGTGCCCTCCGTCAACGGTCCCAACCTGACGACAAGCAATGACACCTGTATGGGAAGTACCAGTGCCAGCGCCAACGGGGCGGGCGTGGGGCTGAGCTTCGGGACCACCTGGACAGACGAGCACTGCAAGCGGTTGAAGATGAGCCGCGAACTCTGGAACAAGGGCATGAGGGCCGCCTCCCTCGCGATGGACTGCATGGATCCGTCGGCCATGGCGGCGCTCGAGATGACCGGAACCCGCTGCCCGCAATCGATGACGGCGGCCGAACGTGTCTCGGCGTTTGGACCGCAGGCCTCGCCGCTCGGTGCGGCGCCAGCGCTGCCTGTGGCTGCTGCGCCCGCGCAAGCGCCACTGACGACCTTTGCGGCGCAAGTGTCGTCAGGGTCGGAACAAACCACATCCTCGGTTCAGCCTGCGCATGCTGGGCAGGGCGGGCAGGGCGGGCAGGGCGGGCAGGGCGGGCAGGCGGCGACCATTCCAGCGTCGGGGTCGCAGGTACCCGGCGAAACGCCCGACCTCGTCCTCACGCTCGCAAAGGCGATGCCGGTGGCCCGCAACGATTTGACTGTCAATGCGCTCGACGAGCCCGCGCTTTTGGGTCTCACGCGGGCGACCGCCGATCGTACGGCCGTGGAGCTGCCGCGATGAATGCCGGTCCCCTCGCCATCGCCATCGTCCTCGCCGTAGCGATCGCAGCTGGTTACGCGAAAGCCGCGCCTCGTGAGCCACAGCCTGGCACCGATTTGGAGGTCGAACGCATGCTTCTGGGAAGCGGCCTGCAGAACGCGAGTGGCAGCGAGCCCGCTCAGCCGGTCGGCGACTACGGTGTCTGGCACGTGCCGCAATTCATGCCGGGCTATCCGACCTCAGCAACCCTGTGGCCGCGGGTCATCGAAGTGCGTTGCATCGAGCGTCAGTGTGAGGGCTATGCGCTCCCACCCGAGCTGGGTCGCACTGAGTATCTGTTTGTGCGTCCAACACCCAAATAGGGGGCCAGCACAAGAGGTGGTGTGCTTAGGCTTTTTGGCGTATTTGAGTGACAGACCAGTATCTAAGACCAAAAATGAATATATCTATAACGCACTTAGACGGGGAATTGCACGTGCCTGTCAACGACCGCCTTTCGCTCGAGTCCTATCCGGGCAGCCCGCGGGGCCAAAAAACTGAAGCTGTGCCTGTCTCTCCAGTGTTTTGGATGTGGCCAGACTTCCTGAGTGGGCAGCTCGAGCGACCGGTGCGGGTCCTATTGGTGGACGACAACCATGCTCGCCGCTTGGTGTCCAAGGACCTCGCGCTTGATCAGAGAATCCTCGTGGCCGGGGAGACCGGAAGCCTGTCTGAGGCACGGCGTTTGCTGTCGCAGCATGAATTTGACGTGTTGATTCTCGACATTCGGCTAGACGGTGGGAGTGGGTTCGAGCTCATCGAGCATGCCAAGCGGCGCTCACGAACCTTGGAGGTGATCGTCAACTCCTCGCTGGAGGACGAGCACCATATCCTTCACGCTTTCGAGCTTGGCGCATCCGGCTATCTTGTCAAGAACTCCTGGCAGCACCACTTCGCGCAAGCCGTGCTTCAGGTTGTCAATGGGGGTGCCGCGATCTCGCCCTGTCTGGCCAGGCGGCTATTGCTCAAGCTCGCGGACGAGCACCATCCGCCGTTGATGAAGCCGCGCGTTGCGCAGGCGATCGAAGAACCCTTGTCTGCGCGTGAATGTGAGGTGCTTCGTTTGGTGGCAGCAGGGAATGTGACCCACGAAATTGCTCAAGCTCTGTCAATCAGTGGCCAGACTGTCTGCGCACACATAAAGAGCATCTACCGGAAACTGCGGGTCCACACCCGTGCTCATGCTGTGGTCGAGGCATCGAGCCGAGGGTTACTTTAAAGAGCTTGCTGCGAGTTCGCAGGACAAGCCGCACGCGGTGTGCTCCGCGATGAAACCGGGGTGCAGGAAGCGCGGAATATCGTGAGGGGGAACAGGGTTCGCTGTTTCTGTAGTGACGTTCCGTTCACGCGCGACTTGGCGCGCGGTTGCGGCGCGCCCAAGCGGAGAAGTACGCGAAGGTACATACCTCCCAGCGTTTGAGCCGTTTTACCGCATGGAATTGCTCTGAAGCACTCCCTCCACGAGCCTCAGTCTGCAGACCGCCTTGGTGGATGCGCCGTCAGCGCAGTACGAGTACCGGCACGGTCGTCTGAGTCAAGACGTGTTGAGTCTCGCTTCCGAGCAGCAGGCGCTGCAAACCCCTGCGCCCGTGCGACGCCATGACAATCAAGTCGCTGCGGTGCTTGCGCGCGGTAGCGATGATGGATTCCGCGACCAGATCCGAGTTCATCGTGACTGTCTTGGCGACCACGCCTTTGTCGCATGCTTGACTGGCGATGGAATCCAGCATTCCCTGTGCTTTTTCCGCCCACTGCCTCTCGATCCTGCCAATTTCTTCCGCCGAAAAAGTGGCCGCGCCCTCAAGAAAGCTTTGCGGATAGCGGGGAATGACATGCAGTACGACGAGATCGGCATCGCATTGTGCCGCCATCTCAACGGCGCGTGACACGGCCTTCTTCGATAAGGGAGAGCCGTCGGTCGCGACAAGTATGCGTTGGAACACGATAGATGCAAAAGGGAGAGTTGCACTCGAGCCTAGGGGGCACTTCTCGCACACGGCTTGATCCAGATCAACTCGCACGCATTGCAGAGCCTCTAGTCTTGAATGATGCAAGCCAGCATCGCCTCTTTGCCCATCAACTCCGAGGTCTTGATCAAGACCTCTCAGGCATGGGAGGCGCTTGACGATCAGCAGGAATGGACCGAATTCAGCGACAGGGTTGCGATCGATCCGAAGGACGATCGCTGGACCTCACAAGTCATGGTCGGCGGCATGCGTTGCACCGCGTGTGGATTCAGCGTCGAAGCCGTGCTTCGTGCACTACCGGGCGTGCTCGAAGCCCAGGTCAATCCGGCCAGCCGGAGAGCGCGCATCGTATGGGTGTCTACCGTTACCAAACCTTCTGTTTGGTTCGAGGCTTGCGCCGCGGCCGGCTATCCATTGCTGCCAGCAAGCCCAACATCGGTACACGGTGAGAATGCGCGTGAACTGCGCAACGCCCTGTGGCGGTGGCTGGTATCGGGCTTGTGCATGATGCAAGTCATGATGTATGCCTACCCGGCATACATCGCGAGGCCCGGCGAGATGTCATCGGACGCGCTGGAACTGCTGCGCTGGGCATCCTGGGTTCTCACGCTACCCGTGATGCTTTTCTGCTGCGGTCCGTTTTTTCGCAGTGCCTGGCGCGACGTGCGAGCGGGGCGGATCAGCATGGAGCTCCCAGTCGCCTTTGGCGTGGCAATCACATTCGCCGTCAGCACGGCCGCGACTTTTGACCCGAATGGCTCCTGGGGCCAGGAAGTCTATTTCGATTCGCTGACGATGTTTGTCTTCTTCCTTCTCACAGGCCGTTGGCTCGAGGCGAAGCTAAAGACGCGGACTGCCGGCTCGCTCGACGCGCTGTTGCACCGATTGCCGGACAGCGTTGAACGCTTGAGCGGCGATGAGCGATGGCAGCGTGTGTCACCTCGACGACTTGTGGTAGGCGATATCGTGCGAGTGTGGCCCGGCGAAGCCTTTCCGGCCGATGGCCTGCTGGTCGACGGCGACACCAGCGCAGATGAGGCGTTGCTTTCCGGCGAGTCGCATCCGGTTCCACGCGGGCGCGGAGACCGCGTGCTTGCGGGCAGTCATAACATTTCTGCGCCAGTGAAAATGCGTGTGGAGCGTGTGGGAGCTGAAACGCGCTTTGCAAACATCGTGCGGCTTATGGAACGTGCGGCGCTTGAGAAGCCGCGGCTCGCTCGCTTGGCCGATCGATTCGCATATCCGTTTTTGTGGGGGGTACTGGTATCAGCCGTTGTCGCTGCCGCGTTGTGGTGGTCCGATGGTCCAGGCAAGGCATTGATGGTGGCTGTATCCGTGTTGGTCGTCACCTGTCCGTGCGCATTGTCCCTTGCCACGCCCGCGGCCATGTTGGCAAGCGCGGGTGCCTTGGCGCGTGCTGGAGTACTGACGGCCAACCTGCAATCCCTGGAGACGTTGGCGAGCGTAGACACTGTCGTTTTCGACAAGACCGGCACACTGACCACCGACACGCCTCGGTTGGAGCGTGTGTACTGTCGCCAAGGGCTTCTCCCTGGCGACGCGCTAGAGATTGGCGCGGCCCTGGGTAGCCTTTCTCTGCATCCCGCCGCTAGGGCCTTGGTAAATGCATGGTCAGCTCAGTTCCGAAATCCACCGCAGTGGGAGCTGTCCGGAACGCTCGAGATGGCGGGGCAGGGTGTGCAAGCCAGTCGTCGGCGCGCGAACTCAAATTTTTCTTCAAATCGTGAGATCAAGACACGGCTCGGATCGGCGACGTTTTGCACCGTGCAGCCGCTGCAGATCGATGGAATGCAGATCCATCTGACTGATGACCAAGGGTGGATGGCAAGCTTCGTTCTGTCCGAGAACCTGCGCGCTGATGCAGCGCAAGCCGTCGCTGCCTTGAAGCGCCAGGGCATTTCGGTACGCATGCTGTCGGGAGATCAGGACGCTTCCGCGCGAAGGGCGGCAGCGCGTGCGGGTATCGCAGCGGTGCAAGGTGAATGTACGCCGGAAGAAAAGCTCAATGTCCTCTGGCGTCTACAGGCCGAGGGCAGGCGCGTGGCCATGATCGGTGACGGCTTGAACGACGGACCGAGCCTCGCTCGAGCCGATGCGTCGTTCGCGTTTGGTGAGTCGGTTCCGATGTCGCGTGCAAAAGCCGACTTCGTCGTCCTGGGCGATGAGCTGATCAAGATCCCCGACGCGATCGCACAAGCGCGACGCACGCTGCAAGTGATCAGGCAGAACCTGGCCTGGGCGGCAGGGTACAACGCCATTTGCGTTCCCGTCGCGATCGGGGGTTGGCTCCCGGCGTGGCTTGCAGGACTTGGCATGGCAGCGAGCTCCCTTGCAGTGCTGCTGAACGCCTCAAGACTCGCACTAGCGCGTCAAGCGAAGGCCTGATGGAAATTCTTTTCCTCCTCATCCCGCTGTCAGTCGTGCTGGTGCTCGCGATTCTCGGTGGGCTATGGTGGGCTATCGAGCGTGGCCAGTTTGACGATGTCGACGCAGAGGGTGAACGCATCCTGCACGTCGATTGATTTGGATCAAGCCTCGAAGGCGGCCCCGCGCGGAAACTGCCCGCAACTCAATCAAGGGCACGATGATGCAAGCACCGATAACACCCGCCGTGGAATACGACGACACAGTCGTGCGGCAATTTGCGCTGATGTCCGTGGTGTGGGGCGTGGTCGGCATGCTGGTGGGCGTGGTCATTGCCTCACAGCTGACATGGCCCGAACTCAATCTTGGCGTTCCATGGCTCAGCTACGGGCGCTTGCGACCATTGCACACCAACGCAGTTATCTTCGCGTTCGGTGGCTGCGCGCTGATGGCCACAAGCTTCCACGTGGTCCAGCGCACCTGCCAGGTGCGGCTCTTCGCACCCAAGCTCGCGTCCTTCGTCTTCTGGGGCTGGCAGGCGGTGATCTTGGCTGCCGCCATCAGCCTGCCCATGGGCTACACCAGCGGCAAGGAATACGCCGAGCTGGAGTGGCCGATCGACCTGCTGATCGCGTTGGTCTGGATAGCCTACGCCGTCGTGTTCTTCGGCACCATCGGCATGCGCAAGGTGCGCCACATCTACGTGGCCAACTGGTTCTTCGGCTCTTTCATCATTGCGGTGGCGTTGCTGCACATTGTCAACAGCGCTGAGATTCCGGCGGGCTGGATGAAGAGCTACTCAGCCTACGCCGGAGTGCAAGACGCGATGGTGCAGTGGTGGTACGGCCATAACGCCGTCGGCTTCTTCCTCACGGCGGGCTTTCTCGGGATGATGTACTACTACATCCCAAAGCAGGCAGGCAGGCCGGTGTATTCGTACCGGCTGTCCATCGTGCACTTCTGGGCACTGATCTTCACCTACATGTGGGCGGGCCCGCACCACCTGCACTACACAGCACTGCCCGACTGGACCCAGTCGCTCGGCATGGTGTTCTCTTTGATCCTGCTGGCGCCGAGCTGGGGCGGCATGATCAACGGAGTGATGACGCTCTCGGGCGCCTGGCACAAGTTGCGCACCGACCCGATCCTGCGCTTCCTCATCGTGGCGCTGTCGTTCTACGGCATGTCGACTTTCGAGGGGCCGATGATGTCCATCAAGACCGTCAACGCCCTGAGCCACTACACCGACTGGACCGTCGGCCATGTGCACTCCGGCGCGCTCGGCTGGGTGGGCTTCATCACCATGGGCTCGCTCTACTACCTGATCCCACGCATGTACGGCCGTACCGCCATGTACAGCACGAAGGCCATCGAGGCGCATTTCTGGATCGCCACCGTCGGCATCGTGCTGTACATCGCGGCGATGTGGATCGCCGGCGTGATGCAGGGCCTGATGTGGCGCTCCATCAACCCCGACGGCACGCTCACCTACACCTTCGTGGAGAGCGTGAAGGCCACCTTCCCGTTCTACCTGGTGCGCGTGATCGGCGGCGTTCTCTACCTCAGCGGGATGCTGCTGATGGCCTGGAACGTCTGGATGACCGTCATCTCCGGCCTCGCGGTGCGCGCCGAGATCCCGCCCCCCGCCATGGCCCATGCCTGAGGACGCACGATGAACCAGAAAACCTCCGGCTCGAGCTCCAGCTCCAGCGGCTTCACGCACGAGAAGATCGAGACCAACAACCTGCTGATGATCGTGCTGATCCTCGTCGTGGTGGCCGTGGGCGGCCTCGTAGAGATCGTGCCGCTGTTCTTCCAGAAGTCGACCACCGAAGCGGTGCAGGGCATCAAGCCACTCACGCCGCTGCAGCTCGCCGGGCGCGACGTCTACCTGCGGGAGGGTTGCTACAACTGCCACTCGCAGATGATCCGCCCCTTCCGCTCGGAGACGCTGCGCTACGGCCACTACTCGGTGGCGGGTGAGTTCGTCTACGACCACCCGTTCCAGTGGGGCAGCAAGCGCACCGGGCCTGACCTGCACCGCGTGGGTGGCAAGTACAGCGACGAGTGGCACCGCATCCACCTGAACAACCCGCGCGACGTCGTGCCCGAGTCGAACATGCCGGCCTACAGCTGGCTGGAGAAGACCCCTGTCGACGCCGAGGCGCTGCCGGCCCACATGCGCGCGCTGCGGCGCGTCGGCGTGCCATACACCGATGAGCAGATCACCGGAGCTACGGCAGAAGTCCGAGGCAAGACGGAGATGGAAGCCACGGTGGCCTACCTGCAGTCGCTGGGCCTGGCCCTCAAGTAAGCAAGGCGGCAAAGGAACCAACCATGATCGACCTCACAACACTGCGGATCACCGCCACAGTCGTCTGCTTCGCGCTCTTCGTCGGCATCGTGATCTGGGCGTACTCGCGTCGCAACGCGTCGCGCTTCCAGGAAGCGGCCCGGCTGCCCTTCGAGCAGGACTGAAGGGAGAAGCACGATGAGCGATTTCATCAACCGTTTCTGGTCGGACTACGTGGCGGTGGTCTCGCTGCTGAGCATCCTCGGCTGCGTGATTCTGCTGTGGCTCACAGCCCGCAAGCGCATCGCGGCCAGTGCCGACAACACCACCGGCCACGTGTGGGACGAAGACCTGCGCGAGGCCAACAATCCGCTGCCCATGTGGTGGGTCGGCCTGTTCGTGCTGACCATCGTCTTCGGACTGGGCTACCTCGCGGTCTTTCCGGGCCTGGGGAGTTTTCGCGGCCAGTCTGATTGGAGTTCGCGCGGCGAGTACGAGGGGGAGTTGGCAAGGGCCATGCAGGAGCTCGCGCCTGTCTACGCAAGATACGCCACCATGCCCGTCGAAGAGGTCGCGAAGGACCCGCAGGCCAAGGCCATCGGCGAGCGGCTCTTCATGAACAACTGCGCCCAGTGCCACGGCTCCGACGCGCGTGGCAGCAAGGGCTTTCCCAACCTCACCGACAAGGACTGGCTGCACGGCGGCACGCCGGAGAAGATTGTCGAGAGCATCACCAAGGGCCGCGTCGGCATGATGCCGCCGATGGCCGCAGCCGTCGGCACCACCGACGACGTGAAGAACGTCGCCAACTACGTGCTGAGCCTGGCAGGCGAACCTCACGATTCGGTGCGCGCCGGCCTCGGAAAGTCGAAGTTCACGGCCTGTGCGGCCTGCCACGGCATCGGTGGCGTTGGCAATCAGGCTTTGGGCGCCCCCAATCTCAGCGACAAGGTGTGGCTTCACGGCTACGGCGAGTCCGCGATCATCCAGATGATCAACACGGGCAAGCAAAACGAGATGCCAGCGCAGGAAGGTCGCCTCACGGAAGCGCAGATCCGGATGCTCGCCTCGTACGTCTGGGGGTTCTCCAACAACATTAGCACGGCCGCAACCACGCCCTGAAACCTGAGATCGGCGCAATGACCCGGAAGATCGTTCCCATAGTCAGCGCAGGTAGCGAGGAGGTCGGCCTTTACGAGGCCACGAAAAAGATCTACCCCCGCAGCGTGCGCGGCCTGTTCGCGCGCTGGCGCTGGGCCATGGTCTTTCTCACCCAGCTGCTGTTCTACGGCCTGCCGTGGGTGGAGTGGGGTGGGCGGCAGATGGTGCTGTTCGACTTGGCCGCACGTCGCTTCTACATCTTCGGGCTGGTGCTGTACCCGCAGGATCTGATCTATCTCTCGGGCCTGCTGGTCATCAGCGCGCTGTCGCTCTTCCTGTTTACTGCGGTGGCCGGGCGGCTGTGGTGCGGCTACGTCTGCCCGCAGACGGTCTACACCGAGATCTTCATGTGGGTCGAGCACAAGATCGAGGGCAACCGCACCGCACGCATGCGGCTGGACGCCGAACCGATGTCGCTCGAGAAGCTGGTGAAGAAGTGGTTCAAGCACATCGTCTGGATCGGCATCGCGCTGTGGACTGGCTTTACCTTCGTGGGTTACTTCACGCCTATCCGCGAACTGGGCATGGCGTTCCTGCAGACGCAGATGGGCTCATGGGAGGTGTTCTGGGTCTTCTTCTACGGCTTCGCCACCTATGGCAATGCCGGCTTCATGCGCGAGCAGGTCTGCAAGTACATGTGCCCCTATGCGCGCTTCCAGAGCGCCATGTTCGATCGCGACACGCTCATCGTCACCTACGACGCCGGACGCGGCGAGCCGCGCGCGCCTCGCCGCAAGGGCCACGACCCGCGCATGCTGGCGCTGGGCGACTGCATCGACTGCGGCCTGTGCGTGCGGGTGTGCCCGACCGGCATCGACATCCGCCAGGGCCTGCAGTACGAATGCATCGGCTGCGGACTTTGCGTGGATGCCTGCGACACCGTCATGCAGAAGATGGCCTACCCGCCACGGCTGATCCGCTACGACACGCAGAACGGCATGGACGCCGGCTGGTCGCGCCGGCAATTGTTGTGGCGTGTGCTCCGGCCACGCGTGCTGGTCTACACGACGATCCTGGCGGCACTTGTGATCGGACTGCTGGCCAGCCTTGTCGTGCGTACGCCATTCAAGGTCGACGTGGTGCGCGACCGCGCCTCGCTGGCCCGCATTGCCGAGGGCGGGCGGCTCGAAAACGTCTACCGGCTCCAGATCATGAACGCCACCGAGAAGCCGCGGCACTACCGCATCGCCGCCGACGGGCTGGATGGCCTCGGCGTCTCGCCCGACGAGCCGGTGACGGTCGATGCGGCCGAGTCGCGCTGGGTTGCGGTGCGGTTGCAGGTCCCATACGGCACTGTGCCCGCCGGTTCGCAAACGGTGCATTTCCGCATCCGCGACGAGGACAGCGGAATGCAGGTTTCGGAAAAGGCGGCCTTCCTGGTGCCGCGCTGAAAGATTGAAATGAACACGGCAACGACAACGACGACAGCCACGGCGAACGAACAGGCAGCAGAGGCCTGGTGGCGCTATCCACTGCTCTGGATGGTGATCGGCGGTCCGGTGGCCGTGATGGTCGCGAGCTTTGCAACCTTCTGGCTGGCCTGGCGCAGCCCGGACGCACTGGTGTCCGAGGATTACTACCGCGAAGGCGTCGAGATCAACAAGACCCTGGCTGCGAAGAAGCTCCTGCCCGCGCTGGCTGGCCGCAACCATGCGATGACGCCGGCGGACGACCTGCCGGCCCCTTCGCCCCAGAAGGTCGCGCCATGAACGGGCTGCGCCAGCTCGCTGGCGTCCTGTGGCCATCCTTCCTGGTGGCCTGCTGCATGGAGGTGCTGGTGTTCGCGCTCGTCGATCCGGTCAACACGTTCTGCGGCGCCGACGCGCTGCGCATGTCGCGTCAGGGCATCTACACGGCGGCTTTCTTCGTTTTCTGGCTGATGGCCGCGGCCTCTAGCGCTTGCACGGCACTGCTCGCCAGGCCGTCCGTTGCGGACCTTTCCGACGCCCCCCTGCAGACACCCTCGCAATGACTCATGCCGCTCTCGCTCCTGTCCCCGGACAGACCCCGCTTCCCATCGATCTGCTGCGGCAGTTCGACGTTCCCGGGCCGCGCTACACCTCCTATCCCACCGCCGACCGCTTCGTCGAGGCATTCGGAGCCGACGATTACGCGCGGGCGCTGTGCCGCCGGCGCGAGGCGGGCGCGGGCGCGCCGCCGCTGTCGCTCTATGTCCACATCCCGTTCTGCGAGTCGCTGTGCTATTACTGCGCCTGCAACAAGATCGTCACCCGTCACCGCGAGCGCGGCCGGCAGTATCTTGCTTATCTGAGGCGCGAGGTGGAGCTCCAGGCAGCGCAGTTGGGGCGCGGCGCCACCGTTGGCCATCTGCATCTCGGCGGCGGCTCTCCCACCTTCCTGGATGACTCCGAACTCGGCGAGCTTATGGCGATGCTGCACCGCTCCTTCGCCTTCGTGCCGGGCGGCGAGCGCTCCATAGAGATCGATCCGCGCACGGTCGACGTGCAGCGCCTCGCGAACCTGGCCGCATTGGGCTTCAACCGCCTGAGTTTCGGCGTGCAGGACTTCGACCCCGCCGTGCAGCAGGCCGTGCATCGCATCCAGCCGGCGCAGCAGGTCTTTGCGCTGATGGATGCGGCGCGCGCGCTCGGCTTCGAATCGATCAACGTGGACCTGATCTATGGCCTGCCACGGCAGAACGACGCCTCCTTCGAGCGCACGCTGGCGCAGCTGCGGGAGCTGCGGCCTGACCGGGTCGCGCTCTACGCCTATGCGCACCTGCCCGAGCGCTTCAAGCCGCAGCGTCGCATCGCGGCCGAGGAACTTCCGGACGCCGCCGCGCGGGTGCGCATGCTCGCGAGCGCGATCGCGCGGCTCACCGAGGCCGGCTATGTCTACATCGGCATGGACCATTTCGCACTGCCTGACGACCCGCTCGCGATCGCCAAGAGGGAAGGGCGGCTGCAGCGTGACTTCCAGGGCTATGGAACCCGGCCCGAGGGCGACCTGATCGCACTCGGTGTATCGGGCATCGGCCGTGTCGGCTCGACGTACAGCCAGAACGCCAAGAGCCTCGACGAATACTGCGACCTGCTCGACCAGGGGCGCCTTCCCGTGATGCGGGGCCTTGCGCTGTCGCGCGACGACTTGCTCCGGCGCGAGGTCATCATGGCGCTGATGTGCCGCGGCAGGCTCGACTTTAACGCCATGGGCGATGCGTTCGCCATCGACTTCCGGCGCTACTTCGCTGTCGAGTTCGCGGCGCTCGGGCCGCTGGTCGCCAACGGCCTGGTGCGGTTGAGCGATCACGACCTCGTCGTCACCGAGCAGGGCTGGTTCCTGGTGCGCGCGGTCGCCATGGCGTTCGACCTGTACTGCCGCGCGAACCGCACGCGCTTTTCCCGCGTGGTCTGACCATGCTGCTCGCGCTCGCCGGTGCCGCGCTTCTCATGGGCCTTGCCGGCGGGCCGCATTGCGTTGCGATGTGCGGTGCCGCTTCATCGGCGGTGATCCGGATCTTGCCACTCGCGACGGTGGGGCAGCAGGGTGCGATGCCAGCGCTCACGGCACCCGGCGCCTTCCATCTGGGACGTATCTCGAGCTACGCGGCGGCGGGTGCCATCGCTGCCGCCAGCGTCGACAGCCTGGCGCTGGCCAGCACCCACGTTGCTGCGCTGCGGCCGCTGTGGGTGCTACTGCACGTGTTCGTGTTCACGTGGGGCGCGATGCTGGCCGTCACGGGGCGGCAGCCGCTGTGGGCACAGCGCATCGGCCGCTCGCTCGAATCGCGCCTTCGACCCCGTGCCGGCGGCACGTGGCTGGGCGTGCTCGCGACCGGGCTGCTGTGGGTTGCGCTGCCCTGCGGGCTGCTCTATTCGGCTCTGATGCTGGCGGGGCTGGCCAACGGGCCGTTGCAAGGTGCGACGCTGATGGCGCTGTTCGCGATAGGCAGCGGCGTTTCGCTGGTTGCCGGGCCATGGCTCTGGCAGCGTTTGCGTCTGGCCAGTCTCGGAGGGCGCCAGGCCTGGGGGGCGAGGGCGGCCGGCGTGCTGCTGACCGCCGCGGCGGCGCATGCCCTGTGGTCGGATCTCATTCGCCAGATCGACGCTTGGTGCCGATGAACTGCGATGGCTCCTCCGGGGGAGCATCGGCGGCAAGGGTCTTCCTTCCTGCAGGCGTGATGCCGACCACGGTGGCTGCATCCTGGCGCAGGCGGTCATCGAAGTCCGCGCGGGCGGGAGGGATCAGCGCCTCGACCTGGCCGGCGGCTTCGAGGATTCGCAGCCTGTCGATCATCGCGGGATCGGCCTCCGCGCAAGGCAGCTGCGCAGTGGCGAGTCTGCGGAGCAGGTTCATGCACATCGATCCATCTCCGAGAAGCTCAGTCCAGAGTGATCCACTTGATGAAAAGCTGGAACACGAGCCACAGAACGGCGATGCCGAGCACCGCGCACAGCACGATGAACAACAGCAGATAGACAGACATCCGATTCCTCATGACGCGGCGATGCAGGCGCATCCAACGCTCAGCGCTCGTTGTGGGAGAAGGTGCTGACGCCGAAGAGGGTGTAGGCCGGGCAATTGCCCACCACACCCGCCAGCAGCGGCACCACGCCGATGTAGCCCCAGAACCCGATGAGTCCCTTGGCTGCAAGCACGATCAGCAGCAAGCCCGCGCAGACGCGAAGCAGGCGGTCAAGGATTCCGACATTCTTCGACAGGAAAAGCATGTGACTTTCTCCTTTGAGCGGATGGAGAAGAATCTTGCTCGCCCGACCGAAGGCAGAGGTTGAGGTGGATCAAACCCCGGATCGAGTCAACCGATCAGTGTGCCCAGGCTCGCGAGCGCGACCTTCGGATCGGCGATGCCGTGGTAGATAGGCGGCACCTCGAGGTCTAGGCCCATGAGTCCGTAGACCCCATGCATTGCGCCGCGCACCGAGTATTCGACCGTGAAGACGACGTCCTCGGGGATCTCCACATACTGGCCCAGCAGGGCGAAGTTCTTCGCTCCGGCCGGGATGACAGGTGGTCGGTCCGATGCGCTGCGGCATGCGAACTCGCTGGTGATGTAGGGCATCATCACGGGCACCACGGTCGTGGTGCGTCGTACCTCCTCGAGGATGTCCTCGAAGCCAAGGTGATGCATCAGCTCCGTGAGAATTTCCTGGCCGCTGGCCTGGGCCATCGTCCTGTCGACGTGGTTGCCCTGGATGTCGACGAGCAGTCCATAGCCCCATAGCGTGTAGATGCCCTCGGGCTGGTCCTCGAAGTGCGGCGCGTGCGGCACCACGATCGACATCAGCCAGCTCGAATCCTTGAAGGTCATGAGTCCGCCGGTGCCGGGCGGATTGCCAGAGAACGCCTGGATGCGTCGGATCAGCAACGGGTTGCGCATCGTGAGCGTGAACGACTCCCACTTGCTCTCGTCCACGTTGCCGCAGAAGGTCTCCGGCCGGCCGAGGCCCGGCGCCTTGCGCGCCATGCTGCGCCACAGAGTCCAGGCCCCGTCTCTCCGGTCGCGCACGAGTTCAGGCGCCTGCTGGTCGGTGCCGTTGCGTGAATCGGCGGTCATGGAGCCGATGGTTACGAAGGCACATTCTTCCGCGCCGATGCGATACGTCAGTGGCTGGCCGTCCTTCACGCAGTGCAGGGTCTCGAGCCGCAGGCCGTCGGAGCTGCTGGCAAAGTCCGCATCTATCACGCGTATGCCGTACTCGATCCGCACCCCGCGATCCAGCAACCAGGTCACCATCGGACGCACGATGGAGTCGTACTGGTTGAACTCTGTGCGCCGCACGCCTCCCAGTGTGTGGATGCGCGGCAACTCCTGCAGGAAGCGCAGCATGTAGCGCTTCAGCTCGACCGCGCTGTGCCAGTTCTGAAACGCGAATGTCGTGCGCCACATGGCCCAGAAATGGGTGTCGAGGAAGTGCGCGGAAAAGCATTCCTCGATGCGCCTGGTGCCCAATGCGCGTTCCGGCATGGCGAGCAGGCGCATCAGTTCCACGCGGTCCTGGAAGTTGAAGCCCAGGTCGCTGGCGTCGAGGATGCGGCGATTCCGGTCGATCAGACGGGCGTGCGCGTCGGAGCGCCACATCGCATTGAAGGCCTGGATCTCGTCGCGCACCGTGCGGCCCGTTGAGCTGAGCGCAGGAATGCTCTGCAGTACGTTCCAGAGACAGGTATATGTCTCGTCGGTGAACATGCGTCCTCCGCGTGTCACATAGCCTTGAGCGGCATTGCCGGTGCCATCGAGCGCGCCGCCTGGTGTCTGCGCTTCTTCGAGAATTCGGATGCGCGATCCGGGCATTCCGGCGTCACGGATCAGCAGCACGGCAGCGGACAGGGCGCCGATGCCGCTGCCGACGATGCAGGCTTGTTGGAAAGATGTCATGGTGCAGTGCCCTTGGTAAGCGGGTGAATGAGGCCGAGCCACGCGGCGTCGGATGCGGATGTGCCATGACGGCATGAGCAGTGGTACGAGATCCGAGACTAGGCACGTACCACCGGCACGACCTTGCGCCGGATCAAGCCTCGGCACCACCGGAGTCAAGGCTCGCGGGTGGTTGATGCAGCGCAAGGCTGCACGCGACGAGGGGGCCTAAGGTCACCGCACCACATCCCGCCAACCCAAGGAGCCCTCATGCAGACCCCGAAATCCATCCTGCTTCACCTCGACGGTTCGGTCCGCACGGCGGAGCGCATCAAGCTGGCCCGCCAGCTCGCCGAGACTTTCGATGCCGAAGTGACCGCCCAGCCGTGCACCCTGTCCGCGCTCATGCGCTACCCCTATGCGATCGAGGCCGCGGCGGAAGCGGTCGCGATCATGCAGGAGATCGACAAGGACGCGCGCGACAAGATGCACGCCACCTTCATGACGCACAGCGAGGGCTCCCAGCGCCTGCATTGGGTCGAGCCGGAAAACGACGGCCCATGGGGATTCGGGCGGCGAGCCCTCTATGCCGATCTGTTGATCCTCGGCCAGCGCGACCGCAACGACCCGATGGACGGCGAACTGCCCGGCGATTTCCTGCCCAGCGTGCTGGTGCAGAGCGGCCGGCCAGCACTGGTGCTGCCATATGCAGGCTCCATCGGACCCATCGGCCGCAACGTGCTGGTGGCCTGGAAGGAAACCCGCGAATCCGCGCGTGCGGTGACCGCCGCGCTGCCGTGGCTGCGCCAGGCGGCGCATGTGCATGCCGTGGCCTACGGCGTGGGCGCGGAGACGGCACTGCAGAGCCTGCAGAACTACCTGCGGGCGCAGGGCGTCCAAAACATGGCCCTGCACCCCGCGGGGGACAACGACGACGATGTCGGCAACAAGCTGCTGTCCCTTGCCTCCGACCTGAGTTCCGACCTGCTGGTGATGGGCTGCTACGGCCACAGCAGGGCGCGCGAGTGGGTGATGGGTGGTGCCACGCTGTCCATGCTCCAGTGGATGACGCTGCCTGTGCTGATGTCGCACTGAGGCGCACCGTGCGCATCGACTTCCTCGGCGGCACCGGTACCGTCACCGGCTCGAAATACCTGCTGACGCACGAAGGCCGGCGGCTGCTGGTCGATTGCGGGCTCTTCCAGGGGTTGAAGCAACTGCGCCTGCGCAACTGGGACGTACTGCCGGTCGACCCCGCCGGCATCGATGCCGTGCTTCTGACGCATGCGCACATGGACCACAGCGGCTTCGTGCCGCGCCTGGTGCAGCTCGGCTTCAAGGGCAAGGTGTACTGCAGCGCGGCCACCCGCGAACTCTGCGAACTGCTGCTGCCCGACTCGGGCCGCCTCCAGGAAGAAGACGCCGACTTCGCCAACCGCCACGGGCATTCGAAGCACAAGCCGGCGTTGCCGCTGTGTACCGAGCAGGACGCGCGCGCGGCCCTCAGGCGCTTCGACGTTGTCCCGTTCGGCCAGGAATGCTCCCCGTGGCCGGGTTGGTCCTGGCAGCTCCGCAGGGCAGGGCACATCCTCGGTGCCGGCAGCCTGCGAGTGGGCTGGGAAACATCGAGCATCCAGTTCTCGGGCGACCTGGGGCGCAGCGATGACCTGCTGATGCGTCCGCCCGAGGCCGTCGAGCCGGCGGACTACGTGGTGATGGAATCGACCTACGGTGACCGCACGCACCCCGCCATGGACACGCTGGCCGAGCTGGCAGGAGTGATCAACCGCACGGCCGCGCGCGGCGGCATCGTGGTGATGCCGGCCTTCGCGGTGGGGCGCGCGCAGACGCTGCTGCATTGCATCCAACTGCTCAAGCAGGCGCGCCGCATTCCCGACATGCCTGTCTACCTGAACAGCCCAATGGCAGCGGACGCCACGCGCATCTACCGCAAGCACATGGACGAGCACCGGCTGAGCGCCGAACAGTGCGCCGCGATGCAGGGACAGACCATCATCGTCAACACGATCGAGGAATCGCGGCGGCTGAACACGCTGGACTTTCCTTCGATCATCGTGTCGGCCAGCGGCATGGCGACGGGCGGGCGGGTACTGCATCACCTGAAGGCCTACGCGCCCGATCCCAGGAACACGATCCTGTTCACCGGTTTCCAGGCTGCTGGTACGCGCGGGGCAGCCATGGTGGCCGGCGCCGACGCGGTCAAGATCCACGGCGCCTACGTGCCGGTGCGCGCCGAGGTCGCAAGCCTCGAGACCCTGTCTGCCCATGCCGACCGCGACGGCCTGATCGCCTGGCTCGATGCCCAGCGTGCACCACGCCGGGTGTTCGTGACCCATGGAGAGCCGGTGGCTGCCGATGCCCTGCGACTGGCCATCGAGGAGCGACATGGCTGGCCGTGCATCGTGCCCGAATACCGGGCGTCGCACGAACTCTGAAGCCCGCCGTGTGCTGGCTTCGTCAGGGCACGAGCACCGCGGCGCCCTCGATGCGACCAGCGCGCAGGTCGGCCAGTGCTTCGTTGGCCTGGGCGAGTGGATAGGTCTTCGCGTGCACCTGCAGCGGATGCTCCCGTACGAAATCGAGAAACTCCTTCGCATCGGCACGCGTGAGGTTCGCCACCGAAACCAGACCCCGCTCTTCCCAGAGCAGCCGGTAGGGAAATGCGGGGATGTTGCTCATCTGGATGCCGCCGCACACCACGCGGCCACCCTTGCGCACGACGCGCAGCGCGGCCGGTACCAGTTCGCCGGCGGGCGCGAAGATGATGGCTGCGTCCAGCGGCTGCGGCGGTCGCTCGTTCGAGCCGCCGGCCCACGCTGCGCCGAGGCTGCGTGCGAACGCCTGCGTCGCACGGTCCGCGGGCCGGGTGAATGCAAAAACCTTGCGGCCCTGGGCGATGGCGGCCTGTGTCACCAGATGCGCCGCGGCGCCGAAACCGAAGATGCCCAGCCGTTGCGCATCTTCACCGGCTGCCTTCAGGCTGCGCCAGCCGATTAATCCCGCGCAGAGCAGGGGCGCGATGCGGACCGCATCGGCCTCGGGCATGTCCAGCGGAAGGCAGAACGCGACCTCGGCGATCACGTGGCTCGCAAAACCGCCGTCGCGGTGGTAGCCGGTGAAGCGTGGCGCATCGCAAAGGTTCTCGTGGCCGCTCGTGCAGTAGGCGCAGCAGCCGCAACTGTGGCCCAGCCAGGGCACGCCCACGCGATCGCCCAGGCGATGGCCCGTCCCCCCCGAGCCGATCGCCTCCACGATGCCCACGATCTCGTGGCCGGGCACGATCGGCAGCACAGGCAGCTGCAATTCACCGTCGACGATGTGCAGATCGGTGCGGCAGACGGCACAGGCCAGCACGCGCAGACGCAATTCGCCGGGGCCGGGCTCCGGGATGTTGCGCCACTCCATCTCCAGCGGCAGCAGCGGGGCGCTCAGCATCATGACGCGCATGCTCGGCGCGACCACGGCGGAAGCCGCGAAGTCGGCGGGGGTCAGGGAGGTGGAGGTCGTGTGCATGGACGGTCTCGCTGGAACGACGGATTCGGGCGTTGCCGCTTCAGGCCATGTACTTGCCGCCGTTGATCGGCAGCGTGATGCCGTTGACGAAGCCCGATTCGTCGGCGACGAGAAACACTACCCCGCGCGCGATCTCCGCTGGCGTGGCCAGACGCCCGGCCGGGATGGTCGCCAGGATGCGCGCCATCACCTCCGGCGCGACCGCTCCCACCATGGCGGTGTCGGTGTATCCCGGGGCCACCACGTTGGCAGTGATGTTGTGCGAGGCGCCTTCGAGCGCGAGCGACTTGGTGAAGCCGACGAGGCCGGCCTTCGTTGCCGCGTAGTTGGCTTGGCCAGCCTGACCGGACTGGCCATTGACCGAACCCATGTTCACGATGCGGCCGAAGCGCCGCTCGCGCATGCCGCCGATCGCGGCACGGCACATGTTGAAGCAGCCGCCGAGGTTCACCTCCAGCACCTCGCGCCATTGCGCGATGCTCATCTTGTGGAGCATGGCATCGCGCGTGATGCCGGCGTTGTTGACCAGCACGTCGATGGGGCCGAGTTCGTCCTCCACGCGCGCGACGCCGGCCCGGCAGGCGTCGAAATCCGCGACGTTCCAGCCGAAGGTGGGGATGCCGGTGCGGGCGGCGAAGGCCTGCGCGGCCTCGGCGTGGCTGGCGAAGTTCGCCGCCACGCGGTAGCCCGCGGCCTGCAGCGCCTCGGCCGTGGCTGCGCCGATGCCGCAGGTGCCGCCCGTGACGAGCGCGACACGCATGCTCAGGCGTCCACGAACAGGTCGTTCACCACCACCGAGACGCCCGGCGTGGCCCATGCGGCACCTTGCACCGCGTCGCGCTCGGTCCAGGAGTGAACCGTGCCACGCAGCGTGACCTGCGAGCCGTCGACCGTGATGGAGAGTTTGTTGGCTTCGCGCTCGGCCTGGCGCGAGAGCGCCTCGTGGATCTTCTTCTCGACATCGGCAGGCGTCACCTTGGGCTTGACCTTCACGAGGTTCGACACGCCGGTCACGCCCATCAAGTTGCGCACGGCGATCTCGGCGGCGCTGCGCTGGTATTCCAACTCGACCTCGCCGGTGAGCGTCAGCCAGCCTTTTTCCGCCATGGGGCGGATCTTGCCGTCGGGCACGAGCACGTTCCACTCGAGCGCGCGCTCGGCCGCCAGGGCGATGTCGGCGTCGGTGCGCTGGTTGTCGAAGGGCAGCTTGACCGTCAGCTCCACCGCCAGTGCCTTGACGCCATGCACGCGTTGCACCGCGCGCTCGATGGCGTACTTCTCGGCGTAGTGTGCGAGATGGCCGGTGAGAGTGACCACGCCGTCCTTGACGATGACGCCGATGTCGGAGGACTTGACGTCAGGTGCCCATGCCAATTCGGCCTGGATGTCGTCGCGCAATTGGGTATCGGTCTTCATGGGAATTCCTTGCAAAGGATGGACGAAGGGGCGGTCGGCGCGCGGGATCGGCGACAACCGTGGGATCCACTGTAGGATGCGGGCACCAGGCCTGTATTGCGCTGGATCAAGGAGCGCGCGGCACGTGCGGTCGCCGGGCTCAGGCGATGGCGTCGAGCAGCAGGGCCTGGAGCACGAAGCGCCGGTTGTCGGCCAGAGGGGTCTGGTCGCCGAGCAGTTCGGCGAGCCGGTCGACAGGATGGGCTTTCATGGCGGCTCCGTTGAATACAGGTATGCCGGCGTGCTGGCCGATGCGCTGCACAAGCGCGGGGTCGAGGCCCTGGCATTCCACGGCGTCGTAGAGGCGGCCGAGCATGCGGGCGGTGTCCTGTACCTCTTGCGGCGCGCTCGCGAGCGAAAGACCTGGACGCATGACGGCCACGTGTGCCCCCAGTTCCTCTGCCGCGTTGCGGAACAGCGTCTGCGATTCGTCCGGCGCGGCATCACACAGCAGCCCCAGGTTCTTGCCACGCAGCAGCCGGGGAATACTCCCGTCTAGCGCCGAGCGCTGGAGCAACCGGGCGCGACACAGCAGGCTCGTCACCTCCAGGGGCGAGAGCGATGACGGCACGGGCTCGAGGGCGCAGGTCTGCTGGGAGAAGGGCATGGCGATGGTCATATGTGACCTTGCGAGGCTAAGTGCGCCGGAGGCCCCGGACTTGATGCAGGTCAAGGAGCAGGGGCATGCAAATGTGATCTGCTGCACGCCGCACGCCGCTGATACACGCCGGACACATTGCATTCACCGAGCGTTACTCACCGATTCTGGCCGTTGTCGTTGCGTTGCCGATGGCTTCCTAGCATCCATCTATCGACACGCGACAGACCACCTAGGAGTCCCAGATGCTCAACACCGTCACCCCCTCGATGCCCGCTGCAGTTTCGCCCACCCCAGTTCCGTTCGGCATCGACCGGGAGTGCATGGGACAAAGCACCGCCGACACGCTGAAGCTCCTCGGTGAGCAGCTCAAGCCGCAGCGTCGCGTCGTACACACGGGCGATACGATCTACCAGGCGGGCGAGCGCTTCGGCAACCTCTACATCCTGAACTCGGGCTTCTTCAAGATCATGAATCTTTCGGCCGACGGGCGCGAGCAGGTGGTGGGACTTAAGTTCCGTGGCGACTGGCTCGGTTTCGACGGCATTGCCAGCGGACGCTATTCGTGCGATGCCGTGGCCATGGACACCGGAGAAATCTGGGTCGTGTCATACGAGGCAGTGCTGGTCGCCTGCGCGGCGAATCCCGCCTTGCTGCAGGTGCTGCATGCTGCCATGAGCCGCGAGATCGCACACGATCGGGATTCGCTGATGTCAGTCTGCACGCTGCCGGCCGATGCGCGCGTGGCCGACTTCCTGCGCTACTGGGCCGAGACGCTGGCCGAGCGAGGCATGCGCACCGACGAGATCACCCTGCGCATGACGCGTGCGGAGATCGGCAACTACCTGGGAATGACGCTCGAGAGCGTGAGCCGTGCGCTTTCGCGGCTGGCACGCGACAACGTCATCGGCTTCACCACGAAAGGACGCCGCGACGTGCAGATTCCCGATGTGGGCGCGCTGTCGGCCTTTGTCCAACGCTGCCTGGCACCCGCGCCTGCGATGCTTCAGTAAGAGCGCACCACATCTGCGCGCTCAGGCGCGGCCGGCCAGCACCTTCGCCATGGCCCGCGCGAGTTCGGAGCGCGCATAGGGTTTGCGCAGCAATTCCCAGCTCTGGGGCACTTCGCGGTCGGCATCGAGAAGTTCCGACGAGAAGCCTGACATCAACAGCACTGCCATGTGCGGAAAGCGTTGTTGCACCTCGGAGGCAAGCCGCGTGCCACGCATGCCGGCGCCCAGGGCGATGTCGCTCAGCAGCAGATCTAAGGGCCCGACGCCCGCATCCAGCGCCGACAACGCCTGTTCGGCCGTGGCAGCAGCGAAGACCTCGCAGCCCAGGGTGGTCAGGAAGGTGCGCACGACTTTGCGGACCTCTGCGTCATCCTCCACCAGCATTACGCGCAAGCCGGGCGGAATTGTCTCGTCGGCGCGTTCATCCTCATCGGTGGACGTGGCCGGGGCTTCTTCCAGCTGCGGCAGGTAAAGCGTCACGATAGTGCCCTGTCCGACCTTGCTGTCGATCGAGACTGCGCCCTTGGACTGGTTGACGAAACCGTACACCGTGCTCAGGCCCAGGCCGGTGCCACGGCCGACCTCCTTGGTCGTGAAGAAGGGCTCGAAGGCACGTTCTTTCACTTCCTCGGACATGCCGGTGCCACTGTCGGTGATGGAGATCGCGACGAAGCACGCGGCAGCATCGTTGCCCGGGTCGTTGCGCTGGCTGCGCAGGGCCGGCGGCAACGCACTGCACAGTTCGGTGCGAAAGCGAAGCGTGCCACCATCGGGCATGGCGTCGCGCGCATTGATCGCGATGTTGAGCAGTGCCGATTCCAACTGGCCCGGGTCGGCCATCACGGGCGGACAGCCGGGCACGGTGTCGATTTCTATGCGAATGCGCTGGTCCAGCGTGCGACGCAGCATGTCCGCCAGTGAGTGCAGCAGCGTTTGCGTATCGACGGCGATCGGTTGTAGCACCTGTCGGCGGGAAAACGCAAGCAACTTGCCGGTAAGCTCCGCGCCGCGCCGCGAAGCGCGGGTGGCGGCGCTCAGCAGCTGTTGAACATGGCTGTTCTGCGACAGGGCGGGGGACTCCTCCAGGACCTGGAGGTTGCCCTGGATGACGGTCAGCAGATTGTTGAAGTCGTGCGCGATGCCGCCCGTGAGCTGGCCGACGCTTTCGAGCCGCTGCGAATGGTTGAGCGCCTCCTCGGTCTGCATGCGCTGCAGGCTGGTGGCAAGCAGGTTGGAGAGCGATTCGAGGAAGCGCACCTCCTCGTCCCCGAAGCGCTTTGACTCCTCCGAGCGGACCGACAGCATGCCGATCACGCGCCCCCGATCCGACAGCGGCACGGCAAGCGCGCTGACGAGGCCGGCGTCAAGGTAGGCCTGGGGCACGGAGAAACGGTCTTCCTTGCCGTAGTCCGGCACCACGACCGGCCGGCCCTGGGCGAACACGAAGCCCGGCGGGGTGTCAGGGCGGTTGGCGATGCGTGCGCCTATCTCCTCGCCGTCGATCAGGCCAACGCCGCTGGCCACGCGGAACTCCAGGCGGTTGCTATCGAGTAGCCACACCACTGCGACTTCGACCTGCAAGGCCGTGGTGATGATTCCCGGCACATGCTGGAGCACCACCTGCAGGTCGCGCGTATCCACCGCCAGGCGCCCGAGCTGGGCCAGGTGTTCGCTGTAGCGGGCGCGTTGCAGCGCCTGCTTCACCCGAGGGTAGGCGCCGATGTCCCTGATGGCCGCCACGACGAACGGCAATCCGTGGTTCTGCAGCGGGCTGAGCGCAATCTCGACCATGACCTCGCTGCCATCCTTGCGCTTGGCCACCAGCTCCATGTGCGTGCCCATCGGGCGGGGACGGGGAGCGCGGCCATAGGCCTCGCGGTAGGAGGCATGGCGCGGGCGGATGCTGTCGGGCACCAGCACGTCGACGTTCAGGCCTGCAAGCTCGTCTTCGGCATAGCCAAGCAGTGCTGCCGCCGAGGGGTTGGCGAGCATGATGGAGCCGAACTGGTCCACCACCAGGAGCGAATCCGGATAGGCGACGAAGAGCGAGCGGAACACGCTGCCTTCGTCGAAGTCCGAGAGCGAGCCGGGGACGACCGCATCGGGCAGAAAGGGCGGGTTGCCCGCAGCGTCAGCCATGGGAAACCGGTGGCACCAGGATGTAGCCCGCGCCTCGCACCGACTTGATGAGTTGCGGATCGTCCGCGTCCGCCTCGATCTTCTTGCGCAGCCGGCCGACCTGCACGTCGATCGTACGGTCGAATGGTGCAGCCTCGCGTCCGCGCGTCTGCTCGAGCAGGAAGTCGCGTGACAGCACGCGGCCGGGATGGCGGGCAAAGGCCTGCAACAGGTCGAATTCGCCGCCGGTCAGGGCCACTTCCTCGCCCTGCGGACTCCTGAGGTTGCGCGCGGCGGTGTCGAGCTGCCAGCCGGCGAAGCGCAGCTTGTCGGGAGACGCCGAAACGCCGGCGGCGAATGCGGGTGTTCCCGGGGTCAAACGCCGCAGTACGGCCTTCACCCGCGCGACCAGTTCGCGCAGGTCGAAGGGCTTGGTCACGTAGTCGTCGGCGCCCACCTCGAGGCCCACCACCTTGTCCACCGCATCGCCCCGGCCGGTGACGATGACGAGGCCGCAACGCCAGCTGTCCCGCAGGCGGCGCGCAATGGAAAAGCCGTCTTCACCAGGCAGGCCGAGATCGAGCAGCACGAGGTCTGCGGGGTCGGAATCCATCAGCGTGATGAGGCTGCGGCCGTTGTGGATCTGGGAGACGCGGAAGCCGTGGCTCTGCAGGTAGTTGGCCAGCAGCAGCGTGATGTCAGCCTCGTCGTCGAGGACTGCGATGTGTGGGGCAGGTTTCATGTGCTGGCAAGGAGATTGAGCACGAATTTCTTAAACATTCTTTCTCAAGATGAGCGTAGCACGCAAGCGACGCCGACAGCACCTTGGGTACCCTTCGGCCGGCAGCTATCGTGTCCAGCGCCAGTTCTCGATCTCCGGCATGTCCCGGCCGTGGCGGGTGATGTAGGCCCTGTGCTCCAGAAGCCGGTCGCGCAGGTGCTGCTGCACATGGCCCGTGCTGTCGCAAACCCCCGGCGTGCGAGAGATGGCGTCGGCCGCCAAGTGGAAGCGGTCGAGCCGGTTGAGCACCGTCATGTCGAAGGGCGTGGTGGTCGTGCCTTCCTCGCAGTAGCCGTGGACATGGAAGCCGGGGTGGTTGCGCCGCCTGTAGATCAGCCTGTGGATCAGCGCGGGGTAGCCGTGGAACGCGAAGATCACGGGCCGATCGGTGGTGAAGATGGCGTCGAAGTCCTCGTCCGCGATGCCGTGGGGGTGCGCGGAGGGAGACTGCAGCGCCATCAGGTCGATCACGTTCACCACCCGCACCTTCAGCTGCGGCACCCTCTCGCGCAGCAGGTCGACGGCCGCCATCGTCTCCAGCGTGGGCACGTCGCCAGCGCAGGCCATCACGACGTCGGGCGCACCGCCTTCGTCGTTGCTCGCCCAGTCCCAGATACCGAGGCCGGCAGTGCAGTGGCGCATCGCGGCGTCGATGTCCAGCCATTGGGGCGCGGGCTGCTTGCCGGCCACGATCACGTTCACGTAGTCGCGGCTGCGCAGGCAATGGTCGGTGACCGAGAGCAGGGTGTTGGCGTCCGGCGGCAGGTACACGCGCACGACCTCGGCCTTCTTGTTGACCACGTGATCGAGAAAACCCGGGTCCTGGTGGCTGAAGCCGTTGTGGTCCTGGCGCCAGACGTGGCTCGTGAGCAGGTAGTTCAGCGATGCGATCGGCCGTCGCCATCCGATATCGCGCGACACCTTGAGCCACTTGGCATGCTGGTTGAACATCGAGTCGACGATGTGGATGAAGGCCTCGTAGCACGAGAAGAAGCCGTGCCGCCCCGTCAGAAGGTAGCCTTCGAGCCAGCCCTGGCAGAGGTGTTCGCTGAGCACCTCCATCACGCGGCCGTCGGGCGAGAGGTGGTCGTCGTCCGGCCATACCTCGGCGGTCGTAGTTCGTCCGGTCACCTCGAACAGAGCGGTGAGCCGGTTCGATGCGGTTTCGTCCGGCCCCATCACCCGGAAGTTGCGCTCCTGCTCATTTACCCGCATGACTTCGCGAAGAAAGTTGCCCGCGACGCGCGTGGCTTCGGCATCGATGGCGCCCGGCGCTTCCACCGGGACGGCATGCACGCGAAAGGGCGGCATCGTCAGGTCCTTCAACAGCAGCCCGCCGTTGGCGTGCGGGTTGGCGCTCATGCGGCGCCGGCCCTTAGGCGCGAGCGCGGCAATCTCGGGGCGCAAGGCGCCGTTTGCATCAAACAGCTCCTCGGGCCGGTAACTGCGCAGCCATTGCTCGAGCAGTTCGACGTGGTCCGGCTTCGAGGCGAAGTCGGCCAGCGGCACTTGGTGCGCGCGGAAGGTGCCTTCGACCTGCAGGCTGTCGACCCGGCGCGGGCCGGTCCAGCCCTTGGGAGATCTCAGCACGATCATCGGCCAGCGGGGCCGTGTGCGAAAACCCCCGGTGCGCGCGTTTGCCTGGATGGCGCGAATGCTCTCCAATACGGTGTCGAGCACCGACGCCATCTGCCTGTGCATTTCGGCGGGCTGGTCGCCCACGACGAAGTAGGGCTCGTGGCCGTAGCCGCGCAACAACTGCGCCAGTTCTTCCTCGCCGATGCGCGCGAGCACTGTGGGACCCGCGATCTTGTAACCGTTGAGATGCAGGATCGGCAACACCGCGCCGTCGCGCCGCGGATTCAGGAACTTGTTGGAATGCCAGCTCGCAGCCAGCGCACCGGTCTCGGCCTCGCCGTCGCCGATCACGCAGCAGGCCAGCAGCGAGGGGTTGTCGAAGACCGCGCCGTAGGCGTGCAGCAGCGAGTAGCCCAGTTCGCCGCCCTCGTGGATGGAGCCGGGCGTCTCGGGGGCGACGTGGCTCGGAATGCCGCCGGGGAACGAGAACTGCGTGAACAGGCGTCGCATGCCATCAGCGTCCTGCCCGATCGCCGGATAAACCTCGCTGTAGGTGCCTTCGAGCCAGGTGTTGGCCACCACGCCCGGTCCGCCGTGCCCCGGGCCGGCGATGAAGATCGCATCGAGATCCCGCGTGTTGATGGCGTGGTTCATGTGCGCGTAGATGAAGTTCAGGCCCGGCGTCGTGCCCCAATGCCCCAGCAGGCGCGGCTTGATGTGCGAGAGCTCGAGCTTCTCTTGCAGCAGCGGGTTGTCCATCAGGTAAATCTGACCCACCGAAAGATAGTTGGCGGCACGCCACCAGGCATCGAGCAGCATGAAATCGTCCGGAGCAGCCGGCAAAGGAGTGAAGGCCATGTCGAGTCGCTTTCTCTTTCTGGGTGGACGGAAATTCCAGTATGGGCATGCCGGCGCGCGCGAGGTTGACCGCGATCAAACCGGTAACAACCGATACAGTGAGCGTGGTTTGCGTTGCCTTGATCCCGCGCAAGGCGGGAGGGGTATCGCGGCCTCAGCATCTGTCCAGGCGCCTACCGGGCGAGAGGACACACCATGAGCAACGACCTGACTTTTCCACTGGCCCTGTGCAAGGCGCAGTTCGGCATCTGGCTGCACTCGCTGGAGATGCTCGAGACGGTCGGATCGCGCATCCTGCAGGACGGCATCGCGCTGACCCGCGCCGGGGCGGACGCCGTCATGCGGGCCGAGGACTGGCCAGCGCTGGCCATGGCGCCGGTGAGGGCGCTGCGAGGCTCTGGCGCGGACGGCTCGCCTCGCGCGCCGGCAACCGCCGCCGCAGTGACGCCGACCATCGCTGCAGATCGTGCGAGCGTCGGGGCCCCATACTCCCGGCGGACCGTCGTGACCGACGCGCTGCATACCCTGCACGTGGCGCTTGCCACGGCACCGCGGGCGCGCCCGCAGCGCATCGGCCACAAGAGCGCTGCAAAGCGAGCCAAACGATGACGCTTCCGACCATCTCCGTGTACCTCGACCACATCGAGCGGTGCGAGGTCCGCACTCGTCTGGAGGCCCGTCTCGCCAGGAGGCATCGCAGCCACCTCATGGACATCGTGCCGACCGGCAATGCCGGAAGATCGTGCACAGGAGCCTTCACGCGCTGGCAGTGAAGGCGCGGCCGGCGTCCTCGTGATTGTCGGGCAGGCGGACGAGGCGGCGGCCGTGGGTGATGCGGAGCGCCGCTTGCCGGAGGATGTGATGCTCGAGGCGGGACGGCCCGTGCTCATCGTTCCGCGCACGGGCCATATCGCGGCGGGACTGGACCGCGTCCTCGTGGCCTGGGATGGGAGCCGCGAGGCGTCGTTGTCGCTGCACCGCGCCATGCCGCTGCCGCGCAAGGCTGCGCGTGTCACGCTGATTTCGCTCTCGCGCGAAGGCGAAGGCGAAGCCGATTCCGAGATTGCGCCGGACCCCGCGGGGATGAGCGGCTGGCTGACGCGGCACGGCGTGAGGGCCGATGTCGAGCGAACCGTGACGTCGCTGCGCATCGCCGACACCCTGCTGGATCGCACCGAGGCGCTGGGCAGCGAGTTGCTCGTGATGGGCGGCTACGGCCATGCCCGCATGCACGAGCAGCTGCCGGGCGGCGTGACGCGCGACGTGCTCGCGCAGTCGCGGGTTCCCGTGCTGATGACGCACTGAAACGCGCGGCTACAGCAGTCCCTCGTTGGTGGCCACGATGACCGCCTGCGCGCGCGTGCGGGCGCGCAGCTTCTGGCAGATGTTCTTCATGTGCGCGCATACCGTCTGGGTGCTGATCGACAACCGCCGGGCGAAGTCCTGCGTGACGTGACCCTGGGCCAGGAGCTGGAAAACTTCGCGTTCCCGGGCCGACAGCATCCTGCGGACGGCACCGTTGTCGCCTTCCCGAGCGGGGGCGGGCCGTCCCTGGCACACGAGCAGGTGCCGGCTCACGTTCGGCGAAACCGCCGCCCCGCTGTTGACGACCTGCAGCACCGCCTGCGTGAAGTTCAGGAACCACGAGTTTTTGACCAGAAAGCCCGAGGCACCAGCGGCGAAGGCCCCGGCGGACCTGGAGCTCGTCGTCCAGCGTCGAGTGCACGATGATTTCGGTCGAACTGCGGTTGAGCCTGGCGCTCTCGATCAGGTCGAATCCCTTGCCGCCGCCGAGCCGCAAGTCGAGGACGAGCACGTCGAACTCCTGCTGCGCCAGCAGCCGCCTGGCTTCGGGCAGGCGGCCCGCTTCGCCGACGACGCACACGCGGGGGGCGGCAACCAGTTCATGGGTGATCACGCGCCGCGCATGGTTGTCTTCGTCCATCAGCAGCACCCCGACCGGCTTCTCTGCCTGACCGGCCAGGAAGCTCGGCCACGGGGTCAAAGCAGTCGCGCCGGGCTCTTCGCGCGGGAGCTTTCGATGCCTTCGAGCCATTGCGGTGCACCGCGCGTCAGCGACATCGGTTCGGGCGTGGTCATGTCCAAAGTCGGTTTCTGTTGTTCTTGGTTGCTTCGGGTCCGATTCTTTTGGCGCACCCGGCGACAGGTCTTGATGCATATCAAGGTGTTCGCCAGGAGGGCGAATAGGTCTACCACGTCGGGTGGCAGACGGGGCCCGCTCAGGCCGGATGGATTCCGGCCCTCACGGCGACCGGGCGGACGATGAGTCTGTTCAGCAGCGTCGTCAGGCCCTCGGTGCGGCGAGCCGCGCGCTCGGCCGCTGTGCGCTGGGCCTCGTCGGCTACCTCGCCGCGAAGCGTGACCACCCCGTCCTTCACGCACACGTCGACATCGCAGGCGTTGACGGCGGGGTCCCAGTTGAGTTGCGCGAAGACGTCGTGCCGGAGTTGAATATCAGGATTCATGGCAGTGCTTTCCGACGATCGGGGAGGGATGTCATTTCTTCTCGGCGCCCGCCGGACGGGCAGCGCGCTTCGCGGCCTCGAGCGTGCGTGCTGATGCGTCGGCGACGGTCTTTGCCGCCGAGCGCATGGCTTCATCGGCCTTGTCGAGCGCCTCGCGCGTGGCCTGCGCCGCCTTTTCGGCTTCTTCCTTGCTGGCGGAACGGCTGACCGATTCCTCGGCGCGCGCAAGGGCCTCCCTGGAGGCCTGTGCAGCCTTGCTGCTTTCTTCCTGGGCCGACCGCGCAATGTCCTTGCTTTCGTCGAGTGCCTTGCCGGCCGACGCGGTGGCCTTTTCCTCCAGACGCGTCGCGGCCTGCGCGGCTTTCTGCGCAGCCTGGCGGATGCTTTCCGCCAAGGCCCTGGACACCTTGCCGGTGGTCAGCTTGCTCTTCTCGGCTGCGGCCTTGGCTGCATCTGCCGCCTTGCGCGCTGCCTTCTCCGCGTCGCGGGCGGCCCGGCCGGCAGCATCTCCCGCTTTCTGCATCGAGCTTTCCGGCGGGCTGAGCTGCCCGGGGGCCGTGTAGTCGGCGGCAAATGCGCAGGCGCTTGCGGCAAGGGCCGCCGATGCCAGCAGGGTACGGAGAGTGTTGTTCGTCATGTTCTTCCTGTCGGGTGAAGTTGATGGAATTCGCAATGGAGGCCGGATCGCAGTGGCCTGGTTCAGCTTGCCGACGCCCCGCGCACGAGCAGCACAGGCACCGGGCTGCTGCGCGCCACACGGTCGGCGTCGCTGCCGAGTGCGAGCCGACTCAGCCCGCGGCGACCGTGGGTGCCCATCACGATCAGGTCGCAGGAGGCCTTGGCGGCTTCGTCGGTTACTACGTCGGCGATGCGGCCCTGCGTGACTTCGCGCAGCACGGTCTCGGCGTCCACGTCGGCGGCGGTGGCCTGGGCCAGCGCCCTGGACAGCACCGACTCGCCGTATTCGCGCACCTTCTGGAGGCCTGCCTCGAAGCTGGAGATCGTCGATATCTCCGCCAGCATCGGAAAGTCGTCGATCACATGAAGCAGCCGCAGCTTGCTGTCGAGGTCGCCGGGGAGACGGATCGCTTCCTGCAGGCCGCGATCGGCCGTGGGACTGCCGTCCAGCGGAACCAGCAGGTGCTTGTAGATGGACATTGCTTTTTCCTCGGGACCGCCTGCGATGGGAACCCGCCGCCGGCCCCGGCGCGACGGGCAGGCGAATTCTTCCGCTGCGCGGTGATGCCGGTCTTGCGCCATATCAACATCGTTAGAACTCACCGGCGGCTTGAAGCGTGTCAAGCCGGCGCGCCGCGGCGTGTGGAGACTTCCGGTCATCGGCGCGCAATGCCGAACGACTGGATACTTGCCATGCACTCACGAATCCTTGTCTATCTGGACAGCCGCCCCGCATCGTTGCGGGGACTGGACGAAGCCGTCCGCCTGACCGTACTCGAGGGATCGGCCGGTCGCTCGCCATGGACCCGCCGCTGCTGCTCGCGGACGAACCCACGGGGAACCTCGACACCAAGGCGGCCGACGCGGTGTTCGAGCTCCTGCAAAAAGCCAATCGCGAGCGTGGCATGGCGATCCTGTTCGTCACCCACAACCCGGAACTCGCCCGGCGTTGCGACCGCATCATCCAGGTCGTGGACGGTCAGATCCAGGCCTGAGCCGGGCCGCCCCGGTCCTCACAGGCGGAAGGGCTGGATCGATTTCGTCTTCCTTGCACCGGATGTTCATGCGGCTCCGCGTCCATTGATGCATGTCAAGCCATCGCCGCGGGCCATGTACAGAATAAGACGACATTCAATGCAACCCGGAGAGAAGATGACGTCATGAACAGCATGATTGCCAGGACCGCCACTGCATCGTTCGAGAAATCGAGCAGGGCACGTCGCGGCCGCTTCGTGTGTGCGCTTCGATGAGCTTAGTGCTCACGGCAAGCCCGTTCCCGGCGAAGGAGTCTCTTGTGTATCGACGAATACTCGTTCCCATCGACGGCAGCCCGGCGGCGGTCCGGGCAGTCGAGGAAGCGACTCGCCTTGCCAGAGCGATGACTAGCCAGATCCGGCTTCTTCATGTGATCGACGAGTTGTCCATTGCGCAAGCCGGCTATGCGCGCAATGGGCCTGCGGACCTGCGCGCCGAGGCCACGCGCCTGCTCGACCGGAGCATCGATCGCGTGCGCCACGCGGATGTCGAGGTCGACTCTGTGCTCTACGACGAATGGGACGGCACCGTCTCCAGCCTGGTCGCCGACGAAGCAAGGCGGTGGCATGCCGATCTTGTCGTGGCCGGCACACACGGCCGGCGCGACCTGGGCGAGGTGCTGCTGGGAAGCAGCGCGGAGCGGATCTTGCGTGGCTCGTCGGTGCCCGTGATGCTCGTGCACGCGACGGCGAACGAGTCGGCAGCTCTTATTGCTTGAGTTCGATCGACGGCAGCCTCAACCCCAAAGCAAGGAACACCCATGAAGAAACTGTTCGCACTGTGCCTGGCGCCTTTCCGGCGACGCGCGCCTATGCGGCGGCAGGAGGACGAATCGGACTTCCTGAAGCGCGTGCGTGAAGCGGGCCTCTGACTGCACTGGCTCCTTCAACGATGGAGCCGTTCGAGGATTTCGAAGATTCCCATGCCCGTCAGCATCGCGGCCACGAAGATGCGGGCCTTGCCTTCGCCCATTCCGAGAGCGACCAGACCCAGACCAGGACAGAATCCGGCGAGACCCCAGCCGATGCCGAAGAGCAGGCTGCCTCCGATGAGGCGGCGGTCGAGGCGGCGCGCCAAGGGCAGACACATCTCGGCACCGAGGATCGATACCCTGCGACGTCCCGCCACCATGAACGCCGCCATGGCGACCGCGATGGCGCCAGCCATGACGAAGGCAAGGGACGGGTCCCAGGCGCCGGAAAGGTCGAGAAAGCCGAGCACCTTGGCCGGATTGGCCATGCCGGAAACGATGAGGCCGAGCCCGAAGACCAGGCCGGCGAGCAGTGAAGCAAAAACGAGCATGGCGTCTCCTCAGGCCCCGAGCAGATGACGTGTCACGAACACAGGTCGCGGCATGCCGGGCCTGGCCACGCCGGCAGCGGTCGCGCTGGCGGCCTTCGCGGCCCTTCACGGCAGTGCGGCCCAGGCACAGTTGCCATCTCGCGGCGAGCTGCTCTACAACGCGAACTGCGTTGCCTGTCACAACGAGAAGATGCACTGGCGCGGCAGGGAGCTGGTCTACGATTGGGACAGCCTCGAGGAACAGGTGCGGCGCTGGCAGCAGGCCTCCTCGCTCGGCTGGCGCGACGAAGACATCAGAGAGGTTGCCCGCTATCTCAACGATCGCTACTACGGATTCACACCGACGAGCACGACGGCTTTGCTGAAGTCTTCAGTTCCAGCACCGTCCGGCGCAGGCCCGACAAAGGTGGCTCTGCCGCATCGGCCTTGAAGCTCATCGCTGCGGACAGCTTCAGCATGCGGGTGTTTTGCGCGGCACCAGTCCGGGGCGCAAGGCGCGCAAGACTTCCGCTGCCGCTGCTGCTGCTGCGGCAGCGCCCGGCGAGGGCGAAGCAGCAACACCCGGCGAGTCGTCTCGCAGATTGATGCCGCACGCAACGCGCATTGACCTGCATCAATCCCCAGAGCGGGCGCGGTCCGCAGAATCGCTCGATTATCCAAGAGGTACGAATGCAATCCCTGCTTTATTCCGGCGTTCTCGATCTTCCCTGGTGGGGCGCTGTGCTCACGGCGCTGGCGCTCACCCACGTCACCATCGCGTCGGTCACCATCTTCCTGCACCGCCACCAGGCGCATCGCGCGCTCGAACTCCATCCGGCGGTGAGCCATTTCTTCCGCTTTTGGCTGTGGCTCACCACCGGCATGGTGACCAAGGAGTGGGCCGCGGTGCACCGCAAGCACCACGCCAGGTGCGAAACCCCCGAAGACCCGCACAGCCCGCAGATTCATGGGCTCAGCCGGGTGCTGTGGGGCGGCGTGTTCCTCTACGTGCGTGAGGCCCGGCATGCGGAAACCCTGGAACGCTACGGCCATGGCACGCCCGACGACTGGCTGGAGCGCAATCTCTATGCGAAGCACAAGATCCATGGCATCGTTCTGATGGGCATCGTCGACATGGCGCTTTTCGGAGTGGTGCCGGGCGGTCTGATCCTGCTCACGCAGATCGTGTGGATCCCGTTCTGGGCGGCGGGCGTCATCAATGGCATCGGCCACTACTGGGGTTACCGCAACTGGCCGGCGCGGGACGCCAGCACGAACATCTTTCCGATCGGCGTCCTGATCGGCGGGGAAGAGCTGCACAACAACCACCATGCTTTTCCAGCCTCGGCCAAGCTCTCAAACAGGTGGTTCGAATTCGACATCGGCTGGCTCTACATCCGCACCCTGCAGGCCTTCGGTCTGGCGAAGGTGAAGCACGTGGCACCGACGCCGCGCCTCGTTGCACCGAAGGCGAACGTCGACCTTGCAACCGTGCAAGCGATCATCCGCTGCCACTACGACGTGCTGTCGAACTACACGCGCTCGCTGAAAAAGGCCTGCGTCACGGAGTTCGGCCGCCTGCGCCGCATGTCGCCGGAGGCCGCGCGCGCCCTCAAGGCGGTGAAGCCATGGCTCGGCAAGGATCAGGCGCTGCTCGGCCCGTCGCGCTACCAGCAGCTGATGCAGGCATTGAATGCCTCGCAGGCGCTGGCTACGATGTATTCGATGCGCGGGGAACTGACGGCGCTGTGGAGCCGCTCCACCGCGACCGGTGAGCAGCTCGCGAAGCAGTTGCAGGACTGGTGCCAGCGCGCCGAGGCGAGCGGCATCGCACCGCTGGCAGACTTTTCGCGCCGCCTGCGTTCCTACGCTTGAGCTAGGCGGTGCCAAGGAGATGCAGATGAATAAGCTTGCGCCGGTTCTTTGCGTTTCGTGTACGGCGCTGATGCTGGCCGGTTGCAGCGGAATTTTCTCGCGGGAGCCAGCCGGCGGCGGTACGCTCACCTGATCTTTCGGCGCCGCACCGGGCAGCTTGGCAGCCAGGGCGATGGGCGACGACGACCGTCGCCGCGCGGCAAGCGCACTGGACACGCTGGCGAACGGCGAATCCTCGGCCTGGCGCAACCGCGAGACGGGCGACAGCTTCGTATTCACGCCCACGCGCAGCTTCGAGCGCGGCGGCATCCGGTGCCGCGACTTCAGGCTTGGAGTGGTGGCCGGTGGGCGGCCCGACAGGATTGGCGGCAGCGCCTGCCGGCAGGCCGATGGCAACTGGCGCCTCCCTGCCTGAGGCGCGCAGACACGGGGCCGCGTCATGATCCGGCGATTCGATGTCTGCAGCGGCGACACCGACGGTCTGTGCGTCGTCGTGTAAAGGCGGCTGCATGAGTCGGGGCTGGCCGAACTCGTGGCGGGGCCCAAACGCGACATCGCGCTGCTCAGCCGTGTCCGCGCGGGCGCGGGCGACGAAGTCAACGTGTTCGACATCTCGATGCAGCGCAACCGCTCCAGCCTAGTGCATCTGCTTCGCAGCGGCGTTCGCGTGCGCTACTTCGATCATCACGCTGCCGGCAAGGTACCGGAGCATCCGAACCTTGAGGCGCGCGTCGACGAGTCGAGCGAAGTCTGCACCAGTCTGCTCGTCGACCGCCACCTGGGCGGCGCGCATCGCGGCTGGGCACTGGTCGGCTTCTACGGCGACAACATGGGCGCAGTGGCGGACCGCCTGGCGCTCGACGGCGGCTTCGCGCCTGGCGACTGCGCAGGGCTGCGCCGGCTGGGCGTTCTGATCAACTAGAACGCCTACGGCGAGTAAGAGCACGACGTGTGCATCGCCCCCCGTGTGCTGTTCACAAGGATTGCAGGCTACGCGGATCCGCGCGACGTGCTTGCCCACGAGAACGTCGTCGATGAGACCGATGCCCAGCGCTACGGCGAGCGCGACGATTGCAGCCGATGGGCTGATAGTGTTCATGCCGTCAGTGTCACCCCGGGCGCGCGGCGTCAAGACTCAGCGCCCACCGGACCTTGCGCGAAATTGCGCGGGCTTGAACTTCCGCAAACCGGGAGCGTGGCGCGGTGCCGAGGATGGCTTCATCTCTGTACCGCTGAACACTATGCCCAGACGAATCCTCTTGCTTCAGGGCCATCCCGATACGTCGGCCACGCATTTCGGCCACTCACTCGCCGAGGCCTGCGCGCGGGGGGCGCGGGCAGCGGGTCATGAAATCCGGATCATCCACGTTGCCGAACTGGACTTCCCGCTGCTGCGCACCAAGACGGCATGGGACACCGAAGCCGTGCGGACGGTGCTGCAGCCGGCGCAGGACGCGATCCTGTGGGCCGAGCACATCGTGCTGTTCTTTCCCCTGTGGCTCGGCGGCATGCCCGCCGTCACCAGGGCCTTCCTCAAGCAAGTGCTTCGCCCAGGGTTTGCGCTCGGGCGGCCACCGGAAGGCGTCATCGGTGCGAAGTTGCTCAGGGGGCGTTCGGCACGCATCGTCGTGACCATGGGAATGCCGGCGCTGGTCTATCGCTGGTACTTCCGCGCCCACAGCCCGAAGGCGCTGGAGCGGAACACTCTCGGTTTCGTGGGCATTGCGCCGCTTCACAAAACCCTGGTCAGACAGGGCGAGAGCATGGGCGATGTCCAGCGCGAGCAGTGGCTGCGCCAGTTCGCAGTCCTGGGACGCGAGGGTCGGTGGAAGCCGCCTCGCGCGGCGATTTGGAGATTCCTTGCGCTATCTCAAAGGACGAACGCGCCCGGACGCATAACGTGGTGGCATGAAAGCACTCGTATACCAGGGCCCCGGTCTCAAGTCGCTCGAAGACCGTCCAAAGCCTGAAATCCAGAAGCCGGGCGACGCCATCGTGCGGATTCTCAAGACGACCATCTGCGGCACCGACCTGCACATCCTCAAGGGCGACGTGGCGAGCTGCACGCCTGGCCGCATCCTCGGACACGAGGGCGTGGGCGTCGTCGAGACTGTCGGCGCAGGCGTGACGGCCTTCCGCCCCGGCGATCATGTGCTGATCTCGTGCATCTCATCGTGCGGCAAGTGCGAGAACTGCCGCCGCGGCATGTATTCGCACTGCGCCACCGGTGGCTGGATCCTGGGCAACACTATCGACGGTACACAGGCCGAGTACGTGCGCATCCCGCATGCGGACACCAGCCTCTACCCCGTGCCGCCCGGTGCGGACGAGGAGGCGCTGGTGATGCTCAGCGACATCCTGCCGACCGGCTTCGAATGCGGTGTGCTCAACGGCAAGGTTTCGCCGGGCAGCACGGTGGCCATCGTGGGCGCGGGGCCGATCGGCCTGGCCACGCTGCTCACGGCCCAGTTCTACTCGCCGTCGCAGGTCATCCTGATCGATCTGGACGATAGCCGGCTCGAGGTGGCGCGCCGGTTCGGCGCGACGCACACCATCAACAGCGCTGATGGCAAGGCCGCGGAGGCGGTGCTCGCGCTGACCGGCGGCCGGGGCGTCGACGTGTCGATCGAGGCCGTGGGCATACCGGCGACCTTCGTGCTGTGCCAGGACATCGCAGCGCCCGGCGGCATCATCGCGAACATCGGTGTCCATGGACACCCGGCAGACCTTCACCTGGAGCGGCTGTGGTCGCAGAACATCGCGATCACCACGCGGCTGGTCGACACCGTTTCGACACCGATGCTGCTCAAGACGGTGCAGTCCCACAAGGTGGACCCGGCGCGGCTGATCACGCACCGGTTCAAGCTGGACCAGGTGATGGACGCCTACGACACCTTCGGGCGCGCCGCCGAGACGCATGCGCTGAAGGTGATCATCGAAGCCTAGTGCGCGGCTTCCGCAGGACCTTTGCGCTCCCTTTCATTCGTGTTCATTCTTTCAACGGGTTTCTCATGCCGCTCTATCACGCCGTCGCCTGGGTCGATCACCACGCCGCGCAAGTCCTCCAGTTCGATGCCTCGCAGGTTCTTGCGCAGCAAGTCAGGGAGCACGTCCACTGCACCCGCCAGCATGGCAGCAGTGTGCGCAGCGAGCACGAATTCTTCGGCGAGGTGTGCGACGTAATCAAGGACATCACCGAAGTGCTCGTCGCCGGCTCGCGCATGGCGCAGGCGGATTTCCGCCATTACGTGGAGAAGCACCGTCCCGAGATGGCGAGCCGCATCGTCGGCTGGGAGACCGTGGGGCACATGAGCACCAACGAGCTGGTGGCGATGGCTCGCCGCTATTTCTCGGTGCACGCCTTCATGGCTGCGCCCATGAAGGCCGGATGAGTCGGGAGATGCAAGTGCCGGGAGCCTGCCACATCGCCGCCCTGGGCATGGTGCTTGCGCTGTCGCTTGCCGGCAAGGCGGGCGCGCAGGTGGCCGGCGTCCGCCGCCTGGGCGCCACGATCGAGACCGAGCAGGTGATCGCAGGCTGGAGCGCGAAGCAGAGCATTCTTGGGCGCACCGTGTACAACGCCGCGGGCGACAGACTGGGCAAGGCGCTCGACCTGATCGTGGACACCGACAAGCGCTTGAGCTTCCTGATCATCGACACGAGCGGCCCTGTCGACCTCGTCGGGGCATCCCGGCATCTGGTCGCTGTTCCCGTGGCGCAACTGCAGGTGCACGGCGGCCGCCTCCTGCTGCCCGATGCGGACAGGCAGGCGCTGGCGTCGCAGCCGGCCTTCGTCCATGCACCCGTCACCCGCACTCAGAGCTCGATCGTAGAGCGGGCACAGCGGGACGTGGACAGGGCGCGCAAGACCATCGCCCAGCTCGAGCGGATGTCCGCGCACAGCAGCGGCGACGCCAGAGCGAACCTGGAGCGGCAGATCCTTTCGCTGCGGCAGGACCAGCAGGCGGTGGAGGACAAGATGGCCGAGATGGAAGCCGCCGACGCCACGCAATGGCAGGCCGTGGAGGCCGAAGTCGGTCGGGCCTCCGCGCGCCTGCGCAATGCGATCCGCAACGCGCCGACCTGAGGAACGCCCACCCGTTGCCCAACAAGACCTTTAGCTCGTGAAGACACTTCCCATGCCCGACGACACTCTTTCCACGACGCCGCTGGTCGTCGGCAACGGCTATCTTCAATCCATGATGAATTGGCAGATGGCAGTCGGCAAGAGCCTGATGCTGGCGCAATGCCAGCAGCTCGAAATGATGACCGCATGGCAGCGCTCGATCAGCGCCGTGCAGCACGAACTCATGGACCATTGGATCTGCCGCTTCGGCGGCGGCGTGCCGCTGGACGGCTAGGCGTGAGCGAGAGCGGATGCGCGCCATGATGCTGTCCCTTCCTCTTCGCACCATGCTTGACGGCATCGGCCAGCGCGCCGCGACGTGCTTTGCCGTCGTCCTGCCCGACGGCAGCCGTATTCCGGTCGGTGAAGGCTTGCCCGTCTTCACCATCATGTTCCATACCGACGCAGCGCTGATCTCCACCGCGACACGCGGCCACATCGGGTTGATGGAGGCCTACTTCAATCAGGAGGTCGATGTCCAGGGCGATTTCGGTGCGGCCCTGGCGGCCGGCATGGCCGCCGGATTCGACCAGCAGGCCGGTGCGCTCAACGGCATCGAGAACAGCCTGCACGAGCTGCGCTACTCCAACCGCGACACAGCCCATGCCAAGGCCAACGCACGCGCGCATTACGGGCTGGACAGCGGCTTCTACCGGCCGTGGCTGGACGATCCGCTGATGATGTACACGTGCGGCTATTGGCCCGAGGGAACCCGCAGCCTGGAAGAGGCGCAGCGCCACAAGATCGACCACGTGTGCCGCAAGATTCTGCTGAAACCCGAAGACCGGTTCATCGACATCGGCTGTGGCTTCGGCGGTTTCATGTTCCGTGCGCACCAGAAGATCGGCGCGACGGGCGTAGGCCTCAACACCACCACCGAGCAGGTCGAGTGGCTGCGCGAGGAGATCGAGCGGCGCGGGCTGGAAGCCTCGCTGCAGGTGCGCGAAGCCGACTTCCGCGACGTCGACCAGTGCTACGACAAGGTCGTCTCCATCGGCACGCTGGAGCATGCCGGCCGCGACCAGTTGCCCGAGGTGATCCGCGCGCACGCGCAGTTCCTCAGGCCCGGCGGGCTCGGCGTCCTGCACTTCATCGGCCATGTGGGTCGCTTCGAGACGGAGCTGTTCATCCGCAAGCACGTGTTTCCCGGCGGCTGGATTCCCAGCCTGGCCGATGTGATCGTGGAGATGGAGCGCAGCGGCCTGGAGGTGGTGGACATCGAGAACCTGCGTCGCCATTACGCGCCCACGCTCGACGCCTGGGCCGAGCGCTTCGAGAAGCACTGGCCCGCGATCCAGGCACGCGACCCGCAGCGTTTTGACGAGCGCTTCCGCCGCATCTGGCGCACCTACCTGATCGGCTGCGCCGAGATGTTCCGCTCGCCGGCGGGCTACACACACCTGTTCCAGATCGTCTTCAGCAAGGGCAATGTGACGCCGGACAGCTACCCGATGGGCCGGGGGCACCTGTATGCACCCGAGCCTTGAGGCGCAGGCCCATGCGGCGCGCAGGCGCCGCCTTATGGCAGCGCTGCAGGGGGACGGCGCGGCGCCGGCGGCGCCGATCGCGCTGGCCAAGCGGACGTCCAACCTGTTCCGCGACCGCGATGGCAAGGGCGGCCCAAGGCGCCACCTCGACCTCGGGGATTTCGACCACGTCATCGGCATCGACGCCTCGTGCAACACCGTCGAGGTCGAGGGCATGGCGACCTACGAGACCCTGGTGGCCGCCACGCTGCAGCTCGGCATGATGCCGGCGGTGGTGCCGCAGCTCAAGACCATCACGGCGGGGGGCGCGGTGGCGGGCGTGGGCATCGAGGCGACATCGATGCGCCAGGGCCTGGTCCACCATTCGATGTGGGAGCTCGATGTCCTGCTGCCGGACGGGCACATCGTGCATTGCACGCCCGGCAACGAACACCGCGACCTGTTCTTCGGCTTTCCCAACTCCTACGGCTCGCTCGGCTACGCGCTGCGGCTGGTGCTGCGCACGCTACCGGTGCTGCCCTGCGTGCGGGTGGAACACATCGGATTCGACAAGCCCGCGGACTTCTTCGCGGCGCTGGCCGAGGCCTGCGAGTGCGATGCCGATTTCGTCGATGGCGTGGTGTTCGGGCTCGGCTCGCTGGTGCTGAACATCGGGCGCTTCGCGCATGCCGCCCCTTGGCTGAGCAACTACGAGTTCGAGCGCATCTACTACCGCTCGCTGCTGGAGGTGCCGGTCGACTACCTGCGTACGCACGACTACCTGTGGCGCTGGGACACGGACTGGTTCTGGTGCTCGCGCAACTTCGGCGCGCAGAACCGGCTGGTGCGCCGGCTGTTGGGCCGCGGGCACCTGAACTCCCGCACCTACACGCGGCTCATGCGTCTGAACGCCCGCTGGGGCGTGACCAGGCGCCTGGCCGAATGCCGCGGGCTGCACACCGAGTCGGTGATCCAGGACGTGGACATCCCGCTGCGCGCGGCACCGGACTTTCTCGAATTCCTGCTGCGCGAGATCGGCATCCTGCCGGGCTGGATCTGTCCGCTTCGGGTGCCCGACCCGCACGCGCACTTCGCGCTGTACCCGCTCGACGCCGGCACGCTGTACGTGAACTTCGGCTTCTGGGATGTGGTCGAGCGCCGTGAGGCGCACGAGGCCGGGCATTTCAACCGGCTGGTCGAGCAGGAGGTGCTGCGCCTGGGCGGCATCAAGTCGCTCTATTCGGACAGCTTCTTCACGCGCGAGGAGTTCGACCGCGCCTACGGGGCGGACGTCTACGCCGGGCTCAAGCAGCGCTACGACCCCGAAGGCCGCGCGCCGCACCTGTACGACAAGTGCGTGCTCGGGCGCTGACCCGATGTGGCCCGACGCCGACCTGGTGCTGGTTTGATCGCCGTCAACACTCGCACGCGCCCGGTGGCCGACCATGCACCCGACATCGTTTTTTCTGCGCCGGGACGCGGCGCATCACCTCGCGAGGCCTTCTATGCATTTCAAAACCATCCTCGTTCACCTGGACCATTCGGACCGCAGCCCCGTGCGCGCCGCGATGGCGGCCCGGTGGTCGCGCGCGCACGAAAGCCACCTGGTCGGGCTGGTTCCTACGGGCCTGTACGACGGCGTGATTCCGGCAGACGCCATCGCCACCGGCATGACCGATTACATCGCGGAGTCGGCCGACTACCTGCACCGGCGCGCCGAGTGCATCTCGCGGGAGTTCAGGGAAGACATCGCCGCTTCGGGGCCCATGTCCTACGAGATGCGACTGGTCGATGGCGCTACGGTGGACGCCGTGGTGCGCTACGGCCATGCGAGCGACCTCGTGGTACTCGGGCAGGACGACGACGCCAACAAGCGGGACACCATCGTCCGCGCACTCGCCGAGCACGTGCTGATGGAAGTGGGCCGGCCGGTGCTGGTCGTGCCCTCGGCCGGCACTTTCGACAAGATGCCCAAAAACATCGTCGTGGCCTGGGACGGCTCGCGCGAAGCCGCCATGGCCATGCAGGCGGCACTGCCGGCGCTGCATCGCTCCGGGCATGTCACGCTCGTAACGATGCGCCACCCGCGCGATGAGGACAACGCGCAGCAGCTCCTGGTGCCGGACATGTGCCAGTACCTCCTACGGCATGGCGTGCAAGCGCGCGCTGAGACGCAGGTGACCGAGATCGGCTTTGCCGACGCGTTGCTGTCGCGGCTCTCGGACCTGGGCGCCGACCTGCTCGTGATGGGGGGCTACGGCCATTCGCGCCTGCGCGAACGCGTGCTGGGCGGTGTGACGCGGCAGGTCCTCGCGCAGATGACCGTGCCGGTCCTGATGGCGCACTGAGGTGGCGGCCCGCGCCGACGCCTGGGTAGAAAACCTGGGCCGTCTCGCGCGCGACGAGGGCCAGGCGCGCGTGCGTGTCGGCGACATCGTGGCCGCGGCAGGCGAGGGCGGCCTCGCCGCTGCAATCCTGTTCTTCGCGCTGCCCAATACGGTGCCCTCCCTGCCGGGCATGTCGAGCGTGCTTGGCGCGCCGCTGCTGCTGTTTACCGCGCAACAACTCCTGGGTCGCCCCGCTTGGGTGCCGCAATGGCTGGCAGGCTTGTCGATCTCGCGCATGCATCTGGAAGCCGCTATGGCCCGGCTGGAGGCGCTGGCTGCATGGCGGCACGGCGTCAGCCGCCCGAGACTGCATGCATTCGCCGGGCCGCTGGCCATGCGCTTGGCCGGCGGCCTGGGCTGCGTGCTGGCGTTGCTGCTGGTGCTCCCGCTGCCGCTGGTCAACATCCCGATCGGCATGACGCTGAGCCTGCTGTCGTTCGGCGGATTGCGGGGCGATGGGCTGGCGGTGGTGTTGGGTTTTGCCGCGGGCATCGCCTCGCTGGCATTGGCGGGCAGCGTGCTGTGGGGCCTTTGGACGCTGCTTTGACGGAAGTCAAGGCCGGCTCGGCCAGCGGTGGCACGCTCGGCCCACGCCAATGAGGAGCCCACCGTGCCCGACAACCCGCCCGCAGGCCTGACCGACGAAGAAGCAGCACAGCGCCTTCGCAGCGACGGTCCGAACGTGCTGCCTTCCGTGTCCCGCAAGGGAGTGGTGCGCATCGCCTGGAACGCGCTGACGCAGCCGATGTTCCTGCTGCTGCTGGCGACCGCCGCGCTGTATGCGCTGCTTGGCGACCTGGGCGATGCCGGCATGCTCGCGGCCTCGGTGCTGATGGTGGGCGGGCTGTCGATCTACCAGGAGCAACGCACCGAACGCGTGCTCGAAGCGCTGAAGGATCTCTCCAGTCCCCGCTGCACAGTCGTGCGCGGGGGCCGCGTGCTGCGCATCGCGAGCCGTGAACTGGTGCGCGGCGACCGCCTGCTGGTGAACGAGGGCGACCGGCTGTCCGCCGATGCGCGGCTTCTCGAAGCGGTCGGGCTGCAGGTCGACGAGTCGCTTCGCACCGGCGAGTCGGTGCCGCAGGGCAAGCAGGCAGGCGGTGCCGGCGATGACGACGAGGCCGACAGCCGTCGGCTCTACGCGGGTAGCCTGGTTGTGCGCGGCGACGGCGTGGCCGAGGTGACCGCCACCGGCGCGCACACCGCGCTGGGCACCATTCATCGCTCCATCGCGCAGCTCGCGCCCCGCGCGAGCCGGCTTCAGGACGAGCTGCGCCGGCTGGTCGGTCGTGTCGCATGGCTTGCCGCCTTCACCTGCGTCGTCGCGGCGACCGTGTTCGCGCTGCGCGAAGGCGCGTGGACGCAGGGCCTGCTGGTCGGGCTGACCCTGGCAATGTCGTTGATTCCCGAGGAGTTCGCCGTCGTCTGGAGCGTGATGCTCGCGCTGGGCAGCTGGCGGCTCGCGAAGTCGAATGTGCTGACCCGCCAGCCGCAGGCCATCGAGGCGCTGGGCACGACCACGGTCCTGTGCGTGGACAAGACCGGAACGCTCACGCACAACCGCATGGCGCTGGCGATGCTGCATGATGGCGAGACGGAATGCACGCCGGGCGCGCAGGCGTTGACGTCGCGCTTTCAAGGCCTGTTGCGGGGCGCGCTGCGCGCGAGCAGCACGGGCGGTGTCGAGCCGATGGACCATGCGGTGCGGGTCACCGCGCAAGTCGCCGGCCTGGACGGCGGAGATGCGGGATGGACACCCGGCCCGCGCCGGGGCATCCGCGACGGCTCGCCCTATGTCGTGCACTGGTGGCATGTGGCCGGCGAGTCCGGCCGGAGGGTGGCGGTCAAGGGCGCCGCGGAGGCCGTGCTGGCCCTGTGCGATGCCGACCCTGCGCGCATGCAACTGTTGCGAGAGACCGCCGACCGCTGGAGCGTGGCCGGCCTCCGTGTGCTCGCGGCGGCCGAGGGGCACGCCGGGCAGACGGGCGACGACGCCGCGTTGCCCGGCGGGCTGCGCTTGTCGCCCCTGGGCCTGCTCGGCTTCATGGACCCCTTGCGCGAGGAGGTGCCCCGTGTCATCGAGGAGTGCCGGCGCGCGGGCGTGCGCGTGGTGATGATCACCGGCGACGCGGCGCTGACGGCCCGGTCGATCGCGCGGCAGGCGGGACTCGTCGACGGCGGCGACGCCCAGGTCCTGAGCGGCAAGGCGCTGGCCGCGATGGACGACGAGGCGCTGCGCCGCTGCGTGCGCGAGGTGCAGGTGTTCGCGCGGGTCGACCCCGCTCAGAAACTGCGCATCGTGCGGGCGCTCCAGCAGCAGGGCGACATCGTGGCGATGACCGGCGACGGCGTGAACGACGCCCCCGCGCTCAAGGCGGCCGACATCGGCGTCGCGATGGGCCGGCGCGGCACCGACGTCGCGCGCGAAGCCGCCTCGCTGGTCCTGCTGGACGACAACTTCGCCTCGCTCGTGGAGGCGGTGCGCGCGGGACGGCGCATCTTCACTAACCTGCGCAAGGCGCTGGGGTATCTCTTCGCGGCGCATGTGCCGATCGTCGGCGTGGCGCTGATCCCGGTGGTGATGGGCGGGCCGGTGCTGCTGCTGCCGCTGCATGTGGTGCTGCTCGAGCTGCTGATCGATCCGGCCTGCTCCCTGGTGTTCGAGGCCGAGCGGGCGCCGGACGACAGCATGACAGTGCCGCCGCGGCCGCGCGACGAGGCGCTGTACTCGCCGGCCTCGGCAGCGCGCGCGTTCGCGATGGGCGCGCTGGTCTTCGCCGGCGTGGTGGCGGTGCAGTGGGCTTGCCGCGCGCTGGATGCCACGCAGGAGGAATTGCGCATGGCGAGCCTCGGCTCGATCGTGCTGGGCAACCTGCTACTGCTTCTGTGGTTCCGCGGCGCGGGCTTACGGCTTGCGCACACCAACACGGTGTTCCATGCACTGCTGATCGGGGTGTGCGTGGTCTGGGGCCTGCTCACGGCGGTGCCGGGCGTGGGTCGCATTTTCGGTCTGCCGAGCGCACCGTCGCCGTGGGCGCTGTGGGTGGTGCTGCCCGCGGGCTGGGCGCTGTGGCGCCTTTTCGCGGTTTCACGAAATCAGTGAGCCGGGAGGGCGACACATGGACATGGACACCACCCTGGTCGATGCATTGCGCGAAGCGCTCCGGCTGGAGACCGGGCAGCCGGTCGCGCTGGTCGAGACGCACATCTCCTGGGTCCTGCTCACGCAGACGCTCGCCTTCAAGCTCAAGAAGCCGGTGCGTCTGCCGTTCCTGGATTTCGGCAGCGTAGAGGCTCGCAAGCATTTCTGCGAGGAGGAGCTGCGCCTCAATCGGCGCTTTGCTCCCTCGCTCTACATCGACGTGGCACCGGTCTGCGGCACGCGCGAGGCACCGCGCATCGGCGGAGATGGCACTCCGATCGACCATGTGGTGCGGATGCGGCGGTTTCCGGCCTCGTCGCTGCTGCTCGACCTGCTTGAAACAGGCCGGCTCGAACCCGTGCAGCTCGACGGCTTCGCGCAACGGCTCGCGGTCTTGCACGGGAGCGCGGAGCGCGCGACGCCGCTGTCCGATTTCGGCAGCCCGGAGCGGGTCGTTCGCGCCGCGACTGACGTGCTCGCCGCATTGCGGGTGCAGGGCAGTGACATCCGTCTTGACTGGGTAGACGCATGGGTGCGGGAGCAGGGGCAGGTGCTGCGCGCGGCCTGGACCGTCCGCCAGCAGGACGGCGCCGTGCGCGAATGCCATGGCGACCTGCACATGGCCAACGTGGTCCTGGTGGACGGCGCGCTCACGCCCTTCGACTGCATCGAGTTCGACCCGGCGCTACGCTGGATCGACGTGATGAACGACGTCGCCTTTCTCACTATGGACCTGAAGGCCCATGGCCGCTCCGACCTAGCGTTCCGCTTCCTGGACGCATGGCTGCAGCACAGCGGTGACTGCGCGGGCCTGCGAGTGTGGCGCTTCTACGAGGTGTACCGGGCGCTTGTGCGCGTCATGGCCTCCGGCCTGGGACCGCGAGGCCCGCAGGCGGCCGTGCGGCCCGACTACCTGGCGTGCGCGGCGCAGCTCGCGCAGCAACCCCGGGGCGACGCGCGCCTGATGATCACGCACGGTTTCTCCGGCGCCGGAAAATCCAGCGTCGCCTCGCAACTGCTCTGCGCGGCGGGCGCTGTTCGCCTGCGCTCGGATGTAGAGCGCAAGCGGCTGCATGGCCTCGGTCCGCTGGCGCGCTCCGCCGGCCTCGGGCTCGACATCTATGACGCGCAAGCGACCCGCTGGACATTCGAGCGGCTGCAGGCCTGCGCACGCGACGCGCTGCTGGCGGGCTACCCGGTGATCGTGGATGCGGCGTTCCTGCGCATAGCCGAGCGGCAGCGCTTCCGTGCGCTGGCCGCCGAGTTGCGCATGCCCTTCACGATCCTAGATTGCCGCGCCGAGTTGGAAATGCTGCGCCGCCGCGTGGCCGCGCGGGATGCCGCGGGCACGGATGCCTCGGAAGCAGGGCTGGCGGTGCTCGAGCGCCAACTGGCAAGCCACGATCCGCTGGAGGCCGACGAGCGCGGCCTGGCCATCGAGGTCTCCACGCAAGGGCCGGTGAACATCGCCCGGATCGCGGCGCGCTGGCGCGCCGCGGCCCCAGGCCCGTGAACCCATCACTGGATGGCGACCTCTCCGCTGGGCAGCGTGAACCGCTCGTGCTCGGTTCGCGCCTCCTCGGGTGCTCGCACCAGTAACACCGGCACGGGCGCCATGCGCAGGATGTGCTCCGCACTGCTGCCCATCACCCAGCGGCCGATGCCACGACGGCCGTGGGTGCCGATCACGATCAGGTCGGCATTCGAGGCTTGCGCTTCGGCGATGACCTGGTCGTGCACCGCGCCCTTGAAGCGGTCGATCAATACCGTGTCGGCCTCGATGCCTTCCCCGGCCGTCTTGGCCCGCGCGGTCTCCAGCAGCTTCGTGGCATTGGCGCGAAGTTCTTCGAGCCAATTGCCGGCATAGCCCGAGTAGGCGTCCATGGCGAGCGCGAACGACAGCTCGTCGATTACGTGCACCAGGCGCAGGCGCCCGCCGGTGAGCTTCGCCAGCCGGATGGCTTCGGCCAGGCCGCGGCTGGATGTGGAACTGCCGTCGATGGGAACAAGGATTCGCTGGTACATGGCATGACTCCGGAGTGTGAAGGGATGGAGCAGTATCCGGACAGAGGCGCTGTGCGACTTGACATCGATCAAGCGGCGTGCCCGCCCGGTGGGTGTACGGCTTGATCTGGCGCAAGCCCGCACAAGGCGAAAGCGCGACCCTTCAGGCATGCCAAAGGAAGACCCCGTGACCCACGCCACCGTCCGCATCATTCGCCAGGAGCACGCCGCGCTCGCCGCCATGCTGCGCTCCATCGTCCTGCTGCTCGAGCAGCACCGAAAGAAGGGGACCTTGCCCGATTTCGCGACGCTGCGCGCCATGCTTTTCTATGTCGACGAGTTTCCCGAGAAGCGCCATCACCGCAAGGAGACCGAGCTGCTGTTTCCCAAGCTGCGCGCGAAGACGCCGATCTCGCGCGACCTGCTGGACAAGCTCGACAGCGATCACGCCCGCGGCGAGCGCAGGATCCGCGACGTCGAGCACGCGCTGCTTGCGTTCGAGATGCTCGGCGAATCGCGGCGCGAAGCCTTCAAGCGGACGGTCGGCGAGTACGTCGACTTCTACCTGAACCACATGGCGCTGGAGGAGCGCGAGATCCTGCCGCTGGCCGAACGCGTGCTGACCGGTGACGACTGGCGCGATCTGGACGAAGCCTTCGCGCAGAACCGCGACCCGATGACCGGGCACGTGGCGGACTTCGAATACAACGCGCTCTTCACGCGCATCGTCAACGTCGTGCCCGCTCCCATCGGTCTGGGGCCAGCCCGTTAGGCCAGCGCCTGTTCAGCGCGCCAGTACGTAGCTGCCGGGCGCACTGCACAAGGGAGGCAGGCCGCGATGCGGCGCGCCTATCGCCGGTGGACGGCGTCTCGGGCCCGATCGCGCGGCTAGCCATTGCTGCAGACACGGCCACCACGAACCTTCGATGTCGCGAGACACGCTGAGGAAACTGTCCGGTGGCACATAGGCGCCGTTTCCTGCGCGCCGAAGCACGCGGTAGCTGCGGTGCGCATGGCCGGGCTCGCTCACGATGCCTGCGTTGTGGCCTCCCGTGGCGAGCACGAAGGTCACCTCGGTATCGCTCAGCAGGTTGAACTTGTAGACCGAACGCCAGGGCGCCACGTGGTCGGTGCTGGTGCCGAGCAGGAAAACCGGCACGTCGATGTCTTTCAGCGAAACCGGCTTTCCGTCGACCAGGTAGTGGCCCTCTGCCAAAGCGTTGTCGAGGAAGAGGCTGCGCAGGTAGTCCGCGTGCATGCGATAGGGCATGCGCGTGCCGTCGGCATTCCACGCCATCAGGTCGGTCATGGGCGCACGCTCTCCGAGGAGCCACGTTCGAACCATCGGCCCCCAGATCAGGTCGCCCGGACGCAGCGCCTGGAAGGCGGCCGCCATCTGCTGCGCCCCCAGGAATCCTTCGTGCGCCATGAGGTCCTCCAGGAACGCCAATTGGCTCTCGTCGATGAACAGGCCGATCTCCCCGGGTTCGGTGAAGTCGGTCTGGGCGGCCAGCAGCGTGAGCGAAGCCAGGCGGTCGTCGTGATCGCGCGCCATGGCTGCCGCGGCAATCGCCATCAGGGTCCCGCCCAGACAATACCCGACGGCGTGCACGCGGCGCCCGTGCACCACGGCTTCAATGGCATCGAGGCTGGCGCGAATGCCCAGCCGCAGGTAGTCGTCCATGCCGAGCTGCGCGTCGGCGGTGCCGGGATTCTTCCAGGAGACCGCGAACACTGTGTGGCCCTGAGCGACCAGGTAGCGAATGAGCGAGTTGTGCGGCGAAAGATCGAGCACGTAGTACTTCATGATCCACGCGCTCACGATGAGCACCGGCTCGGCGTGCACCGTCGACGTGGTCGGTGCGTACTGGATGAGCTCGATGAGTTCGTTGCGCAGGACCACCTTGCCCGGCGTGATGGCGACCTCATGTCCGGGCCTGAACGCCTCGGTACCGGCAGGCGGCAGTCCTAGGGCCCCGCGAGCGAAGTCTTCCACCCCTAGGGCAGCGCCGGTGGCCAGGTTGACGCCGCAGGTGGCCGCGGTTCTTTGCAGCACCTGCGGATTGGTCGCGAAGATGTTGGCGGGCGAGACCATTTCCAGCCATTGCCGCACCATGAACGCCACCAATTGCTCGTGATGCCGATCGACGCCTGGAACGCCGCGCACCATCTCGAGCAGCCGGTGTCCGGTGGTTTCGAAGGCCTCGCGGTACATGCTGAAGGGCCATGCCGTCCATTCGTCCGCGCCGAGCCGGGAGTGGTGTGCCCGCAGCCGCGCGGGCGGCGGAGCCTGATGCAGTGCGATCTGCGCATTGCGCCCGGGCTGCGTGGCGAAATGGAGCACCCAGTCGGACCAGGCAAGCATCCATGCCGCCGGCGACATGCCACCGACGAGCCGGCCCCAGGCCGCGTGGAGGGATCGGTCGAGTTCGTTGTGCTCTGCGTTCACTTGGGTCCTTGCTGGAGAGTCGCGGCATCTGGTCTTCGGGTGCCGCGCATCCAAGTCTGCGGGCTCGCGCGTAGTCGGCCTTGCGCGGCATCAAGGTCCTGCCCCTCGATGTGCATACGCTGTGGGAACCGCCTCTTTGCAACCCACTGGAGTTCAACATGCCGACCCACATCGTCGATTTCTCCGCCCGGTCCAAGGTGATCCGGGCCGAACCCTTCAACGCGCATTTCTGGCAATGCACACCCGCCGAATTCAGGACCTACCTGGGAAGGCCGCGCGAATTCCTGCGTAAGCTGGGCATCGTGGTGCCGCGCGAATGCCGCATCGAGACGACCATCGAGAACCACGACTGGCTCGAAGACCAGGCGCCCGAATTCGAGAGCGAGAGCGGCAACGACACGGTGATCTGCAACATGGGCAGCGGCGCGGCCGCCCGCTCGGTGTACCGGGTCGTGAGCTGTGCGCGCGACGAGGCCGCGACCGGAAATGTCAAGAAGGCCTTGCTGCATACCGTGGACCACCAGCAGGTCGGCGATGAAAAAGGCAAGGCATCGCGCAAGGCAAAAAAGGACGGAAAGTCGAAGAAGAGGAAGGAGAACGCCGACCTCCGCGGCAAGGGCAATTGATGCAGCGTTGCCGGTTCAGTGCCGGCGGCGCGCTTCCGCCGCCGTCTGGCAGGCCGTGCAACGGATGGCGGTGGGCCGGGCCAGGAGCCGTGCGCGCGGGATCTCGTTGGCGCAGTCTTCGCAGATGCCGTAGCGTCCGCTCGCCAGACGCGCGATCGCCTGCTCGATCTCCTCGAGCCTGGCGCGATCGATCTCCACTTCGGCCATGTGCACGTCGCCGGCGCGCTCCGCTTCGGCTTCATCGGCATGGGTCTTCACTTCATGGTCGTTCTCGGCCAGCGCCGCTTCGGCCGAAGGCGCCGAGGCGCGCAGTTCGTCGAACACCTGGCGCCTCATCGTGTCCAGCTGAAGACGCAGTGCGCGGCGGTCGGTGGTATCCAGATGTCTCATGGCGATGTCCTTTGCGATGTATGGATGAATGAATGGGTATTCGGGGGTGACGGTCTTGCGTTCAGGAGCGTTTGCTGGGCGAGGCCGGCAGGCGCACCGCCACGTAGGCGAACCGGTGATCGCGCATCACCAGCAGCGCGACCGTCTTTCCAGGCGACACCCGCGCAAGGCTTTGCCTGAAATCGTCCATGCGATAGAGCTTCACCGTGTTCAGGGCCACCACGACGTCGCCCGCGCGGATGCCTTCGCTGCGCGCGGGGCCAGAGGCCTCGCGCACCAGCAGGCCGCTGTCGACGCGCAGTTGCAGGCGCTGCACGGGCGAAAGCTCGCCCAGGCTCAAGCCCAGTCCGTCGTTCCATTCGGGCGCGGCCGCCGTGAAGCTGCTCTGGGGCGGCGCGGACTGCGCCCTCAACGACACCTGGAGCATGCGGTGGGTACCGTGTCGCCAGACCTCCAGCTGCATGCGGCTGCCGGGCTGGCGTTGCGCGATCTGCTGGGGAAGATCGGCAAAGTGCGCAAGCGGCTTGCCGTCCAGCGACAGCACCGCATCGCCCTGCGCCAGGCCCGCGGCCTGTGCCGGACTGTCCGCCTCGACGCGCACGACCAGCGCGCCGGTGGCCGACGGCAATTCGAAGGATTGGGCCAGGGCCGGGGTCACCTCCTGGAACTCGGCGCCCAGGTAGGCCCGGCGCACGGCGCCGTGCTCGCGCAGTTGCCCGGCGATCTGCATCGCCAGGTTGATCGGCACCGCGAAGGACAACCCCATGTACCCGCCATTGCCGCTGTAGATCATGGAATTGATGCCCATCACCTCACCCCGGCTGTTGAAGAGCGGGCTGCCCGAGCTGCCGGGGTTGATCGCGACATCGGTCTGTATGAAGGGAATGTCGCCGGCGCCAGCCAAGACGCGACCGACCGCGCTGACAACACCGGCTGTCACGCTGCCATGAAAGCCGAAGGGCGAGCTGATCGCGGCCACCCAGTCGCCGGGCTCGAGTGTCGACGAGTCGCCGATGACAGCCACAGGCAACGCGGTGGCATCGATTTTCAGGAGGCCAACGTCGGTGCGCTTGTCGACACCCACCACGCGTGCCGTGAAGCGGCGCCCGTCGTCCAGTCGCACCTGGGCCTCGTCGATGTGGGTGACCACGTGGGCGTTCGTGAGGATCAGCCCGTTGCTGTCGATGATCACGCCCGAGGCGAGATCGCGGATCTGGCTGATCCGGGCGCTGGCCGGCAGCGGCCAGGCCAACCGGTCGGCGAAGTCGTGTTCGGGGGCGATTTCGATTTCGATGCTCTCCAGGCTTTCGTCGCGCCCGATGCGCAGCGTGCTGATGTCGACCACCGAGGTGCTGCGGCTGGCGACCAGCGACGAGAAACCGGGCGCGGCAGCCCCGGCGCGCTCGACCGCAACCGGCGCTGCCATTACCTGGTCTGCAGGTGTCGGCGCCGCCGCCGCACAGGCGCCCAGCAGCGAGACGCCGGCAACAAGCGTGCAGACGAGGCGGATGGCGCGGTTCATGGCGCACGTGGAAGAGAAGGCCGTCACGTCGCTTCGAATCCGGTCTTCAGATCGACTGCGCCGATAGCGTGACAGGCCGTACCACGGCGTGTGAATCCTCGGCGTTGGCGTTGACGTTGGCGATGGCGGTGCCGAAGGCCTGCAGCCGGGCCGCACAGCTGCCGTCATCGACTTCGCGCATGGTGACGGCGGAGCTCAGGACCGGGGAGCGGCCAAGAAGTTTGCCGATCTCGGCCACCGCATTCGGGGCGCCTTGGCCGCCCATGACCGAGAGGACCGCGACATCGGGCAGGCGGTCGCGTTGGCGCGCGACGAAGCTGCGCATGGGGCCGGCCAGTTGCAGCATCCAGATCGGCGACACCAACACCACCGCATCGAAGTCGCTGGGCGGTGAGCCGTCGTAGCCGATGGCGGGCTGCCGCCGGAAGAACGAGTCGAGCATGCATCGCCAACTGCCCAGGGCACCGCTGCGCGGCCGCGCATCGGTGATCTGGGCCATGGGCCAGCCCTGCTGGCTGCACAGGAGTTCGGCGACCCGGCGGGACGTGCCGGTGTAGGAATAGACGATGACCAGGACGTTGTTCATGGCTGCCTCTGTCTCTCGGTTTCATTCACGGGCAACCAATGTAGGCAGCCAAGGGCAGCGTGACCTTGCGCTGAATCAAGAACGCACGCCGTTGCGCAGGCGCGCTGCGCAACCCCGGTTTTCTTGATGTGGCGCAAGGCAGGCCCCGGGCCGCACAACGACCATTCGTGTATCGGGGAGCGTCCCCGGCAAAGGAGCCACCATGAAAATCCTGCTCGCCGTCGATGGCAGCAATTACACGAATCGCATGCTGTCCTACCTGCTCGCCCACAAGGAATGGGCGAGCACGGGCCATGCATTCACTGTCTTCTATGCGGTGCTGCCGGTGCCGCACCGTGCCGCGGCCTTTGCCGGGCCGGACCTTGTGCATGGTTACTACGAGGACGATGCGCGCGTGGTGGTCGAACCGGTCCGCGCCTTGCTGACCGAGCACGGCATCGAGGCGCGCTTCGAGCACCGCATCGGCCATCCCGCTGAAGAGATTGCATCGTTCGCCCAGAAGGAACAGTTCGATCTCCTGGTGATGGGATCGCGCGGCCACGGCGCACTGGCGAATTTGGTACTGGGGTCGGTCGCCACCAAGGTGCTGGCCGCGTGCACGGTGCCGGTGCTGCTGGTGCGCTGAATGAACGCCGGCACCCTGGCGCGAAGGACCATTGGCGCAGTCGCGGGCGCACTCGCGATGACGGCCGGTATGGGGGCCTGGTCGCAGACGCGCTCGTGCCTAGACCGTGCGCCGTCGGCCTCACAGGGCACTGACTTCGTGGCGGCAGCAGCACGGCAGTCTCCTGCGGTTGTGAGCATCACAGTCGCGGGCGCGGGCAACGAATGGGCAGCCGCCGGCGAAATGTCACCGCCGACGCGTTGGGGGCAAGGCGTGGGGCGTGGTTTCGCATCTGGGTTCGTCTTCGATCCCGATGGGTACATTTTGACCAGCGCGCATGCGGTGACGGGGGCGCAGGCGGTTTCCGTCGTCACGGCGGATCAGCGTCGCTTCGACGCGGAGGTGGTGGGCATCGACCGCCGCACCGACGTCGCGCTTTTGCGGATTGCGGCATCCAATCTGCCGGTGGTGGCCGTCGGACAGAGCGGCGAAGTCTGTCCAGGCGAATGGGTTGCGGCAATGGGCGCGCCGTTCGGCTTCGAACGCAGCGTGACCGCCGGCGTCGTGAGCGCCAATCCGCGCTACATGCCGGGCGGCAACGGCGTGCCGCTGATCCAGACCGATGTCGCGCTCAATCCCGGCAACTCGGGCGGCCCGCTGTTCGACGAGCGGGGGAACGTGGTGGGCATGAACTCGATGATCTATTCCGCCAGCGGCGGGTACTTCGGCGTGTCGTTCAGCCTGCCCATCGATACCGCGATGCGGGTGGCGGACGAACTTCGCGCAACGGGGCGGGTGACGCGCGGCCACATTGGCGCGCGTACCCAGCCGCTGACGGCCGACCTGGCGCCGGCTTTTGGCCTGGATGCCGGCCTGGGCGCGCTGGTGGTGCGCGTCGATGCGGACAGTCCGGCCGAGACCGCGGGCCTTCGCAGTGGCGATGTGGTGCTGGCTGTCGGCGCCGCCGCAGCGGCGATGCCCTATGCCGAGATCCAGGAGCGTGTGGCCAGCGCCACCCAGGGCAGCCGGCTGGCCCTGCGTATCTGGCGCCACAGGGCGCCGTTGACGGTGCAGGTGGGCGTGATTCAGAGCGTGCCGGACATGCCGCCCAAGCTCGTTGCGCGTGCGGACGCGCATGAAGTCCGCTTCGGACTCGAGCTTACGGAACGCAAGGGCGTGCTCGGCATCAGCCTGCAGGACCCCGGCCTCTATGTGCAGGGCGTGTCGGGGTCGGCCCAGCGGGCTGGGCTGCGCTATGGCGACGCGCTGATCGCGGTCAACGACGTGCGCGTGGCCGGCCTGGCGGATTTCGATGCGGCGATCCGAGCCATTCCGGAGAGCGACACCGTGGCGCTGCTGGTCATGCGCGGCGCGAACCGGAGCTACGTCGCGATTCCTCCCCGAGTGTCGAAGCGCGCGGCATTGACGCCCTCCGTGAGGCCATCGCCATGAAGTCGGTGAGTTGCGGCGTTCTGGTGTTCGATCTCGCGGGAAACCTGCTGCTCGGCCATGCAAATGAGAGCCACTACTGGGACATCCCGAAAGGCGAGGGTGCAGCGCAGGAGCAGAGCGCACAGACCGCCGTGCGCGAGGCCTTCGAAGAATTCGGGCTGCAGCTCTTGCCGGGGCAATTGAGGGAGATCGGAATTTTCGAGTGCCGCAGGGACAAAGACTTGCGGCTCTTCACCGTTCTGGTGAGTCCATTCGACACGAAACGCTGCGTATGCACCAGCTTCTACACAGACCGCCACAGGCGGCGGCGCCCCGAGATGAATGGATTCCGCTGGGCGCAGCCGGACGACCTGCCGCAACTGTGCGCGCCCAGCCTCGTTGCCGTGCTCACGCACGCGATGTCGCTGCCCGCGATCCACGGGCAGTTGCTGTACGAGGTCGGGCCGGTCGATGCGGCGCCGTCGCCGCGCAACGTTCGCGTGGCTTGATCCTGCGCAAAGTCGCATACGGCCTCGCGCTCAAGACTGACCGCAGTCCATCCCAACAATCCAGAACGATGGATTCACAACCCGTCACGAGGCCGCGCCATGAACATCACGTTGAAGGGAACGCTCCAGTTCCTGAGTTTCAGCATTGCCACCCTCCTGGCCACGAGCGTTCTCGTGCTCGCTGGACTGAACGAACGCGGCAACGCGCCGGACAGCCTGGCCTTGATCTCACACATAACGGAAGACCCACGATGAACACAAGCCGCCGCACTTTCATAATCACGCTCGTCGCGACAAGCTCGGCCCTGTCGGCCACGCGCTTGCTGGCCCAAGCCACACTCGACGAAAAAGACCCGCAGGCCATGGCGTTGAGCTACGTCGGCGATACGGCGAAGGTCGACGCGAAGAAGTTTCCGAAGCACGACAACACGCAGCGGTGCAATGGCTGCGCGCTGTGGCAGTCCAAGCCGACGGATGCGCAGGGCAATTGCGCCCTGTTTGCCGGCAAGCAGGTCAGTGCGAAGGGGTGGTGCAGCGCCTGGGCCAAGAAGGGGTAGCACCCGCGCCACGTGCCGGTGGAATCCCCCGACAGCCTGACTTGTTGGTCAGGAAGCCTGCCGGCTTCTTAATCTGGCGTTAATCCGCTTTGCCGACCATCCGCTTTCCTGAACCGGCCCGCCTTCCGCGCGGGCATCCCGAGGAAAGTGCATGTTCATCTCATCGCCATCACGCGACAGCGCGGTCTCATCGCCGGGCGGCCTTCCCGAGGTCCTTGCGCCCGAGCTCACGTTGCACTGCATCGGTGATCCACGCAGGGCCGACGTCGAAAATTTCATCAGCGAGGTTTACGCGCGCCGCTACTCAGCGAAGGTGCCGCATTTCGCGCCCGTGCTGGTCGGCCTGCGCGAGGGCGGCAAATTGCTTGCGGCCGCGGGTTACAGAAGCGCGGCGCAGGAGCCGCTTTTTCTCGAGCGTTACCTGCCGTCGCCGGTCGAAGCAATGCTGGCGGCGAACGCCGATGCGCGCCCCACGCGTGCGGAGATTGTTGAGGTCGGCCATCTCGCGGCGAGCCGCGGCGGCGAAGGCCGGCGCCTGATCCAGGTGCTGGCTCCGCATCTGGCTGCAGAGGGGTTCGAGTGGGTGGTCGGCACGGTCACGCAGGAATTGCGTCCGATGCTGGTCCGGCTCGGTGTGGCGCCGCTCACGCTTGGCGCTGCCGACCCCGCAGTATTGGGCGAGGAGGCCGCGCCCTGGGGAAGCTACTACGATCACCAGCCCGTGGTACTGGCCACGCACCTGAAGCGCGCGTTGCGCCGCTACATGGCACGCCGGCCCGGCACGCAGGGAGTCGTCCGATGAGTGGCCGCATCAATCCGTCCGCCGCGGCGCTCGACGATGGCAAGCGCCGCTGGACCTTCGCAGAACTGGACCACGAAGCAGCCCGGTTGGCGCAACGCCTGCGCGCCGTGGATTGCCGCGTCGTCGCCACGCTGATGGACAACTCGCCCGCCTGGGTGGTCGCCGATCGCGCGGCATTGCAGGCGGGGCTGGTGCACGTACCGCTGCCCGTGTTTTTCACGCCCGAGCAGATCGACCATGCACTGGGCGCGGCCGGCGTGGACACCGTGCTCACGCTGCCCGCGCTCGCTGCGCGCTGGCCGCAGGTGCCCGCCATCGAATGCGCGGTCGCCGGCCAGTCGCTGGCGATGCTGCGTCTTCCCGCCCGCCCGGTCCCGATGGCGGCGGGCACCGCCAAGATCACCTTCACCTCGGGCACCACCGGATCGCCCAAGGGGGTGTGCCTGAGCGAGGCCGCGATGCAGCGGGTGGCTTTGGCCTTGGTGCAGGCGATGGAACCGCTGGACATCCGGCGCCACCTGTGCGCCTTGCCCTTTGCGGTGCTGCTGGAGAACATTGCCGGTGTTATGGCGCCGCTGCTGAAGGGCGCGACCTGCGTCACCCTACCGCTGCAAAGCCTGGGGCTAAGCGGTTCGTCGAGCTTCGATGCGGAGCGCTTCCACGAGGTAGTGGTGGCACAACAGCCCAACAGCATCATCTTGCTGCCGCAGATGTTACGTGCCTGGGCCGGCCACCTGATGCAAAGCGGCCAGCGCGCGCCCGATTCGCTGCGGTTGGTCGCTGTCGGCGGTGCGGCGGTGGGCGTGAAGCTGATCCACGGTGCCCGCGCGCTCGGCATACCGGCGTACGAGGGCTACGGGCTCTCTGAAGGCGCTTCGGTGCAGACGCTGAATTTGCCGGGCAGCGACCGCCCTGGGGCGGCCGGCCGCGCCTTGCCGCATGCGCAAATCCGCATCGCCCACGACGGCGAAATCGAGGTGGCCGGCAGCCTTTTCGGCGGCTACCTCGGGAGCGACGCCGCGGCGCCGGCATGGTGGCCTTCGGGGGACCTCGGACGCATCGACGACGAGGGGTTCCTTCACATCGACGGGCGCAAGAAGCATCTGCTGATCACCGCCTTCGGACGCAACGTCTCGCCCGAATGGGTGGAGACCGCGCTGCGAAGCGAGAACGCGATTGCGCAGGCGGTGGTCTTCGGCGATGCCCAGCCTGCGCTGAGCGCGGTGCTTTGGCCACTGCGGCCCGATGCGAGTGACGCGGCCTTGCAAGCCGCGGTCGATGCGGCCAATGCGGCGCTTCCCGACTATGCCCGCGTACGGAACTGGGTGCGCGGACGCGCGGCTTTCTCGGTCGAAGCCGGCACCGCCACAGCCAACGGGCGGCCGCAGCGCGTGACCGTGCTGCAACTTCACGCCGATGCCCTGGGCATGACGGCGGCTTCATCCACCGATCCGGAGTTTTCATGAGCTTTCACGCACGACTTCTTTCGCAGACCGCCGATGCCCGCATGGGGCTGCTGGGCACGCCCATCATCCAGGGATGCCTGCGCGGTGAGGTTTCGCGGCCCAGCTACCTCGCATTCCTGCGCGAGGCCTATCACCACGTGCGCCACACGGTGCCGCTGCTGCGTGCCTGCAAGTCCGCATTACAGGAGCGCAATCTCTGGCTGCAGGGTCCACTGGACGAATACATTGAGGAAGAGCAGGGCCACGACGAGTGGATTCTCAACGACATCCGTGCCTGCGGCGGGGATGCCGATGCCGTGCGCAATGGCCCGCCCGGTCACGCCACCGAGGTGATGGTGGCCTATGCCTACGACACAATCGCTCGGCGCAACCCGCTGGGCTTCTTCGGCATGGTGCATGTGCTGGAAGGCACCAGCGTCTCGCTTGCGCTGCTGGCGGCTGATCAGATCCAGAAGCCGCTGCAATTGCCCGACGCGGCCTTCAGCTATCTGCGATCGCACGGCACGCTCGACCAAGAGCACACAGCGCATTTTGAGTTGCTGATGGACCGGATCGAGAACCCGCAGGACCAGGACGACATCGTGCATGCCGCGCGCGCCTTCTTCCGCCTCTACGGCGACGTGTTCCGCAGCCTGCCGCTGCCGAACACGGCTGGCCAGGCCGCTGCCGCAGGAGCCGCCGCATGAAAGTCGAGGCCAGCCGCGTGCTGTTCACGGGAGCGGGTGGCGGCATCGGCGATGCCGCCGTCCGTATGTTGGTGAAGGCCGGCGCGTCGGTGATGCTCGTCGGGCGATCGCCCGCACGGCTCTCGGCCCAGGCCCGTGCCCTTGTGCGCGACTGCGGGGTCCAGCGCCAGTGCGTGGAGTGGTATGCCGCCGATCTTGCCCGCATCCCCAGCCTCAGCGGCATCGCCGAAGTCGCAACGGGATGGGGCTGCAATGTGCTGGTGCATAACGCGGGCGTGCCGGGCTTCGGGCGCATCGAATCCCTGGACGCCAATGAAATGGCGCAGGTGCTGCACCTGAACCTCTTCGTGCCCATGCTGTTGACGCAGGCCCTGCTGCCGCATCTTCGCGGCCTGCCGCAAGCGCAGATCATCTTCGTGGGCTCCGTGCTCGGCCGGCTCGGCTTGCCAGGCTTCAGCGTCTACAGCGCAAGCAAGTTCGGCCTGCGGGGTTTCGCCGAATCGCTGCGCCGAGAACTCGGCGATACCGACGTCCGCGTGCAGTACCTTGGGCCGCGCAGCACACGCACCGGCTTCAACAGCGGGGCGGTCGAGGGCTACAACAAGGCGACAGGCACTGCGATGGATACGCCCGACGTGGCGGCGCGCGCGCTGCTGCGGATGCTCGAAAGCGGCAAGGCCGAATGCTTTCTCGGATTTCCCGAGAAGCTGGCCGTGCGCCTCAATGGCCTGGCCCCGACGTTGCTGGACGCAGCCTTCGTCAAGCACCGGCGCAGCCTGCCGCCGGTCGCACGGCCGGCGAAGCTCGCGCTGGACTGCGGCGACGAGCGCGAAGGGCCGGCCACCGACTCCCATTCCCTGATGAACCACACCCTGTGAAATACGAAGGAAGACCCATGAACCTCGCCCTCCCGAACGCCTTGCCCCTTCATGTCGGCATGCGCCGCAGGTGGCTGATCGGCATGTTTGTGGTTGCCACGATGGCCGTGGCATCGCCGCAGATCGTGCGTGCCGCCGCCGTGGACGACGCGGTCGCCGAACTGCAGCACGACTGGGAAGTGATCCGCTACCAGACACCCGTGGCCGAGCGCGAGAAGCGCTTCGAAGCGCTCGCGGCGAAGGCCCGCAAGATCAGCGAGAGCCAGCCGGGCCGCGCGGAGCCGTTGGTCTGGGAAGGGATCATCGTCAGCTCGTGGGCAGGCGAGAAGGGCGGGCTCGGGGCGCTCGGACTGGTCAAGCAGGCCAAGGCGCTCTACGAGTCGGCCATTGCGATCAACGGCGATGTGCTCGACGGCTCGGCGTACAACAGCCTGGGGGTTCTCTACTACAAGGTGCCCGGCTGGCCCGTGGGCTTCGGCGACAAGGCCAAGGCCAAGGAACTGTTGCAGAAGGCGCTCGTGCTCAATCCGAAGGGCATCGATCCCAACTTCTTCTATGGCGAGTACCTGATCGAGACCAAGCAGCCGGAGCAGGCGGTGACCTACCTCGAACGCGCTATGCAGGCGCCAGCGCGCGCGGGGCGGCAGATCTCGGACGCTGGCCGGCGCGAGGAAGCCCGCGTGCTGCTCGAGAAAGCCAAGGCGAAGTAGCCGAGCGCGGCGTGGCGCCCCGTCAGCGGTGCGCCGCGTCGAATTGCAGCACCACCTTCACCCCCCTGTCGCTGGCCCCTGTGCCGAACACCACTTCCAGACCGTGCAGCTGGGCGATGCGACGCACGATCGACACGCCGAGCCCGCTGCCGAGCTCGGCCTGGCCGTCGGGACGGTAGAAGCGCTCGCCCATGCGCGCGAGTTGCTCGGGCGGAAGGGGTGGGCCTTCGTTCTCGAGCTCCAGGTGCTCGCGCCCGACGCGCAGCGTCACGCCGGTGCCGGCGGGTGCGTAGCGCACCGCGTTGTCCAGCAGGTTGCGCAAGAGCACCGTGAGCAGATGCTCGTCGCCGAACAGCGGCATCGGATGTTGGTCGCGTGGCGGCCATTCGCAGGCAAGCTCGATGTGCCTGCGTTCCGCGAGTGCGAGGCAGTCGCTCATGGCGTGCTCGACGATCGCGGGCCAGTTGATCTCTGTCTTCATTGCGGGCGTCACGCCCGACTCGACGCGCGACAGCGAAAGCATCTGCGTCACAAGCCGCGCCATCCGGTCCAGGCCGGTGCTGAGTTTTTGCTCGGCCTGCTCGCGCTCAGCGCTGCTAGTGGCGCCGCGCACCACATCCCACTGGGCGCGCAGCACGGCAAGCGGGGTCCGCAGTTCGTGTGCTGCGTCAGCGGTGAAACGGCGCTCGCGCACCAGCAGTTCCTCGATGCGGGCGAATAAGCCATTCATGGCGCCGAGCAGGGGCTTGAGCTCGGCCGGGGCACGCTCGTCGGGCACGGGCTGAAGGTCGGAGGCATCGCGCGTACGCAACTCTGTGGTGAGCTGTCGCATGGGAGACAGCGCGCGCCGCACCGCCCAGGTCATCACCGCGAGCAAGATCGGTAGCACCAGCAACCAGGGCACGACCTGCGTGATGGTCAGTCCATATACCAACTCGTCACGCTCATAGGCCCCTTGGCCAGCGGCGACCAGCCAGTTTCCATCAGTAGATTGCAGGTAGTAGATTCGCCAGTTCCGGCCATCGACTGCCTGCTCGACGAATCCGCTCGCCTGCGGGAAGCGCTGCAGTTGTATGCCTTCGCGGTCCGAGAGCATCAGCCGGCCTTCCTTGTTCCAGACAGCTACCGCGAGATCGCGCACGTCGGCATCGCCTGCATCCTTGTCGCCTTCGCGGGGCTCGGGCGGCAGCACGGCGGTCGTGCCGGGATAGGCCGGACTCAGGGTGGACTGCACCTGGCGCGCCAGCCGGATCAACTCGGTGTCGAACATCTCGTTGACCTCGTGGCGTGCCCGGCTGATCGAGAAATAGAGCGCGACGCCCCACACCAGGGGCGCACAGACCAGCAGATACAGCAGAAGCCGCCGCTGTAGGCTCATGGGCCAGTCTCGCCCGAGCCCATGGCATACCCCACGCCGCGCACGGTGCGCACGATGCCCGGATCGATCTTGCGGCGCAAATGGTGGATATGCACCTCCAGCGAATTGCTCTCCGGCTCGGCACCGCTCCAGTCATAGAGCTTTTCCTGCAGGTACGCCTTGGAGAGAACGCGCTGCGATTGGCTCAGGAGGGCTTCGAGCACAGCGAGTTCGCGACCGGTGAGGTCGACCTGTTCTCCCTTCCAGCGCACGAGCTTGTGGGCCGGGTCGTATTCGAGTGCGCCGTGCTGCCAGATGGCCTGCGCCTGTCCGGCGGTGCGACGAATCAGCGCGCGCAGGCGCGCGGCGAGCTCGTCAATGGTGATGGGCTTGACCAGGTAGTCGTCAGCACCGGCGTCGAGGCCCTCAATACGCTGGTCGATGCCGTCGCGCGCGGTCAGCACGAGCAGTGGGCATTTCACGCCGCGTTCGCGCCAGCGTCGCAGCCAGACCATGCCGTCGCCGCCGGGCAGGCCGAGGTCCAGCACGACCGCATCGAATGGCGCGGTCTGCAGGGCTGCATCGGCCTTGGCACCGTCGCCGAACCAGTCGACCGCGTGGCCGAGCTGCCGCAGGCCCGCGGCCAAAGCATCGCCAAGCAGGGTGTCGTCTTCGACGATCAGGAGGCGCATGAAACGGTTAGTCCAGTTCGATGGCTGATCACGGCAGGCCGCTGCCATTATGCGGGCGACGCGCGTCAGACGGCTGCGCCGAACAGCGCTCCGGTCGCGGCGGTAATGCCCATGGCCAGCGCACCCCACAGAGTGACGCGCCAGGCGCCGTTTCTCACGCTCGCGCCCCCAGTCCGAGCGGCGACCGCGCCGAGCAGCGCCAGGAAGGCGATGGAAAGGCAGGCAACACTGGGCGCCAAATAGGGGCCGCTCGCAGCCACTGCGGTTGCAAGGGGCAGCGCCGCGCCTACGGCGAAACTTGACGCCGAGGCCATCGCGGCTTGTACCGGACGCGTGGACGTGGTTTCCGAAATGCCCAGCTCATCACGAGCGTGGGCACTGAGCGCGTCATGCGCCATCAACTGACGCGCGACTTCGCGCGCCAGGGTGAGCTCCAGGCCGCGGCTCACGTAGATCGCGCTAAGCTCCCGTTCTTCTGAAGCGGGGTCTTCTATGAGTTCTGCGCGCTCGCGCGACAGGTCCGCGCGCTCCGTGTCGGCTTGCGAATGGACCGATACATATTCGCCTGCCGCCATTGACATCGCGCCCGCCACCAGTCCGGCCAGACCGCTGAGCAGCACGCTGCCGTGGTCCGCATTGGCCGCTGCCACGCCCACGATCAGGCTGGCTGTGGAAACAATGCCATCGTTCGCGCCGAGGACTGCCGGGCGCAGCCAGCCAATGCGCGTCGTACGGTGGCGTTCGACGTGGTATTTCCAGGGCCTCTTCATCGGGCATCTTTCGCGCCGAGCATCGCCAGCAGCGATGGCAAGGCGGATCGGTCGAGGTCGAACAAGTTGTCGTCAAAGGCCTTGTAGAAAACACATTCGACTGCCGTAGTTCCTACCGCAACGGCCAGCATGACGGCAACGATGCAGGCATTGACGACGTCGAACGATCGCTCGTCACGTGGCTCCCCACGGAATGGTGGCCGCGTGGGAGGGATGCTCCCCGGATCGTCGTCGGACCTTGGCATAGGCTGTCTCCATGGTGAATCTGCAGGGCGGCAGTCGATCGCTGCACGGATTCGCATGATTCCCGTGACAGATTTGTTTTTGCTTAAGAGCGACCATTTTTCGTTGGCAATGTTTGGAAGGGCATGGCTCTTGAAATCCGGATGCTCTGCACGGCCAGGGTGGCGGACAGCACCACCAGCACAAAGGGGTCGTGTGCAAACTCGCAAACTTCGAGTGGCCCAAGCCCTTGCGCAGTGAAATGAAAATCGTCAAGGGTTCGGTCGAAAGTTGCTTCGCATCCAGGTTGTTCATAAGGCGCTCAGGCATGCGAATCGCCGCGTTCCTAGATTCAGGAATCGCGCACCGAACTGCATGTTCGTGTCGTCGGTCGATCTAATGGATAGCGCGGCCGTGGCGCACCCGGCAGGAGAGTGGGCAACCTGTGGCTCAAGAAGTAGAGTTGGCGGCGCGAGACCGAGGCGACCGCACTTAGGCGCAACATGCCCGCCAATCGCTCGGACGTCGAGCAGATGTTGGCTCAGCAGGGCAGCTCGCCAAGCACTCCGGTGCAGAAGAAGAGCGCGGCACCGGCCCGGTCATCCGCTGTTCCCATCCGCGGCCGAACGGTGTGGTGGTGGAGCACGAGGGCCGCCGGGGATCCTTGCGCATCAAGCCTCACGCTGGGGATAAAGCGCAGGTGCAGTTCGCTGATGGGTCATACGAAGTGCTGCCACTTGGCGAGTTGCGACTGGTGTGCTGGGCCGTGCAGGAGCAGTGGCTGTGAAGCTGCGTGGCAAGCGCTTGATCCGAGGCAACGAAAAGGCGAGACGGGTAAAACGGTGCGTTCTACAGGTTGAAGGTTTCTTAGGACAATTGCCGGCTGCCCTCAAGGTCAAGCGGCGCATGTGCAGAAAGCGCGCAGACGATTCTTCACGGGAATCTGCAGCGTTGAGCTCATTCGCGACGCTCGACCGAGGAGGGCTGCGGTACCGCTTCGGGCGACTCTGCCAGGCCGTGTTCGAGTTCCTGCCATGAAACGCAGGAGCCGGTCTTTGGCACGAAGCCGACCTGCAATCCAAAGATGCTCGCGATCTTTCCCAGCGTGTCGATGGTTGGATTGGTCTTGTCGCTCTCGATGAGCCGAAGACTCTGTACGCTGAGCCCTCGATGCTTGGCGAATTCTGGTTGGGTCAGGCGGCTGATCCGCCGCATGGCAGCCACGGCCTGTCCCACAGACATTCGCCCCGCCGCCATGGCGTCGTAGATCTCTTGACGCAGCTTGCGCTCGTGCGAGATATCCGGCGACTTGCGGCGCTTATCCACGAGGCTTGCTCCGTGCGGTTCTGGGCAGAAGATCGCGCAAGGCGTCCAACTGCAATGCCTGCGCATCGATACTGCCGCGGCATGCCTCGATGACCGCCTGCTCCACGCCGCATTCCCTGGCCGTATCAGCCAGCGCCGAGACAGTGGGCGCGAAGGCATGGAGCGCATGTGCGATGCGCTCCCTCTCCTGGTCGCTCACTTGAAGCGTTTCTATGACTTCGCTCCAGTTGCGCTGAAGTTTTCCAGCAGCGTCGCGCCAGTGACAGCCTCGCGCCACGACCTCCGGATCCAGGAACATGGGGGCGAAGTCGAAGAGGGGTGTCAGCCGAACGGTGCCGTCGACCAGGCGCTGCACGGCTGTGTTGCGTGCATGGTTGTCGGTGTTGCGCATGGCCAGATTCAACACGTCGCGTCGAATGAATTCCACAGTTTCCGTGAACGGGTCTGACACGACCGAGCGCAAGCCTGAGAGCAGGAAGTGCTGGCTCTTGGGCAAACCGAAACCCCTCAAGTCACAGATGCTTGCGAGGCTTTCCTGGTGCAGTCGTTGCACTTGACCGTCGACGACGACCCGATCGAAACGGCGTACGAACAGGACCTCGCCTTGAAGTTGCGGCGTGCTCGACATTCGCAGCCCACACGCAGCAGCGAGACGAAGGTAACCGGCCTCATTGCGAAGGACGGTGCGGTCTGCCTCGCTTCTTCCTCGGGGTAACTTGAGCAACCAGTGTGTGGTGGCGCGTTCGTCGGGCAGTGCCATGTCTGCGAACCAGCGCCCGGCTTCGTCGGTCGTCAGCAGGAACTTCGGGGCGACACCCTGCACGCCGGTGGTGCCTGCGGCAAGCATGGCATGCAGGGACAGATGCTCGAGAAATTCCTCGCTGTGGTTCAGAACCTCTTCCATGGAAAAACCACGTTGTGCGCCAGGATCAGCGCCGCGTGCGGCCTCCTCGCGGAAGAATTCCATTGCGCTTTCGAATCGCAGACAACCGATCGGATTGAAAGCACCGTTCATGACGAGCGGCAGCAACATGTTTTCGGCGTCTGCCAGACCCAGCCTGTCCAGCAGATACCTGCGGCCCCTGCCTTGTGGCACCAAGTCATAGACAAAGGCCGGCGGGCGGCGATCCGGCTCGCGGCCTGTTAGGCCCTCCACGAATCGGTCGGCTTCGATGCCCACAGGCTGACCCAACGCGACCGGCTGCGGATTCTCCTCGCTGAAAACGTATTCAGGCAGGTACTCGAAACGGCAGCGATCTGCTCCCAACGCCTGGATCGTGGCGGCGGCTTGCCATCGGCCGTTCGCATGCACTTCGATGGTCGTACCGCGGGCAGCAGATGAAAAGGAGAATTGCTGCATATTAACCATCATGATGGTTAAAGTCTCGGATTTGTCAAATCGATTTGACCACTATAGTGGCGAAAATATGCGTCTATGTCGCCAAGCGAGAGCTGCGAAGATTTTGGGAGATCGGCAGCGTTTCAATCCTTTTTGCAGGGAGGGCCTGACGCAGCTCCGCCGCTTGGGGCTTTTTGGAAGCCCCGCTGGGCTGTTTGGCATCCATGTGCACCCTTTTTCTCCGATTCTTCGTCTGCAGGGCACGGTCGACACGTCGGGGAAACATCGGCGCATTGAAGGTGCGACACCCATGTGCAGGTCGGCGACCACGCGTCGCTGGCGCGGCTCTCACTGGCTAAGCTTGGTGGCCCTGACCAACCGCGGGAATACAACCCCTGCTGCCGTGAGCTCAAGCACGTCCGCCCAGTTGCTTGCATCAAATGCGATGCTAAAATGCATCAAATTTGATGAAAAAGGGGTTCGCTATGAGAACAACGGTAACGATTGACGACGCGTTGTATGAAGAGGCGCTAAAAGTTGCGGACCCAAGCATGGACAAGGCGGATCTATTCAGGGAAGCGATCAAGACTTTTGTACGGGTCCAGTCGGCGAAGCGGCTCGCGGCGCTTGGAGGGCGGATGCCTGAGATGCCCGACATTCCTCGTCGCCGCGAAGGCACCGGCTCATGACGCTGGTGTTGGTTGATACCTCGGTTTGGGTTGATCATTTTCGCGCGCGGAACTCCACCTTGGAGCAGCTGCTCGGGCTTGACCAAGTATTGATTCATCCGATGGTGATAGGGGAGCTTGCATGCGGTACACCGCCAGCGCGTACCCAGACGCTCGGATATCTGCATCACCTGCAACATGTGCAGCAAGCCAGCCTGCGCGAAGTGCTCCTCTTCATCGAAAAAGAGCGTCTCTTTGGATTGGGGTGTGGCCTCGTGGACCTGACCCTTGTGGCATCGACGCTGATGACGCCTGGCGCCGAACTGTGGTCTCTAGACAAGCGCCTGAACGATATGACGCAAAGGTTTGCGGTCGGGTACCGACCCGCTGTCCATTGAACGTTGGATTTCCAACATCCCGTGGGGTGCGGATGCGATCGCTGATGAAGAGGCGTCGGATTCGACAGATCGTTGAGCGATGCCCGTTGGGCGGCCCTGCACGATAGGCAGTGTGCTCGTTGCCCCCTTGGTTCCGTCGTTGACTCGCCATGGCGCATCGGCTACCTGACGCAGCTCGCGGAACCCGAGCGACTGGAAGAGGAGGTCGGTGCCCTGGTGCGCGACTGCGCATCGATGGCGCCGATCGCGCTGACCGGCATGAAGCATCACCTCAACCGCATCGCGCGCGGCACGCTCGACCCGCAGGCGCTCGACGCGAGCATCCGCAGCGCCTACCTCTCGGAAGATCTGCGCGAGGGGCAATCGGCCTGGGCGCAGAAGAGAGCTGCGAAGTTCCAGGGGAAATAGAGAGCAGCGCTCTGGAAACCATGGCCTCGAGTGCGGCCGCTGCCGACTCAGTGTGATGTGCTTCTGCTTCATGATGGGGGCACTGCAGCATGGGCATACGCCGGTATATATCGTTCACTCCCGGCACGCGTTCGATCATCCCCAGGTGGACATGGCCATGACTCGATCTAAGTGCAAATTTATTGCGAAATCCCAGGCCGAGGTCACAAGGCCGCTTCGGTCGATCCGACTGCTGAGAGAAGTCGAGTTTCGCCTCAGGCGCCGCGATTGATCTCGCAGCATGCAATGGAAATGCTCCGTCGCAGCACCCTGAGGCCGGCGTCAAGAGCGGATGTCGGCTTGAGAGGATCGCGCGGATCTCCCTAAGCTCGCGCAGCCACCGCGACAGCGCATCGCGAGCTCGGTCGGAAGACGGCGTTACACGCAGCAAGCTCGTCCGGTAGGCGTTCATTCATTCATACGTCGAAAGGGTTGGGTCTCGATTGACAACCTCTTCGGCCAGAAAGTCGCTGACTGCGCGCACTTTCAGCGAATCGGCGAGATCGGCATGGATGACCAACCAAACATCGTTGCTGAACAGTTGCTCTGCGGGTATGACCTGAACAAAACCTTCCCGCGCGGCGAGAAAATCCGGAATGACGGCCAATCCTAATCCTGCGCGAACTGCCGCGATCTGCGACGGCAAGTTGTTCGTGACCAGCGCAATCTTGCAGCCTGGGTGCTCGCGTGCGAGCCAGACAGCGGCAGGCAAGTGCGCGTGGCCGGCATCCCAAGTCACAAATTGACGACCTGCTAGCGGCAGACCCTCAACAGGCGGGTTCTCTTCGAGGTAGCTGCGGGTCGCATAGACGGAATAGGTCATGTGGCCCACACGTCTGACCTTGAGATTTCCCCTGCTCGGCCTGGTTACACGCAATGCGATGTCTGCCTCTCGGCGACCGAGCGCAGTAGTCGCAGTCCCGGTGATGATCTCCAGGCAGATGCCCGGATACCGCTTGCGAAGCGCAGGCATGGCGGGGATGACAAGGTCAGTGGCAAAGTTTTCCGATGTCGCGATGCGAACCGTTCCTGTAGGAGATCCATCGAGGCCAGCTGCGTTGCGCTCCAACGCAAGAACCTCGTCTTCGACCTGCTTAGCGTGCTTCAGTATCTCAAGCCCTCCATCCGTGAGCAAATAGCCTGTCTGATGGCGCACGAAAACGCTGAAGCCGAGACTTGACTCCAACTCTCCGATGCGCCGACTCACAGTGGATTGACTCACCGCGAGCTCGAGCGCGGCCTGTGTGAGGCTGCCGGTGCGGGATACAGCCAGAAAGTACTTCAGGTCGTTCCAGTCCATGCGATTTCTTGTGATTTGTTAGAGCTCTTGAACAGCGTTAAGGGTGAACCAGGCCCCTACCCGCTATGCCCGATCGACGCTGCAAAAACAGAAAACGATATTGCATCTTTGGCTCTTCTCGTCTTGATCGAGCAGGTCGACACTGGCCCAGCGCTGGCATTTCCTTGCCTTCACACAACGCAAAACTTCTTCAAATTCATCATGAAGTATCGAACTCTTGGAAACACTGGGTTGCTCGTCTCGCAGCTTTGCCTTGGAACCATGACTTTCAGCGATGGGAGCGGCGTCTATAAGCACATCGGGAACGTGGGCCAAGAAGGTGCAGATGAGCTCGTCAAAGCGAGCTATGAATCGGGCATCAATTTCTTCGACACCGCCGATGTGTACTCTGCAGGTGAGAGCGAGCGCACGTTGGGACAAGCATTCAGGAATCTTGGCATCGCGCGCAAGGACTATGTGCTTGCGACCAAAGTGTACAGCCGCGTCGGCAAGGGCCGAAACGATGTTGGCGCTTCTCGCGGCCACATCATGGACGCTGTGGAAGGTAGCCTTAAACGGCTGCAAACGGACTACATCGATCTTTACCAGATTCACGCAAGCGACAGCCTCACACCCATCGAGGAGACGCTGCGCGCGTTGGACGATCTGGTGCGACAAGGCAAGGTTCGCTACCTGGGCGTCTCGAACTGGCAAGCCTGGCGCATCGCAACTGCGCTTGGATTCTCGGCCCGCCTTCATCTTTCGCGTTTCAATACGCTTCAGGCCTACTACTCACTGGCCGGCCGAGATCTAGAGCGCGAGCTCGCTCCGCTTCTCGCGGAGGAAAAAATGGGCCTGCTCGTCTGGAGTCCACTCGCAGGTGGCCTTCTGTCCGGGAAGTTCAGCCGCGACGAGCAGTCGCCAGAGGATTCCCGACGCGCCGAGTTCGACTTTCCCGTCGTGGACAAAGAGCGTGCATGGAGGGTGATTGACACGCTGCGCCCGATCGCGGCTGCGCACGGGTGCAGTGTGGCGAGAGTCGCCTTGGCTTGGCTCCTGTCCAAAGCGGTGGTGACCTCTGTTCTGGTTGGCGCCAAGCGGCTCAGCCAGCTCGAGGACAACATTGCAGCCACCACGCTAACGCTCAGCGAGGAGGAGATCCGCCAACTCGACGCGGTCAGCGAACTGCCGCTCGAATATCCGGGCTGGATGCTTGCTACACAAGGTGCTGATCGGCTCGGTCCTGTTGACCTTTGGGCCGGGAAGACTGCTTCAGTTTCCTGAAGCACGGATCGGGCGCGGCAACAAGCAGTTGCATGTGCCGCGCAATGCGGTTTGCCGCGCTCGCCTTGTGGTTGGCCGCCGGAGCGCACGGCCAACGTAGCGCGAGGCACTGACGAGCGCGCAAGCACCGGCCACGATTGCTCTCCCGAAGCTGGGGCCGCTCAATTGCTGCCGGCAGCCCGAGGCTGCCTGGCATGGAAGTTGTCTTCCCGAGCCATTGACTCATTGAATTTTTAGCAATGAGCAGGACGAATGAGGCGACGCGCGTCATGAATTCGTGATGCGAGTCTCTCCATGTCGCAGCATCGGCAACTTCCGTTTAACGGAATCGACTTCCGGGTTTCGCCTCTCATTTGCAGGCGTGGTCGCGACTTCTAATTCTGTTAATCAGTAGTCGCTTCCGTTGATCGGAATGCAAAAAACGAAAGAGACACCATGCTTGAGACCTTCGACATGTGGATCAACGGTCAGGCCACGCCGGGTACCGGCGGCTGGATCGAAAGCCTGAATCCATATACCCAGCAGCCCTGGGCCCGAGTGCCAGATGCTTCCCCGAAGGACGTCGCCGCTGCTGTGGGGGCCGCGGCTGATGCCTTTGCCCGCGGTGCTTGGCCTGCTACCACACCGCAGCAACGCGCGGGCTTGTTGCGCAAGCTGGGCGATCTGGTGGCACGCGATGCCGAGAAGATGGCGTTGCTGGAGAGCCGGGACAACGGCAAGCTCTACAAGGAAATGCTGGCGCAATGGCGCTACATCCCCGAGTGGTTCTATTTCCATGCGGGGCAGGCCGTACAGCCATGGGGCGATGTCCTGCCCAGCGACCGGCCGAACTTTATGGCATTCACGCGACGAGAGCCGGTGGGAGTGGTCGCTGCCATCACACCCTGGAATTCGCCGGGTCTGCTGATGGTGTGGAAATTGGCACCTGCCCTGGCGGCGGGTTGCACTTTTGTCGTGAAGCCATCGGAATACACACCGGTCTCCACATTGGTGTTCGCCAGGCTGGTGGAAGAGGCGGGCGTTCCACCCGGTGTGTTCAACGTGGTGACCGGCGGTGCCGAGGTCGGCCGCGCGCTGGTAACCGACCCTCGCGTGAACAAGGTGGCGTTTACCGGCTCCGATGGAGTGGGTGCTGCGATCGCCCAGTCGGTGGCGAGTGGCTTCAAACGAATCACGCTCGAGCTGGGAGGCAAATCGGCGCAGGTGGTCTTTGGCGATTGCGAGATACCTGCCACGGTCAACGGCATCATGAGCGGAGTCTTCGCGGCCACGGGCCAAAGCTGCATGGCTGGCTCGCGGCTCATCGTGCATCGCAGCGTGCAACAGGCGATCGTCGATGCGCTGGTGGCGCGCGCCGCCACCATCCGCTTGGGCGACCCGATGGATCCGGCAACCGAGATGGGGCCGGCGGCCACGGCCGCCCAGCACCAGAAGATTCTCTCGATGGTGGAGACGGCGAAATCGCAGGGCGCGAAAGTCGCTTGTGGCGGGGTCGCCGGCGAAGCAGGAGGCTTCTTCGTGCGGCCCACGGTGCTCACGGACGTCACACAGGACATGCGCATTGCGCAGGAGGAAGTTTTTGGTCCCGTGCTAGCCGTGATGCCTTTTGACACGGAGGACGAGGCGGTGGCGTTGGCCAACGGCACCGACTACGGGCTGGCAGCGGGCATATGGACCACCGATGTGCGCCTGGCCCACCGCATGGCCGCCAAGTTGCGCGCGGGAACCGTATGGATCAATGCCTACCGCGTGGCCGCGCCATTCGCCCCTTTCGGCGGATTTGGCCACAGCGGGCTAGGCCGAGAAAACGGGCGCGAAGGCATGCTCGATTTCCTCGAGACCAAAACGGTCTGGATCGAGTTGTCGGGCGCCACGCGCGATCCATTCACCATTGGTTGAGTCGGACATGCAAACCGGTAGCTCCAAGGCGCCGCCACTGTTGGAGGTGTGCGATCTCAGCGTGCGCTATGGCAGCGGCTCGCGAGCGCTGACGGACGTTTCGTACTCCCTCGCGGCCGGTGAGATCGTCGCCATTCTCGGACCCAATGGCGCGGGCAAGACCACGGTGCTGCGTGCCATCTCCGGGCTGCTTCCCGTGCACCATGGTCAGGTCGAATCCGGCAGCCTTCGCTTCGATGGCCACGCGATGGAACGACTGAATGCCGCCGGGCGCGTGCGACAAGGTCTGGCGCAAGTCATGGAAGGCCGCCGGATCTTCGGTGAGATGACCGTGGCCGAGAATCTCATGGCGGGTGCTCACACCCGTCCGCGCGTCGGCGCCAGGCGTGCCGAACTCAAAGACACGCTGGATCGCGTGCTCGACTACTTCCCAATTCTGAAGCAGCGCCTCGATGCCATCGCCGGTTATCTCTCCGGCGGCGAGCAGCAGATGCTGGCGATTGGTCGTGCGCTCATGGCCGCACCGCGCCTTCTCTTGCTCGACGAGCCATCGCTTGGCGTGGCACCGAAGATCGTGGCGCAGATCTCAGAGATCCTGCTGCGCATCAACCAGAGCGGCGTCAGTGTGCTTCTGGTTGAGCAGAATGCCAGTGTGGCACTTGATCTGTGCCACCACGCCTTGGTGCTTGAGAATGGTCGGGTGGCTGTGAGTGGAACGGCCAGCGTCTTGCAAAGCGACCCTCGCGTGCGTGAGATCTACCTTGGCATGTCGGGCCAGGGGCGCCGCAGCTTTCGGGTGGCCGATGCGGTCGCAGCTGGGGGCGTTGCATGAGCGGGCTCGAGGCTGCACAGCGCGTGCTCGATGTGCAAGGTCTGTCATTGGCGTTCGGTGGCGTGCAGGCGCTGGCCGACGTGAGCTTCGACGTGAAGGCTTCGGAGCTGCTGGCCATCATCGGACCCAATGGCGCCGGCAAGTCGTCTCTCTTCAACTGCCTCTCGTCCATCTATGCCCCGCAGAGGGGGAGCATCCGGTTGAACGGTCATGAATTGGTGGGTCGCCCCACGTCCTATGGCGTAAGCCTGGGCTTGGGGCGAACGTTCCAGAACCTGGGCCTGTTCGACAACGCGGATGTGGAAACCAACTTGATGCTGGGCCGGCATCCCTTGATGAAGACCGGCTTTCTCTCGGCGGCGCTATGGCGTGGGAAGGCCCGCGACGAGGAAATCGCTCACCGCGAACGCGTGGACGAATTGGTCGACCTGCTCAAGCTGCGTGAGGCTTGCGGGCGTCCCGTCGGTCTTCTGCCTTACGGCACGCGCAAGCTCGTGGAGCTCGGCCGCGCGCTCGCCATGGAGCCGAGCGTGTTGCTGATGGATGAGCCAGTGGCTGGCATGAACCGTGAAGAGCGCGACCACATGGCGCTGACGATCCATCAGGTGCGTCAGGTGCTGGGAACCACGATCGTGCTCGTCGAGCACGACGTCGGGTTCGTGATGGATCTGGCCGATCGCGTGATGGTGCTCGAGTTTGGTCGAGTGATTCAGTTCGGCGACCCGGACACCGTGCGCAACGACCCGCGCGTGATCGAGGCTTACCTCGGTGCGGCGGCGCATCAATGACCGATCGGGACGCACAGCATGATTGATTTTTTTCAAATTCTCTTCGCGGGCTTCGCGCAGGGGACGATGTACGCGCTCATCGCCATCGGCTTCGTCATCGTCTACAAGGCCACCGGCGTGCTGAACTTCACGACCGGCGGCCTGCTCATGTTTGGCGCCTACCTGGCACACCATGCGGTGGGTGGATGGGGCCTTCATTTCGGGCTGGCCTTGCTGTTAGGAGCGTTCGCCACCGGCGGGGTTGGGATACTGGTGCAGACCCTCGTGCTGTCGCGGATGGCTGGAAAGCCGCACTTCACCCTGATCATGCTGACGTGGGCGGTGCTCATCGTGCTCGAGCAGATTCCGCCGGCAATCTGGGGCTACGACGTGCTCACGATGGGCGATCCCTGGGGTATCTCGATGACCTCGATCGGCCCACTATCAGTGTTCACCATCGACCTCTGGGCGGTGCTGCTTGCAGTGGCGATCGTCGTCGCGCTGTATCTTTTCTTCCGCTTTTCCCGTCTTGGGATCGCCATGCGGGCCACGGCGATCGATCGCGAAGCGGCCATGGCCCAGGGCATTTCGCCCAACACGGTCTTCAACACGGCCTGGTGCCTTGCTGGCGCGGTCGCCGGCGTCGCCGGCATCTTCCTGGGGGGTGGGGCTCGCGTGGTGAGCCCCGAGCTGTCGCTGATCGCGCTGGCCGCCATTCCCGCTGTGATCGTCGGTGGCCTGGAGAGTCCGGCCGGTGCTGTGCTTGGAGGCGTTCTGATCGGCATCGCCGAGGTGCTCACCGCGTACTACGTCCCGGTGTACGCGCCATGGCTAGGCAAGAACTTTCACCTGGTCATGCCCTACATCGTGCTGATCGCCATTCTGTTGGTGCGGCCGTATGGGCTGCTTGGAACGCGCAGCGTGCGCAGAGGCTGACATGAGCACCACCCCTCCTTCTTCGCGCTCTTGGGTTGATTGGACCGACTCCACTCGTGCGATCCATCGGGCGGCCATCGTGCATCGACTCGATCTGCTGGGTCATCCGCTGCGCTGGCTCTTGATGATCGGGCTGCTGGTGGCTTGGTTCGCGCTACCTCTGGTGCTGACCGGCTTTCTTCTGAAGTTGTATGTGTACATCGGCATCGCCGCCATCGCCGCAATGGGCTTGAACCTTCTCTCCGGCAATGCGGGGCAGGTGTCGCTGGGCCATCCATTTTTCATCGGCATGGGTGCCTACTGCGCAGCCGTGGTCGGCGGGGATTGGGGCTTGCCGCTGCCGGTCTGGCTGGCCGCCTGCGCGCTCCTGGGCGGTGCCGTGGGCGCGGCCACGGGACCTTTCGCGCTGCGCCTTCGCGGCAACTATCTCGTGATGGTAACCATCGCGCTGGTCTTCATCGGTCTGCACATCTTCAACAATTGGTCATCGGTGACTGGCGGAGTGGGCGGTCGTGCGATCACGCCGACGCTGGCGATCCTGGGTTGGGACATGGGCGATCCGACGCTGAAGGACAGGCGCTTCGCGTGGGTTGTCTGGCCAATGGTGGCGGTGGTCGGGCTGGGTTTGGTGAACATCTTGCGGTCAAGGCCTGGACGCGCGCTGCAAGCCATCCGCGATCGCGACCTCACGGCCGAGGTGCTGGGTATCGACATCGCACGCTACAAGGTGGCCGCGTTTGCCATGTCGAGCATGCTGGCCGCGTTCAGCGGCGGGCTTTACAGCGCCTACGTAGGCTTCGCAAGTCCTGCGGAATGGACCTTGGTGCTCTCCATCCAATACCTCGCCATGATCATCGTCGGAGGTGTGGGCAGCGTGCTTGGCTCCATCGTTGGCGCGGCCGTGATCATCAGTCTGCCGCACGCCACGCAGGCCATCCTCGGGGTGATACCCAACACCGGGCGCATCGTGTCGCAAATGCCGGGTGACGGCGGGTTGATCTCAGTCTTCGCCCTGATCCAGGTTCTCTTCGGTGTGCTCATCGTCATATTCCTGACGGTCGCGCCCCGTGGCCTGTCCGCGCTGTTAGGCGGCCTCTGGCGCCGCCTCGAGCAACGCGTACGTGGCAGTTGACTTCGGCCTTCCTTCTATCAAATCACTGGAGACATTCATGACCAAAGCATTTGCCTGCCGCCTCGCCGCGACGGCCGTGCCGGTTTTCGCGCTGCTGTGCGGCCCCGCCCTCGCCGATCCCAAGCCCGCCCCGGGCTTCGACGGCCAGACCATCAGCGTTGGCTACATCGGCCCTCTCACCGGGCCCGTGGCGGTACTCGGGCAACCTGTGCTCACGGGGATGCAAGTGTGGTTCGATGGCGTGAATGCGAATGGTGGCATCGCGCGGAAGTACAAGGTGAAGGTTCTGACAGAGGATCATCAGAACACCGAGAGTCAGGCGGTGCAGCGTTACGCCAAGCAAAAAGGCGAGGTGGTGACCGCATCGGTGTTTGGCACGCACACCACCAAAGCCATCCTGCCCGAGCTTCGCCGCGACAAGTTCGTGGTGGCGCCGGGCGGGTTCGAGGGCTTCATGATCAGGGACCCAAATCTGCTGCCTATCGGATCCACGTATGAGTTGATGGCCATCAACTCGGTGGATTACCTGCTGCGAAAGGGCAACAAAAAGGACGCCAACTTTTGCGCCATGGTGCGCGATGACCCGTACGGCCTGGCGGGCCTCAAGGGCTGGAAGTTCGCGCTCGAGAAGAGCGGCAAGAAGGTTGTCGAGACCACGTATTTCGGGCCTCAGGATCGCGACTTCACCGGTCAGATCAATCAGATGAAGAACGCACGATGTGAAGTCGTTCTCGTCACCACGGTGCCGGCCCAGCTCGTCAACATCGTGGGAAGTTCAGCGCGCGCAAGCTACGCTCCGCAGTGGGTGGGCCAGTGGCCGTCGTGGCACGGTTCGCTGCTGGGCACTCCGGCGATCGACTACCTTGAGAAGAATGTGTTGATCGCGGGAGAAGGCGTGGAATGGGCCAGCACCGGCGTGCCGGGCGTGGCACCGATGCTCGATGACCTCAAGCGTTTCCGGCCCGATCAGAAGCCGGATCTCTGGGCCGTGGTGGGCTACAACCAGGCGCGCGCCATGACAGCATTGCTGGAAAAGGCGGTGGCCAACAACGACCTTTCCCGTGAAGGCGTGATGAGGGCACTCACGCAGCTCGGTATGGTGGACAACCTCGGTCTTTCAGGGAACTACACCTACGGACCCATTGCAGGCCGTGCACCGGCCATGGCCGGCTCGGTCTTCAGGATCAATCGCAACAAGCCCTTCGGTCTGGAAAGCCTGGAGAGCAACTACACCTCGCCGATGACGAAGGACTTCGTCTTCGAAGACGTGGCGAAGAAGTGAGCTGTACATGGCATTGACCATCCAGTCCTCCTTCGTGATCGCCGCACCGCCCGCCACTGCCTGGACGATCCTGACGGACATTGAGCGAGCTGCCCCCTGTTTCCCGGGTGCGCAGCTGCTTGGGCGCAACGACGACGGCAGTTGGCGCGCCAGCTTCGGCGTCAAGCTCGGACCTATGAACTTCAGCTTCGCGGGCAAGTTTCACCTCGATGATGTCGACGCGGCGTCCAGCCGCGTGGTCGTGAAAGCGCAGGGTTCAGATACCAAGGGACGTGGCGGCGCGAGAGCCGATGTGAACATGCGTCTCCAGCCGGAGGGTGCCGGCACTCGCGCCGAGATCATTTCCTCGGTTGATCTCTCGGGCGCGGTGGCCCAGTTCGGCCGCGGCGCCGGAATGATCGAGGCCTTGTCGCGCCAATTGATGGACCAGTTCGCCGCCAATCTGCAGCAAAGCATTGGCGAGATACCCAAGACCGAACCCGACTCACACGGTCCTGCGCAGGCCGGATCGTTGGCCCTGCCCTCAGCTGCATCGCCACCAGCCGTCGCAAGTCTGGATGCGGGGTCCCTGATGTGGCGGGCCCTGGCAGCGTCCGTCAAGGGCTGGTTCGCGCGCCTTATAGGCCGCCGCTCCTGACGCCGCTTTTTTCACTCCGATATCGACGGACAACCAATGAATCCCCCTTCCGAACCTCTGGCCCCCAACGAGGGGGCGCGTCTGGCCGCCACCGAAGTAATGACGCAGGAGCACGGTCTGGCGTTGCGCGCCAGCCAATGCATGGCCTGCGGCAAATGCACATTTCCGGCCTCCACCATCTGCCCGTTCTGTCTTCATGAGTCGCTGCGGGATCTGCCCCTGGTGGGCAAGGCATCGCTTTACAGCTTTACGCGTGTACACGCTGCCCCGGTCAACTGGCAGACGCCCTACGCGCTCGGTTATGCGGACTTTCCCAACGGGTTGCGTCTGCTCGCGAAGCTCGCCGATGCCACCACCGACTGGCGTGCGGACCAGCCTGTCGTGCTGAAGGTGGTCGCTGCGGGAGAGGGCTTTCGTTATTTCCTGGAAGGAGCCGCGGCATGAGCCACGCCAAACTTCGTGATGTGGCGGTGCTGGGCACCGGCATCATTCCATTCGGCAAGCATCGTGCGGTCTCGGTACCTCACCTAGCCCGTCCCGCCGTCATCGACGCGCTGAAAGAGTCGGGCTTGGTACGCAGCGACATCGAGGCCATGTACTGCGGCTCTGCCCTGTCCGGCATGATGGCAGGCCAGCGCGTGGCACGCGAAACAGGGCTCACGGGCATACCCATCGTCAACAACGAGAACGCATGCTCGTCTGGCGCAACGGCGTTCCGTGAGGCGTTCATCGCAGTCGGCAGCGGTCAGATCGACTATGCCATGGTGGTGGGCGTCGAGAAACTCACGCGCCTCGGTGGCGGCACGCTGCCACTGGACGAAGAAGACATCGAAGTGGCGAATGGCCAGGTGATGCCCGGGTTGTACGCAATGCGCGCGCAGCGCTACCTGCATGACCATGGCCACAGCGCCCGAGACTTGGCGATGGTGGCGGTGAAGTCCCGACGACACGGCGCGCTCACGCCTTATGCCCAGTTCCGTGCGCCCACGACAGTCGAGGAAGTGCTGGCCTCGCGCCCCATCGCCGACCCCCTGACCCTCATGCAGTGCTGTCCCACTGGCGATGGCGCGGCCGCGGTCGTCATCGGGCCGGCCGACGGCGCTCGCTCGGCCCTGCATCCGGCCGTGAAGGTGCGTGGCTCGCATCTGGCTTCGGGACGCTACCTCAGCGGATTTCGCGATATGACGATTCCAGAGATCACGCTGCGCTGCGCAGGCGAGCTTTACGAGGAGATTGCGCTGGATCCGCGGGACATCGACGTGCTCGAATGCCATGACGCCTTCACCATTGCCGAGCTGCTGTACTACGAAGCGTTGGGGCTCTGCCCGCAAGGCGAAGCGCCGCGCTTGCTGCACGGCGGTGTCACATCGCTGGGAGGGCGCAACGTTGTCAATCCCAGCGGTGGGATGTTGTCCAAAGGGCACCCAGTAGGTGCCAGCGGAACCGCACAGATCGTGGAGATCGTCCGGCAGCTGCAGGGCAGGTGCGACGCGCGGCAGGTGCGGGGTGCGCGACTGGGTCTCACGCACGTCACAGGTGGGGGCACGGCTGGCTTTGACCATGGCGCTTGTTGCATCCACGTCTTCGAGGCTTGAACCCTCGCTTGCACCACCCACCAAGCACTCAAGGATTCCGGATGAAACCCTCTGCATTCGCCTACCACGCGCCGACCACGATTGCCGAAGCCATGGACCTGGCCTCGACGCTGGACAACGCCAAACTCCTGGCTGGGGGGCAGACCCTGATGCCAATGATGAACTTTCGCTTCGTGCAGCCCGACCATGTCATCGATCTCAACACGGTCAGCGAGCTGCAAGGCATCGATCTGCAGAAAGGCAGATTGCAAATCGGCTCGATGACCCGTCAGCGCGACATCGAGCGATCAGAGCTGGTGCGCCGCGTTGCACCTCTGATTCCCGAAGCCTACGAGCTCGTCAGCCATCCGCAGATTCGCAACCGCGGCACGCTGGGTGGCAGCCTGTGCCATCTCGACCCAGCGTCAGAACAGCCCTGCTTCCTGGCCGCACAAGGAGCGGAACTCGTGCTGCGCAGCCCGCGCGGCGAGCGGCGCGTGTCCATGGCCGACTGGGCATTGGGTTATCTGACACCCAACCTTGAGGATGGCGAGGTGCTCGCGCGCATCGACATCGATCTTTGGCCACGTGGACATGGCTGGTCCTTTACCGAGTACGCGCGCCGTCAGGGCGACTACGCCATTGTCGGCGTGGCGGTGCTCGCCTCCTGCGATGCCCACCGACGTATCACCCGATTGGCGGTGGCTTTGTGCGGCATTGCCGCCGGACCCGTACGCCTCTCGGAAGTAGAGGCCGGTGCCCTGGGGCGCGAGGCCAACGAAGCGCTGATAGGGGAGGTAGCGGCGGCGGCACGCGCGCAGGACACCGTGGGCGACGCGCACGTGAGCGCCGAGTACCGACGCCACCTCGCGGGTGTCCTGAGCAGCAGAGCCCTGCGCACCGCCTTTGAGCGGATGCAACCGTCCGAAGATGAAGGAACATCATGAACGAAAAAAGCATTCGCTGCCAGATCAACGGCAAGACCATGGAGCGTAGCGTGGAAGTACGCCGAACGCTCGGTGATTTCCTACGCCATGACTGTGGAATGACCGGCACGCACTATGGTTGCGAGCATGGCGTCTGTGGCGCCTGCACCGTGCTGCTCGACGGGCGAACCGCGCGATCGTGCCTCACGCTCGCCGTGCAAGTCGATGGCCACGAAATCACCACCGTGGAGGGGCTTTCTGCTCCCGACGGAACGCTCTCGGTACTGCAACAGGCCTTTCATGAGTGCCATGCGCTGCAGTGCGGCTTCTGCACGCCCGGCATGCTGGCCACGTTGACCGAATTGCTCGCCGACCACGCGGATCCCAGCGAGGCACAGATCCGCGACGCGCTCACCGGCAACCTGTGCCGCTGCACGGGCTACCAACCGATCGTCGAGGCGGCTCAGTTGGCGGCGCGCCGCCTGCGCGCAGCGGCCACGCCGGCCCACCAAGAAGTGAATTGAAGGAGGCTGCGATGGACATCACCGACGCCAAACAGATCGGCACCGGCCACGACTACGTGGGCAAACGCGTGCAACGCACCGAAGATCGGAAGCTGCTGCAAGGCCAGGGCAGTTTTGTCGACGACCTCAAGATCCCCGGCACGCTGCACGCAGCAGTGTTGCGCAGCCCCTTCGCGCACGCCCGGGTGTTGCGCATCGACGTTTCTGCGGCCAGGACCATGGCCGGCGTGGTGGCGGTCTACACCTTTGCCGAGTTGCAGGAGTCCGCTCGTGTAGGCATCCCGATCCTCGTGCCCAACCCGGCCATTCGCCAGATGCACGCGCAGCGGTTGCTCGCGCATGAGGAAGTGTTCACCGTCGGTGATCCAGTGGCTTTTGTGGTGGCGGACAACCGCTACCTCGCCGAGGACGCGTGCGCGCTCATCGAGGTGGAATACGAAGAACTTCCAGTCTCGGCCAACGCCATCGACGCGCTCAAGCCCGGTGCGGCGCTGGCCCATGCCGGCGCGCCCGATAACATTGCAGCGCACGTGACCATGGCCTACGGCGATGCTGCCGCCGCTTTCGAAAATGCTCCGGTGGTGGTCACCGACACCTTTTGGCAAAACCGCGGCTCCGCTCATCCTATGGAAGCACGCGGCTACATGGCAGAGTCGCACGCCAGCACGGGTCAGCTCACGGTGTGGTCGTCGGGCCAGGCCCCCCACCTGGAAAAGCGAGTCCTCGTGGACCTGTTGGAATGGGATCCCGAAAAGCTGCGCGTCATCATGAACGATGTCGGCGGCGGGTTTGGGCCAAAGGGGATGTTCTATCCCGAAGAGGCCCTGGTGTGCATCGCCGCGCGGGACCTGCGCCGGCCGGTGAAGTGGATCGAAGACCGGCGCGAACACTTTCTCACCGCGATGCAGGAACGCGACCAGTGGTGGACGATCTCCCTCGCGCTCGACTTAGACGGCGGAATTCGCGGTGCCAAGCTCGAGATGGTGCATGACAACGGGGCCTACCTGCCGTGGGGCATCATCATGCCGTGGATCGGTGTGACCACGACTCCCGGTCCCTATGTCATTCCGTCGATGTCGGTGGATCTCAAGGTGGTGCTCACCAACAAAGGCGGGACGTCGCCTGTAAGGGGCGCGGCCCGTCCCCAGGCCGTGTTCGCCATGGAGCGAATCCTGGATCGCGCCGCCGCACGGCTCGGCATGGACCGCGCCCAAATCCGCGAACGCAACTTCATCCAGCCTGAGCAGATGCCCTATGACGTAGGGTTCATCTATCGCGACGGCAAACCCATGCGCTATGACAGTGGCGACTATCCAGCTACCCAAGCCGCCGCGCTGGCGCGGGCGAACTACGCGGGGTTTCCCGAGCGTCAGCGCCAGGCGCGCGCCGAGGGTCGCTACATCGGCATAGGAGTGGCGAACTACGTTGAAGGCACAGGTCTCGGGCCGTTCGAGGGCGCTACGGTGCGCGTTCAGCAGAACGGCCGGGTAAGCGTGCTGACCGGAGCCGCGCCGCAGGGACAGGGCCATCACACCACCTTCATGCAGATCTGCGCGCAAGAGCTCAACCTTCCAATGGACCGGGTGGACGTCATCACCGCCGACACGGGCGTCATTTCGATGGGTGTCGGCACGTTTGCAAGCCGCATCACCGTGACCGCTGGAAACTCTGTCTACTTGGCTGCTCGCAAGGTGCGGGAACGCTTGCTGAGCTTGGCAGCATTCATCATGCAGTGCGACGTGTCCTCGCTTGCTTTGGGTGAGGCTCGCGTGCATCTGGTTGCCGATCCTGCCAGGAGCATGGGCTTCGGCGAACTCGCGCGCATCGCGCAGGGCATGCCTGGATTCTCGTTCCCAGAAGGGCTTAAAGGCGGGCTGGAGGAGACTCAGTATTTCTCGCCCGCGCAAAGCACCTTCTGCAACGGTACGGCGGTGGTGGAACTCGAAGTCGACAAGCACACCGGCCAGACGCGGATCATCAACTACGTGATGGCGCACGACTGCGGCAACCTCATCAATCCCCTTATCGTTGATGGGCAGGTGCAGGGGGCGGTGGCCCATGGTATCGGCAACGCGACGCTGGAGTGGATGCAGTACGACGAGAACGCACAGCCAGTCACCACCAACTTCGGCGAGTACCTGATGCCCATGGCGACGGATGTGCCACGCGTGGACACCGTGCACCTTGAAACGCCTTCGCCCCTCAATCCACTGGGTGTCAAGGGCGCAGGCGAAGGTGGGACTATTCCGGCTGCGGCGGCGATCATCAGCGCCATCGAGAACGCCCTCGGTGAATTCCGTCTGGAGCTCAAAAACTCGCCGACAGTTCCTCAGGACCTCTTCGAGCAACTGCTGGCCGCCGGGGCTTACAGCGAAGGGAGCGCTGCATGACACCGCTTCCCCGCCCCGGCACGCTGTCGGCAGCGAAGCAGGGTAGCGGCGCGGAACGTGAGACCGGCACGATCGCGCGCACCGTGCTCGTCCTGCGTGCGGTGGCGCAAGCGCGCCAGGAGCCCACCATGAAAGAGCTGGCTGACACGGTCAATCTTCCAATCTCGACGATGCACCGCTTGCTCGAGTTGCTGATGCAAGAGGGCATGGTCGAGCGCGATGACGTCACCCGCACGTTCCGGCCCGGCTTCGAATTCTTCCGGCTCGGATCGTTGGTGACGCATCGCATGCCGCTCCAGGCCGTTGCGCGGCCGTTTCTCGATGGCGCCGCGCGGGAAGCGGGCGAGTCCAGCTATCTGGCCATGCTCGACCAGCGCGCCTTGAAGCTGGTTTTCATCTCCGGCGTGGAGTCTGGCCAGATGCTCGACTACCGCGTACCGCTCAATGTGCCCTACGCGCTTTCGACGGGTTCGTCTGGACTGGCCGCGCTGGCCTGGTTGGGTAGCGACAAGGTCGACCGCGTGCTGGCGAACGATGACCCATTGAACCGGCGCGATCACCCGGCGATCCGGCGCATGCTGATCGAGATACGCGACCAGGGTTACTCGCACACCCGAGGCCAGCGCATCTCCGGAGCGGTCGGCACGTTTTCTCCGGTCTTCGACGGCCGCGAACAGATTGTCGGAACCCTCGGCTACACCGTTCCCGAGACCCGCTTCCAGAAAAAGGACCGCGCGCGGCTTGCCGGCCTGGCAATGCACTACGCCGGCGAGCTGTCGCGCACGCTGGGCTACCCGGGCATCTGGCCCAGGCCGGCATCCACCTACCAAGATACGACCAGAGACGAAAAATCATGATCGATGCCAAGCCTGCGCAGCCCTTGAAAGGTGTGCGTGTCCTTGACCTGACGCAGTTCCTGTCAGGTCCGTACGGAACCATGATCCTCGCCGACCTCGGCGCGGACGTGATCAAGGTGGAGCCGCCGACAGGTGAACTTTCGCGGACCATCCCGCCGAACTTCGTAGATGGCGATAGCAGCTACTACTTGAGCGTCAACCGTAACAAGCGCAGCGTCGTCGCCGACATGAAGACGGCCGAAGGCGTCGCGCTTGTGCGCTCGCTCGCTATGCGTGCTGACGTGGTGGTGGAGAATTTCCGCCCGGGCGTGCTGCCGCGATTGGGTTTGGACTACGAAGGCCTCGTCCTCGAGAAGCCCGGGCTCATCTGGTGCTCGATCTCCGGCTTCGGCCAAGACGGACCCTGGCGCGACTGGCCCGCATATGACATGGTGGTCCAGGCGCTCTCGGGCGGAATGAGTATGACGGGACAGCCGGATGGCGAGCCTGTTCGCGCCGGGATTCCGCTTGGCGACCTGTCGGCGGGCCTTTACGCCGTGATCGGCTTGCTGGCGGCCTTGCATGAGCGCACCCTCACCGGCAAGGGCCGCTGGGTCGATGTGGCTATGCTTGACTGCCAGCTCGCGATGCTGAGCTATCAAGCGGCAGCCTTCCTGCACTCCGGGCAGATTCCTGGACGACAGGGTGCGGGCCATGACTCCATTCCCACGTACAGGAGCTTCATCGCAGGCGACGGCGCGAGCGTGGTCGTGACGGCCAACACCGAGAAGATGTGGCGATCTCTCGCCAAAGTATTGAACGTGGAAAGGCTCGTGCACGACCCGCGCTTCGTGACCAATGCCGCACGCTTTTCAAACAGGGATGCTCTCTGGCCGCTTCTGGAGAAGGCCTTTCTTGCGCGCACTGCGGCCGAATGGATGCCGCTGCTCATCGCAGACGGCATTCCGGCTGGCGTTGTGAATTCGCTGGATCGGGCGCTGCTCAGTGATCAGGCGCAGGCGCGTGGCATGGTGCTGAACCTTCAGACTCCCGATCACAGCCCGCGCGGCAAGCTTCAGGCAAGCGTGGCTGGGAATCCGCTGAAATTCGTGGGTGCCAGCGAAGCCACGCCCACGTTCCCCCCTGCACTCGGTGAGCACACCGAAACAGTGGTGAATGACTGGTTGCATGAATCCACTGCAGTCATCTGAGGGGCCGCCGATGACCGGGAGCGAACTGGAATTCGACTACATCGTTGCAGGGGCCGGGACGGCCGGTTGCGTGTTAGCCGACCGTCTGACCGAAGACGGCCGCCACAGCGTGCTCCTGCTTGAAGCGGGACCGAAAGACTCGATGGAGTTGCTACACGTTCCTGCGGGTTTTAACTATGTCGCCTTCGATCCTCGCGTGATCTGGGACTACCGCACGGACCCTGAGCCGGGCCTCGCGGGACGGCAGATCACCTATATGCGGGGGCGCGTGCTCGGCGGATCGAGCAGCATCAACGCCATGGTTCACGTGCGGGGACATTCCGCGGACTACGACGGCTGGGCCGAAGCCGGCTGCACGGGGTGGGACTGGCAGAGCGTGCTGCCTTATTTCAAACGCAGCGAGCGCCATGTGCGTGGGCCGAGCGAGTTGCATGGCGACGAGGGGCCAGTGCCCGTAACGCGCGCGCCAAGCCATCCCGCTTGCGATGTATTCATTCGGTCGATGGTGCAAGCGGGTATTCCGCCTAGCGACGACTTCGACGGACCAAGCCAGGAGGGGGCTGGCTACTACCACCAACCGGTGGAGGGCGGACGGCGTATGAGCGCGGCACGTACCTACCTCAAGCGCGCGCGCCAGCGATCCAAGCTCACCCTGCTTACCGGCGTGGTCGTTCAGCGTATTGCGTGGCATGGCAATGTGGCGAGCGGACTCACGTTCCGCGCAGCCGACGGCCGCGTGTGCACTGCCCGTGCGCGTCGCGAGGTCATTCTTTCGGCCGGAACGGTAGGCAGTACCCAGATCCTCGAACTGTCGGGAGTGGGGGATGGGGCGCGCTTACAGGCCTTGGGGATCGACGTCCATGTGCACCGTCCCTCTGTGGGCGAGAACGTGCAGGACCACTACCAGGCGCCCGTAGTGGTGGGCGTCAGGAACCTCGATACGCTGAATCGCTATGCATCGGGTTTGGGCCTTGCAAGCCAGGTGCTTCGCTACTACACACGCCGCAATGGTCTGTTGGCGAGCAACGCTGCGCCTGCCGGTGGATTTTTTCGATCATCGGACGCGGTGGACCGCCCTGACTTGCAGATGTTGTTTGCACCCGGCTCGCTCGATCCATCCAAGCACCCCAGGCGGCTTTCGAAAGTGCCAGGCGTCACCGCCATCATGTGCGCGCTGGCTCCGCGCTCGCGCGGCAGCATTCACATCAGGAGCGCAGACGCGGATCAGCATCCGGCGATCGTGGGTCACTACATGAACCACGAGTACGACCGCGCGTTGATGCTCAACGGCTTGCGCTGGGTGAGGAAGTTCTTCGAGCAACCAGTCTGGCAGGACTACGGAACATTCGAGCTGGCGCCTGGTGCGCAGTTGCAAAGCGACGAAGACCTGCTGGCATTCTGTCGCCTAAAGGGCGACTCCGTGCACCATCCCGTAGGCGCCTGCCGCATGGGCGCAGACGAGCGCAGCGTGGTCGACCTCGATCTGCGCGTGCGCGGTGCGTCTCGCCTGCGTGTGATCGACGCATCCATCATGCCGCGCATCATCGCTGGCAACACCAACGCCGCTACGCTCATGATCGCTGAGAAGGGCGCCGATCTCGTGCTTTCGGAAACCAGGAGACCCTGAATGACCCATTCCGCCATCCGCCTTGAGTACCACGGTGCCGAGGCCCGCCTTACGCTGTCGCGGGCCGCGACTGGCAATGCCTTGACCTTGCCGGACATACGGGAGGCGCGGGATGCCATCGCCCAGGCCGGATCAAGACCAGAGGTCCGCGTGCTGCGTATTTGTGCGGAGGGCGATCAGTTCTGCGTGGGCCGAGCGCCCGAGGGCGGCGCACCCGCTGCGGGACAGGCGACCTCCGAAGACTTGCGTGTGCGTCTGGTCGGACCGATCCTTGCTCTCTACCGTGCATTGCATACGCTGGACATCGTGTCTGTGGCACAGGTGCAGGGCGATGCGCACGGCTTAGGCTGCGCGCTGGTTGCTGCCTGCGACATCGCTGTGGCATCGCGCACCGCGCGTTTCAGTCTGCCCGAGATGAGCAAGGACTTGCCGCCGACACTGGCGCTGTCTGCGCTGGCGCGCAAGGTGCAGCCCAAGGTCGCCGCCAGCATGGTGCTGGGCTTGGCGACATTGAGCGCCGACGAAGCGGTACGCGGCGGCATCGTCGGCGAAGTCGTGGAGCATGCCGCTTTGCCAGGACGTGTTGATGAGATCGTCGCTCTGCTTGGTGCTCGCCACCCGGTGGCGTTGGCCACCGTCAAGCGCTACTTGCGTGCAGCGCAGGCCGCGGATTTCGACATGTGCGCTGAGATGGCGGCCAGCATGCTCGCCGGCGCCATGCCTGCGATTCGTGCCGGTGCCGCCCACTGATCTGGGCGTCCGATCATGACCCTGCACGACTTCGACCTCAACGGTGAGCGGCTGCATGTGCGCGTGGAAGGCACGCCTGAGCTGCCCAGCGTCGTCTTCTTCCACAGCCTGGGTCTTTCGTCCGCCATGTGGGCGTCACAGTTCGATGCCCTGCGAGACCGTTACCACCTGGTGGCCATGGATTGCAGAGGCCACGGGCGCTCCAGCAATCGGGGCGGCTTTTCGATCGGAAATTGCGTGGACGACGCTGCGGCGGTCATGAACGTATTGGGTGTTCGGCGGGCCCATCTGGTCGGCCTGTCGATGGGGGGACTGATGGCCGCTGAATTGGCCGCCCGCCTGGACGGCGCTTGCCGCAGCATGGTGCTGGCATGCAGCTACTGCACTTTGGCTGGCCCGGAGGCTCAAGCCCGCATCGAGTCCACACGTGAGTTCCTGCGCGACAGAGGTATAGCCGCATTCGCTCAGATGTACATGGACGGCACGGCCTGCGCGTCTATGGAGCCTGCGGTGAAATCAGAGATGGTTGCTCTCATCGCCACCATGAAGATGGATGACTATCTGCAAACGCTTCAGAGCATCCTGAACGACGACGCGAGGCCTGCCTTGTCGCGCGCGTCAGGCGTGCGAACGCTGGTGCTCAGCGGCAGGCTCGATCGGCGAGTCACGCCGGCCGCGCTGCAGATGCTCAAGAACGCAGTCCCTCATGCCAGCGTGGTGGAATTGGATAGGGCCGGCCACCTGGCCAATCTCGAGGATCCTGAACTGTTCAACCGCACGCTGGCGGACTTTTGGTCCACGGCGCCCGGGTGAGGCGCTCACCCCCATTGAAATCTCAATCTTTTGTCCTTCGGCACTTGATGGACTGGCGATGTCAAGGACGACTCGCCATGCAGGCGAGACAAGTTGCGAAGCCTATTCTCACGTGGTGACTGGCCTGTGGAGTCTTCCATCCCCCGACCAGGGCGCACGCGAAACGGGTGCGGGCAGGGACTGAGCGGGGAAGCCCGCACGTTCAACGGTACCGTTGGTGGTGCAGCACTTGAAAGTGGTCGAACTTACGTTCGGTTGAGCATCCAGTTTGCGCGAGAAGACTTGAGCTCACTGCACACCATCGGTGTCGGCACAAGCGATTTGATCTTTTTTTCCAATTTTTCTCATCGGTCTGAGCCTTTCCGAGAAATCTCTTCGCGGCTCGGCAGATGACTGCCATCGGTGGCTGCGAACGCCGCCACAGCGAACGCTCCCTCACTTTCCAGTAGAACAGTCAATCTTGCTGCAAGCTTGCCTGGACAGCCAAGGGTAATCCCTGCGCTAGTTTCGATACTAGCCGTATAGTATCGAAAGTGTCGGCTCCTGATCTTCTTCTCGGATAGCGGGTCAGCCGAACCTTTTTGTACGAACAGCCGCATCAACCCATGTCACATCCGCGAAACCGCCAGATCACCCTCAAGAGCCGCCCCACTGGCATGCCGGCACCGGAGAACTTTGAGCTCACGAGCACAGACGTGCCCATCGCGTCCGCCGGGCAAGTGCTGGTCCAGACGCTGGTTCTCTCACTGGATCCCTACATGCGCGGTCGTATCAGCGACGCCAAGAACTACGCGGCCCCTGTGGCCATCGGTGAGGTCGTGGTAGGCGGCACGGTGGGCCGGGTTGTCGAAAGCCATGCGCCGGGATTCGCGCCCGGCGACATCGTCGAGGGACCTGGTGGCTGGCAGGAGTTCGCAGCGATTGCCGCCTCTCAATTGCGCAAGATCGACCCCGAGCTGGCTCCGCCATCGACCGCGCTCGGTGTGCTTGGCATGCCGGGTCTGACCGCCTACTTCTCGCTGCTTCACGTCGCTCAACCTGTTCCTGGCGACGTGGTGGTGATCTCCGGTGCGGCGGGCGCGGTGGGCCAGATCGCTGGCCAGATCGCGAAGCTCGCCGGATGCACCGTCGTCGGCATTGCAGGCGACGACGACAAGCTCGCCTACTGCGTGAACGAACTGGGCTTCGATCACGCCATCAACTACAAGACCGTGGGCGATCTTCAAGCCGCGCTCACTGCCGTTTGCCCGAATGGCGTGAACGTCTATCTGGATGGCGTGGGCGGCGCGATCTCGCAAGCCGTCTTCAATCACCTGTCTTTCAAAGCGCGCGTGGTGGTGATCGGCCAGATCTCCCAATCGAACCTCACCGAGCCCGACATGGGGCCGCGCAGCATGCGCTACTTTCTCACCAGCCGCGCCCGCATGGAGGGTTTCATCGTGGGTGACTGGGCCCCTCGCAATGCCGAGGCGCTGGCGCGCCTCTCCGCCTGGCTCAAGGAAGGAAAGCTGCGCTACGCCGAGCATGCCGTAGACGGTCTGGAAAACGCACCGGCCGCTTTCATCGGGATGCTCAAGGGTGCCAACCTGGGCAAGACCATCGTGAACGTCGCCCGCTGATGCGCGCGGCGGCCCTAAGCCTGAACACGATGGAGCGGCGGATGAAAGCTGTACATATCCTGGGATTCGGCTCGGATCCCGACCTCGTGGCGCTGGTCGACGTGCCAGAACCAGATGAACCCGGTGCGAATGAGGTGGTTCTCGACATCCTGGCCGCCCCGATCAATCCTTCCGACCTTCTTAACTTCCAGGGCCGGTTCGGCGCGCGTCCGCCGCCGTTGCCTTGCCTGGCTGGCGGCGAGGCGGTGGGACAGGTCCGCAAGCTCGGCAAGGATGTCCGGCATCTTCGGATCGGTGACCGGGTGCTGGCGCTGTTCGCGGGCCGCGGCAACTGGTGCCAGCAGGTCACAGCGCCCGCGGCAGGGCTTCGGCCGCTGCCGAAGACCGCCGACATCCACCAACTCGCCATGATGGCGGTGAATCCGGCAACTGCATGGCACATGCTCAAGGGCTTCGTCGCACTCGAGCCGGGTGAATGGGTTCTGCAGAACGCCGGCAACTCGGCCGTGGCGCACAACGTCATCAAGCTGGCCAAGCACATGCGCGTGCGTACGGTGAGCATCGTGCGCAGCGAGAGCCAGATCGAAGCCGTGATGGCCAGCGGCGCCGATGCCGTGGTTGCGGATGGGCCCGATCTGACTGAACGCATTCAGGCTGCCGTGGGTGGTGCACCGATTCGACTGGCATTCGATGCAGTCGCGGGTGAGGGTACTGCCGCCCTGGGCCGCTGTCTGGTGGACGGCGGGACTGTCGTGACCTACGGCCTGCTGTCTTCCGCATCCTGCCGTGTCGACGCATCGGACCTCGTGTTCCGCAACATCGCGCTTCGCGGCTACTGGTTCACGCACTGGTTCGAGAACGCGTCTGTCGAAGAGCGCAACGCCGTGTACGACGTGATTGCGAAGCTGATCGAGCAGGGGGTGATCGACGTCCGGGTGGAGGCGATTTATCCCATGGACGACGTCAAGACCGCCGTCGCACACGCGGCGCGTACCGGCCGTGCAGGAAAGGTGATCCTGCTGCCCAACCCCGACCTTCTCTGACTGCCGCATCCGGTTTACACGCTCGCCCCCTCAAAAAACAGGAGACACCCATGACATTCAAGATCTTTGCAAAAGTGATCGCGCTGGCATTGACCGCCTCGCTGATGGCAGGTCCGGCACTGGCTCAGCCCAAACCGCTCGTGCTGGGCCATGTCGCAACGGCGGAGATCGCTGGGGCGTTCATGGCTTCCTCAGAGGGTTACTTCAAGGACGCTGGACTGCCCGTGGAGCTCAAGCTCATTCCGCTGAATCCCTCGATGCCGCCGGCGCTCCAGTCGGGTGCGGTACAGGTCGCAACGATCACGTCCACGACTTTCCTGCAGGCGGTGGATGGCGGCCTGGATCTTGTTGTCATTGCCGAAGGCAGCGTGGGCGCCAAGACCAGCAAGAACTTCGCGGCCTTCGCTCGCAACGGCTCCGGAATCCAGAAGCCGCAGGATTTCGTGGGCAAGAAGGTGGGCGTGCCTGGCGTTGGCGCCATCCTCCATGTGTGGTTTCGCAAGTGGCTCGCGCTCAATGGCGTCGACGCCAAGCGGGTGACCTTCGTGGAGAGCGGGTTTCCGCAGCACCCGGACCTGATCCGCGGAGGCAGCGTGGATGCGGTCATCACCGCCGAGCCCATGCTGGGACGCATGCTGGAGAGCAATACCGGCTACGTGGTCACTTCCATGGTGTCCAACTTCGAGCAGCCAATGCCGATCTTCTACTACGTCTCCACCCGAGACTATGCGAAAGCGAATCCCGATGTCATTGCGAGGTTCCGGGAGGCCTTGAAGAAGGGCATTGCCTTCGCCGAAGCGAATCCGGATCAGACCAAGGTTCAGATCGCCAGGTTCACGGGCCTGCCCCCGGACGTGGCCGCGAAGATTCCCATGCCCCAGCTGGTGACGGCGCGTGACCCCGCAACGCTGGCCGCCACGATCGCCATGATGCGCGAGCAAGGCATGTTGCGCACCAACCCGGAGGTGGGACGGCTGTATGCGCAGTGACTGCATCCCCCAACGATCTTCCGGACTGACCTTCCGGGACGTCTCGGTGTCCTATGCGGGACGCCCGGTCTTCAGCGGCGTGTCGTTCACGATTCCTGCCGGCGGGTTCGCCTGCATCATCGGTCCATCCGGCTGCGGCAAGACGACGGTCCTGCGAGTCGCCGCCGGGCTCGTCACGCCCTCGAGCGGAAGTGTTCATTTCGCGGATCAGGCGCTTGGCAGGCCACGGCGCGACATGGCGGTGGTGTTCCAGGACTACGGCCGCGCGCTGCTGCCATGGCGCAGCGTGGCCGGTAACGTTTCCCTGGCGTTGGAGGCCGCGGGCATTCCCCGCCCGGAGCGCGCCGATCGCATTCACGAGCTTCTGAAGACCGTAGGTCTTCGGGACCATGCCCGCAAGTACCCCGGCCAGATGTCGGGTGGCATGCAGCAGCGCCTGCAGATCGCGCGTTGCTTGGCGCAGGAGCCTCGTCTGCTGCTGATGGACGAGCCTTTCGGCGCACTGGATGCCATGACGCGTCAGTCCCTTCAGGACGAGATCCTGTCCATCGCCGCGAGCCGAGATATGACGGTGCTGTTCGTGACCCATGACCTGGAAGAGGCGATCTACCTGGGCGACCAAGTGATTGCGCTCGACGCGAACCCTGGACGCGTCGATCGCGTCATCGACGTCGCGTTGCCGGCGCCACGCGATCAGTTGACGACGCGTGAGGACGCCCAGTTTGTTCGTTTGCGGCGGGAACTCCACGGTCTCATGCACAAGGAGGCCGCATGAATGCCGGCAAGGGACTGATCGTGCCCGTCTGCCTGCTCGGCATCTGGGAGATCGCGGCCAACGTATCCGGCTCGCTGAGCGACAACGTGGTCCCGCCCAGCACGGTGCTGCGGGCGCTGTGGGGAATGTTCTCAAGCGGAATTCTGCTCGACAAGACGGCCCAGACCTTGGCCAGCGCGGGCATGGGCCTGGTCTACGGCGCGGTCCTCGGTCTTGCAGGAGGACTGGTGCTGGGGCTGTCGCCAAGGGTTGCGCGCTTGCTGGATGCGCCCATCGAGCTGCTGCGACCCATGCCGTCGGTGGCGCTCATTCCGCTGGCGATGATGGCCTTCGGTTTCGGCATCCACATGGAAAGCGCCGTCGTCGGATTTGCCACCTTCTGGCCGATCTTGATCCTTGTCCAGGGCGCCGTCGCAAGTGTCGATCGACGGCTGATCGAAGTCGCGGACGTGCTGCAGCTGGGCTACATGGCGCGCGTGCTCAAGATCGTTCTGCCCTCGGTGGCGCCGCGGCTGATCGTGGCGCTGCGGTTGGCGATCGGTATCGCACTGGTGGTCGCGGTGACGGTGGAGATCGTGGCCAATCCGTATGGGCTGGGCTATGGACTGGTCACCGCGCAGGTCGCGCTCAAGCCTGCGGAAATGTTCGGCTATCTGCTCTGGGTGGGTGTGCTTGGCTGGGCGCTGAACCTCATTCTCGTGAAGACGCAAGGGCGCCTGATGGCAGGCCTCGGCTTGAGCAGTCCACAAGAGGGGTTGCCGTCATGAGCGTTGCTTCCCGTTCGCTCCATGCGATCGCAGGGTTGTTCCTGCTTGGATTGCTGTGGCACGCGGTCACCGTGACCGGGCTGGTGGGCAAGATCTATCTGCCAACCCCAAGGGCCGCCGCCGAGGCGCTGGTCTGGGGGGTTCGTGAGGGGGAACTCGCGGACCAGACGATGCAGACGACCCTGCGCATGCTGTGGGGCTGGCTGCTGGCCAGCCTGATCGCGATCATTTTGGGCGCCACCTTGGGGGTCTGGTCGCAGGGCCGTGTGTACGTTGGACCGTTGCTCGAGTTCATCCGGCCACTGCCGGCTTCGGCGGTGGTGCCGGTTGCCATCGTTTTCTTCGGCCTGACGCCAGCCATGGTCATCGGTGTGGTGGCTTTCGGCTCGCTGTGGCCCACGCTGCTCGCGACGGTCCATGGCTTCGCGACCGTGGAGCCAAGGCTCAAGGAGGTCGCGCATGTCCTGGGCCTCGGAAAACTGTCCTTCGTCATGAAGGTGGGCCTGCCGAATGCGGTGCCCGACATCGTGTCGGGCATGAAGCTCTCGATGACGGTGGCCCTGATCCTTTCCATCGTGGGGGAAATGCTGACCGGCCAGCCCGGTCTGGGTACCGCCATCCTGCTGGCCGGCCGAGCCTTCCAGTCGGCCGACCTCTTCGCCGGGATCGTGGTGCTCGGGCTGATCGGTCTCGTCAGCAACAGCGTGCTCCAGCGTTGCGAGAACTACCTGCTGCGCTGGCGCTGACGCCGTGATCGCAGTTTCCAAGACTTCCAACCCTTCCAGACCCATGGCCCAGGATCGAACCGTTTTCAACCTCACCACGCTTCAATGCATTCCAGGCGGCGTCGCCGCCGTGCTCGAAGGGATCCATAAGTCGCTCGTCGGCCCGCGGGCGCCAGCGCTGCTGGGCTGCTGGATCTCGGAGATCGGTTCCCTCAACGAGATCGTGGTGCTGCGAAGCTTTCCCTCCGCCGAGGCCCTCGATGAGCAAGCGTTCGGGGAGGCCGAACTGGCGCCCCATGCCGGCGCCATCGACAGCCTCGTCGGGCTGGACCAAGGTCTCTTCGTCAGCTTTCCTGGGCTGCCGGTGCATGCGGGCGGCAAGCTCGGTGGCTTCTATGAGATCCGAACCTATGCGCTGAGGGATGCGCCGCAGGCCCTGCCGCAGACGATCGCTGCATGGCAGGAAGCCGCGCCCGGGCGTGTCACCCTGTCGCCGCTGGTCGCGGCCCTGCAGTCGCTGTCGGGACCCCCGCGCATCGTCCATATCTGGCCGTTCGAAACCCTGGACCAGCGTCAGGCCGTGCGTGCCGATGCCTTCCAGAAAGGGCTGTGGCCGCCGCGCGGTTCGCTGCAATGGCTCGACGGCGCCAAGTCCTCGATCTACATCCCCGCGCCTTTCTCTCCGCTTCGGTGAGCCGGCGGAACAGCGACGGCGCGATCCTTCATACCAGGAGATCTCAGAATGAAAAACAGCAAGGGCAAAGTGATCATCAGCTGTGCGGTGACCGGCAGCATCCACACCCCGAGCATGAGTCCGCACCTGCCGTTTACACCGGCCGAAATCGCGGCAAGCGCGAGGCAGGCGTACGAGGCGGGCGCTGCGATCCTTCACCTGCATGCGCGGGATCCGAGCAATGGCGAGCCGACCGCCGATCCGGACACCTTCATGCAGTTTCTTCCAGAGATCAAGCAGTCGACCGACGCGGTGGTGAACATCACGACGGGCGGCGCCCAATGGATGACGCTGGATGCACGGATCGCGGCCGCCCGGCGGGCGTCGCCGGAGATGTGCTCGCTGAACATGGGCTCCATGAACTTCGCGTTGTTCCCCATGCTGGAGAAGTACAAGGACTTCCAGCACGCCTGGGAGGCCCCTTACCTGGAGAACTCCCGCGACGGCATCTTCAGAAACACCTTCAAGGACATCCAGTACATCCTGCATGAAATCGGCGAAGGGCATGGCACTCGCTTCGAGTTCGAGTGCTACGACATCGGCCACCTGTACTCGCTGGCGCATTTCCTGGACCGCAAGCTCGTGAAGCCGCCGCTCTTCGTGCAGACGGTCTTCGGCATCCTCGGCGGGATCGGCGCGGACATCGACAACCTGAACCATGCCCGGCATATCGCCGACAAGCTGTTCGGCGACGATTACGAGTGGTCGGTCATGGCGGCGGGTCGCCACCAGATGCCTTTTGCCACTGCGGGCGCGATCTCGGGCGGCAACGTGCGTGTGGGCCTGGAGGACAGCCTCTACATCGGCAAGGGGCAACTCGCACCATCCAACGCCGCCCAAATCTCGAAGATCCGCGCGACGATCGAATCGCTGGGTCTGGAGGTGGCCACGCCGTCCGAGGCGCGGCAACGACTCGGTCTGAAAGGCTCTTCTCAGACGGCGTTCTGACCTGCACTTCGAGGATTTCCATGAAGCAGCAAAGCTATCAAGCCGCCAACTTCTCCATTGAGGACAAGGTGGTGCTCATCACCGGTGCCGGCAGCGGAATCGGCAGGGCCATGGCCATCGGCTTGGCCGATGCAGGCGCGAAGATCGCCGTCATCGACCGAGACTTCGAATCGGCGCATCAGGTCGCCAACGAGATTGGTATGCAGCGGGCCGTGGCAGTCGAATGCGATGTCACCGACGAGGAGGCCGTGGCGCGGACGGTGGAAACGACGTTGGACCAATGGGGACGCATCGACGGGCTGATCAACAACGCGGGCCAGCTGCACCGGTGCCTCGTCAAGGACCACACGCTGGCCGACTGGCAGCGCATCTTCGAGGTCAATGTGATGGGAACCTTCCTGTTCGCACGGGCGGTATTGCCGCAGATGATCCGCCAACGGAACGGGCGAATCGTGAACTTCACCTCCGCACTGGGTGTCAGGAGCATGCCTGGCGGCGCCGCCTACGGTGCCACCAAAGCGGCGGTCACCAGCTTCACCAACACCTTGCATCAGGAAGTGTGTGGAGAGGGCATTTCCGTGACCGCCATTGCCCCGGGGCTTACCAACACGCCCATGGCCAACGACCACATGACGTCGGAATACATGGAGCGCATTGCAGCTTCTTATCCGGGAGGACGCCTGGGTCAGCCCGAGGACATCATCGGCCTGGCGCACTTCCTCATGACCGACGCTTCCCGGCATGTGAGCGGCACCACGCTGTTCGTGCGCCCGCCCGGCGGCTGATCCGTCCCTCCCCCACGGACACTAAACTATGACCCAATGTCTTGGAATCAGCCTCTCCGATGAGCACCGCTCCCACCGTCGCCAACCGTCAGGGCACGCGCAACACTGGACGTCCGCGCAGCGAGCAGTCCCGCACCGCTGTGCTGGATGCCACGCGCAATCTGCTCGCCACCACGCGGGTGGGCGACTTGACGATCGATGCGATCGCGCGGGAATCCGGCGTGGCCAAGATGACAATCTATCGTTGGTGGGCCAATCGCAATGCGGTGGTCATCGACACGTTCATCGACCTCATGCTTCCCAGCACGCCGGTGCGCGATGCGGATTCGGCGATGGAGGCCATGTCCGAGCACCTGATCCTTCTGGTCAGGCAGTACCGCGGCGAAGTGGGGAAGATGGTGGCGGAGATACTGGCGGAAGGCCAGTCGGATCCCGTGCTGCGCGACGCGTTTCGCGAACGCTTTTTCCGGCAGCGCCGCGCCGATGTGCGCGCGGTCGTCGTGCGCGGCCAGGAGACGGGGGAGTTCTCCGCGGAGCTGGATGTGGATACCGCGCTCGACATGATGTACGGGGCCGTGTATTTCCGGCTGCTCATGGGGCACAAGAACCTGGACGCGCGCTTTGGCAAGGACCTGGCGGCCATGGCAGCCACCCTGCTGCGATCGGGGCGCCAGAAGTAAGTCTGCCGGGCGGCGCGCAGCCGTCGGGACGGTCGCTCCTCGAGGAGCGGCCATGAGCGCCTACAAGCTCTACTGCCGAGGCGAATCCGGCAACTGCTACAAGGTGGCGCTCATGCTCAACCTTGTCGGGGCCGACTGGGAAGCCGAGTTCGTCGACTTCTTCAATCCCGACTCCAAGGCGGCGTTCATCCACACCGTCAATCCACAGGGAGAACTGCCTGTGCTGCAACGGCCGGACGGCAAGTTGCTGACCCAGAGCGGCGCGATCCTGGACTACCTTTCGCGGGCGACGGGCCGATTCGCACCGGCGAGCGACGAGGACAGGCAAGAGGTCCTGCGCTGGCTGCTGTTCGACAACCACCGTTTCACGCCGGCGTTCGCCACCCTGCGCTTCATGGTCGGCATCCGCGGCGCTGAAGAGAACCAGCTCACGGGCTATCTGCGGGCGCAGGCGCAGGCCGCCTACGAGATCGTCGACGCGCATCTGGCCGGGCGTCGCTTCATGGTCGGTGACGCACCGACCGTGGCGGACATCTCGATGGCGGGCTACCTCTACTACGACGAGGATGCGCGGTTCGACAGATTGCAGTTTGCCAACGTCCAGGCCTGGGCAGGACGTATCAGCGAGCTGCCGCGCTGGAAGCATCCCTATGAACTCATGCCGCGAGCGATCCGCGAAGGAAACTGAATGATGGCCCACGACCTTCACGGCAAGCGTGCGCTTGTCACGGGCGCTTCTTCGGGCCTCGGTGCCCATTTCGCGCGGTTGCTGGCCCGCCAGGGTGTCGAGGTGGTGCTGGCGGCCCGGCGCGCCGAGACGCTATCCGGCATCGTGGCAGAGATCCGCCAGCAAGGCGGGGCGGCCAGCGCGATGCGGCTCGACGTGCGCGACATCGAGGCCAGCAGCCGCGCGATCTCGGAGCTCGGAACGCTGAGCATCCTGGTGAACAACGCGGGCATTGTGCGGGAGGGCGCCGCGCTCGATCAGAACGAGGCGGCATGGGACGACGTCATCGACACCAACCTCAAGGGCATGTTCTTCGTCGCGCAGGCCGCGGCGCGGCTGATGGCGCCCAACCCCGGCGGCGCCATCATCAACATCGCCTCGATCCTGGGTCTGCGGCAAGCCGGCGGGGTGCTTCCGTATGCGGTGTCCAAGGCTGGCGTCGTGCAGATGACGAAATGCCTCGCCCTCGAGCTGGCGCGGCAGGGCACGCGCGTCAACGCCCTCGCGCCCGGCTACCTCCACACCGAGTTGAACGGCGAATTCTGGACGTCGGACGCGGGTCGGGCGCTGGTGCGACGCATACCGCAGCGGCGCCTGGGGCGACTGGAGGATCTCGACGGACCTTTGCTGCTGCTCGCTTCGGATGCCTCGCGCTACATGACCGGCGCGGAACTCGTGGTCGATGGCGGCCATTTGGTCAGCACCCTTTGAAATCGTCTTGAGCATGAACCAAACCTTCGGTCCTTCTCCCACCGAACGCAGCCGGCAGATCGCCGAGCGGGTCGAAGCCTTCGTCCGCCAGACCGTCATCCCCTACGAAACGGATCCACGCTGCGGTGCCCATGGGCCCTCGGAAGATCTGGTGCTGGAGTTGCGAAGCCTGGCGCGTGCGGCAGGCGTCTTGACGCCTCACATCCTGCCGGATGGACACTACCTGAGCCAGCGCGAGACCGCTGCCGTGCTCGAACGCTCCGGCCTTTCTCCACTCGGGCCGGTGGCGGTCAACACCATGGCGCCGGACGAGGGCAACATGTTCCTGTTGTCCAGGATCGGAACGCCGCAGCAAAAAGAGCGCTTTCTGGCGCCCCTGGTGTCCGGCCAGCAGCGCTCGGCCTTCTTCATGACGGAGCCGGCGGCGGAGGGCGGTGCGGGCTCCGATCCGTCGATGCTGATGACCACTGCGGTCCAACACGGGGGCGCCGGCGGAGATTGGCACATCCATGGCCGCAAGATGTTCATCACCGGAGCGGTCGGCGCCAAGGTCGGCATCGTCATGGCGCGCACCGGTCAGGGCACGCCCGCGCGCGCCACGATGTTCCTCGTGGACTTGCCGCATCCTGCGGTGAAGATCGAGCGCGTCATCGACACGCTCGACAGCTCCATGCCCGGCGGCCATGCCCAGGTTTTGATCGATGGCTTGCAGGTGCCTGACGCCCATGTCCTCGGCTCGGCCCATGAGGGCTTCCGGTATGCCCAGGTCCGCCTGTCCCCCGCGCGGCTGTCCCATTGCATGCGCTGGCTGGGCGGTGCGGCCAGGGCCCATGAGATCGCCGTGCGCTACGCGACCTCGCGCTCGGCCTTCGGGAAACTGCTGGTGGACCATGAGGGCGTGGGCTTCATGCTCGCGGACAACCTGATCGATCTCAAACAGGCGGAGTTGATGATCGACTGGTGCGCGGGAGTGCTGGATGCGGGATCGGCCGGAACGGCTGAAAGCTCGATGGCCAAGGTTGCGGTGTCGGACTTGCTGTTTCGGATCGCCGACCGCTGCGTGCAGGTCATGGGCGCCAGCGGCGTTTCGGGCGATTCAGTGGTTGAGCAGATTTTTCGGGAGACACGCGCCTTCCGGATCTACGACGGTCCGACCGAGACCCACAAGTGGTCGCTTGCAAAGAAAATCAAGCGGGATGCGCTCCAGGGGGGGGGGGCAATGACGTCGGTTCTCGAAGAGGAGGGCATTCGTCCTGTTCGCGCACAGCACCGGTTCGACGAAGAAGCGCTGGCGCGCTGGATGGCGGAAAACGTGGACGGCTACGGGGGCGTCATGCAGGTCGACCAGTTCCAGGGTGGGCAGTCCAACCCGACCTACCGGTTGCGCACGCCGCACGCATCCTATGTATTGCGCCGCAAGCCGCCGGGTGTGCTCCTCAAGGGCGCCCATGCCATCGAGCGTGAGGCGCGGGTCATGACGGCCCTGGGGCAGGCCGGCTTTCCGGTGCCGAGGGTTCATGGCCTCTGCCTGGACGACACGGTCATCGGCAGCTGGTTCTATGTGATGAATCTGGTCGAGGGCCGAATCTTCTGGGACGCACGCCTGCCCGATGTAGCCGCAGCGGACCGGCGCGCCTATCTGGAAGCGATGAACGCCACGCTGGCGCAGTTGCATCGGTACGACCCGGTCGCGCTGGGCCTGTCGGACTACGGCAGGGCGGGCGGCTACATCGCCAGGCAGATCGAGCGCTGGTCGCAGCAGTACCTCCAGGACGAAGTCGCGGGTCGGCATGCATCGATGGATCGCTTGGTGGAATGGCTGCCCGAGCACATTCCCGCCAACGACGAGGTTGCCGTCACGCACGGCGACTTCCGGATCGACAACATGATCTTCCATCCCGTGGAGCCTCGCGTTGTTGCGGTGCTCGATTGGGAACTCTCGACCCTGGGGCATCCCCTGGCGGACTTTGCCTACAACCTGATGATGTATCGGGTTCCGCAGGAGATCCACAACGGCTTGCTCGGCGCCGACCTGGCGGGCATGGCACTCCTGTCCGAGGCGGATTACGTGCGGACCTACTGCCGCGAGTCGGGCCGCCATCATCTCCCCGACCTCGAGTTCTACGTGGTGTTCAACATGTTCCGCTTCGCAGCCATCCTTCACGGCATTCGCGGCCGCAATCTCCGAGGCACTGCATCCAGCGCCAATGCGCAGGAGGTTGGAGACCGCTTCGCGCTGGTGGCCGATCTTGCCTGGCAGCAGGTGCAGCGCCTGTGACCGGCGCGTCAGGATCCCCGCTTTTTAGAAAGTCTTCCATGTCCCATCGTGAAGTCGTTGTCCTCAGCGGTGTGCGCACCGCCATCGGTACCTTCGGTGGTGCCCTCAAGGATGTTCCTCCCATCACCCTGGCCGCCGAAGTCGTCAAAGCAGCTCTCTCCAAGGCTGGCGTCCCGGGTTCGGATGTGGGGCACGTGATGTTTGGCCATGTGATCAACACCGAGCCTCGCGACATGTATCTGTCACGGGTCGCGGCCATCGAAGGGGGATGCGCAGAGACGACGCCTGCCTTCAACGTGAATCGCCTGTGCGGGTCGGGATTGCAGGCGGTCGTTTCCGCCAGTCAAGCGATCCTGTTGGGCGACACCGATATCGCGATCGGTGGAGGGGCCGAGAACATGAGCCGCGCGCCCTATGTGTCATCGACCTCGCGATGGGGAGCACGCATGGGCGACACCTCGATGACTGACATGATGCTGGGCGCCCTGCACGATCCCTTCGAGCGCATCCATATGGGTGTGACGGCAGAGAACGTGGCCAGAAAGTGGGGCATCGACCGGGACGCTCAGGACAGGTTGGCGGTGGAAAGCCATCACCGCGCGGAGCGCGCCTGGGCGGCGGATGTGTTCAGGGACCAGATCGTCCCCATCATCCGAAAGGGCCGCAAGGGCGATGTCGTCTTTGACAAGGATGAGCACTTCCGCACCGGGGCGGTATTGGCGGACATGAGCAAGCTCAAGCCGGTCTTTCTCAGAGAGAACGGGACTGTGACCGCTGGCAATGCATCCGGGATCAACGATGCGGCGGCGGCACTGGTGCTGATGGAAGCTTCGGCCGCCAGAACGCGCGGGTTGAAGCCGATGGCACGGCTGGTGAGCTATGCCCATGCCGGTGTCGACCCCCGGTTCATGGGCATCGGCCCCGTACCGGCGAGCAGAGCGGCGCTCGAGCGCGCGGGACTGTCGGTGAAGGACCTCGATGTGATCGAGGCCAACGAGGCGTTCGCCGCCCAGGCCTGCGCCGTCAGCGCGGAGCTGGCGCTCGATCCAGCCAAGGTGAACCCCAACGGCTCGGGCATCTCCCTGGGCCATCCCATCGGCGCGACTGGCGCCATCATCACAGTGAAGGCGTTGCACGAACTCCAGCGGATCGGTGGGCGCTATGCCCTGGTCACGATGTGCATCGGGGGCGGACAGGGCATTGCCGCGATCTTCGAGAACATCGAGTGAGCGGCGGGGTCGTTAGACCCCTTTCCATCTTCGGGCTGGCCTTGGACCGGCCCATTTCCACCAAAGGACAAGTCATGTTGATTGGCGTACCTGCCGAAACCTCGGCGGGTGAGACTCGTGTTGCCGTCACGCCGGAGACGGCGAAGAAACTGGTGGCGTTGGGGCACACGGTGCGTGTGCAGAGCGGCGCGGGCGTGGCGGCCAGCGTGACCGACGCGGCCTACCAGGCCGCTGGTGCCGAGATCACCGACCAGGCCGGCGCCTTCGGTGCCGACATCGTGCTCAAGGTGCGCGCGCCGAGCGACGCCGAATGCGCGCTCGCCAAGTCTGGCAGCGTGCTCGTGGGCATGCTCAACCCCTTCGACGCCGCCGGCCTGCAGCGCGTGGCCGCGGCCGGCCTCACCGGCTTCGCACTCGAAGCCGCGCCGCGCACGACGCGCGCCCAGAGCATGGACGTGCTCAGCTCCCAGGCCAACATCGCCGGCTACAAGGCCGTGATGATCGCGGCCGACAAGTACCAGCGCTTCTTCCCGATGCTGATGACCGCCGCCGGCACCGTGAAGGCCGCGCGGGTGGTCATCCTCGGCGTGGGCGTCGCGGGCCTGCAGGCCATCGCCACGGCCAAGCGCCTGGGCGCGGTCATCGAGGCCTCGGACGTGCGCCCCAGCGTCAAGGAACAGATCGAATCGCTGGGCGGCAAGTTCATCGACGTGCCGTACGAGACCCAGGAAGAGAAGGACGCGGCCGAGGGCGTGGGCGGCTATGCCCGCCCGATGCCCGCGAGCTGGCTCACGCGCCAGCAGGCCGAGGTCGCCAAGCGCGTGGCGCTGGCCGATGTCGTCATCAGCACCGCGCTGATCCCGGGGCGTGCCGCGCCGACCCTGATCACCGAGGACATGGTCAAGTCGATGAAGCCGGGTTCGGTCATCGTCGACATCGCCGCCGGCAAAGGTCCGGACGGGGTAGGCGGCAACTGCCCGCTCTCGGAGGCCGACAAGACCGTCGTCAAGCACGGCGTGACCATCGTCGGCGAGACGAACCTCGCCGCGCTGGTGGCGGCCGACGCGTCGGCGCTGTACGCGCGCAACGTGCTCGACTTCCTCAAGCTCGTGCTGACCAAGGAGGGCGCGCTGAAGATCGACCTCGAGGACGACATCGTCGCCGCCTGCCGCGTCACGCAGGACGGCCAGGTCACGAAGAAGTAAGCGAACACGCGAGGAGAAGAAATCATGGACATCGTCTCTCACACCGTCATCAACCTCATCATCTTCGTGCTGGCCATCTACGTGGGCTACCACGTGGTGTGGACCGTCACGCCCGCGCTGCACACGCCGCTGATGGCCGTGACCAACGCCATCTCGGCGATCGTCATCGTGGGCGCCATGCTGGCCGCCGCGCTCACCGAGACCGGCCTGGGCAAGACCATGGGCGTGCTGGCCGTCGCGCTGGCGGCGGTCAACGTCTTCGGCGGCTTCCTGGTCACGCGGCGCATGCTGGAGATGTTCAAGAAGAAGGAGCGCAAGGCCGCGCCCGCAGCCGCCGAGGGAGCTTCCAAGTGAGCATGAACCTCGTCACCCTGCTGTACCTGCTGGCCAGCATCTGCTTCATCCAGGCGCTCAAGGGCCTGAGCCATCCCACCACCTCGATCCGCGGCAACGTCTTCGGCATGACCGGCATGGCGATCGCCGTGCTGACCACCGGCGCGCTGATCTACAAGCTCGCCAGCGGCAACCTCGAGGGCCTGGCCTACGTGCTGGTCGCGCTGGTCGTGGGCGGGGGCCTCGGTGCCTACATGGCCAACAAGGTCGAGATGACCAAGATGCCCGAGCTGGTGGCCTTCATGCACAGCATGATCGGTCTTGCTGCCGTGTTCATCGCGGTGGCCGCGGTGGCAGAGCCGCATGCCTTCAACATCGCGCTCAAGGGCGATCCGATCCCCGCGGGCAACCGCCTGGAGCTGTTCCTGGGCGCGGCCATCGGCGCCATCACCTTCAGCGGCTCGGTGATCGCCTTCGGCAAGCTCTCGGGCAAGTACAAGTTCCGCCTGTTCCAGGGCGCGCCGGTGCAGTTCGCGGGCCAGCACATGCTCAACCTCGTGCTGGGCCTGGCGACCGTGGGCCTGGGCCTCGTCTTCATGGCGACGGAGAACTGGACGGCGTTCTTCGCGATGCTCGCGCTGGCCTTCGTGATGGGCGTGCTGATCATCATCCCGATCGGCGGGGCGGACATGCCGGTGGTGGTGTCGATGCTCAACAGCTACTCGGGCTGGGCGGCCGCGGGCATCGGCTTCAGCCTGAACAACGCGATGCTGATCGTGGCGGGCAGCCTCGTGGGCAGCTCGGGCGCGATCCTGAGCTACATCATGTGCAAGGCGATGAACCGCTCGTTCTTCAACGTGATCCTGGGCGGCTTCGGTGGCGACGCGGCGGCGGCCACGGGCGGCGCGAAGGAGCAGCGCCCCGTCAAGAGCGGCAGCGCCGACGACGCGGCCTTCGTGCTGGGCAATGCCGAGACGGTGGTGATCGTGCCGGGCTACGGCCTGGCGGTGGCCCGCGCGCAGCACGCGGTCAAGGAGCTCGCGGCCAAGCTCACCGAGAAGGGCATCACGGTGAAGTACGCGATCCATCCGGTGGCCGGGCGCATGCCGGGGCACATGAACGTGCTGCTGGCGGAGGCCGAGGTGCCGTACGACCAGGTGTTCGAGATGGAGGACATCAACGGCGAGTTCGGCCAGGCCGACGTGGCGATCATCCTGGGTGCCAACGACGTGGTGAACCCGGCCGCGCACACCAAGGGCAGCCCGATCTACGGCATGCCGATCCTGGAGGCCTACATGGCCAAGACGGTGATCGTGAACAAGCGCTCCATGGCCGCCGGCTACGCAGGGCTGGACAACGAGCTGTTCTACATGGAAAAGACCATGATGGTGTTCGGCGACGCCAAGAAGGTGGTCGAGGAGATGGGCAAGGCGGTCGAATAGCGAATGCGGCGCCAATCGCTTGCGTTGCGGCATCACCCAAGCCTGTCCCTTGTCGGCGTCTAGGCGGCGAGCCATGTTTCGGTGGAAATCTTCGAAGGGCGTGTAACCAGCAGTCATCTCTTGTCGAACTAAGCCCTGAGCAAGCGCCAGGCCGGCGTTGTCTGGCTGCTTGCCAAGCCATTGAAAGGGCATGAGATGAAAAGTTCTAAACACACGCACTACCTGCTGTCTGATCGCGGTGCCTTCCGTGGTTCACGCAGCGAGTCGACTCACAACGGGTCGCGATCGACACCACGCTGGGGGGTGTACCTTCACATAAGCGGTCTTGCGCTGACTGCCTCCAACAGTTGCACGGGAGCGTAGGCGAATGAAGACCCCACAGGATCAAACTGCCACCGGGCGACCTACTGTCGTCCGATTCGCCGCGATCGCTCTTTCAGTCGGGGCCGTGGCCTGTGCCTTTGCCTACGCAGCTGGGTGGCTGACACCTGCGCGCCTGACGCCCGCCAAGATTGTGGATTCGCTCGCGCCGGCCAGCGGACCGGTCAAGGGATTCCGACGCAATCATGCGAAGGGTATTTGCTTTGCTGGAAACTTCGAGGCGAATGGCGAGGCGGTCGCAGTTTCGCGAGCGGCCATCTTCAAGGCTGGGAGTTATCCGGTCATGGGTCGCTTCAACCTCGCGGGCCCGATTCCGACCATGGCGGACGGCACCGGTCGTGTACGTGGATTGAGTCTTCGAATCGAGGCGCCAGACCGGCAGGAGTGGCGCACCGCGATGATCAACGCGCCGTTCTTTCCGATCGCCACGCCGAAGGAGTTCTATGAACTTCAGCGTGCCAGTGCGAACAAGAACGACCCCGGCGCAATCAAGCAGTTTGCAGCCAGCCATCCTTCGCTTCGCGAGTTCGGTGCGTGGGCGGGCAGTGCTCCATATGCCGAGTCCTACGCGGAAGATCGCTTCAACAGCCTCAACAGTTTCATGCTGACCAACGCACAGGGTCAGAAGCAGGCCGTGCGCTGGTCATTCATTCCGACCGCCGCGATGGTTCCGGTGCCTTCGGAGGACTTGAAGAAGCGCGATCCCGACTTTCTCTTCAAGGAGCTCACCCAACGAGTCGCCGATGCCCCGCAAAAGTGGAAGCTGGTATTCACGCTCGCCAATCCGGGCGATCCCACGGCCGACCCCACCAAGGTTTGGCCCGCCGATCGCCGACAGATAGAAGCGGGCACGCTCGTGGTGACCCGGATCGAAGCCGAGGCCAACGGACCGTGCCGCGACATCAACTTCGATCCCACGGTTCTGCCGGAGGGAATGCAGACCTCCGACGATCCGTTCCCCGCGGCGCGCTCGGCGGCCTATGCGGTGTCCTATGACCGCCGCACCTCGGAGTCGGAACACTACCCGCGCGTTCAAGCCGGAGCCAAGCCATGAACCATCCAAGCATGAAATTCTCGAAGCTGCAGCGCGTGCTCCATTGGGTCATGGCGATCGGCATCCTCGCGATGCTGTTCATCGGGGTGGGCATGATGTCCACGATCGATCGCGCTTACCTGGTGCTGGTGGGCATCCACAAGCAACTCGGCATTGCAATACTCGTACTGGCGCTGCTGCGTCTCGTCGTGCGATGGCGCAGCGGGGCACCGTCGCTGCCGGCGAGCATGAGCGAGCCCATGAAGCTCGCGGCAAGGTTGTCGCATGTCGCGTTCTATGCGCTGATGATCGCGATGCCTTTGCTCGGGTGGTCCATGTTGTCGGCTGCGGACTATCCCGTGACCTTGGCCGGGATGCGGCTCCCCTCGATCGTTCCAGCCAGTGCCGAGTTGCACAGCATCCTGTGGAGCGCCCATCGCTTCCTGGCGTTCTGCCTGTTCGCCTTGTTCTTGCTGCACTTCGCCGCCGCGCTTCTTCATGCCTGGGTGCGAAGGGATGGCGTCTTCGAGACCATGACCTTTGGTCGTCGAGGTGGTCGCTGATTCATTCGGCCGATCGTGAAGGCGCGCGGGTTCCAGGACCGAAGCGGCCCCGTCGTTGCCGTTCAGCGTGTCGAACCAGCCCGAGGCGCTTGCTGCAATTGCCGCGCTAGGACGAAGTCGGCGATGGCGTCGACGACCCCTGGTGCCAGTGGAAGGTCGGCACGACCGTAGGTCGCGAGATTGGCGGCCCGATCGTCGGTCTCGACGGCTTTCAGCACATGGTTCGCCTCCGGAAGCAGCACCAGCTTCGACTGCGCCGCCGCCTGACGCAGCCGCTGTGCGTCCGCGACGCCGACTTGGAGGTCGCGGCCGCCCTGCACGATCAGCAGGGGCTTCGTGTACCGGCCGGCCAACTTCGCGGGGTCGATGGCGAATGCGCTGATCAGGAACCCCTGCACTTTCGGGTGGAACACACGCCGCAGCGCCGGTTGCACATCGGCCATCTCCACCCGGCGGCCGGCTTCGAGCGCATCGATGGCGGCCATGGCCTGGTCTAGCAGCGGCGCGTTGGCGGGATTGGCCCGCAACTGCTCACGCAGTACCTGCCCCATCGGCCGGCCCGTGCTCGCCACCAGGACTAAGCCGCAGATGGCCGGATCCTGCCGCGCGGCCGCCGCCGCGAGCGCGACCATTCCGCCCTCGCTGTGGCCCAGCACCCAGACGCATCCGGCGCCGGAGGCCTCACGAATCGTGTCGACCCAGCGGCGCACGTCCTCCGCGTAGTCCTCGATGGTGACCGCGTCGGGGTCGGCAACCGCGCCGGCGCTGCCGTACAGGCCGCGCTTGTCGATCCGCACTGTCGCGATCCCTTTCGCTGCGAGGCCTTCGGCCAGGAGCCGGTACGTCGAGGCCTTCACTCCCAGCGGGCTGTTGCCGTCGCGGTCCGTGGGGCCAGAGCCTGGCACGATCAGTAGCACCGGAGCGAGCGGCGTAGCCGGAGCAGCCGGCGACAGCAGGGTGCCCCGCAGCGGACCCAGCGGCCCGGGCGCCTCCAGCGGCTTCTCGCGCGGTTCGGCGGCAGCTGCGCTGACCACGGTGGCGGCGATGGCGGCCCTCGCCAGCAGATGGAGGAGGCAGGCTTTCATTTCTTCATGGACCTTTGACTCGATCCCCCAAGAGCGGGTCGGCCAAGACTATAAGGCTACCATCGCCGCCCCGCATCGAAGAACGCGAAGGACGACCTCCCTGTTGGCCTCGTTGCGGCGCCTTCATGTCTCATTGTCTCACCGCGAGACCCGATCCATGACCACCGCGAGCTTTGAAGCACCCGCCTCCGTTCGGGTCCATGGTGGGTCTGTCTAGGCGGCCGACTGAAGGCCGTGAACCTTCGGGCATCCGCGGCAATCAAATGGAGCTCTTCTGCCGTGCTCTCCAGGCCAAGCAGTTTCCAACCCTCCCGTCCGGAATTGGTTGGTGCCAACAGCCCCTAGTTGGGTGCCGGCCGGGCAGCGACACCGACTCCCGACCTCGAAGCCACAACGGACAGGATGGCCGCAACGGTCAGACTGGCCCCGATGCAAAGCATGGCGGCAATCAGTCCCTTGGCCATGGAGCTCGCGCTCGGCGAAGTACCTGCGACGCTGAAGAAGACGCCGCCGATGACCGCGACGCCCAGGGCGGCGCTGATCTGCAAGGCCGAGTTGGTGATGCCGGCAATCATCCCGGAGCCGCTCACCGGTGCGCGGTCGATGACCGAGCGCACGAGGGTAGGCAGTGCCCATCCCTGCCCGAAACCCAGCAGTCCCACCGCAACGATGAGCGGAAACTGGGCCGGCATTTGTGCGGGGGCGCCAGCAACCAGCACCGCAAGGTACAAGCACCCGGCCACCTCGAGCAGCATGCCGATGGCGGGAACCCAACTGCCAAAGAGACGGACGGCCAGCGGTGTCGTCAACGGACCGATGAAGAAGCCGACGCCGAAGGGCAGGAACACCAGTCCTGTTGCCAAAGGATCCAGTCCCAGCGCCGACTGTAGGTAGACGGAGAACACCAGGAAGAAGGCAGAGACGACGTAGAAGAAAAGAACGCCGGCGAGACCGCTCATCAATCCCGGCATGCGGACCAGGTCGATGCTGACGAGCGGGACGCCGCCTCGTCGAGAAAACGCCTTTTCATAGCGCCAGAAACCGAGCGCGGCGACAGGTGTCGCGATGAGCATGGCGCATGCCCACCATGGCCAGCCCCTTTCGCGCCCCTCTACCAGCGGCACGATCAGCAGGCTCAGCGTGAGCGCGCAGAGCAGAACACCGCCCCAGTCGATGGGCGCGGGGCTATCGCCACGAACGTTCGGCAGCAAGGGCAATCCACCGATCAGGACCGCAGCCACCACGGGCAAATTGATCAGGAAGATGATTCGCCACTGGAGGTGAAAGACGTCTGCGGAGATCAATGCGCCGCCCAGGGCTTGCGCGATTACTGCCGCCAGCCCGACGGTGGCGCCATAGAGGCCCAGCGCACGCGAGCGCTCCCGCACCGGGAACAGCGCATGAACGGAGGCCAGCCCTTGAGGGGCCATGGCGGCTGCGCTGAGACCTTGGAGTATGCGTCCCACGATGAGCATGGAAGGCGAGCTTGCGAGGCCGCACAGCAAGGACGTGAGTCCGAAGCCGCTGATGCCCAGCAGGAACATGCGCCGTCGGCCGAAGAGGTCGCCAAGCCGCCCACCGGTGATGAGGAAGACCGCGTAAGCCGCCGCATATCCGGAGATCACCAGTTGCAATTCAGCAGCACTCGTGCCGAGGTCGCCCTGAATGGACGGCAACGCAACATTGACGATGAAGAAGTCGAGCGGAGGCAGGAACGCCCCCACCAGCAACACCGCGAATGCGAGCCACCGATGCGAATCTGAACTTGCTTCTTGCATGATTTCGGTTGCGGCGGCGCGCATCAGATGGGGCGACCGAAGCGTTCCGTGCCCATGATGGGGGCCCAGTTCTGCAGCGGCGTGGCGAAATGCATCTCGAAGATGCGCTGCTGGAACGCCCATCGCCCGTCTCTTCGCTGGTAGATATCCTTGTACTGGCCGCTCACTTGCAGCGGTCCCTTCTCGACGTCGTAGAAGAGGCAGTCCGCCGCAACCAGGCCATGGCCGTTGTCGCCGTCGAGCGTGATGATCGTGTTCGCCATCCAGTGATGCATGTGCGGCATGCGTTTCATGTTGACGCGTGCTTGCGCCAGGATCTCATCGAGTCCTTCCGAGTTTCCATTGGCGCCGAGCAAGAGCCGAGAGTCGGGATGCCATAGGGTGGCGAGGAGTTCCACATTCATCGTGTCGAACGCTTCCGCATAGTTGGCGATCAAGGCATCGATGGCGAAGCGGCTTTCGATGGCGTCAAGGCGAGCTTCAAGTTCTTGGGACATGCGGGTTCTCCGTGAGTGAGCGGTGCGAGCGATCTGTGAGCGCACCGGGAAAATGTACCGAGTGGTACAAAAATGAGTAAAAAAAAGCGCGACTGGAGCGACCGGGGCGTGGAGCCCGCTTCCTGCGCGGGCGCCTGGTGTTCAAGCGCATGCTTCAAACGCGTCGATTTAAATATCGATTGGTACAAATATATGGCGGCGTTCGAAGGCTGTCAACGGCTCGGTTCCCCCCGGTCGATTTGCCAGCCGGGAGAGGAGGTCTTTGCTTGCCGATTTATTGTGTATCGACTAGTATGTAATTTTGAACTGGCGGAGATCTTCATGGCTCAGCGAGGCCGACCGCGCGCATTCGACCGCGATGCGGCCCTTACCTCGGCCATGCACCTGTTCTGGGAGCATGGCTTTGAATCGACCTCGCTGTCGCAACTGAAGGCGGCGATGGGCAGTGGCATCTCCGCGCCCAGCTTCTATGCGGCCTTCGAGTCCAAGGAAGCGTTATACAAAGAGGCGCTGGATCGATACATGGAGATCTACGGCCACTTGACCAGAAGCCTGCATGATCCTTCCCTAGAGCCGCGAGAAGCGGTGTTCCTTGCATTGAAGCGCTCGGCAAAGATGCAGTGGGAGGGAGGGCACCCCAAGGGTTGCATGGTTGCGTTGGGCGTGATGGGAGCCTGCTCGTCGGGCAGCGAAACCATCACCGCAATGCTCCGAGAGGTGCGCAGTCGCACCCGCGCTGGATTCCGTACCTGCGTCGAGCGGGCCATAAAAAGCGGCGAGCTGCGCAAGTCCACGAACCCGGCTTCGATGGCCGCCGCGTTCGACAGTTTCTTCTTGGGTCTGTCCGTCCTGGCCCGCGACCGTGTGCGGCTCGCGGTCGTCGAGGAATCCGTGGTCGAAGCCATGGGCATCTGGGATGCCGCGCTGGATCGATCCGATCATCCAGGCTGAGCTTTCGGTCGACTGGCAATGAACGCGCAGAGCATTGCGCTGCCGTGCGCCACGCTCTGGCGAACGGTCGGCTAGCCAAGGCCTGCGCCACCCGACCACCTCGACCCGCGGCAACGTCTTCGGCATGACCGGCATGGCGATCGCCGTGGTGACCACCGGCGCGCTGATCTACAAGCTCGCCAGCGGCAACCTCGAGAGCCTGGCCTACGTGCTGGTCGCGCTGGTCGTGGGCGGGGGCCTCGGAGCCTACATGGCCAACAGGGTCGAGATGACCAGGATGCCCGAGCTCCTGGCCTTCATGCACAGCATGATCGGGCTGGCGGCCGTGTTCATCGCGGTGGCCGCCGTGGCCGAGCCGCATGCCTTCAACATCGCGCTCAAGGGCGACCCGATCCCCGCGGGCAACCGCCTGGAGCTGTTCCTGGGCGCGGCCATCGGCGCCATCACCTTCAGCGGCTCGGTGATCGCCCTCGGCAGCGCCCCCCGCCGGCGGCTGCGCGCGAGGCGAGACCTTGGGCAGGCCCGCGTGGCGTGGCGTTCAGGGAAAGGCGCTGGCCAAGCCGGTGCGCGGCGTGGCACCGCCGCCCGGCCCGATTTCCAAGTAGGCGTCGCTGGCAGGCGTGTAGGCTTTCCACTCCGGCGCGTCCATGCTGGGATTGCCATCCTTCGCGAAACGGGTCCATAGCGTCATGGTGGTTTCAGTGATGGCTTCGTCGTTCGGTCCCCAGCCCATCGACGCCTGGACATCGGCCGCATCCCCAGCGGTGCCGGTGATGCCATTGCCATTGAGGTCACCGATGGGCGCCTTCGCGCCGGCCGGCGTGAGCACCAGACCCATCACGTAGTTCGTCACCATGCCTTGCGGGTAGCCGAACAGGTAGGGCAACTCGCCGCTGTGGCCGCTGAGCAGGCCCATCGCCGACCAGCCGTCCGGCACGCGGCTGAACCGGTACACGTACTGGGGCGAGCGATAGGTTGGCGCGCGCTGCGCCATGAATACCGGCAGCGACGCGCGCAGCGAGGGATAGTCGCCAGAGGTCGCCCCCACCATCAGCGGCACGTCGCTGGGCATACCCTCCGCCATGTTCTGACCGTAGGTCTTCACCATGTGACGATGATCCACATTGGGTCGGTAGGTCTCGCGCGGGATGCCCGCGTCGAGGTCGGCTTGGGTGTAGGCGGTCCACGGCAAGGCGCGCGCCTGTGCCAACGTGGTCGCACCGACGCGCTCGAACACGGCCTTGCCGATCGCCTCGCCGCCGGCCAGCGAGCTCGCGGGTGTTCCGCCTGTCGCGATGGCATTGGCGCCGCTCTGCACAATGGCCTTGTGGAACAAGCCGGCAGCCTCGGGCGCGTTCATGAGGCCATAGACCTTTCCGCCGCCACCCGATTGGCCGAAGATGGTCACGTTGCCGGGATCGCCGCCGAACGCAGCGATGTTCGATTTCACCCACTGGAGCGCCATCACCAGGTCCATCTGGCCGTAGTTCCCCGAGCCACCGTGGCCGCTTTCCGCACTCAGCAGCGGATGCGCGAGATAGCCGAACGGCCCCAGCCGGTGGTTGACGGTGACCAGCACCACGCCCTTGGTGGTCAATCCATCTGGATTGTTGTACTGCTTGGAGTTGGCTGTGAGGATTGCGAACGAGCCACCGTGGAACCACACCATCACCGGCAGCTTCGACGCGCTTTTGGGCGCCGTCACATGCAGGTACAGCGAATCCTCGCTCATGCCGCCTTCGCCCAAAGCTTCCATCGTCGGGTTCTGCGCCGACTGGTCGGGCCAGGCGATGGCCTGGCGCACACCGCTCCAGGGTGTGGGCGATTGCGGTGCGCGCCAACGCAATGGACCGACCGGCGGTTGCGCGTACGGAATACCGAGGTACTGCCACGTGCCGGCATTTGCCTCGAAGCCCCGCAGCGAACCGCCCGTGGTGGCCACGAGGTGGCGCGTGCGCGTGCTTCGCGTGTAGTGTTCCTGTGCGGCTGCGGTGGTCCTGGCCGTGCGCGGTCGCGGGTCGAGGTCGGAGAAGGCGCCTGCCGTCTCGATCGCTGCGAGCAGGGGCGCAATGCTGGCACGGAACGCGGCCGCGGGCTGTGCGAAATCGATCGCGGCGGCATGACGCGAGACCGCTTGGCGGATCGCTTCGGTGATCTGTATGCCGTTGTTGAGGTCACCGTCGGCATCGAGGGATTGCAGCAGCACCAGGCGGTTGCTCACACGCACGTCACTGGTCGTGCTGTCGGCCCCGACCCAGGCGAGCGGCGAGACGGCGGCCGATGCCGGTGTCGAGCCCAGCGGCAATGTACCGATCGAGAAGCTCAAGGTCTCGCCGGCCGCATAGCGGTACCGGCCTTCGGCATCGGTGGTGCGCGCGCCGCTCAGTGAGCCGCGGTAATCGAGTCCCGACACAGGGTCACCCGTGAACGTGCCCGTGAGCTTGGGCTGAGTATCGGGCGCGGTGTCGCCCGCAGGCGGCGCGACGAACGCGAGGCTGGCGCCATTGCCGCCGCCTCCGCAGCCGAGCAGGGCGACGGTGCTCGCCCAGGCTGCGAGGCAAAGGACGCGCGAGCGGCGCCGCTCGGCGCGGGCCGTGTGTGAGTGCATGAAGGTCTCCTTGTGGTGTGGTGTGCGGGAACGAAAGGCGTGGCCGCGCCGCCGCGCCTTCCGCGATCTGGCGATGCGGCGCTCAGGCGGCGCGCTCAGGGAAAGACGCTCGACAGGCCGGTGCGGACCACGGGCGCGGCGCCGAGTTCGACGAAGCGGTCGTTCGCGGGCGTGTAGGCAGGCCAGTCAACCAATCCCGCGACGCTTGGGTTGCCGGTTTTGGCGAACTGGGTCCAGATCGCCATGCTGTTCTCGATCGCCTTCGCATCAGCGCTGTCGAAACCGGCCGAGGCAAGGATGTCCTGCGTGTCGCCCGCGGAGCCGCTGACGCCGTTGCCGTTGAGGTCTCCAATGGCGAGCTTGCCGCCGGTGGCCGGGTCGATCACCAGGTCGAGCAGGTAGTGGGTGACGACGCTCTCAGGCGCATTGAAGACGTAGGCCAGCTCGCCCGCGTGATACGTTTTCACGCCCCTAGCGCGCCAGCCGCCCGGCACCTGGCTGAAGAGGGCCGCATAGTGCCGGCTGGCGCTGTGCGCCGTCATCCAGGGAAACACGTTCTTCACCGTCTCGATCGGGTCGGGGGTGTCGTTGGTGTTGACGACAATCATGAAGGGCACGTCGTTGTGTCGGCGCGACTCGAAACTCACGCGCTCGCTGTAAGGCAGATAGCCGTTGTCGATGTTGGTGTAGGGCACGAGCACGGAGGCCGCTGCGACCACCTCGGTCCAGGGGCGGTTGCGCATCTCCTCGAGCGAGGCCGCGCCCAGCCTCTTCTGGAGCGCGAGTCCGACCGCCTCGGCCGAGGCCAGCGTGCGGGTGTCGGGAATCAGCGTGCCGCTCTGGCTGATCGCTTTGTGGAAAAGGCCGGCCGCGCTCGGCGATGCCATCAGTGAAAGCACTTTGCGCCCGCCACCGGACTCGCCGAAGACGGTCACGTTGTCAGGGTCGCCCCCGAAGGCCGCGATGTTCGCCTTGACCCACTGCAGCGCCATCACCAGGTCCATCTGCCCGTAGTTGCCCGAGCCGCCGCGACCGCTCTCGGCGCTGAGCGCGGGGTGCGCGATGTAGCCGAGGGCACCGAGGCGATGGTTCACCGAGACTTGCACCACGCCCTTGCTGACAAGGGCATTCGGGTTGTTGAAAGGCTTGGTGTTGCTCGTGAGCGAAGTGAACCCGCCGCCGTGGAACCACACCATCACCGGCAGCTTGGAGGCCGACTTGGGTGCCGTCACGTTGAGATACAGCGAGTCTTCGCTCATGCCGCCCTCGCCGAAGCGCTCGAGCGCTTGGACCTGTGCGGCCTGATCAGCCCAGGCGACCGCCTCGCGGACGCCGCTCCACGGCTGGGGCGCTTGCGGCGCGCGCCAGCGTAGCGCGCCGAGCGGCGGCTGCGCGTAGGGAATGCCAAGGTATTGCCAGGTCGTGGCGCTGGACTCGAAGCCGCGCAGCGGACCGCCGGTGGTGGTCACGAGGTTGCGCGCGGCGGTGGCGCGGGCGTAGTGCTCCTGCGCGGCGACGGCGCCGCGCGCGCTGCGCGGACGCGGATCGAGATCCGTGAAGGCGCCGGCCGCATCGAGCGCTGCGAGCAATGGTGCGAGGCTCGCGCGGAAGGCCGTGGCCGATTGGGAGAAATCGATGGCCGCGGCATGCCTGGACACGATGTCGCGGATTGGGCCGGTGACCTGAATGCCGTTGTTGAGGTCGCCGTCGGCATCGAGGGTCTGCAGCAGTACGAGGCGATTGGTGGCGCGGGGGTCGGCCGGCGAGCTGGCGCCGCCGATGCTCAGCGGCGACAGCGCGTCCGCGGCGGGCGCGGTGCCCAGCGGCAACTCACCGATCGAAAAGCTCAGCGTTTCGCCTGGCGCATAGTCGTAGCGCCCCTGCGCGTCTGTCTTACGCGCCCCTGTGACGGAGCCACGGTAGTCGAGGCCAACGACCGGTCCGCCTGCGAACACGCCGATGAGCCGGGGCTGGTTGTCCGGTGCAGGCTCATGGCTGCCGCCGGGTGCCGGCACCGTGGGCCACGCTACGAAACTGGCGCTGCTCCCTCCTCCACCGCCGCAGCCCAGCAAGAACGCGGTCGCGGCGCAAGCGGCCACCCACCGCGTGCCGCAGCGGCGCCCCTCGGGCGATGCCATGCCTCTGATCATCCATGTCTCCTTCGGTTATTTGACGTACGGGGTCCCCGCGCGGGGCCGAGCCGACCCAGACGGAACAGGTGGATAATTCCATTGAATTAATTCAATCGAATTAGAACTAACCCTAGCCGAGCCAGAGGTCACAATCTGCGTCCCATGCCCAGTCCCGCAACGAGCCCGAAGGAAAAACGCCCGCCCGCGCTGGCGGCGTCGGCCGCCGCCACGCGCGAGCGCCTGCTGCTGGAAGCCATGCGGCTGTTCGCGCGAGAGGGCATGAATGCTGTGTCGCTGCGCAGGATCGTCGCGGCCGCGGGCGCGGCCAACTTGTCGGCGCTGCACTACCACTTCGGTAATCGCGAGAGTGTGGTGACCGAGGTGGCGCGGATGCTTCAGCGAATCCTCGAGCCGCGCTGCCGCGCGCGGCTCGAGGCGCTGGATAGGGGGCCTCACACCGTGCGCGACGTGCTCGACGCGGCCTTCGGTCCGATGATCGACATGCTGTCCGAGGCCGGGCTGGGCCGCGACGCCGTGTGCTTCATCGGCCGGCTCGGCTGGGATTTTGGCGAGGAAGGCCAGAAAATCTCGGCCGACATGCACCGCGACATACTGACCCTCGCACTGGACAGGCTTGCCGCATTGATCCCGGCGGTACCCCTCGAAGTTCTGAAGTTCCGACTCCTTCTGACGATGAATTCGTTGTACTACGGCATCTCATACCGCAGCTATGCCATGCGCTCACCCTTCGGTCCGCTGTCGATCGGGCGACGCGGCAACGAAGTGCAGGAACGGGCGCTCTTCATGGACTATCTCGAAGCCGGTATCCGGCATCCGTGACGCTCACGCTGGAGCGAAGATCGCCAGGCGCACCGGTGAACGCGGAGCGCATGACCAGGCGCCGCAGCTTTCATGATTTGGCTTCATCGGTCATGCATGGCTCATGGCGTCGCTCGACACCGCGCACTGTTTGGCGAACAGCGCTGCTTGCTGATAGCCAAAAGTCCTACATCCTTCTCGCAGACCCAAGGGTAGAAAAAGTGACCCTGGAGTCCAGAATGACCACCGTTGCGTTTGACAAACGTTATGAGGCATGGGCTGCGGCTGAGGCTGCGGTCTACGAAGCGATGACTCGGCTCGGTCCGCTCGGCCATGCAGAGGTCGCGCCTTTGCGTGCACAGGCCGATGAGCTGCTGCGCGACCTTTGGGAAGAACCAGATCTCTTTGAAGCCATTCGCCAGTCTCGCGATCAGTTTGAGTTTGCGCATGCCTTGCGGGCTGCGTAACTGCTCACGTTGAAATCGTCGGCAGCTGGCTGGTGTGATCCTTGGCCAGATCACTGGGCGGGCGACGAGATCTCCATCCATGTTGATTCTCAAGTCTCCGGCTTGGCGCGCGAGGCTGCAGCGAGCTTGCCGCAAGCGCTTGTTCGCGGCGGGGCTCTTGTTACGCGGTGCTTGTTCCCTGCGGCGCACACATGGCTGCAGCGATCTGGTTCGTGAGGTGTGGGCGAGATCGGAGCCGCGGAGCCGCTCCGGGCGGCTCGGCGAGTTTGCCGCTGCGGACACGACAGGTTGTGGCCGGCTTCTCTTCGCGTTCTCGGCGTCACCCGCCTTTTTCTTACCATTCGCGTCTCTCGCGGCCCCCGCGCCTCAGAGTGCAAAGAATCAAAGTTATCTGACATGGCGTGAAGCGCGGGAACCCTACATTTCTGACGCCACGCTGCGTCGTGGCACCTTGCTGTAAACCTCAGCCCGGCTCCGTGCCGGGCTCTTTTTTTGGGTATCGCTGTGACGAGTCGAACGGCTCTTGAAATCTTGCCGAAGGGGACCTAGATTGATCACCGTCGAAGTTTTGGTCAACTGAAAAGGAGGTTTCCATGACCATGAACTTGTTGCGGCAGATCGCGACGTCCCGCCTGCCGGTCTCGTTCTATCGACCCGAAGACATTGACCAAGTCCGCATCCTCAGAGCGGCGGGGCTGGTTGTGGCGCTGGTTCCGGCGCCGACCGATCCGCTCACGCTGGGGGGCGATGGCTTGGCTGCCCAGGTGCTCGCCGTCACACAAAAGGGGCGTGAAGAGCTCGCAAGGTTCGACTACCCGCAGTCGCCGTCGAGGGCGCCGCTGTGGCGCCAACGAATGTCGCGAATCGTCACGCGGCGTCGCAGACCGCCGTCTTCCGACTCACCCAGCTCTGCACGCATGCAGTAGCAGAAGAAAAGATGGGTCCGCTCGAGCACGCGCTGCTTTGATCATTCACGGCAGCGCGTGCTGTTTCGACGGCCGAATCTTGCGCTTCGCCGCCGTGTTGGTCGGGCCCTTGGATTTCGATGCAGGCACCATGTGGCGGTACCTGTCTATATCGCTATTACGCCTCGAACCTTCATGAAGCGCAGGTCACTGCGAGCCTGCCGGCCATGCTGGCCCTAGGTTTCGCCTTGCTCGCATACATCCATCGCAGCGATTTGCCTCCAGATTCACTCGCAGCCATCGACGGTGACATTCACCATCGGTCATTCACGCTGCTCAGGTGAGGACCCCGCGGGCACGCGCGACTACCTCCAGCAAAAGTAAAGCGCCATCACAGCAACGTGACCTCGACGCCGTCGGCCGCCACCATCACCCCGGGGGTGTCCGCAACGATCTCGATCGGCACTCCCATGTGGGTGAGAAAATCCCTCTTGGCCGAGCCGCAGAGCTTCAGCACTCGCATGTATTCCGCGTGTTGCGCGGGTGTCATCAGAAATTTTCGCGGATAAGCGTTGGCGTGGGCTTTCCAATGGGCCGACAGCTTTTCGGTCATTGAGAGATAGAGAGACGGCATACGTAAAATGACATTGCTAAGCGCACAGGGCTTTAGTAGATTTTCGTGCCCGTTGGAGGGGGCTGGCATGCCAATGGATTTTTTGCGTCGCATCGAGGACGCCAGGTTTCCGCTCGAGCTTCATGACGAAGCAGATATTAGAAATTCGATTGTTCTCGAAGCGGCCGAGTTGATTGAAGCCCAGCTTCCGGGTGTCGACGCCCCACCCGCGGACGCGAGCGCCATCATTTTCCGCATCACGCCGCAAGGAAGGGCCGCCCTGTCCACGGCCAAGCCGATGTAGCTCGGTCGGTGAATGCCTGTGCCCGCATCTACGTTCGACTTGACATCATTTCGGTTGGTCGTTCCATGCGTCGGTACTCTGAGTGTCCAGCCAGCCCGAAAGGGCGCTCTTCTGCCGGTCGGATGCGAAAGGGACAAGCCTTTCTCGACGCACACGGGCGTAGTTCGGTGCATGAGTCTGAGTGCTTGACGAGCGCGCGAGCGCTGCTCAGCCTTGTGCCGGCAGCAGCGTGGATGCACGCACGTGCAGACGCTTTTCCGAGGGGACACCGAAGGGAGTTCGCTGTCATCCTTTTCTGCAGGTTCCCACTGGCGTTCACAGCAACCGTTCACATTGCTCGGTAAGTCCTCAGTGGGGAGACGCTGCGAGACAAGCTTGCAGGCAAAGCATTTGCGAGAATAGATACATGCTTCTTCCTCCTCCGAACGGTACGGACCGTGTGCAGGGCCTCGCGGCGCGCCTCGGGTGCACCGTGGCCGATCACTGTGAACTCTATGGGCAACCCAAGCCCGCCCTTCTGGGCAGCCTCTCAGGGCTCGCGCTGACGCTCAAGGAATTTGGGGGTCGTTGGGACAAGGTAGAGCGTGTGTACGTCTTCGCCAGCTGGCCCATGCTTGAGGCCGCTTTGGAATACTGCATCAGGCACAAGGAAGAAGCCCGCCCTTCGATTTGAATGCCGCGGCCCGAGACGGCGCGGTCGATGGTGCGCCGCCGCACGCCCTGGACTCGCGACAGCCAAGCGGAAAGACTGCAGCTATCACGGCGCCGTGCTCACGCAGGTTGGCGGAGAGAGAGCGAGCGACGACGCCCCGGGGTCTGATCGTGGTGCCTGGGCCCCACGGGCATCCAGCACGTGGGTCGCGCCGTGAATACGAAGCGCCGTCCCAAACGCCTCGGGCGTCGGCATGTCCCTCATGCAAGGCGCTTGCGGTCTCGTTGAGGACCCTGCCGCGCAGCGACGTTTAGTGCTAATCCTGTCGAGGTTGTCTTTTCACACAGTGATCCTGATGCGTTGCAGTTACGCTTGGTCAGATCGCTACAGCACTCGTTACGACGATTACAGCCCGATCGCATTGTAGGGCGGCGAGAATTGAAGCACTTTTTTGAACGAGCGTTCAGTGGTCAATGGAAATTCCCGAAAAGCCCTCACTTCCCCTATCAACCGTACGCGCAGAAGGCGGGCCGCACGAACTTCGCGACCACAAAGACGACATCTTCTTCGCGGCGATCGAGACCACCCGTATGCCAATGCTGGTGACCGATCCGCGCCAGCACGACAATCCCATTGTGTTCGCAAACCGTGCCTTCCTGGCGATGTCAGGCTACTCGAGTGAAGAGGTGCTGAAGCGGAACTGCAGGTTTCTTCAGGGCCCTGCGACCGACAGAGAGTCTGTTTCGACGATCCGCGAGGCCATCAAGTTCCGCCGGCAGGTGCAGATCGAGATCCTCAATTACCGCAAGGATGGCACGACCTTTTGGAACGCGCTGTTCATCTCGCCAGTCTATGACCCGCTCGGTAACCTGATCTACTTCTTTGCGTCCCAGCTCGATGTCAGCCGTCGCCGCGACGCCGAAGAGGCACTTGCACAAGCGCAGAAGATGGAGGCTCTGGGGCAACTCACCGGCGGAATCTCGCACGACTTCAACAACCTGCTTCAAGTCATGTCAGGTCATCTGGACATACTCGGGGTGAAGTTGGAAAAGGGAATACTCGATGAGGGCACCATCCGTCGAGGAGTTGAGAACCTGCGTTCCGCAATCTCTAAAGCATCGACCCTGACACAGCAACTGCTCGCTTTTTCCAGACGTCAACGTCTGCGCGGTCGAGTGGTAAGCATTAACGCGGTGGCACAAGGAATGTCCGAGTTGGCCGCGCGTACGCTGGGTGATTCAATCCACATCGAATTCGACTTGGCGCCCAACGCGGGGAATGTGGAGATCGACGTGACGCAGCTCGAGGTCGCCATCTTGAATGTGCTCGTCAACTCACGCGATGCAATGCCAGGCGGAGGGACGATCAAGCTGCGTACACACCTCATGGAGGTGGCGCCTGGCAGTCCCACGGCGTTCGAGGGACTGAGGCCCGGTCCGTATGCTGCTGTCTGCATCTCCGATTCCGGCCTGGGCATTGATCCGGCGATCCTGCCTCGCGTGATGGATCCTTTCTTTACGACGAAAGACGAGGGGAAGGGCACTGGCCTCGGCCTGTCGATGGTTTATGGTTTCGTGAAGCAATCAGGCGGCGCCACAACGATCGAGTCAGAGGTAGGAAAGGGAACGACCATCTGCATGTACTTCCCGACGGTGGGCAGCGCGCTGACTGACGACTCGGAATCCATCGTGAGGCCCAGCATTCGGGGTGGCACTGAAGCAATCCTGATCGTTGAGGACCGCGAGGAAGTGGCAGTGGTAGCACAAGGCATGCTGGAAGGACTTGGCTATTCGGTGCATGTCGCGCCCAACGCCAAGATAGCGCTGGACAAGCTTCGTGACCTCGGCCCCGACGCAATTGATCTACTTTTCAGCGACGTGATGATGCCCGGAGGGATGAACGGGTACATGCTGGCCAGGGAGGTACAGCGGATATCTCCCGGTGTACGTGTGCTGCTGACTACAGGCTTTGACCGGGATCTGAGCGCTTACGAACCGGCCGCCAATGCCGAGTTTGAACTGCTCAAGAAGCCGTACCGCCTCGCTGACTTGGCGCGAAGAGTAAGGGACGTGCTGGATGGTCCGACCGGAACGATGGGCTAAGTCCAAGGCGCATCGATAGCTTCACTCTCGCGCGATCATGCTCGGTTTTTGACTCCAACCCGATCGAAGTCCGGCTGCTCACGATCACTGAGGTCGAGGCCGGGGACGCGAGGTGCAGCATCGGCGTCGCGGCGTTTGGCGTATCGGCCCATCGGTTTTGAGGAAATGAGCGCAACGCAGCAGCACCGATGCGCCAGTCCGAGTGCGCTTTTTCAAGCGCTGACCAGGGTCCTCAAGACCTTGACGGCGGCCTCGGCCTCCGGCTCTGCCTGGCGCACTCGTTGAGCTACGCGGCAGTCCCACGCGTCGATGTCTCTCATCCAAGGCTAAGAAAACTACGAAGGAAAACTTTGTAGTTTGGCTTTGTATCCGCTAGGATGGCCTCATGAATGAGTCAGCGAGCGGACCTGATCGATGCGCGCACACCCTCGCTGCGGAACTGCGCATGCTGGTGGCCAAGCTCAACCGGCGACTGCGTGAGCAGTCGCATGCCGGCGATCTCACGGGCTCCCAGAAGACCGTGCTGCTGCATCTCGAGCGCGAGGGTCCGGCCACGGTGACGACCCTTGCGCGCACGGTGGGCGTGCGTCCACAGTCCATGGGCGCGACGGTCGCCGCGCTTCAGGGGGCGGGACTTGTGAGCGGCGCGCCCGACCCTGCCGATGGGCGGCAGACCATCTGGTCGATCACGCCGGCCTTTCGCAAATGGCTCAAGGACGCCCGCGCCGCGCGCGAGGACTGGCTGTTCCAGGTCATCCAGACCAGGCTCGCCCCGCGCGAGCAGGAAGCGCTCGCGGCATCCATCGAACTCCTCAAACGCGTCGCCGAAGATTGAAAGCGAACCCGCCATGCCCGTCACCACCCTCGATCCTCGAACCGCCCTCATCATCATCGACCTGCAAAAGGGCATCCTCGCGCTGCCCGTCGCGCACGCCACCGGCGAGATCGTGCAGCGCGCCAGTGCCCTGGCGTTTGCCTTTCGCCAACGTGCGCTGCCGGTGGTGCTCGTCAACGTGGCAGGCGGTGCCAAGGGCCGCACCCAGCAGCAGCGCCCCGGCGGCGAACTGCCCGCCGACTGGACCGAGCTGGCCGTCGAACTCGACCGCCAGCCCCAGGACCACCTGGTCACCAAGCACACGTGGGGTGCCTTCACGAGCACGGGGCTCGAATCGCACCTGAAGGCGCTGGGTGTCACGCAGGTCGTGATCGTCGGCATCGCCACCAGCATCGGCGTGGAGTCGACCGCACGCCAGGCTTACGAACTGGGTTTCAACGTCACGCTTGGCATCGATGCCATGACCGACATGAACGCCGACGCGCACGCCAACAGCATCGCTCGCATCTTTCCGCGCCTGGGCGAGACCGGCACCACGCAGGAAATCATCGACCTGCTCGCTCGGTGAGCAGCAGCACGTTTCGCTCGCTCAAGGGCTACAACTACCGCGTGTGGGCCGGCGGCGCGGCGGTGTCCAACGTGGGCACCTGGATGCAGCGCACCGCGCAGGACTGGATCGTCCTTACGCAGCTCACGCGCCACAACGCCACGGCGGTCGGCATCGTGATGGCGCTGCAGTTCGGCCCGCAGTTGCTGCTGCTGCCGCTCACCGGCTGGGCGGCCGACCATCTCGATCGGCGCAAGCTGCTCATGGTCACGCAGGCCACCATGGGCGCGTTGGCGCTCGGGCTGGGTCTGCTGACACTCACCGGCCTCGTGCAGCTGTGGCACGTGTACGTGTTCGCGCTGCTGCTGGGGTGCGTGGCGGCCTTCGACGCGCCGGCGCGCCAGACTTTCGTGTCGGAACTGGTCACCGAGATCGATCTGCAGAATGCAGTGGCGCTGAACTCCACCTCATTCAATGCGGCGCGCATGATCGGCCCGGCGGTTGCGGGCACGCTCATCGCCGCGGTCGGCACGGGCTGGGTCTTCGTGATCAACGCGGCGTCCTACGTCGCTGTCATCGGCGCGATGAAGATGCTGCGCGTGCACGAGCTCTATCTGCGCCAGCGCGCGGTGCGCACCCGCGGCAGTTTCCTTGAGGGCTTTCGCTATGTTTGGCGGCGCCCCGACCTGAAGGTCGTGCTGTTCATGCTCTTTCTGATCGGTACTTTCGGCCTGAACTTTCCGATCTTCATCTCAACGATGTCGGTCACCGTTTTCCATGCGGGCGCTCACCAGTACGGCCTGCTGTCTTCGATCATGGCCATCGGCTCCGTTGCAGGCGCGTTGCTCGCCGCGCGGCGCGACAAGCCGCGCATGGGCGTGCTCTTGGTAGGGGCGTCAGTTTTCGGCCTGGGCTGCGCACTGGCGGCGCTGATGCCCGGCTATTGGCTCTTCGGCATGGCGCTGATCGTGGTGGGTGTGGCCGCGCAAACGTTCACCACCACGGTCAACAGTTGGGTGCAACTGTCGACCGAGCCAGCCATGCGAGGGCGCGTGCTGGCGATCCTGCTGGCGATCGTGCTCGGTTGCACGCCAATGGGTGCGCCCCTGCTCGGTTGGGTGGCCGACACGTTCGGGGCGCGTTGGGCGATGGGTGTGGCGGCGCTGTCGGGGCTGGCCGCGGCCATCGTCGGGTTGCGCTACCTCTCGACGCACCACCGGTCGTCGCAAGTGGTCACTTCCCGGGCAAAACCAGGACCATAGACTCGAGTGGGGGCAGTCCACTCGGGCGCAATCAGCGATCTCGCGGTGCACAGCCGCCGCATGACTGTCGATAGCGTACTCCGGCATGTGTACTGCGTCGTCGCCAGTGGTCCGGTTGAACGAGCGTGGCCGGAAAAATTAGCCGCCAGCCCCTGCTTGGCCACACACATTCAGCGCTCATTTTTACAACGAATCGACGGTTCAGGACACCGAGGAAGAAATTTCCGCGGAGGGTGATGTGCAAGTGTGGGCTAACCGGGCAAGAAACCGTCCTCCCCGCGGGGGCGGCGGACTTCGCCCGCTCAATCACCGCTCCGCTGCGCATCTGTTGGGCCCCGCGCATGAGACTGATTCCTCGGGCCCGGGCCGGGCCTCGGGTTCGGATTCGCATCCGCGTGAGCGAAGGAGCGCGAAGGAGCTCCCTGGAAGAGTCGATGCGGTCAGTGATGGGCTGCAGGTTGAGCGTTGGTGAGTGCTCATTCGCGCGGTCGGCTTTGCAGTTCGCAAGCCGACGGTTGGGCCGTCGGATGGGCGCGGTCGTCTTCCTTGGAGCGTTGACGTGGCGGCCTCTGCCGGCCAAGCGGATGCAAAATGCGCGCTGAGCAGGGCCGCTTCAAAAAAATTTACCCCTCCATTCCCCTTTTTCTCAAGAATGAAAAGACTGTCTACCAGTGTCGAAGGCTTCGACAAGATCCTCAACGGCGGCTTGTTCGAGGGCGGCGTCTATATCCTTGAAGGGCCGCCTGGCGTCGGAAAGACCACGCTGGCCAATCAGATTGCCTACACACTGGCCAAACGAGAGACTCGAACGCTCTACGTCACGATGTTGGCGGAATCTCATTCGCGCATGCTCCAGCACATGGGAGGACAGCTGTTTTTTGACCACCAGGAGGTCAATTCCAAAGTTTTCTACGTGAGCGGTTATCGGGAGCTGGAGCAGGGTGGGTTGAAATCGGTTGTCGCCCTGCTGCAAGGAGAGCTGGCGCGCCATCGCGCGGGTTTGCTGGTCATCGACGGATTGGTTGTCGGCGGTCCGGTCTCCATGTCAGATGACTCGGTGAGACAGTTTGTCCATGAACTGCAAAGCCTAGTTTCTGCGATGTCCTGTACTTGCCTTGTGCTGACAAGCGGCAACGGCAATGCCCTGAGCGCTGAGCAGACGATGGTCGACGGGATCTTCTCGTTTGAGGACCACGCGTTCCACTGGCGCGCCGAGCGCCGCATGCAGGTGCGCAAGTTCCGAGGCAGTCAGGTCATCCGCGGCAAACACACTTTCTGCATCTCCTCAAATGGACTGCAGTTCTTCCCACGGCTTGAAAGCTTGCCAGCGCCTTCGTCAACGGGAATGCTGGGGCCTGCTGCGTCACCGTCGGGGGTGCCAGCGCTGGATGAAGTCCTACGGGCGGGTGGGCTTCTTTCCGGCAGCGCCTCTGTCGTCATTGGGCAAAGTGGTTCCGGTAAAACCACGCTGGCGTTAGCGTTCGCGGCCGCCTCCACTGCTCAGAATCCTGGATTGCTGCTGCCTTGCACCGAGTTGGCAGGTGATTTGCGGCGCATGGGCGCGGAGTTGGGGCTGGCGGTGGCCGAGGCTGCGGACCGCGGGGCATTGACGGTTGAACCGCTTGGTCACGAGGATGAGTCCATGGACGAGATGGGGCACAAGCTCTTGCGAATGGTCGATGAACTCAAGATCCGCCGTTTGGCTGTCGACGGCCTGGCCGGGCTGGCGGACACGCTGGCGTTTTCCGAGCGTGGCTATCGCTTCCTAGGTCGACTGCTGGCAGAGCTCAAGGCCAGAGGAGTCACCTCGATTTTCACTGTCGATCCCGCCGCACTGGCGGTTGCCGCCAATACGCCATTGGCGGAGGGGGTCGTCGGTTGGTTCGACAATGCTTTCGTTTTTCAATCACCATGCGATGGTGACGGGGACTCGAGTAAGCGCATTCTCTCTATCACGAAGATTCGCGGCGGTCATGCCTCGCGGACGACTGTTGATGTACATCTACCCTTGCTCGATGCAAGCACGCATACGAGCAACTGAATGAAGGTCCGTCCCGATGAAGCTCATTTTGGTTGTCGAGGACGAGTATGGCAACGCGCAAATTCTCCGGCTCTTGCTGGAGACGGAGGGCTATCGCGTGGCCTCCGCTTCGAACGGAAAGGTTGCGCTTGAACTGCTTTCGGGCGAAGCACCTGCCTTGATCATTTCGGACTTCATGATGCCGATCATGAACGGCGGCGAGTTCGGCGAAGCGGTGCGTCGGGATCCCGTGCTTTGTCGGATTCCGTTCATCATGATGAGCGCTACTGACGAAGACGTCGTTCGAAAAATCTTTCGCGGCTACGACGCCTTCTTGGTCAAGCCTTTCGAAATCGACCCCCTCTTGTCACTCGTTCAACGTCTGGTAGCCAATGGCCGTCCTCCCCAGCCCAGCAGTGAAGAGATCAGCGAGTCGATGAGGCACCTCATGCGGGGCATGAAGCTCCCCGGCCGCGAAGAGTAGGCCGCACAGGCATGACCTCACAGATCAGCGCCGCCGCCTAGCGCGTTGTGCTTCAGCATAAGGCGTCCCCTGGGTCGGGGACCCCTGCGCTGCGCTAGGTTGACAGCGCCATCGTGGAGGCCCCAGCTGCCAGCACATCGACGGTGATCGCCATCTCCGTTACCTCGAGGGGGCCGTAGTTGGAGAGGAACGCGACATCAGCCGCGTCGCGTCCATAGGCCAATACGATTCGACCGCCTCGAGGTTCCGCCTGCGTCGCATCAAACGTGTACCACCGCCCGCCAACGAAAGCCTCGAACCAGGCGTGCATGTCCATCGGCTCAAGTTGATGCAGGTAGCCGACCACCAGGCGAGCAGGAATACGCAAGGCACGGCACAGCCCGATAGCCACATGCGAGAAATCGCGACAGACGCCGGCGCCATCTGCGAGGGTGTCAAGTGCATCGGTAGATCCGTCGCTCACTCCATACCGGTACTCCAGGTGCTCGTGGATCCAGCGTCGAATGGCTTCGACCTGGGCGTAGCCCGATTTGGTGTCCCCGGCGATCTGGAGCGCACGGTCCTCCATCTTGTCAGAGGGGCAGTAGCGGCTTTGAAGCAAATATTGGAGTGTGTCCGAGGGCAGGTCGCGCACCGCCACCGCCTCGGCATCAGGTGCGACGGCAATCGCGGCTTCGGCTTCCATGATCATCTCGACCTCTATGCGCATGTCGCCTTTCGGTACAGTCAGGCGCTGACACAGGTTGCCGAACACGTCAACGTATTCCGTGGTTGTGACCCACGGGTGAAGTTCGTAGCGTTCGCTGACCATCCACTGCGCATCGCCACTGCGCGGACGAAGCATTGCGACGACAGGACAGTCGCTACTTACTCGCACTCTCATCTTGCATGTGGCGTGAAGTCGCATATTTCGTTCTCCGTGGAGATTGGCTGTGGAAGCGGCCGCCGGAATCTGGCTTCGCGTGTAACCCTCGCATATCGCCGATTCTGTCGGTTGCGGCCGAGTTATCGAGTTGCTACCAACGTTTGCACCCGGAAAGTTTGGACATGTTGGTTATAAACCTTACGCGCTTCTCAGGTACGCGTTGCAAGAGCAAAAGCCATGCCCTTCCGGGGAAAACCTCCGCGAATCCTGCGATTGCTAGGGGCTGATGCGACGGACTGGGTGCTGCCCGAGGATTTCTCTCACTCGAGACGCTGGAAATGCATGGATGCGAAAAAGACGTGCACCCGTCAGAAGTCAGGACCCATCAGAGAGCTGCTTGAGATCCCCGCTCGAGCGTACCTCAAGGGTTGAGGCCTTCGCCAGCATGGGAGGTCATTTGGCTTAGAGAAAACAATGCAAGAAGGGAAGCAAAAAAGTCGAGATCTTTTTGCCTTCTGCCACTTGTCAACGCCAAGAGGCGCCGGAGCTCACATCCCGATCAAGCTGGCCATCGCGCGTGCAATCGGGCTATCAAATTGCATCTTGCCCTCGACTGCGGCAAAGCAGATGCAGTCGGCCCCGTTGGCGACAGTCGGGCAATGATGGATGCTCTGATCCGCGGCATCAAAGTCACCTGCGCCGAATACCTCACGCCCATCGGCAAAGGCGCCGTGGAGCACCTGGGTGAGCTCGGTGCCTTTGTGGGTATGAAATGGCAGGTTGCGACCCGAGCCGATGCGTAACAAGAAAAGCTTCGCATCCGGGTGCGCAGGAAGACGAAGTCGGCTCCACCGCATGCCAGGAGCGAGAAACCTCCAGGGGGTTGACGTGCAGGCCTCGAGCGCGCGAGGCCACGCCATGCCGGCGGGCAACGAAGGACGATCGCCCCGATCGAAGGTGCGTGATGCTGCTGTTGGGTGAGTCGATGCCGGCCGATCGATCGTCGCGAGTGTTCGTGCCAGCGCTTGCGCGGACAGGGATGCAGGCGGCAGGTCCTCGAGTGTGACCCCACCGACCGCTTCAAAGAGTCCAAGCCGCTCCTGGCACTGAACGCAGGTTTCTACGTGAGTGCGAACTACGAGCGACGCGCCGATAGAGAGCGTTCCCGCGGCGAGTGATAGCAACAGGTCGTCAGCGGGATGATGGCGGATCATGGTTGCATTCCTTCAAGCAACTCGCGCAAACGCGCAAGCGCCCTTCGAATGCGCGACTTCACAGTGCCCAAGGGAAGCCCAAGCTCTTGCGCAATCTCTGGATGGGGGTGATCTTTGAAAAAAGACAGGCTCAGCAGGTGCTTTTGCTCTGGAGAGAGCTGCGCCATGGCCAGTCGTACGCGTACTGCATTCTGGCCAGTCCACACACCGTCTTCCAGAGCCGGACCCGGGTCAACCAACTGCGTCGCCAGATCCTCCTCGTCTGGGACCAAGGGGACGTTGTCTCGTCGCAAAGAATCCACCCGAAGATTCCTTGCGATCGCGAAGATCCATGTAGACAACGCCGCTCGCTTCGGGTCGAAGAGCTTGGCCTTTCGCCAAAGGCTCACCATCGTCTCTTGCGCCAGCTCCTCGGCCGACGTCTCCGAAGACCCACAAAGCATCATGTAAGACTTGACCCTCGGTGCAAAATGCTTGAAGAGCGCCGCGAAAGCCTGCCGATTGTTGGCGGCTGCGACTGCCTCCACCCACTCATTGAGTTGCTCACTGGTTGGCACTGCACCTCGTCGCTGCGTTTTGGGCACGCTAGACAGCCAGGGCAGCTTGGACACCCCCGGGTCGGGTTCGGGCACGACGAGTTCTTGAACGGCGCTCATGCCTCCCTTACGCGGCTTGGGCTCACTTGGATCATAGAATGGCCCGGGTTGCAGGCGAAAACTGTAACAATCGACTAGAGCGAGACCATCTCGGTGACGCGACTGCTCTTGAAGGTACCGAGCAAGCAGAGTTCAACCTCGCTGCGTGCGGCATCCGCGGCATGACAGCTGTATCTTTGCGGGCGTTGCACCGAGCGCGTATCGCGTGCTGGCATGGACGCCGACTTCTACATCGCGAGGCGGCGGGTGCCTAGCAGGCCGTTGCTAACGTCGAATGCCGCTGGGAATCTGGGAAGATTTGGCGTTGCGCCCCTGGCGGCCCTCTGCTTGGAACTCTCAATGTCGTCTCTTGAAGCCCCTCCTGACGCACTGCTGCAGGCGTTGTTGCTCCATGGCGGATGCGCCGTGTGCTGTTACGACGACCAGAATCGCGTTACTGGTTGGAATGCACTCTATACAGAGTTCTTTCCGGAAGTCGCTTCATGGATCAAGGTGGGAACAACGTTCGAGGAAACGTTGGAGGCGTTTCTGCGCCTACAGCATCCAGCGTCGACGCCTGAGCAGATGGTCCAGGCGACGAAAAATGGCATGTTTAGGCACCTGAACGAGCGCGGGCCCATCCAATATCAGCGGGCTGACGGCCGATGGCTCGAGCTTCGCATGTTCTCGCTGCCAGAAGGTGGGCGCTTCAAGATTTGGCGAGACATCAGTACTCAAATCGCGCCAGGCACAGATAGCGAACTGCTGCATCGACTGATAGCGGCAGTCAATGTGGGCATCACGGTCCATGATGCCCATGGAGACCTGCGCTATGTGAATACGAGATTTTTTTCGGAACACTTTCTCAGTCTGATTCGAGGAGTTCCGGAAATTCAACGGAGAGTAAATCAAGGAAGCTACTGGAAGAAGTTCCAGGAGATTTTCGAACGCGACGCTGAGTTCGAAGAATTGTGTCTGAGTGAGGCTGAAGGTCCGTTGCATCGCCCAGTGACACTTCAGGCTCGTTCGGGTCGCTTCTATCGTATTCAAGAACAATGGTGGGAAGATGAATTGGTCAGCATCTGGACTGATGTGACCGACGTGATTTCCCGGAAGAGAGCACTGCAACAGGCGCACTCTGAGCTTTCAGCGCTAAATCGCCAGTTGGTTGAGCTATCGGAAACGGATTCACTGACAGGGCTGGCCAATAGAAGACGATTTGGAGTACAGCTCGAACGTGCGCAGCAAGCAGTCATCGAAGGTTCCCACGGGGCGGTCGCAATATTTGACCTTGACTTCTTCAAGGCCGTCAACGATCGCTATGGGCATGATGCGGGAGACGTCGTACTTGTCGAGGCCGCAAGAATGCTCCAAGCTCATCAAAGTAACGACGTCTGTGTCGCCAGGCTTGGTGGAGAGGAGTTCGCAATGGTGTTTCGCGGCATGGAGGTTGCCGATGTTCTCGCGATTTGCGAGGACCTGCGTCGCGCGTTCTCGCAAGGCCACTTCAGTATCGGAGCACAGCGTTTGCGTGTCACCGTCTCGGTTGGGGTTGCGCTATTGAGAGAATCTCGGAGTCAGTCAGTTTCGTTGAAAAAAGCAGATGATTCGCTATGGAAAGCAAAGTCCGCTGGTCGCGACTGTGTCATGTTTGAGTCGAGATGGCCTCATGTCCGCGACGGAGTCGACGATCTTCAAGTTTTCACGAATATCCGTGTCGATGATGAGCCCCTCACGCCGGAAGCCTTGCGTGAGAAGTACGCGCTGCCGGCCAATCAGCATCCAGGTTTCACTCGCTCCCAGTGGCAAGAAGCCGTGCAGCGCAGAGAAACCGTAGACGACTATTGGGGATGGGTCAGCTACAAGATTGAAGCGCGAAGCCAAGACCATTGAGTTGCATGCATCGTTCCCGTGTTGTTGCGAGGGTCGGACTGTGCGATCTGTCGATCTTTGTTTGAGCGCTTTGATTGAATGCGGCTGGTCGCCTTGGCTTGACGCTCAGATGTCCCCACGTGTTAAACGTCGGCGCTTGGACAAGGCTGTACGTCCATCGAGCTGGCAAGTCCAGTCGGTGAGGGCGATTTGGGCTTCGTGCCGTGAGCGTAGATTGTTGCCGGCCGGGCCTGCCGAGGCGCTAAGGCCTTGCACGCGCCCCGGGCGTCTCCGGCCAGCGCTGCGGCACACGGCGCAGGTTGTCCACTGAATAGCCCAGCTCCTTCAGACGCGCCACCGCGTTCTGGTAGGACGTTTCGGAGATCTGCGGCGTGCGTGCCATGATCCAAGCGTAGTCGCGATCGCTGCGCCCGATGATGGTCAGCTGGTAGTCGCTGTCGATGTCGACGATCACGTACTCGGCCTTGATCGGCCAGATGAACTGCATGCCCCAGACCGCATTGTTGGTCCCGGGCACTACAGTGGCCACGGGATTCATCGTCTTCAGCTCGCCGTCGAAAGCGCCTTCACGATAGCGGAACTGGGTGGCGATCCTGCCGTCGGCCTGCAGCGTGTACGACTCGACCGCGTTGAAGGCGTTGCGCTCGGGACGCGTCGGGATGTTCCCGATGACATACCAGTCGCCAACGAAGCGCTGCAGGTCGACCTGTGGCACCGGCCGAATCTTGGTATTCGGTGACACAGCGCAGCCGGCAACGAACAGCGTGGCGAGCAGGGCTGCGGAAAGTAGGATGGTCGGCTGGACCAGCCGCGACGAGAGGCGGTGCATAGGGGCGACTCCGGAAATTTGGTACAAATTACGGTTGGGTGCGCGCCAGATACGTCGGACGGCACCCCGCGCGGTTGCAAGCCCGCTCAGCGCATCGGGCTCCCACGATCCTCCACCCCGGGGACGACTCCAGTGTCTTGCTCCGCCGGAGGTCGTCGCAAGGGGAAAGCTCCCAGAGAATGAGGCCAGCAGTGGAAGCTGCCTTGCGGGGAAAGCGGCTCGCGCTGGGGGGCACGCACGGCTATCGATAGCCTGACGATCGCGGCTTTCGATGCCGCGAAGCTGACATGGAAGAAAGATAGTTCGCGACATGGCCAATGAAATGGCGCAGACTCCTCTGCCCAACACGACCAGTACCGGTCGCGTTTAACGAAAGAAAGGCGTTTATGGTCACAGTCGCGTTATTCGTTCGCCTGGAAGCGAAGCCCGGGAAGGAGAAGGAGGTCGAAGATTTTCTCGTGGGTGGCCTCCCTCTCGTCATGGAGGAGCCCGCCACTACCGCTTGGTTTGGCATTCGCCTTGGGCCAACAACCTTCGGGATCTTCGACGCCTTTCCGGATGAAGCAGGCCGCCATGCTCATCTTTCCGGCAAGGTTGCGGCGGCTTTGATGGCACAGGCAGGTGAGCTCTTCTCCGAACCGCCGTCCATTCAGAGTGTGGACGTGCTTGCGGCAAAGTTGCCCGGCTGAACCTATCGGAAATCGATCGCCGAGAGACTTTCTCCGCGCACCACACGCTGAGCCGTCGCGCACAGGAATGTTGTGGCGCATGGCCCGTATCGGCAAACAATTGGCCGTGATGGTCGTTCCCGCCTCCTGGCTTGGACTGAGTGCGCATGCAGTCGCTTTGCGCAGGAGCGTACCTACAGCGGCTTTATGTACAGTTACCGCGCATCAATACGGATCATCGCAAGACGCGCCATGGTGGCGGGAAGGAAAGGTCTCGGCCAAACCTACGGTTATTCACCGCAAAAAATGGAATTTGGGGTTTTGAACGATCAGTGCATTGTCGTTCCGGCACGGCAGGCTCTCATGGTGAAAGAAGAGGGGGAGCCCATCCTTCTGGCGATCGCAAAGTCAGGTGTCGGCAGCCCTGCGCGCTGCAGGCCCGTCAGCAACACTGGTATGGCGGCGGAGCAGGATATCTGTTTGCTCATGCAAAAAGGCGAATTTCGACTACAGATAGGGTCTTCTGTAGCGACTAGAAGCCTCTTTATGCCTACGCCAAAAGCAAAGATCGATCGGGTGCAGCGGTTGTCCGCTGAGGAACGTCTGAGCCAGCCCTCACCAGAAGAATGGCTGCAGCGCCTGGACGAAACTTGGCTCCGTCCAGGGCTCTTGCTGCGACCGAGCGATTTTCCCCGCGCCACGGCTGCGCGGGATTTTGCCGTCGAGAGGCGTCAGTCGTCCGCAGACTAAGCCGCAAGCCTGAGGAGTGGTCCCCAGGTGCCCGCTTGCGCTACAGCTCCGAGACGAGACGCACATCCTGTGCTGGGTCCTGATGAAGTATCAGCGCCCAAGTCAACTCAAACCCTCGTAGCGCTTTATCGGGGAGCAAACTCGCTTCGAGGTGTGCTTGCGAAAACTGTCGCTGCTGCACAAGCTCTTTAGCGAGAAGGGTCGGATGCGGATGCGCCTTGATCAAAGCGCGTAAAGCCGCGGTCAGCGCGATCTCTGTTCCAAGAACGTTGGCCGCCGACGCGTTTTCTGTTGCCTCTTCCGGTGTGGTCATTGTGTGCCTCCCTTGCGGGTTCCGTGTTGAGGAGCTCCCACTCTACTGCAAGAGGGCCCACTTGGTGAACACCACAGAGACGGCGCATCTTCTTGCGTCTGAGCTGACGGAGACAGTCTGGCCTGTGGTATCCACTCGTGCAGTGATGCAGAACGCGAGACCGCCAGATGCAAGACAAGCAGCCGATCCTGCAGGACGCGTTTCGACAGCAATTTCATGCTGCGCCTGCCCTTGTTGTTCGTGATCCGTGATGCTGCGAGGGCAGCCGTGGAATCCATGCGACATCCCATGTCGCTGGTGAACCGCGATCATCTTCCGTGAGCGCCGAAGTCGCTGGGCAATGTCAAGAGGCTCAAGCTCGAACTGTCTAGGAGGTCTTCGTCTCGCCAGCTCTTGAATGCTCGCGTTTGGGGCTCTGGACTTACACACACCCTCGTTTGACCGCATCACGCGGTGATGCGCGATTCCCTTTGAAGGATCGGCTCACGAGGTCGAGATGCGTCTTGGCGTTGCGACAACTCAGCTTGCCCCCGACTGCGGACCCACGCTTTTCAGGGGGCGCTTCGCTCGCCGGGCCGGTTGCTAAGGGCAACTTCTCATTTCGCGTGCAACATGGAATCAGATATGTTTTTTGCTCGAACGATCAGCTCGTGCACAACCAACGCGGCCGCCTTGCCGATAACGTCGTGTTGGTTGGCGTCAAGATGAATTCCGTCGATGTCACTGCGGCCCGTGATCGGGTTCAGGTCAAAGAAGTGAACAGATTTCGCCACCGCCATCTCTGCCAGCGCCGCGGCGAAGCCGTTGCTTCGCTCGACCGCACCTTCGAACTTTTTCTCGTTGGTGCCCTTCGGCTGAACGATCTCCGGCGGCGCCACGATCAGGATGCGAGGCTGCGGCATGCCGGGTTCCAACGGGGCATGGCGTACGATTTCAACCAGCTTTCCGACGCCGGAGGCGGCTGCCCAGGCCTTGATGCCGAAGGGGGCCTGGAAGTCGTTGGTTCCCAGCTGAATAATCACTAACTCCAGCGGGGCGCACATCTCGATCACCTCGCCGAGCCCTGCCGCGCCATTTCGCCCTGGGCGAAATGGATCGTCCCAGATCGTTTTCCGGCCGGGAAGGCAGTTCTCGACGACTCGGATCTCCCGCAAACCGGCGCTGTGAAGTGCGGCTTCCAGGACACCCGGCCACCGTTGATCGAAGGCGTAACGTTTGCGGGTGCCGGGGACCATGCCCCAACTCATGCTGTCCCCGTACACAAGGATTTGCTTCATGGCCTGACCGTTTCTGTCAAAGGGTGTTGCTTCACGAGCATGGGCGCCCAGTCCATCAGGACGTGCATTCGTCGCGCAGCAGCACGCTTGCCAACGCCGCCGAGTACACCTTGGACTCGAGACTGTCCGTGCGGCTGGTGAGGACCACAGGCTTTTTCGTTCCCAGCACGACGCCGGCACAAGACGCACCAGCCATGTAAACGAGCGACTTGTAGAGGGCGTTGCCAGCTTCGAGGTTTGGCATCAGAAGAATGTCTGCTCTGCCGGCGACGGATGAGTCGATGCCCTTTGCGTTCGCAGATGCCATGGACACCGCGTTGTCGAAGGCAAGCGGACCATCCACAGCCGCATCGATGATCTGACCACGCTGCGCCATCTTCGCGATGGCTGCGGCATCGAGCGTGCTCGGGGCACCCGGTAATACCGATTCGGTGAAGGAGACAACAGCCGCTCTTGGCCGGACAACGCCGAGCGCTCTTGCCAAATGAATGGCATGTTCAAGAATTTCCACCTTCTCGCCCAAGGTCGGTGCCACGTTCACGACGCAGTCGGAGATGATCAGCGGCGATGGGCGGCCCGGCACTTGGAGCACGAAGGCATGAGAAATACGCCGCTGCGTGCGCAGCCCGTCGATACGCGCGACCACCGCGCGCATCAGTTCATCGGTGTGGAGTGAGCCCTTCATCAACATGTCGAGGCTTCCGGCGGCCGCATGCTTGCACGCTTTCTGAGCAGCCGACGCAGCGTCGGCGCCGGTGTCGATCAACTCAAATCGCTCCAGATCGATGCCTTCGCGCGCCCCGAGCTCGAGCAGACGATCGCGCGGGCCGAACAAGCTCACATCGGCGATGTCTTCTTCGGTCAGCCGATAGCCTGTCTGGAGCGCGGCTGCGTCGCAGGGAAACACCATGGCGATCTTCCGCCGGCCGCATTGACGGGCGGTCGCGAGCAGGCCGTCGAGAAAAGTGCTGCTGCTTTGCCCGGCGACGCAGGCAGGCGGTGAGTTGGGGGCGGTCATAGAGTGCGATGTTGAAGAGGGCTGGGCGTGCCGGTCAGGCGACGGGTTCCTGTGCGGAGGTGGCCGGCAGTGCGCTCGAATGACGCAGCCGTGTCTTTGTCAAGGCGCCGGCTGTCTCCAGGATCGGGTACGCGATGGAGCAGATGAGGGAGTTGATGCGCTTGAGATCGCTGATGAGGTCGAGGTGCAGAGAGCTTGTCTCGATGCTTTGGCTCGTCTGCATCTGGAGACGTGCAAGATGGTTGGCGGCATACGCGTGTTCCAGCTCGCGGAACCGGGCCTTCTCCTCAAGCAGCGCTCTCGCATCGTGCACCTGGCCGTCCAGGAAAACGCTCATCGCCAGCCTCAGGTTGGCAATCAATCGCGAGTGCAGATCCGCGATTTCTCCCATCCCGGCATCCGAGAAGCGGCTGGCCTTGCGGATCTGCTTGTCCTCGAGGTCTTGGATCACATGCTCGATGAGGTCACCAACCTGTTCCATGTGGATGGTGAACGAGACAATGTTCGACCAGCGGCGTCCTTCTTTCTCCGGCAACGCATCGCGAGGGATCTGCGTGAGGTAAAACTTGATCGACGAGCAGATTTCGTCGACGCGGTCGTCCATCTTGCGCAACTGCTCGGCCAGCGTGAGGTCGGCGTTGCGAAGCACCGGGAGGATGCCGGTGAGCATGGCTTCAACCAGATCCGCTTGGTGCAGGGCCTCGCGAGCCGCACAGCTGATCGCGAGGGAAGGGGTCGCCAGGGCGCCAGGATCGAGATGTCGCGGGCGGATCTCGCCGACCGGCGTGGTAGGGGTGGGTAGCAGCGTTTCGACGACCTTCGCCATCGGTCCCGTCAGCCCAATCAGAAGCACGGCCCGCGTGAGGTTGAACCCCAGGTGAAAGGCAATCACCTGGGTATGCAAGCTCGAGAAGTTCTGTTGCAGCAGATGCTCGATCTGGGGGAGCATGACCACGGCCAGGGCGCATCCGAGCAGCTTGAACAGCAGGCTGCCGAGCGGAAGCCGCATGCGGATCGCACGCGGTCCCGAGCTGGTGAGCAGTGCCAGAATTCCGCTGCCGATGTTCGCGCCCAACACGAGGCACATTGCCATCGATATCGGCAGGACGCCCGAAGCCGTCAAAGTCGCGGTCAGGAGCACAAAGGCGAGACTTGAATAGGTCGCCATCGTCAGCAGGGCACCGACGACGATCTCCAGAAAAACATCGTCGGGCAGTGCGAGCACCAGGCTGCGAAACGTTGCAGAGGCGAGCAGGGGCTGGGTCGCGCTGACGATCAGCTGCAGCCCGAGCGTGATCAGACCGAAGCCAATCAGCACATGCCCCACGCGGGCGCGCTTTCGCTTCTCTGAGCCGGTGGCGAGCACGACCCCCGCGAGCACGAGCAGCGGTGAAAGCCAGGACAGGTCGAAGGAGAAGACCACCGCCATCAGGCTGGTGCCCACCTCCGCGCCGAGCATCACGGCCAATCCGGCGGGCAGGCCGACCAGGCCGCTGCCGACGAACGATGAAATGAGTACCGCGGTGGCCGTGCTCGACTGGACGATGCCTGTCACCGTCACGCCTGCGAACATCGCCAGGAAGCGATTTTTCAGGCTGCGCGAGAGAACATCGCGCAGGTTGGCGCCAAAGAGTTGAATGACGCCGGTGCGCACGATCCCCGTGCCCCACACGAGCAGAGCGATCGCAGCGAGAAGGTTGAGCAAGTGGATCATCGAGGTGACACGACGCAGGGCGTCGGGCCGGCGAGAGGCGCAGTGAAGGAGGCCGCGATTGTGGGTTTCGGTGGGCCTCAGGATCAATCGACCATTGCTCACACGCCGGGTGAGTTTTTATGCAGACCAACGGATGTATGCTTTTTGATCGTCCTCCTCAGTTCCGATGCATGCCATGCGAGCCCTTCCTCCGCTGAATTCCATCAAGGCCTTCGACGCGGCCGCGCGCCACCTCAGCTTCACGAAGGCTGGCGATGAGCTGTGCGTGACGCATGGCGCGATCAGCCGGCAGATCCAGGTGCTCGAACAATGGCTGGGCACCGCCTTGTTCCTGCGGCTGCCGCGCGGGCTGCAGCTCACGGCCGATGGCATGCGCTTTCACACCGAGGTCAATGCCATGCTGAACAGCCTGGCCGCTGTGGCTGACCAGATCCGACGGCCGCAGACGACCCGCATCATCCGCGTGCAGTCCTTGCCGACGTTCACGATGCGTTGGCTCATCCCCCGGTTGCCGGATTTCCAGAGAAGGTATCCCGATGTCGAGATCCGGCTGTCGATTGCGGCCGACGCCATGCCGCCGCGCGTCAACGACTTCGAAGTGTTCCTGACCGGCGGCCCGGAAAGCCATCATGGCTTTCGTTCGGGGCGATTCCTCGATGAGCAACGGATCGCCGTCGCGGCGCCGGAGTTGTTGCTGCGTTCACCGATCCAGCAGCCCAGTGACCTGAAGCAGCATGTGCTGCTTCACACCAGCAGCCTGCCGGCGCTTTGGTCCAACTGGTTTTCGGCCGTGGGCAGCCAGACGATCCAATGCCGCAGCGAACTGACCTTCGAGCACCTTTACCTGTCCATCCAGGCCGCCGTCAACGCCGTGGGCGTTGCCATCGGTCCGACGGCCTTGGTGGCCGATGACATCGACGAAGGGCGGCTGCAGTACGTCATGCCGCAGTACGCGCTGCCGGCCAGGAGCTACTTTTGGTACTGCCCGGAGCGGACCAAGGGTGACGCCGCGGTGGAGGCCTTCTGTGCCTGGCTCGTGGATGTCGGCAACACGGGCCCAGTGGTTGCGAGCTAGCTGGAACCAAGCCGGGTCCAGGGGCGAGTTCAGAAAAACTCACAGGCCTGTCTCAACTTAAATCGATTGATACCAGACGGCTCCGAAAAATAGCATCGCTCGTTTCATACACCTGAGAACAAGGAGCGAGCATGGCTTTGGAGCTTGAAGATATTCGGGCGTTATTCGACGCGTACGGCTCACGGGCATACGGCAAGGAAGCGGTCACGCAACTGGAGCACGCACTGCAGACGGCCCATCTGGGCGAATCCGAAGGCGCCGAGCAGGAACTGATCGTCGCGGCATTCCTGCACGACCTGGGGCATCTGATCGGTTTGAGCAAGCACCATGAAGAAGGGGCGCCGAGTTCGGACGACGGATCGCCTTTTGGAACGGGTGACGACCTGCATCAGTACGTGGCGCTGCCGTTCTTGCGCCCCGTTCTCCCAAGCGCAGTGGTCGATCCCATCGGTCTGCACGTCGAGGCCAAGCGCTGTCTGTGCGCCATCGATCCGACATACCGCGCGAAGCTCAGCCCGCTGTCCATTCACACGCTGAAACTGCAGGGCGGCATCTACACGAAGGAGGAGGCAGATGCCTTCCAGCATCGCCCCTTCGCCCTCGACGCCATGCGGCTGCGCCGCTGGGATGACGCGGCCAAGGTGCCCGGCGTCAAGACGCCGCCGTTCGAGCACTACTTTTCCATGCTCTCGCAAATCTACGCGCAGCACCGCGAAACGCGCGCGGCGCACTGAACAAGAACCAAAAAGCAAGCTCGCGCGAGCGCGCGAGTGCAGGAGACAAGATGTTTCATCAATTGACGATGCCGATCGGCGGCGCACTGCTGCCCACCTTCATCGTGGCGGCACTTCCGATCACGACCGTGCTGCTGATGCTCGGCGTGCTACGGCGACCTGGCTGGCAGGCGGGTCTTGCGGGCCTGGGCGTAGGTCTGGCCGTTGCGGTCTACGGCTGGCAGTTTCCAGTCGGCATGGCCTTCAACGCCGTGGCCCTCGGCGCAGTGTTGGCGGTGTGGCCCGTGATGTGGGTCGTGGTCGCGGCGATCTTTTTGTTCAACATGACCATACGAGCGGGACGGCTCGACGCCTTTCGTGTTTGGGTGCTGGACAACGTGCCCAACGATCGACGGGTTGTGCTCCTGGTGGTGGGTTTCCTCTTCGGCTCGCTCTTGGAGGCCGTGGCGGGGACTGGTACGCCCATTGCCATCACCTCCGCTTTGCTCGTCACGCTCGGCTTTCCGGTGCTCGATGCGCTGGTATTCATGCTGATCTTCGATACGGTTCCGGTCGCGTTTGGCGCCATGGGCCTGCCGATCACGGTTCTGGCTGCCGTCACCGGGCTGCCTGCCGCGGAACTGGGCCAGATGGCAGGGCGCCAGCTCCCCTTTTTCGCGTTCCTGCTGCCCTTCTATGTGCTGACGATCTACAGCGGCGTGAAAGGCTTGCGCGCCGTCTGGCCGCTTGCACTCGTGGCGGGGGGAAGCTTCGCGATCACCCAATTCCTTGCCGCCAACTTCTTGAGCTATGCGATCTGTGACGTGCTGGCCGCGATCGTGGCGATCGTGGTGACGATGACTTTCCTGCGCTACTGGAAGCCGGCGCCCGATGCTCACTACCATGTCAACATCGACCGGGCGAGCATTGCCCGAACGAGCGTGACAGGTCGGCAAAGCTGGTATCCGTGGCTGATCGTTGCAGTGATTGCCGTGGGATGGACCGTCGCGAATCTCGGAAAAATCGGGGAAGTCTCGATCCCCTGGCCCGGGCTCGACAAGGCGGTGTACATCACTGTCTACCAGAAGGCGTATCCGGCGGTGTGGAGCTTCCAGCCGCTGACGACCGGTACGGCGGTGCTGGTTGCTGCGTTGGTCTCCGCAGTCGTCATGCGCTTGTCAGTCAAGGACTTCTTCGGCGCTGCGAAGGACACCTTGCGGCAAACAGCGGTGCCCGTGGCCACAGTCGCCATGATCATCGGTCTGGCCTACCTGATGAACTATTCCGGGATGACGTACAGCCTGGGCCTGGGCATCGTGGCGGTGGGTCCATGGTTCCCCTTCGTGTCGGCCTTCCTTGGGTGGATCGCGGTGTTCCTTACCGGCAGCGATACCTCCGGCAATGCCCTGTTCGGCAATATGCAGGTGGTGGCGGCGAACCAGCTGGGGCTCAGCCCCACGCTGATGGCAGCCACGAACTCGACCGGGGGCGTCTTCGGCAAGATGATCTCCCCGCAGAGCATCGCGTGCGGTGTTGCAACCACAGGGATGCATGGCAAAGAGGGGGCCATCGTCGCGCGCACGTTCAAGCACAGCATCTTTCTGACCCTTTTGCTGGGCGTGTTGGTGTGGCTGCAACAAAACCATCTTCACTGGATGATCCCTGGTCACTGACTCCCCGCACGACGACGTGATGCGCCTGGTGCTGCCCCGCCTCGCTTGCGGAGCTCGGGTAGCATCGCCGCATGTTGCGCGCGTCCCACACCGATCCTCCCCTGGCTGGCATTCGAGGGGCGCGCGTGCTCACGCCCGAAGGCTTGGCGCCGGCCTCCTTCGCTGTGGACGAAACGCTGCTGCACAGGGCTGCGTCGTCCGATGCGTTCCTGGATGCGGGCGACCTGCTCGTCCTGCCTGGCATCGTTGACATCCATGGCGATGCCTTCGAGCGGGCACTCAGGCCCCGGGCAGGCGTTCAAGTGCCGCACGCGACGGCACTCACGGATGTGGACGCCCAGCTGCTGGCCAACGGCATCACGACGGCCTATCACGGCGTGACCATTTCGTGGGAAGGCGGGCTGCGCGGCTTGGCCGTTGCCGAGCAAATGCTTCACGCCTTGCAAGAGCGCGGCGTTCGATGGGGCGCCGACCACCGATTTCACTTGCGACTGGAAGCCAGATTCGTGGAGGGGTGGGCTGCCGCAAGTCGATGGATCGAAGCTGGCCATGTTCACTTCCTGTCCATCAATGACCATTGGCCGCAGCTGGCGGCCAAGCTGAACGATCCCGTGCATCTCGCCCGGTACGCGGAGCGCGCGGAATGCGATGTGCAGACCTTTGTTCAGCGCGTTGAGGCTGCCAGTCAGACAGCGCCCGAGGCGCCGGGGTTGGCACAACTCGTGGCACAGGCCAGGCGAGCCGGGCTGAGCGTCGCGTCGCATGACGATCCGGATGCGGCGCAGCGGCGACGTCTGAGCCTCTGGGGCTGCAATGTGGCCGAGTTTCCGCTGAGCGAGGATGCGGCGAGAGAAGCGAGGGTGGCGGGTGACCTCATCGTGTTCGGCGCGCCGAATGTGCTGCGCGGTGGGAGTCACGTGGGGGCGCCACGAGCCGAGGACATGGTCCGCAAGGGCCTGTGCGATGTACTGACGTCCGACTATTACTATCCGTCGCCGCTGCTCGCCGCATTCGACCTCGCACGCCGAGAGGTTCTTTCGTTCCCCGAGGCGTGGAGCATGGTCTCACGCCATGCCGCGACGGCGGTGGGGTTGACGGACCGCGGGCGCTTGGAGACAGGGCAGCGGGCAGATTTTCTGCTGGTGGATGACGCAGTTCCCGGGCAGCCGCGTGTCGTCGCGAGCGTGGTGGCGGGAGCATTGCGCTTCGCGCTGCGTGCCTTCGAAAGCGGCACGCTGCTTTGAACAACCGCTACTTCCCGCCCGTCACGTCGAGGAAGGTGCCGGTGACAAAAGAGGCTTCGGCGCTGGCCAGCCACAGGATCGCTCGCGCCACTTCTTCGGGCTGGCCGCCTCGGCCCATCGGGATCGAATCCTTGACACGATCCACTCTGCCGGGCTCGCCGCCACTGGCATGCATCTGCGTGTAGATATGACCGGGGCGGACGCAGTTGACGCGGATGCCCTCGCGAGCGACCTCCTTGGCGAACCCGGTCGTGAAGGTTTCGAGCGCGCCCTTCGATGCGGCGTAGTCGACATATTCGTTGGGACTGCCAAGCCGCGCGGCTGCCGACGAGACATTGATCACCGCTCCCCCTCGCGCGTTGTGGCGGCTGGACATGCGCTTGATCGCTTGCTGTGCGCAAAGGATCGGGCCGATGGCGTTGACCGCAAAGATGCGGTGCATCCGCTCGAAGTCGAGATCTTCCAGTCGACATTGCTTTTGCAAGATGGCGGCGTTGTTCACGAGCACATCGAGGCGTCCGAACGTGCGGTCGAGCTCCGCGAACAGACGAGCGACTTGCGCGGGATCTGCGCTGTCAGCTCGCACTGCCAACCCTTGCCGGCCCGTGGCTCGCACGTTCGCGATGACGGTATCGGCAGCCGGTTCGTCTGAGAGATAGCTGATCACCACGTCATAGCCTTGCGCGGCTGCGAGACGCGCTGTGGCCGCACCGACGCCGCGGCTGCCGCCTGTGATCAAGATGACGGGTGCCTGAGAAGCATTTTCCATGGGGTGAAGTTCCAGAGAGTGAGAAGAAGGCAGGATGGGCCGGCTTGTGGTCGAGTGAGGCCGTCAGGTCGCCTGGTCGGTGAGCGTCAAACGCGCGCGCAACGCCAACGCCAATGGGACCACGGCGATGGCAGTCAGTGCCGTCGCGCATGTAGCCCACTGGATGCCGACCCGATCCCCCAGAAGGCCGTACACCACCGGAGAAATCGCGCTCGAGCCGATGGTGCCTGTGTAGAAGAGCGCAAAGGCACGTTCGTCATTTCCCCCGGGTGCCAGTTCGGGTACCGTGCCGTACAGCACGGAAGAGGTTCCGTTCATGAGCGCGCCCAGCAACGGCAGCAAGACCAGCGCGGGAACCAGGGGACACAGCATCACCGATAGGATGCACACCGCAGTTCCGCATTCGGTGGCGAGCACGGTACCGATGACGCCCATGCGCTGGCCGAGCCAGCCGCAGATGAACTTCCCGGCGGCGCCGCCGATGAAGACCATCGCCAGGGCTGTGCCCAGCATCGGCGTCGATATGCCTTTGCCTTTGAGCAGGAACGGCAAGAAGGTCAGCAGCCCCATGCGCACGGCGCTGTCCAGCACACCGATCGCCAGAAGGAGCCGAAAGCCGGTGGCTGACGGATTCTTTTCATCGGCGCCTTCAACGTCTTCGATCGCCGGGTCGCGAGGTGTTGACGGAAGCCAAAGTGCCAGGCCTGCAGCGACCAATCCACCGACGATGGACATGGCCCACAGTGCATGACGCCACGGCATCATGGTGGCCAGCAGCGAGATCGCCGCGGGCAGGGCGGCCTTGCCCAGATCTCCGGCAAAGTTGTAGATACCGAGGGGGCCCCGGGCGTTGCGCCCATAGGCGCGCGACACGGCACCCGAAGCCAATGGATGCTGGGTACTTGAACCGCTGCCCGACAGGGCCAGTGCGACGCACAAGCCAAGCAGGCCACCGGACAGGCCCGCCGCCGCATAGCCCAGTGCGGCGAGCAGCGTCCCGAGCGCCAGCGTCGCACGGCTTCCGATCCAGCTGGCCAGACGACCTGCAGAGAGCTGGAACACAGCCATCGTCCCAGTGTAGACGCCCCGCACCAACGCCAGCGAGGCATAGCCGAGTTGGAACTCCGCCTGCCAGATCGGCAGCAGCGCATAAATCATGTCGCCGTAGCCGTCATGGAGTGCATGTGCAGCACAGGTTGTCCATAACACGCGGGTGCGGTTGCTGGATGCCTTTTTTGCCTCAGTTGGCTGCGAGACAGCGGTCGGCATCGTCATGGGGCGATGCTAGGGTGGGCCGCCGACAGCTGCCATCGATGATATGTCACACCTGCGGCGAGAAAAACTCACACCACAAAAGCAGCAAGGACGCTCGCGTGGCGGCCACTTTGAACGCCGGAGCGCGAAGACCTGCAGCGAATGGCCGCAATTCCATAGCGGCATGCGGCCCACGGCAGCGCGGGCGCAGCGACTTCAGGGGCAGTCTCGCTCACTGCTGTGTAAACGCCATCGGGATCGGGCGTGTTTTCTCTTCGTCCTGCTCTGTGCAGCGCGCCATCTGCCGCGAGTTCGAAGTCACTTTGAGCGGCCGAGAGCGTCGGGCCTCGACTCGCCCCCGTCGCTGGTGGCCGACTGGGTCAGAGGAACGTGCTGATCAATGCCATCAGGGCGATCGCTGCGATGTACGCCGCCATGAGTGGTTGGAAGCGATGACCATCCCAGAAGCTGCGCTCGACGTGGCGATCAGGGGGCCGCGCAGCCTCGGCGCCGCCTTGCCCGACCACTGAATCCGGAGCCTCGATGGGGTGCCGAGCGATCAGCGCCCGGAACCCGGTGCCTCTGCACGCGCTACAGACGACCAACCCTTCCGCAAAGCATGAGGGGCAGGGAATCTCGTCCCCGTCGTATGTGCGGTAAAGCCCGTCCCCGCGACAGCTCCGGCAGTCCACGAGGCCATCAGTGCATAAGGAACAGGGAACAGAGTCATGGGAATTGTTCTTGAGAGGGCGAGCGGCTTCAGGAGGCATGAATTTCCAACATTTGGAACACACCATACGTGCTTGAGGCCCAGCCGGATCAGATTTTCCGGACCCAGCTACACCTTTCTGCTCACATTGATCGTCGCTATCGGGAGCCCTCCGTGTGCGGAGTCGATCAGGTACAAAAGGGGGCGCGCAGCCGACGATGATGCAAAAACTCGTCGCGAAAAGACAACCTCGGCATCATCGTTGTCGGGCACGTCAAGCACCTCACAGAATCGCTTGCGTTGGATCACTGTCCTGGTCGGTGGCCGCCTCGCGCCGGACGATGCCGGCGGCAGTGATGTTGCCTTGCCGATGGTCGGGGCATGGTCTATGACGGAGCATGGCACGCGCCTGTCAGTGCGGCTTGAGGCAACGGCTGCTTCGCGATGGGGCCGCGGCAGCCGATCGCGAGATCCGAAAGGGGAACGTTCGAGTAAAGTTGCTTTGCCCGCCCGCATCAGCGAACTGTCATGCTTAAGCCATTTCCTCCAACCATCTGCCCCGTGACCCTGTGCAAGCGTGAGTTAACAGTGCGTCATTTCTTCGGCAATTGCTTGACCATTGCCGGCGCGGCGAGCGCGTGACGAGCCGGCCGGATGCCCCAAGCCGCCGTCGGCCGTGGCTGCAGTCGCTGGCAGCTCTCGCCGTCGCGACCTTGATCGGCTGGGGTTGCCTGATGGGAGCGACCGAAGTGGTGGAAAGCCTGCGCACGGGGGTGCTCAACAACCGCAAAGGACCTGACGTCCTTGCAGCCGAGCAGCCTGTACTCTATTGGGCTCTGATCGGCTTCTACACGGCGGCGACGCTGACCGCAGCTGGCTTGGCACTCTTGGTACTGACCGTTGCCGTGCGCGATCTGATCAGCGCGAGAGGCCCTGATCGATGAATGCTTGGTTAGCGCGACTGGCGACTGTTGACCTGCGGCCGGTGGTGACGCGCCCATCGTGGGTTGTCCGCCCGGCGCAGTTCTCCTGACTCCACGCACAGACGCCTGCGTGGCGGCGCCGAAGGGCCGCTCCTGGCCGACCGTAGGTCATCGCGGACTTGCTGGGAACGCGCCAGTCTTGCCGGCATCTCCCATACGCGTTGTCAACGTATGCCGGCCCTTTCCAAGCCATCGGCGAGCCACCGACCTCTCACCTTTGGGACAAGCTTGGTCGCCTCACGCCCGAAGGAACCTGTCTCCGTATGGTGGCTTGACGACTTCGGATCCAACCAAGATCGTGACAGCACGAACTTTCGGCCGACGAGTCGGGAGCCGCGCAGCGACCATGCCGATAGTCATGGAGGTGGCGGCAAAGTGGATCGCGCACCAGGTCGCGTCAACGTTGACGCGAAGCGGCGCTGCATCGAGGTCGAATCGGCGTTCTGGACTGGACCATTGACGAGCCGCGCGGCGGCGCCGGAGCAGTTATTGACGCAGCTGCGGGGCGCAGCGCCACGTTGGCATCGATCCGTCTGCGCGTTCGACGAGATATGCGCTTAGCGGCGAAGACACATGACTCATCAACGCAGCATCTGGACGGCAACTCCCGAGGAGACGAGCATGACGTCAACATCGGTTCCTTAATCGGTGGGCGTCACTGCTTGAGGCAGGTGAAGCGGTTCAACCAACGATTTCCAGGCGTACAAAGCTTGACGGACTACCCGCTCGAACTACAGTACAGAAGTCCATACCGAGTTCTCGATCACAGGCTATGAAAACGACGCTCAATCTCAACGACATTTTGCTGATGCAAGCCAAGGCACTTGCTACGCAGCAGCGGACGAGTCTCACGCGTTTGATCGAGGAAGGGCTTCGGCTGCGGCTGAAAGCCAAGCCGACATCCCCTCAAGTCGTTCATCTCCCGGTGTATCGCGGCAAGGGAGGGCTCGCTGGTGGCTTGTGCGGTGCAAGCAACAAAGAAATGTTCGACGCTGTAGATCCTGAGACCTGACGTAGAAATTCTGGTTGCTGCGTCGAAGCGACCATCCGCATCATGCAACTGGATTGGCTCTGGTACAGCAAGCGCTTGCTGATGCGGCCGCTGGGCGATCCTTCGTATTGCAACCCATGGTCGCTGCCAGCTTTCTGCGCCTGGATGCTCTGCACGTCGACGTCGTCTCTGCGCGTGGCACCCACGATGTTTCTCGATTGGCAGGCATTGCTTCTAGAGTTATGTGAAGCGAGATCTGGCGCTGAGCGTCGCATGCACTGCAGCTGTGAGGCCCGTCGGCCTCTGGTTCCTCACCGTGTTCGCGGTCCTTTGTCCGGGGCGACAGGCGCCAGGTCTGCACGGCCCTTCGCCTGCGCCTTCCAACGCTCTGCGAGCCATCTCGCGTCGGTCTGCACTGCGGGCATGCTTTCGACAAAGCGATCGACCTCCGCTGCCAGTTTGGCCTCTCCCTGCCCGCGCAGTTGCTGGGCCGTGGTGCGCCAATCATGGAGGACTCCTTGTCGCGTGCGTTGCATCGCCTCGAGGCCGTGATCGATGACCTGCTCCTGGGTCCCGAGGAGACGCAGCACCTTCTCAATTTTTGCTTGCAGCAAGGTAGAAGTTTTTGGCGCGCGGTGCCGATCCTTCTCCTCCGGCGGCCACTGAGCTGATGCTTGCAGCGCCTGCAGGCGGTGATGGACCGCGGTGCTGTAGGGAGTGCGCATCTGTCCTCGTACCTGCCTGGCTGTCGCATTGGCCGTGACGCCTTCTTCGCGCAGGAGCGCAGCGAACTGCTCGCGCCACTGTCTGAGCGTGGCTTTGTAGATGCACAGCCGCCTTGTTGGCTCGTACTCCTCTTCGCTTTTGACGACCAGATGCACATGCGGATGCGCCTGGTCGACATGCAAGGTCATGGCGTATCGGTGGCGCTGCCCGAAGTTCGTGCGTGCGAACAAGCGTGCCGCCCTCAGCAGCTTTTCCGGCTGTGTACCTTGCGGCATCGACAGCACAATGTTGTGCGCGACCTTGGGACGAGTGTCCGTTTGACCTTTGCGTGGCTTGGCTTTGTACTGACCTTTGCAGAGTTCCAACTGCCAGTCGCTTGCGAGTTCGCGAGCGGCGCTTCTTCCGTGATGAGTGCGTCCTTCGTCGTCTTCGATGGGAAGTTTTCCCTGCCGGCCGATGTAGTCCAGATGGACTTGAACGCTGGAGGCGTCGCGTCCGCCACCGGTGATTTTCACCATCACCTCTGGCGCACGATCGACTGTGCGCCGGATCTGCGCGAGCTCGTCGGAACTGAAGCGCAAGATGCCGCCGGGCCCCTTGCGGCCATAGCTCACGATGTCCAACAACATATCGGGTGTGGCCCCGATCGGTGCGGCGCCTTGCCGACTGGCTTGCGCGTTTTTCGCGGGCATCTCAGGCCTGCGCGCCGGTTTCCCAGCAGATGAGGTTCCTGCGTACAACAGTCGCCGCCTCCTCGCGCGCGGCTTCCACCTGACTCCGAACCTCTGCAAGCACGCCGCCGAGCTCGGTGGCCACACCGAAGGAAGTGTTCGGCGTGCCGAACGCCTCTAGCTGCCGTCGTAGCGAGGCCAGGTGTGCGCAAAGAATCTTGAGCTGCGTCAGTTCGCAGGGGGGCGGGACCGCCGAGCGTCGCACATGATTGCGCACGAGCAGGACCAGATAGCTGCTGAGCTTCATGCCACAGGCATCGGCGCGCAGTGTTGCCAGGGCGCGGTCACCCGTTCGAAGGCGCAGTGCGACGCGAGGGAGCGCGGAGTCCTCCACGTCGGCCGCCGACGTTTCCTCTCTTTCAGGGCCATCCGGTTCGGCAGTGCTTGAACCCGTGAGAACCTCGTTGACCATACGAGCGAGCAGGTGAGCCTCGCAGAGGCCATGGAACGCAGCAAGGGCGGAAAACCTGGCCCGTGTTTCTGAGGGTACGCGGGTACGGATCACGCTGGAGCGATGGTTGGAGGTCATGGAGCGGGACGGCGGTCGATAGGTCGGGTTGAACTCTATCGATTCGCGGTCGCCGGGCAAGGACTTTGCGGCCGGACTCTCGAAGCGTGCGCGCGGTGAAAAGCCCTCGCGCCAGCGACGTTGGCTGGCCGAGGGACCGAGGGTTTTCGAACTGATTTTTTGACAGCCGCCCGCTTTGAGACTTGTCAGAAATGGTAGCGGTTCCAAAATTCGTTCCCGCCCTAAGCTCGTGGCCTGAACGAGCTCCACGGATGCCCTGAATGCCGAAAATCACCCACACTGCCGAGCAGCTGCAAGATCTGCTACTAGAGAGAATCAATCGAATCCCGAGTCTTCGAGGCGAAGACACGGATGTCAACAAAGGTGAGTTGATTTGGATGGAAGCCGGCGAGGCCAAGCTCAACGGGCTTGATCCCTACGCCTACCTGCACGATGTGCTGGAGCGGTTGTCGACGCAGGCGGCCAACCGGATCGACGAACTTCTGCCGCATCGCTGGCGACCCTATCAGCCGGACGGGGACAAGATGCTTCGCGCCGACGGATACGAGGTCTCGAAGCATTGACCAACGAAAGGCTACGCCAGCGTTCGAAGCGGCAGGCACATCGTGAAGACGCATCCCTTGCCGGGCAAGTCTTGCACGGTCAACTGCCCACGGTCGGCTTCGACACTGCGCTGAGCGATGGATAGGCCCAATCCAAGTCCGCGCTTGTCGTTAAAGCCCTGCTGGAACGGCTTAAACATTGTGTCGACCCCACCTGCTGGAAGCCCGCCGCAGCAGTCTTCCACGCCGATGTTGATCCATCCACCGGACGTATGCGCATGCAACGCAACCTCGGTGCTCGGCCGAGTGAACTTGAAGGCGTTCTGAAGCAAGTTACCAAGTGCCGCCAACAGCAATTCGCGGTTTCCTTCAACCGCAAGATTGGCGTCCACTTCGGCAACCCGGAGTGTGCAACCCGTGTCGGTTGCATAGAGCTCGGCAACGCGGCCGGCATCGGCTAAGAAGGTGGCAAGGGAAAAGATGCGCGGATGCAAGGGCGCGCGCGCCGCGTCGCGGACGGCTGCCAACGAATGGTCGATCAAACTCTCCATCGAGCCAAGGCTGCGCTTTAGCACCGCACCGGTAGAACCACCAACGGGAAGCCTGCCCGACTCCAAAGCTGCGAACGCGAGCTTGGCTACGTGCAAGTGGTTGCGCAACTCGTGTGCGAGAAAGCCCAGCCGCTGGTTCTCCTCCTCGGCTTGTCTTCTTGCCACTTCCAGGTCGCGCTGGGCAGCGAACTCGGTCACCGCGTCGGCAATCGCATTGTCCAGACAGCGGTTTAACGTGCGGAACTGCTCGACTGAAAACGGGGCGTCCCGCTCGACGGCTAGATCAGTGATGGCCTGGCACAGGTCCCCATAGTCATGAACGACTTGGTCAACTGTGTAGCCAATCCCCAGCAGCTCCCCACCGTGGACGGTTGCCGAAACTCCCATCTCCGAGAGCGCCGCCGCGTCGCCTCCTGACGGACCGGATATGCGGAGACCGCCAGCGGCGTCACCGTCATCTTCGGCCGCAAGCGTGCGCGTCAGTTGGTCGAGAAACATCGGGATGCCATTCGACAACTGCTCACGGGTGGCACCCCGCGCAGGCCGCAGCGCAACCTTGTCCTTGCATCGTTGAATGAGTTCGTCGCGATTGTTCAGCAGGAAGCCACGCATATGGATCGCTCCAGCATGCTGCGGCGTAGCGCCGGTCGCAGCGGGGTGATGGCGGAATCGTCTCGCGTCGCTTGAGAGACAAAGTATGCGCCAAAGCCCAGCGGCCTTGGCTCGGCAGTGGCCTCCAGAAGCAAAGAAGCGCTTCTGAAACTCAACATGCCTTCGCCGGACGCTTACGAAGACTTTCCCTCCGTTCAGGCTGATGCTTTGTCTGTCCCAGACGGTCAGCAACTGCGGCTTTAGATTCCACACATGTCTTGCCGAGTCCGTGTCAGCCGGAATACAGCCCTGCTGGGCGTGTACATGACGGAAAAGCACGGCAGGCGTGCTTAGCAAATCAAGTACCGGTTGCGTGACCTGCAGCCAGCGCGATGACGGTCAGCCGTTGGAGCATTTCCGGCGTGGCCAGCCACGTGCCCTCAAGCGCGCCACCCACCTAGGCAACAAGCTCGTGCAGTGGGTTGTCGTTCTACATCAGTTCGAAAACGGCGTGCTGTGCTGGAGGACTCTGGCCAGTCCCCATCCCATGCGTTGCAGCTGTTGCCATCCTGCTTCGGTTGGATCACTGGCGCTCGGTGAGTGAGCGTCCGACCGCGCGACGCTAACCGATTCTCTGAGTCAGTCCGATCCAAGTTACTAGCCATTCGACAACAGATCCTCGCAGCGTGACATACCGCCCCGATTCGACCGCCAGGAGCTTCTCCGGCTACATCGTCAGCGTGCCATCGCATGGATGGGGACGACTGACCCGATGCTCGCCGCGCGTTGCGTTGCGTTGCGCCAAGACGCACTACGGAACGCCAGTCAACCCTAGCGGCTAGTACGCCGTGGCCATCTTCGATCGGAGGCAGGCGCCATCGGACGTTCGCGTTGCGCGCAGTTAAACCTTCACCATTTCCGTTTTTGCGCTATTGACGAAGGGTCGCTCTTGCATCTATCGATGGGCTCGCGGCCTCGCGACCGGGTGCTTAGCGCGGGACTTCGATTTCCCCCAAGGCCGAACGCGGGAGTGCTTGAGCCTGTCAGGCTAACTGGCAGCAGGAAGGCGCAACAATCTTCGAAGCTGCAATTGCAAGGCTTCCACCAGATCGTACGCTTCCAAATAGCTCTCACTGATCCCTGTCCGCCTCCATGCTTCGCAGTCCATGACGGCCTTGGAGATCCGCTCCTCCAAAGTGGCAATCGTTTCTTCTTCATTCGCCATGTGAAAACCTCCTTCGGCTCAGCACCGTCCCAGATTGTGTTCTCAAACAAAGCGGCGTATAACATTTATCACTTACTAGTGGGAGAAGCGTGCACCTGCTGTCGGTCAAGATTGAAATAACTTGACGCTCACTGCCGACGGACATCTTTAAGGCGCCTTGGTCGGCCCAACTGAGGCCGTTTTGCGGGCCTGGGGTAGCCCACCGGCGGATTTATAGTTTTGCGGACCCGTTCGCATTCAGCCTCCCAAGCAACTTGCGCAGTGAGCCGAGCTTGCAGTTCTGAGCCCCCATGCATGTGGGCATGCTCCGTCGCGAACAACTCATGTCGCGAAGTTCTTTTTATGAACGCGACTTTACAACCTCGTAGGAGTGCGCTTCTTTCATCTGAGAGCTTGACTTCTACGGAAGTTGGCCGCCACTGAGCGCCAAGCGCGCAGCGGTAAATAGTGAATCACGGCCTTCGCCCTCTTGCACCCATTGGATCAGCGAATGAAGGCATGGCAAGCTCTTGCGAGCGTGGTCCCTGCGTCTGGTCTTCGGTCAAGGCGAGAAGGGCGCGCGAACCTTGTCTCCAGGCATCGATCCACATGTCGTAGCCTTCCTTACTGGAAGACAGCTCCGCCCAGGTATAGGCATCGGTGCCTTCCTCCATGAGCACCCAATGGAAGTGACCGGGGTCAGGTTCGTCGACATGCAGCGAAATACGACGCAGAGGGTTCACCAGCGCCTCCCGGCAAGGAATTTACGGACCCTGTCCGCCGAGTTGCCTACAGCCTTGATGGCATCGCGCAGTTGGGTTTCTGTGCACTGCAAGCTCTCGGTCCAGGCTCTAACTTCGTATTCCTCGCCCAGCGAAATCAGTTTTCGGTCGAGGCCAGTTTTCTTGGTGTCGTCAGACATCGATGCTTCCTGTATTTGGATACAGGGAGCTTTTCCGGGATCGATGTTCGGTCAAAAGTAGGCCGAGGCCGGCAAACGACCGACTCAAAGGACTGACGGCTAGCAGCGCGCAGTCATGTTGCCTGGCGCCCGCGACGCCCATGTCCGTAGTTCGGCTGCAGGTGGTCAGATACTGGAAGAGAAAGGCACACGTTTCGAAGTTTTCCACAAGCCGGACGGCGCGGTCGGCGAAAGGCGAGGCTTCTAAATCTCTTCAAGAGACAGGTGCCGCCGTGCCGATTGCGTGGGCTGGCCCGGTCCCTTGGGCCGTGAGCACGGCGGTAGTCCTCAGGCTTGCACAGCATCTTCTTCGGCCTCAGGCGCACCGCCTTCACCAGCGGGATCTGCCGCCATCAGGTTGGCTGTGGGCAACTCGATCGTCTTCCTCGCCTCGTGCACGCATGTCAGCCAGCGCGCGAAGGTTGCTCTTCGAGCGGGACGACGGACCGCTTGTCGGAAATCACCTGCCCGGTCTTTCGATCGATCTCGGTCTTATGCATGCGCGACATCAAAGGAGGAGGCTCGAAAGAACTATCAGTGCTGCGCGATCGTGATCGGTAGGCCGGGGGGCGGCTGTCCGGGGGACGAGGGCCCTGGCTTGAAGACACCACGCGTGGATAGCCGTTGGCCGCGCAATTGTGACTGCGCGCTACAGAGCCGAGTTGTCCGACTAAGGATGGCCCCACAGCCCCGCAGCCGACATCAGCAGCACGTAAAAGCCATAGGGGGAGCGTCAGGGGCGTGGGGACCGAATCGCGCATGGCACTGAAGATTTCAATACCGACAAGCCGCGACGATGTTCTCGTGTCTGTCAGGGCCACGATCCCTGCGGGCCGTCGGTTCGTCCGCCGTAACGTCGCGGCCTATAGGCCGCTGGCAGTAGAAGCAAAGCCCGCGCTTCGCGCGACAGGCGTAGTAGCGAAGAATCAGACAACGAGCTCCCCGCATGCACGAACTCCTAGGGTTGAACTTGGAAGTCCCCGGGTTCGCTTGTGCGCAGAGCGGGGGCCGGGCATCGCGCTTACCGGCGGGTGATGCCACGAGGCATCACGGCCGGACAGTCGTCCGAGCGTTGGAACTTTTACGTCGAAAAGAATCTCGAGGCACCTTGAATCCATGTTCCACGCAGGGACCGTGCACCCCGGTGCTACTTGCCCTTCCCCACTTTGGCGCGGCCGAGTGCGGAGATTCTTCGTCGTCGGAATAAGCGACGGCGAGACCGTCACCGCGCGCTGCGGCGCCGCGGGAAGCTGCGCGCCGGTGAAGGTACGCCTCTGCGGCAAGGACACGCCCGAACAGCGGCAGCCTTTCGGGGACGCGCGAAGCAGGCGAGGTCCGACCTTGCCTACATCAGTGCAGCGACTGTCGAAGTGCAAGCGGCTGAGTTGACCCTGCGTTCCATAGCACCATGAATCGCTGGTTGGCCTCCAGCTTGAGCTCGGCCAACTCATTCAAAGCACTCAATGAAGCTCCCCCGCGGATCTGACGCACCGCCTCGTGCAAGAGGTTCTCGGAGACTGCCCACGCCTCAAAGAGACCTTCATCGATTCGTGCCATCGCTATCTCCTTTCCACGGTGGATGAACTCGTGGCAGGCAGCCACGCCCGCTGGAATCCTAAAGCAGTACAAGCAGACTTTGCAACGGCTCGCTCAGCCTCGCCCTCCTCGAAACCCAGGATGTACATGCCAACGCCAACCCGCTAGGCAAGACGGGAGGTGCATCCGCTCGACCCCATCGATGGCGGACCAGAAGCTGATCTGAGCGCCGGCCCGCACCGAGAGCACTCGCCCTGGTGCGTCGACGACCGCGATGGGCATTGCGCGCTCGACGACGCGTTCACTGCGTGCACCAACCTGCCATGGGCTCACTGGCGCAGATGCAGAGCATCGCCTAAATGTGACGCTGACGTTGCTCTGTGTGCAACGCACCGGCAATTCGAAGATGTTGTGATGACCAGTGCAAGCTAGCGTACGCTGTCCAGCGCCAATATGGCGTCGACCTCGATGTCAAAGATGCTAAAGCTAGACTGGACTAAGGTCCTGGCTGGTGATGGGGAACCGACGTAGTTCGCGTAGATCTCATCGAAGGCCTGTGCGTTTGCCATGTCTTTGAGGAACACGCCAACCTTTACTGCATCGCGCAGGCTTGAACCTGCTGCATTCGCGGCCGCCTCAAGGTTGTCGAGCGCCATCCTTGCCTGCACGACGAAGGGCTTGTCCCCATGCCTCACGCTGTAGCGGTCGCGCGGTGTTTGGCCTGAGAGAAATACGAGATGGCCTGCTTGCATTGCCACGCTATAGGTGCCGGCGGGCGGCGGTGCCGATTCGCTCTTGAAGGTTTTTCTGATCATGGCGTGGGCGTCAGGTGGATCATCAAAGGCGATGCTTTTCGACCATGGCCGCGATGCGCTCGACCCCCGCGACCGCTGCTTGATGGTTTTGCGAGAAATTGAGGCGGATGCTGTCACCGGCGTGCGGGCTGAACTCGGTCCCAGGCGTAACCGTGACGTTGGCTTGCAGCCGCAACTCACGGATGAAGGCTTTCAGAGGCGTGCGCAGTGGAGGGAGCCGAGGAAACAGATAGCTGCCCGCTTGTGGCGTGCGGACCGCCACGCCTTCGACAGCCCGAAATATCGACAGCAAGGCGTCGCGTATCTGTTGGTGTTTTTCGATGCGGTCAGCCAGCCATTCGGCGGGCTCTGAAAACCAGGTCTGCAGCACGGCTTGGCAGTAACCGGGTGCGCGCAACGAAACGATCGCCTGGAGTTGCTCCATACGCTGGATGATGTAAGCGCTGCCGAACGCCACGCCGAGCCGGTAGCCGCTCAGCGATTCCGTCTTCGACGGCCCCATGATGGTGACGACGTTGTCAGTCGCCGGAAAATGGGCGCGAAGGTGAGTGTATGGCTGTCCCGCGTAAAGAAGCCGGGAATAGAGTTGATCGACGATGACAGTGGCATCAAAACGTTCGGCGAGCGCGGCAATCTGCTCAATCTCGCTGCGGGAGTAGACCGCGCCCGTGGGATTGTTAGGGTTCGAGAAAAGGAAGACCTTGGCGCCCTGGGCGAAAGCCGATTCGAGCTGTTGCAGGTCCAGGCCGGCCTGTGCAGAACCGATCAGGTAGTCCAAGCGAATTGGGATCATCTCGGCGCCCATGAACTCGACCAGCTTGCGATTGGCGAAATAGTCAGGCTGGACAATTGCCACCTTGTCGCCTGCGGTCACGGTGGCCGCGACGGCCAGGAACAGCGCACTTTGAGTTCCGGGTGTGAGGATGAGTTGTTCGGAGCCCGAGACGGGTTGCCCCGAGAAGGCGGTCAAATCGTGCGCGAGCTTTTCTCGAATGGCCGCATCGCCGCGGTACTCGGTGTAGGCCTGCGAGCCGCCGCGGTGGACGCCGTCAATAAAGGCCTCCAGCGCGCCCGGCGTGGGTTCAAACGCTGTGACATTCACGTCACCATGCGAGAAGTCAACCGCAGCACCGGGCAGAATCTCGTCGGGGTCCACGGCACCGGCCCCGTTGCGATCCTGGCGTACTTCTTGACCAGGCGCGTTGTCGATGCCCAGCTTCAGGAATTTCTCTTCGATGGTCTTCATAGCTTGCTTTTGCCCTTGCTGTTGCTGTTGCTGTTGCGATAAGAGGGTGCGCGCGGCGCGCGCTACGATGCGGTCTGCATGCGTGCGTCCGCGCTCATGACGGCCGCTCAACGGGGCCACGCCTGTCGTCGGCGCGCATGAGCGTGGCCAGCAACGTCATGTCGACGTTGCCGCCGGACAGCACCACGAGCGTGTCTTTGCTTCCGGGCTTGAGCCGGCCAGCCAGCACGGCCGCTAGTGCAACCGCGCCTCCGGGCTCGACCACCATGCGCAGTTCGGTCAGCGCGAAGCGGATAGCGCAGCCGATCTCCTCGTCGGTCACGGACCATGCCTCGCTCAAGAAGTGACGGTTGATCTCGAACGGCAGTTCTGCCGGCGTCGCGGCTTGCAGGGCGTCTGCGAGCGAGCGCGCTGCTGGGTCGTTGACTTCGCGCCTTCCACTGTGGAGCGAGCGCGCCGTGTCGTCGAAGCCGAAAGGCTCGACGGCGGCAATCCGCGCGTCCGGCTGGAGGGCGTTCAACACCAGGCCGCAACCCGCCAGCAATCCGCCGCCGCCGCAGGGTGCGGCGAAGGTGCCAAGGTTCTCTCTGGCCGCCGGAGGCAGTGCGTCCAGCGCTTCCAGAGCGACTGTCCCCTGTGCGGCCAGCACGTCGGGGTGATCGCCTGGCGGAACGAGCGTGCCGCCGGAGTCCTGCAGCAATCGCATTCCAATCGCTTCCCGGCTTTCGTGTCGCCGGTCGTAGTGCACGACGCGGGCGCCATGGGCAAGCGCTCGGTCGACCTTGTTACGCGGCGCATCGATAGGCATGACGATCGTGGCAGGGACGCCCAGGCAGCGTGCCGCCCAAGCGATGGCCTGGCCATGGTTACCGGTGGAATAGGCCACGACGCCCCGTTGCCGTTCTGCTTCGCTCAGTCGCAGCACGGCGTTGAAGGCGCCGCGCGCCTTGAACGATCCCGTGACCTGCAGGTTCTCGGCTTTTAGCCAGACCGGCGCGCCCGCGATGTGATCGAGGACTGGTGATCGTACGAGCGGCGTGCGCACCACATAGGCGCTGATGCGCTCGGACGCCGAGCGGACGTCGTCGAATGTCGGCACGCGCATGGGCCCCAGCGATTCGTGGGTGAGGACGGGGCTCGGGTTTCTCTGGGTATCGTGTCTGGTCATGGTGTACTCCTGCACACTGCACTCAATGGGAGACTAGGCGCGACAGGAACTCCTGCGCTCGCTCGGTTGTGGGAGATGCGAAGAACGCGTCCGTCGAGGTGTTCTCCACCACCTTGCCGGCGTCCATGAAGATCACGCGGTCCGCGGCGCGGCGGGCAAAACCCATCTCGTGGGTGACCACGGCCATCGTCATACCGTCCTGGGCGAGTTCCAACATTACGGCGAGTACCTCGCCGATCATTTCTGGATCCAGGGCCGAGGTCGGCTCGTCGAAGAGCATGACGATGGGGTCCATTGCCAGCGCACGAGCAATCGCGATGCGCTGCTGCTGGCCGCCGGACAGCTGAGCGGGATACGCGTCGACCTTCCCCGGCAGGCCTACACGGCTCAGCAGTTCGCTGGCCCTGCGCTGCGCCGCATCGCGCGATCGGCCGAGCACCTTCATGGGTGCGAGGCAGAGGTTCTCTCGCACCGTCAAGTGCGGGTAGAGCTCGAAGTGCTGGAACACCATGCCCACACGCCTGCGCAGCTCGCTCAAATTGGACGTCGCCGCGCCCACCTCAACGCCGTCGACACGCACGCTGCCCCGCTGGAACGGCTCGAGCCCGTTGAAACACTTGATCAGCGTGCTTTTGCCTGAGCCGGAGGGGCCGCAGATCACCGCGACCTCGCCGCGGCGGATCGTCAGGTCGCAACCGTTGAGCACGGGGACCGACCCATAGGCCTTGTGGAGCCCGGCTACTTCGATCATGGGCGCTTCGAGGTTCTTTTTCTGGGAAGTCATGCAGCGCTCCTGCGCTTGGCAGCCAGGTGGGCCGCCAGTGAAAGGGATGCGCAGAGCACGAAATAGACGAGCGCTGCGAACAGGTACATCTCGACCAGGCGGTTGTCCCGGTTCGCCACGATGCTGGTGGACGTCATGAAGTCCCGCAGGGAGATCACATAGACGAGCGAGGTGTCCTGGAACAGGACGATGGCTTGCGTGATCAGCACGGGCGTCATGTTGCGCAGTGCCTGAGGCAGCACCACGTAGCGCAGCGCCTGCGCCGGTCGCAGGCCCGAGGCTGCCGCCGCCTGCCACTGGCCCATGCGCACGCTCTGCAGGCCCGCGCGAATGATCTCGGAGTAGTAGGCCGCCTCGAACAGCGTGAAGGCGATCAAGGCCGACGTGAGCGCGCCCACGGGCCTGCCGACGATCAGCGGTACCAAGAAGTAGAACCAGAAGATCACCAGAATCAGAGGCACGGCCCTGAAGCCGTTTACGTACGCCGCCGCCGCACCGGCGAGCAGGCGGTGACGAGAGCGCCGCGCCAGTGCCAGGAACAGGCCGAGCACCAGGCCGCCCGCCATCGCGACCAGGGTCAGCATCAGGCTCAGCCCTAGGCCTTCGAGCAGGAAAGGCCAGGCCTTTAGGATGACCGAGGCATCGAATGTCGCGTTCATGTGCGCGCCCCCTGGGTGCCGGGGATCGTCAGTTTCTTTTCCAGACTCCGCATACCTGCGGTCACGCAGAGCGCGATCGTCAGGTACACCAGGGTGGCGGCGGTGAAGGCCTCGAAGCCATTGAAGGTGTAGCTCTCGATCTGGCGGCTCTGCGCGGTCATCTCAAAGACGCCGATGGTCAGCGCCAGTGCCGAGTTCTTGAAGACGGTAAGGAATTCGGAGGTCAGCGGTGGCAGGACGAGCCGCATCGCCTGCGGCAGCAGGACGAAGCGATAGCTTTGCGTCAAGGTCATCCCGCTAGCGAAGGCGGCGAACCGCTGACCGTGTGGTAGCGCGGCAATGCCAGAACGGACCTGGACCGCGACCCGCGACGCGGTGAACAACCCCAGCGCAGCGATGGCCGTCCAGAGTTCCGGCATCGGCAGATCCCGCTTCAGCCACCGTCCGGCCTCGCTCGGCAACAGCTCTGGTACCACGAAGAACCAGATGAAGAGTTGCAACAGCAGCGGCACATTCCGGAACACCGAGACGTAGGCGGTCACCAGCCATTTCGCGCGAACTGGCAGTGAGCCCAGCACGCCCAAGGCGAGACCGAGCGTCACGGCGATAGCCCAGGCGGCGAGCGAGATCAGCACCGTCGCCTGCAACCCGGACAGCAGCCATCCGGCGTAGGGGTCCTCGAAGAGGACCCTCCAATTCCATGCGTAGTTCATCACGAGTCGCGCGCGCGCCGATTCATTCGGGAAGTGCGGCCAGTTTCAGCGCTGCTGCGAGATCCTTTGACATCGGAACGTCCAGCTGTGTGAACCACTTGTCGTAGAACGCGTTGAGTTCGCCGGAGCGGACGCTGCGCGCGATGGTGGCATTGACCAGGCTGAGGAACACGGTGCTGTTCTTCTGCAGCATCAGGCCATACGGATCGAATGAGAGCGGCCGGCCGACCACCTCGTAGTCAAGCGGCACCGGTGCGCTCTTGCGCAGCCCGGACAGCAGGATGTCGTCGGTTGAAAAGGCGTCGACCCGCCCTGTCGAGAGGGCGAGGAAGCCCTCCGAGTTGTCCTTCACCGGGACGATGCGAACCTTCAGTTTCTTGGCGTCGATCAATGCCTTGATCAGGCGCTCCGGCGTGGTGTTGATGGGGAGCGCCACCGCTTTTCCATTCAGGTCTTCGACCTCCTTGATGTCCGCGCCCTTGCGGACCAACAGCCGGGTGGTGGAGATGAAGTGCGGTGCGCTGAAGTCGACTTGGACTTGGCGGCTCAGCGTGTTGACCGTCGAGCCGCATTCGAGATCGACGGTGCCGTTGGCCACGAGCGCGATGCGGTTCTGCGGATTCACTGCGATGTAGTCGACCTTGAGCGCAGGTAGCTGGAGCCGCTGCTTGACGGCGTCTACTACCTTTAAGCAGAGGTCCATCGCGTAGCCGACAGGCTTCCTGTCGTCGTTGAGGTAGGAGAATGGAATCGACGACTCGCGGTAGCCCAGCGTGATCGTGCCCTTGGCCTTGATGCGCTCCAGGATGGGGTCGGTGCTTTGTGCGAGCGCCGCACCGCTGCTTACCAACAGCGCGGCACCAACGACGCCGAACAGGACGCGAGACACGAAATGGATGGCGGTGTTCATTCGAACGTTCCTCAGGAGGCCGATACGGCTGCGGGTTGAACGGCGCCAGTCAGGGCGGCCACGAGTTCGGCAAGGCTCGATACGGTGAGGTCGGGCTTGGCCTCGGCCGCGCCCTCGCCGGACAAACCGAGCAGCCGGCCTGGACGGTTGACCCAAGCGCAGCGCATGCCCAGCCGGTTGGCCGGCGTGATGTCTGCCCGCAGGCTCTGACCAACGTGCAGGATCCGCTCGCGCGGGATGCCCATGCGCATCAGGTCGCCGATGCCGGTGTCGAAATGCGGCCAGTCCGGCTTGTAGGCGCCCACGCGCTGTGCCGTGACCACCAGGTCGAAGCGGAAGTCCAAGTTGTCGCACGAGGTGTTGAGCGACGCCTGGTCAATGTTGCTGAACGCGCCGACCTTTGTAGACGCTTGCAGGCGCTTGAGTCCGGCATGGCTGTCTGCGAACGCGGGCCAAGTGTGGGGCGCCGCAGAGAACTGACGCCGCAGGTCGGGATCCACGGCCACGCCGAACTGCGCGCAGATGCGATCGAAGCACCTGTTCAGCACCTCGGGGTAGAGGTGGGCCGGGCGTTCTTTTTGGATCGCCGCCCGGGCGCCGTCGAAGGCCATGACGAGGGTATTGGCGTCGGCGTTGACGCCGTTGTCGTTCGCCCAGCGCGTCAGGAACTTGGCGATCGAGGGTTCCCAGTCGATCAGCGTGCCGTACACGTCGAAAGTCACGGCGTCGAAATCGGAAAGGCGGAGCGTCATGTGCAACCTTGATGGAAAGTGAATGATCGAGCAAATATAATCGATTATCGATAATCGTCAAACTGATCTCGGGTTCGTACAATCCCTGACAGGAGAACAGTTATGGATTACGTTGAAGCCTCACTCGCAGACCAGGTTCTGGGTGATCGCTCCACCTCGGGGGCGGTGGTCGACGCATTGCGCGTCGAGATCATTCAAGGTCGGCTCAAGCCGGGCGAGCGTTTGCGACAGGATGCCGTGGCGTCACGCTTTGGCGTCAGCCAGACGGTCGTCAGGGAGGCCTTCAAGGATCTGATCCGCGAGTGCTTCCTGGCCGCCGAGCCACGCAGGGGAGTCAGCGTGGCGACAATGTCCGCTGCTGAGGCGGAAGAGATGACGCGCTTAAGAAGCCTGGTGGAGCCGCAGGCCCTTGCGTGGGCTATCCCGCGACTGACTGACGCCCACTTCGAGGTGGCCAAGCGTGTGCTCCAAGAACTGGACGGTGAAGCGAGCGTGGATCGGATCATCTCGCTGAACGCCCGCTTTCATCGCGGGCTGTACGCCGCTGCCGATCGCCCTCGGACATTGACCATGGTCGAGACCCTGCGCCTGGGCTTTGAGCGCTATCTTCGCTACACGTGGGAGTTCACCTCACATCGCGATCGCTCTCAACAGGAGCATTGGGAACTCCTGGCAATGTGCCAGCAGGGTGACGTCGCGAATGCGTGCAAGCTCCTGACGCAGCACATTTCCGCGACGGGAGAACTGCTCGTTGAATGCTTTGCAAAGCGGCCTGTCCAGCATTCGTCGTCGTAGCTGGTATGCGCAAAGAGCTGTGCGAAGCAGGCGGGGGAGATCGCGCCCGCGTCGCGGGGATCGTTGAGTTCCGTTGGACGGCCGACCTCAAGCTGCGCGTTTTGACTGGCGCGTTCTCGAAAGTTCAGTGTCGTCCGCACGCACTTTGACCGGGGACAACGCATAGGACGGTAAGGCAGTTGTCCACCGCCTGGGAAACCCGCCAAATTTGTAAACCTCCTTGCTCAACGGCCAGAGGCTCCAGGATACTGTATTTTTATACAGTATTGGAGTCCACATGGTTGCCTCCCTGTCGTGGGTGAGTGGCGACGACGCGCCCCCCACCCCGTTTGCTTCCAATGCGTCGCGCGACCCGAAAGGCCGCCCGCTGGTACTTCCGCACGCGGTGGAATCCGCGATCTGGCGGGGGGATGCCCTGGGCAGCCCCGTGACCCGCATCCTCAGCAGTGGCTTCGAGGCCCTGGATGCGCAACTGCCTGGTGGTGGCTGGCCTTGCGGTTCGTTGACCGAGGTTCTCCAGGCGCAGGCCACGGTTTTGGAATGGCGGCTCTTCGCGCCCGCCATGCGTGCACTGATTTTGGAAGGCAAGCAGATCGTGGTGGTCGGACCTCCCAAGGCTCCGCATATTCCAGGGCTTGTTCATCTGGGGCTCGACGAACGTCATCTGGTATGGATTCACGCGGACAAGCCGATGGAGCGGCTGTGGGCGATCGAACAGCTGCTGAAGGCCAACGCAGCGGGCATGGTGCTGGGGTGGGTGCCGCAGGCTCGCCAGGAACAGATCCGTCGCCTGCAGGTGTCCGCGCAGAGCTGCGACGCGCCGATCATCCTTTTTCGACCAGCTGCGGCCGCGCATGAAGCTTCGGCTGCGCCGCTGCGCCTGCAGGCGCGATTCGGCATCGATTGGGAACTGGGAATACAGCTGCTCAAGCGCAAAGGGCCGTCGCACGATACGGAACTGCGTCTGCCGTCGATCCCCGGAGGTCTGGCAGAAATCCTCACGCCTCGCCTGCAACACCCGAGTCGTTTGATCGCGGCGCGCCATTTCAGAGAGTTCTCCCATGCGGTGGGCAGCACTGCTCCCGCACAAGCTGCCGGACGGTCCGAAGCCGCGCACTGAGGCGCTCGAGAGTCTGACCACCGAGTACTTGCAGTTCACCCCGCGCGTTGCCGTCCTTGAAGCGCTTCTATCGTGTTGCGGCGTTGTTATGGAACGCGAGCAAAGCCTGCGCATTTTTGGCGGCATTCGCCGGTTGGTGAAGTGGTGCGCGAAGAGTGCGCCGATCTTGGCGTGCGACACCTCGCTCGGGTGCCACAAGCTTGGCCCGCTCGCACCCCGCGCGAGCGGGCCTGTCCAACGGCTTTACGAAGCTATTGGCGCAACTGCTGGATGCATTGCTGTTCGAGACACTGACGCAGGTCGCCGCGCACCAAGCCACACTGGCAAGCCTGGGTTGCCAGACCTTGGGGCAGGTGAAGGCGCTACCGCGCGTGGGACTGAGCCGGCGCTTCGACGCACCATTGCGTGGAAGCCGGGCGCAGGCGTATGGCTTGCGCCCTGACGGTCACGAGTGGGCGCAGCTGTCCAACACTTACCATGCGAAGCTCGAGCTGATGGCGCGTGTAGAACATGCGCCAGCGATCGTCTTCGGCGCGCGTCGACTGATGCTGCAGATGGCGGGGTGGCTTCTGGCACGGCGCTCGGGCGTCAGCGCTCTAACCTCGCGCTGGTGCCATGACGCTATGCGTTCGAAGTCGGCAGGTGATTGCGTCGAAATGACGGTGCGAACGGCCCACGCCACGAGTGACACAGAACACCTGACGCGGCTTTTGGCTACGCACTCGGTCAAGTTCGAACTGCTAGCGCCGGTGGGCGATCTAGGAGCAGTTGGCCAACGAGGTGCAGTCATTGGAGGAAAAGAGCCTGTCTATGCTGCCCGAGCCAAAGGTTGGGTGAGACCATGGCGCTCGTGCTCGAGCGCAACGCCGCACGCCTGGGGCCGGACGCGTGTTGCGCCCGGTCCTGGTCGAAAACCACCGAACGGAATGAATGTGTCGTTGGCGACCGGCGACCGGCGCCCGACTCCGCACCGCGCACCGGATGCCGGCCGCTCAGCGTGCCGCAGCCGACCTTCGTACTGGCCAAGCCGCTGCGTATGGCCGTTCAGGACAACCGGCCGATCTGACAGGGGTGTGCTTCGACTGCTTGCGGGCCCCCCACCGCGTGGAGGGCGGCTGCTGCGACCGCACAACAAGTATCGAGGCGGTCAAAAACGAGCGGCCTCTCCCACCGTCCCACCGTTGGAGACCACCTCCCACGTCGCGCAGGATGACTGGGTGGTCGTGAGCGAGCAGGCCGGTGTGCTGTAGATTTTTTCCAGATGCGCCTGGCCAGGGCCGAGACCGTCCGGTTTCTCCACGACACCTTCGCTTGAGGGCTCGAAATTCAACTGCCCTTTATGCCGACCTGAAGTGCTTGAGCAACTTCAGCTTTCTTCGTGGGGCGAGTCGGCCGGAGAAAGTGGTCGAACGCGCGAAGAAGCTTGGCTACTCGGCCTCGGCGATCACGGACTCAGCCTGGCGGGCGTGGTTCGTGCCCATGTCGCTGCCAACTCCTGGCCTCCAAACTGATGGCGGTGCTTGGAATCTAGCAGCGCGAAGAAGGTGAAGAATCTCATCGCCTCTAGGCTGGAGGCTCGCGAAAGCAAGCGAAAAGCCGGGATTTCCGGTAGGCGGACTGCAACCAGAACCCCTTTTTCGTGCGTGTCTTTTGTGCGTGCGGAGGCCGCCTCGATCGGATGAGACGCTGGCGAGGGCCATCTGCGAAGTCAACGCCGATCGGGAGATCACTGTGAGGCGATCAATCAGAGCTGCGGGCGATTCAGAAAAATGCCATCGATTGGAGCAGCAGTCCGAGCCGCCCCGAGCTGAGAAACTGGTGCGACTTGAGAGTGACGCTTGCGCAGCAGGCAACGTTGCTGTGGCATCGCATTGAATTCACGCGCAGGTAAACGACCCGGAACGTCAGCTGTGGCCAGCCTCTCGAATCGCAGAGCTTCCCCCTCTTGCCGCGCAATGAGCTCTTTCAAACACACGAATTGAGAAATAAGTTAGCTGGGTCGCAGAAGCCTGAAGATCGTCAGACAGATGATCTCGTGCGTCCACGCCAACAAGTGTCCGGCCATCACCGCGCGAGAGAGAAGCTCATTCAGGCCGAATTCAGGTGAGATCGATTACCCATCCATGAACGCTGGACATACCTTCTCGCGGACACAACCCGGAGGTGTGAAGATATGGATTCTTTCGGTGTATTTCGAAAAATCGCAATCCTCACTGGCTGAAGGTGTCGATATCTATGATAAAAACCGAGCCTTAAAATTATCAGGACCACCAAGCAATGGCAAAAAAGACTTTCCTCGAAGTGCAAAAGCAAATCGAACAGCTTCAGCAAGAGGCCGAACAGTTGCGCAAACAGGAATCCAATGAGGTGCTTGCTCGGATCAAAGAAGCGATTGCCGTGTACGGTTTCACCGCTGCAGAACTTGGTGTCGCGGGAGGCGCCAAGCGCGGTCGTGTGCCGAAGGCCGTATCGGTCAAAGCGGGCCGCAAGTTCTCTGGCAAGGCCGGTGCCTCTGCACCGAAGTACCGTGATCAGAACGGCAATGTGTGGAGCGGCCGCGGTCCGCGCCCGGCCTGGTTCAAGGCCGCATTGGAGGCTGGCAAGTCGGCAGAAGAGTTTCTTGCCAAGTAAGGCCTGCGATTGTCGCCCGCGGGGGCAACAGTACGGTGAGAGCGATCGAGCGGCCCGCCGCTCGGTCGAAACCTTGTAAGCCCCGCAGTTTCGGGCAGCGATCTCTGCAGTCACAGGCCGCTTGTCCTCGGGAGAAAGCTGCAGTCGCGCACCTGCGGCCACTTCGTCGTCCGAGTTGTGTGAGCCAAGGAAAATCCTCCCTCGCGTTGACCGCCAGGGCGAGCGCGCAGCGAAAAAGGCGCCCGGCCCGGCCTTGAGGCTCTCCCTTTTCCTTGCTCCTGCTCCCTTCAGTTCGCTCGATTGTCCTGTGCGTCCACGGCAAGCCTGCTGTGTGCACTGAGAATCGCCAAGGCTTCACACGCCTCATGCCACGCCGGGGACAGGCGCTCGTCGCCAGATCGCGATGAAATCCGGGCTTCCGTTGAGTGCACGCGAATACAGCCATGGGGGTGTCAGCCTCTCGTGCGGTAGCGACAAGATCGGCTTGTGCTGGTGCACCTTCTCGTTTCCGATGAAGATGTATTCCTCGCAATTTCTGAGGATGGAGGCTTCGTCAACGCCCGTTGTGCTACCGCCGCGTTGGGGCTCGGACGCTTCGAAGCGGTGCGTGACCCAGCAGGCGATGACCACCTGCGGACGGTATTTGGCGACGGCACGCTCGGCATCAAGTTTTTCGACATGATTCCCGTAACGAATCGTCGGCTGACCGATCGATTCATAGTACGCGCGGATCGCTGGTTCTTCCTGTTGACGGTTGTCGGTGGCGGGGATGGCGAGCGCCTGGGCCAACACCCCGTGACCCGCACCGATCTCGATCGCGCTGCGGCCGGCAAGACGCGCGCGCAGAAACTCCAACAGTTCCACCGTCGGCAAGCCGTAGATGCCATGCCGTACCCCGAACAACAGCCGTTCCTCAGCCGTGGTCTGCGCGAGTTCCCGAGCATCGCGAACCAGAAGTCGACCCTCGGCATCCAGCAGAAGATGCGCGAGGTCGCGGGTCCTTTCCGGATCGAGTACGAAGGCTTCGCTGGCGTTGCTCATGCCGCAATTGTCAGCGAAGCAAGGTGTGATGGCATTCGTTCGCGTCAAGCGCTCCCGTATTGCCGGAGAGTCGCTGTTCGCGGGGTCACGGTGAAGCGAGGCCGCGGCCGGCTGGAGTGGGCGAAACGGCCGGTCTTTCGGTCGTTTCGCGCTGGTGGTCGCAGCAATGCTGACGATTCGGAAAATTGATGCTGCCGCGATCGCACCACGGCCGTCGGGCCGTGGCGCACTTAGGCTCTGCGCGCCTCGACCGCTTCCAGCGGACCCAGTCGGCGCATCTTGTCGTACAGGGTTTTGCGCGGCACGCCCAGCCGCTCTGCCGCGGCAGCAGCCGAACCATTGCACGCCTCGAGCGCCTCGTGGATCAGATATCGTTCGAACTGGGCCATCTGCCCGTCCAGTGAACGCTCGCCTGGCGTCATTCCGCGCGTCGCCTCGTTGCCTTCCCACAGTCCGAGCACAAAGCGATCGGCGATGTTGCGCAACTCCCGCACGTTGCCAGGCCAGGCATGCGCCATGAGCGCATCCAGATGGTGGGGCGCCACGACCGGCAGCTCTCGCTCGTGGCGCAGCGCAGCCTGCATGGCGAAGTGCGTGAACAGCATCGGAATGTCCTCGCGTCTCTCGCGCAGCGGCGGGAGGTTCAACACCACCACGCCCAGCCGGTAGTAGAGGTCGTCTCGGAATTTGCCTTCGCGCGCGGCAGCAAGCAGGTCGGCTTTGGTCGCGGCGACGACCCGGCTGTCCATCGGTCGCAGTTCGTTCGACCCCAGGCGCTCGAACTGACGCTCCTGCAGTGAGCGCAGCATCTTGACCTGCAGGCTCATTGGCATCGTCTCGATCTCGTCGAGAAACAGCGTCCCGCCGCGCGCGTGTTCGATCTTGCCGATGCGCCGCTTCGCGGCGCCGGTGAAGGCGCCTGCCTCGTGGCCGAACATCTCGCTTTCGAACAGCGCTTCGGGCATGCCGCCACAGTTGATGGCCGCAAAGTTGCCTTCCTTGCGCCGACTGCAATCGTGCAGGCAACGCGCCACGAGCTCTTTGCCGGTTCCGGTCTCTCCGAGAATCAGGACGTCGGCATCGGAGTTGGCCACGTCGAGCACCAGACGGCGCAACCTGTGCATGGCCGAGGAGCGACCGATGAGCTTCGCCTCGATCGATTCAAAACCCGCGATCCTGCGCCGCAGATGCTCGACTTCCAGGCTCAACGCGCGCTTGTCCAGCGCGCGCTGGACGACTTCGGTCAGCTGGTCGGGAGAGAAAGGTTTTTCGAGGAAATCGTAGGCCCCCAGGCGCATGGCCTGCACCGCCATCGTGATGTCGCCATGGCCAGTCACGAGGATCACAGGCAGGCTCGGATCGAGCTTCAGGGCGTGCGAAAGCAACTCCAGGCCATCGATGCCCGGCAGCTTGACGTCCGTGACCAGCACGCCCGCGAAGCCCGGCGTCAGCTTCTGGAGTACCTGCTCCGCCGAACCGAAGCCGGTGACGCGAATGCCGGCGAGCTGTAGCGCCTGCGTGCTGCCCAAGCGCACGGGCGGATCGTCTTCGACATAGAGAACCTCGAGGTTGCGCGTTTCAATCATGATCTGTCCGTTCCTCTGCTTTTCGCAACGTGACGGAAAAGACCGCCCCGCCGAGATCGCTGCGAGCGGCACGCAGCAGGCCACCGAAGTCGCGCACGATGCCGGCGGAGATGGCCAAGCCGAGGCCCAATCCGAGGCCTTGCTCCTTGGTGGTGAAAAATGGCTCGAACAGCCGTGGCATGACCTCCGGCGCAATACCGGTGCCGTTGTCGTGAACTTCGAGCACGACGCCGTCGGGTGTACTGCGCGCCACCACGCGCACGCAGCGCGGATCGACGCCCGCGGAGGCCGTGGCGTCGAAGGCGTTCACCAGCAAGTTGACCAGCACCTGTTCGAGCCGATTGCCTTCGCACAGGGCACGCAGGCCGGGTTCGATCTCCTGTGACAACGCAATGCGCTCTTGGCGGATGCGCTGGTTGAGCAGAAACAGCGCGTCGGCGACGGTGTCGGCCAGCGCCACCGATTGCAGCTGGACGGTCGACCGTCGCGCAAACTTCTTCAGCTGCGAGGTGATCTGGCCCATGCGGTCTGTCAGGTCGCAGATGGTGCGAAGGTTGAGATCGACCTGCTCAGTGTGTCCGCGCTCCAGAAAAACGACCGCATTGGCGGACAACGTGCGCAGCGCGGCAAGCGGCTGGTTGAGTTCGTGCGTGATGCCCGCGGACATCTGGCCCAGCACGGCCATCTTGCCGGTCTGCACCAGGTCGTCCAGCGTGCTCTTGAGAATGTCCTCGGCGCGCTGGCGTTCGGTGATTTCCGTCTGCAGGTGTTCGTTGGCATGGCTCAGTGCTTCGGTACGGACCTGCACCATCTGTTCGAGCTCGTCGTAGGCACCTTGCAGGGCCTCTCGTGCCGCGAGCCGTTGGTGCACGATGCGTCGGCGCTGCTGGATGTACAACACCAGGAGCGTAAGGAACACCAGTGCGAATGCCGTGCCCACGGCCGATGTGCGCGCGATGGCGTGCACCGGCTTCATGTCGGACAGGATGATCAGCTTCCAGTCCGTGCCTTCGACGGGGCGGCTGTCCAGCAAGTAATCGGGTCCGAAAGGCTCTTGCGTCGCGGAGCGGCGCGGCCCATCGGCGTTCAACTGCACCACCATGGCGTTACCACCCGACAGCGGTCGATGCTCGCGCATGTCGATGGGGCGCAGCGCGCCTGCTTCCGTGTACTGCCTGGTCTGGGCGAGCTGCTGAAGGGTTTCGCTCGACAACGGACGCAAGGCGCGGAATTTCCAGGCCGCTTCGGATGCGAGGAACACCACCCCATTCCCATCGATGGCCAGCACCTTGTCGGTGGAGCGTGACCATGCGGCATCGAGCTTGTCGAGGTTGACCTTGACGGTGGCCACGCCGAGCTGGCGGTTGCCGTCGACGATGCCGTGCGAGAAGTAGTAACCGGGCTCACGGCTGACCGTTCCGATCCCATAGAAGCGTCCGGGCATGCCGCGCACCGCGTCCTTGAAGTACGGGCGGTAGGAGAAGTTCATGTCCACGAAGCTGCTGCCTGGCTGGTTCCAGTTGCTGGCGGCGAGCGTCAGGCCCGTGGTGTCCATCACGTAGACCGCGGAGGCCTGCGCATGCGCATTGACCGTCTCAAGGTACACATTCGCTTCGAGCTGGAGGGTCCGGTGGGTCGGCGCACGCAGCAGATCGAGCACGTCCGGGCTGAGTGCAACGACCTGCGGCAGATACTCGTAGCGGCTGAGCTCGCTGCGCAGACTGGTGGAATAGATGTCGAGCCGGTGCAGCGTCCCTTGTTGGAGTGCACGGATGCCCGTGCGCTCTCCGATCAGATACGCCAGCGCACCACCCGCGGCGATCAGGCACAGCCACGCCCCTACCGCGGCCCAGCGGCGCCAGCGGGTTGTGGTTGAGATGACTGTCGCGCCCTTGAAGCGCGCAAGCACGGCCTGGTCTCGCAGATCGTCGGGGGAGCCGGCGAAGCCATGGCGGTACGGTGCGGACAGCTTCAGCACGGCACGACCTGCCGAAAGCAGCATTGACACGAGAGTGGGGGGCGGAGGGCTGCGGGAATACGTAAACAGCAGACGATCGTACGCAGGCGCTCGTGATTCGCCGAGGCGGAATTACCCTGCATCGGCGTTCTCTCGTACATCACCGGGGTCCATCAATCCGCGTAGACGCCCGCAGCCTTGATGACCGGGCCGAAACGTGCGACTTCAGCCTGTACAAACTTTTTGTGTTCTGCCGGCTCCACGCGTTTGTCGGTCACGACCACCGCGCCCAGACCTTCCTCCTTCTTGATGAACTCCGCGTCCTTGAGCGCGACCTTCAATGCGTCGTTGAGCTTCTTGAGCACCGGCGCCGGCGTGCCCTTGGGCGCATACAGCCCATGCCAGATCGTGACCTGGAAGCTCTTCAGGCCCGACTCGTCGAGCGTGGGCAGATCCTTCAATGCCGGCGTGCTCAGGCGCTTGAGCGTCGTGACCGCATAGGCCTTGACCTTCTTGGCTTCGATCTGGCCTGTGGTGTTGGTGGTCTGGTCGCACAGCAGGTCGATCTGGCCGCCGAGCAGGTCTGCGATGGCCGGTGCCGTTCCCTTGTAGGGCACGGTGGTCATCTCTGCCTTGAGCTCGCTCTGCAACAACAGGCCGCACAGGTGCGAGGCCGAGCCGATGCCGGCGTTGCCAAGATTGGTCTTGCCGGCGTTCTTGCCGATCCACTCTCGCAGTTCCTTGAAGCTGTTGGCCTCGAGCTGTGGCTTGCCGATCACGGTCATCGGCACGTCGTTGATCATGCCCAGGTATTCGAAGTCGGTCTCGTAGTTGTAGGGCAGCTTGCGATAGAGCACGGGGGTCGTGGCCATGCCGACGTGGGTGAGCAGCAGCGTGTAGCCGTCGGCCTTGGCGCGGGCGACCTTCGCATTGCCGATGGTGCTGCCCGCGCCGGCGGCGTTGTCGATCACGATCGTTGCGCCGTCGAGCGGCTTGCGCAGCGCTTCGGCGAGGTCGCGCGCCACGCGGTCGGTGGGGCCGCCCGCGGCGAAGGGCACGACGATGGTGATGGGTTTGCCGCCCGGAAAATCTTGCGCGTGCACGCCCAGGGACACAGTGGCCGCGGCAAGAGCGGCAAGGCTTCGTTTGACGATCGATCGGTTCAAGGAAATGGCTCCGGTGGAAAGAAAAGAGGTCGCACGGACCGCCGCCGCGAGGTCGACGGCGGTCTGTGCAGGTCCAGTCAGCGACGTCAGAGCATCGACGGCGTGATCTGCTTGGTGACGTCGAACAGCAGGTTCAACGGCGAGGGGCCGAAGGACAGCCAGGTACCGCTCAGGGGCTGCTGGCCCACGCCCGGCCTGGTCCAGTCGCACACGCCATCGGGGAAAGCGGCAGTCAGACGGGCCCATTGCGTGGGCGTGAAGAACACGCGGTAGTCCGAGGGGTTCAGCGGCTTGAGCTGGCACTTGGCGATGTCGTCGGTCAGCGGGCCGCCAGCGGCCATGCGCGGCGTCGTGCCGGCCGGGTAGAAGGTGTTGCACGCGCTCGCGCCGAAGGCGGTCTGCTCTTCCGTGTACTTCAGGCCGTTGTTCCAGCACGCGTCCTTCAAGTCGGCCGGCCGTGCGGCGGCGATCTTCTGGGCGAGCGGACGGTCCGAGCGGTCTGCCTTGGTGGCGCGCAGCCAGACGTCCATTGCATCGAAGGCCTCGGCGCTGCCCGCGCCCTTGGTCCACATCACGTGGTTGTCGATGTTGCCGTTGGCGCGGCGCAGCCGCTCCCGCATCGAGAACGAATGGATCTTGGTGTGGATGTCTCCGCCCACCGTGCCGTCGTTGTAGTCGCGCAGGTCGATGATGGCGGTGGAGGCCAGTCCCCCCGCGCCATTGACGATGCGTCCGGACTGGTAGGCCCGGGTCAGCGCATCGAGATCGCCCACGGTGCGCGTCGTAGTGCGATTCATGTCGCGGTCCACGCCACCAGCGCGCTCGTTGAGGTCGATGAACTTGTCGATGCCGAGCTTGCCCTCGTTGAGCGCATTCAGGCCGTACTGGATGCCCACGTTGTCGATCGGGCGCAGCGCGAAGCCTTCGGCGGTCTTGCCGTAGACGTTCACGGTGTGGTCGAACACCGTGGCGCGCGCACCCGTCGGGTTCGTCGCGGCGTTGTAGCGCTTCTCCACCGGCACGCCAGCGGGGAAGGACACGGTGGGATCGAGCCGGCCGGCGCTGCCGCTCATGTTGGGGATGTTGCCAATCTGCAGGTAGCCCGAGATGGCCTGCTTCTCGGCCACGGTGTAGTTCAGCGCCGCGGTGGCCGGGTCGTTGAAGTAGTTGTTCAGTACACGCGAGTCATGCAACTTGAAGATCGTGGACGAGGTCACGTCGGCGAACACCTGGCTCACCACCACGCCGTCGAAGAGGCCGGGGTAGTTGTCGCTGGTCTGGTGGCTCTGGTAGGAGCCGCCCGAGCCGCCGGTGCCGATGGTGTAGGTGGGCGCGCCGAAGTTTTCGATGAAGCGCTCCTTGACCATGCCAATGGTCTCGGACGACAGCAGGTCGTTGCAGTTCGTGCCGAAGACGTTCAGCGTGGAAGTGGTCACCGCGAGCCCGCGGCTTTGGTAGGTCGGATTGATCAGCGTGCCGAAGTCATTGCCCTGCTGGAACCAGCCGCCCTGGCAGCCGCCGCCGAGCGGATAGATCAGGCCGCCTTTCCAGCCCGCGGTACGGTAGGTCGGGGACGGGGGCGGCTCGTTGAGCACGTCGTGCAGGATCGCCGACTGGTACAGGCCGCGGTTGATGGTGCCGCTCTCCAGCCGGATCACGTACGGCACCTGCTTGCCGTCGATCGTGAGGTAGGCGATGTTGGCCGGATAGGCGCTCAGGCTGCCGGGTTCGAAGCGCGTGTTGGTGCCCGCGGTGGTCCGGTAGTAGTAGTCCACACGTGTCTCGACCGAGCACTTGCCGTCGTCGAGCGACTTGAGCTTCTGGCCGCCCATGCGCGTGAAGGTCTCGTAGCCACACACGAAGGGCTCCTCGTGCGGCCCCGAGATCACGGGACCGGTGATCGGATAGGCCGTCAATGCGAGCGTTGCCCTGTAGCCGCCGTAGCTCGCGACCAGTTCGTTGGCGCCGGTCTTCAGTCCCGTGACCTTTCCCACCAGTCTTCCATTCGCGGGGTTGGGCGCGAAGGCAGCCGTGACATCGCGCCCGTCGACCGTCACCGACAGACTGCCGGGCGACTGCTCGCTTAGCAACTCGAGCTCGACGAGTGCGTCGTCCCCGGTCACCAGCTGAGGCGGCGACGACAGCACACCGACTTTCAGCGTCGCCCCGGCCGGCGGCGTGCCCGGGTCGGGGTTGCCGGGGTTTGTGGGATTGCCACCACCACCACCGCCGCCGCCGGCGATGGGCGGTATGAATCCACCGCCCCCGTCGCTTCCGCCGCCGCAGGCGGCAAGGATCAGGGTGGCCAGCAGGGTGCTGATGCGCAGTGGTGCTTTCGCCTTGGCAAAGCGGCTCTCGATCTCGGGTCTTGCGGTCATTTTTTCGGTCTCCGTTGTGGTTCTGGTTGCAGGGAAGAAAAGCGGGAAGCGGGTGGCCGGGCTCGCGCGCGACGGGATGGCCATGCGGCGGCGCGACCCGGCGAAGCCGGGCCGTTGGCCTTGCGGCGCTTGTCAGTGCAGGGGCAGAGGCGGGTGTGGACGCGGGCGCTCAGGCCGCGAACCGGCAGGCCGCGTGGAAGTGCTGTGCAAGGGGATGTGTCGCATGGTTGTCTCCGTCCTCTGTCTCAGGGATGCGCTCTGGAATAGCAACGCGTGTGCCATGTCGACCTTTCGATGCAAGTCGTTGAAATGAAAGGGGTTTTCTGGTCCACCCCCAGGTTTTCCCGCGGTTTTTCGGCTGAAAGTTCAGCCGCGCCGGACATGAGGTGGCCGGGAAACCGCACGCCCCCTCCAGGCAAATCGCCGACAGAGCGTTGCGTCCGATGCAGACAACGCGCCCGTGTAGAGGGCCCGCAATCTTTGACAGCCCAATCCTGGGCCACGAGATCATTCGAATGGAGGGATTCGACGATGAACCTTGCTCGCCTTGCTGCCGGTATCGTCGGGGCCGGCGCGCTCATTGTCTGGAGCACGGCGGCTCATGCCCAGCAGCCCCCCGCGTCCAGCCAACCCTCTCCAGGGAGGACCCAGGTCGCCTCAACGGGGCGCACGCTCGCTAGCTCTCAACTCGCAACGGACATCCTCAACCGCATCGCAGGCCATGTTCGTACGGTCAAGGGTTGCCAAACGCTGTCCGAGGTGCGCATGGAGGTGATGCCGCGCGGCTATGTGCCGGTGCAGCCCGCCGTGTCTGCCAACTCGCGTGGGGGCCACTTCGAACGCTGGAGCGTGAACGCCTGCGGGGAGCGTCAGCTGTTCCAGATCGGCATGTGGCCCGCGCAGCGCGGAGGCAGCGACTTTGCGGTGACGCCGTTGGCCGTTGCGGCGGCTCCCTCGGGGTCGGGCGCAGCCGCTGCGCGCCCTGCTTCGTCCACCGCGTCTTCTTCCGCATGGCACGGTCGCTACGTCTGGGAAGAATCGCTCGGCCGCATCGGCGGCTCGACGCCCTCCGAGGGGGTGGCCGCATTCATCAACCACACCTTGGTGCTCGGGCCTTCCGCGGGGGCCACCAGTTGCGCGCTTAACGGCGATGGCTACCAGACCCATCGACGCGTCATTTGCACGGCAACCCCCGAGGGACAGTCGCTCGTGATCAAGTTCTACAAGTTTGGTCCCGAAAACGCGCTGGGGCGTCATCAAGTCGGCGAGCGCTTGTTCACGTTAACGCGGGGACCTGAAGGGCTCATGACCCGATTGGAGGGCCTGGGGCGGGCCGTCGACAACATGCCGCGCAGCGGCATGCTTTTCAGGTTGACGCGCTGAGAGGCATGCCTGGGCAATTCCCGCTCGCAGGTCGACGCTCGGGTGCGCTCTCAGCGCTTTCGCGCGCTCGCGCTACAGCGACCTCGACTCGCGGCTACTTGGCTCTTCAGGCCAGCGTGTACGCCGTCTTCACCGTGGTGAAGAACTCCTGCGCATAGCGCCCCTGCTCGCGCGGGCCGTAGCTCGAACCCTTGCGACCGCCGAAGGGCACGTGGTAGTCCACGCCCGCGGTCGGCAGGTTCACCATCACCATGCCGGCCTGGCTGTGGCGCTTGAAGTGCGTGGCGTACTTGAGCGACGTGGTCGCGATGCCGGCCGACAGGCCGAACTCGGTGTCGTTGGCCGTGGCCAGCGCCTCCTCGTAGTTCTTCACGCGGATCACGCTCGCCACCGGGCCGAAGATCTCTTCCTTGTTGATGCGCATCGACGCGGCCGATTCGCTGAAGAGCGCCGGCGACATGTAGTAGCCGTCGGTCTCGAGCTTCAGGCGCTCGCCGCCTGCCGCCAGCACCGCGCCCTCGGCCTTGCCGATGTCGACGTACTCCAGGTCCTGCTCGAGCTGCGACTTCGAGGACACCGGGCCCACGTCGGTGCCCTGCGCGAGCGCGTCGCCGACCTTGATCTTGGCCATGCGTTCCTTCATCGCCGCGATGAATTTCGGATAGATGCCTTCGGTGACGATCAGCCGGCTCGAGGCCGTGCAGCGCTGGCCGGTCGAGTAGAAGGCGCTCTGCGTGCTCAGCTCCACCGCTTGCGCGAGGTCGGCGTCGTCGAGCACCACCTGCGGGTTCTTGCCGCCCATCTCGAGCTGCACCTTCTTGCCGTTCTTCACGCACTGCACCGCGATGTTGCGGCCCACGCCCACCGAGCCGGTGAAGCTGATCGCATGGATGCCCGGGTGGTTGACCAGCGCATCGCCGATCACGCTGCCACGGCCCATCACGAGGTTGAACACACCGGCCGGAATGCCCGAGCGGCTGATGATCTCGGCCAGCGCCCAGGCGCAGCCCGGCACCAGGTCGGCGGGCTTCAGCACCACGCAGTTGCCGAACGCGAGCGCGGGCGCGATCTTCCAGGCGGGAATGGCGATCGGGAAGTTCCACGGCGTGATCAGGCCGACCACGCCCACGGGCTCGCGCGTGATCTCCACGCCGATGTTGGGCCGCACCGAGGGCAGCAGCTCGCCCGACAGGCGCAGGCACTCGCCCGCGAAGAACTTGAAGATCTGGCCTGCGCGCGTGGCCTCGCCGATGCCTTCGGCGCGGGTCTTGCCTTCCTCGCGCGCGAGCAGCGTGCCGAGTTCCTCCTTGCGCGCGAGGATCTCGTTGCCGATCTTGTCGAGCGCGTCGGAGCGTGCCTGCACGCTGCCCGTGGCCCAGGCCGGGAAGGCGGCGGTGGCGGCCGCCACGGCCGCCTCGACATGGCTCGCGTCGCCTTGCGTGTAGTGGCCCAGCACGTCGCCGAGGTTGCTGGGGTTGACGTTGGGGCTGTAGCTCGCGCCGGCGCGCCATTCGCCGCCGATCAGGTTGTCGTGGTTCTGCATGCTTCTTCGTTTCTTCAAAGATCGTGGGCGAGGAGTCCGCGGCGCGCGAGGTTGGCGATGAAGGCGCGCAGGCCGAACCGCCATGGCGCCGCGTCCTCGCTGTGAGCGACGCGATTGCGCAATTCGCCCAGTCGCGCGCTGCGAATGCTCACCACGTCGCCGACATGGTGGGTAAAGCCGCTGCCCGGCTGCGCACGATCCTGAATGGGGGCGAACAAGGTGCCGAGAAAAAGCATGAAGCCATCGGGATACTGATGAGCCGCCATGGTCTGCGCCACCAGGTCCAGCGGATCTCGGCTGATCTGCGACATTGAGCTGATGCCAGCCAGCTCGAAACCCTCGGGCCCTCGCACGGTCAGATGCACCGTTTCGCCACGAACGGCATCCAGCCCAAAGGATGCGTCGAAGAGCCGGATGAACGGACCGATCGCGCACGAGGCGTTGTTGTCCTTGGCCTTTCCAAGCAGGAGGGCGCTGCGACCTTCGATGTCGCGCAGGTTGACGTCGTTTCCGAGCGTGGCACCAACGATCGCACCCTGGCTGCTGACTGCCAGCACGACTTCAGGCTCCGGGTTGTTCCAGGCCGAGTCGCTGCGGATGCCGATCTCCTGGCCCGTGCCGACGGCGGACAGTACCGGCGCCTTGGTGAACACTTCGGCGTCCGGGCCGATGCCGACCTCGAGGTATTGCGACCACACGCCACGTTCCTGCAGCAGGCGCTTGAGCGCCATGGCCTGCTCGGAGCCGGGCTTGATGAGCGACAGGTCGTCGCCGACTGTCTCGCGCACCTGCGCGCGGGCCTCTTCCGCGCGCGATGGATCGCCCCCGGCCTGCTCCTCGATCACGCGCTCGATCAGGCTGGCCGCGAACGTTACGCCCGCGGCCTTGATGACCTGCAGGTCGCATGGCGCCAGAAGGTAGGGGCGGCGCATGTCGCATCCAGGGTGGACGCTGTTCGACAGCAGTTCCTCGAGGCTTCCGATGCGCGATCCGGCGGTCTCGCGCACCCGCCGTGCCGGGTCGTCGGCATCGAGCAAGGTGGACATCGTCGGGAAGGCGCTCGACAGGTCATAGACCCCGTCAGCGCGGATCGCGACCACCGCGGGACCGGGCACCTCGCCGGTCAGCCAGGCGCGCCCGACGAGGGTGCCTGCGTAGCCGTCGTCCGGCAGCACTGCGGAGGCTGCAAGTGTCAGGGGCGGGGAGGAAACAGGATCAAGCGTCATGCCGTTCCATTCGATCGGTATTCGGAAAATTCGAGAAAGATGGCTGAAGTGAGGAATGCAGCCGGCGCCTAGGTGACCACGCTGATCTGCCACGGCACGAATTCGTTCTGGCCATAGCCGTGCTGCTCGCTGCGCGAGCGCTCCCCGGAGGCAACCGATAGCATCATGCGAAACAGCTCCTCGCCGAGCTCGGCGATCGAGCGCTCGCCGGACAGCACGGTCCCGCAGTTCAAGTCCATGTCGTCGGCCTGCCGCTCCCACAGGGCGGTGTTGGTCGCGAGCTTTATCGACGGCGATGGCGCGCAACCGTAGGCCGAGCCGCGGCCGGTGGTGAAGCAGATCAGGTTCGCTCCGCCGGCGACCTGCCCGGTGGCGGACACGGGGTCGTAGCCTGGGGTGTCCATGAAGACCAGCCCTTTGGCGGCGACCGGCTGCGCATATTCGTAGACCTCGTTGAGCGAGGTCGTTCCGCCCTTGGCGATGCCACCCATCGATTTCTCGAGGACCGTGGTGAGCCCGCCGGCCTTGTTGCCCGCGGACGGGTTGTTGTTCATCTCCGCGCCGTTGCGCGCGCAGAATTCTTCCCACCACTGGATGCGCGCCACCAGCTTGCGGCCGATGTCCGGCGCGCGTGCGCGTCGCGTGAGCAGGTGCTCGGCTCCGTAGATCTCCGGCGTCTCCGACAGGATCGCGGTGCCGCCGTGCCGTACCAGCAGGTCCACGGCGGCACCCAGCACCGGGTTGGCCGAGATGCCGGAATAACCGTCGGAGCCGCCGCACTGCAAGCCCACCACCAGATGGCTCGCGGGAACGCTCTGCCGCTGCACGGCGTTGGCCGCCGGCAGGAGGCTGCGCACCAGACCCACGCCGCGCTCGACGGCGTTCGTGGTCCCGCCCACGTCCTGGATGGTGTAGCTGTGCACGCGATCGTCGTGCGTCAATCCCTGGCTGGCCAGCAGCCCGGAGATCTGATTGGTCTCGCAGCCCAGTCCGACGACGACCACCGCGGCGAAGTTAGGGTGGCAGGCATAGCCTCCCAGCGTGCGTTGCAGGATCCGCAGGCCTTCACCCTTCGCATCGATGGCGCACCCCGCGTCATGAGTCAGCGCCACGACGCCGTCGATGTCGGGGTAGGCGCCCAGGGCATCCGGATGAATGTCGCGGCGAAATCGGTCGGCGATGGCCCGCGCAACGGTGGCGGAGCAATTGACCGTCGTCAGGATGCCGATGTAGTTGCGGGTGCCGACGCGCCCGTCCTTGCGCACGATCCCCTGGAACGTGGCTGGCTGCGAGGCGGCCGGGGTGGCCCGGGTCTCGGCCGCGTGCGCGTAGTCGCGGCTGAACTCGCCCATCGTCACGTTGTGCGTATGCACATGCTGGCCCGCGCGGATCGCCACGCTGGCGAAGCCGATGATCTGGCCATAGCGGCGCACGACCTCGCCCACGGCGATCTCGCGGGTTGCCATCTTGTGGCCGGGCGGAACCAGTCCGGAGACGACCACGTTCTCGCCGCGCACGAGCGTGCCCGACAGCAGCTGGTCGAGCGCGACCACCACGTTGTCTTCGGGATGCAGTCGTATCACACGCGGCGCGGCCGAGAACGAGGCAGTCGGCGCGAGGCCATGGCGATCAGTCATTCGCTGGTCCTCACTGCAGCGGCGAGTAGCGCGTGGGAACGAGCAACTGGTTCTCGATGCGCGCGACGATGGGCCCTTCGGACTCGAAGCGCTCCCGCGCGGCCAGCCATTCCGCATCGTTGGAGAACGCGCTCCAGATGCGTTCGCGCGCGGCCAGGCTGTCCCAGCGGATCATGAACGTCAGCGCCTGGTTGCTCGGGCCGACCTCGGTGGTCCAGAAACCCACCGCCTCGATGCCGTGGCGGCGCCACAGCGGCAGCGTGGCTTCCTCGAAGCGTCGGTGCAGTGCCGCGAGGCGACCCTGGGCGCAGTGGTAGATGCGCAGTTCGTGAACGGCGCTCATTGCGCGGGCAGCGGCGGCAGTTCGCTGTGGTGATACTTCTTGAAGATCTCGTTGAGCTTGCCATTGGCGCGGTTAACCTTGACCCAGTCGTTGATCCACGCCAGGAGCTTGGGTTCTTCCTTGCGCATGCCGATGCCCAGGTTGAACTCCTTCACGACGAACTTGGTTTCGAGTTCCCTGCCGGGCGCCTTGGTCTGGATCGCCTGCAGCAGGGTGGTCGCGGTGGAAACGATCGGCGCCTGCCCGCTCACGCCGGCGGTCACCAGCGTCGCGTCATCGTCGTAGCGCACGATCTGCGCGCCCACGGCCTTCTGCACGAGCTCCATCTCCTGCACGTTGCCGCGGGTGATGGCGATCTTCTTGCCGACGAGGTCGCCATAGCCCTTGATGTTCATCGACTTGGGCGCGGCGACCACGATCTGCACGACCGAGTACGGCACGGAGAAGTCGATTACCTTCTGGCGATCGGGACTGATCGACAGCGTGGCGATCGCGAGGTCCGCCTTGTTGGTCTGCAGGAACGGGATGCGTGTGGGACCGGTGGCCGGAACGATCTCCAGTTCTACGCCGAGGTCCTTCGCCAGGAGCTGCGCGGTCTCCACATCGGAGCCGTAGGGTTGCATCTTGTCGTTGGTCATGCCGTAGGGCGGCAGCGCCAGCTCGATGGCGACGCGCAGCTTCCTGGCCTGCTTGATGTTGTCGAGCAGATCGGCCTGTGCTGCGCCCGCGGCGGCCAGTAGCGAGAAAGCCAGCGCGATGCGCCCGAGGGTTGGCTTGATCATGGTCATGTCTCCTGATGTGGATGTGGATGGGGAAGAAAGAGGGACGGTGCAGGTCAGAGTCCGTTGCCGACGAATTGCGCGAGCTCCGGTGTGCGGGGTGCGGCCAGGATGTCCGCGCCGCCCATCTCATGCACCCGTCCGGCATGCATGAAGACGATCTTGTCCGCCACCTTGGCGGCAAATGCCATCTCATGGGTCACGAGGATCATGGTCATGCCGCGCCTGGCGAGCGATTCCATGACCTGCAGCACCTCGCCCGTCAATTGCGGATCCAGTGCGGAGGTCACCTCGTCGAAGAGCATCAGCTGCGGTTCCATCGCCAGGGACCGGGCGATGGCCACGCGCTGCTGCTGCCCGCCCGAAAGCTGCTCGGGATAGGCCTGCACCTTGTCGTGCATGCCGACCTGGCGCAGCACGCGATCGGTGATGTCGGTGGCTTCGGCGGCGGACTTGCCGCGCACCTTCCTGAGCGCGAGCGAGACGTTCTGGGCCACTGTGAGGTGCGGAAAGAGGTTGTAGCTCTGGAAGACGATGCCGACCTCGCGGCGCAGGCGGCGCAGGTCCAGCGAGGCGCTGCTCAGCGACTGGCCGCACACGGTGATCTCGCCGCCATCGATGGTCTCGAGGCGGTCGATGCAGCGCAGCGCCGTGCTCTTGCCGGAGCCGCTGCGGCCGATGATGGCCACGACCTGGCCGCGGTGCACGTCGAAGGACACGCCATCGAGCACCCTCGCCGTGCCGAAGCTTTTCCGAACCTGGTCCAGTCGAACCAGTGCTGTGTTGTCGTTCATGTCTCAGGTTCCAGGAGAGGCGCGTCGACCGACGCGCAGGCGCGTTTCGAGCGCGTGTGCCCACAGCGAGAGCGGGTAGCACAGTGCGAAGTACAGGAGCGCCATGATCGAGAACACCAGGAAGGGTTCGAACAGGGCGTTGTTGATGACCTGGCCGGCCCGCGCGAGCTCGATGAAACCCACCACCGAAGCCAGCGAGGTGTTCTTCACGATCTGCACGAGGAAGCCGACCGTTGGCGGCGTGGCGATGCGCAGGGCCTGGGGCACGATGATCAGGAATAGGCGCTGCGAGGCACTGAAGGACAGGCACTCGGCGGCTTCCCACTGCGTCCGGGGCACGGACTGCAGCGCACCGCGCCAGATCTCCCCGAGGTAGGCGCTGGTGTAGATCGTCATCGCCAGGCCGGCGGCCGCGAGCGGTGGAACGTCGAAGCCCATGATGCCGAGGCCGAAGTACGCCAGGAACATCAGGATCAGCAGCGGCGTTCCCTGGATCAGTTGCACGTAGATGCCCACGAGTCCGCGGCACAGCCGGCTGGGCGCGATGCGGCCCAGGGCCACGAGGAACCCGAGCAGACCGCCGCCCACGAAGCCGGTGGCCGACAGGCCGAGCGTCCAGGCTGCGCCGTGGAGCAGGAAGAGCAGGTGGTTGGTGTTGAATTCGTTGTTCATCGGGTCGACTCAAATCGCGGTGCCGAGCCTGCGTCGACGAGGGAAGATGAGGAGGCCCAGGAGCCAGAACCCGGCACGCATCGCGAGCGACAGCAGGAGGTAGCAGCAGGCGACCACGAGGTAGGTCTCGAAGGCGCGAAAGGTCATCGACTGCACGCGGTTCGCGACGGCGGTGAGTTCCTCGGCCGAGATCTGCGACATGATCGAGGTGGCCAGCATGAGCAGGATGAACTGGCTGGTCAGGGCCGGGTAGACGCGCTCCATGGCCGGCTGGAGCACCACGTACCAGTAGGTCTGGATGCGCGAAAGGCCGAGGCATTCGGCGGCCTCGATCTGGCCCGGATGCACCGACTCGAAACCGGCGCGCATGATCTCAGTGGTGTAAGAGCCGACGTTGATCACGAGGACCAGCAGCGATGCGACCGCGGCATGCATCGTCAGCCCGAGGCTCGCGAAGCCGAAGTAGAAGAGGAAGACCTGCACCAGCAGCGGCGTGTTGCGGATCACTTCCACATAGATGCCGCAGGTGCGCCGCAGCCACGCGAGCTGGCTGCGGCGGCCGATCGCGCACAGCGAGCCGAGCACGAAGCCTAGCAGCGTGGCCGCGAACGAGAGCTGGATCGTGAGCCAGGCGCCGTGCAGGAAGTCCGGCCAGAATGCCGCGACGCTGCTGAAGTCGAACTTGTAGTTCATGGGCCGTCAGACCGTGGCGACCGGTGTGGCCGGGGAGCCGACCGCGCCGGGAAGCCGCAAGGGAGGCGCCGTCAGCAGAAAGCGATTGCGCCCGCGCGCGCGCAGCCAATCGGCCAACGGCGTGAGGTGCCACAGCTCGCCCAGGTGCACGCCCAGCTTGAACAGGCAATGCTCGTGCAGCGGCAGTGCCGCGCAGCATCCGTCGAAGGCGCGCGCGGGTTGGGCTTCGACCGCGTAGTTGTCCGCGATCAGGGCGGACAGGCCCGAGTCTGTGATCCATTGCAGCAGCCGCTCGTCGCGCCCATCCAGCACCGCGCAACTGCGGTCCAGCACCGCGGCATCCGGCTGCCGGTTCATGTCGAGCAGGCGCTGCGCGTAACCGGTGTGCAGGCACACCATGTCGCCGCTCTCCACCTCGACGCGGTCGGCATCCAGGATGCGCATGAGGGTGTCGTATCCGACGTTCACGCGGTCGTCGCCCAGGTGCGCGCGCAGGTCGATCATCACCGCGCGGCCCTGCACGCAGCGCTCGGCCATGTTCTCGATGCCCAGCGCCTTGGCATGCGAAGTGGAGTGCGTCACGCCCGCGATCGGCGGCCCCGCATCCGCGGGGTCTTCCGGGCCGATCATGTCGATGTGCGCACGGTAGCCGTTGTAAAAGACAGGCACCGGCACCCCGTCTCCGTTCGCGTCGAACATCTGGCCGACATGCGCCAGCGAATCCCACTGCGTGGAGTACTGCAGGTAAAGCACGGCCAGGTCGTCACAGAGCACGTCGGTCAGGTTGAGCAGCTCCGTGAACATCTTGTAGTTCATGTTCGGCCGGCCATTGCGCAGCGTGGGACGCAGGATCGGGGGCCGGCGCTTTTCGTTGAGCACGTTGCCGCCGGGGAAATCGAGCGGCAGGCTCAGGCAGAAGGTGCGCCCATCGCGCACCTCCGCCAGGCCCTCGAGGACCTTGCTCGGCGTCAGCAGATTCATCCGGCCCGCCTGGTCGTCGGGGCCGAAGTCGCCCCAGTTGGAGCCGGGTGGGCGTTGTCGCCAGCGCGGCGAGGCTGGCGTCGTGTGTTCGATCATGAGAGGGGATGCCGCTGCAAGAGTGACTAAATTTTGAGACAATATCCAATTATTGGTTCTAAACCTTTTGGACTCACATAGGGCTATCCCTAGGGAGTCGCGTGTCAGCCGTGGCTCCCGCCCCTGGATGCAGAGGCGCCGCGCACTGGGGAGCGACACGGTCGATAATGAGCGGATGTCTAATTTTTGAAACAACGAGGCAGCCGTATGGCCTTTGACTTGGCCGACATCGGCGCGCGGGTGCGTGCCTACCGACTTGGTGCTGGTTACAACGCAGACGAGCTCGCTGCGCGACTGGGGGTGTCGCGTGCCGCGCTCTATCGCATCGAGCAAGGGGAGATCGTCAAGATCGACGTGATCCAGAACATCGCCTCCATCCTCGGTACCAGTCTGGCCTCGCTGCTCGGGGCGGGGGCCGAGTACCACGCGAACGCCGCGAGCTACCAGGCACGCATGCAGCAGCTCGAGAAGAATGCGAGTCACATCGTCGCGCTCTTCAGTCCGCTGTCATACCTGTTGACCACCGAGGAGTACGACGAGTACCTTGCACTCATGATCGAGGAGGCGGAAGCGCCCGTCAGCCGCGTGCGCGCTGGTGCCCGAAGCGACCGCGGGACCGCGCTGCTGGAGACCCTCGGGCAGCGTCGGATCCAGGCCCGCGAGCACTCGCCGTCGATCACCTGTCTCTATTCGCTCGAGGAGCTGCGGCGACTGCTGACCCTAGGTTTGGTCGGGCGCCTTGGACTGCCGGCTGCCACGGTCGCGAAGCGCAGGCAGGCAGCTCAGCGCCAGGTGGAACACCTGGCCAGGCTGATGCGCACGGAACCGCTGGGCATCCAGATCGGCCTGGTTGAAAACGTGGTGCCGAACGTGGCATTCCAGCTGTTCTACCAATCCGATGCGGTGGTTCTCGGCACGAGTCCCTTTCGGATCGGCGAATTGCCGAACCTGGACGTGGGCGTGGCGATGATCACTTCCGCGAAGGAGGCTGTCGACCTGCACGTGCAGCTGTTCGATCGGCTATGGAGCCGTTGCAAGCGTGGGACCGATGGCGCCAGGCTGTTGGAAGAACTGCTCGATTGAGCGTGGCGAACGTCCTTCCAGCGAGCCTGTGGCAATCCCATTTGCCACATCGCGTGACGTCATCTAGCGCTCTTTGAAGAAAGCTGCCGGCCTGCTCTCCAGGAACCGGCCGAAGCCCACCAGCCATCTGCGCGGTCGACGTCGGCCGGCTTGCCGAGAGCTCTCTCGAGGGGGCGCTCGACCCCAAGGCCTTCGGCATCGTCCCCCGATTCGAGGAGCAAATCGCGCGCCTTGAACACGATCATGGTCGGCAACAACAACGGTTGCCTCGCGCAAGGACTCACGAGCTTGCGCAAGGCGCAGATCGATGGCGAGCGGATGCAGGACTGCTACCAAATTCATCCAGCGGGACTTTGCGGAGATCGCCCGCAACTTCGGATGCCTGGGTCTGCCAGTCGACCGCCACCGCGATCCGCCGGACGCGCTGGACGAGGCGTCGTGCAGCGGGCTTGCGGCGGTGATCGACGTGCGGCATCGATCCCGCGGCTTTGGCGCCGTTGCCCTGGATGCCTTCTCTGTAAGCCTTGCTGTAAGGCCTGCAAGTACTTCGGGCAGCTTGGGCCAGGGAACTACGACACGATATCCTTGGCAGCGGCTTCAAGGGGCACAAGGATCGTGGTTCATCTCCGCTCAGATATGCTCAGCCGCACATCAGCGGGACCCGCCATGCGAGAAGCCGAGTATTTCGTACTGAGGGCATTTGTCGCAGTGCAGGAGCAAGGGAGCTTCCACCGGGCGGCAGAACAGCTGCGCTTGAGGACGAGCATCCGCACGTAGTTTTTCTTGTATGCGCCGCGCAGGGCGACTTTCGTCGATGTAATGGTGTACCTTTTGCGATGAAAAGGAGTGGCCAGACGTCACCACGTCTTTTGTCGAGGGTTCGGTCCTGCGGGAGTTACGGGCGTCAGACATGCTTGCAGTACTCACCGTCTGCGGCACCTCAAAATGCCTCGGCATCGCTCTCGAACCTTTGAGCCAAGCCTTCACGCGGAATGTCCTCGGCTGGGGTCGACCTCGGGCAACTTCGTTTCCGCTGATGCGATTGGTGCGATGGTCTGGTTGCTGTGCGGAGTTCAGCGCCGACGGGGCACCTCAGACGCGCGCTCGGATGCAGGCTCGAGATTTATCCGCTACATACCTTGCACGACGAGGAAGTGAACATGCGATGGATGTTGATTCAAGGAAGCTGACTGGCTGATACAAGAGCCGCGGCAAAAGAAGTTGCTGGCGCAATGATGCGCCGTCGAGATTCAATGGGATTGTTTCTAGAGTGCCACTCGACCAACTCGATCGAAATCAACGCCCGCCCGGAATTACCGCCAGCGTGAAGATTCGGTTGTGCTCACCATTTTGAGCACGTCCAGGACTGGATCGGTTAGTTCGCGACTTTTTCGGGGAGCAGTTGATCGTCAGCTCGGTGCAACCCAATTCCGTCAAAGAACAGATCTACCAAGTGCGCGATACGCGCTTTTCCGCTGTGGGACTGCTCGACAGCAAGAGAGATCGCCGTGACCATGCACAACAGATCGTCCAGGGACAGATCCTCGCGAATCGCTCCCGCTTCTTGCGCACGCTGGAGCAGCCGCAGACCCTCATCGCTCCCCGCTTTGCAGCCGGGAGTGCCGCTTTTAAGTACCGCGCCCAGCGATGCAGCTAGTCCGTGATAGTGGCTGGCATGCATCACGAGCGCTCGAACGAAAGCGCGTATGGAGGCTGTGGGTTCGGGCGCAGGGTCTGCGGCTCGACTCGCCGCTGCGAGCGACAACAGGCGCTCATCGCTCAGTGCGGCAAGCAGGGCCTCGCGCGTCGGGAAGCGGCGATAAAGCGTCCCGATCCCCACCTTCGCACGCTTGGCAACATCGTCGAGCGAGGCATCAGCACCACGCTCGAGAAACACCTCTTCGGCAGCTGCAAGGATACGCTCCCGATTGCGCGCTGCATCGGCGCGTAGTGGCGCCTCATCGGTGGCAGGACTTTCTTTCATATCCGGTCTTGGTTACAAGTGGATGATAGCTCCGCTTCAAAAGTGGATGGTTCCTCCATATAATAAGTGGAGGAATACTCCACTTTAGAGATGAGGTACGCATGGGCAAGCGATTTATAGACAAAGTTGTAGCGATTACCGGTGGCAGCGAAGGCATCGGACTGGCAACTGCCAAGCTCTTCGCCGCAGAGGGCGCGCGGGTCTACGTCACCGGACGCAGACAGGAGCGACTCAACGACGCCGTCCGGGAAATTGGCAACGGTGCTATCGGCGTACAGGGAGATGCCGCGAACCTCACCGACCTCGATCGCCTCTACGAGCGCATTCAGCGCGAGAGCGGCAAGCTGGATGTTGTGTTTGCCAACGCTGGCATCGCCGAGGGCGAGCCGCGCCCGCTGGGCACGATTGACGAAGCCGGCTTTGACCGCCTATTCGACTTGAATGTACGTGGCGTGCTTTTTACCGTGCAGAAGGCATTGCCACTGATGACTGCTGGCGCCGCAGTCATCCTGAACGGCTCGGTCGCCGGCAGTAAAGGCTTTCCCGACCAAACGCTCTACAACGCGAGCAAGGCGGCAGTGCGTTCGTTCGCGCGAACCTGGACGGCCGACCTGAAGGAGCGCGGAATCCGCGTCAACGTGGTATCGCCGGGCGGCACTGAGACCAGCCTGATGCGTAGCTACCTTGATTCGCGACCGGGCGTCGAAGACATGCTGAAGCAGGTCGTGCCTCTCGGTCGCCTGGGTCAGCCAGACGAGATCGCGCGCGCCGTGCTGTTCCTTGCATCACATGAGAGCAGCTACATTGCCGGCATTGAACTCTTCGTGGATGGCGGCTCGATCGCTGTTTGAGACTCTTTCCGACGACGACTTCCTGCAAGCTGCGCAGCGCTAGGTCACGGGAACAAGTCCTTGCCGTCGGTGTCGAACGCCAGGATCGGCGTACCCATGCTTCGCGCTAATTGCGAGCGCCACGTCTGTTCGGTGTGCGCTAGACGCAGGGCGCGGCCTCCGGTCGATTGATCGAGGTGCCCTGAGAGTCACGCGAACGCTCTAGGTGGGCCTTGTGGACACCTATCTGTAGTTTCCCAAGACATAGGGGATGGCGCGCTGTTGTTCGCCGCTGTTTCGATGCAGATCGAACTGCGCCATGCCTCAGAGGGGCGAGTGTTCGTCTGCGAAAGAGCCCCACTGGGCCTGTACGGCGTTCCAGCCGTCAGCGCATGCATCGGCCCAATGGCGCTGTTGCTGGATCCGTTCCTCGCCGCGTGCACGGGGAGCTTCCTGCAATTCATTTATCTCTTGAGGAGAAATGATGTAAGCCGCGGGACGGCCGCGTTGGGTGATGGCGACGGGCTCGCGTTGAGCAGAGCCCAGCAGTTGCCCGAAGCGATTTTGTGCTTCGGCCGAGGTGACATTGAGCATGAACATTCCCAAATTGGCTAAATACAGTTTAGCTGGCGTATGTCATGAATTGCCGAGGTGCAAGCGTCTGCTTAGTAGCCAGAGCCGTGGATCGCCGTGGTCTCCCCCTCGAGCACCAGCGTCGGCGGACTGGCGAGCACGCCCTCGCCGCGGTAGGCCGCTCGCGGCCTCCCAGCCGAGCGGGTGAGGCTCCAGAAGGCCAGGCCCTCGATGTAGATCGTCGGCGTGGTGCTCATGGAAGTACCTTCGTGCTTCGCACCGCGGTCCGAGCTTGCTTGGGGCGGCCTGGGGCGGCGCTCATGCCTGCGCCGCCTTACCGAACACCAGCGCGCAGTTGTTGCCGCCGAAGCCGAAGGAGTTGGAGAGCGCGTAGCGCACCTCGCCGTGCGCCGGCGCGAGCCGGATCTGCGGGCCGAAGCCCGGGTCCAGCGCGGCCGAGTTGACCGTGCCCGGCATCAGGCCGCGCTCGATCGCCAGCAGGCTGATCACCGCCTCGACGATGCCCGCGGCACCCAGCGTGTGGCCCGTGAAGCCCTTGGTCGAGCTCGCATGCGTGCGCGCCGGGAAGCGGCGCGCCACCAGCGCGCCCTCGACCTCGTCGTTCTTCTGGCTCGCGGTGCCATGCATGTTGATGTAGTCGATCGCCTCGGGCGCGAGGCCGGCGCGCGCCAGCGCCTCGTCGAGCGCGCGCTCGGCGCCCAGGCCCTCGGGATGCGGCGTCGACATGTGGTGCGCGTCGCTGGCCTCGCCGTAGCCCAGCAGCTGCAATCCTGTGGCGGAAGCCGCGTCGGCGCGCTCGAGCAGCGCGAAGCCCGCGGCCTCGCCCAGGCTGATGCCGTCGCGGTCCGGATCGAAGGGCCGGCACGGCCCGCCGGACACCAGCTCGAGCGAGTTGAAGCCGAACAGCACGCTGCCGCACAGCGTGTCGACGCCGCCGACCACGGCCGCGTCGACCAGGCCCAGGCGGATCAGCCGCTCGGCCGAGGCGAACACCTTGGCGCTCGACGAGCAGGCGGTGGAGATGGTCTCGCTCGGCCCCTCGAGGCCCAGCACTTCCTGCACGAACATCGCGAGCGAATGCGGCGTGTGCACCTTGGGGCGTCGCTGTGCGGGCGGAAAGGCGCCGCTGGCGTCGAGTTGGGTATAAGCAAGCTCGGCCTCACCGATGCTCGAGGTCGAGGTGCCGAGGATCAGCGCGATGCGCGCCGCGCCATGGCGCCCGCGCGCCTCGGCCACGGCCTCGAGGAAGCCGTCGGCTTGCAGGCCGAGCCAGGCCAGCCGGTTGTTGCGGCAGTCCCAGTGCGCGAGGGCATCGGGCAGGCGGAGCTCTTCGAGGCCGTCGACGCGGCCGATCCAGGTCGGCAGCGGCGCGGGGCCGAAGTCGTTGGCGCGCAGGCCGCTGCGCGAATGTTCGAGCGCTTCGGCAAGCGGCTCCTTGCCGACGCCGACGGCCGAGGTGGCCGTGTAGGCGCTGATCTGGAGGGGGGGAATGCGGGCGGGCATGGCGCTGGCTGGGCGGGGCAAGAGATCGTGGGTCGCACTTCTTCCGAGACTTGTCGACGATATGCAAAGCTTAACAATTGAGGGTGAGGACTCCTGTCAGTGGTGGGCTATGGGTGTCGTCTCCCGAAGAGCCGTCATCGTGGCGCACCGCGAAGTAGCCGCCGTCAGCGCCGCGGGCATCGGCGCGCGAGCAGGTTGCGACATGCGATCGGAGCGAGGTCAAAGACGGCGACGAACATGCCGGAGCTTGCGAGGAGCTTCGCGACGGTCGCATCCGCGGGTTGAACCGCGCGTACGGCGAGACTTGTTCCTGAGACTTAGGTACCGGCGAGGAGGGGGGAGGAGGGGGGAGGAGGGGGCAGCCTGTTCCCCGGGTGCGCCGACTCAGAAAGGATCGGAGCGCTCTTCGAAGCTCGCGCACGCGGCGGACAATTGTGATGGTCCCAAAAGCTCAGCATCGCTCGCGCATTCCTGGCCAGCGCCCCGGCCGATGGCTTCGCCAGTCAGAACCTTTGATTGACGGGGGGACGGTCTGGGCACGCTGCAGCTGTTGCAGAGTAAACTGCAGTCGGCCCCCGTCTTAGGTTGCGCCGCCAGCGCGCAATGCCGCCCCTCGGTACCACCGACGCACGGCTCTTGTGAAGCCATGAACGTTAGGCAACTGCGCTACTTTCTCCAAATCGCCGAACTCGGCAGCGTGACGCGCGCTGCGGAGGTCTTGCACATCGCCCAGCCGGCGCTGTCGCGTCAGATGCGCTCGCTCGAAGAAGACCTCGATGCGACGCTGCTACACCGTTCCGAACGTGGTATCACGCTGACGGAGGCTGGGGAATGTCTTCGCGGAAGTGCCGTCGAACTGCTGCGCCATTTCGATCGGGTCCGCTCCGAGGTCCGAGATCGGTCCGGTGACGCCAGCGGTGAGCTCACGATCGCGCTGCCTCCGTCCATGTCGGAGTTGCTCGCGTTTCCGGTCGTACAGCGATTCAGGACCAGTTTTCCTAACGTCTTGCTGAGGGTATTCGAAGGATCAAGCGGAGTGCTCGACGCCTGGTCAATGGTCGCACAGGGCAGGGCCGACCTGGCAGTGGTCGCCTCCGGGGAACCCCTCGCCAGTCTTGAGGCCTTCCCTTTCATCGAAGAGCCAATGTGTCTGATCGGCCCAGCCGAATCAGGTCTTTCCATGGACAAGCCGTTGGCCCTGGAAGATCTTGTCGATCGGCCGATGGTTGCGATGAGCCGCCCGAATGTGGGACGCATGATCGTGGAAAGCGCGATGGCCGAACGGAATTTGCGCCTCAACATTGCGATGGAGGTCAACACTCGGCAACTGGTGTTGAGGGCGGTGGAATCGGGCTTGGGGTTCACGACCCTGCCGGTGTGCTCCGGGAGCGACCTGCTTGAGCGTGGTGCCATCTCCATGGCACCCATCAAGGACGTGATGATCTCCTGGCTTCTGATAAAAGGCCGCGAACAAGGTTTGTCCGTTGCGGGCCAGCGCATGCAACTCATGCTGCGGCAAGTCGCCCATGAGCAGATATCAGGCGGTCGCTGGCCACTTGCCAGACTGAAGGGGTTCATCCCGTCAGGGACGGACGTTGCTCGCCTGCCTTGACGTGACACCGGGATCGGCATGGTCGCCATGCCGAGAAAGCATTTCCGCCGCCATTGCCTCGTTGCTAACCTCTTCTCCAGTCTAATTACTACTAGAGGAGACAGTCGTATGAACAGGCGAAACATGATCGCCGGGTCGCTGGCGTCGATGCTGGGAACCCAACTGCGCGCGCAGGGCGGCAACGGCTATCCGCACCGTCCGGTAACGCTCATTTTCCCCTTTCCCCCTGGATCGCCGGGGGATGCGGAAGCGCGAGAGATCGGCATCTCGATGCAGAAGGCGACTGGTCAGCCGCTCGTCATGGACTATCGCCCCGGCGCAAGCGGCATTATCGGCACGCAGCTCGCCCAGCGAGCTGCACCGGACGGCTACACGCTGCTGTACGGCTCGACGACATCGATCGTGACGGGACCCGCCGTCACCATGAAGTCCCCCTATAGCGGGACAACCGACTTTGAGCCGCTCACGGGAATCGGTCGGATCGACGGGCTCCTGGTTGTGCCGGCCAATTCCAAGTACCACACGGCGCAGGAGCTTGCCGAAGCGCTCAAGGCAAATCCAGGCAAGTTGAACTACGGCACGATCGGGCCCGGCTCGATGTCGCACCTGATCGGCGAGCTCTACCTGCGGACCGTTGGCGCGAAGGCGACGCCTGTCGCGTACAAGGGAACACCGCAGGCCTTGCAGGCGCTGGTTGCCGGAGAAATCGACTTTCTCGCGGACAGTGTGGCGTCAGCCGGCGGCCTCATCGACGCTGGAAGGGTTCGTCCGCTGGCGGTGGCAACCAGCAAGCGCCTGTCACAGTTGCCTGATGTCCCGACACTCACTGAGACCGGACTCAAATTGGTACTCGGGGTGTGGCTCGGGTTGTTTGCGCCGAAAGGGACGCCTCGCTCGGTGCTGGATCAATGGGCGCTATGCGCGAGCGACTATCTGCGCGACGCGGACGTGCGTTCGAAGTTGCTTGCGAGGGGGATAGAGCCGACTCCGAGCACGCCCCAGGAATTTGCGCGTCAGGTTGCGGCAGACGAGGCGCAGTGGCGGCCGCTCATCAGGTCGTTGAACATCCAGACTTGAGAGTTTCGAGTCCGAATACAGCGGGCGACCTTTTGGTCGCCCGCTTTTTTTTGCCTTTCCGCCCATCGCATACACGCCACTGTCCAGGGCATGCCAGCCATGCCACGACAGTATTTCCCGAGCGGGCATGCAATTCCTATTCTTGCCGGCATGGAAAGACAAAAAAGGACGACGCAATGAACCCAATGAAAGAGACTGAAGCTGCCGCGATCATCGACGCCATCGTTGTGGACTGGGACGTCCCCATCACGATGGATGATGGAACGGTTCTGCGTGCCGATGTTTTTCGTCCGGTGGAGGAAGGGCGCTATCCCGTACTGCTGAGCTATGGACCCTACGGCAAAGGACTGGCCTTCCAGGAGGGCTATCCGGCTGCTTGGGAGGGCATGGTCCGCAGCCACCCCGATGTGGCAGAGGGATCCAGTGGCCGGTACCAGAACTGGGAGACGGTCGACCCCGAGAAATGGGTGTGCGATGGTTATGTGTGCATCCGCATCGACAGCCGCGGCGCCGGTCGCTCGCCCGGATTGTTGGATCCCTGGTCAGAGCGAGAGATCAGCGACATTTGCGAGTCGATTGCTTGGGCTGCAGCACAGCCATGGAGCAGCGGCAAGGTCGGCATGAACGGGATCTCCTACTACGGCGTGAACCAGTGGTTCACTGCATCGCGCCGTCCTCCGTCGCTGTCGGCGATCTGTGTCTGGGAAGGTGCAGCCGACATCTATCGGGACGCAGTGCGCCACGGTGGCATCCCTTGCACGGCGTTGTGGAAGTCCTGGTACGGACCGCAGGTCGTGAACGTCCAGCACGGCGCCGGTGACCGCGGGCCGCGCAGTCGCGTGACAAGTGAGCTGGTTGCGGGTCCGGAGACACTGGATGACGAGACTCTTCGCTCTAACCGAGTGGACCTTGGGCACGAACTGACGAGCCGACCCCTCCCGGACTCGTATTTCGAGGCGCGGTCGGGACGATGGGACTGCGTTGACGTACCGCTCCTCTCGGCGGGCAATTGGGGAGGGCTCGGCCTGCATCTGCGAGGCAATATCGAAGGGTTCACGCAAGCGAGCTCGAAGCAGAAGTGGCTCGAGGTGCATGGCGGCGATCACTGGTCTTCGTTCTACATCGCCAGTTCGGTCGCTCTGCAAAAGAGGTTCTTTGATCACTTCCTAAAAGGAGCTGACAACGGCTGGGACGCCGAACCTCCGGTGAATCTGAACATCCGGCACGTGGACCGTTTCGTCGCTCGGAAGGAGCAGGCATGGCCCATTCCGGACACGCGATGGACCCCGTATTACCTGGAGCCGGGGCAGGCGGCCCTTGGCAGCTCCGTCCCGGTGGACAACGCTTCCGTCACCTACGAGGCCCTTGGGCCGGGCTTGGTATTCATGCTGCCGCCCTCGACCAGTGAACTCGAGGTAACGGGCCCCTTGGCAGCTCGCCTCTACATTTCTTCCGAGACCACCGACGCGGATCTCTTTCTCACCGTTCGCCTGTTCACGCCCGACATGAAGGAGGTCACCTTCCAGGGCGCCAACGACCCTAACACGCCGATCGCGCAGGGGTGGCTGCGTGCGTCGCACCGGAAGCTGGACGCGGATCGTTCCAAACCCTGGCGCCCCTGGCATGCGCACGACGAGATCCTTCCACTCGTGCCTGGCGAAGTTTATCCAGTCGACGTGGAGATCTGGCCGACCAGCATCGTCGTCCCCCCGGGCTACCGATTGGCGCTGAGCATCCGTGGCAAGGACTTCGAGTACGCGGGCCCACCCGTGATGGCGTTGCACCCCGCACACGAAATGCGAGGCTGTGGAGCGTTCGTTCATGACGACGAGCGGGACCGTCCGCGGTCAGTTTTCGGGGGGAAGGTAACGATCCACACTGGCCCGTCGCACCCGTCATCTGTCCTTCTGCCCGTGATCCCGACGCGGGCGTGATTCATCTGTCCTGGAGACTACTTTTGTGAAGCAACAGCGAGTAATCATCAGCTGCGCGGTGACAGGCGGCGTGCATACGCCCACAATGACGCCGCACCTGCCGATCACCCCCCAACAAATCGCGGATGCAGCCGTGGGCGCTGCCGAGGCTGGCGCCGCCATCATCCACTTGCACGCGCGAGACCCCGTTACGGGGCGGCCGGACCAGTCGCCGGAAGCATTCGGCAAGTTCTTGCCGCAGATCAAGGAGCGATGCGACGCGGTGATCAACATCACCACGGGCGGTGCGCCGGGCATGGCTGTAAGCGAGCGCATTCGGCCTGTGATCGAGTTCAAGCCGGAAGTCGCCTCGCTGAACATGGGGTCGATGAACTTCGGCATGTATCCCATGCTGGAGCGCTTCAGCAACTTCAGGTTCGATTGGGAGGCTCCGTTCCTGGAGAGCACCCGCGACCTCGTGTTCAGGAACACCTTCAAAGATATCGAGCACATCCTGGGGGTGGGGTCCGAGGCGGGCACGCGTTTCGAGTTTGAGTGCTACGACACCGCGCACCTGTACAACCTTCGACATTTTCTGGACCGCGGAATGTTGAAGGCCCCTCTCTTCATTCAATCTGTCCTCGGCATTCTGGGAGGGGCGGGGACGCACCCGGAGGATGTGATGCACATGAAGCGGACAGCCGACCGGCTGTTCGGCGATCAGTACCACTGGTCAGTGATCGGAGCAGGCGCCGCGCAGATGCGAGTGGCGGCGCAGGCGGCAACGATGGGCGCAAATGTGCGCGTCGGCCTGGAGGACTCGATCTGGCTTGGCCCCGGCAAGCTGGCTGAGTCGAATGTGGATCAGGTCCGGGCCGTGAGAAAGCTGATCGAAGGATTGGGGCTGGAGATCGCGTCTGCCGAGGAGGCCCGCGAGCGCCTGCACCTCAAGGGCGCTGCAGGTGTCAACTTCTGAAGGAACGAATGTGTCGAAAGTGCTTGTTGTGACCGGTTCCAGCCGGGGTATCGGTGCCGCGATTGCGCTCCTCGGGGCGAAAGAGGGGTACGGGGTCGCGGTGAACTACCGCAGTGATCGTGATGGCGCGGAAGCGCTCGTCCGAAATATTGCGCGCCAAGGAGGCAGGGCCGCTGCCGTCTGCGCGGATGTGTCGACCAGTGCCGGAGCCGCGAAGCTTTTCGCCGAAGTCGATCAGACATTGGGCAGCGTCTCCGTGCTGGTGAACAACGCCGGCATCTCCGGCAGCCGGTGCGCTATCGATGCAATCGACGAGGACAGGCTGCAGCGGATCTTCGAGACGAACGTGTTTTCCGCCTTCTTCTGCTCCCGCGAAGCGGTCAGGCGCATGAGCCGCACCAGCGGAGGCGAAGGCGGATCGATCGTGAACATCTCATCGGCTGCGGCACGGCACGGCGGTATGCCCGAACTTGCTCACTATGCGTCCACCAAAGCCGCGTTGGACGGCATGACCATCGCGCTGGCCAAGGAGCTCGGGCCGCAGGGCGTTCGGGTCAACAGCCTTCGACCGGGTGTGATCGTCACCGAAATGCACGATGAGTTCGGAGGCGCAAAACTCATCGAAAGCATTGCGCCTACGATTCCGATGCAACGCCCGGGCACGGTGGACGAAGTCGCTGAGGCTGTGCTTTGGCTGGCGTCGGAACGCTCATCGTACGTCCATGGTGCTGTCATCGATATCACGGGCGGAAGATAAGATGCTCTTCGAGATGCGGACCTACCAGGTGCTGCCGTCCCGCCTGAAGGACTACCTCAGCATCTACGCAGAGAAGGGCAAGTCGCTTCAGTGTGAAGTCCTTGGGCACTTGGCCGGGTGCTACATGACCGAGGTCGGTGACCTGAACCAGGTGATCTTCATTTGGGGGTTCAGTTCGTTCGAGGACCGTGTGCGCCGGCGTGGCGCGCTCGCCGCGCTTCCTGCGTGGCAAGCGTACGTCGCACAGGTCGCTCCTCTCTTCGTCCGTCAGGAGAGCAGGCTGCTGATGCCGGCAGCTTTCGGCGAGGCTGCGCCGATGAAGGACGAGATGTGGCATTCGCGGGACGTCGGTTAAGCGATGCCGCGCCCGCTTGTCGCCGCACTGGTGTGCGGCAGTCCCCACCGTAACCACGATTTTGATTTCGCGCGGCTGCGGCTCGGCCAGGCTCTCTACGACGCTCACGGCATTCGCACCGATTGCTACAACGACTATGAGGAGTCGGCTGACCTCCTCGGCGCCGACCTGCTCGTCAGCTACACGTCGCAGGTACCGGTGAGTGAAAAAGCGAGTGCAGCGATCCGGCGCTTCCTCGATCGAGGCGGGCGCTGGTTCGCGTTGCATGCGACCAATTCGGTCGCGGGCAATCAGGCGATGCCGAGCATCCTCGGCACACGCTTCATTTCACATCCGAAGTACATGACCTTCCCGGTCAAAGTGACGCGGCAGGAAGAGCCGCTGCTAAAAGGCATCCGCGATTTCGACGTGTCCGACGAGCTGTATTGCATCGAGGATGTCACCAGGGACCTCGACGTGTTGCTCCACGCGCACTGGGGCGGTGAAGCGTTCGGCGGCATTCATTTCGAGGAGGCCGATCGCCCGATCCTCTACCGCCGGACAGTCGGCGATGGCGGCGTGCTCTATCTCGCGCTCGGCCACGCCAACCGGCCCTATGACAAGCTGTTTCCGCACCTGCCCGATCAGCTCGACCATCGGGGCCCCTGGGACCTACCGATGTTCCAAGAGCTGGTGAAGCGTGGCGTCGAATGGGCGGCACAGCGGCGCCCGTTCTGACCACACCCCGCCGCTCGTGCCCGGTCTTTCGAGTGGCGAGCCTTGCAACCATTCGACTCGGCGTTCAAAGTGAAAAACAAATTCTCAGACGAATCTCTTCAACTGCGCTCTGTTGTCACTCATGGAGGGCAGGTTGTGCTTTCTCTTGTCAGAGAAGCGCTGCCAGCTCTGAAGCCTGAAGATGTGCTCATTCGCGTCGAGGCCGCTCCAATCAACCCGTCCGACATTGGCTCGATGCTTGGCGCCGCGGACCTCAGTCTGGCGTGGACTGCTGACGGTGCTGCTGGGCCGGAACTTGTGGCGCCTGTACCTGCAGCATCCCTGCCGGCGATGCGATCGAGCAGGGCTGCTTTCATGTCGGTCGGTCTCGAAGGGGCAGGTACGGTCGTGGCGGCAGGAAGTTCACATGCTGCACAGTCCTTGATGGGGAAAACGGTTGCAGCGATGGCCGGGGGCATGTACGCGCGCTATCGTTGTGTAGCGGCGGCAGAATGTCTCGTGCTCCCCGAGGGCACCAGTGCGGTAGAGGCTGCCTCCTGCTTCGTCAATCCCCTCGCCGCGTTAGGGATGGTGGAGACGGCTCGCAGGGAGGGCCACACGGCGATTGTCCAAACGGCTGCTGCCTCGAATCTCGGACAGATCCTTCTTCGAATCTGCCTTGCTGATGGTGTCCCGCTCGTCAACGTGGTGCGGTCGCAGCAGCAAGAGGAACTCTTGCGCGCGCAGGGCGCCCGCTACGTGTGCAACTCGAGTTCCGGCGATTTCAGAGATCGACTTGTTGACGCCATTGCGGCCACGGGGGCAACGATTGTCTTGGACCCCATTGGAGGGGGTAGCGGCGGGCAGATTTTGAGCTGCATGGAGGTGGCCATCAGCCGCCGTCCCGGTCAGGCAGCCTCCCGCTACGGCTCGGAAGTTCTTAAACAGTTGTATGTGTACGGCGCTCTCGATCCTCGCCCCATCGAGATACCGCGCGACATCGGTGCTGCATGGGCCGCTGGCGGATGGCTTCTTCTGCGGTACCTCAAGGTGACGCAGCCGCAAATCCTCGACAGGCTCAAAGCTCGGGTTGCCGCAGAAGTCAAGACCACGTTTGCGAGCCACTACGCCCGAGGCATTTCGCTGAAGGAGGTCATCTCACCGGAGGTCCTCAAGGTCTGCGCACATCCCGCGACAGGAATGAAATTCCTGATCGAGCCCTGGAAAAACTGTTGACCGAGTCGTCGGAAATGCCGAGCTCGAATCCGCTGGCCGCAAGAGCGCACGGCGTCTGTTATCTGGAAATGGGAACTCTCCGCATCCGGGCGCCACGCGTTCGTCGAAGTCCTTCGGAGATCACGACCGGGCTCAACTTCCTTGCGACTGAATAGGTGACATCCATGGACACTCCGCTCTTCGACCGGGACCTTCCCCGGACCTCCGCGAACTACGCGTCGCTTTCTCCCTTGCCATTCCTCCAACGAAGCGCCGAGGCATATCCACAGCGCTTGGCCATCGTGCACGGGAACCTGCGCCGCACCTGGTCCGAGGTGTACGTCCGATGCCGACGGTTGGCCTCTGCGCTTCAGCGGCGCGGCATCGGCAAAGGGCAGACGGTGGCGGTCATGCTGCCCAACACGCCTGCGATGGTCGAGGCGCACTTCGGCGTGCCCATGGCCGGCGCGGTACTCAACACCCTCAACACGCGGCTGGATCCCCAAAGCATCGCCTTCATGCTGGACCACGGCGAGGCCCAAGCGGTCATTGTTGATATGGAGTTCGCGCCGGTGCTAAAGAAGGCATTGGCATTGCGTAAGAGTCACTCGCCGCTGCTGCTGGTGGACGTCGATGACCCACTCTACGCCGGACCAGTGGAGCGCATCGGCGAGTTGACCTACGACGTGCTCGTTGCCGAGGGCGATCCACACTTCGCCTGGGATCTGCCGCAAGACGAGTGGGATGCCATCGCCCTGAACTACACCAGCGGCACCACCGGTAACCCCAAGGGCGTCGTCTACCACCACCGTGGCGCGGCATTGAACGCCGTGTCGAATATTCTCGAGTGGGACATGCCCAAGCACGCCGTCTACCTCTGGACGCTGCCGATGTTCCACTGCAATGGCTGGTGCTTTCCCTGGACTATCGCGGCGCGCGCCGGGGTTAACGTGTGTCTGCGAAAGGTCGATGTCGACGCGATGGTGGACGCGATCCGCGAGCACGGGGTCACGCACTACTGCGGCGCGCCGATCGTGCATTCGATGCTCGTCAACGCGCCCGACGAACTGACGAGAAAACTGCCGCGCGGGGTCAAAGCGATGGTGGCCGGCGCGGCGCCGCCTGCCTCGATGATCGAGGGCATGGAGCGGCTCGGCTTCGACCTCACCCACGTGTACGGCCTGACCGAGGTTTACGGCCCGGCAATGGTCTGTCCGAAGCACCCTGAATGGGACGGAATGGACATCGGCGAGCGCGCGCGGCTGAACGCCCGCCAGGGCATGCGCTACCACCTGCAGCAGGGCGCCATCGTGATGGATCCGCAGACGATGGTGCCCGTACCATGGGACGGCGTCACCATGGGCGAAATCATGTTCCGCGGCAACATTACGATGAAGGGCTACCTTCGGAACCCGAAGGCAACGCAACAGGTGTTCGCCGGCGGTTGGTTCCACACGGGCGACCTCGCTGTGCAGTACCCGGACGGCTATATCAAAATCAAGGACCGCAGCAAGGACATCATTATCTCCGGCGGGGAGAACATCTCCTCGATCGAGGTGGAGGATGTCCTGTACCGGCATCCAGACGTGCTGGCTGCCGCGGTAGTGGCCAAGCCTGATCTCAAATGGGGCGAGTCACCGTGCGCTTTCGTCGAGCTCAAGGCGAGCGCGAAGCTCGTGCCCGAAGACATCATCGCGCACTGCAAGAAGCACTTGGCCGGGTTCAAAGTACCGCGAGCTGTGGTCTTCGGCGAACTCCCCAAGACCTCCACCGGCAAGATCCAGAAGTTTGAGCTGCGACGACTGCTCGAATGAACCGGCGCCGAGCTCGAAGATGGTCGCGAAGCTCGTTGACTGTCGAGCGCCTGGGGCCGCGGTTCTGGCGTCGCCCCTGGACTGCGGCCTGTCTTTAGCGCACCGCTCCGGTTGCGGTTGACCGTGCGAAGTTCGAGTCGTTCACCCGCGCTGCCGTCCACCTCAGTTCCGGGATCGTGACACCCGGATCGGCATGGCCTCCATGCCGAGAAAGCATTTCCGCCGCTATTCCCTCGTCGCTAACCTTTGCTTCAGTCACATCATCAATGGCGAAGACGGTCGCATGAACAGGCGAAACATCGTCGCGGTGAGCGACATTGCCTGCGCGGCCAGTTGATCGCCGAGCTGCTTTCTTCGTCTCGACATCTTGAGAAGAGGCCAGATGAAATTGCCGTCCTTCGCTCTTGTTCGGGGCCTCCTCTCGACGACTTGACGCAACCCGGCGCGATGCGCTGCCCCACCCAACCCCCCACCAACAGAGATCATCCATGCAACATCTATCCGACCCCGCCGAAGCCTTAGCGGCGGCGCTGCGCGACGCCGAGCATCAGCGCTCCCCCTGCACGCCGTTGCGGCACCAAGCCGAGTCCCTCGGCTGGTCGGTGACTCAGGAGAACGCCTATACCGTGCAGCGCATCAACGAGGCGCGCCGCATATCGAGCGGCGATCGCGTCACGGGCCGCAAGATCGGGCTTACTGCCGCCAGCGTGCAGCGACAGCTTGGCGTAGACCAGCCGGACTACGGCGCGCTCTGGAGCTCCACGGCCTTTGGCGACGGCGCGGAGATTCCGCTGACCGGCTTTATTCGGCCCAAGGTGGAAGCCGAAGTCGCGATCGTGCTCGACAAGGATGTGACGGCCGCCGACGCAACCTTGGCCGACCTCTTCGCGGCCACGGCCTATGCGGTGCCTGCGCTCGAAATCGTGGACAGTCGCATCGCGGCCTGGGACATACACCTGTTCGACACCATCGCCGATAACGCATCGGCCGCCGGCTACGTACTGGGCGCGGACCCGAAACGACTGGATCGGCTGAGTCTGCGCGATGCCGGCATGACACTGACCGAAGACGGCCGCAGCGTGAGCCAGGGCAGCGGCGGCGAGTGCATGGGCCATCCCTTGAATGCTGCTGTCTGGCTGACGCGGCAACTGGCCCGGCTCGGCACCCCGCTGCGCGCCGGCGATGTCGTACTGACCGGGGCGCTCGGACCGATGGTGACGATCACTGCGCCCTCGTTCTTCGAGGCGCATATTGAAGGTCTCGGCCGCGTCGCGGCGCGGTTCGCGTGAACATGCAAGGAACCTCCATGAACAAGATCAAAGCTGCCATCATCGGCAGTGGAAACATCGGCACCGATCTGATGATCAAGGCCCTGCGCGGCGCACGGAACCTCGAGGTGGTCGTGCTAGCCGGCATCGATGCAAACTCCGACGGCCTCGCGCGTGGGCGCCGCCTCGGCGTGGCAACTACCGACCAGGGGGTCGAGGGCCTCGCGCGACATCCCGCCTTCGGCGACATCGACATCGTGTTCGACGCAACCTCGGCTGCCGCGCACGTCCGCAACGACGCCTTCCTGCGCGAGCTCAAGCCGGCCCTCCGCATGGTGGACCTCACGCCGGCCGCCATCGGTCCCTACTGTGTCCCTGTGGTGAACCTTGAAGAACACCTGGACGCGCTAAACCTCAACATGGTCACATGTGGCGGTCAGGCGACCATTCCCATCGTGCATGCCGTCTCGCAAGTGGCGACCGTGCACTATGCCGAGATCGTCGCGTCGGTGTCGAGCCGCTCTGCGGGCCCGGGCACGCGGGCCAACATCGACGAGTTCACCGAGACCACGGCCCGCGCTATCGAAGTTGTGGGAGGGGCGAGGCGGGGCAAGGCCATCATTATTCTTAACCCTGCAGAGCCGCCACTGCTGATGCGCGACACCGTCTACACGCTGAGCGTGGGCAGTGACGAGGCCGCAATCGAAGACTCGGTGCAGGCCATGGTGGCGGCCGTGGAGGGGTACGTGCCGGGCTACCGCCTCAAGCAAGCCGTGCAGTTCGAACACATTCCGCCCGGGCAGGCGCTGCAGATTCCCGGCGTGGGAGGGCTTGCCGGACTGAAGACTTCCGTGTTCCTACAGGTGGAAGGCGCGGCGCACTACCTGCCGGCGTATGCGGGCAACCTCGACATCATGACCAGTGCCGCGCTCGCGAGCGGCGACCGCATCGCGGCGCGCCTGCTGGCCACCCGTGCCATGGCGAACGCGTGAGGAGAATTCCATGAATGACAAAAAGATCTACATTTCTGATGTGACCCTGCGCGATGGCAGTCACGCCATCCGGCACCGGTACACCGTGGAGCAGGTGGCGCAGATCGCGGCCGCGCTCGATGCAGCGGGCGTTGACTCCATCGAGGTCGCCCACGGCGACGGGCTCGCCGGCTCCAGCTTCAATTACGGCTTTGGCGCACACACCGACGTCGAGTGGATCGCCGCGGCGCGCAACGCCGTTCGTCGGGCGCGCATCGCCACCCTGCTCGTGCCAGGCATCGGCACCGTGCACGACCTGAAGGCCGCCCACGCGGCCGGTGCCAGCGTGGTGCGCGTGGCGACGCATTGCACGGAAGCCGACGTCGCAAAGCAGCACATCGAGACCGCGCGCGAGCTTGGCATGGACACCGTCGGCTTCCTCATGATGAGTCACATGACCAGCGCGGCAGAGCTCGCGCAGCAGGCGCTGAAGATGGAAAGCTACGGTGCCACCTGCGTTTACGTCGTCGACTCGGGCGGAGCCTTGGGCATGCAGGACGTGCGTGACCGCTTCCGCGCCCTCAAAGACGTATTGCGCACGGAGACGGCGACCGGTATGCATGCCCACCACAACCTCAGCCTCGGCGTAGCCAACAGCATCGTAGCCGTGGAGGAAGGCTGCGATCGCGTAGACGCGAGCCTGGCTGGAATGGGCGCCGGCGCCGGTAACGCGCCGCTCGAGGTCTTCGTGGCCGCGGCCGAGCGGCTGAATTGGGATCATGGCTGCGACGTCAAGGCGCTGATGGATGCGGCCGACGATATCGTGCGGCCATTGCAAGATCGGCCCGTTCGGGTAGACCGGGAGACTCTGTCGCTTGGCTATGCCGGTGTCTACTCCAGCTTCCTGCGGCATGCGGAAGCCGCCGCGTCACGTTACGGCCTGCCGGCCGTCGAGATTCTGCTCGAACTTGGACGGCGCCGTATGGTTGGCGGTCAAGAAGACATGATTGTGGACGTCGCGCTCGACCTCGCGCGGTCGCGTGACGCCGACTCCGCTACCGATGTCGCTGCGGCAGTCGCCTGATTGCCGGAGATTCCCGCACGACTTTCTGTCCATTCCCTGGGCCTGCGTCACGCTCTCTTCCACGAGTGGCTGTCTCGAGCAAGCCGAGCAGGTCATTTGCATGTGGCCGCGCGGCACGCTACCAACTGTACCCAGCGGTCACATAGACGCTGCGACGCTCGCCGTAGTAGCAGCCGGTCGACGACAGGCAGGTCGCCACATAGGTCTTGTCCGCAAGGTTGGACACGTTCAGCGCCAGGCGTAGGCCCTTGAGCGACGGGCGCCAGCGCCCGAGGTCCCAGCGCAGGGCCGCATCCATGAGGGTCACACCGGGCACGCGGAACTGGTTCGCGGCATCGCCGTAGGTGGTGCTGATGCGGCGCACGCCCGCGCCCAGCGACAGCCCGGGCGCGATCTCCATCGGAAAGGCGTAGTCCAGCCACAGGGCCGCCTGGTGCTCGGGCACATAGGGGAAGCGCTTGCCCAGGGTGCTGGCACCCGACGCGTTGGCGTTGGCACGCGTGACCCGGCTGTCGGTGTAGGCATAGGAGGCGATGACATCCAGGCCGCGCGTGAGCGGTGCCTTGGCTTCCAGCTCGAGGCCGCGCACACGCACCTCGCCGGTCTGCTCGCTGAACGATCGGCTCAGTGGATCCGGGGTCAGCACATTGCGCTGCGTCAGCTCATAGACGGCTGCCGTCACCATGGCCTTGGATCCGGCCGGTTGGTACTTCAGACCGGCCTCGATCTGCCGGCCCGTGGTGGGCTCGAAGGGATTGCCCTGCCGGTCGGTGCCGGCGGCCGGCTGGAACGAGGTGCTGTAGCTCAGGTAGGGCGCGAAGCCACTGTCGAAGTTGTACATGAGCGCGGCGCGCCCGGTGAACTTGTCGTCGTGCTGGTCGACGGGTGCCATGCGCGCCGTCGCGGTCGTCAGCGTGCGGGTGTCGGTGTCGGCCTTGTCGTAGCGGCCGGCCAGCACGAGGCTCCAGCGGTCCAGGTGGATCTGGTCCTGCAGGTAGAAGCCGGTCTGGCGACGCTTCTGGTCGATATGGGTCGCGACGCCGGGCACGGCGCCGGAATCGGTGCCGAAGACCGGGAGGTAGGCGTTGAAGGGCCGCGTGATGATGCGCAGGTTGGTCTCGTCGAACGCGGACTTCTCATTGGAGAAGTCCACGCCGGCGAGCAGCGTGTGCCGCAACGTGCCGGTGGCGAAGTCCGCCTGCAGCTGCGTGTCGGCGGTCAGCAGGCTGGCCTCTTCTGGAAAGGCCCATGCGTAGCGCAGCAGCGAGGACGGGTTGCAGGCCGCCAGGCAGACGGCCTGAATGCGTTGGGTGTACGCGTCGACCTTGCCGTAGCGCAGGTTCTGGCGCACCGTGAAGGTGTCGTTGAAGCGGTGCTCGAATTCGTAGCCCACGAAGCGCTGCCGGTTGCTGAAGCGGTCGTAGCCTGGTTCGCCGACGAAGGTGCGCGTGGGTAGGGCAGCGTAGCGGCTGGTGTCGAGGGTGCCCGCGGCGGGCAGTGCCGGCGCGCCGCCGCCACCAGGGGAGTCGAGCGACTGCCATTGGCCGAGCACCGTGAGACGTGTGGCGCTGGAAGGGCGGAAGGTCAGCGACGGGGCGAAGTAGGTCTTGCGCTCGGAAACGTGGTCGTAGGAGGTGTTGGCCTCTCGGTGCAGCGCGACCAGCCGGTAGCTCCAGACGCCATCGGCATCGATGGCACCGCCGAGATCGAGCGCTGCCTGGCGCCGGTTGTGGCTGCCGAACTGCAGCTCCACCTCGCGCACCGGCTCGAGCGTGGGGCGCTTGCTGACCATGTTCACCAGCCCGCCAGGCGTCGCCTGCCCGTAGAGCACCGACGACGGCCCCTTGACGACCTCGACGCGTTCCAGCCCCCAGGGCTCGATGCGCGGCTGCGAGTAGCCGCGCGCGCCGAAAGGCAGGCGCAGGTTGTCCAGGTAGCGCGCGGGCGGCGTGAAGCCTCGCAAGGTGAGCCAGTCCAGGCGCAGGTCGGTGTTGCCGTATTGAGCGACGATGCCCGGCGTATAGCGAAGGCTCTCGACCAGCGTGGTCGCGCCCTGCGCGTCCATCTGGTCGCGCGTCACGACGGACACCGACTGCGGCGTCTCCATCAGGGGCGTGTCGGTCTTGGTGCCCGAGACGCTGCGCCGTGCGATGAAGCCGGACACCGGGCCGGTGCCGGTCTCGCGGCTCGCCTGGGGCTCCACGACGATCGCCGGCAGCGACCCGGCCGAGGGCTGACCCGCTGCCGACGGGCTGGCGGGGCGCGATGCATCGCGCTGCAGGGAGTAGATGTTGTCGCCCGTGCGAGTCGCCCTTAGGCCGCTGCCCTGGAGGGCCGTTGCGAGCGCTTCCTGCAGGGTGAAGCGTCCGCGCAGGCCGGGGCTGTCGAGCCCGGCGGTGAGGGATGCATCGACCGACAGCAGGATGCCCGACTGGCTGGCGAGCTGCGTGAGAACGCCGGCCAGCGGACCGGGCGCGAGGGCGTAGTCGCGCGCGGTCTGCTCCGTGGGCGACTGGGCGAGCGCCGGGTTGGCATGGAGGACGACGACGGCGGCAGGCAGGATGGCGAGCGCCGTGCCCAGCGCGCGCGCCGCGAGGGTGGTACGACGCAGGCGTGAGCGGGGCGGTCGCGCGGGGCGCACGCCATGGAGGGAGGAAGTCGAGAGGTCGCGCATGGAGGCTTTGAGCAAATGGAAGGGTTGGTACCTTCCTTGCCACGCGACGGTCGCAAAAGGGGAACCCGCGCCGCGAATTTTTTTTTTCAGTGGCGGTTGTCGGGGCCCTGCGCGGGCTCGATGGTCACCCACCATGGCAGCACGCGGTTCACCCGTACCGGGAGGGTGGCTTGAAGCGCCGCGAGGATCCGGTCGGTGTCGGCCAGCGGATAGCTGCCCACGATCCGCAGGTCGCGAACCGCCGGGGCGCAGGCGAGGTGGCCGCGCCGGTGGCGCGCCAGCGCATCGATGAAGTCGCCCAGGCGCATGTCGTTGGCGACAAGCTGGCCGCGCGTCCAGCTGTCGCTGCCCGCGTCCGCGGCCGCCGGTGCTTCGACGCGGTCGACGAACAGCCGGGTCTGCTCGTTGGCGCGCAGCGTCCGCGACGGCCCGCCCCGGGCGGGCTGGACGCGCACCCCGCCTTTGAACACCGTGACGAGTGCCGCGTCGGCAGCGTTGCCGTCGCCCTGCACGGTGAAGCGCGTGCCCAGCGCCGTGAGCCGTCCCTGGGCGACCTCGACGACGAGCGGTCGATCCTCCCAGGCGGGGTCGTGTCCCGTGGACACCAGCACTTCGCCGGCATGCAGGAGGATGCGCCGATGGGTCGTCGTGAAGTCGACATCGACCGCCGAAGCGGTGTTGAGCCAGAGCCGGCTGCCGTCCTCCAGCGCGATCTCACGGCGTTCGCCGGTCTGCGTGCGGTACGTTGCCACCCATGCGCGCCAGGGCATTTCGCGTTCGAGCAGCCAGCTGGCCACGCCGGCAACGGGCAGCAAGGCCAGCACGCGCAGCGCGCTGCGACGGCGGCGCGTGGCCGTGGCCCTCGTGTCTTCGAGGATCTGGCGCGCAGGGAGATGGCGCACGGACGAGAAGTCCCGGGACACGGCCTCGACCTGCTGCCAGGCGGCACGCGCGCCGCCATCCTTGCGCAGCCATGCTTCCCAGCGCAGCCGGTCGCTCGCGGTGGCCGATTCGGACTGCAGCAGGGCGAACCAGGTCGCCGCCTGCTGAAGATGTTCGAACGTCGCCCGGGGCTGTTCCGGGTGCGCCGAGACTGCGGTCATGGCTCCTGCGCGAGAAGAAGGCACTGCAACATCGCCTGGGCCATGTATTTCTTGACCATCCGATCCGACACGCCGAGTTCGAGTGCGATCTCCGCGTAGGTCCGACCGTCGATCTGCGACAGCAGGAAGGCCTTGCGTGCCTTGTCGCTCAGCGTGTTCAGCATGGCGTCGATCCGGCACAGCATTTCCACCGCGATCATTCGCTCCTCGGGGGAGGGGGCGAGGAGCTCGGGCTGTGCGGCGACCGCTTCCGCCCAGGCGCGCTCCACGTCGGCGCGGCGCCAGTGGTTGACGATCACGCCGTGGGCGAGCGTGCGCAGGAATGCGCGTGGCTCGCGCACCTGCGCCAGCTCGCGCGAGGTGATGAGCCGTACGAAGGTGTCGTGCGCCAGGTCCGCGGCCTGGGAACTGCCGCTCAGCCTGCGCAGGAACCAGCCGAGCAGCCACCCATGGTGCTCGCGGTAGATGCTGTCGATCAGCGCGGGGGCTGGCAGGGGGGCGGACATGGGAGCACGAAGGCGTGACAAATAGGAATGGTTCTTATTCTAAAGAATTACATCCTCCGGCATGCCGATGCCGTCGTCGAAGGTTGAAAATCAACTAACGGCGTGGCGCGTTAGCGCATCGGGCTCAATCACCGCTGCGCCAGTACCTCTTGCCGCCAAAGGGGGGGCAGGATCGGCTGTCGCCGACACGCGCCGTTCAGATTGCAATCTCACCCGGTGACGTCAGGCCGCAAGCGTACTTAAAGCGCAATCGACTACCCGTGTCGTATTCGAGTACTGCATTTATCGCGATTGCATCGTTTAGGCTGCCATGCCCACCAAGAGGTGCCGGCGTTCGGCGAGATTTCGACCGCCCCCAATCACCGGACGCGCGGGGGGCCATGGGAACTCCGCGGGAACGCTGGTGCAACCGCCCGGATGAGCTGAAAGTTGATAAAGTATTACCCATGACTACCGCGAGTTCTTCTTCGTCCATCGCGCCCACGCCGGTCAAACTGGACCCCCAGCTCAAGGGCCGGCTCAAGCGTCTGGCCGAGGCGCGCCACCGTGCGCCGCACTGGCTCATGCGCGAGGCGATCGCGCAGTATGTGGAGCGGGAGGAAAAGCGTCAGGAGCTTCACGAACAGGCGGTGGCCGCCTGGGATGAGTTTCAGCAGACGGGTCTGCACGTTACGGCCGAAGAAGTGAGTGCTTGGTTGGCCAGTTGGGGCACGGACAACGAGCAGCCTGAGCCTGAATGCCACAAGTGAGGTTCACGCCTGCGGCGCTGCGCGACTTGCAGCGTTTGCGTGAGTTCTTGCGTCCAAAAAACCCGCAAGCAGCGCGGCGCGCTGCTCTAAGTATTTTGCAGGGCGTGAAGGTGCTGGGTTTGCAGCCGTTGATCGGACGGCCGCTGGAGGATTTGCCCCCTGAGTATCGCGAGTGGGTGATCGACTTCGGTAGCGGCGGTTACGTATCGCTTTACCGGTACGACGAAGACATCGATGTGGTCACGGTGCTGGCTCTGCGTCATCAGCGCGAGGCCGGCTACTGACCAGCGAATTCTGGTTTCGAGCGACTTGCTGACTCAGTGAATCTTGGGTGTTGCCCGCGCCATCGGCAAGATCTTCCTCTTGTCCACGACTGTTTGCTCCCGATGGTTACGGGGGCATGGCGGGAGTGGAGAGCGGCATTGGAATGAGGTGCCGTGCCTTGGCCGCAGTGACATCAGCACCTCACGAGCTCGCTCAGAACTCAGCAATCGTGTGAGATCTCGCTGTGCCGGACCAGTCCTCAATCTGGCGCGAGCGATCGAACCATCTCGCGCTGGATGCGCGCGACCTCGCAGTTCTTCGCGGTGACCGATACGCAGCGCGTGCTGTCGCCATCGGCGGTCGGCGGTCGTTATAGCCCCGCGATCCGTACCGAGCCGGCAGGTAGTGCCATCGCCTTCTTGTGATGCCCTCAAGCCGCACTAGCCCACACCGCGGGTCGGCGCGCCGCCCAGGGCATCGTCTGTTCCAGTTGCCCGGCCAGCCGCAGCAGCAGGTCTTCGCGCGCAAAACCCCCCATGAACTGGATACCGATCGGCAGACCGGTCTCAGGATCGACGCACAGCGGCATCGACATGGCCGGCGTGCCGGCGACATTGGCTGGCGGCGTGAAGGGCGTGTGGCGGAAGACCCGTGCGGTCCAGTCGAGGCCGCTCATGCGCTCGGCACCTTCGCTGTAGGTGCCGAGCGCGCCCGGCATCTCGGGCAGCGTGGGGGTCATGAGCACGTCGATGTCGTTGAACCAAGCACCCACCGCGCGCGATACGGTGTTGCGCACTTCGAAAGCCGCCGCGAAATCGACCGCGCGAGCCTCCTGGCCGTAGCGATAGTTGGCAAGCGTCGAAGGCTCCAGGGTGCTCGCAGCGATCGGACGCCCCGTGGCGGCGGCGAGCCCGTCGATCCAGCGTACGAGCGTTGCGCACCAGATCTGCGCGTTGGCATGCACGAAGGCTTCCCACGAGACCCCCAGCACGGGCGCCACCTCCTCAACGTGATGACCGAGCGATTGCAGATGGACGGCCACGTCGCGCGCGGCCTGTGCGATGGGAGCGGCCGTCTGCGCGCCGTTCCAGGGATGCAGCATGAGCCCGATGCGGAGCCTGCCGGGATCACGTCCGACCTGAGACAGGAAGCCTTCGGCGGGCGCCGGCGTGTAGTACGGATCGCCGCGCGAGTAGCCCTGCACCGCGTCCATCAGCGCGGCGCTGTCACGCACGGAGCGACTCAGACCCAACTGCACGCCCAGACCGCCGAAGACTTCATCCAGCGCCGGCCCGTTCGAGGTGCGCCCGCGCGTCGGCTTGAGACCGAAGAGCCCGTTGTAGGCGGCGGGAACCCGGATCGAGCCGGCCGCATCGGTCGCGTGCGCGATGGGCACGATACCCGCGGCCACCGCCGCGCCCGAGCCGCCACTCGAGCCGCCCGCGCTCAACCTGAGGTTCCACGGATTGCGGGTCGCGCCTTGCCGCACCGACTCGGTTTCGGTACTGAAGGCCATCTCGGGTGTGGTCGTGCGCCCGACCGTGACGAGGCCGGCACGTCGATAGTGGCGCATCAGCAGCGAATCGTCCGCGGCGACCAACCCTTCGGCGAGACGGCTGCCAAGTTCGCAGCGCCGGCCGGCCATCTGGATCGCAAGGTCCTTGATGAGAAACGGCACGCCTGCGAGCGGACCGTTCGTGGACGTCGCGGTGGCGAGGTCCGCCTCTTCGGGCACCCACTGCTCGACGACGGCATTGACGGCGGGGTTGACCGCATCGGCCGCCTCGAGGGCCAGGGCGGCGAGTTCGGCCGGCCGCACGTCGCCCTTGGCCACCAGGCGGGCCAGGTCGACGGCGTCGAGATTCGCGTATTCGCTCAAGTTCATGGTGTTCTTCCGTGGCAGTGAAGCACTGAAGATAAGCATGGGCGGCCAACTTGATTAGCCCATCCGAGTGGCAAGAATTGGCCCATGGATGGAACAATGCGGACCGATGCCATCGAAGAGGTCACCGCTATGAGAAGAGATGTGAACGACACCCTCGTGTTCGTGCGGGTGGTGCAGGAGGGCAGCTTCACCGCGGCGGCACATGCGCTGCAGATACCGAAGACGACGGTCAGCCGACGGGTCCTCGAGCTCGAGAAGCATGTCGGTGCTCAGTTGCTGAGGCGCACCACGCGCAAGCTCAGCGTCACCGAGGCCGGTGCGATCTACTATGAAAACTGTAGAGGCATCGCCGCGACGCTGGAGCACGCAGAGGGAGAGGTCCACAAGCTGCGCGACGGCCCGCGCGGCTGGCTCCGCTTGACGATGCCCTATTCATTCGGCGTCGACTGGATCGCTCCGCTGCTGCCGGGCTTTCGTGCGCGCTACCCCGACGTGAAGATCGAGATCGTCGCATCGCATGCAACGCTCGACCTGGTCGAGTCCGAGATCGACATCGCGCTGCGCCTGGGCGAACTGCCCGACTCCAGTCTCGTCGCGCGCCGGCTCGCGAGCTTTCCCTCGGGTGCTTTCGCGAGCCCGGCCTATGTCAAGCGCGCCGGCCTTCCCACATCGCCGGAGCAACTGTGCGAGCACCGCACACTCACGTTGCATCAGGCGCGTCGTGACGTGGGGTATGTGTGGCCCATGCGCAAGGGCACGGGCAAGCCGCGCGGATTTCTCGTCCATCCCGTCATCGTCGCGAGCGATCCATTTTTCCTGCATCCCGCGCTGCTGCAGGGTGAAGGTATTTCCCTGGCGATGGAGATGAGCATGGCGGCCGACGTGAAGGCGCGCCGGCTCGTGCGCGTGCTTCCCGCGTGGTGGGGACCGCCGCAGGAGCTGAATGCCCTGTCGTCACGTGCGCATTTGCCGTCGCCAAAGGTGCAGGCGTTCATTGCCTACATGAGGGAGCAACTGCGCTTCCCTTTGGCCGATTAACTCGGGGCAGGCTTCGTTTGACCCACCATCGAGGCCGGGTCTCTGGAAGGACCTCCGCGGTGACCACCCTCGGCAGTTCCCCGGAGAGGACCATCGACAAGCAGGGTCTGGATTGGGCCAGCGCGGCTGAGGGGGAAATGTACGCCGTGACGCCACGGTCTTGGTTTCAGCGCACGATCATTCCAAAGCCGAGCCCAGCAGAGCAATGTAGAACGTCGAAGGCAGCGACGCTGGCACTGCACCTCTGGTGCCGGAGTGCTCCCTCCCGCATTCGTATTGTCTCGGTTGTACTTTGGCTCGCCGTCGATCACCTAGGTAGACGACTCGTCGTCGTTGATGGGCGGATGGCTGCCCGACAAGGCCGGTCAAGGCCCGGCGGTTCGGGAACAGTGCTCGTTGGTGGATGTCGGCCATCCGCTCAACCAGTGCACGCCTATTGATCTAGGTCGCAAGCAAGTCCGTTTTACTGGAGATCGCAGCGTGCCCGCACCGTATGACCAGTTCGTATCGCAAGACCAAAAAGCCGACGTTTGGCCGCCACGAGCACCATGTCTTCGCCGACCGCTGCAAGCAACCCGTTGACGATTTCAGGCGAGGTGATGGCCTCCCTCTTGCCTTTAATCGGTCACCACGGCTGCGGCTCACCGAACGCATTCTCAGGAAATTCCAGCTCGGCTCGCGCGACAAGTTCGGCCGGAAACGCAAACAGAGTCTGCGGGTGACGCTGGCCCCGCTCGACCTCGCGCGCGAAACGCTGATGACGGCGCTCGATGCTGGCAGAGTTTGTCTGTGCTGCAAGAAGGGCAACGTCCGCCGCCATACCCAGTTGCGCAAGGATGCGCATGTAGGTTCCCATTGTGACGGTGGGTTCGCCACGCTCGGCCGCACCGAGCGTCGTGCGAGAAATGCCAAGCTCGCGAGAAAGGCTCAGCGCTGTCAGTCCGCGGGCACGGCGCACAGACGCCAACCGCTCGCCGAACTGGCGCAGCAGTTCACTGGAAGACGAGGAATCAAGTTTGACCGCAGCAGACATGCTGTTCAGCTTTTCAATCGATCTACTTTTAACGCTAGAGATTCTGCACCTTTGCCAGGGCCCTCCCGCTCATCGGGTCTCGTGCCTTCTCGTCGTCGATGGGGAACTGCACGACCTCGCCTAGAAGCACGCTCGCAGCTCGAGCTGTCGAGTGAGTGGCTCGACAACGCAAACGTGCCATCGCTATCTCGAGGATCATCTGCACTCGACCTTGCCTGGCCCTCACACCTTGCATATCCAGGACTTCAGGTAGAGCTCGAGCTCCGCCTTTCAGAATTCGCCGCGGCGGCGCTTGCTTGCGAGATCGTGTGTTTTGTGTTGGGCAGAGCAGCGCACTCATTCGAAATCGGTCAAGCAACTTTCGGTCCCCGTGGGCATCGCGGCGTTGTGCCTGAACCGGCCAGGTTGCGCCGACCCACAGTGCAAGGGGATCGGTGCCGTACGGCCGATGGGGCGATTCGATGGCTTGGTTCGACTGACGCCTCTGTCCAAGCCCGATCTCGCTTCACCGCTGCGAGATCAGCAGCCTGCGAGTTCGCTCAGAACCTCATAGAACGCCCGAAACTTCACTGCGCCGAAGCGAGCTTCCCATTCACGCTCGATCGACCTGACCGTCTCGCGCTGGATGCGTGCGACTTCCCAGCCCTTCGCTGTGAGTGATACACGGCGCGTGCTCGTGCCATCTCCGTGCGATCGCTCAAGGTAACCCAACGATTCGAGTTGGGCCAGCAGATAGTTCATCGCCTGTTTCGTCGTGCCCGCGCGTTTCGCGAGATCGAGCGGGCGTTCGTTCTCGGGCGGTGGAAACCGGAACACTTTGAAGTGCGCGACGAGGACGTCCGGATGGCCAGCAGCCGCCAGTTCGGCTTCAAGGCGGCGCTCCACCTGGGTGAGGACAAAGCGAAGCCTTGCACCGATCAATGGATCGTCAGGGTTCGTATCGGCGAGCAGGATCTTCGCATCGGCGGCTTGACGTGGCATCGATTTTTGGTAAAGTCACTTTACTTCATTGTAAGAAAGACCTGCATGCTGCGCCAAGACAAGATCGTCATCGGCTCCCTTTCAATGCAATTCCTCGTGGATGGCAACGACACCGGCGGGCACATGGCGATGGCGGAGATGATCGTGCAACCCAACGCGAAAGTACCGCCCCCCCATCGGCATGCGGATGTCGACGAAACGATCCATGTGCTGGAAGGTTCGCTCACCTACCGTGTGGATGACGAGGTTCGTACGCTGAACCAGGGCGACCACTGCTTTTCGCCGCGCGGAAGCGTCCACCATTTCAGCAATGCAGGCGATGTGCCGGCGCGAGCACTTGTCGTGTTCTCACCCGCGAAGATCGGGCCCGCTTACTTCTCGGAGGTTGCGCAGGTGCTCGGTGCGGGCGGGCCGCCCGACCTCGTCGCGCTGAAAGCGGTCATGGGACGGCACGGGCTCGCGTTGGCGCCCTGAGATCTGCTGCGAAGCGATCAGCCTTCACGCGGCTGCCCTCCGCCTGCTGCTCGAGCTGAACACACGCGCGTACCATGGGTTATCAACGATTAAAGGGCGCGTCTGTCCAGGCGATTCGACTGGCTCAGCACGCCGCTTCTTGCCGCCGACGCAGGCTTGAAACACGGTCAGTAGCAGCGTGCGGGGGTTCACAGCCCCGCGGGAGACGAGCGGGGCAGTCCCGGCCCGAAGCCAACGAGCGCCAGGCCCGCCCAAGATGTCATCGTGGCACGGGGCACATCCACGGCGAGCCCAATCGCTGTGCCTCTCGCACCGTCACCAGCACGGGAGGCCGGCGACAGTCTCGTCGCCAACGACCGTGAGAAGGCGGCGCCGCGGCCGCCGACTGTTGGGCTGCTAGATCACCGGGGTGCTGTCGCAGGACACGCAATGTTGCTTCAGGTCAATTAGGAGCGAGCTCAGCTTCTGAGTGTCAACGCCGAGAAAGCTGATGCATCCGACCGCTGTCGGGGCATGTGATTGAGCTCGAATGGGTGTGAATTGAACCATGGAGGCCAGCGACGGTGCCAATGCCGGTTCGCCGGGGCGGAAAGTTCTGAGTCCACGGCATTCACGCAAGGGAAGAATCTATCCCCATGTCGCGTTCATGTGTCCCTGGTGAGCATAGGACGGCTATTGGGCCGTCCAGCCTCCATCCATGGCCCACGCAGCGCCGCGGACTTGATCCGCGCTCGGCGAACACATGAACACGGCTAGTTCGGCCAATTGCTCGACGGTGACGAAGTCCAGGGAAGGTTGCTTCTCGCCGACCATCCTGACCCTCGTCTCGTCGACCGAGGCGCCGTCGAGCCTGGCTCGATCGTCGATCTGCTTTTGCGCCAAGGGCGTGAGCGTTGCCCCAGGGCAGATCGCGTTGCAAGTGATGCCGGTGGTTGCGGTCTCGAGCGCAACGGCCTTGGTCAATCCGACGATGCCATGTTTCGCCGCCACATAGGCTGACTTCTGCGCCGAGGCCACCAGGCCGTGGGTCGATGCCACGTTGATGATTCTTCCCCAGTTGGCTGCGCGCATGGCTGGAAGTGCCAGTCGCGTGGTATGGAAAGCGCTTGAAAGATTCACCGCGATGATTTCATCCCATCGTTGGACCGGGAACGCCTCGACGTTCGCCACATGCTGGATCCCCGCGTTGTTGACCAGTATGTCGACGTGACCGAAGCTGGAAGCGCAAAACTTCATCATATCTTCGATCTGCGCGGGGTCTCGCATGTCGGCCTCGTGGCGCATCGTTCTGGCACCGCTTGCCGAAAGTTCGCGTTGGGCGGCGTCGATGTCGCCGAGCCCGTTGAGAACGATGTTCGCGCCTTGACGCGCCAGCGCCTTCGCGATGGCCAGGCCAATGCCGCTGGTCGAACCCGTGACCAGCGCTGTCTTTCCTTCGAGATTCAATTGGACCTCCTATTACACGTGCAGCTGAGTTGAAGAGGTGTTTTCGCGGGCATCTTTCCCTCTCCAAACACCGGTAAAAACGACATAGGTAACAACGTTATCCTAAGCGAGGTATCGAATCCAAGAAGGTCGAAACGGGCAAGGGTTTGACCCTAGATGGTCGGAAGGTAACTTCGTTACCATCAAGGATAACAAAGTTACCTGCAAGTTCAAGGCATGACCAAACTCATCGACGCGAAGGCGAAGGCGCAAGGGCCGACATCTCTCGCGAGCGAACGCATCATTCCCGATCATCTGCGCGATCGACTGTCGCCCGTCGTGATGGAGACGTACGCCGCCGGCGATTTCCACCGTGCCGATATGCGAACGATCGCGCGCGAAGCCGGGATGAGCTTCAGGACGATCTACAGCTACTTCGGAGACAAGGAGGCGCTACTGTTCTGGTTCATCCAGCATTGGCTCGAAGGTCTGTATCCGGCGTCATTCAAGCCGCTCGAAGGAGAGGGCGACGTCAGGACAAAGCTGCTCGGCGTGCTGCAGATGCATCTGGAGTTCTACGAGAGGAACCCCAGTGTGGGCCGCATCATCTTCATGACCGTTCCGCTCGAGCGTTGGATGCGTGACCCGAGCTATGCGCAGTCCGGGATGATGAAGCGCCTGCTTCACACGATCAACGAGGCGCAAGGCCAAGGCGAACTCCGAAGCGACATCGACAGCCGAGTGGTGCTCGATGCCTTCAACGCCATCTTCAACCGGGCCTTCCTGATGTGGGAGTACCGCCGTCGAAGCTATTCCCTTTCGGCGCAAGCGGCGCCGCTGATGTCGATCCTCTGGGGCGGAATCATGGCGCCGGGCAAGAGACAGGACTCGGCATCCCCGCTTCCGGCGAAAGCACCTGCGCGAAAAAAGACGGTGAAGTGAAGACCGGCGCCCAGCCTCATCGCGCAATCAACCCCAAGAAAAACAGGAGACATGCATGAAGGTATCGAGTTTCTATTTCTCCCGGCGACACCTCTCGACAGCGCTGATTGCGCTCGCGGGAGTCATCGTTCTAGGCGCGCCAGAAGCGCGCGCGCAGCCCGCATCCGACAAGCCGCTGCGCATCATCGTCTCCGCCCCCGCGGGCGGAGGCTCGGACATCGTCGCTCGCATTTTGGGTGACGGGCTGCAAAAGGAATTGCGCCAGACGGTCGTGGTCGACCCCAAGCCGGGTGCCGGCGGCGCGATCGCAGTCAACGACCTGATGCACTCACCGCAGGATGGATCGGCGGTGCTGGTCGGCATCAGCGGCATGGTCTCCGAGGTACCGCATATCCTGAAGCTCAAAATCGATATGGCGAAGGAGATCAAGCCGCTCGCGGAATTCGCGCGCTTCGGCCTGGTGCTGGTCGGCCACCCCTCCGTGCCTGCCCGAACCGTGCCCGAGCTTGTCAGCTATGTGAAGGCGAATCCGGGCAAGGTCAGCTACGCCTCGTACAGCGCCGGCACGGTCGCGCACGTGGCGGGCCTGAAGCTGAACCAGGCCGCCGGCCTGGACATGACGCACGTCGGCTACAAGGGATCGGCACCTGGTCTCACCGACGTCATGGGCGGGCATGTGCCGCTGATGTTCGACGGCATGTCGACGGCACTGCCGATGATCAAGGCGAACAAGTTGAAAGCGTTCGCGGTGACTCTTCCGGAGCGTTCGCCGGCATTGCCCAACGTGCCGACGTTTCGCGAGCTCGGCTATCCAGGCATCGAGACGGTGGTCTGGATCGGCCTGTGGGTCACGCCGGGCATGCCGGCCGACGCGCAGGCGCGACTGCGCCAGGCAACGCTCAAGGTGATGGAACAAAAGGCCGTGCGCGACCGACTCATCGAATACGGTTTCGGCGTCGGTCAGCCGCGCACCCCGGAGGAACTGGTGACCTCCTTGCAAGCCGATTTCGAGAAGAACGGCGAGATGCTGCGAGCCATCAACTTCAAGCCCGAGTAGTCGCTGTGGTGCCACCCGCGAAAGCGCGGGCGGGCACTGTGGATGCGCGGCGCTCGCGGCTCGAGAGCCCGAGCGCCGCATCAATAACCGAGCTCGGCGCAGGTCTGCGCCTTCGAACGCTCCCTGGATCGAACCCCTATTCCATGCAACCTGTATTCATCGCCGGCACGGGCATGACCCGCTTCGGCAAATTTCTCGATCGCGGACTGAAGTCGCTCGCGGCGGAGGCAATCACCGCGGCGCTGTCCGACGCCGGAATCGAGCCATCGCAACTCCAGGCCGCTTATATGGGGAACGCGGCGGCAGGCGTGATGACGGGCCAGGTGCTGGTTCCGGGACAGGTGGTGCTTCGCGGCCTGGGGATCGGTCGCATTCCCGTGGTGAACGTCGAGAACGCATGCGCCACGTCGGCGACGGCGTTTCAACAGGCTTTCCAGATGATCGGACTGGGCGCTTACGACATCGTGCTCGTCGCTGGTTTCGAGAAGCTCTACAGCGAGGACAAGGCCCGCACGTTCTCCGTCTTCCAGGGCGCCGTCGACCTCGAGGCCATCGACGAGGTCTATGAAAAGCTCTCCCGAAGCCTTCACGAGACGAAGTCCGATGCCAACCTTGCGGAAGCGGGCAAGTCGCGCTCGCTCTTCATGGACCTGTACGCGAGCATGGCGCGCGACTACATGGCTCAAAGTGGGGCGACGCAGCGCGACTTTGCCGCGGTCGCCGCCAAGAACTCGTTCCATGGGAGTCTCAACCCGAAGGCGCAGTTTCAGGAAGTCCTCACCATCGAGCAGGTACTCGCTGCGCCTCTCATCGTGGATCCCATGACGCGGCCGATGTGTGCGCCGATCGGAGACGGCGCCGCGGCGCTCGTCCTGATGTCCGAAAGCGCGGTGAAGAGGCTTGGCATCCAGGAAAGAGTTCGTGTTCTCTCCTCCGTGCTGGCCTCTGGCTGGGACTACACCGACGATGACCCTGCACGGCTGGCGCCGGCTGTCGCGGCCCAGGCCTATGAATTGGCCGGTGTGGGGCCGGTCGATCTCGACCTCGTCGAGCTGCATGATGCCGGCGCCCCGGCCGAACTGATCTATTACGAGCACCTGGGGCTCGCGGCTTCGGGCGAAGCTGCTGCGTTGCTCGACAGCGGCGCGACGCGGCTGGGCGGCCGTGTCCCCGTGAACCCGTCGGGCGGGCTGCTGCGCAAAGGCCATCCGATCGGCGCTTCGGGGTGCGCGCAGTTGGTCGAGCTCACCGACCAGTTGCGCGGGCGTTGCGGTGCGCGTCAGGTGATCGGTGCCCGTACCGCGCTGGCGGAGAACGGCGGAGGCTGGATTGGCGACGATGCGGCGGCGATCGTCATCAGCGTGCTTCAGAAGGCGTGATGCAATGAGCAGCAAGTCCCACGTCAACCTGGCTTCGATCATTTCGGAGTTTGCCCGGTCGCAGCCGGAGCGCGAAGCGCTCGTGTTCGAATGCGGTGCGGCGCTGCCCGATGTCACGCGCACTTATGGCCAGCTATGGCGAAACGGCCAGGCCCTGGCGCGCGGCCTGCGTCGCCGCGGCGTGGGACCGGGCAGCGTGCTGGCGCTCCTGATGGCCAACCACGCCGAATTCGTCGACCTGCTGGTCGCTGCATCGTTGCTGCGCGCGGTCCTGGTTCCGATCGATCCACGCACCAAGGGGGAGAAACTCGCCTTCATGGTCGCCAATTCGAAGGCGACCGGACTGGTCGCGGCCGACTACGCGCTGCGTCACGTCGAAGATGCACTGGATGGCGCGGCCGAGGTGGCATGGGTCGCCGCGCTCCCCACCGACGAGGGCCCGGGCCGCGCCCTGTGGGCGCCGCGCGTCGAGTGCTACGCCGATCTTTGCCTGGACGCGGGTGAGGACCTGCCCCTTCCGGAGTCCAACGGCGCCGACAGGATGTTGATCCTTCACACCTCCGGCACCACGGGCGACCCCAAGGGCATCGTCATGACGCAGAGGCGCTTCTGCGAGACCGCCGCTGCCGCGCTGAGGGGATTCGGCTACCAGGCGAGCGACCGACTCTATTCCGGACTGTCGTTGACCCATGCCAACGCGCTGCAGGTGACCCTGGCGCCGGCGCTCCTGGGCGGCCTGCCCGTGGTGTTCTCGCGTCGCTTCACGCGCTCCAGGTTGTGGGACCTCACGCGCAGATACGGATGCACGACCTTCACGGTGCTGGGTGGCATGCCGACCTCGATCTACGCCGAGCCGGCGAAGGCCGACGATGCGGACAACCCCGTGCGGCTCGTCGTCTCGGCGGGGATGCCTGCCACCCTGTGGGAGCGGTTCGAGCGGCGCTTCGACGTACGGATCCTCGAGTTCTACGGATCGGCCGAAGGAGGCCTCGCGATCAAGCCATTGGGTGAAGGCCCCGTCGGCAGCATCGGCCGCATCGCGTCGCACTTCATCCATCGCATCGTCGACGACGCGGGCATGGATGTGTCGCAAGGCCATCCCGGCGAGCTCTGGCTGCGCCCTGCGGATGGCTCGCCCTTTCAGATCGAGTATGTCGGCGACCCCGAGGCTTCCGCTCGCAAGGGCGAAGGCGGGTGGCTGCACATGGGTGACGTGGTTCGTGAAGACGCCGACGGATGGCTGTTCTTCGAGTACCGCAAGGGCGGGGGCGTTCGCCGCAATGGCGACTTCATCAGCACCGCCTATGTCGAGAAGGCCATCGTCGATTCGGGCCTGGTCTGCGATGTGTTCGTGTATGGCATTCCGGCCGCCTCGGGTGCGGCCGGTGAAAAGGATGTCGTGGCTGCAGTCGTGTCGGCACCGGATGTGCAGCTCGACGTGCAGGCGCTCTTCCGATGCTGTCGCACGGCGCTCGAGGCGAACTTCGTGCCGAGCTTCATCCAGGTGGTATCGGAGATCCCAAAGACGGCATCCGAAAAACCCCTGGAACGCCTGCTCGCTCAAGCCCTGGTCGATCGCCCCGAAAACGTTCACACCGAGCGCAAGGCGCTGACGGACGGCGCGAGGGCGACGTCATGAAGCTGGACAGAAATGTGTCGGCCATCGTGACCGGTGCGAGCAAGGGCCTGGGTGCGGCAACCGCCATTCGACTGGCATCCTTGGGTGTCAAGGTGGCGCTGCTCGACCTGGACGTGGAGGCTGGAGAGTCACTGGCCCGCCAGATAGGGGGCGTCTTCTGCGATGCCGACGTGACGTCGGACGAAAGCGTCGAACGGGCGCTTGCTCGAGCCCGCCAGGCCAATGGCCAGGAACGCATCCTGGTCAACTGCGCGGGCGTCGTGCACGCCCACAAGGCCGCGGGACGCGACAAGCTCACCGGCGCTGTGCGGCACTACCCGATGGCCGAGTACGAGCGGGTGATTCAGGTCAACTTGCTCGGGACCTTTCGCTGCATCGCGAAGTCGGCGGCCGGCATGCTGGAACTGGACCGCTTGCCGAGCGGCGAGCGCGGCGCGATCGTCAACACCGCTTCGATCTCGGCGGACGAAGGCCAGATGGGGCAGGCCGCTTACGCCGCATCGAAGGCAGGCGTCGCGGGCATGACCCTGCCCATTGCGAGGGACTTCGCGGGCGAGGGCATACGGGTCAACGCGATCAAGCCTGGCTTCTTCGACACGCCGATGCTGCGGACAGGACCCGAACATGTGAGGCGAGCACTGGAGGCCTCGGTGCCGTTTCCGAAGCGCGTCGGCGAGCCCGGGGAGTTCGCCCAGCTGGTCGAGTTTCTCTTGACCAATGACTACATGAATGGTGAATGCGTGCGCCTCGATGGCGCGGTAAGGATGAGCCCGAGATGAGCCAACCTCTACAGTCCAGAATCGCGCTGATCTTCGGCGCGGGTGCGGCCGAAAGCGGCCCCGGAAACGGCGCGGCGATCGCCATCAGAATGGCAAGCCAGGGCGCGGTGGTGTTCGCTGCCGACAGAGACCTGGAGGCCGCGCGCCGCACCCAGCGGCTGGCGCGCGAGCAAGGGGGCCTCTGTGAAGTGATCGAGGCCGACGTGTGCAGCGAGCCCGCGATTCGCGAAGCGGTGAGCCGGGCACAGGAAGTCAACGGGAGCATCGATATTCTCGTGAACAACGTCGGCGTCGTGATCCAGGGCGGGCCCGAGGAGCTCAGTGTCGAAGATTGGGACCGTTCGTTTGCGTTGAACGCGCGATCGGCCTTCTTGGCCCTCAAGCACGTGCTTCCGATCATGAGCCGTGCGGGGCGAGGGGCCATCGTGCAGGTGTCGTCCATCGCGAGCACGCGCGCTGGCGTATCCGGCGCCTGCGCCTATCACGCGAGCAAGGCGGCGCTGAATGCGCTCGGGATGACCGTGGCGATGCACTATGCAGCCCGTGGCATCCGGTGCAACAACATCCTGCTCGGACTGATGGATACCGCGCTCGTGCGAGAGCAACTGGCGGGAGCCCATGCGCAAGGACTGGACCATCTGCTGAAGACGCGCAACGCGACTTGTCCGCCTGGCGCAATGGGCTCGCCGTGGGACGCCGCGGAAGCCGCGGCCTTCCTTGCGAGCGACGCGGCACGCTACATCAACGGCACGGACATCTTCGTGGATGGCGGACTGCACAACCAGATCGTCGCGCCGGTTTTCAAGTCCGGCGCCTGAGCCGCGCAGGCATCGAGCCCGGCCATCGAGCGACAGAACGCAAGGATTCGACCATGACATTCGCGACCGCGGATATTTCCGATGACGACCCGCTTTCGTGCGAGCTCTGCGATGCCCCTTTCCGTGATTTCGGACGGCGGCGCACCTTCTGGGGTCAAGCGGTGACGCTCAAGGTCCGTGATGACCACCGCGCCGGCGTCGAAGCCTGCCTCGAGCCTGGCCATGGAAGGATCCTGGTCATCGATGGCAGCGGCTCGCGTGCTGTCGCGCTGTTCGGCGGAACCATGGCATCCATCGCCGTGCGAAACGGTTGGGCGGGCGCCATCGTCTTCGGGGCGATCCGTGACGCCGAGGAAATCGCTACCTACGATCTCGGCGTCAAGGCGCTGTGCACGACGCCACGCAGTTCGGCGGTGAGATCTCCCCATGAGCGCGACGTCGCGGTGTCTTTCGGCGAGGTCACGATCGAGCCGGGTGCATGGATCTACGCGGACGCTGACGGCGTGTTGGTGCGCCAGGCTCGGTACGAACCGCCTGTCATTGCTTATCAGGTTTGACGGCGCTCAAAGGAGCGCGTCGGCAAGAAACGACGAATTGCGTTAGTTCAGCTTCTGGAGAACTGCATCCGAGACAGAGGCTCACGGGCCTCGGATGCTGATTGCCGGAGTCGAACGTGCTCGCACGGTGCCGGGTCGTGGATGCGCTGCACTCGCTCAGGAGTTCATGGTTCCAAAGCCTGCGAGATCGCCGCGCCGGCAAGTCTTGCGGTGGACAGCAAGCGGTCCAAGCCCTGACCGTGACGAGCGCTGGCCGACATGCCGGCCATGACAGTGCTCACGAAGTCCGTCAACCGGTCCGCTTCCAACGGGTGTTGCTTGGCAATGTACTGGTGAATCAGATCTTGCGCCGCGACGTGGTAGCCACAGGCAGCCTCGCGCGCATCCTGGTCGTTGCAGTGGGTGCCTTCGAGCACAAGACAGCCAGTGGCGGCGGCATCGGCGGCGTACGCACGTGCGGCGCGGTCTAAAACCTCCGCAAGTGACACTGCCAGAGGCCGTTCAGTGCTCAAGATCTGGGTGAGCGGGATAGCGCCGGTGGTGGCATAGCGCTCAAGGACACGCGCGTACAGGCTGGCCTTGCTCCCGAACGCCGCATAGAAGCTGGGCGGGTTGATGCCCAGCGCCTTGGTGAGGTCCACCACGCCAACGGCATCGTAGCCCCGCTGATGAAACAGTCGTTGGGCTGTGGCGAGTGCTTCGTCCGGGTCGAAACGGCGCGGGCGACCTCGGGCGCGAGAAATATTTGTAGTCGTCATTACAAAATCCTTGACTGCGCTGAAGTTGTTTTTGTATTCTCCACTACATTAATGTGAAGGAGCAATCATGTCGGCGTTCGAGGGCAAATCTGTGTTGGTGCTTGGCGGCAGTCGGGGAATCGGGGCAGCGATCGTACGGCGCTTCGCCCGGGACGGCGCGCAGGTGACATTCACCTACGCTGGCTCACCTGAGGCGGCACATTCTCTCGCCAGCGAAACAGGCAGCCGAGCATTCTTGGCTGACAGCGCTGACCGTGATGCGGTCATCGAACGGGTCCGGGCCAGCGGCCCGCTGGATGTGCTCGTCGTGAATTCGGGCATTGCCCTGTTCGGCGATGCGCTGGAACAGGACCCCGATGCGGTGGATCGCTTGTTCCGTATAAACGTCCACGCGCCGTACCACGCATCGGTGGAGGCGGCGCGGCGAATGCCCCAAGGCGGCCGGATCATCGTGATCGGATCGGTCAATGGCGACCGCATGCCGATCGCGGGCATGGCGTCGTATGCGCTGAGCAAGTCCGCGCTTCAAGGAATGGCTCGAGGGCTGGCGCGGGATTTCGGACCGCGTGGCATCACCATCAACATCGTGCAGCCGGGGCCGATCGACACGGAAGCTAACCCGGAGAACGGTCCAATGAAGGACCTGATGCACAGTTTCATGGCGATCAAGCGCCATGGTCGCTCGGACGAGGTCGCAGGCATGGTCGCCTGGCTGGCCGGGCCGGAGGCCAGTTTCGTGACCGGTGCCATGCACACGATCGACGGCGCTTTTGGGGCCTGAACCGGCCGCTCCGCCCTCGCGCGCTTCATCCTGGACGCGGTCGGTCGAGCTGTCACACGCGCGTAGCGTCGGGCCCGACGCGTCCACACGATGCTCGACTGTTGAGTTCCCTGGATTCCTGTCCCTCGGTCTCGCCGAGCTGTTCCATCAAGACCATCTTGCCGTGCATCGTCGATGCCGAGGACCTGTAACACGTCCTTGGCCAAGTCAATGGGAATAGCCGTGATATTCATAACGACGCCCCGGTTCAGGCGGTGGGTGACACCGCCACTTTGTCAGGTTCTCTCAACTGCGGGTGGAGGGCGTACGTCCCATTGCTTATGATTAGACTACGGCCATGCAAGACATCATTGCCGGCTTTCTTCGCTTCCAGGCGGAAATATTCCCCACTCGTAAAGAGCTCTTCAGGGAGTTGGCAAAGAGCCAGACCCCAAAGGCGTTGTTCATCTCGTGTTCGGACAGTCGGATGGTGCCCGAGCTCGTTACGCAACGGGAGCCGGGAGATCTGTTTGTCATGCGCAACGCAGGCAACATCGTTCCTTCATTCGGTCCAGAACCCGGAGGCGTCTCGGCAACCGTTGAGTTCGCCGTGTCAGCCTTGAAGGTCAGCGACATCGTCATCTGCGGGCATTCTGATTGTGGCGCCATGAAGGCGATTGCAACCTGTGCCTGCATGGACACGATGCCTGCTGTAAAGTCTTGGCTGCGCTACGCTGATGCCGCCCGCATGATCAATGAAGCGAAGCCTCACGCGGACGAACGCTCGCGCGTAGATGGCATGGTGCGGGAGAACGTACTCGCCCAATTGAACAACTTGCGAACGCACCCGTCTGTTGCGCTTGCAATTGCCCAGGGTACGCTGACTCTGCACGGCTGGGTCTACGACATTGAGAGCGGATCGATCGAAGCGTTCGAGATAGGGGCGAATCGTTTTGTGCCGTTGGCGAATCATCCAGCGGCTAGAAAGCTGGATAAAGCCTGATAGCGAGCCACCAAATCTCGTGTAGCAATGAATGGCACGCCTTTTATTCTGGAGCGATGGTGAGCCCAAGGCCGGACGCAGTCCGCAACCCGTGGCGGGGACCGCGGACTTCCTGAATGCCTTCGTCCGTGGATTGATGTTCGCGGCGCGTGGCCACTTCGGCGCCACGTATTACGTACCGATGGTGGTTGTCCCGCCACTAAAGATCGGCCACTTTTTCATCCCAGCGAAGCTCCGGGTGGGGCCGAAGTACGGAACACCGGCTCGAGCTCGAGTCATCGGCCGAAATCCCCGTCCTCGGCCACCAGCGATGCCGAAGCAGATCGTCAGCCGTTGGCGAGTATGCGCGTGGATGCGCGTCAGCACGTTGCGGAAGTACACCCGCGGATCCCGGCCATTGAGCTCGGCAGCCTGCACCAGGCTCATCATTGCTGACGCTCACCCGCAGGCGAGTGGCCGTCCACGAACAGCCAATTCTTCGTGTCGACTTTCCAGGGCTTGATCTGTCCGGTCGATCAGGTTTCCTTCGATGGACACCGCTCCATGCTGCAGGCGCTGTCAGGCGAGACAGCAAACTGCCCACTTGGCGACTTGGCGACTTGGCGACTTGGGGAGTCAAGCCTCTTGCTGGCGGGAGGCCATATGCAGCCAGGAGTGATGGAATCAGGTCGCAGGACTCTTTCAGAGCCGCCTCGAGCGTAAACAACAGCCGGTCGGCATTGTCGAGGCGGTAGCCCTCTTGCTTCAGCACGAAACGCAGAGCGTGGGGAAGTGACGGAGAGGACCCGCGCTCTTCGATCTTTTGAAGCCTGCTGTTGCCAATCTCTCCTCGTCAACTTTAATTCTGCGGCAGGTCTTCGTCAGCCGGATCCGGCAGCGAAAATACGGCCTGGGCCTCGATCACCGCGCCGAGCGGCAGCGAAGCGACACCTACCGCGCTGCGCGCGGGGTAGGGCGCAGTGAAATGTCCGACCATCCATGCGTTGACTAGCGGCCAGATCGACAGGTCGACGAGGTAGACGGTCAGCTGCACTGCATCGTCCAGACGTGATCCCGCGGCCTCCGCAATGGCCTGAAGGTTGCGAAACACCTGCTCGACCTGCCCCTCGGCGCTCTGGACCAGCGCCATCGTCCGAGGATCGATGCCGATCTGTCCAGCCGTGTGCACCATGCGTCCCGCGACGATGGCCTGTGAATAGGTTCCCATGGCGGCGGGCGCGTTCGGCGTGGCAATGGCGTGGCGGGCAGCCATAATTCACGCCTCCACCGGGGCCAGCGCATCGGCCCATTCGCGCAGCAGGCCCAGCGCGGTGAATAGTGCCTCGACCACGTGCCGCATGCGATCCTCGCGAAGCACCCCTTGGCGGTCCAGCGTGCCCAGGCCGGGCGTCAGCACGATGTTGCCGTCCTCGGACTGGATCAGCAGCACACCCATTCGCGCCATCATGTGGCTAAGCACGTGCGCGCCAGCGATACGGTCTTCGTTGCTGAAGATTGGAAGCCCGAAATCGGTCCCGCTCCAACTGCGCTCGTAGTTTATTTCGACGCCGCCGAGGTTATACGACTTGGTAATGAGAAAGCCGGGTCCCAACATGTTGGCATGACGTTCATAGGCTTCGAGAACGATGCGATGCGTCGCGTCGATCGGGCCGCTCAGCCGCTCGGGCTCATCGCGTAACACGCGCAGGACCTGCACCAGTGCTGCCAGCGACAGCCTGCCAGGGTCGACCGACGCATACACGCCTTTTCCGTGCGCCGAGCCAGGACCGAAGCGCTCGCTGTGCACGCCCAAGGCGCGGCGGACGTTCACCATGGCGTTTTCGCGACCGACAATCAGACCGCTGGTTGGCCCGCCCGCGACCTTGTCCATGCTGTAAAGCATCACGTCCGCACCGACGAGCCTCGGGTCAGTGCCCACAAACGGCACGCCCCATGCGTTGTCCACGATGTATGGCACTCCGAAATGCTGCGCGAGTTCGCCCACTGCCGCCTGGATCGCCGGCACCCCGTGGGCGTTCTTGTCACCATATCCGTAGCCAGGGGTATCGTAGCCCAGGGTGACGAAGCCAGCGAGGTCGGCCGCATGGATGTCGGCTGCAACGCGCAACGTCTCGACCGCGCGCAACGAATCGGTTTCCAGGAGCAGCGGGCACGGCGTCATCTTGGGGCCGTGCGCGTCATAGCGCGCGCCGGCCATCGGGACCATCACGATGTCTGTCTCCATGGCGCGACGCCCACCCAGGCCGAACTCGCCCGCAGTGGTGCCGCGGTCGGCGAAGATTTCCTTATAACGTGGAGGGAAGGGCCTTCCGTAGCTCAGGTGGTGCTCAGCATGCCGTTCGATAAGCCCGATACACCGCGCACGGTAGGGGGTGCCCCTGCCTAACTGCGGCGGAGTCAACAACGCGTCGTAGGCCACGCTCAATGCCGCCTCGCAGCTGTTGGCGACCGCGGCGTCGTAGCCATCGCCGTAGACCGATTTGACGAGTCGTCGGATCTCGTCCCCCAACGCCTTGGGTGACACGAAGTCAGCGGACACCGAAGACATCGCTTCGAGCACGTCCTGCCGGATCGAGCCCGGCAACGCCGAACTGGCACCCGAGGTGCCAATCAGGCCCTTGAGCTCGGTCGGTATCTGAAGCCGAGCGCCGGCTTGCGCGGCCAAGCCGCACAGCACCTCCCTGTCCTCCAGCAAGCGCGCGTAGAGATCCATTCGATGGACGGTCATGGCTGTGTCTTTCCTTGATGTGGTTTTGCCACGCCGCGCTCAGCCGCGGATGGCTTGCAAGATGAATTGCTTGGCACGGATGAAGCGCTCGTCGTGAATCAGCGTCTCGTAGCGTCGAGGCCGTTCGATCCCGACGTCGAGGCACTCCCTGATGCGACCCGGCCGTGCGCTCATGACCACCACCTTGTCGGCCAGGAAGAGCGACTCGTCGATGTCGTGGGTGATGAAGAGCACTGTCGTGCGAAGCCGCTCCCAGACTTCGAGCAGTAGCTCCTGCATCTGCAGTCGGGTCTGCGCATCCAGCGCGCCGAAGGGCTCGTCCATCAGGATCAGCTTTGGCTCGTTGATCCAGGCGCGGGCGAGCGCCACGCGCTGCTGCATTCCGCCCGAGAGCTCGTAGGGGTAATGGTTCTCGAAGGCGGACAGGCCCATGAGCTCGATGTAGCGCTTGGCGCCCGGCAGGTAGCGATCTCTGGCTTGTCCCGCCATACGTGGCCCGAAGGTGATGTTGTCGATCACGGTGAGCCAGGGAAACAGCATGGGGCGCTGAAACACCATGCCACGTTCCGGCGACGGGCCGCGCACCGCCGCGCCATCGACTTCGATGCTGCCGGCGCTGACCTCTTCGAAACCCGCGACCATGTTCAGCACGGTCGACTTCCCGCATCCGCTCGGGCCCAGCAGGCAGATGAACTGGCCGTCCTGAATGTCGAGCGTGAAGTCTTCCACCGCGTGCGTGGTGCGGGCGCGTCTAGGATCCTCGTAGTTCTTTGCGACACCGCGGAGTTTGACTTTGTCGCGCGATTTCAGAGCTTGGCTGTCCATGTCTTAACCCTTTCCGGACCAATGAACGCTCATGCGCTGCGCGGTCACCAGCGCCAGATCGAGCAGATAGCCAACGCCGCCGAGCAGCAGAATGCCGAGCAGCACCACGTCGGTCCGAAGGTAGGAGCTCGCGTTGATGACCATCCAGCCAAGGCCGGAGCTCGACGCGATCATCTCGGCGGCGATCAGCGTGGTCCAGCCGATGCCGATCGCCACGCGTACGCCGGTAAACAGTTCTGGCATCGCGCTGGGGAGGATCACGAAGCGAAACAATTGCGTGCGGCTCACGCCAAGGGACTGCGCTGCGCGAATCCTGTCTTCCTGGACGCCGGTCACCGCGGCCGCGGCGCTCACTACCACCGTGAGGAAAGTAGAGAGATAGATCAGCAGGAACTTGGAAAACTCGCCGATGCCGAACCAGACGATCACGAGCGGAATCAACGCGAGCTTCGGCAGCGGCCGCAGGAACTGCACGAAAGGGTCGAAGATGGCGTTGAGGGTGGCGAAGCGCCCCATCATCAGGCCCAGGGGAATGCCGGTGGCGGCCGCGGCGGCGAAGGCCGCCATGCCCCGCGCAAGGCTGACGAGCACGTGCTGCCACAGCGGGACCTGGCGATATCCGTCCGTGATCAGCGTCGTCGCTGTCTCGAACACTTCGCGTGGACCGGGCAGAAGCAAGGGGTCGACGAGCTTGTTCTCGCCGACCACCAGCCATGCGAGGAAAACCGATCCCACGGCCACGGTACTGACCAAGGTTTGTCTCGAGCGTCGCATCTTGGCGCCTTCTATCTTCCCGACGCACGCTTCATGTACGTGGTGTTGAGCGCTGGCGCGAAGCTCGAGGGCAAATCCGCCGAGCGGATTTCTCCGAGTTCGACCAAGAAGCGCCCGGTGTCCATCATGGCTGGCGCCACCTTGCCACCTTGGGCGAGCATTTCAAGCTGCTCGGCGTTGGGCGGCGTGTAAAGGCCCTCGAGCGTGGCGCGCACCTGCGACTCTTCCTGATTCAAATGCTTGGCCACAAGCTGTATCGCGGCGTCCTTGTCTTGCCTGTACGCATCGGCGGATTGGTCAAGCGCGCGAAGGAAGCCGACCACCTTGTCCGGATACCGCGCCGCGAACTCCCTGCGGACCACGAAGGTGTTGAAGACGAAGTAGCCGTCCTTCTGCAGCTGGCGCGTGCTGAGGATTTCCTTTCCGCCGGCTGCCTCCATTGATTGCGTGAATGGTCCCCAGACATACGCTGCGTCGATGTCGCCGCGACGCCAGGCGGCCACCATCTCGGAAGGTGCCAGCGAAACGAGTGTCACGTCCTTGGGCGCGACTTTGTTGACCTTCAAGGCCGCCATCAGCGCGTAGTGCGCGGTCGAGCCTGGCGGATACGCGACGCGCTTGCCCTTCAAATCCGCGATGGACGAGATCGGAGCGCGGGCGATGAGTCGTTCGGACGTGGAGATGACTTCGGCAATGGCGATCACGTCGACGGGAAGCCCTCGCGCAATCCCGGCGACCGTGGGAGAGGAACCCATCCGCGCAATGTCGACCTGTTTGGACGCAAGCGCAGTCAGCGCCGCGGCACCGGAAGGAAACTGCGCCCATTCGACCTTGGCGGCCATGTTCTTTTCGAACAGGGCCGTAGCCTTTCCGATCACCCACAACCGGGGCGCGCCGTACCAGCCGAGCCGCACAGGCTCATCAGCTGCCTGCGCCGGGGTTCCCAGGCCAACGAGGCCCGCGCAAGCCAGCGCCAGTGCAATCCATCTCGATCTCAAAATCATGTGGGATCCTTCGCGAGAAGTTGTGGGCAACGGTTCGTGGCAGACGCCGCCGACACAGAAACCTTGGCCTAAAGTAAAACTGCACTATAGCAGTTGGTCGGCGAACTGCAATACAGCAGTTGAACTCGTCGAGCCGAGGATCTCTGGCACTCAGCCGATGTGGTTTATGTCTACCAGGAAGCGAACGTTGCGCAAGCGCTCGCCGAGAACGCGCTGCAGCGGGACCGAATCGTCGTCCACCGCGTTGCCACGCAGTCCCATTGCGGTCCAGGGGCTGGCGGTCGGATGTCGGCGCGACGAAAGAACCGGTTGCAAGGAGGCATCGTTCGATGCGCAGCAGCGGATGTGGGTAATCGACGTCGTGTCAACGCGCGACCTTTGTACTCTCGAGCAAGCACATCGCGCAGTAGCGGCCGCCCTTTGCTTGGCGGCGTCGATGCAATCGAGACCCGATGAACCTGTCGCTCATCATTGCGCTGGCGCTGGCATTACTTGAGCTCGAAATCAGCGACGCGCAGCCTCTCGTTGTACCGCGGCAAGTTAAACTGCTGTGTAGCGGTTTCTTAACCATCCGGGATACGCCATGCAGCAAGGGGACGTCGCGCAAGCTTCAACGACCAAGATCCAGCAGATCGTGAATTCGATCCTGGCCAGCATCGCTGCGGGTGAGTTGCAAGAGGGCGACCGCGTGACGTCGGAGCGCAAACTTGCCCTCGATTTTGATGTCAGCGTCGGCACTGTGCAGCGGGCGCTTCAGAAACTCGAGCATCGTGGCGTATTGATCCGAGAGCACGGCCGCGGCAGCTTCGTGCGCGGAATGGGCGCCGCACTTAATGCGCATTACGTCCGTTTCTGCGACGCGCGAGGAAATGACTTGCCTTTGTATTGGCATGTTCTGGGGCACAAGAAGATCAAGCCCAAGCGAGACATCGTGGACTTCTTCGGCACTGACGAGGCATTGGTACGCATCGACCGACGCGTTGATGTAAACGGTCAGTTCGTGCTACATGCGCAGTTTTATCTGTCGGAGCATGCCTATGCCTCACTACCTTCCGAAGTCACCGACAGCACCAACCTGCGCGAGTCGTTGAGCCAGGCGCTTTCGGTGCCGGTTCTGCGCGTAGAGCAACTTGTTGGTTTCGATGCAATGCCCGCAGATGTCGCCGCCTCTTTGGGCTGCGACCAGTCCAGCCCATGCTTCATGCTCGAGCTGCGCAGTTACGCGGTAGACAACCGACCGGTATCTCTTCAGCGCATCTATGGAGAACCATTCAGAAACGCCCGGTTTGTGATGGACACGCGACGCATCGGCTAACGGGTCTTCGAGGCCGGAGCCCTCTCGCGTGTTCGCTTTGTCGACGCCGCCTTAGCGTTGGGCGTGATCGCGGCGAGCTCGCACTGGCGGCCTTGTGTCGTGTTCTTTGCCAAGACGCTCTCAGGTGCACAGCCACCGGATGTCACGCTGTTCGAGTGTAGCTGCCGGCGTCCTCCTCGCTCGAGGCGAAGCCGGTTGCCGGCGATTGGCCAATCTTCCGCAGCAGGATCGACAATACGGCACTTAGTCAATATCGACAGGGTGGAAGGGCCTGACGGCACCGTCGCCGAGCCATTCGAGCGAAAAATTGGCGTCCAGACCTCGGCCACAAGGCTGGAAGACTTCAGCATCGACAAGGTGCCGCACCGGTTCGGCTGGAGCAAGCTTTGAAGGTCCGCCACGGCCTGGGCTAGTGGCTCGCTCACTTCGATACGTTTCTCCACATCAAAGTTGAGCGTCAGGTTGAAGTCCTGCTTCCTTGCATCCGCATGTTGCTTCAAGCGGGCGCGGATCGAGGCTGCGATGTTGCGGCTCACGTCGTGACGCTTTCGAGGTAGGGTCGCATCACATTGGATACGCGGTCGATCGTGGCGTAGTGCCAGAGTGCATCGATCGTCACCTTGCGTTGCGCCCAGCCGTCGCGCAGCGCTTCAAGCGCCACGTCAAGGCCGATCTTGTGGCGAAACTTGAAGCAGTCGGTAATGGTCTTGGCCGCGTTGAAGATTGGCACGCTGACACCGTCGATCTGCATGGGTTCGACGCCTTCGGACAGTGCGGGGCCGGACATGCGGATGGCGCGCAGCGCGGGCTGGTCGAGCCTGGGTGTTGGCGAGTTGCGGGGAATCGCGATCCACACTTCGAATGGTGCTTGCGTGCCGATCTCATGGACGCGCAGCGCCGACAGCAAGCAGACGATGCCCTGCGGCACGCGGAGTGCGACCTCTGCCAGCGAGCGGTGCTCGCTCAGTGGGCGCCCCGGCAGGCTGTAGACACCACGGGCGACCCGTTCGAGCTGGCCTGCGGCGACCAGCCGGCTGAGCACCATCGTTGGAAGGCCATGCGTGGCGAGATCCCGCGCGCGCAGCAGCGGCCGCTGTTTGGCCAACGCCAGGACGGCTTGTTCGCGTGTCGAAGTCGAGAACATGCTGGAGTTTGTTGCATTTGCTAGTTACTTGTCAGTAAAAAAAGAAGAAATGCAACGAAGGCGACTACGCATCACCCCAGCGAGGTGGGTTAAATCGCCAGTAGCGATCAGGTCCCAAACCGGAATCAATCGCTGCTGCTGGTCTGGTGTGCCCAACGGTGAGCCCGGTAACCACGACAGTCAGGGAAAAGCTAGTGTCGGCGCGGGTTGGGAGGTTTTTCGAGGCAGCCCCGGCCACCAAATTTCTCATTTGGATGAACAAGCGAGCCTGACTCGGACGAGTCGGTTTTTTGCTTGCCTCTTGTAGGCATCCGGGATGCGTGCCACTCGTTCTGTGCCGGGCCCGGTTCGCAACCCGGTAGAAGCCGCTGTCGCGGCCAGTGGCATCGGCCTTGGCGAGTCGACGCGTGCTTGAGATCCCGCGTTCGCACTAAGCGCCGCGTTGGAGAGCGAAGGGCGTGGGGCGGGGTGTGCGGTCTTGCTGGCACCTTCACCGTAGCACGGCGTTCTCGCCGTCAAGGGCTGCGCGCCGCTGTGCGGCGCTGGCGGCCTTCGGCCGTCATAGACCCCTGACCGCTGCGCTGCGCCGTGCGGGCCACGGTTTCGGGCAATCCCGCCCGACAACCGGAGATCATCATGAATGAGAAATCGCACGTGTCGATGGAGCAGCATGTCTGCCTGGTGTGCGGCGTCAGTTTCGAAACCGGCCACCTGCTGCTCGATCGACGTCTGCGCGCGAGCATGGGGCGGCACACGCAGACAGGTTGGGGCCTGTGCGCCGAGCATCGCAAGATGTTCGACGCGGGGTTCGTTGCCTTGGTCGAATGCGATCCGCGACGCAGTGGAGCTGCGTCGGCCCAAGGCAACCTCCGTCCGGAGCAGGTGTATCGCACCGGTCAGATTGCGCACCTGAAGCGCGAAGTGTTCGATCGGCTGTTCGACGTCAGGCTGGCGGCTGACAAGCCTTGCGTGTTCGTGGAGCCTGGGCTGATCGCGCAGCTGCAGGCCATGGTCGGGCCGCAGCACGACTGAAGCGCGGTCGGCGCTCGGAAGCGCATCGACGCGCATGGATGCGCCGGGCGCTTCTTCAGGGTCGCAACGCGACCCTCTTACTCGGGGCGTGAAGCGTTGCTCAAGTGCCGTGCACTTGGGCGCGTGGCCGGAACGAGCGCTCGCGCGCTGCGTTACGCCGTGGGCAGCTTGATTGGCGCGTGTCTTGGTGCTTTGCGGCGCATGACGACATTGGGGCGCAGACGACCGCGACCGTGAGCGCAATGCTTCGAATCCCTTCGTTGGCGTTGGGGGGCTGGGGAGGGCTTGCCTGTGAGCCCTGAGGCTACCCCATCGTTCTCGCGTTCAAGGCCCTGCGCGCGCTTCGCGTGCTCGGCGCGTGCCGCGCGCCTGCGGCGGTCTTGAGCGCTGCGCTGCGACGGGGTGGCGGGGTCTCGCAGGCAATCCCGCCTGTGTCATCCACAGGAGTTCTTCCTCATGAACACACCCGCTTCCTCTGCATCCGCTGGCGCGGAGTCGTCCGAATCCTTGGCGTCGTCCTTTATGGCCGTGCGCACCGAGTGTGAAGTGCTTGTAGCGTTGAATTCGCTACTTGGCGCTGACGCGGTGCGGCTTTACGAGGCGCATGGGCGATCGCTACATCGGCTGGTCGGTGCCGCGCGGGATGCGTCGTTTCCCGGCGGAGAGTCGTTGCTGTGCGGTCTTCGAGTGGCGCGTGCGCTGCTTGTCGAGGAGATGCTGCCGGGCGAGACCTTTGGTTCGCCGAAGGCGGTGGCAGACTATCTGAAGCTGCACTTCGCAGGGCAGGGGCACGAAAGCTTTGCGGTGCTGTTTCTGAATGCGCAGCATGGGCTGATCGCGTTCGAGGACCTGTTTCGCGGCACGCTCACGCAGACCAGCGTCTATCCGCGCGAGGTGCTGCGTCGTGCGCTGCGGTACAACGCCGCGGCCGTCGTCCTGGCGCACAACCATCCATCGGGCATGGTCGAGCCGTCACGAGCGGACCTGGCGTTGACGGCGGCGCTGAAGGACGCACTGGCGTTCATCGATGTGCGGGTGCTGGATCACGTCGTCGTCGCTGGAAGTCGCACGGTGTCCATGGCCGAGCGCGGCCTCGTCTGAACGAGGCCGGGGCGCTGCGCGCCCCATTTTTTGAGACTGCGCCGCTGTAGCGGTTGCGCGCTTCGAGCCCGGCGGACGGATGAAAGGCAAGCCTCGATGCTTTCGGTGGGCGGACGCCGTAGCGTCGCGCACGGCCTTGCCGTTCGGCGCTCGGTGAGCGCAGCGCGTCGCCATACACAACAGCATCCAGCTCCAGCGCTTGGTCGGCGCCTCGAGACATGTCACTGGATTGCGCAGCACGCGTGCTGCGAGTCGAAAGTCTTCTCTCGTGAAGGCAAGGCGTCATCGGACGAGAAAGGGATGTCGTGCTACGCAGCGTGAGCGCGATGGAGGATGGCGAACCCCTTTGTGCCGTTCAGGGACTGCGCCAGCGCGCAGGCAAGTCACGACTTGACCCCGCCGGTCGGCCCGGTGATCAGCACGCTGTGTCTGGAGTCGATCCAGTCGCCCAGCGTCATGCTCATCACGGCCTGGCGGTCGACGCCGCGGCCGGCGCGAGCGCCTCCGTCATCAATGGCTGCTCGCCAAGATTGATACCACGGCCAAGATGCACACCAGAGCCCAGGTTCGTGACGTGGCTCAGGGGCACACGAATTCAGAAACACATTCCTGCACTTTAGGCGAACGCATTTCCACGAATAGACGCCGTTTTCTCCAGTTACGCGGAAAAACCGCTTGATGGCTATCGCCGTTAGCAAGCAAACGGCTGTGTCTTGACATTTGTGGCTTCGGTAGCTACATTTACTGTTTGGCGACCGCGGTCCCGCAGCATCGCTCGATTTGGTCAAGGGCAGTCATGAGTCTGCGCGAGGAATACGACATCGAGATGCCGGTCTGGCGCAGGTCGCTGCGGCTTGCCGGCGGGAGTCGGGGCACAGGACGCCGCGCGTACTCGCGGATAGACCTGAGATTCAATCGCTTCTCGCAAGGGCACGTCGCATCTTCAACGACGGGGCTGCCAGGAGCGCTGGGCGCAGCGTCGCGCCACCGCGCGATCACTGGATCATGGAGCTCGACGGCTGGACCAATCTCACAACCGGCGAGAACCGGCGAGCAGGGAAGGCGTCTAACTTATCAGCCTGGACCCTTCGGGAGAAGCTCGCTGAGGTGCGAGCCGCAACGGCGATGTCTACAACTTTTACGTCAAGCTGCAGGCAATCGATCGGCGCGTGGGCGTGCCTTTTGGCTGGTATTTCTGCATGCTCGATGGCGACCGCGTTCATGCTGAATCGGGTGAGCACGCGCTGTAGGCGGCCGAAGACGTTCGGACTGTGCTGCAGGAATGCGACTATCAGGTGTTGAAGACCTGGAAACAACGGCCCTATAGGTTTCAGGAGAGATGGAAATGAATGCCCCCCACGTGATCACGAGCCGCGAGTTCGGCCACAACGTCAGCAGCGCGAAGCACCTGGCCAAGGAAGGTCCGCTCTTTATCACCGACCACGGCGAACCTGCCTTCGTGCTCCTCAACATCGGCGACTATCGAGCGCTCTCCCGAGGCGACGGCGATAGTACGGTTTCGCTGCTTGAGCTGATGGACAGCATGCCCGATACGTCGGAAGTCGAAGACTTCGAGATCACTCCGACGGCCATCCAGCTGCGCCCCGAGGTCTAAGGGTGTACCTGCTCGACTCCAATGTGCTGGCCGAACTGCGTCCAGGAAAGCTCGGCCAATCAGAAGAGGTCCGGCGCTGGGCTGGAACAGTTCCACAGAACCAGTTTTTCCTTTCGGCCATCACCATTCTCGAACAGGAGGAAGGCATTGTGCGCCTGGAGCGCCGTTCACCGCCCCAGGGACAAGCGCTGCGTCGGTGGGCCACGGCCGTCCATAAGGCATTCGCTGGGCGGATCCTAGCTTTCGGCGAGCGTGAGGCGCTGTTGTGCGCGCCCATGCATGTCCCCGATCCAAGAGCTCGACGCGATTCGATGATCGCCGCCACTGCGCTTTCGCACGGTTTCACTGTGGTCACCCGCAACACCAGCGATTTCGTCAGCATGCGAGGGCTGAAAGTGTTGGACCCCTGGAACGCATGAAGCTCAATCAAGGATTTCGCCATACCTTGCAAGTCGCTGCGCGTAAAGCACTTCGCATTCATCCGAGTGATCGCACGGGAGGTGGACCCGCTCAAGAGCTGAGAATCTACTTGGGCCAGGAAAGCCAGAGCATCGACGCGCGCAAGGTCCCAACGGCCATTGCATGGATCTTCAGTGAATTTGCAGTTCTGTCCCGCGGCAAGCGTGCTCCGGCCACGCGCGCGTAGCAGCGCGATCTGTTTGGGTGTTGTTTTATGAGAGCGCAGATCTTCCGAGAGAGCCGACCAGCCGTTGTCGCCCGGAGACGGCGGTCTGAAGCCTGACCATTTTGGTGGTGCATGCTGGGCGCAACGCTTTGGGTTGAGCGGCAGCGTCGCCGTCGCTGAGGCGATGGAGGGTGTGCGCATGCGTCGGTGCGCAACCTTGGGCGCAGATAGCGCTACGCGCGGTGTATTGTTTGCGCGAAGCATTGCTCGCCTGGCGCGAATGCTCACGCCGACTTGAGCGCTCAGCAGGTCAGAGCAGGATTCAACAGTTCGATGCCAGCACCCTTGCACTTGATCCAGGGGCCGCCAGGATGCCCCTTGCCATCCCAGGCGGCCAGTGCTTGGCGCGCCTCGTGTGCATGTTCGTAGCAGTAGCGGCGGTGATAGCCGACCGGGTCTACGCCGACGACCACGGCGGTGGTGAAGTTGAATCGGCGAATGCCGCATAACTGGCCTTCGCGCTCGCAGATGTCCGTGTAGCCGTCCGCTGCCAGCGCAGGCGCCCACGGGTGGTTGGCGAACTGCGAGGTGATAGGCGAGGGCGGCTGGATGCGCATGGTCATCGGGGGATTGTGGCTCCCCGATGCCAGCTTGGGCCGAAGCGCCTGCGGCAGTTTGGATGGTGCGATGGTGCGTGGTGCTCGCTCGCTCCTGATCCACCGGTGAGGTATGGTAGGAGGTGTTTTACCCAAAACCCATAAAATGGGTAAAATATAGAAACTCTGGTTTTGAAGGATCTTCCATGGCTGCCGTTTCCGCGACCGTCGGCTCCTCCGACATCGAGCGCTTGGCGCGCGATCTGCCGTCGTTTTCTGCGACGAAGCTGGCCTCGGGCATGCAGGCGGTCGCCAGCACGGTGATGGCGCGCGGCGCGGTGGTGATCACGCGCCACGAGAAGCCCGCCATGGTGCTGATGTCGGTGGAGCGCTACCTGCAGATGGAGCAGGCGTCGGAGCCGGACCTCGAGGCCCTCACGCACCGCTTCGACGACATGTTTGCGCGCATGCAGGGCGAGGCGGCTGCACGCGCGATGGACGATGCATTTGCCATGAATTCTTCGGCGCTGGGTGAGGCGGCGGTCGCTGCGGCTGCCCCGGCTGCCCCGGCCGCGCCTGCTTCGCGCGGCTGATGCCGGCAAGGATCTTTGTGCTGGCGGGCGTCAACGGCGCCGGCAAGAGCAGTGTGGGCGGCGCCGCGTTGCTCCAGAAAAAGGTCGACTACTTCAACCCCGACTTGGCAGCCCGCGTGGTGCTGGATGCCAATCCGGGCCTGACGGCCGAGGAGGCCAACGCCCGGGCCTGGGAGTTCGGACGCAAGGGTCTGGAGCGAGCCCTGGCGCAGGGATTCAACTTTGCCTTCGAGACAACCCTGGGCGCGAGGACAATCCCTCAGATGCTCGCCGACGGGGCGCGCCAGGGCGCCCAGGTGCATCTTTGGTACGCCGGACTTTCCTCGCCCGAACTTCATGTTGCGCGCGTGCAGGGTCGGGTCGCTGCCGGTGGCCATGACATCCCGGAAGCAAAGATCCGAGAACGCTATGAGACAAGCCGCTCCAACCTGATCCGGTTGTTGCCGCTGCTGGCGAGCTTGCGGGTCTACGACAACAGCGCCGAAGGCGATCCCAAGGCAGGACGCAAACCGCAACCCCGGTTGCTGTTGCATATGGAAAACGGGCAGGTCGTTGGCCACGTTGCGCTGGACCAGGTGCCGCGATGGGCCAAGCCGATCATGGCCGCCGCGCTCATGCATCCCCACAGGGCAGGCTGAGCCCGAGCTTCGACACTGTTGACGACATCGCGCAGCGCGTCTTTGCACGAGCTGATTGACGGCATACCCGGAGTGCGAGGCGGCTGACCGCCCGGATCTCCCAAGCGCAGAAGGCCTTCACGGAGCACCGGAACGCAGAAACCACCCTGGGCGCGCTCTACTTCGACCACGTCTGGAAGGCGGGGCCGACGGCGAGCACCTTCACAAGGTGTCCGGCGCCGGCCAATTGCCGAAGGACTTCGGGCCTTGGGAGGCCGCGCTCGAGAGAATCGCAAGCAGCCGCGCGGAGAAGAAGGCGGGAGCGCTCCGGGCGCGCGATCACTGGGCGCGGGAAGATGCGCACCTGCTTCAAGGCAATACCCGCGTGCTCGGCCAAAGCTACCGCCTTGTGGCGGGCGATCTCCAGCAGACGCGAGTCACCGGTGAGCTATCGTTTTCTTCTGCGCCGTGGTGTCAACGATCGGCCGCTAGAACTTGGCCGGCTCGATGGCGTTGCTGGTGACAGCCGGGTCGATGGTGGCCTAGAGCAATTCCTCCACGCCAGCCTCGCCGATGGCCAATCGGAAGGACCCGCGCTGCGTGGCATCGCACGGCAGACGCACTCGTAGAACCGCATGCCGCTGAAGTGCTGCCCGACGATGTTCTCGGGCCAGCGCTGCACCAATTCCTCGTCGCTGAGGTGGTAGGCATGCTTGAAGTGCATCAGGCTGGCCCACCGACGCAGGGGAAGTTGCGGGCGCCCGGCGGCGGCAGCAACTGCGCTGGCGACCCGCACGCTGGGGCCTGACAAATCGCCCTGCGCAACGGTCCGGCCTTCGCATACCTGGCGGGCAAACTCCGGTACCAGCGCGGTCTCCATCTGCGCCCAGGGCAACTGGCTGGCCAGCATCACCAGCGGTGGCGTGCATCGATCATCTCGGCCATCGGCTGCCGGAAGAAATCATATCGAGGTGCGTTGATTTTCAGGGGATCTCACACCAAACTGCAGCCGCAGAAACCCAGTGCTCATGCGGGGTGGCAGGGTTTTGCATGGCCGACTGGCTACCTGCCCCGCCGCGGGCGGCGCGCTCTGACTTCGTTCAAAAAGCGCGCTGTCTGCGGGAGCTTGCTATCACCAAGCGACTACCCCTTGGAAGGAACTTGACGTTTTACGTAATTCACGAAAATGGTGCTTCTACGGAGATTTCCTCATGATTACTGTTTCCGCAAGCGAGTTCGCGAAGAATTTCGGCCACTACCGCGAGATGGTTCAAGCTGAATCTGTGGCAGTCACTAGCCATAACCGCGTGACTGGGTACTTTATTTCGAGAAAGGAGTTCGACGAGTTCGAACGCCTGAAGGCCCGCGCGACAAAGTCATATGAGGTCCAAGACCTGCCAGCTGAAGCGATTCAGGCGCTGTCAAGCAGCGCTATGGATTCAAGTCACGATGCCTTGAACGCACTGCTGCGCGACTAAGTGCATGACTTTTCCGAAACCCGAGGTAGGTCTCGTCGTCTCGTTTGCCTACTTGTGGAATCACGAAAAAAAAAAGGGCAGACGGAGGGAGTTAAGAATCGACCTTGCGTCATCATCACAGCCGTCGAAGAAGTCGAAAATCGAGTCGTCGTCACTGTTTCTCGGATCACGCATTCACCCCCGGAAAGTACAAACCTCGGCATCGAAATGCCACCCCCCTTGAGCAATACAATAAAGCCTTGCGGTTTGAGATCCATTTTGTATGGCATTCCCTATTCGCGAATAGCGAATAGCGCGGATCAGCTGGCCTTTGACAAGTGCAAGATGCCTGAACGTCAAAACGTCAGCGAAGCCTTGCCCGACCGTCCAGAGCCCCGGACCGCGATGGCTTCAAGGGTACAGCCGGTACATGCTCCGACAGTCCTCGGTCGCGGCCTCGTTGGAAGAACTCATGTAGTTCGCTCCGCGGGTAGACCGGGCTCAGGCACCTTGCGTTCGACGGTGTCCTAGCCGATAAAAGGTACCGCGCAGGCTGTCGATCTTTAAATAGCTCGAGCTCAGCAACTGCAACTGCCAACAGCAGGCGGGTTCTTGCTTCTCCCTTTTGAGGTGCCGACATGTGGGTTGGCTAGTTTGCGCCTGCGCTGGGCGTGTGTGTCGCGTTGTCGTGTGTACCGTGTTGTGCCGGCGTTCGGTGGACAAAGCGCTCGCGGGTTGCTGGCGCCGGATGCGATCGGTGTTGCAGCGAGAACGCCAGCGCCATGGGTGAAGTCATGCAGGGCGCCCCAGCGGCTTCGCTGCTGTCGGGCTGCTCCAGGTTCGCGCCTTTGCGCTCATCCCCTGCGGGGACGGCTTGCAGCCGCCTTGCGCATCCCTGGCGCGGGGCCTGCGGCCCCAGATCCTCGATCAGACCTTTCTGCGGCAGGTGGGGGCGCTCGCCGCGCGGCGGTTCCGGTGCGCCCCGGCCCGGCGTCTGGGGGCTGCCGTCTTCCTGAGTGCTTCACCTTCTCGGCGACCGTGCACCCGCGCGGCCGGGCGACCGGCTGCGCCTGCAAGGGGGTGTTCATAACGCTGCGCGTTACGAATGCTTCCCCCTTGCTCTCCCGTCCGAGCGTGCGCGCTGTGTCACCGGGCGAAGAACTCAGGAAGACGGCGGCCAGGCTCGGCAGCTCGGCCGATGCGATCCGGAACCCTTTCACGAGGGGCTCTGAATCTAGGAATCCGGCAGGGCTTCGTCCATGCATCCATCCATCCATTCATTCACTGATTCACGCACTGAAGCGATCGAAAGGAAACGCACATGACTGCCAGAGCGACTGCACGGACCCCTGCGGATACCACTGCGAGCACCGCCACCGACCGGGCCAAGGTGGCGCCCGCCGCTGCCAGCGATGGTGCCGCCACGAAGGCGCCGCGGGTTGAAAGGCCCAAGCACGCCGGCGACACGACCCAGGCGCAGCCTTCGAAGGCTGCCCCGCCGCAAAATCCCACCCACGAGAAACCGGTTGCGAACGAGTCCGGTGCCATTGCCGCCGCGCCGGCGCGCGACATCGACGTGCCGCTGCATCAACTGGTGCTCGACGACGCCAATGTCCGCAAGGTCCGCAGCGCGGGTGGCGTGGAGGAACTCGCCGCGCTCATCGATGCGCAGGGCCTGTTGCATCGCCTTGCCGTGGTCGCCCTGGCCGATGGTCGGTTCGGCGTCATCGCCGGGGGGCGACGTCTGCTGGCATTGCACAAGCTCGCCAGCTACGGGCGATGGTCGGCTGCCAGGCCCGTGGAGTGCCGGCTGTACGACAACGCGCAAGCGGTGGAGATTTCGCTGGCGGAGAACTCGGGGCGCGAAGCGATGCACCCAGCCGACGAGGCCGAGGCCTTTCTGGCGCGGGTCGAAGCGGGCCAGAGCGTGGCCCAGATCGCTGTGCGCTTCGGCGTGGCACCGCTGACCGTCGAGCGCCGTCTCAAGCTCGCCCGGCTTGCGCCACGCTTCCTCGCGATGTACCGGGAAGGGAGCATCGCGTCGGACATGCTGCACGCGCTGGCACTGACCGACAACCACAAGGCCCAGGAGGCCGTGTGGGACGGCCTGCCCACTTATCGACGGGACGCCTGGACCATCCGACGCCTCCTGACCGAAGGCGCAGCCACCGCGGAAAGCCAACTCGCGCGCTTCGTGGGCGTCGAGACCTACGAGGCACGAGGTGGCAAGGTCCGGCGCGACCTGTTCGCCAATGACGATAGCGGCCGCTCGGGCATCTATCTGGAGGCACCGGGGCTGCTGCGCCAGCTCGCCACGGAGAAGCTGCAAGCGGCGGCCGAAGAGGTGCGCGCCGAGGGCTGGGCGTGGGTCGAAGGCTTGATCGATGCAGATCGGCTGGCTTTGCGCGCCTATGGGCAGCAGGCGCCGTCCGAACGTGCACCCAGCGACGCGGAGGCTGGCATGTTGGCCGCGCTGGAGACCGAGCGCGAGCGGCTCGACGCGGCCTACGATCAGAACGAGGCGAAGTCACTGCAGTTCGATGGCGATGGCGATGACGCCTACGAGGCCGAGGAAGTGCGGCTGTCGGGTCTGTTGAGTGACCTCGACGACCGGATCGATGCGGCGCGCGCCTCGCTGCGGGTCTGGACGCCCGAGCAGATGGGACGGTGTGGTGCGATGCTGCGCATCGACAGCGACGGAACGCTCGTCGTGCATCGTGGGCTGCTTCGGCGCGAGCCCGCCCATGATGGAGCCTGCGGCGCTGGCACCGAAGACGGCGACGGGTTGGTCAGCAAGGCAGAGCGGGGCAGCGAGAGCGGTGAGGCGGCCGAGGCCGGCAAACGACGCGCCGTCTTCAGCGAGAAGCTGATGCGCGACCTCACGGCCCATCGCACCGCCGCCTTGCAGGCCGCGCTCACGCAGGACGTCGACGTGGCACTCGCGACGCTGGTGCACCGCATGGTCGAGACGGTGTTCGATCTCTATGACCGGGGCAATGACATCGTGAGGGTGACGGTGCGGCCAACAGGAGACCTCGCGCTCGCCGAGCATGCGAGCGACTACGTCCATACACCCGCCGCCGCGCTGCTGGAGCGCGCCGCGAGCGATTGGGGCGAGCGCCTGCCTCGTGATCCGGCCGCGACCTTCCGTTGGCTGCTTTCGCAGGAGCGTCAGACCTTGCTGCAGCTGCTGGCCTATTGCACGGCGCGCAGCATCGATGCGATCCAGGGCCGTGAACGCCGGCGCAACCAGAGCGATGCAATCGCCGAGGCGCTCGGCCTGGACATGGCCGACTGGTGGACGCCAAGTGCTGCGAACTACCTGCACAACGTGAGCAAGGCCAAGGCGGTAGAGGCGGTCAGGGAAGCCAGTGGCATCGACTGCACCAAGGAAGTCGCCGCCATGAAGAAGTCCGAGGCCGCGGACTATTGCGCAGCCAAGCTCGAAGGCACGCGTTGGCTGCCTGTTCCGTTGCGGCCGCTGGTTGCCGGTACGTCGCGCGCCTGCGAGGACGCGCAAGCCGAGCAAGAGAAGAACGATGGGGGAGAAGAAGCCCTGAACCGGGCTGGGCCGGATGGCGATCCGGTCTCGGACGCTGGTCGTGACCAACCGGACCATGAGGCCTAGCCGGCTGGATTGATACCGAGCATCCAGCCCGCGCAGAGCGCGCCTGAGCCTGTCGCCCGTGAATGTGCGGGCGGCAGGCTTTTTTGCCTGAGCTCGTGTTCTGACGCATGACGGACCGCGCGGATGCATGACCTCGCGAACAACGAGCGATGGCATGTCGCTGCAGCAATCCGCTTCCACCAGCGTCGTGCGCAGCGGCGGTGGCTGGTTTTTTTAAGGGGGTGGCCAGCGCGCTGTGCGCGGGTCGCTGGTCAGCGCGGGCTTGGGCCCGCGGGTGTTGTTGTGTGGAGCGCACGACTCGCTTCGCCTCGTGCTGGCAGGGCACGACATGGCGTGGGGGAGGGCGTGTCGCGGTGGCGCGTTTTTTTTGGGCGGTGGCCAGCGCGCTGTGCGCGGGTTACTGGTCAGCGCGGGCTCTGGGCCCGCGGGTGTTGTTGTGTGGAGCGCACGACTCGCTTCGCCTCGTGCTGGCAGGGCACGAAATGGCGTGGGGGGGCGTATCGCGGTGGCGCTTTTTTTTTGGGCGGTGGCCAGCGCGCTGTGCGCGGGTTACTGGTCAGCGCGGGCTTTGGGCCCGCGGGTCTTGTTGTGTGGAGCGCACGACTCGCTTCGCCTCGTGCTTGAGAGGCGTGGTGATGTGGCGGGGCTGGCTCGCATGACCGTGAGCGTGCCACGCCGTTCTCGCTGTCAAGGCCTGCGCGCGCTCTGCGCGCTGGCGGCCTGCGGCCGTCTTCGAGCCTTGACCGCTGCGCTTCGGCGTGACCGTGACGGTCCTGGGCAATCCCGCCCTTTTCTTGGAGCGTCACATGACTTTCTCGTACTTCTTTTTGAGCGACGAACAGGTTCGGCGACTTGTCGCGAATGGCCGCGCATCGCGCGAATTTGAGGCGCGCGACGAACTCTTCGATCCGTCACCGGTGGTCAAGCTCTTCACGCCGGATGCCGGCGCGACGTGGTTGCTGAGCGAGATCGATCCCGACGATCCGACGATCGCCTTCGGCTTGTGCGATTTGGGTCAGGGCTATCCCGAGTTGGGATGCGTGAGTCTTGACACGCTGGCTTGCCTGAGGGGGCCGTTGCGCCTGCCGATCGAGCAGGACGTGGGATTCCAGGCGACGCGCCCGCTCAGTGCCTATGCAGTCGCGGCGCGCCTGGCGGGCCGGATCGAGGCCTGAGCGGCCGGCCTGTGCCGGCAGCTGGGCTGCCGGCACTTGTTTGTGCTTCTTCCCTTCTCTTGTTCATTCATTCTTTCCTTCTTTCGTGCGAGGGGCGCTGCCTCTTGCGTCTTTGGAAGGACGGTCTGGGGGGCTCACCGGGGTGTCCGGCGCCGCCCTTGGGTCGCTGCCTGGTGGTCAGGCCGTTCCCGGGACCGCCTCTTTCCGACGCCTGGCTGCGGGCCTTGCGGGCGCCAGGGTGCGGCTGCGCCCCCGTCCTCACCCGGTCCCTGCGCTTTGCTGCGGGCTGCGGCTTGCGGGCGGGCCCTGGCGCCCGCGCGGTCCTCGCCGTCATGGCGTCGAGGCGGCTCCGCGGGAGCCGGCCCGTCACCTCACAGAAAGGCAGACTCCCCATGGACAGCTCCGATCCCCGTACGCCATTCTCCCCACCCCCCGCCGTCGCAGGCGGCGCGCCTGGTGCCGGCGGTCCGCGCGAACCGCAGGCTTCGATCGTGTGGCGTTACGCGCTCAGCGTCGATCGTCACTGGGCCCTGGTTTTCGATGCGCAGGGGCGCAATCTTGGGGAAGTTCACCGTCCCGCCCTGGCCGCGGGGCCTGATGGCCGGCTCCTCACCTTCGAGCAAGTCGTGCGTCTGATGTGTGCGGCGCCGCGCATGCGCACGCTGCTGCAGGAGATCGTTGCAGCTGGTGGCGCCGACGTGCCCGCGTCCCGCGCGCAAGATGGGTGCTTGGCCCGTGCCCGCGCCCTTTTGGCGGAGCTGGGCTAGCTGTCCCGCCGGTGCGGCCGCCCTCGTGATTCGCTGGCGGCCGCGGGCCAATGCGATCGTATGCGGTCTCTCTTTGCTCAGGGAATCACGATCGATGTGTCGGTCTTCACGCGATCGAGCGCCACGAGCGAGCGAAAACTCTTGACGGCCTCGTTCTGCGCAAACAAGCGCCGCGTGAGACCTTCGTAACTGCGCATGTTGGGTGCGACGATGATGAGCACACAGCTGACGCCACCCGTCACGTAGAAGCATTGTTGGACTTCGGGCGTGTCTCGAAAAAGCGCTTTGGCGCGATCCACCGTCGACGCTCGCTCGTCGACGAGTTGTACCTCGACGATGGACGTGATGGTGGCCGACACCGCCTCCGGGTCGACGATCGCCACGTTTCTTATGATCACGCCCGCCGCTTCCATCGCCGCGATGCGCCGCTGCACGGCTGCCGCGGACAGATGGACCTCCTCGGCGATCACCCGCTGCGGTGTCTTGTTGTCACGTTGCAGGATGCGCAGGATCTCGCGGTCCTGGCGGTCGAGCGCGAATTCGGTGGCCGAGGGCTTGGGTGCCATGTCGAGTGAAAAGTGCGTCCGGGTGGTGATTTTCGGGTGATTTAATCAGGGCGGCGAATATAAAGTGCGCGGATGACCTCCATCTCCAACGCACGGCCTGTCGGCGCGGCCCCCTCCCACCCCCTCCTGGGGGTGGCCTGCGGCGCGGGTGCCGGCGCACTGTGGGGTCTGGTTTTTCTGGCACCGGCCTTGGTCAAGGACTTCGATCCGCTGCAATTGAGCATCGGTCGATACTTGTGCTATGGCGTCCTCGCCGCGCTGATGCTTGCGCCGCGCTGGCGGCAGGTGACGACGAACTTGTCGCGATCGCACTGGTTCACCTTGTCCTGGCTCGCCCTGACTGGGAACATCGTTTACTACATCTTGTTGTCGGGCGCGGTGCAGATGGGAGGCATCGCCATGACCTCGCTGGTGATCGGGTTCCTTCCGGTGGCCGTGACCGTCATCGGTAGTCGCGACACCGGCGCGGCGCCTTTCAAGGCGCTCGTGCCTTCGCTCCTGCTGAGTGGCGCCGGCACGCTTTGTATCGGTTGGGAGGCTTTGGCTACTTCGAACGCGGCGGCGTCCGGGTCAGGCGGGCTCGGGCTTGTGTGTGCCGTGGGGGCGCTGGCGTCCTGGACAGCGTTTGCGGTGGGCAATGCGCGCGCCCTGAAGCGGGTGCACGGTGTCTCTGGACACGACTGGAGCCTGTTGACGGGGATCGTCACAGGCGCGCAGAGTCTGGTTCTACTGCCACTGGCCCTGCTCCTGGCGACGACGCACTACGACGCGCATCAGTGGGTGCGATTTGCCTTGGTGTCGCTGACTCTGGCCCTGGTTGCTTCCATCGCAGGCAATGCCCTGTGGAACCGGATGAGTCGCCTGCTCCCCCTCACGGTGGTCGGGCAGATGATTCTTTTTGAGACCGTTTTCGCGCTCGTCTATGGCCTCGCATGGGAGCGCAGGCTGCCGAGCGTGTTCGAGACGCTCGCGCTCGTCTTCGTGATCTCGAGCGTGCTGGCTTGCCTCGCCGCGCATCGCCGCTTGCCCGAGAAAGGGAAGTTCGCTTAAGCGAGCGCTCGGACAGGGCGGGTGCGCGTCGCCTACTGGCGCCGTACCCCCGATCGACCTGATCGCGGGTGTTCGGCATGCCGAACACCTGTCGAAAGGGGGGCGAGGGATTCGCCGCTGGCGAGGTCGGGCGCTCACATGCGCGTGGAAACCTGGTTTCCAGCGTTGCACGCCTCGCCTCCACGTTCCGTTGGCGGCTTCGTGTTGGCACCGGGAGGCCGTGTGACGGTGCCGCGTCCTCGGCTCCCGCCAGCCCCTGCCGTCGCGCGCCTGTTTCGCGTTTACTTCGCGCCCGGATGCAACCCCAGCACATTCGCCCCGATGGCAGGGTCGACGAAGCGCTCGAGCCGCTGCGGATGCAGGATCACCGTGATCTCGCACGAGCCCGTGCCCACCGTCAGGCCCAGCAGGTGGCCGCCCGCGCCGATGAAGCTGCCGTCGGTCACGATGCCGTGCGCATGGATCGAGGGCTTGCCTTCCTTCCAGGCGATCGAGCCCGTGAGGTTGGCGAGCTCCACGTCCTTGAAGGTCTTCGGGTTGAAGACCTTCTTCGCGAAGTCGTAAAAGCCGAAGGTGGCCTCGCGCATGAAGCCGATGCCCACGATGCTGGCGCTCGGTATCTGCTCGACCACGGCGAGGCGCTCGAGGTGCGCGAGCACGTCGTCCCCGTTGCGCAGCACCATCAGGTAGCCGGTGGGCGTGCGCGTGACCTTGCCGGTCAGGTCCTGCGCGCTGGCCGAGGCGCTGAAGGCGAGCGAGGCACAGGCGGTGGCCAGTGCGAGGAGGGCGGAGGCGAGGGTCTTGAACATCGGTCTGTCTCGTTTCTTTTTGAAGATGCAACCAGGTTGCGGGTTCGGCTTTGTTCGCCGCACGGGTGAGGAACAGCCGCACGCCCGCACCGAAAGTGCTGGCGCGCCGCTGTCCGGCACGGGGCGCGGGCAATTGCCCGCGGAAGATCAGGCGTTCACGAGGCGTTCGCGCCCTGGGCGACGGCCGCGTGCACCTTGGCGCGCAGCCGCGCGACGTCGACGACGAAGCGGCCGTGGGTGCCGCTCGCGACTTCCTTGTCGCCTTCGTGCACCGTGAACTCGAAGTCCACGCCGCGGCCGTCGACCGCGCGCACGCGCGCCTCGATGCGCACCGGCTGGCCCAGCAGCGTGGCGCCCACGTGCTTCAGCGCGATCGCGGTGCCGACCGAGGATTCGCCCGCGCCCACGTGATCGAGCAGGAAGTCGAGGCAGGTCTGCTCGACGTCGCGCACCAGCTCGGGCGTGGCATAGATGCGCAGGTCCTCGCCGAGGAAGTCGACGGTGCGCGGGCGGTCGATCACGAGTTCGCGGCGGGTGAGGGCGCCTGCGCGCAGTTCTGGGTTCATGGGGCTTGGTCCGAAAGCGTTGAGCGTCAATTGACGTTGTCCCGACTGGCTGTGCGTCGGTGCGAAGGGCAGTCTAGGAAGCGCGGCGCGGCGCGGCAAACGAGTTTTTCTCGAAGCATTGCGTAGAAAATATTGAAGGCCTCGCGCCCCCGCCCCGTGCCCGCTCCCGAAGGAATCCGTCCACCATGTCGCGCCCCATTCCCCCGCTCAATCCGCTGCGTGCCTTCGAGGTCGCGGCGCGGCACCTGAGCTTCACGCGCGCGGCCGACGAGCTCTTCGTCACGCCCTCGGCCGTGAGCCACCAGATCAAGACGCTCGAGGAGAACCTCGGCATCGCGCTGTTCGTGCGCGACACCAAGTCGCTCGCGCTCACCGCGGCCGGCAAGGCCTACCTGCCGGGCATCCAGGAAGCCTTCAAGCAGGTGATGTACGCGACGCAGCAGCTGCGCCAGTCGCAGGGCACGCCCTCGCTCAAGATCAATCTGCCGCCGACCTTCGCGGTCAAGTGGCTGATCCCGCGCATGCGCCGCTTCATGCAGGCCTACCCCGACATCGACCTCGAGATCTCGACCTCCAAGCACATGGTCGACTTCACGCGCGAGGACTTCGACATGGCGGTGCGCTACGGCCGCGGCATCTACCCAGGCCTGCACTCCGAGCTGTGCCTGCCGGTCGAGGTGTTCCCGGTCTGCAGCCCCGCGCTGATGCAGGGCGAGCATCCGCTGCGCACGCCGGCCGACCTCCGGCACCACGTGCTGCTGCACGACAACAGCACCTACAGCGACGTGAGCAACCCCGACTGGGGCATGTGGCTCGAGCATGCGGGCGTGAGCGACGTGGACGTGACGCGCGGCCCCTCGTTCTGGCCCAGCCACCTGGTGATCGCCGCGGCGGTCGACGGGCTCGGCGTGGCGCTGGTGAAGAAGAACTGGGTGATGAAGGACCTGGCCGACGGCCTGCTGGTGCGGCCCTTCGACGTCACGCTGCCGGTGGAGTTCTCCTACTTCATGGTCTATCCACAGGACCGCGCCGCCGATGCGCGCATCGCGGCCTTCGTGTCATGGGTGCACGAAGAGCGCGCGAAGGACGAGGCCGCGGCTCAGAGCCTGTAGAGCCGCACGGCGTTGTCGTGCAGCAGCTGCCGGCGTTCCGTGTCGGAGTGCCCGGCGATGGCCGCGAGGAAGCCGCGCAGGAGGGTCTCGTAGCTGGCCACGAGCCTGTCGACCGGGAAGTTGCTCGCGAACATGCAGCGCGACGCCCCGAAGATCGCGATCGCATCGCGCATCAGCGGCACGTTGGCTTCCTCGGTCCATGGCAGGCCGCGTTGGCCCAGGCCCGAGATCTTGATCGCGGTGTTCGGCGCATCGGCCAGACGCTCGAGCGCGCGGCGCCAGCCCGCGAGGCCCTCGGTGCTGCGGTCGGCGGGCAGGCCGCCGTGGTTGAGGATCAGCAGCGTGCGCGGAAAGTCGCGCGCGAGCTGCGCGGCCTGGTCGAGGTTCCACCACGGGGCCTGCAAATCGAACGAGAGCCCGTGCGTTTCGAGCAGCGCATAGCCCGCGCGCCAGCGCGCATCGTCCATCGAGCCCGCCATGCCGCGCGCGGCCTCGGCGGCCGTCGGGGCGGTCACCGGCTTGTGGCGGATGCCGCGCACCAGCGCGAACGCGGCCTGCGCCGCGAGCACCTCGGCCACGTCGCCACGATCGAGCGCCGCATGCGCGACGATCGCCGAGGGCCGGCCTTCGGTGGCCGCGAGGCCGGTGAGCCAGCGGCTCTCGGCCACCGGGTCTGCGCGTTCCCATTCGGCCTCGATGTGCACCGTGCGCGCCGGCGCGAAACCGCGCGTGTCGCGCGCGAGATCGGCCGGCAGGTAGTTGCGCTTCAGCGCCGAATAGTCGCCGTAGCGGAAGTTCGGCACCGTCTCGCCCTGCAGCCAGGGATAGGGATGCGCATCGAGGTTCCAGAAATGCTGGTGCGCGTCGACGAAGGGTTCGCTGAATTCGAAAGCCATCGCGCGATTCTCGGCCGAGTGCCCGGCCTCAGCTCGAGAGGTTGATCTTGCCCGCGAGCGCCTTGAAGAACTCGCTCTCCCTGGCCATCACCGCCTCGAGCGCGGCATCGTCGGCATAGGTGTCGGTGCTGAAGTGCAGCTTGGCCAGCGCCTCGAGCCAGGCGGGTTCCTTCACGGCCTTCGCGACCGCGCCCTTGAGCACCGCGATCACGTCGTCGGGCGTGCCGCGCGGCGCCGACAGGCCGCGCCAGATGCCGATCGACAGGTCGATGTTGCGTTCCTTGAGTGTCGGGATCTTCTCGAAGCCGTCGGCCACGCGCCGGTCGGCCATCACGGCCAGCGCCTTGAGCTTGCCCGCGGCCACGTAGCTCGACACCTCGGCCGTGCTCACGGTCACCGCGTCGATGTGGCCGCCGAGCAGCGCCAGCACCGCGGGCGCGCCGCCGGCATAGGGGATGTGGTTGAACTTCGCGCCGGTCTTCTCGGCCAGCGCGGCGGCCGCCATGTGCCAGGTCGAGCCGTGGCCCGCATTGCCCACGCGGATGTTCGCGTCGCCCTTGCGCGCGGCCTCGAGGAACTGCTCGAGGGTGGCGTAGGGCGCGTCGGCGCGCACCACCACCGCGGCCGGGTCGGCATTGAGCCGCGCGATCGGGCGCAGGTCCTTGTACGAGAACTTGGCCAGGCCCAGGTGGTTGAGAAAGGTCAGCTCGGTCGACGACAGCACGATGCGGTAGCCGTCGGGCTTGGCATTGACCACGTCGCCCAGTCCGAGCACGCCGCTGGCGCCGGGCTTGTTGATCACGACCACCGGCTGCGGCAGGTACTTGGCGACCGCCGCGCCGAAGGCCCGGCCCACCACGTCGGCGCCGCCGCCGGGCTGCCAGGGCACGACCAGCTCGATCGGCTTGTGCGGATAGGCGCCGCCCTGCGCCCGTGCGAAGCCGGGCGCGAGCAGCAGCGCCCCCGAGAGCGCGGGGATGGCGCCGAGCCAGCGGCGGCGCGAGAGGTCGATGGTGCTTTCTTGCATGGTCTTGTCTCCGTCTCGTTGTTTTCTGTGTGTGCCTCAGTCCGCCGTCGCGTCGGCCGCGGCATGCGCCACGCCGAACGCGCCGCTGCTTCGCAGCGCCGCGATGTCCTCGGCCGTCATGCCGATCTCGCCGAGCACCTGCTCGGTGTGCTGGCCCAGCAGCGGCGCCGGATGCCGCACCTGCTGCGGCGTGCCGCCGAGTTTGACCGGAAAGCCCAGGGCGCGTGTCTCGCCCTCCACCGGGTGCTGGATCTTCAGCACCATGTTGCGCGCCACCGCCTGTTCGCTCGCCAGGGCCTCGGCGTAGTCGTAGATCGGCGCGGCCGGCACGCCCGCGGCCAGCAGCGCGTCGACCCATTCGGTGGCGGTGCGGCGCGCGAACTCGCGCTCGAGTTCCTCGATCAGCACGACGCGGTTGCGGATGCGCAGCACGTTGTCGGTGAAGCGTGCGTCGCGCACCAGGTCCTCGCGCCCGATCACGCCGCACAGCGCGGTCCAGAGCTTGGGGTTGGCCGCGCCGATGACGAAGGGGCGGTCGGAGGCGCGCACCGCCTGGTAGGGCGCGCTCATGCGGTTGGCGCTGCCGATCGGCGTGGGCACCTGGCCCGTGCCCCAGTACTCGGCCGATTCCCACACCGACAGGCCCAGCGCGGTCTCGAACAGCGAGGCGTCTACGAACTGGCCCTCGCCCGTGAGGCCGCGGCCGATCACCGCGCTGAGGATGCCGTAGGCCGCGAACAGGCCCGCGCCCAGGTCGGCCAGCGGGATCGCCGACTTCACCGGCGGCTCGCCCGGATGGCCCATCACGCTCATCACGCCGGTCATGGCCTGCGCGATCAGGTCCAGGCCCGGGCGCTTGGCCCAGGGGCCGGTCTGGCCGAAGCCCGAGATGCTCGCGTACACCAGCCGCGGGTTGAGCTGGCGCAGGGTCTCGTAGTCGATCTTCAGCCGAGCCGCCACGCCGGGGCGGTTGTTCTCGACCAGCACGTCGGCCTCCTTCACGAGCGCGTAGAAGGCCTCGAGGCCGGCCGGATTCTTGAGGTCGATCTCGATGCTGCGCTTGTTGCGGTTGAGCGCGAGGAAGCCGCCACTGTCGGCGCCCTTGAGGCGAAAGCCCATCGAGCGGCGGGTCTGGTCGCCGATGCCGGGCGTCTCGACCTTGATGACGTCCGCGCCCATGTCGCCGAGCAGCATGCAGCAGAAAGGGCCGGCCATGATCTGGCTGACGTCGAGGACCTTGATGCGGGAAAGGGGAAGGGTCACGCGGGGGCTCCGGATCTGAAAAGAGGGTGGCGGGCTCAGCGGCCCGTGAAGACCGGCTTGCTCTTGGCCAGGAAGGCCTGGAAGCCGATGCGGAAGTCCTCGGTGTCGAAGCAGGCGTAGGCCTCGGCGTTCTCCTCGGCCGACAGCGGCGCGGGCTGCGCGAGCCGGCGCACGAACTTCTTGTGCCAGCGCGCCACCAGCGGCGCGCCATTGGCGATGCGCCGCGCGGTCGCGTAGCCCTGTTCGAGCACCGCGGCGTCGTCGACCACGCGGTTCACCAGGCGCTTCTCGAAGGCCTCCTTGGCATCGAACACGCGGCCCTCGAGCACGATCTCGAGCGCGGTCGCGCCGCCGACCAGGTCGACCAGCCCGCCGAGCTCGCCGTACGACATCACCAGGCCGAGCTTGTTGACCGGCACGCCGAAGCGGCTCGAGCTGCCGCAGATGCGCATGTCGCAGACGGTGGCGATCTCGAGCCCGCCGCCCACGCAGGCACCCTCGATCACCGCGAGCGTGGGGTGCTTGCTGGTGGCGATCGCATGCATGGCGCGGTGCGTGACCTCGGCATAGGCCGCGGCCTGCGCCGCGTTGGCGCGGCTGCGCTGGAACTCCTCGATGTCGGCGCCGGCCGAGAAGGCCTTGCCGCCGGCGCCCCGCAGCACCACGCAGCGCAGCTCGTCGTCGGCCGAGAGCTCGGCGAAGGCATCGGCCAGGCCCTGCCACATGACCTGGTCCATGGCGTTCATCTTGTCGGGCTTGTTGAGGGTCACGGTCGCGATGCGGTCGTCGCGCTCGACCAGGATGAGCGAGGTCATGTCGGCTTGTCTCTTTCGTAGGGGGCGGGTTGCGAACGGGCCGAAGTCTAGGGAGCGGTCCGCGCGCGGCCAAACGAAAAAAACTGGGGCGGTCTTCAAGAAAAACTCGCGCCCCGCAGGGCCCGCGGCTTGTGAATTTTTCTCGCCCGGACTTCAAGTAAATCCACGTTGCCGCTCCCGGCACGCGTTCCTAGACTCGCGGCCCACGACGACCGGTGCCGCTTCGAGCGAGACACCGGCACCCGGACCACCGCCGAGACAAGGAACCCGCGCATGGCGCTCATCCACTACATCACCCAGATCCAGATCGACTTCGGCGCCGTGCAGCTGCTGGCGCAGGAGTGCGACCGCCTCGGCATCCGCCGTCCGCTGGTCGTGACCGACGCCGGCGTGCGCGCCGCGGGCGTGCTCGAGCGCGTGACGGCGCAGCTCGGCGCGGGCCGCGAATTCGTCGTGTTCGACGGCACGCCCTCCAACCCCACCGAGTGCGCGATGCGCGCGGCCGTGGCGCTCTATGCCGAGCACCGCTGCGACGGCATCGTCGCGGTCGGCGGCGGCTCGCCGATCGACCTCGCCAAGGGCGTGGCCGTGTGCGCCACGCACGAGGGGCCGCTGAAGTCCTTCGCGGCCATCGAGGGCGGCGTGGCCCGCATCACCGCGGCCACCGCGCCGGTGATCGCCGTGCCCACCACGGCCGGCACCGGCAGCGAGGTCGGCCGCGGCGCGGTGCTGATCCTCGACGACGGCCGCAAGGTCGGCGTGCTCTCGCCGCACCTGGTGCCGCGCGTCGCGCTGTGCGATCCCGAACTCACGCTGGGCCTGCCGCCGGTGCTGACCGCCGCCACCGGCATGGATGCGATCGCGCACTGCATGGAGACCTTCATGGCGCCGGCCTTCAACCCGCCGGCCGACGGCATCGCGCTCGACGGCCTGCGGCGCGCCTGGCGCCACATCGAACGCGCCACCGCCACGCCCGGCGACCGCGCGGCGCGCCTGAACATGATGAGCGCCTCGATGCAGGGCGCGCTCGCGTTCCAGAAGGGTCTGGGCTGCGTGCACAGCCTGAGCCATTCGCTCGGCGGCATCGCGCCGCGCCTGCACCACGGCACGCTCAACGCGATCCTGCTGCCGGCCGTGATCCGCTTCAACGCGCAGGCCGAGTCGATGCGCAAGGACGAGCGCCTCGCGCGCATGGCGCAGGCCATGGGGCTGGGCAGCGGCGACGAGGTGGCGCCGGCCGTCGCGGCCATGAGCGCGCGCCTCGGACTGCCCACGGGCCTGGCCGCGCTCGACGTCGCGCCCGACCTGTTCCCGCGCGTGATCGAGGGCGCCCTCAAGGACCACTGCCACAAGACCAATCCGCGCGAAGCCAGCGTGGCCGACTACCAGGCCCTGCTGGCCGAGTCGATGTAAGCCTCGAAAAGAACCGAAGGAGACAACGCCATGCAACGCCGCCGCTTCATCGCATCGACACTGGCCGCCAGCGCGGCCCTGCCCTTCGCCACCGTGCGCGCGCAGACCGCGCCGCTGCCCACCACGCCCGTGCGCATCGTCGTCGGCTTTCCGCCCGGCGGCGGCACCGACGTGATGGCGCGCGTGATGGCGCAGAAGCTCGCCACGCTGTGGGGCGTGCCGGTCACGGTCGAGAACAAGGCCGGCGCGGGCGGCGTGATCGCCGCCGAGTACGTCGCCAAGCAGCCGAACAACGGCACCACGCTGCTGATGACCAACATCAGCAACCATGCGATCGCGCCCGCGCTCTACCCCACGCTGGGCTACGTGGTGGAGCGCGACTTCACGCCGCTGGTGCTGGTGGGCGTCACGCCGAACCTGCTGATCTGCAACCCCTCGAAGCCGGCGCGCACGGTCAAGGATCTGGTGGCGCTGTGCCGCGACAAGCCGGGCACCGTGACCTTCGGCTCCTCGGGCGCGGGCGCCTCGCAGCACCTGGCGATCGAACTCTTCAAGCTGCGCGCGGGCGTCGATGCGCTGCACGTGCCCTACCGCGGCTCGGGCCCGATGCTCACCGACCTGATCGGCGGCCAGATCGACTACAGCTTCGAGACCATGACCTCGGCCACGCCGCACGTGGCCAGCGGCAAGCTGGTGGCGATCGCGCAGACGCGGCCGCGGCGCTCGAAGGCGCATCCCGAGGTGCCCACCGTGGCCGAGCTCGGCTACCCGGGCTTCGATGCCAGCACCTGGTACGGCCTGGTCGGGCCGGCGCAGATGAACGCCGCGATGGTGCAGCGCATGAACGAGGACTTCAACCGCGTGCTCGCCCTGCCCGACGTGGCGGAGAAGCTCGCGAGCTACGGCGCCGAGGACGGCGGCGGCAGCGCCGCGAAGTTCGCCGAGTTCATCGGCACCGAGAAGGACAAGTGGGCCAAGGTGGTCAAGGAAGCCAAGGTCACGGTCTGAGCGGCGGCCCCGGAAGGCGCGCGCCTTCCCCGAATTTCAACGACAGGAGACGACAACCATGCACAGGAATTTCAGGTCCCTGGCCGGCGCGCTGCTGGCCGCGCTGCTCGGCCTCGGCGCCGGCGGCGCCGCCGCGCAGGCGCCGGTCAAGCTGCGCTTCAGCCACACCGTGCCCGAGAGCGATTCGCAGCACAAGGCCGCGCTCGAGTTCGCGAAGCGCGTGAAGGAGCGCACCGGCGGCGCGGTGGAGATCCAGGTCTTCGCCAACAGCCAGCTCGGCAACGACGTGACGCTGGTGACCGGCGTGCGCAGCGGCACCATCGACATCGGCGCCACCGGCAACCCCTTCGTGACCGGCCTCGCGCCCAAGCTCAATGCGCTCGACCTGCCCTACCAGTTCGCCGATGCGCAGCAGGCCTACCGCACGCTCGACGGCCCGGTCGGCCGCTCGCTGCTCGACGAACTCGGCACGCACCAGATCAAGGGCCTGGCCTTCTGGGAGATCGGCTTTCGAAGCCTCGGCAACAACAAGCGGCCGATCAACGGCGCGGCCGACATCAAGGGCCTGAAGATCCGCACCACGCCCAATCCCTCGCACCTCAAGGCCTTCCAGCTGCTGGGCGCGAACCCGCAGCCGATGCCCTTCGCCGAGGTGTTCGGCGCGCTCGAGTCGGGCGCGGTCGACGGGCAGGAGAACCCGCCCACGCTGATGCTGTCGTCGAAGATGTACGAGGTGCAGAAGTACCTCTCGCTCACGCGCCATGCCTACACGCCGCTGGTGGTGATCATGAACAAGGCGCGCTTCGATGCGCTCAAGCCCGAGTTCCAGAAGGCGATGCTCGAGGAGGCCGCGGCGGCCGCGAACTTCCAGCGCAAGCTCAACAACGACGGCGAGAAGGACGCCATCGCCCAGCTGCGCGCCAAGGGCATGCAGATCAACGAGACGCCCGACGTCGCGAGCATCCGCCAGGTGGTGCGCGAGGAGACCCGCAGGATGTACGTCGAGAAGAACGGCGACGCGGTGCTCAAGGCGATGGACGCGCAGCCGTGAGCGCCGTGCTTCCCGCCGCCATCGTCGACGCGCACCACCATCTGTGGCACCTGGGCGAGGGGCACTTCCCCTGGCTGCAGGACGGCTACGACGCCGAGGCCTTCTTCCTCGGCGACTACGCGGTGCTGCGGCGCGACTTCGGCGTGGCCGACTACCGCGCCGCCACCGAGGGCCTGCCGGTGGTGGCCACGGTGCATGTGGAGGCCGAGCGCTCGCGCGCCGAGTCGCTGGCCGAGACGCGCTGGCTGCATGCGGTCCATGCGAAGCACGGCTTTCCGAGTGCCGTGGTGGCCAACGTCGAATTCCTCGCGAGCGACGCCGAAGCGCAGATGCGCGCGCAGGCCGAATGGCCGCTGGTGCGCGGCGTGCGCTGCAAGCCGCGCATCTCGCGCGGCCCCGACCACCGCGTGCGTGGCGAGCCCGGCACCCTGCAGGACGAACGCTGGTGCGCGGGCCTGGGCCTCCTGCGCGACAACGGCCTGCTGTGGGACGTGCGCGTGCCCTACTGGCACCTGGAGGAAGCGGCGGAGGCGGTCGCACGCTTTCCGGGGCTGCGCGTGGCGATCGAGCATGCGGGCCTGCCCTGGGACCGCAGCGAATCCGGCCTCGCGCACTGGCGGCGCGGCATGCAGGCGCTCGCGGCGCTGCCCGAAGTGATGGTCAAGCTCTCGGAATTCGGCCTGCCCGATGCGCCCTGGAGCGCCAACAGCAACGTGCGCGTGGTGCGCGAGACGGTCGAGATCTTCGGCGCCGGGCGCTGCATGTTCGCGAGCAACCTGCCGGTGTCGGGCCTGCGCGCGCCCATGGCCGAGGTGGTGCGCGCGGTGGCCGAGGGGCTGGACGGCCTCGACGACGCGGCGCGCGACGCGGTCTGGCGCGGCAACGCCCTGCGCTTCTACCGCATCGACCCGGCGGGCCCGGGTCGCTGAAGCGGCCGGGTGCAAGAACCGACTACAACAGGAGACTCCCCATGCTTTCCCGCCTCTTCGAGCGCGGCGCCAACGTGTTGATAATCGCGATGATGGCCGTGATGGTCGCGCTCGTGTTCGGCAACGTCGTGCTGCGCTACGCCTTCAACTCCGGCATCGTGTTCTCGGAGGAAGCCTCGCGCTTCGTCTTCATGTGGCTCACGCTGGTCGGCGCGCTGCTGGTGATGAAGGACAACGCGCACCTGGGCATGTCGACCGTCGTCGCGCGGCTGGGCGAGCGCGGCCAGCGTTTCTGCCGCGGCGTGGCCGATCTCGGCGCGCTGGTCTGCTGCCTGCTGCTCGCGCATGGCAGCTGGAAGCTGGTGGTGATCGGCATGGACGACCGCGCACCGGTCACCGGCGTGCCGATCGGCCTGGTCTATGCCTGCCTGCTGGTCAGCAGCGTGGGCATGGCACTGATGCTGGTCGGCTCGCTGTGGCGCCTCTTCACGGGCCGCATGGCGCGCGAGGAACTGGTCAACGACACCGGCAGTGCGGGCGAGTGAGCGCGAACGAAAAGAACACGGGACATCCATGACCATCTTCGTCTTCATCGCCTCGCTGCTCGGGGCCATGGCCTTCGGCATGCCCATCGCCTTCGCGCTGCTCGTCTGCGGCGTCGCGCTGATGGTGCACCTGGGCAACTTCGACACCCAGATCCTCGCGCAGAACATGCTCGAGGGCGTCAACAACTATCCGCTGATGGCGGTGCCCTTCTTCATGCTCGCGGGCGAGCTGATGAACGCGGGCGGCCTGTCGGCGCGCATCGTCAAGGTGGCCGACGCGCTGGTCGGCCACGTGCGCGGCGGCCTGGGCTACGTGGCCATCATCGCGGCCACCGTCGTCGCGAGCATCTCGGGTTCGGCCGTGGCCGACACCGCCGCCGTTGCGGCGCTGCTGATCCCGATGATGCGCAAGGCCGGCTACGACGTGCCCCGTGCGGCCGGCCTGATCGCGGCCGGCGGCATCATCGCGCCGGTAATCCCGCCCTCGATCGCCATCGTGGTGTTCGGCGTGGTGGCGCAGATCTCGATCACCAAGCTGTTCCTCGCCGGCCTGTTCCCCGGGATCATGATGGCGCTGACGCTCACCGCCACCTGGTGGCTGTGCGCGAAGAAAGAGAAGAACGTCGCGGTGCGCAGCTTCAGCGCGGGCGGCCTGGGCCGCGCGCTGCTCGACGGCGTGTGGGCGCTGGTGCTGCCGCTGGTGATCATCGGCGGCATGAAGTTCGGCGTGTTCACGCCCACCGAGGCTGCCGTGGTGGCGGCGGTCTATGCCTTCGTGGTGGGCCGCTTCGTCTACCGCGAGCTCGAGATGCCGCGCCTGCCCGAGCTGGTGCTCAGCGCCGCCAAGACCTCGAGCACCGTGCTGTTCCTCGTGGCCGCGGCGCTGGTGTCGGCCTGGCTCATCACCATCGCCAACATCCCGGCCCAGGTGGGCGAGCTGCTCGAGCCTTTCGTCGACAACAAGATCCTGCTGATGTTCGTGATCATGGTGCTGGTGATCATCGTGGGCACCGCGCTCGACCTGATGCCCACCGTGCTGATCATGACACCGATCCTGATGCCCGTGATCCACAAGGCCGGCATCGACCCCGTGTACTTCGGCGTGATGTTCATCATGAACAACGCCATCGGCCTGCTCACGCCGCCCGTGGGCACCGTGCTCAACGTGGTGGCCGGCACCTCGCGCGTGAGCCTCGACCAGGTGATCCGGGGCGTGTGGCCCTTCCTGCTGTCGCTCACCGGGCTGATGTTCCTGTTCGTGCTGTTCCCGCAGCTCATCACCGTGCCCGCCAGCTGGCTGCGCTGACAAGATGTGAGCGATAGGCCCTGGCTCAGGGTTCGGCCAGCGGCGCGATGCCCGCGAAAGCATCGGCCGCCGAGCGAAGCCATTGCGTGAACGCCGCGACCGCGGGCCGGTCGCCTGCGCCGCGCTGGCACAGCAGGTGGTAGCGGTACGGGCCGGGCAGATCGCCGGGCCAGGCCCGTGCCAGTTCGCCGCGCTGCAGCGCATCGCGCGCCAGCACGTCGGACGCGAGCGCCACGCCTTGTCCCGCGGCCGCGGCATCGAGCGCGAGATAGCTGTGCGAGAAGCGCAAGGCGGCCGCCGGTCGCAGCGATGCGCCGGATGCGACGCCCTGGGCCGCGAACCACGCCTCCCAGCTGATCTGCTCGGGAATGCGGGGCTCGAACTCGTCGTGCAGCAGCACCGTGTCGAGCAGATCGCGCGGCGACGCGGGCATGCCATGCCGTTCCAGCCAGCGCGGGCTCGCGACGGGATGGAAGGCCTCGCGCAGCAGCGGCCGTGCCTCCATGCCGGGGTAGGGGCCAGAGCCGAGCCGGATCGCCACGTCGACGCGATCGCGCGCGAAGTCCACCGGGGCCACCGCGGCGAGCACGCGCACCTCGACCGCGGGATGCGCGGCGCGGAACTCGCCGAGCCGCGGCATCAGCCAGCGCGTCACGAACGAGGGCATGGCGCTGACCGTCACCTCGCTGGCGCCCTCCGCATGCTGGCGCCAGCGCATCGACACGCGTTCGAGTTCCTCGAGCAGCGGCGCGACGCCGCGCAGGTAGGCCTGCCCGGCGTCGGTGAGTTCGACCGAGCGCGGCGTGCGCAGGAACAGCGGCAGGCCGAGCCAGTCCTCGAGCTGCCGCACCTGATGGGCCACCGCGCCGGCCGAGACGAAGAGTTCCGACGCGGCCTTGGCGAAGCTGCCATGGCGCGCGGCGGCCTCGAACACGCGCACCGACGGCATGGGGGGAAGCTGGCGTGCCATGGCTATCGCTCCAGGTTCAGGGGAGGGGAAGAGCGCTCGGCGGGACATGCCGAGCGCGAATTGCTTTGCGGCTCAGGCCCCAAAGCTTTGGTTTGTCCGCGTGGACCCGCATTCCTATGCTTCATCGCAGCGATCCGCTTCAACTTTTCTTCACGCAACAACACAGAGGACAGACGATGGACCTTCAGATCCATGGCCAGGCCAACGCGAGCCTGCCCGCCGCCTACCGGCAGGTGCTGGTGTCGTGGTCGGTACAGGGCGGGCTCAACCCGCCCGTGATCACGCATGCCAAGGGCTGCCATTTCCACGACACGAACGGCAAGGCCTATCTCGACATGACCAGCGGCTATGTCGCGGTGCCGCTGGGCCACGGGCATCCGAAGGTGGTGCGCGCGATCCAGCAGCAGGCCGAACGGCTGTGCTGGGTGGCCTCGAGCTACTTCAACGACGTGCGCGCCGAATACGCCGAGTTGCTGAACCGCATCTCGCCGTGGAGCGAGGGGCTGCGCGTGCACTTCGCGAGCGGCGGCGGCGAGGCCAACGACGATGCGGTGAAGATCGCGCGCCTTGTCACGCGCCGCCCCAAGGTGCTGACCGCCTACCGCTCCTACCACGGCAGCACCATCGGCGGCAGCGCGCTGACGGGCGTGGACCGCTGGCGCGACCCGCTGCCGAACCTGCCGGGCATGGTGAAGTTCTTCACTCCCTATCCCTACCGCAGCCCGTTCCACACGCGCGAGCCGGCCGAGGAATCGCGGCGCGCGCTGCAGCATCTGGAGCAGGTGCTGTCGCACGAGGGCGCGCACAACGTCGCGGCCATCGTGCTCGAGCCGATGACGGGATCGAGCGGCATGGTGATCTATCCCGAGGGCTATCTGCAGGGCGTGCGCGCGCTGTGCGACCGCCACGGCATCCTGCTGGTGTACGACGAGGTGATGACCGGCTTCGGCCGGACCGGCGCCGCCTTCGCCGCGACGCGGCTCGGCGTGCTGCCCGACCTCATGTCCTTCGCCAAGGGCGCGAGCTCCTCGTACACGCCGCTGGGCGGGGTGCTGGTGCGCGAAGGCGTGGCGAGCCACTTCGACACCGAGCTGTTCGACGTGGGCCACACGCATGCGGGCCATGTGCTGGCCGTCGCGGGCGGCGTCGCCGCGCTGCGGGTCTACCTCGAGGAGGGCTTGTTCGAACGTGCCCTCGAGATCGAGGGCTGGCTGCGCGAGGGGCTCGGCGAACTGCAGCGCAGGCACCCGGTGGTGGGCGACGTGCGCGGGCTCGGCGCGCATTTCGGTATCGAGCTGGTCAAGGACCGCGAGACGCGCGAGCCGCTGGTGGAATGGCACCATCCCGAGGGCTCGGCGCCGATGAAGCTGTTCTACGGCGAGCTGATGAAGCGCGGTGTCCATGCCTATGGACGGTACAACGTGGCGATGGTCTCGCCGCCGTTCGTGATCACGCGCGACGAACTGTCGCAGGGGCTGGAGGCCTTCGATGCCGCGCTGTCGGTGGTGGAGGCCGCGCTGTGAACGACGCCTTCGACTACGAGGACATCCGCTATGAAGAGAAGGATGGCGTCGCGCGCATCACCATCGATCGGCCCGCGCGCTACAACGCGCTGCGCGGCCGCACGGTGGAAGAGCTGCTGCACGCGATCGGCCGCGCCGGCTGGAATCGCGACATCGGCGCGGTCGTGCTCGCCGGTGCCGGCGACAAGGCCTTCTGCACGGGCGGCGACCAGTCCGACCATGGCGAAGGGCAAGGCGGCTACGGCGGGCGCGGCACCATCGGCCTGCCGATGGACGAGCTGCAGAGCCTGATCCGCGACATCCCCAAGCCGGTGATCGCGCGCGTGCAGGGCTATGCGATCGGCGGTGGCAACGTGCTGGTCACGGTGTGCGACCTCGCCATCGCGAGCACCGACGCGGTCTTCGGCCAGGTCGGACCGAAGGTGGGCTCGGTCGATCCGGGCTTCGGCACCGCGTTGCTCGCGCGCGTGGCCGGCGAGAAGCGCGCGCGCGAGATGTGGTTCCTGTGCCGCCGCTACGGCGCCGACGAGGCGCTGGCGATGGGCCTGGTCAACCGCGTCGTTCCGCCCGACGAACTCGATGCGGAGGTGGCGCGCTGGTGTGCCGAGATCCTCGCGAAGAGCCCGACCGCCATCGCGATCGCGAAGCGCTCGTTCAATGCGGACTCCGAGAACATCCGCGCCATCGGCGCGCTGGGTTTCGAGGCGCTGGCGCTCTACTACGGCACGGCGGAATCGCGCGAAGGCGTGGAAGCCTTTCTCGCAAAGCGCGCGCCCGATTTCCGTGCCGCGCGCCGGCGTGGCGGCTGAGCCGGCAGGAACGGAGGACGGTACATGGAATTCCCCGATCTCACGCTCTGGCGGCCCGATGCCGAACGCATCGCCTCGGCGCCACTCACCGCGCTCGCCCATCGCATGGGCCTGGCGGGTTATGACGAACTGCACCGTGCCTCGGTGGACGATCCGGCGGGCTACTGGCGCCACGTGCTGGCGCAGCTCGACATCGTCTGGGATGCGCCGTGGCAGCGCTTTCGCACCGACGCACCCGATGCCGCGCATCCGCGCTGGTTCGACGGCGGCCGTCTCAACTGGGTACGCAGCGCCTTGCGCTGGTCCTGCGATCCCGAGCGCGCGACGCAGCCCGCGCTGATCGCGGAGACCGAGGACGGTCGCGTCGAAAGGATCAGCCACGCGGAACTCGCGCTGCGCGTGCGCCGCTTCGCCGGCGGCCTGCGCGCGATGGGTATCGCGCCCGGCGACCGCATCGGGCTGATGCTGCCGATGGGTGCGGAAGCAGCCATCGCTTTTCTCGCCATCGCCGCGCTCGGGGCCGTGTGCGTGCCGCTGTTCACCGGCTTCGGTGCCGAGGCCATCGTTTCGCGGCTCGAGCTCGCGCAGGCGCGCATGCTGATCGCGGCCGAAGGCTTCATGCGGCGCGGCCGCCGGGTGTCGGCGGCCGCGGCCGTCAGCGAGGCGCTGGGGCGCCTGCCCGTGCTCGCGCAGGTGGTGGTGCTCGGCGACCGCGATGCCATCGAAGGCGCCTGCGAGCGCCGCCCATGGGATGAGGTCGCCGGCGCCGAGCCGATCGCGGACTTCGTCTCGATGGATCCCAACGATCCCTTCATGATCGTGTTCACCTCGGGCACCACGGGCGCGCCCAAGGGCACGGTGCATGTGCATGGCGGCTTCCCGCTCAAGATCGCGCACGACAGCGCCTTCCATTTCGAGCTGCGGGCCGGCGACACCTGGTGCTGGCCTTCGGACATGGGCTGGATCGTCGGGCCGATCACGGTCATCGGCGCGCTGATCGCCGGCGCCACGCTGCTGTGCTACGACGGGGCGCCCGGCTTCCCCGACTGGTCGCGCTTCGCGTCGATGATCGAGCGGCATGGCGTGACGCATTTCGGCGCCTCGCCCACCTTGATCCGCAGCCTGGCGGCGCATGCGGACGCGGCCACGCGGGGTGACCTGCGCAGCCTGCGCATGCTTATGGCGGCCGGCGAGGTGCTCGATCCCGAGCACTTCGAGTGGTTCTTCCGCCGCTTCGGTCGCGGCGCGCTGCCGCTCATCAACTACACGGGCGGGACGGAGGCGTCGGGCGCCATCCTCGCCAACGTTCCGGTGCGGCCGATCAAGGCCTCGGGCTTCAACAGCGCCTCGCCGGGCGTGCAGGCCTTCGCGGCCGACGACACGGGCGCGCGGGTGGTCGGCGTGCCCGGCGAACTGACGATCGCGCAGCCCTTCGTGGGCATGACGCAGGGCTTCTGGCGCGACGACGCACGCTACCTCGAGGCCTACTGGCAGGCGGTGCCGGGTCGCTGGGTGCATGGTGACCTGGTCTACGAGGATGGCGAGGGCCATTTCTTCGTGCTCGGCCGCTCGGACGACACGCTCAAGATCGCGGGCAAGCGGCTCGGGCCGGCCGAGGTCGAGGCCGTGCTGCTGGCCGCGCTCCCGTTGAAGGACGCCGCCGCGGTCGGCCTGCCCGATCCGGTGAAGGGACAGAAGCTGGTGCTGGTGCTGGTATCGCAGCCGGCGGGGGATGGGGCCCCGTACAGCGACGACCTGGCGGTGCGCGCGGCGGCCGCCATCGAAGCCGCTCTCGGCAAGCCTTTTCGGCCCGCGGTCGTGCATTGTGTCGACGATCTGCCGCGCACGCGCAATGGCAAGGCGATGCGCCGGCTCATCCGCCGCGTGCTCGCGGGGCAGCCACCGGGCGACCTCTCGGCGCTCGAAAATCCCGGCGCGGTCGAGGCGATCCGGCGGCTCGCCGACACGCCTTGAGGGCGGGGGCCGTTCAGGCACGGCCCTCTTCCACCGCATGGCAGGCCACCTGCACGCCACGGATGCTCTGGAGCTTCGGCCGCTCGGCCGAGCAGCGCGCATTCGCATGCGGGCAGCGCGGATGGAAGGCGCAGCCCGCGGGCGGATTGAGCGGATTCGGCACCTCGCCCTGCACCGGCGTGCGCGCGCGCCCCGTGTGCTTCATCTGCGGGATGGCGTCGAGCAGCATGCGCGTGTACGGGTGCTGCGGCGTCGCGAACAGCTTCTGCTTGTCCGCCACCTCCACCAGCCGCCCCAGGTACATCACGCCCACCTGGTCGGCCACGTGGCGCACCACCGCGAGGTTGTGCGAGATGAACAGGTAGGTCAGGCCCTGCTCGCGCTGCAGGTCCTTCATGATGTTGAGCACCTGCGCCTGCACGCTCACGTCGAGCGCCGAGGTGGGCTCGTCGCAGACCAGGAACTCGGGCTGCGTGGCCAGCGCGCGCGCGATCGAGATGCGCTGGCGCTGGCCGCCAGAGAACTGGTGCGGGTACTTGCTCATGTCCAGCGGCGACAGGCCCACCGACTGCAAAAGCTGGCCCACGCGCTCGCGCAGCTGGGACTTGTCGCTCAAGATGCCGTGCTCGCGCAGCGGCTCGCCGATGATGTCCTCTACGATCCAGCGCGGGTTGAGGCTCGCGTAGGGGTCCTGGAAGATCATCTGGATGCGCCGGCGCAGCTTGCGGCCCTCGGCGGTCTTGAAGGCCGCGTGCGCGTCCTGGCCGTCGAACTGCAAGCCGCCGCGCGTGGGCGCGTACAGGCCCACGAGCAGGCGCGCGACCGTGCTCTTGCCGCAGCCCGATTCGCCGACCAGCGCGAGCGTCTTGCCGCGCTCGATCGAGAAGCTCACGCCATCGACCGCATGCAGCAGCACGCGCGGCTTGCGCTCGAGCACGCGGTTGAGCCAGGGCGGCGAGACGTCGAAGGTGCGCGCGAGGTCGTGGGCTTGGACGAGGGCTGTCATGGGTGGGCGAGGGAAGGGTGGGGAAAGAGAGGGCTTGCCGCGGTGCGCGCATGCAGCCAGCAGGCGGCATGCGTCGCGCCCGCGGCGATCAGTTCGGGCCGTTCCCGCGTGCAGCGCGCGAAGGCCTGGCCGCAGCGCGGATGGAAGGCGCAGCCGGAAGGAATCCGGTTCAGGCGCGGCATCGCGCCGTCGATCTGCGCGAGCCGCTCGGGCGACGAGTCCATGTCGGGAATCGAGGCCATCAGTCCGGCCGCGTAAGGATGGGCGGCGTGCCGCACCACGTCGTGCACCGGCCCGATCTCGGCCACGCGGCCGGCATAGAGCACGGCCACGCGGTCGCAGGCCTCGGCGATCACGCCCATGTCGTGGGTGATCAGCATCACGGCGGCGCCGCGCTCGCGGCAGATGCGCTGCAGCAGCGCGACGATCTGCGCCTGCACCGACACGTCGAGCGCGGTGGTCGGTTCGTCGGCCACGATCAGCACCGGCTCGGCCGCCAGCGCGAGCGCGATCACCACGCGCTGGCGCATGCCGCCCGAGAACTGGTGCGGGAAGTGATCGATGCGCTGCGCCGCGGCCGGAATGCCGGTCTCGTCGAGCAGCGCGATCGCGCGGGCGCGGGCCTTTCGGGGATCGAGCCGCAGATGGGTGCGGATGGCCTCGGTCAGTTGCTGGCCGACGGTGAACAGCGGATTGAGCGAGGTCAGCGGGTCCTGGAAGATCGAGCCGATGCGGCGGCCGCGGATGTGGCGCATGGCCTCGTGATCGAGCTGGTCGATGCGCTCGCCCTGCAGCCGGATGCGGCCGCCCGCGATGCGCCCGGGCGGTTCGAGCAGGCCGATGATCGAGGCGCCCGTCAGCGACTTGCCGGCGCCCGACTCGCCGACCACGCCGAGGATCTCGCCGGGTGCGATGGAGAAGCTGACCGCGTCGAGCGCGCGCAGGGTGCCGCGGCGCCCGGGAAATTCGACCACCAGGTCTTCGACGTCGAGGATGTTCATGGAATCCGTTCCTGGCGTGCTCATCGCAGCCTCGGGTTGAGCGCGTCGCGCAGCCAGTCGCCCAGCAGGTTCACGCTGAGCGCGACCGCGATCAGCATCAGGCCGGGGAAGAGCGCGATCCACCATTCGCCCGAGAACAGGTAGTTGTTGCCCACGCGGATCAAGGTGCCGAGCGAGGGCGAGGTCGGCGGCGCGCCCACGCCGAGGAAGGACAGGGTCGCCTCGGTCACGATGGCGGTCGAGACCTGGATGGTCGCGAGCACGAGCACCGGCCCGAGCACGTTGGGCAGCACATGGCGCCGCATGATGCGAAAGGGCGCGACGCCCGTGACCTGCGCGGCCTGCACGTATTCCTTGTGGCGCTCGGACAGCGTCGCGCCGCGCACGGTGCGCGCGTACTGCACCCAGCCGCTCAGCGAGATCGCGAGCACCAGCACGGCGAAAGCCACCGAGGCGTGGGCGTTCGGCAGCAGCGAGCGCGCCACCCCGGCGATCAGCAGCGCGGTGAGGATCGGCGGGAACGACAGCATGACGTCGCACACGCGCATGAGCAGCGCGTCGACCCAGCCGCCCGCGAAGCCGGCCAGCAATCCGAGCGCGACGCCGACCACGGCGGAGACCGCGACCGAGGCCAGGCCCACGACCAGCGAGATGCGCAGGCCGTGGATCACGGCCGACAGCATGTCGCGTCCCTGGTCGTCGGTGCCCAGCGGGTAGTTGGCACTGCCTTCCGGCGCCCATGCCGGCGGTAGCCGCGCATCGAGCAGCTCGAGCCGGGTCAGGTCGAACGGGTCGTGCGGCGACACCCAGCCCGCGAAGACGGCCGCCAGCAGGCAGGCGAGTGCGACCAGCGCCGCCGCCATGGCGACCGGCGAGCTGCGAAAGCTGTGGCCGACATCGCTGTCGAGCCATCGGGTCCAGAGCTGTTTCATGGCGCGAGCAGGTCCTCGGCGAGTGCCGCGAACACGCCGCTGCCGACCGGGATGGTGGCGTCGTTGAAGTCGTAGCGCGGGTGATGCAGGAAGCGGCCGTCGGTCATGCCCTGGCCGAGCCGGAAGTAGGCGCCCGGCCGTTGCTGCAGCATGAAGGCGAAATCCTCCGATCCCATGCTGGGCTCCATGTCGCGGACCACGTGGGCCTCGCCGACCACCCGGCAGGCGACGCGCGCGAGCGCTTCGGCGGCCTCGGGGTGGTTGACGGTCGGTGGGTAGAGCTCCTCGTAGTGCACCTCGGCCTGGGCGCCGAAGGCCAGTGCCACGCGCTGCGCGGTCTCGATCAGGCGTTCGCGCAGCACGGCCTGCACCTGGGGCTTGAACCACTTGACCATGCCGTGCAGCTGCGCGTGGTCCGGAATGACCGACAGGGCCTCGGGCGCGCCCGACTGGAAGGACTGGAAGCTGATGACCGCCGCATCGACCGGATTGACGTTGCGGCTCACGATGGTGTGCACCGCCGAGACGATCCCGGAGGCCACGAGGATCGGATCGATGGCCTGCTGCGGATGGGCGCCGTGCCCGCCGCGACCCTGCACGCGGATCGAGAAGCGGTCGATCGCCGCCATCATCGGCCCGGGGTTCAGCGCGATGGTGCCCGCGGGCAGTGAGGGCCAGTTGTGCAGCGCGAACACCTGCTGCGCGGGGAAGCGCTCGAACAGGCCGTCGCGGATCATCTCGCGCGCGCCGGCATGGCCTTCCTCGCCCGGCTGGAAGAAGAAGTAGACGGTGCCGTCGAAGTCGCGGGTCTGCGCCAGGTACTTCGCGGCGCCCAGCAGGATCGCGCAGTGCCCGTCGTGCCCGCAGCCGTGCATGCGGCCCGGGATGCACGAGCGATAGGCCGGATCGCCGAGTTCCTGGATCGGCAGTGCGTCCATGTCGGCCCGCAGGCCGATGCTGCGCCCGCTGGCCGTGGAACGGCCGTGCAGCACGCCGACCACGCCGGTGCGGCCCACGTGGCGGTGCACCTCGATGCCGAGCGCCTGGAGGAAGGTGGCGATGCGCGCGGCGGTGCGTTCCTCCTCGAAGCCGAGCTCGGGGTGCGCGTGGAGGTCCTGGCGCAGCCGGGCCAGGTCGTCGTGGAACGCGCGCACCGCTTCGACGGTGCGCGCCATGGGAGGCGTGGGATTCATGCGGGCCGCTTTCAGGCTGTCTCTAGACGGGGATCGATCGCGACATAGAGGATGTCCACGACCAGGTTGATGCACACGTACATGGCCGCGACGAAGCACAGGTACGCGGCGATGACGGGCGTGTCGGCAAAGCCGATCGCATCGACGAACAGGGCGCCGAGGCCGGGCCACTGGAAGACGGTTTCGGTGACCACGGCGAAGGCGATGACCGCGCCCAGCTGCAGCCCCACGATCGTCACGACCGGCACCAGCGCGTTGCGCAGCGCATGGCGGTAGAGGATCGCGCGCTCGCGGATGCCGCGCGCGCGGGCGAAGCGGATGTAGTCGGCGCGAAGCACCTCCATCATCTCGGCGCGCGCGAGCCGCACGATCAGGGCGAGCTGGAACAGCGCGAGCGTGACGGCCGGCATCGCGAGGTGCAGCCAGCCGTCGCGCGTGAGCAGCCCGCTCTTCCACCAGCCGATGGCCACCACCTCGCCGCGGCCGTAGGAGGGCAGGAGGCCGAGCGTGACGGAGAAGACCAGGATCAGCAGGATGCCGATCAGGAAGGTGGGCAGCGAGGCGCCGATCAGCGAGAGTGCCATGGTGCTGCGCGCGAACCAGCTCCGCGGGCGCACCGCGCACGCGACGCCCAGGAACAGGCCGGCCACCACCGAGACCACGGCGGCGACCAGGCTGAGCTCGAGCGTGGCCGGCAGGCGCTCGGCCAGCAGTTCGCGCACCGGCCGGCCCTGGCGCAGCGACACGCCGAGGTCGCCTTGCGCGAGCCGCGCCGAGAAGCGTGCGAACTGCAACACGAAGGGGTCGTCCAGCCGCAGTTCCTGGCGCACGCGCGCGCGGTCGGCATCGCTTGCATCGGGCCCCAGCATCTGCGTGACCGGGTCGCCCACGTGCTTGAACAGGCCGAAGGCGATGAACGCGACGGTGGCCAGCACCCCGACGGCCGCCAGCAGTCGGCGGATGAAGAACGCGAGCATCGGGCCTACCGGACGTTGATGAAGCGCAGGTTGACGCGGTTGTCGCTCTGCAGTGCCGCGTCGACGTTCTTGCGCATGCCCCAGGCCAGGCCCTGCTGGTAGAGCGGGATGTGGCCCACGTCGTTGCGGTGCAGGGTCATCGCCTGCGTGACCAGCCGCGTGCGCGCCTGCGGGTCCATCTCGGTCAGCACCTGGCCGATCAGCCGGTCGACCTCGGGATTGCTGTAGCGCCCGACGTTCCACTGGCCGGCCTTGCCGTCGCGCGTGGCCATCATCACGTTGAGGGTGTTGTAGGCGTCGAGGTTGACGGGCGTGTAGCCGAAGAAATTGAAGCTCGAGTCGCCCGCGCCCACCTTGGTGAAGAAGCGCGCGCCCGGCAGTGCGTTGACCGCCACCTTCACGCCGATGCGCGAAAGCATGCCGGCGATCGCGGTGCAGACCTGTTCGTCGTTGACGTAGCGGTCGTTGGTGCAGTCGAGCGTGACCTCGAAGCCGGTCGGATAGCCGGCGTCGGCGAGCAGCTTCTTCGCGGCCGCGAGGTCGTAGGGAAAGGGCCGCGCCACCATGGCGGCGTCGACCGAGTTCACGCCGCGCGGCACGAGGATGCCGGTGGGCACCGCCGAGTCGCGCAGGATGCGCTTGCCGATCGCCTCGATGTCGATCGCCTGGTAGATCGCCAGCCGCACGCGGCGATCGGCGAAGGGATTCCTGCCCTTGACGCTCGCGTAGCGCAGCTCGGGGCTGGCCTGGTCCATCGAGAGGAACAGGTTGCGGATCTCGGGGCCCTGCAGCACCTTGTAGCCGGTCGAGGCCTCGACCCGCGGAATGTCCTGCAGCGGGATCGGGTAGGCGAAGTCGAGCTCGCCCGACAGCAGCGCCGCCACGCGGGTGGCGGCCGACGAGATCTTCACCATCGTCGCCTCGGTGATGTTGGTGCCGGGCTTGTCCCACCAGCCCGTGTGCGCCACCAGCACCGTGCGCACGTCGGGTTCGCGCACCGAGAGCTTGAAGGGGCCGGTGCCGTTGGCGTTGCGGGTCGCGAAGTTCTCGCTCTTCTGCCGCATGTCGGCCGGGCGCAGCGCGCCGTTCTTCTCGGCCCAGGCCTTGGACATCACCTTGAGCTCGGGCAGCGACTGCAGCAGCGCCGCGTTGGGGAATTCGGTGACGACGTCGACGGTCGTGGCGTCCACCGCCTTCACGTCGGCGATCGAGGCGGCGAACACCTTCATGTCCGATTCGGGCGTCATCGCGCGCTTGAGCGAGAACACCACGTCATCCGCCGTCAGCAAGCTGCCGTCGTGGAAGCGCACGCCCTCGCGCAGGCGGAAGCGCCAGACGGTCGGCGCCGGCTGGGTCCACGACTGCGCGAGCGCGGGCTCGATGCGCTGCTCGCGGTCGCGCCGCACCAGTCCCTCGTAGATGTGGCCGAGCACGGTCATGGTCGGCCCGTGGTTGAAGGCATCCGGGTCCATGGTCGCGGCGTCGTCCTGAGACGCCCACTTGAACGCAACGGCATGCGCGGAACAGCAAAGCACGAGGGCGAGAAGGCCGGCGAAGCGGCGAAGGGCCCGAGGCGGCATGATTGACTCCAGTAAACGGTACGCACCGTATCTAAAACTTTAGAACGGTACGTACCGTATGTCAACAGGCATCGGAATGTCAGAATCGCGCCATGACCATGCAGGACACCCCCGACCAGAGTTCCGAGCCCGTGGAGCAGGGGCCGCGCGGCCGGCGCCGCCGGCAGCAGACGCACGACGCCATCCTCGAAGCCGCGCGCGAGGTGCTGCGCGTGCACGGCTACGCGCGCTTCGCGATGGAGCAGGTCGCGGCGCTGGCCGGCGTATCGAAGACCTCGATCTACCGCCGCTGGCCGAGCAAGGGCGCGCTGCTGATCGAGCTCTACATGGAGGGCCTGCCCGACACGGCCATCGTCGAGGACGCGGCCTCGCTCAAGAGCGAGTTGCGCCGCTACCTGGTGTCGACGGTCGAGCGCGTGCAGGACCGCGAATGGCGCACGATCCTCAGTTCGCTCGTGGCCGAGGCGCAGTACGACCAGGCCACCGCCACCTTGCTGCGCGACAAGGTGGTGCTGCCGCGCCGCGAATCGGGCCTGCGCCTGCTGCGCAAGGCCCAGGAGCGCGGCGAGATCGCGGCCGACGTCGACCACGACATCGTGCTCGACCTGCTGTTCGGGCCGGTCTGGTATCGCCTGCTGTTCGAGCATGCGGAGCTCGATGCCGATTTCGCGAAGCGGCTGCTGGCGCAGGTCGAGAAGATGCTGTTCGTGCCGAAGGCCGCGGGCAAGGGCGCGCGGGGCGCCTAGGCTCCGCTTTCATCATCGCCTCGCGAGGCGAAGTTGCCGCTCACGCGCAGGGCGGCACGTCTCCGTGCCCATGCCATCGGCTTGCGCGCCGCGCGCCACATGATTGTTTTTGCCATCCGGATGCGGCCTTTCGCAATCGCTACGCGCGAACTCGCCACGTAGCATCCGCGGACTTTTCGCAACTGCCTTGCAAGTGGAAGGCACAGGTTGCGGCTAGTGCCGAGGTCGCATCAACAACTTCAACGGAGACAAAGATCCATGCGGGGATTCAAGAAAAGACGCGTCTTGCCATTGCTGGCTGTCCTGCTTCTTCAAGCGTGCGGCGGCGGTGGAGGAGGCGGTGGCGCCATCCAGATCGATCCGTCGGCGGTCGCCACGACACAGCCGCCACCGTCGCCGCCTTCGGCGGGCACGGCATGCGCCGCACTTCGGGGTGCCAAGGTGGACGGGGCCGCGATCGGACTGCCGACCCAGGGCGCAACGGTCACCGAAGCAGCGCTCGTGCCGGGCACGGGCCAGGCGGGCGAGCATTGCATGGTCAAGGGCCGCATCGCTTCCGTCTCCGAAGGGGCACAGGACATCGTGTTCGCCCTCGCGCTCCCCACGAACTGGAACGGCCATGCGATGCACTTCGGTGGCGGCGGATTCGACGGCGTGGTTCCGGATCTCGTGACCACGCCGCTGACATCGGGCGCCAGCCCGCTGCAGCGCGGGTACGCCATCTTCGCCGGCGACTCGGGGCATCAGGCGCCTCCGACCGACCCCTTCCATACCGCCTTCGCATCGAACGGCGAAATGCTCCGGAACTACGCCGGCGATGCCTTGAAGAAGACGCGCGACGCGGCGATGAAGCTGATCGGCCTGCGCTACGGGAAGGCGCCAGCCAAGACCTATTTCATGGGCGGCTCGAAGGGCGGTCACGAAGGCATGCAGGTGATGCAGAAATGGCCCGCCGACTACGACGGCGTGGTCACCTACTTCCCGGCCTATGCCTACATGCCGCAGATGATGACCATCCAGGTCGCAACGCGCGCGCTGTGGGGCAATGGCGGCGTCGGCTTCCTCGATCCGAAGAAGCTGCAGGCGCTGCGCACGGCCGAACTCGCGGCCTGCGATGCGCTCGATGGCGCCGCCGACGGCATCGTCGGCAACCTCGCCGCATGCACGTTCAAGCCGCAGAGCCTGCGTTGCAAGGGCGGCGCGGATGCGGGAGACGATTGCCTGTCCGATGCCCAGATCAAGACGGTCGAGACGCTGCAATCGCGCACCGAGTTCTCCTATGCTTTCAAGAACGGCGCGACCGGCAACCCCGGCTTCCTGCCGTCCACCGACTACGCCTCGGTGCTCGGCGCGACCGCGACCTTTCCGGTGCCTCCGAATCCGCTGCTGCTGGGCGCCCTGGGTGCGTTGCCAGACGCCTTCATCCGCAATGCGGTGCTGATGGATCCCTTGGGCCTGTCGATCGGCCTCGATGGCGCCTCACCGGGAAGCTACCTGCCGCGCATCCAGGAGCTGTCCGCGGTCATGGACGCCACGAGCACGAACATCGAGCCCTTCGTCGCGCGTGGCGGCAAGTGGCTGCTGGTGCACGGGACCTCCGATCCGCTCATCACCTTCCAGGGTTCGGTCGACTACTACAACGCGCTGCTGCTGAAGCTCGGCCGGCCCCAGGTCGATGCCTTCCTGCGCTTCTACCAGGTGCCGGGATACGGGCACGGCACCGGACACTTCAATGCGACCGGCGGCATTCCGGTGCTGGACGCGCTCGAGGGCTGGGTGGAGCAGGGCAAGGCGCCGGGGGAACTGGTGGCAACCGACGCCAACCCCGCGACGGCCGGACGCACGCGGCCGCTTTGCATCTATCCGAGCTGGCCGAAGTACAACGGGTCCGGCGACTTGAATGCGGCGGGCAGCTATCGCTGCGCGACGAGCTGACGCAGTCCATCCGGTCGGCTTCTCCCGTTCCTCACGTCGACTTCTTCTTGCGCGGCAAGGAAGTCTCCAGCAGATCGATGAACGCCTTCGCGGCAGGGCCGGGAAGGCGCGAGGTCTGCCACACGAGATGGATGGGACGCTCGAGGCCTGGCGAAAGCACGGGCACCAGCGCGACCTTGCTCGCATCGAAGAACGGGACGGCGATGCTGGGCACGACGCTGATGCCGAGGCCCGCCGCGACGAGGCCCGCGACGGTCGGCAGGTGCTCCACTTCCATCACCTCCTCGACGGCGATGCCGCGCATCGCGTGTTCCAGATGCTGTCCGATGCTGCCCGAGCGGGCGTAGCGGATCAGGGACGCACCTTCCAGGTCCCGCAGGTCGACCCGCTTTCGCGAGGCGAGCCGATGGTCCGCCGGGCATGCGAGCACGAACGACTCCTGCATCAGCACACGGTACTGAAGGCCCGCGAGCGGGCCCGGCGCGCTGAGGATCGCGAAATCGGCCTGCCGCTCGCGCACCAGCTCCATGCACTTCGGAGGCAGGTGGTCGAACAGATCGACGCGGATGCCCGGATAGCGGGCGCGGAAACGCGCGATCAGCGGCGGCAGCCAATGGGCCGCGAAGGGCGGTGAGGTGGCGACCGCGACCCGTCCCTTGTTCATGCCGGCGTGATCTCGCAGGTCGGCACCGATCTCGTCGAGCTCCGCGACGATTCGCCGCGCCGAGGCGACGAGTCGTTCGCCGTCGCCCGTCAGGCTGACACGGCGCCTGTCGCGGTCCACCAGCCGCAGGCCGACCTCGGCTTCGAGCTTCGCAATCATCTGACTGAACGCGGACTGCGTCACGTTGCATCGCTCCGCGGCCTGCGAGAAGTGCCGGAGCTCGTCCAGCGCGATCAGCGCACGCAGCACGCGGGTGGAGACGTTGATCAATTTATCTACTCACAGGACGCAAAGAATTAATTTTACTGAACGAAACCCGCTGCCTAGGATTCGCTCCACGACAACGGCAAGGAGCCGAACCATGAGACAAGACACACGACGCCACTTCTCCGCCGCGCTCGGCGCGGCCGCCTTCTGGGCGATATCGGGCATGTTCTCGCCGAGCGCGGGTGCGCAGCCTTATCCGAGCAAGCCCATCCGCCTCGTCATTCCCTGGCCCGCGGGCGGCAGCACCGACGTGCTGGGCCGTGCGCTCGGCGTCGAGCTGGGCAAGCAGCTCGGGCAGCCGGTCATCATCGACAACCGGGCGGGCGCGGCCGGGAAGATCGGCACCGCCATCGCGGCGAAGGCACCCGCCGACGGCTACACCATCTACCTGGGCACCGTCGCCAACTTCAGCGTGGCCGCGGCGTGGGAGCCCTCGCTGCAGTACGACCCGATCAAGGATTTCTCTCCCGTGGCCTACGTGGCCGACTCGCCGGCGATGCTCGCCGTCAGCAGCTCCCTGCCGATCCACGACATCAAGGAACTGCGCGACTACATCCGCCAGTCGGGGCGCCAGATGTCCTATGCCAGCGCGGGCGAAGGCAGCGGCTACCACCTGATGGCCGAACTCTTCAAGCTGCAGGCCCGGCTCGACCTGCTCCATGTTCCGTTCCAGGGAACGCCGCCCGCGGCGACGGCGGTGGCTGCCGGCCAGGTCGACATGACCTTCGATGCCGCCGGGCTCAAGCCCTTCGTGGAATCGGGAAAGCTGCGGCCGATCGCCGTCACGGGCAACGAACGATGGGCCTTCGTGCCCGACGCCGCCACCTTCGCGTCGCAGGGCGTGAACAACCTCGAGGGCAACAGCTGGTTCGCGATCTTCGCGCCCGCGGGCACGCCGGCCGATGCCATCGACAAGCTCAACGGCGCCATCAACAGGTCGCTCTCCTCGCCCGAGTTGCTGGCGGTGCTGAAGGCCAATGGCTACATCCCGGTGGGCGGCACGGCCGCAGCGCTGGGCAGCATGGTGGCGAAGGACATGGCCAAGTGGAAAGACGTCGTGCAGAAGGCCCATCTGCGCGCCGTGAAGTAGCAGGCGCGGGCGCGATGAGAACGAAACGAACGCTGTTCAAGGGCGCGACCATCCTCACGATGGACGACGCGCTCGAGGACCTGGCTCCTGGCGATCTTCTGGTCGAGGACGATCGCATCGCCGCGATCGGGCCGTCGCTGGCGGTCGATGACGCCGAGATCGTCGATGCGAGCGGCATGGTGATGTGCCCGGGCTTCGTCGACACGCACCGGCACACGTGGCAGACGCCGCTGCATGGCGTGCGCACGGACTGGAACCTGCTGGACTACATGACCTACATCCGGGGCATGTACTGCATCAGCTACGACCCCGAGGATGCCGAGCTCGCGAACCGGGTCGGCGCGCTGGAGGCACTGGATTCCGGGATCACGACGCTGGTCGACCATTCGCACCTGCAGCTGTCGGAGGCCCATTCCGATGCGTTGGCGGAGGGCTTCCTGAGCTCGGGCATCCGTGGCATCCATTGCTACGGCACCTACCGCAACCTGGCCTTCCGGCCCGGCGAGCCGGCGCAGCGGCTTCCCGAACTGCTCGGCGAAGTCAACGGGCCGCTGAACGAATGGCACCGGCGCAACGCGGCGCGGGTGCGGCAGAAGTACTTCGCCGACGACTCGGCGCGGGTTCGCTTCGGCATCGCCTCGCGCGAGTTCGAGACGCTCTCCGAAGCCGGTTCGATGCTCGACGAACTGCGCTGGGCGCGCACGCTGGCACCGGCGCGCATCAGCATCCACGTGGGCATGAGCGCCAATGAGCCGCTCGACGTGGTACGCGCGTTGCACGAGGCCGGAGAGATCGGCCCGGACCTGCTGTTCGTCCATGGCAACCATCTGCCCGACGAGGTACTGCGCATGGTCATCGACGGCGGCGCGTCGATCAGTTCCGCCATCGAGATCGAGATGACCTACGGCGCCTGGCCCGTGGTCGAACGCTTCACGTCGATGGGCGGCCGGTCGAGCCTCGGCATCGATGCCACCATCGACTTCGGCGGCGACATGTTCGGCCAGATGCGCGCGCTGCTCAACACCTGGCGCCTGGAGCGGTCGCTGAGGAATCCGCTGCGGATGACCCGCAAGGTCCATCAGAAGAAGGTGCTGGAGATCGCCACCGTGCGAGCCGCCGAGGCGATCGGGCTCGGCGAGATCACGGGCAGTCTCGTGCCGGGCAAGAAGGCGGACCTGCTGCTGATGCGCACAGACGGCATCGGGCAGGCGCCGATGTGGGATCCCTATGCGGCGATCGTGAGCTACGGGCATGCGAGCCTGGTCGACACCGTGATGGTCGACGGCCGCTTCGCCAAGCGCCGCGGCCAGCTGGTCGGGATCGACTGGCCCGCGGTTCGTGCCTCGCTGCAGCGCTCGAAGGAGAACATCCAGCGCCGGTTCTCGCTCGTTCCCGAGCAGCCCATTCGCGCGCGCTGGGCACAGGGCTTTCGCATCGAGATCGCGGACTGAGAGGTTGCGGAATGCTCAAGACCCTGCCGCCGGCACTCACGCCCGACCTGCTCTGGATCCTCGCCGCGATGGGTCATGGCGATCGCCTGGTGCTGGCCAATGCGAACTACCCCGCCTATGCGTGGCATGCGCGGCATGCGCGCACCGTGCCCCTGCCCGGCGTGTCGCTGGTGGAGGCGACCCGGGCCATCGCGCAACTGATGCCCGTCGACGACCTGGCGGAAGCGCCGGTCCAGCACATGGTCGCGGATGACGAGCGGGACGAGTTGCTGGCCGTGCATCGCGATGTGCAGCAGGTTCTCGAGGCGGCCGAGCGCCGCCCCGTCGCCATGAAGCCGCTGTCGCGCGCGGAGTTCCTCGAACTGGCCGCCACGGCCTTCGCCACCGTGCACACCACCGACAACCGTCCCTATGGCTGCTTCGTCATCGCCAAGGGCGTGGTGCGCAACCCCTGACTACTTTCCTTGGAGCCAAGAATGTCCCTGAACGAAATGGCGGTGCTCGCAGCCCGCGTACAAGCGCTGGAAGATCGCAGCGCGATCCTCGAAACCCTGAACGAGTACGGGCAGGCACTCGACTATGGCGACGTCGAACGCCTGGTGGACTGCTTCACGCAGGACGCGGTGCGCGAGACACGCCGCCCCGACGGCACCGTCAACCGATGGGAGGGCGCCGCGGGAACGCGGGAGTTCGCGACCACCCACACCCATGCGCCCGACAAGTACCACAAGCACCTGGTGCTCAACAGCACGGTGAAGCTGCAAGGCGACACGGCGGACGTGGTGAGCTACATGTTCCGCTTCGACGCCGCCGCCAGCGACAAGTCCTATGTCTGGGGCATGGGCAAGTACGTCGACCGGATGCAGCGAGGCGCCGATGGCCGCTGGCGCATCGCGCTGCGCGTGACCTTCATCGAGGACGACTGGCCGGGCCGCTCGCGGCCCGCGACCGGACTGGTCCTGTCGGGTGCCGACACCGCGCGCGCCTGAACCGCCATCGGAGACACCATGAACATTCGATCCAGGGCGATCGGGAAGATCGTCCTTTGCGTGTCGGCCTGGGCGGCCCTGACCTCGCTTCTTTCCTCGGCCCATGCCCAGGAGGCGGCCTTTCCCGTCAAGCCGATCCGGCTCGTGATTCCGTTTCCGGCGGGCGGGCCGACCGATGCCCTCGGTCGCCGCATCGCGCAGACGCTCGGCGAGTCGCTCGGCCAGCCGGTCGTCGTCGACAACAAGCCAGGCGCCAGCGGCATCATCGGCAGTGCCGAAGTCGCCCGTGCACCGGCGGACGGCTACACGCTGCTCTTCTCCAATTCCGATGTCTTCATCAACGTGACGGGCATCGTGAAGAAGATGCCCTACGACCCCTTGCGCGATTTCGCGCCGGTGTCGCTGCTCGCGAGGTACGGCGTGGCGATGATGGTGCGGCCGGACATGCGGGATGCCGCGGGCGTGCCGGGCCTGCCGGGTGTGCTCAGGGCGATCCAGGCGAACCCCGGCAAGCTCAGCTACGGATCCTGGGGACCGGCCACCTATCCGCACCTGATCGGCGAGGCGCTCGCCCGGCGCGCCGGCGCGCCGCTGGTGCACGTGCCCTACCGCGGCGCCTCGCCCGCGCTGCAGGACCTGCTGGGCGGCAGCATCGACATCGCCTTCCTCGGCACCGCCGTGGCCGCGGGCTATGCGCAGAAGGGACAGGTCAGGCTGGTGGCGGTGACGGGCGAGCGGCGCGATCCGCTGGCGCCGGACGTTCCCACCTTCGCCGAGCAGGGCATGGCGGAGGCGCTGGTGCGCATGTCGCCCTGGATCGGCGTGGCGGCGCCCGCGCGCACCCCCGATGCCGTCGTGCACAAGCTGCAGCAGGCGCTGGTCGACGCCCTGGCCACGCAGGAGGTTCGCCGCACCCTGCGCGACCTCAGCATGGAGGCCGTCGGTTCCACGCCGCAGGCCTTCGGTGCGCAGCTGCGCAACGACTTCCCGTGGATGACCGACCTGATTCGAGCGGCCGGTGTCGTCGCCGAATAGCACGGGCCGCTCCCAGCCAACGATGGATGACATGCAGAACGACTACCTGATCGTCGGCGGAGGAACCGCTGGCGCCGTGATCGCGGCCCGGCTCTCCGAAGACCCCGCCTGCCGCGTGGTGCTCATCGAGGCAGGCGACGACGTCGTCCCCGGCGACGAGCCGGCGGACATCCGCGATCCCTTTCCCGCGGCCACGCTCAACCCGCACTATTTCTGGAGCGGGCTGACGGCAACCGCCTCCGACGGCGGCGCGCCGGCGCCCTATCCGCAGGCGCGCGTGATGGGCGGCGGCTCCAGCATCAACGGTCTCTATGCGCTGCGCGGCGTGCCCTCCGACTACGCACGCTGGGCCGAAGCGGGCGGCGGCGACTTCTCGTGGGATGGCGTGCTGCCGCGTTTCCGGGGCATCGAGAACGACCGCGACCGCCAGGACCAGCGGGCGGGCTGGCATGCCGTCTCGCGCACGCCGAAGGAGCAATGGCCGGACTTCGTCCGGGCGATGGAACAGGCGGCCGGACGCGACGGGCTGCCTTTCGTGCCGGACATCAACGAGCAACCCGGCGACGGCTTCTTCGCGATGCCGAATGCCATCGATGCCGAGGCGCGCGTGACGACCGCCGGCAGCGTCCTGACGCCCGAGGTCCGCGCGCGAGCGAACCTGCGGATCCTGCCGAACACCGTCGCGACCCGGCTGCGCACGCAGGCGGATACCGTCGTCGGCGTGGATGCGATCCAGAACGGCGCGACGATTCGACTGAGCGCCGATCGCGTGGTCGTATGCGCCGGTGCCATCCATTCGCCGACGTTGCTGCTGCGTTCCGGCATCGGCCCGGCGGACGAACTCGCGGCGCTCGGGATTCGACCGGTTCTCGACCGCGCCGGCGTGGGGCGCAATCTGCAGAACCATCCGTACATGTTCTTTGCGCTCACGCTGCCGCGCGGCAAGCGCGTGGCCCCGGACCTGCGGCGCTTCGCGCTGGCCGGTATCCGGTCGTCGTCGCGGATGCCGGACTGCCCGCCCAGCGACCTGTTCAACTTCATCATCGGGCGCGTGAGCGGCGAGTCGTACGGTCCCGATTTCGCGCTGGTGGGAAGCGCCCTGTATGCGCCGAAGTCCCGCGGATCGGTGCGGCTGCGAAGCGCCGATGAACGCGATGCGCCGGACGTCAACTTCCGCTTCCTCTCGGACCCCGCGGATGCGCCGCGGATGGTCGCCGCCGCGCGCCAGGCGGAGCGCCTGCTTCGCGATTCGGCGGTGCTTGCCCAGTACCACGAGGCCTTCCTGCTGCCGGGCGCGCTGGCCATCAAGCAGTTCAACCGGCCCGGCCTGGCCGGCAAGGCGCTGGCGCTCGCGGCGCAGGCGGCCGCCAATTCGCCGGCCATGCTTCGCCGCCGGATCTTCGGGCGAGCGTTCAACAGCGGCCCGCCCGCGGTGCACCGCGGGGGTGGAAGGGCGATCGCGGATGCGCAGATCCTCTCGTCGATCAGTCCCATGGGACATCCGGCGGGCACCTGTGCGATGGGCCGCGCGGCCGATCCGATGGCGGTGGTCGACCCGACGTTTCGCGTGCACGGCATGAAGAACCTGTTCGTCGCCGATGCCTCGGCGATGCCGGTCGTTCCCAGTGCCAATACCAACCTTCCCACGATCCTGCTGGCCGAGATGGCGGCCGAGCGCATCGGTGCCTCCACCTTCGGCCCATTCGTTTCATGACTTCCGCTTCTCAACGAATCCTGATCGCCGGCGCCACGGTGGTCTCGATGGACGATGCCCTGGGCGTCGTCGACAACGCCCGACTCGCCATCGACGGCGAGCGCATCGCATCGCTTTCGAGCGGGGCCTGCGAAGCGCCGAGCCCGGGCGACGTCGAAGTCATCGACGCGCGCGGCTTCATCGTGATGCCGGGCTTCATCAACGCGCACATGCACACCTGGCAGACGGCGCTGCGCGGCGTGGCCAGCAACTGGACGCTGCTCGAATACTTCCGCTGGATGCACGCGGGCCTGGCGACGCGGTTCACGCCCAACGATATCCACGTCGGCACCCTGGCCGGCGCCCTCAACCAGCTCGACTGCGGCACCACGACGCTGGTCGACTGGTGCCACAACAATCCGACGCCCGAGCACACGGATGCCGCGGTCGACGCGCTGGAGCGCAGCGGCATCCGCGCGGCCTTCTTCCATGGCAGTCCGAAGCCCGATCCGAAGCCCGGCCAGGCGCCCTTCTGGGAGGTCGCCCATCCGCGCAGGGAAGTGGAGCGACTGCTGGCGCAACCGCGCTTCGGCACGGGCCGGCGGCTGAGCCTGGGCATGGCCGTGCTCGGTCCGCATTACTCGACGCTCGATGTCGCGCGCGCGGACTTCAGGCTGGCGCGCGAGCTGGACCTGACGGCCTCGATGCACCAGGGAGGCGGTCCGGCACGCGCCCCAGGGGGCTGGGAGGTGCTCGAGCAAGAGGGCCTGCTGGGCCCGCGCATCAACATCGTGCACGGCAACGATCTCACCGATGCGCAGCTCGACCGCTTCGTCGGCGCCGGCGTCTCGTTCTCGGTCACGCCCGAGAACGAGATGACGCAGGGCCACGGCCATCCGATCGTCGGCCGCCTGCGCGACCGGGGCGTTGCCGCCTCCATCGGCGTGGACCTGGAGTCGGGCCTGTCGGGCGAGATGTTCACGGCGGCGCGCATCGCGCTGGTCCACCAGCGCTCGCTCGACAACCAGGCGTTTCGCCAGGCGGCGCGAGGCACCGATCCCGTCATTCCGCCGACCTCCACCCTCCGGACGATCGACGCCCTGCGGTGGGCGACGGTCGAGGGTGCGCGCATGCTGGGCCAGCTCGACCGCATCGGCACCGTGACGCCCGGCAAGCAGGCCGACCTGGTGTTGATCGACGCGAGGCGCCCCAACATGCAGCCCCTGCACGATCCCGTCGCTGCCGCGCTCATGCAGACCAGCCTGGCCAACATCGATTCGGTGATGGTCGCGGGCAGATGGCGCAAGCGCGGCGGCCGGCTGGTCGGCGACGACCAGGTGCCGCTCGATCCCGAGCGGTGGCTGGCGCCGCTGAGGGAGTCGGGGCGTCGTCTGGCCGCGGCGGTGGGATGGCATCCGGCGCACAGGGCCTGATACCGATGCTGTTCGTCGCCGAGGCGACGACGAACACCGGGCGAACGAACTAGAACCCCGCGCCCTTCATCGCCGCATCGAAGCGAAGCTGCCGCTCCAGCGCCACGCCATACGTCTCGTGAGCCCCCGCATCGAAGCGCACATGCTCGGTGAACTCGAAAGCGAAATCCGCCAGCCCGCCGACACCAAGGCCTTCCAGCGCCAGCAGCGCGGCCCCGCGCAGCGAGGCCTCGTCGATTGCCGACACCTGCACGTCCTGCCCGATGCAGTCGGCGACGATCTGGCGCCAGGTGGCCGAGCGCGAGAGTGCGCCGCCCGTGACGACGATGCGCCGCGCGGGCCGCATGCGCGCTTCGAGCTGCTGCTTCAGGCCCGCGAAGCGCAGGCCGACGCTCTCGAGCATGGCGCGATGGATCTGGGCGCCGCTGGTGGCGGCCGTGATGCCCGCGATGCAGGCGGTGCGGCCGTCGATCCAGTCGGGGCTGCGCGCGCCCAGCACATAGGGCAGCACCGCGAGGCCGTGCGAATCAGGGGCCATCGCGGCCACCTGGGCATCGAGGTCCGGCGTGGCGCCTTCGAACAGGCCGCGTGTCCAAGCGGCCGAGGCGCCGCCCTCTGACATAGCCATGCCGCCCGCGAGCCGGCGCGCATCGACGCGATAGCACCAGAGGCCCGGATCGTCCAGGCGCGCCTCGTGCGCGTCCCACACCACGCGCATCGAGCCGCTGGTGCCGAGCATCAGCACCAGGGTGTCGCGGTCGATGCCGCCGACCCCGATGTTCGAGCAGGCGCCGTCGCCGGTGACGGGGAACCAGGGCACGCCCTGCAGCCGCGGCCAGCGCTGCGCGAACTCGGGCACGAGCTGGGTGCGCGGCTGGTCGGTCACCGGCGGCAGCATCGACACGGGCACGTCCGCGACCGCGAGGGCCTCGGGATGCCAGCCGAGCGACCACAGGTCGAACAGGCCGGTGCCCGAGGCCATCGAGACCGAGGTGCCGAGATCGCCGAAGAGGCGCGCCAGCAGGTGGTCGGCCGCCGACACCCAATGCGCGGTGGCGGCCCAGGCCACGGGGCGCGACTGCCGCAGCCACGGCAGCTTGGCGGTCCAGTAGCTCGAATGCACGGGGCAGCCGGTGTCGGGGCGCAGCGCGGCGGCGCGATGGCCGGGCTCGCGCTGGCCGGCCGCGATGGCGCCCGCGCGGCGATCGGCCCAGCTCAGCACCGCGGTGGTCGGCGCGCCGTGCGCATCGAGGCCGAGCAGGCTGTGCCAGAAGCAGCTGATGCCCACGCCGAGGATGCGCGTGTCGGGCGAGGCCTTCAGCACCTGGTCGATGGCTTCGATCACGCCGCGCGCCAGCGCCTCGGGATCGATCTCGGCCATGCCGGTGGCATCGGTGCGCAGCAGGTTGGCACGCTGCGAGGCCGGCCCATGGGGCATGCCCGCGAGGTCGAACAGCGCGGCGCGCGTGGAGGAAGTGCCGATGTCGATCGACAGGACGGCGGAGGTGCTTCTCATCGGGCGATGCAGCTCAGCCCTTCACGGCGCCCATGGTCAGCCCCTTCACCACATAGCGCTGGAAGATCATCGTGAGAACCAGCGCCGGCGCCATGATCGCGACCGAGGCCGCCATCACGCCGCCCCAGTCGATCTCGGCGTACGAGAGGAAATTGAACACGGCGATCGGCAGGGTCTTGGTCTTCTCCATGCTGAGCACCTGCGAGAACATGAAGTTGTTCCACGAGAAGATGAAGGCCAGCGTGGTGGCGGTGATCACGCCCGGCCCCGACAGCGGCAGGATGATCTTGAAGAAGGCGTACTGGCGCGAGGCGCCGTCCACCATCGCCGATTCCTCCAGGTCGCGCGGCAGCGCCTCGAAGTAGCTCGCCATGATCCACACCACGATCGGCAGCGCGATCAGCATGTGGCTCAGCACCAGCGCGGTGTAGCTGTCCATCAGGTTCAGGCGCGAGAAGATGATGTACCAGGGCATCAGGAACGAGATGCCCGGCATCAGACGTGCCAGCAGGATGAACATCGCGAGCCGGCGCTGCGTGAAGCGCGCGATCGAATAGGCGGCCGGCAACCCCAGCAGCAGCGAGAACCCGACGGCCAGCAGCGCCACCGTGGTGGAGTTGATGAAGTACTTGACGAAGTCCTGCTCGCCGAACACCTTGCGGTAGTTCTGCAGGGTCGGGCTGAACACCAGCTTGGGCGGCCAGGCCACGATGTCCACCTGCGTCTTGAACGAGGAGGCCAGCATCCAGGCGAAGGGGAACAGCACGATCAGCACCATGGCGATCACCGCCAGGTAGAACAGCACGCGCGGCAGCAAGGAACGGTTCGACGGTGTGCTCATGTGTTCTCGCTCAGCTTGCGCAGCCGCGTGATGGCGAGGCTGCAGGCGAAGACCACGAGGAACAGCACCACCAGGACCACGGCCGCCTGGCCCATGCGGAAGTATTCGAAGCTGTACTTGAAGCCCATGATGTTCAGTGTCTCGGAGGCATAGCCGGGGCCGCCGCCGGTCATCGCGAAGATGATGTCGAATGTCTTCAGCGCGTCGATCAGCCGCAGGATCAGCGCGGTGAGGATCACCGGCATCACCATCGGCAGGGTCACGAGCCGGATGATCTGCCACTCGCTGGCGCCGTCGATGCGCGCCGCCTCCACCGGTTCGTCGGACAGCGAGGCCAGGCCCGCGAGCACGATCAGCGTGATCATCGGCGTCCATTGCCAGACGTCGACCAGCACCAGCGAGATGAGCACGGTGTCGGCATGCGATACCCACGAGCCCGTGGGCAGGCCGAACGCCTGCAGCACGTAGTTGGCCAGGCCGATGGTCGGATCGTAGAACAGGTTGAACACGATGCCCACCGCGACCGGCGTGGCGACCAGCGGCAGCAGCAGCAACAGCTTGGCGAGCGCGCGGCCGATGAAGGCGCGGTTGAGCAGCAGCGCCGCCGCCACGCCGAGCACGCCCTCGATGCCCACCGCGAGCACGGTGAAGGCGACGGTGCGCCACAGCGCATGCAGGAAGCGCGGCTCGGTGAGCACGCGCACGTAGCTGTTCACGCCCGAGAAGGAAGGCGGCATGCCCGAGGTGAGCGTCCAGTTGGTGAAGCTCAGCCAGGTGGTATAGAGCACCGGGAACACCATCAGCAGCGCGACGAAGAGCACCGCCGGCAGCGGAAAGATCCAGTGCAGGTGGCGCTCGGCGCGGGTGGAGTGGATCATGCGGCCTCCGTCGGGACTGGGTTCGATCGGCGATGCCGGGGCGCCGCCGCCCCGGTGGCCCCGCTCACTTGCCGTACTCGCCGGTGTCGCGCAGCAGGTCGTTCACCTTGGCCGCGCGGTCCTTGGCCATCGCCTCGATTTTGGTCGAGGTGCCCTTCGAGTTGATCGACTCGATGATGACCTCGCCGATCAGGTCGCGCGCCTCGCCCACGGCGCTCATGAAGGGCTTGTCGGCCGGGTAGCCGTTCTTCGCCGCGAAGGTGCGCGTCTCGACCAGGCCCGGGTTGACCTTGGCGAGCACGGCCTTGTCCTCCCACACCGAGGAGCGCGCCATGGTGATGTTGGCGAGCATGGCGCGCGTCGCCAGGTCCTTGCCGGTGGCCCAGTCGAGGAAGGTCTTCGCGAGGTCCTTCTTCTTCGACTGGCTCGCGATCGACATGCCCCAGGCCGTCACGTAGAACGGCGAGTTGGTGACCGGTCCGGCCGGGAAGTTGGCGATGCCGATCTTGTCGGCGCCGATGGAGGTCTTCGCGGGATCGACGAGCTGGCCGTAGAACACCGAGGCATCGGTCCACATCGCGACGCGGCCGGCCTGGAACAGCGGCATGATGTTCTCCCACGACATCGAGGTCACGCCCTTCGGACCGTAGCTGCCGACCACCTTGCCGTAGTAGCGGATCGCATCGACCGCGCCCTTGGAATCGAAGGCCGCCACGCCCTTGTCGAGGTACTGGCCGCCGTGGTTGTAGACGTAGCTCGAAAGCTGCGTGACGGCGGCCGCGCCCTTGCCGCGCGCCGCGAGACCGGCCACGCTGTCGGAGTTGAGCTTCTGCGCGGCGGCGGCGAGCTCGTCGAAGTTGGTCGGCACCTTGAGGCCCGCGGCGGCCAGCAGGTCCTTGCGATAGAACAGCACCTGCCATTCGGTCACCAGCGGCACGATGCTCGGCTTGCCGCCGTAGGTCGACACGCTCATCGCGGTGGCCGGGTAGTCGGCGAAGTCGTAGCCCGCGAGCGGTTCGAACCAGTTGTTCTTCGCGAACAGCTTGCCTTCCTGCAGCGGCCGGGTCATGAACACGTCGACCGACGAGGACTTGGTCGCGAACTCGGTCGTGAGCTTGGTCGAGAGCTGGCTCTCCTGCAGGCTCTCGGCATTGACCTTGATGCCGCTCTGCTTCTCGAACTCGGGGATCGCGGCCTTGAGCAGCTCGCCGTAGGGATGGTTGGCGAGCAGCACGCGGATCTCCTTGGTCTGCGCCAGGGCCGGGCCGCCGATGCCGAGCGCGAGCGCGGCGAGCAATGTGGTCTTGAGGGTCTTGTTCATGGTGTCTCCAGTTGAAAGGGGCGCCTTCTTTGCAAGGGCGCTCGGGTGCGTCAGCCGATCGCGAGCGCGGTGGCCGGGTCGAACAGGTGCGATTTCTCCATCTTCACCTTGAGCCGCAGCACATCGCCCACGCGCAGCGGCGTGTCGGGCGTCTCCATGCGCGCGACGATCGAGTGCGCGCCGCAGCGCAGGTAGGCGAAGATCTCCGAGCCCAGCGTCTCCACGACCTCGGCTTGGGCCTCGAAGCCCGTGGCCGGGTCGAAGGGCGCGTCGGCGCGCGCGAGCGAGATGTCCTCGGGCCGCAGGCCGAAGACGACGTCGCGCCCCGCGTGCGCCTGCAGCGGCTGCGCCAGGCGATCGGGCAGCGCGAGCCGCAGGCCCGGTGCCTCGACGTACAGGCGGCCGTCGGTTGGCTGCAGCTTCGCCTCGAGGAAGTTCATCGCCGGCGAGCCGATGAAGCCCGCCACCAGCCGGTTGGCCGGGCGCGAATACACCTCCATCGGCGTGCCGCTCTGCTGCAGCACGCCCTTGTTCATGATGAAGATGCGGTCGGCCATCGTCATGGCCTCGACCTGATCGTGCGTGACGTAGATGATCGTGGTGCCCAGGCGGCGATGCAGCTTGCTGATCTCCGCGCGCATGGCCACGCGCAGCTTGGCGTCGAGGTTCGACAGCGGCTCGTCGAACAGGAAGAGCCGGGGCTTGCGCACGATGGCGCGGCCCAGCGCGACGCGCTGCCGTTGGCCGCCCGAGAGCTCCTTCGGCTTGCGCTCGAGCATCTCGCCCAGGCCGAGCACGTCGGCCGCCTCTTCCACGCGCTGGTCGATCTCCTTCTTCGGCATCTGCCGGATCTTCAGGCCGAAGCTGATGTTGTCGCGGATGTTCAGGTGCGGATAGAGCGCATAGCTCTGGAACACCATCGCGATGTCGCGGTCCTTCGGCGGCATGTCGTTCACGCGCGTGTCGCCGATGTAGATGTCGCCCGAGGTCACGCTCTCCAGGCCCGCGATCATGCGCAGCGCCGTGGTCTTGCCGCAGCCCGAGGAGCCCACCAGCACGGCGAATTCCTTCTCCTCGATGCGCAGCGAGAGGTCGTCGACGACCTGGGTGTTCCCGAATCGCTTGACGACGTTCTTCAGTGTCACGCCTGCCATGTCGTGCCGCCGTTCACTGCAGGTTGGCGTGGCGCGCATCGAGCTGCGCGTCGGCCACGCCGAGCCGCTGCTGCACGTGCCAGGCCAGCGCGTCGCCCAGCAGCAGGATGGCCTGCTCGAACAGCGAGCCCGCATGCTGCACCGTGCCGACGCCGTGGCGCACGGGCAGGCACAGCACGGTGTCGGCGCCCTCGGGCGGCTGGCGCACCGTGGTGACGAGCGCCACGGTGGCGCCGGCCTTGCGCGCGACGGCGATGTGCTCGAGCGTGGCCTTGGTCCTGGCCGAGGCCGAAACCGCCACCAGCAGGTCGCCCGCGCCGATCGCGGGCGCGGTCGGCTCGCCGGCCACGTGCACCTGCACGCCGATGTGCATCAGCCGGATGGCGAGCGCGCGCACCATGTTGCCCGAGCGGCCCTGGCCGCTGAAGAAGACGCGGCTGGCGCCGAGCACGGCCGAGGCCAGCGCGCCGAGCTGCGCATCGTCGAGCGCATCGAGCACCTGCCGGTGTTCCTCGATGACCGCGGCATAGCGCGCGCGCAGCGCGGCGGCGGACGACAGCCCGTTCATGCGGCCGCCTTCACGACCGCATGGCCGCCGATTTCGCGGCGCAGCGCCGCGATGCTCTTCATCGTGGGCGAGTCCTCCTGCTGCGAGCGGAAGCGAGCCTGCAGCGCGGCCGAGATCGTCGGCGTGGGCACGCGCAGGCGGATCGCCTCCTCGAGTGTCCAGCGGCCCATGCCCGAGTCGGCCACGTGGCCCTTGATGCCGGGCAGCGCGGGATCGGCGTCGAGCGCATGGCACAGCTTCTCGAGCAGGTGCGAGCGGATCGAGCAGCCGCCCTGGTAGGCGTGCAGCGTGGCATTGATGTCGACCTGCATGTCGGAGGCCATCAGCAGCTCGTAGCCTTCGCCATAGGCCTGCATCAGCGCGTACTCCACGCCGTTGTGCACCGCCTTCGCGAAGTGGCCCACGCCGCTGCCGCCGACGCGTGCATAGGCGCCCGGCGCGGCCAGCGCCTCGAAGACGGGCACCAGCCGCTCGAAAAGCGCGGGCTCCGCGCCGACCAGCAATCCGCAGCCGTCGCGCGCGCCCTGCGTGCCGCCGCTCACGCCCGCGTCGACCAGCGTCACGCCGCGCTCGCGCAGCGCGGCCGCGAGGCGGCGCGTGTCGCGGAAGTCGGAGTTGCCGCCGTCGACGATGGTGTCGCCCTCTGCGAGCATCGCGCCGAGCGTCTCGATCAGCGCGCAGGTGCCCTGGCCCGGTGGCGTCATCAGCCACACCACGCGCGGTGCCTTCAGGTGCGCGACCAGCGCGGGCAGGTCGGCCGCGACCGCGATCCCCTTGGCGCGTGCCGCATCCTGCGCGGCGGCCTGGCCGTCGTGGGCCAGGACCTGGTGGCCTGCCGCATGCAGGCGATGAACCATCGCGCCACCCATCCTGCCGAGTCCAACGAATCCGATTTCCATGTCTGTGTCTCTGTCTCCAAGAATGGGCGTGGAGTAAAGCACAGCGAAAGTGAAGCACAAAGAAGTAAATTCTTTTCAGGAATCGGCTTCGGAAGAAACCCATTTTCCGAGGGCACGCGGGCGTTTTCAGGGGGCTTCGGCGTGCCCGAAAACGCTCAGGGAAATCCCTTGGCACCGAGGTCTTACGATGCAGCGATGAACGACCGAAGGAGACCCCCGCGCGCCCCCGCGCAGGACCACGAGAACGGCACCGCCGATCATCCCGCACCGGCGCCGGACGACACGGCGAATGCATCGAGCGGCGTGCCGCGTTCGCACGTGCAGCTGCGGCTCGAGGGCGTCTACGGTTCGCTGACGCCCGCGGGACAGAAGCTGTGCGACTTCATCCTGCAGCACCCCGAGCAACTGCTGCACATGACCATCACCGAACTCGCGCAGGCGGCCGGCGTCAGCGATGCGACGGTCACGCGTCTGTGCCAGGCGGTCGGCTACCTCGGTTTCTCCGAATTCCGCGTGCTGTTCGCGCGCGACCAGGCCGTGGCCCATCAGCGCGCGGTGGGGCAGCTGAAGTCCACCGATGCCTCCGAGGAGATCCGCGACAAGGTGATCGCGGGCACGGTCGCGAGCCTCAACGACACCTGCACCACGCTCGACCTGCGGGCGCTGCAGCGCGCGGCCAATGCGATCGCGAAGGCGCGTCGCGTCGATGTCTACGGCGTGGGCGGCAGCGCGGCCGTGGCGCTCGACATTCGCCACAAGCTGCTGCGCCTGGGCATTCCGATCACCGCGCATTCGGATGTCGACATCATGGCGATCTCGTCCTCCACGCTCTCGGCGGACGACGTGGCGATCGGCGTGAGCCACACCGGGCGCACCGAGCCGGTGGTGGCCGCGGTGCGGCGCGCGCGGCTCGGCGGCGCTGGCACCATCGGGCTCACGCATGCGCCGCAGTCGCCGCTCGCGGAACACTGCGATGCCGTGCTCGCCTACGCGGCCAAGCGCACCGCCTTCTCGGCCGACTCGCTCACCGGCCGCATCGCGCAGCTGGTGATCGCCGACATCCTCTATGCCACGATCGCGAGCTCGACCTACGAGCAGTCGGCGCTGCTGGTCGACCAGGCCAACGTACTCGCCGATTCGCGCCGCATCGGCGCGCGGCGCCGGGCCGAATGAACCGCTGCTAGCGCGGCTTCGACGACATCTCCCACACATCCGGCGTGGTCGCGACCAGGCCCTTGAGGTCCGTCCATTGCTGCGCTTGCGGCAGCGCGGTGCGCCCCTGCACCGCCGCCGTCGCGAAGGCGACCATGCGGCCGCGCACGCGGTCGAGTTCCTGCTTCGGCCAGGTCTCCATCGAGTGCGGGCCGCGCGAGACGACGATGTCCTTGAGCCCGCGCACGCGGTCGTAGGCCGCGACCGTGCCTTCGAGGCTTTCCGCGCGGTCCCACAAGCCCTTGGCGAAGAACACGGCGGGCCACTTCGGCATGTTCGCGAGCACCGCCGAGTTGGGATAGAAGGCGACGTAGTTGTCGGCCGCCATGCCGCCGAGGAAGAGGTTGCGGTCCGCGAGGTCCGGTGCCTCGGGCAGGTAGCCCGCGCCGCTCACGAACGAGGCGTAGAGGATCGCGCCCTTGATGTTGGCGTAGCCCTTGGGCGCGCTGCACTGCACCGTCGGCATGTCGTAGCTGCAGCCGCCGGCGTAGTTCTTGGTCATGGCCCAGCCGGTGGTCATCGAGCCGCGCGAGTAGCCCAGCAGCAGCAGCGGAATCTCGCGCGACTTCATGCCGGCCATCAGCTTGCCGGCCGCCGGCGCGCCCTCGAGCTCCTGGCCCGAGGCCATCAGCACGCGCAGGCCGCGACCGCTGTCCATCTGCGCGAGCACGCGGAAGATGTCCTCGCTCTGCTCGAGCGTGTTGGTGTCGCTGAAGCCGCCCGACAGGCCTTCGCCGCGCCGGTCGTAGGCCAGCACGTCGAAGCCCGCGCGGTTCAGCGCATGCAGGTGGTCGCGCCAGAAGCGCATGCCGGGGCCTTCGGTGGTCGCGTTGGGAAAGCGCACCGAGGTCGCGCGGCGCGTGGCGGGATCGACGCGCACCGTCACCTCGTCGGGATGTTCGATGGCCGTGAGCTGGCCGCCGCCGCCCGGGCTCATGATCACCAGTGCGCGCTTGCGGCCGCCGCGCCCGTCGTCGACGCCCGCGCCTTCCACGTACCAGCCGCGCAGCTTGATGTCGCCCTGCATGTTGAGCTTGAGGCGCTCGAGCGGATCGCGCGGCACGGTGAACTCGACCACGTGCGTGCGGCCGTTCGCCTCGGCCACGGCTTCGTTGTAGGGCGCTTTCGCGAAGAAGCCCGGCTTGCGGATGTCGCGCAGGTTCACCTGCCCGTCGGAATCGATCTTGCCGACCGGATCGACCATGCCGGTGACGCGCGTCGCGCGCTCCTTGTTCGGCGGCAGCCAGCGCTGCATCTGGTCGTTGATGCGCTTGAAGCAGGCCGCGTCGCTCTTGCACGCGGCCCAGCGTTCCTTGAGCTTGGCGTCGGTGAACTCCTGCACGTGGAAGTCGCCCGCGTAGCCGGCGGGCGCGTGGGCGGCCGTCAGCAGCAGGGGCACGCAGCGCGACGTGCCGTCGGCTTGGCGCAGCGTGTAGCCGGGCAGCTCGGCGTTGCGGTCGGTGCCGACCCAGGCCTTGCAGTCGGTGGGCGGCACGGCGCGCGTGACGGGCATCGAAGAGTTGGGAGCGGTGGTGCAGGCGGCCAGGGCGATGCACGCGGCGATGGCGGCGGCAGCCGGCCGGAATGTCGGGAAGGGCATGTGTCTCCTGTGCGCGGGTGTCTCCCGCGGTCGATGTCACATGTTCGCGGATGGCGCTGTCAGTCGGCTGTCCGTGGGCTGCGGGTATTCCCGCCTTGCATCAGCCCGGGTCCGCGCCCGGCACGCACAGGCGCGGTGTCCAGTCCTCGACCTGCCGCGAGGCCGCGCGGCGCCGGAAGGTGGCGCGCCAGCGCTCGGCGAGCGCGGGCAATTCGGCCGCGCGTTCCCACTCGGGCGCGAAGCGCTCGTCGCGCGCGAACAGCAGGGCGATGAGGCGCGACAGCGGCCACCCGGGATGCGGCCGCTCGACCAGCGCGATCGATGCGCCACGTTGCACCGGCCCGGGCTGCAGCACGCGGTAGTACCAGCCGGTGCGGCCGCTGTCCTGCATCTCGCGCGCCATGCCCAGTTCGCCGAAGCGCACGTCGAGCTTCCAGCAGGGCTGCCGGCCCTGGGACACCTGCACCAGCGCCTCGCCGAGCCGCAGCACGTCGCCGATGCAGACGCTGGATTCGTCCCAGCCCATGGTCGAGAGGTTCTCGCCGAAGGCACCGGGCGCGGCCAGCAGGTCGTGGCGGCGGCTCCATGCGGCCCAGGCGCCGTAGTGCTCGCGCGGATAGTGGTGCACCGCTTTCTCAGGACCGCCATGGATGCGCAGGTCGGCCTGCGCGTCGCCCGCGAGGCCGGTGGCCGAGAGCCACAGCGCATCGTCGCTCGGCGACTTGACGATGCCGCTTTGCGTGCGTCCATCGGCCAGCGGCGCGACGGGGCCCGTGAGCAATGCGTCGATGCGTGCCGGCGCCAGCGTCATGCGAGCTGGCCCAGCCAGGCGCGCAGCATCGCCGAGGCGCTTGCTTGCGGCGCGTTGCCCTGCTCGGCGCTTCGGGCGCGCAGGGCCGGAACATCGATTCCGGCCTGCGCGAGTTCGCACGCATGGCCGATGAGCCAGGGTTCGATGCGCGCGGGATCGGCCTCGGGATGGAACTGCAATGCGAGTGCGTTGCGGCCATGGCTGAAGGCCTGGTGCGGCGTGAGCGGCGTGCTCGCGAGCAGCTCGGCGCCCTCGGGCAGTTCGAAGGTGTCGCCATGCCAGTGCAGCACCGGCACGTTGGCCAGCGGCGCGAGGCACGACGCCTGGCCGGCCGCGCTCAGCGCGACCGGCGCCCAGCCGATCTCCTTGGTGCCCGAGAAGTAAACACGCGCGCCGAGCGCGCTGGCCATCAGCTGCGCGCCCAGGCACAGCCCCAGCGTGGGCCGGCCCAGCGCGAGGCGCGAACGCAGGCCCGCGATCTCGTCGTGCAGGAAGGGATAGAGGCCGGTGTCGTGGGCGGCGATGGGGCCGCCGAGCACGACGACCAGGTCGGCCTCGCGCCATTCCGCGGGCTCGAGCGGCGAGACGCCGGCCTGCCGGTAGTCGATGGTCCAGCCGGCCTCCCGCAGGACCGGCGCGAACAGGCCGAGGTCCTCGAAGGCCAGGTGCTGCAGCGCGATGCATCGCATGGCAGGCTCCTCTATCGAAAGGCGATGGAACTCAGGCCGCGCGCAGGCAGTCCGCGTTGCGCGGATCCTTGAGCGAGCGGCGCGCGTAGTACTCGAAGGCCACGGTGTTGCGGCGCGGGCGCACGATCCAGTCGTGCGCTTCCTTCGCGAGGCGGTGGTCGATCGGCCGGATGGTGCCGGCCGCGGCGGCCAGCAGGTGCATCCTGGCGGCGCGTTCGAAGGCGATCGACAGCACGCAGGCCTCCTCGATGCTCGTGGCTGCCACCAGCAGGCCGTGGTGCGACAGCAGCAGCGCGCGCTTCTGGCCGAGCGCGGCCGAGATGAACTCGCCCTCCTCGTTGCCCACGGGCACGCCGGGCCATTCGCCGACGAAGGCCACGTCGTCGTAGAGCACGCAGTTGTCCATGTGGCTGATCTTCAGCGGCTCCTCGAGCATGCCGAGCGCCGAGGCATGCAGCGCGTGCGTGTGGATGATGCAGTTGACGTCGGGCCGCGCGCGGTACACCCACGAGTGGAAGCGGTTCGCGGGATTGGGCATGCCCGCGCCGTCGAGCACGTTGAGGTCCTCGTCGACCGTCAGCAGGTTGTCCTCGGCGATCTCGTCGAAGCCCAGGCCCAGGCGCTGCGTGAGGTATTCGCCGGGCTTGCCGGTGCGTGCCGTGATCTGGCCCGCCAGGCCCGAGTCGTGCCCGTTGTCGAACAGGATGCGGCAGGTCAGCGCGAGCTTCTGCCGCGGCGTGTAGCGGCTCTCTGCGAAATGCTGGTCCATCTGGACGATGGATTGAGCGACGAGTTCTTCCTTCGCGAGTTCGAAGGTGTCTTGCAGCGCCATGGGATGGTTCTCCTTAAGGGGTTTCGCTGGTCGAGAAGGTCTTCTCGGGATGCGCGGGAAAAAGTGCCTGGTAGCCGTCGAGGTCCTCGATGCGCGCGAGCCAGGCGCGGATCGCCGTGAAGCCCTGCAGCTCGATGCCGCCCATGGGCGCGAGTCGCGTGTAAGGGTACAGCGCCACGTCGGCGATGCTCGGGTGCGTGTCGGTGGCGACCCAGGCGTCGGGGCCTTGCCGTTCGAGCCGCGCTTCGAGCAGCGCGAGCGCGGCCAGGGCCTCGTGCCGATGGGCGAGGAATTCGGGACTCGCGGGATCGCGGTCGCGGTGCAGCGCCAGGTGCAGGCGCAGCTTCGCGAGCGGCTTCATGTGGCGCTCCTGCTCGAAGGACAGCCAGGTCAGCACGCGCGCTTGCGCGAGCGGCTCGGCGGGCCACCACGGCGAGCCCTGCGCGAGGAAATGGAGGATCGCCATCGATTCGGCGATGCAGTGGCCGTCGTCCAGTTCGAGCACCGGCACCTGCGCGAGCGGCGCGATCGCGAGGAAGTCGGGCCGGCGCAGGTCGCCGCGGTCGATCGAGCGCGTGTGCCGCTCGAGCGGCAGGCCGAGCAGGCCGGCCATCAGCCGCACCTTCCAGGCATTGCCCGAGCGCAAGGTGTCGTGGAGCTTCATGGCCATCAGTCGACCTTGGTGCCCGCGGCGCGCACCACGCGCGTCCACTTCTCGGTCTCGGCGCGCAGGTGCTTGCCGTAGGCGGCGGCGCCCGTGGGCAGCGGCTCGATGCCGAGTTCGGCCAGGCGTGCCACCAGGGCAGGGCGCTTGAGCGCGCGCGTCAGTGCCTCGTCGACCACCGCGACCTGCGCCGGCGGCGTGCCGGGCGGCGCCAGCAGCGCATTCCACGAGCCGATCTGGAATTCGCCCAGGCCCTGTTCCTTGCTGGTGGGCAGGTCGGGCACGGCGGGGTTGCGGTGGTCGGCGGCGATCGCGAGCATGCGCAGCTTGCCGGCCTTGGCCTGCGGCTGGATCACGGGAATCGCGTCGATCACGATCTGGACCTGACCGCCGAGCGCGGCGTTCACCGCCTCGGCACCGCTCTTGAACGGCACGTGAAGGATGTCGCTGTGCGTCGCGAGCTTGAACAGCTCCAGGCCCAGGTGCGGCGAGCTGCCGTTGCCGGCCGAGCCGAAGTTCAGCGTGCCGGGGTTCTTCTTCGCGTAGGCCGCCAGCGCGGGCAGGTCCTTCACGCCATCGAGGCCCGCGACCGCGAGCACATAGGGCGAGTTGCTCACCAGCGAAACGGGCGTCAGCGCCGCCGGGTCGTAGCCGAGCCGCGCGTAGATCATCTTGTTGACCACCTGCGTGCCCACCGTGCCGAGCAGCAGCGTGTGGCCGTCGGGCTGCGCCTGCGCCACGGCCTGCGCTGCGATCGAGCCGCCCGCGCCGGGGCGGTTGTCGATCACCACCTGCTGCTTCAGTTCCTCGCCGAGCGCCTGGCCGATGAGCCGGCCGGCCATGTCGGTGATGCCGCCGGCGCCGAACGGGATCACGAGCCGGATCGGCTTGGAGGGATAGGGCTGGGCCTGGGCCGCCGCGCCGACGCAGGCCAGCGTCAGTGCGAGGACAGGGGCGATCCAGCGGCGGAACGGCGAACGTGCGGACATACCATACTCCTGTGCGGCGCGGGATCGGCCGCGTTGCGTGTGCGATCGAGGGTCGAGAAACAAATTTATTTTAGGACACAAGTGTCCTAAAGAAAAGCCATGTCCATCAAGTTGAAGTTGTTGCGGGTCCAGACCGGGCTCACGCTGGAAGGGTTGGCGCAGGCCACCGGACTGACCAAGAGCTACGTGTCCAAGCTCGAGCGCGGCGTGTCCACGCCCTCGGTGGGCGCGGCGCTGAAGCTGTCGAAGGCGCTGGGCGTGCAGGTCGAGGAGCTGTTCGCCGAGTCGTCCGAGGAGGACCCGGTGGTCATCCACCGCCAGCAGCCGGCGGCCGCGGGCGGCGCGGCGCGGCTGGTGTCGGGCTCGCTGCCGGGCCATCGCATGGTGGCCTTCGTGCTGCACCCGACCGACGAGCCGGTGCGCAACCATCCGATGAGCCACCACGAGGGCGAGGAGATCCTCCACGTGCTCAAGGGCCGCATCACGCTGCAGCTCGCGAGCCGCACCGAAACGCTGTCGGCCGGCGACACCGCGCATTTCAACGCGGGCATCCCGCACAAGATCACCTCGGTGGGGAAGACGCCGGCCTCGGTGCTGCTGGTGATCGCACAGGCGGAATGAGCGACTGAACGCCGGGCTGCGATTTCAGTCCTGCCGGCTGTGGCCCGTCGGGCCTCGCGTCGGAAGAATCGTCGGGCTCCGAGTCAGCCCGCGCAAAGCCTTCCGATGTCCACGCTCCCCACCTTCACCGCCGCTCGCGGCCTTGCCCCCAAGAGCTCCTCCGCCTCGCAGGCACCGGCGTCGCGCGCCTGGAGCGTCCACGCGCCCTTCGTCGCGCTGCTGCTCGAGCACACCCGGCCTGCGATCGTCGTCGACCTGGGCGCGGACGGCGGCGTGGCGGGCGCCACGTTCAGGCAATGCATCGCGCGCGGCGCGGCCTGCCATGCGGTGGACACGCGGCTCGCGGGCCACCGCGAGGCGGCCGCGGCCTTCGCGGACGGCAGCATCGACCTGCTGCACGTCGATGCCGCCGACCCGGCCCGGCTGGCCACGCTGGACCTCGCGCCGTGGCGCGCCAAGCTCGGCCCGCGCGCGCTGGTGCTGGTGCACGGAACCCGCGCCAGTCGCAAGCTGCGCCGCCTGTGGGCGCTGCTGCGGCAGCGCCATCCGTCCTTCGAGTTCGAGCAGGGCCTCGGGCTCGGCGTGCTGTGCCTCGGGCCGCGCGTGCCGCCGCTCGACGGCGTGCTCGCGCGCCGCATCGAGGGCCAGGCGCAGGAACTCGAACGGCTGCGCAGCCAGGCCGCGGACGCCACGGCCAAGCGCGAGCGGGCCGAGGAAATGCTCGAGACGCGGCACTTCGAATCGCTCGAGAAGGACGTGGAGATCGCCGAGCGCGATGCACGCATCCTCGCGTTGAAGGCGCATGCCGTGGCGCAGGCCGCGCGCATCGACAGCTTCGAGGGCAGCCTCGGATTGCAGCTGGTGGTGTTCTACGGCGGGTTGCGGCTGCGCGTCTTTCCGGCGGGCACCCGCCACGGCGATTTCTACGAGCGCTGCCGCGGGCAGTTGCTGCGGCTGGTCCGGCGCTGGGTCGCGCATCGATCGGACCGGCGCGCGCTCCCATCGCCCGAAGCGATCGCCGCGCTGGCCCCGCGCGATTTCGCGCGGCAGCGGCCCTGGCTCGCGCCGCTCACGCCGCTGTCGCGCCAGAGCCTGGGCGCACGCATCCTCATCGTCGCCGAGCTGTCGCTGCCGGCCTGCAAGCGCTACCGGGTCGACCAGAAGGTCGACATGTTCGAGCACCTGGGCCTGGAGACTACGGTGCTCGACTGGCGCGACGCCGAAGCCTGCCGCGCGGCCTTGCCGTTCCATGGCCTCCTGATCCTCTATCGCGTGCCGGCCGTGCCGCACATGGTGCTGCTGGCGACCGAGGCCCGGCGGCTGGGCGTGCCCAGCTTCTTCGACGTCGACGACCTGATCTTCGACTGGGACGCCTATCGGCGGCAGTTGCTCGCCTCGGGTGCGGCCTCCGACGGCCTGGCATCGGCGAAGGCGACGACGGCCCGGTACCGCCAGATGCTGAGCCATTGCCAGCATGGCATCGGCAGCACGGCCGCGATCGCGCGCGGCATGGGCGAGATCGTTCCGGGCAAGACGTACGTGGTGCCCAATGCGCTGGACGAGCGCATCCTCGCGCTCGCAGCGGAGCTCGAGCGGCGTCCTGTGAAGACCGATCCGCGCTTCGTCACCATCGGCTACGGCAGCGGATCGCGCACGCACGACGGCGACTTCGGTGTCGTGGCGTCGGCGCTGTTGGCCGTGATGCAGCGCCATCCGCAGGTGCGGCTCGCGATCCACGGTCCGCTCGAGCTGCCGGCGCCGTTCCGGCGCTTCGCCGACCGGGTGTTCCAGATTCCGTTCCTGCAGGGCGACGATTACCTGCGCGCGCTGGCCTCCTGGCAGATCAGCATCGCGCCGCTCGAGGACAGCCTGTTCAACGAGGCCAAGAGCAACATCAAGTTCATCGAGGCGGCGATCCTCGGCGTGCCGAGCATCTGCTCGGGCACGGGGCCGTTTCGCGAAGCCATCGAGCACGGCCGCACGGGCCTGATCGCCGACACGTCCGAGGAATGGGAGGCGGCCCTGACGCGGCTGGTGCTCGACGCCGGCCTGCGCCACGGCATCGCGCAGGAAGCCCGCCGCGCCGTGCTGTCGCGCTACCACCCGCGGGTGGTGGCCACGCGGCAGCTGCAACAGGTGGTGGAACCGCTGCTGCCCGCGCCTTCCACGCGGCTGAAGGTGCTTGCGGTGAACGTGCTGTTCGCGCCGGTGAGCTTCGGCGGCGCGACCGTGGTCGCGGAGCAGCTGTGCCGCCGGCTGCAGGCCGACGGCTGCGACGTCATCGTCTTCACCGCCATCCTCGGGTCCGAACTCGAGCCGTACAGCGTGATGCGCTACGAGGTCGACGGGCTGCCGGTGATCGCGGTGCAGGTGGCCGACGACACGCAGCGCGCGCTCGACTACGACGATCCCCGGGTGGGCGAGATCTTCGCGCGGCTGCTGAAGTCGCTGCGGCCCGATGTCGTGCATTTCCATTCGGTACAGCGACTCGGCGCGACGATGGCCCACGCCTGCGTCGACGCCGGCGTGCCTTACGCCATCACCTTGCACGACGCCTGGTGGCTGTGCGAGCGCCAGTTCATGGTGCGCGACGACGGCGTGTACTGCAACCAGAAGGCGATAGACCTGCGCGCCTGCTCCAAGTGCGTGCCGGACAGCGGCTTCACCTTCAAGCGCCGGTTCTTCCTCGGCGATGTGCTCGACCGCGCGAGCCTGCTGCTGGCGCCCAGCGAATTCCAGCGCGAGCTCTATGTGGCGAACGGCGTCGCGCCGCAACGGATCGCGGTGAACCGCAACGGCGTGCCGCTGCCCGCGCGCCCGCGGCCGGCGCGCCGGCCGGAATCGCCGTTGCGCATGGCCTACCTCGGCGGCCGCGCGGTGCACAAGGGCTACTTCTGGCTGCGGGAGATCCTGGCGGGCATGCGCGCGGGCGGCTACGAACTGGTCATCACCGACATCGCCCTGCGCACCGGCGCGGCATCCGTGAACGTCACCGAGTGGCGCGTGCCGGGCCGCGTGTGCGTGGTCGCGCCGTTCGAGCAGGCCGAGATGGACGCGTTCTACGACGACATCGACGTGCTGCTGGTGCCCTCGCTGTGGAAGGAGAGCTTCGGCCTGGTGGTGCGCGAGGCGCTGGCGCGCGGCATCTGGGTGATCGCGACCGCGGCGGGCGGTGTCGTCGAGGACATCGTCGATGGCGTCAACGGGCGCGTGGTCGAGATCGGCGACACCGATGCGTTCCGCGGCGCGATCGAGGACGCGCTGGCCAGTCCCGATCGCCTGCCGCTCGGTGGCGTCAACGCGATGCTGCCGCGCATCCGCGGCTACGACGAGCAGGCCGCCGAGCTCAAGGCGTATCTGCAGCGCATCGCAGCGCCGGCGGCGCGCGTCGTCGACACGACGCAGCGGGCGTGGCGCGCGCCGGTGATCCCGATCGCCGTGCATGGCGACGTTCCCGGCGCCTGAGGCGTAGGCCGAATGGCCGACCCGGAAATCGGGTCGTTACTCACGGATGGGAGGGGGCGGGACGCGGGGCAAGGGCTTACAAATCGCGGGTGGGTTCTTCGGGCCCATGCCACCACCCTTTCACCACGAATTCATGCTCTGGATGTCCTTCTCCTGCCGGCGCGGGCAGAACCCGCTCCCGTCGTCGCCGCATGCCGCGCCGCGCCGGTCCGAGCGGCCATCGGAGCGCTGGCGGCATGGCGATTCGGCCGCGCTCGCGGCCTTGCTGGCCAGGGAGGCGCCTCGCATTCCGGTGCCCGAGGCCGCGCCCGCCGAATACGCGCCCGAGTCCCTGGTCCGCAGCATGCGCTTCGAGCCGGCCCTGCATTTCCAGGTCGAGCTCGGCCCCCGTTTCTGCGTTCGCGTCGAGAGTCGGCGGCGTACGCCGCTGTACGTGGTCGGCGGCCGCGATTGCTGGCTGCAGGTCGGCGGGGAGCCGGCGCTGCACCTGCGGCATGGCGACGTGGTGTTCCTGCCGCGCGGCGATGCGCACCGTGTCTTCTCCGATCCCGGCCTTCCCGCGTCGAGCCTCGACGAACTGCTGGCGCGTTCCTCCGGCGCCGAGCGGCACGCGCAGGCGGGCGGCGAGCACAGCGTGTGGAGCGGCGGCTTCTACCGTTCGGTGGAACTGGCCGCCCATCCGCTGGTGGCGTCGCTGCCGCCCGTGTTGCATCTGCGTGCCGCGGACGCCGCGCCCTGGCTGCGCTCCATGGCGGACGCGGTGCGCTGGATGGCCGACCGCAGGGCCGGCGGCAACGGCGTGGGCGTGACCGAGATGCTGGTCGCGCTGATGCAGCATGCGGTGCTGGCCTGGTTGCGCAATCCCGAGGTGGGCTTTCCCTTCGCGGGTTCTCCGGGGCTCGAGCTCTGCGATGCCAGGCTGCTCACGGCGCTGGAGGCGATCCATGACCGGCCCGCCGATCCATGGACGCTCGAATCGCTCGCCGCGCTGTGCCACATGAGCCGAACGGCCTTCGCCACCCGATTCCGCGCGCAGATGAATCTCTCGCCGATGCAGTACCTGGCGCGCTGGCGCATCCACCTCGCTTCGCGGCTGCTGCGCGAACGCCGGCTGACCCTGCAGCAGGCGGCCGATGCGGTGGGCTATTCGACCGGCGCGATCCTCGCGCGTGCCTACAAGCGCGAACTCGGGAGCTCGCCGTCGCACGCTGCCTGAGGGTGCGCCCATCCCCCAGTTGGATGAGGCGTGCGTCGGGCGCAACGCCGCGACGAAATTCCGTCGGCATGCGATCGATCCGTCACCAGGGCGCTGCTTCGCGCCCATAAGATGCGGCCCGCGGGCACATGAGGGACGAGGAGGGCCGTGCACCGCGCCCATCGCGGCGTGTTCGGCCGAGTCCCCCCGACGCTCGCTTTCACTCCCCTGATCGACGTGGCGCGCGGCGCGCTTTGACAGAAGGCATGCGTGATGGTCATCTCCAGAATTCGCAAGACCCTGCTGGCCGGATGCTGCTTGCTGGCCGCACTGGCCATTTCGGCCCAGCAGCCGCTGCCGGGCGTTCCGGGCCTCAGCTACAAGATCGGACGGCCCGCCGTTCCGGCCGCGGCCTGTCAGAAGATCACCGTCACCGAATTCAGGTCGATGGTGAGCAAGGCGTTCCAGAAGTCGGGCTTCTCGCTCGTCGCGGTGGATGCGCAGAAGAACAAGTCGACGGTGTTCCAGTTCAGGTTCGATGCCTGACGCTGCCATCCCTGCGAGATCACCGAACAGTACGACCCCTACCAGCAGCTTCCGCCGGCGGGCTTGTCGGGCACCGCGAGCCGCGCAACCCTGGAGTCGAGATTCACGGCGGCCCGGGAGCGCGGCCTACGAGACGATGCGGACCGATCTCGAGCGCCATCTGCGGCCTGGCTCCGTGTTCGCGGTCGCCCCAGGCAGGCACCCCTCCGATCGCCGCGGCCGGTGCCCACGCTGCCCGCCGTGACATGCGTGCAACAGCAGGAGAAATTCCCGCGCACTGACGACCTGCTCCGCCGGGGATCGCTTCTCCGGGCGAGTAAAATTTATTTACAACTACACACGGGACGAGGAGACAAGGGGAGGCGTGGCCAACTCGCTTCCCTGTCCCGGCAAGACAACAATGAACACATCGCTTCGCCTGCTGCCGGCCGTCCTCGGGATCTCGGTCATCCTGTCTTCTTGCGGCGGAGGTGGCGGCGGAGCCGGCAGCTATGGCGGACTGCCACCGGCCACGGCGGCCGCGCTGGCGACCATCGAGGAAGCCCGCAATCCCCCCGCGACCGTGCCCGATCCCGTCACCCGCCCGCTGCGGACGACGGTCTACACCTTCCAGCTGGGAACCGTCGATGCGAGCAGCTTCGACACCTTCTCGACCGAGCTCACGAGTCCCGCGCTCGCCGGCTACCTGCTGGATCGGATCGTCTTCGTCGATGCAACGGCGCGTGGCCAATGGCGGGCCATCTACCAGCGCAAGGGCCAGACGGCGCGCTACGAGCATCGCTTCGTCTCGACGGGCGCGCCGCTGACGCTGGCCGATTTCCAGGCGCAGGGCGCGGAGGGCTATCGCCTCACGCCGGGCAGCGGTGCCCAGCCGAAGAGCGTCTTCAGCAAGGTGTTCGGCGAAGCCATCCAGTACGGCTATGTCGATGCGATCAAGGTTCCGCTCGCCGCCGCGACGTCGCAGGAGCTGCTGCGGCCGCTCAACGACCTGGGCAAGCTGGGCTACTGCGGCACCCAGGTCCAGGGCACGGGCTTCGCCCTGGTGAAGGAGACGCCATCGACCTCGCGCTGCGTCTTCGAGCTGGTGGCCGCCAAGTCCGGCGGGAACACCGGCTTCGTCGCGGAGCAGAACGAGCAGGGCGCCAAGGGTTCGGTGTTCGTGACCTCGGCCCTCGTCGGCGAGAACGTGATGAACCTGTACGTGAGGGACGAGACGCAAACCTCCAGCTTCAAGTTCGAAGCCGTGGACGTGACGGCGACGTCCAGGCCGAACACCATCGAACAGGCGGCGGAGCTGTTGGCCGTCCTCAATCGCGAAGGCGCGGTGGGGGCCAGGCCCTTGCGCACGTACCAGGACGGCGGGCGTCCCTACATCCTCTTCATGACGGCCTTCGATTGCAGAGGGTTGCTCTGCTAGCGCTGCCCTGGTGAAGCTCGTCGTCGGCGCAATCTACTGCCGACCCGCCGCCTTCACCGTGTCTTCCACCCGCCCCAGTTCGGCCTGCGTCTGCGGTCCGGCATTGCGCGCACGCACGGCCGGCAGCACCCGGTGGGCCGTGGCGATATCCGGCGGCGTCCACGCGCGCGGATCGGTGCGCGACAGGAAATAGAGGACGTTGATCAGCCCGCTCGGCGACAGCTTGTCGAGCTGGTCCGCATCGAGCAGCTTCAGGGCCAGCGCGATCGCCTCGGCCGAATCGTTGAAGTCGCGCTGCAGGCGACCGGTCGCGCGGCGCCGCTCGTCGGCACCGGCGGCATTCACCTGCGACACCAGCCGCACGAGCTCCGCGTTCTCGATGCTGGCGATGGTGGCTACGCCCTGCGCAGCGGCCTTGCGAACCTGTTCATCGGGCGACTGCTGCAGCCCGGCGAGCAGGCCTTCGGCTTCTTCCTTGGAGAGCGCGAGCCGCACCATGGCCAGTGCCGCGTTGCGCTTGGAGCCGTCGGCCGCGCTGAGCTCGGGCACGAGGCCATAGACCCACTTGTAGCGCTCCACCCGCTCCTTGGACTCCTCGACGCTGGTGCTGCGCCGGCGCAGTTCGGCATCGAGCGCGGCGGTCTGCACCTTCAGGTCGGCTTCGCGCTGGTCGATCTGCTGCTTGGTCTGCGCGTTCCAGGCCGTGAGCGCGATGGTGACCAGCGAACCGGCGATGCCCACCACGGTGGTGGCCCGCTGCAGCCACGATGTCTGGGAAGGAAGATCGCTCATGGGGAACCGGACGCGAAGTCCGCCGTGCCGCAGGGAACCTGCCGATGGCCGTGACGGTAAGGCGCGCGTCCGGCACCGACCATCCTCCCGAGGAAGTAGAGCAAGCGGGATATAGGCGTGGGATGGCGGCGGTGAAAGACTCGAACCCACAACAACAAGAACATGACCCGCGTGCAACGGCGGGCATGTCAGTCGCACGGTGGATTCGAGGTCGATTCGATCAACTTGGGGGACCATGCCATGCAATATCCCGGCCGCGTCATCAAGCAGGGCGAAACCGATGCCCGCATCGTTAAGGAACTCAAGAACCGGTTGAATCGGGTGCTGGTCCTGAAGGGCGGCGAAGCGGTCAAGCTCGATCCCCAGCAGCCGAGCTTCGGCCCGATGATGAAGAGCGCGGTCAAGCTCTTCCAGTCGCGCAGCGTGGACAGCGAAGGCCATGTGCTGAAGATCGACGGCGAGGTCGGCAGCATCACCTGGGCAGCCCTGTTCGGCGACGACCAGGTGCCCGTGGCCACCAGCACCACCGACGATCTGCTGAAGCGCGCACTGGCGGTTGCGTCGGGCGAGGAATCTCGCCAGGTGCGCGAAGTGCCGCCCGGCTCCAACCGGGGGCCCGACGTGGAGGCCTACCTGCGCAGCACCGGGCTCGGCGGCGGCCACTCGTGGTGCGCGGCCTACGTCTACTGGTGCTTCGAGCAGGCGGCCCGGCAACTCGGCCGCGCCAACCCCTTGTTCAAGACCGCGGGCTGCCTCGCGCACTGGAACGGCGCGCCTTCCAAGGGGGCGCGCCGCATCAACGCATCCGCGGCCAAGGCCGACCCGGCCGTGCTGCAGCCCGGCATGATCTTCATCATGGACCACGGTGGCGGCCTGGGTCACACCGGCCTGGTCGAGAGCGTGACGGGTGGGATCATGACGACGCTCGAGGGCAATTCGAATGTGGGCGGATCGCGCGAGGGGATCGGCGTGTTCAGGCTGACCCGCAAGGTCAACAGCGTGAACAAGGGCTTCATCGACTACGCGGGTCTCTGAGGAACGCCGGCCATGAGCAACGCACAGCATCCCTATCACCCGATCATCTACGTGCGCGGCTTCGCCGCCACGCAGGGCGAGATCGAGGAGACCGTGGCCGATCCCTACATGGGTTTCAACATCGGCTCGACCAAGACGCGCATGGCCTGGACCGGCGACATGCGCCGCTTCTACTTCGAGTCGCCGCTGGTCCGGCTGATGGGCGACCACCGCTACGAGGACGTGTTCGTCGATGGCGACGACCTGATGGCCGCCACGCGCGCCGACCAGGCGGTGCCCTACCGCAGCATCGTCATCTACCGCTACTACGACGATGCCTCGAAGGACTTCGGCAACGGCAAGACGCCGCCGATCGAGACCTTCGCGCAGGGGCTCGGCCAGCTGATCCTGCGCCTGCGCGAGCGGGTGTGCGCGAACCCGAAGAACGCGATGGCGCCGGCGGACTTCAAGGTCTACCTGGTCGCGCATTCGATGGGCGGCCTGGTCTGCCGCGCCTTCCTGCAGAACCCGAAATTGGGTTCGGCCGAGGCGCGCGCGGCGGTCGACAAGCTCTTCACCTATGCCACGCCGCACAACGGCATCGACATGCGCATCGTGCGCAACGTGCCGGGCTGGCTGTCCTTCGGCGACGCCAACAACTTCAACCGCGAGCGCATGGCCGGCTACATGGCCGTGCCCAAGGGCGACGACGTGTCGCTGGTGACCAACTTCCCGCCCGAGCGGGTGTTCAACCTCGTGGGCACCAACGCGCGCGACTACGCGGTGGCCGGCGGCCTCTCGGCCTGGGCCGCGGGCGATGCCAGCGATGGCCTGGTGCGCATCGAGAACGCCACCACCCACGGTCTGGCGGCCGACGGAACGGATGTCGGTTCGCCGCGCGCCTTCGTGAATCGCAGCCACTCGGGGCACTACGGCATCGTCAATTCGGAAGAGGGCTACCAGAACCTCACGCGCTTCCTGTTCGGCCAGCTGCGCGCCGACGGCATCCTCGACATCGACGACATCACGCTGCCCGAAGAAGTGCAGGCGGCGCTCGACGAGGGCAAGAGCGTGAAGGCCTCCTACCAGTTCGAGGTGGTGGCCAGCGTGCGAGGCGCGCAGTGGCAGATCACGCGGCGCGAGGCGCGCGAGAACTCGGCCATCTTCCGTTGCTACGACGAGCTGTTCCCGGCCCAGGGCAAGCAGCGCACGCCCGACCGCGGCAAGAGCCCGCACCTGTTCTCGCTGTTCCTCGACCCGAGCAAGAGCGTCGTGGCCTCGGGCTCGGTCAGCTTCGCCTTCGACATCAAGGTGCTGGTGCCCGACTACGAGATCGACGGGCTGCTGTTCCTCAAGCGCCACTACGAAGGCGGCTTCGTCTTTCGCGACCTGATCATCGTCGAGGCCTTTCCGGATGCGGCCGCTCCCTACGGGTGGCGCGTCTTCTATGGCGCGCAGGACGTCCATCCGGGCAAGCCCGGCATCGAGGCCACGCTGTACCCGCTGGAGGGCACCGACGGCTATGCCTTCGACATGACGATCATCCAGGACGCGCGGCCCGGCCTCACGGGCACCTTGCGCGTGGAGATGCGGCCCTGGCGTTGAGCTGCCTGCGCCCGACTCAGGACGGCGCCTGCGCGCGCCGCAGCCAGCCCAAGGTGCCGCCCTCCACATGCCAGTTGCCGTCCCGCGCCTCGAGCACGAGCCGCGCGCGGCTCTCGCCGAACGGCCCGGGGTTCTGCTGCACGATCTCGATCTCCCGCTCGCCCACGCCCGCCACGATCGCGACATGCCCGTAGCGATTGAGCAGTGTCGGCGTGAACACGATCAGGTCGTCGACCTTGGGCTTCTCGGCCTGCCCGTTGCGGTACTGCAGCAGCGCGCGCTTGGCATTCGGCTGGCCCTGCGGCGTGGTCGCGTCGTAGAAGTCGCGGGCATGGCCGTAGGCGTCGGGCATGCGATGGCCGAAGCGCTCGAAGTAGTAGCGCTTCACGAACTCCACGCACTGGTACTGGATGCCGAGGTTGTAGCCGTCGCTCGACAGCGCGCGGCCCTCGGCGTTGTTCACGCCGCCGTTGTAGTAGACCTTCACGCCGTTGAACTCGTCGACCACCGCGCCGACCTTGCGCGCGGGGTTGAGGTTGAAGTAGGTGGCGCCCCAATAGCCGGCGATGGCCAGCGCGGCGATGGCGGCGAGGGTGAGGAGCAGGAGGGCGGGGCGGCGAAGGGGCATCGGTGGCGAAGGAACGGTGGCGGGCATGAACGCCCGCCATCCTCGCACGAAGCCCGAAGCGGACTGCCGAAGAGCCACGGAAACCGGTGACCATGACGGCGCACCAGCACTCAGGCCGCCCGCTCCTCGTCGCGCAGCAGCACCGCCTTCTGCCGCTCGTAGTCGGCCGCGATCTGCGCCAGCCGGCGCCCGCGCGCGGCATCGCTGGTCCATCGAGCGGCGCGCACGCGCTGCAGCGCGAGGTCGCGCTGCAGCTGCGCCACCGGCAGCAGGGCCGCATGCGGCGCGGCCTCGTAGCCGGCCGGCGCGTTCAGCGCGCGCAGCACGGCGCGTTCCCGGGCGCTGCGCGGCCCGGCGGCGGTGCCGTAGCGCAGCAGGAAGCGGCGGAGCTCCTGGCGCGTGGCGCGCGGCCAGTCGGCGCGGATGGCGAAGCGCTCGGCGGGCAGGGGCTCGGATTGCCAGACGATCCTGAGCTGCCGGCCCTCGGGCGGAAAGCGTCGGCAGAACAGGCGGTGGTCGTCGAGCGTGCCGGTCGCGATGTCGACATCGCCGTTGGCCAGCGCGAGGCTGCCCGCGAAGGTGGAGCCGACGGTCTCGGTGCGAAAGGCGGTCTCCATGTCGATGCCGCGCGGCAGGAACAGCCGCGCCTGCGGCAGCACGTAGCCCGCGATGGAGCGCCGCTCGCCGTAGGCGATGCGCCAGTCCTGGGGCTCGGCCAGCAGCCGGTCGAGCGCATCGGGCGGAGCGGCGCGGCGCACCAGCAGCACCGCGCGATTGGGGTCTTGGGCCGCGGGGCGCCTCGCCTGGGCGAGAATCCGCATCCGCCCCTCGACCACCGCCTGCAGCGCGGCCTCGGGGGCCAGGAAGCCGGCGTCGACCTCGGCGTGCGCGACGGCCCGTGCCAGCGATTCGAGGCTGGACAGCGTGGCGGTCTCGAGCGCGCAGCCGACGGCGGCGCACAGCGGGTGCAGCAGCGGTTCCCACGCGGCGCGCGAGGCCAGGGCCTCGTCGAGCAGCGGCAGGGCGAAGCGCAGCCGGGCGGAAGACGCAGGGGAGAAGGCCTCGCTCGAGGCCGCCGAGGCTGGCGCTAGACGCGAGCCCGACAACAGGAGCATGCCGGCGCCGCCGCGCGCGACACGCAGCAATGCGTCGCGCCGGGTGGCACCCGTTGGTGCATGCGAAGGGGGAAGGAAGGACGGTGCCATGCGGATTCACGAAGAACGCTGGTAGAGCCCGAACGCGCCGCGGCGCGCCATGGCGCGGCCGCCGTCCGGCCAATGACAGCAGGGTTTGGAGTCTGCGCATCCGCCTCCGCGCGCGCTACTCCCGAACAGGAGGGAACATGGGTCTGGAATCCACGGCGCTGGCCGACGCGGTCCGGCGCCTGTATGCCGAGGTGGCGGCGCCGGGTGCCGGCGGCGTCGACCTCAACGTGCTGCGCGAGTGCATCGGCGCCGAGCACGTGGTGATGACGAGCATGCACGACGGCGACACCGAGTGGCGCGCCTGCACGCAGTTCGGCCAGGTCGAGGAGCGCGAGCTCGGCCAGTGGCTCACGATGGCCGACCACGAGTCGCTGATCCGGCTCACGGCCTCGGGCCTGCCGGTGCGCACCTCCACCTTCCTGAGCCGCCGGGCGATGGCCAGCACCGAGCTCTACCAGGAAGTGCTGCGGCCGCTCAACGGCGGCCTGGCCGCGGTGTCGTACTGGCGCGAGCACGACGGCTGGCGTGGCCTCAGCTACTGCCGCTCGCTCGAATCGGGCCACGATTTCCGCGAGGACGAGCTGGCCTCGATCCAGGCCCTGGTGCCGCACCTGCGGACCATCGAGCAGCTGCATGCGCAACTGCGGCAGCGCACGCGCGCCAGCGTCGACGCGGCGCACGACATGCTGAACCTCGCGCCGCAGGCGGTGATGCTGCTCGACGCCGCGGGCCGCGTGGTGTTCCTCAACCGCAGCGCGGGTGCGTTGCTGGCGCAACCCGGTTGCGGCCTGCGCGCCGACCGCGAGGGCCTGCGCGCGCGCGACGGCGCCGAAGACCGCCGGCTGCGGCAGGCGGTGCGGCTCGCGGCCGAGCTCGCGCCCGAGTCGCGCCGCGCGGCGCTCAGCGAGGGCGCGGTGGCGGCGCGGGGCCTGCCGGTGACCATCCGGCGCATGCCGCCGCTGCGGCCGCTGATCCTGTCGGTGGTGCCGGCGGCCAGCCTGTCCGCGCAGGCCGAGTTCGGCAGCGCGCGCGTGGCGGTGATGGTGCACAACGCCGGCACCGACGGCACCATCGCCGCGGCCCGGCTGGTCGAGGCCTACGGGCTGACCGCGCGCGAGGCCGAGCTGGCCGTGCTGCTCGGCAAGGGCGAGGACCTGGCCGGCGCGGCCGGGCTCATGGCGCTGTCGGCGGGCACCGCGCGGCAGTACCTCAAGCAGATCTTCGCCAAGCTGGGCGTGCAGCGGCAGGCCGAGCTGGTGCGCCTGCTGGTGGCGAGCTTTCCGCAGGAGTGAGGCCGAAAGGCCTCGCGCACATCGCGCTCAGGCGGCCGGCGCGCCGGGCGGCATCGCGCGCGCGGCCGCGTTCACGAGCTGCACGCGGTTGCGCACCTTGAAGCGCGCGCGCAGCTGCCGCAGGTGGTAGTCGACCGCATGGCCCGACATCTGCAGCCGGTGCGCGATCTCCTTGTCGCCGCGGCCCTGCCGCAGTTCCTCGAGGATGCGCAATTGCATCGCGCTGAGCATCCTCGACGCGTGGCCGATGTCGCCGAGCGGGCTGGCCGCCGGTGCCGAGGCGAGGCCACAGGACTGCACGCGCCGGTGGAAGTCCTCGGCCAGCATGCGGGCCAGCGCGACGATGCCCGCGCCGATCCACGCGCTGTCCGTGCGTTCCGACTGCAGGCTCACCAGCGTGTGCTCGCCCAGCGGCAACGACAGCGGCGGCGCGGGCAGCCTGAACAGCACGCCGCTGCCGATGCCGCTGGCGCGCAGGTCCTCGAGAAAGCGCTCATGCAGCGCGAAGCGGGTGTCCTCGGGCGGCCACTGGCGCGCGAGGCCGTCGCGGTCCCAGACCCACGGGCCGGCGCTGCGCTGCGCGGCCTCGACGCGCGGATCGACCTCCTGGTATTGCTGCGAGAAATAGCGTTCGGTCCAGCGCGGATTGGCATGGCCGGTGAAGAAGCTCGAGGGCCGCCACCGGCCCTGCGCCAGCGCCACGGTGCCGTAGGCGAACCACTGGAAGCCCAGCGCATGCAGCATCGGGCCCATGCGCAGCAGCGGGTCGTCCTCGCCGGTCGCAGCGCCGCCGTCGACGGCGTGCGGCAGCGGGCCGTCGGTGACGAAGCGCACCGGCGCCGCGCCGTGCGGCGGCAGCCCCGTCATGCCGCGCAGCATGGGGTCTCCCGACGGCATGGCGGGCGGTGGCGTTTCGGCGCGCGGCTGCGGCAGTTCGGACGAGCGCGCGCTGCGTCGGTACGGCAGGAAGACATGGGCGGCGGGCAAGGGTTCGATGCGGTGGACGAGGCGGGTGGAGGCCGCGCGCGGCGCGCGGCGAGCGTGCGGTCCGGGGAACGCCGGACCGGCGCTGCGACCGGTGCGCGAGAGGCCTCTGGCAACGGTGTGAAGGCATGTTGCCGCCGCTGCCGAAGGGCGTCGATAACCTTCCAGATAATGGCCGCCGCGATGCGCAATGGCGCTACCGCCTGTTACCCCGATTACGCGTGTTTGTTGCGTCCGCGACGAAGCGTTTGGCGCGCCGATCGGGTCCAATGGCGGGCTTTTCGATCCCTGGATCCCGATCCCATGAGCCTGCCTCCGCTGCTGCGCCATACGAGGGCGAGCAAGAACATCTCCCAACTCGATCTGTCGCTGCGGCTGGGCGTGTCCCAGCGGCACGTCAGCTTCCTCGAGACCGGCCGCGCCGCGCCGAGCCGCGACCTGCTGCTGGCCTGGATGAACGAGGTCGAGGCGCCGACCTCGCTGCGCAACGCGGCGCTGTCGCTCGGCGGCTTCACCACCGTCGCCGGCGCGGAGGGCGCCTCGTGGATCGGCATGACCGACGCCAACGAGGCCGCGCTGCAGCGCATGGTGCAGCTGCACAACCCGCTGCCGGGCCTGGTGTTCGATCCCGACTGGAAGATGCTCGCGACCAACTGCGCGGGCCAGTGGCTCTGCACGGTCGTGATGCCGGCCTACTGCGAGGCCATCGGGCATCGCTTCGAGGGCCTGGACATGATCGACTGCGTGGCGCACGACGACGGCCTGCTGAGCCATTCGCGCAACGCGGCGCAGGTCGGCGCCAGCCTGCTCGCGCAACTGCAGACCGAGAGCTGGCTGCGCCCGTCGCTGCGCCCGCGCGTCGATCGGCTGGCCGAGTCGCTGCACCGGCGCTACGGCCGGCTGCCCGAGATGCCCTCGCTGGGGCTCGCCACGCCGAGCCTCAACCTGAGCTTCGACACGTCGCTGGGCGTGCTGAGCTTCTCCACCTTCCAGAGCGCCTTCGGCATTCCGCAGGACATCAACTCCTCGTCGCTGCGCATCGAGCTGTGGTTCGCGGCCGATGCGCACACGCGCGAGGTGATGAGCGACGCCGATGCCGAAGCGGAGGCCTGCTGCTGAGGGCGCGACGCCGGCGCGGCGTCAGGGCAGCTTCGCCGCCACGCGCGCGGCCAGCGCGTTGACGCGTTCGCGCGCCACCGCATGCAGCGCCGCGTCGCGCTCGCCGCCGCCCACGCGCACCTCCACGCTCAGCAGCCCCTTGCGGATCTGGATGCGGTTGAGGATGTCGATGAAGGCCTCGTCGCCGAGGCCCGCCACCGGCGTCTTGGGCTCGCCGACCTTGCGCGAGATCTCGAAGTAGCGCTGCGAAAACGCGGGCGTCGACGCGAGGTTGCGCACGCTCATCTGCACCTGGTGCGAGACGGTCACGCGCTTGCCGTCGACGGTGTCGGTGCGGCGCAGGTTGTAGAGGCAGCCGATCGGCTTGGGAATCTCCTCGATGCGGTTCTCGCGCGACTCGTGCGTGATCTTTCCCTTGAACTGCACCGGCGTTGCGATCGTCATGTCGGGGAAGACGGCCTTCACGTCCTCGGTCGTCATCAGCGCGCAGGCATCGGGCCACTGGTCGGCGGGCGCGGTCTGCGACACGCGCGTGTCGGCCGGCACCGCCACCGCCGCCTGGGCAGCGATCGGCGCCGCGGCCGCCACCATGCCGACGCCCGGCTGCCAGCGCGCGAGCGCCTGACGCGCGAGCGCGCTCGCATTGCCGGGCGTCTGGCTCGAATAGGGATCGAGGCTGGCGAGCACGATCAGGTCGCCCTTGCGCGCCTGCACGGCGATCCGGTGCGCGCTGGTCTCGAGGAAGGCCTCCTCGCCCACGTCGGCCAGCGGCTCGATGCGCAGGCTGACCTTGGGATCGGCGGCCACGCGTTCGCGCGCGGTGCGCAGCGAGGCGAAGCTGTCCCTGGCCGTGCCGCGGCCGACCGCGGGCGAGTCGCCCCAGCGGATCACGGTCAGGCTCGCGAAACGCGCGACATCGGTCTTCGAGGTCGGGCTCGGCAGGCGCACCACGTAGGTGCAGCTCTCGGCGTACTGCGGGCCGCGGCTCAGGGGGCTCAGGGTCGGGCCCTTGTCGGTGACCGGGCGTCCGGGGAACAGCGCCTCGAGGTCGGCGCGCGGCATCAGCCTGCAGGCATCGGGCGCGTTCGCGGCCATGGGAGAAGGCGCGGGCGGCGGCGCGGCTGTCACGGTCGCGCTCTGCGCGAGGGCGGCGGCATGGACCGCGCCGGCCAGCAGCAGCCAGGCGGGGCGGATCGGGGCGAGGGGGCTAGAGGTTTTCAAGCGGACTCCGGTATTCGGGTAAACGCGTAGAAGCGGCGCAAGGCGCGCATCCTCGCCGCGCCGGCGCGGGCCGTCGATTACCTGCGGCGTAGTCGGCCGTACGTAGTTCCCGAGGCCCGCGTGTCAGTTTTCGGTCAGCCGCCGACGCCGAGCATCCCTGCCTCCATCACAACAGGCCGCAAGCGCGCTGCGCAGGCACGCCCACAGAGACAGACATGAACGACCGCAACCTAGGCAGAGGGCTCTTCCTCATCGCCATTTCCCTCCTGTTCGGCATCACCGCCGCGCGCAACTACCCGATCGGCGACTTCTCGCGCGCGGGTCCCGGCATGTTCCCGTTCATCGTCAGCATCCTGCTCGGCCTGATCGGCGTGGCCACCGTGATCCGCTCGCGCTTCGTCGCGCGCCAGCCGATGGAGCTCAACCTGCGCAACATCGGCATCGTGATCGGCAGCCTCTGCGGCTTCGCGCTGATCTCGGAGCACATCAACATGGTCGCGGGCATCGTGTTCATGGTGTTCGCCTCGACGGCTGCCGGCCTCTCGTACTCGTGGGTGCGCAACGTCAAGATCTCCCTCGGCCTGGTCGCGATGGCTTTCGCGCTCCAGAAGCTGCTGGGCCTGAACCTGCCCCTGCTCTGAGGACCGCGCCATGGAAGTCTTGAACAATCTCGCGTTCGGTTTCTCGCACGCGCTCACCATGCAGAACCTGCTGTTCTGCGCCATCGGCTGTACCGTGGGCACCCTGGTGGGCCTGCTGCCGGGCCTGGGCCCGCTGGCCACCATCAGCCTGCTGCTGCCGCTGACCTACTCGATCCCCACCGGCGGCGCGCTGATCATGCTGGCCGGCATCTACTACGGCGCCCAGTACGGCGACAGCGTGAGCGCGATCACGATGAAGATCCCGCATGCCAGCAGCATCGTGGCCTGTATCGACGGGTACGCGATGACGCTCAAGGGCCAGACCGGCCTGGCGCTGTTCACCGCGGGCTTCTCGAGCTTCGTGGGCGGCACCATCGCGATCGTCGTGCTGGCGTGGATGGCGCCGATGCTCGGCGAAGTGGCCTTCCTGTTCGGCCCGGCCGACTACTGCTCGATGATGCTCGTGGGCTTCGTGTGCGTGAGCTTCGTGACCACCGGCAGCCTGCTCAACGGCCTCGCGATGTGCTTCATCGGCGTGCTGCTCGGCCAGATCGGCACCGACGTCAACAGCGGCATGCAGCGCTACACCATGGACCTGCCCTTCCTCGCCGACGGCGTGGGCCTGGTGAGCATCGCGCTGGGCTGCTTCGGCATCGCCGAGATCACCAAGAACCTCGACGCGCGCGAGGAGCGCTCGCCCTTCAACGGCAAGATCAACCTGATCCCGACCTGGGCCGAGTTCAAGCGGATCATCCCGAGCGCGCTGCGCGGCGGTGCTATCGGTTCGTTCCTGGGCATCCTGCCCGGCGGCGGTCCCTCGATCGCCCAGTTCGCGGCCTACGCCATCGACAAGAAGGTCAGCAAGTACAAGCACGAGATCGGCACCGGCTGCATCGAAGGCGTGGCCGGCCAGGCCGCTGCCGACGAAGCCGCCGCGCGCACCAGCTTCATCCCGCTGATGAGCATCGGCATCCCCGAGAACCCGGTGATGGCGCTGATGCTGGCCGCGTTCGTGATCAAGGGCATCCAGCCCGGTCCGAACATGATCGCCAGCCACCCCGACCTGTTCTGGGGCCTGGTGGCCAGCATGTGGGTGGGCAACTGCTTCCTGCTCGCGCTCAACGTGCCGCTGGTGCGCTACTGGCTGTCGGTGTTCAAGATCCCGTACGCCGTGCTGTTCCCGTCGATCCTGTTCTTCTGCTGCATCGGCACCTACAGCGTCAACAACAGCCTCGACGACATCTTCATCACCGCCGTGTTCGGCTGCCTCGGCTATGCCTTCATGCGATTGGAACTGGACGCCGCGCCGCTGATGTTGGGCTTCATCCTCGGGCCGATGCTGGAGGAGAACTTCCGGCGCGCGATGCTGATCAGCCGCGGCAGCTTCGGCGTGTTCGTGAACCGCCCGATCAGCGCCACGCTGCTGGGCCTGATCGGCGTGTTCGTGGTGTGGCAGCTCGTGGCCTTCGTGCGCTCGATCCAGAAGGCGCGGCGCGCGGGGCCGGCGGCGTTGCCGGCGAGCGAGGCGCATGGGGCTTGAGGGGCGATTGCGCCCGGCAAGCTCGCACTGAGCCGTCGTTCACGGGCTGATGCCCGAGAAGGACACGGAGCCGGCCCGTTGAAGCCGGCGATGGACGCCCGATGGATCTCATCGGGCGTTTTCTTTTTGGGGAGAGGCGACCCTCGTTTGCCGGCACGTCCATGGCGGTAGCATCCGGCCAAGACCATCCATTCCCTGTCGCCTCCCCACGAAGATGAGCCGCGTCACCATTTCCACCGCGCCGTGCGACCCATCCGCTTCGCTGGTTAGCGAGATCCGGCGCGTGACGAAGCTCGGGGTCCTCGATGTGCGAGGGCGCCTTTCCAGCGGAATCCCGGTGTTCGATCAGGAGCTTTTCTCCAATCGGACGGAAGACGTCTTCGCCAAGGCGCGCGCGTTGCTCTCGGCGCTGGAGGGCGGCGGGCATCGGCCTCTCGTCGCAGAGGATGGCCGGCCCATCACGCCCGAGATCCTGCGAACCATCTTGCAGGCGTCCGAGGAGGGGGCCGAGGCGCTTCGCCGGCTCGATGACCTGGGACATGTGTAGGCGTTCACTGGAATGACGCGATGAGAAGCACGAGACCGCCCACGGCAGCGGCGATCAGCGCGCAGATGCCGGCGGCCGCCAACATGTGCGTCGCATGGCGGCGGTCATTGGCGGCGTCGTCGTGCCGGAAGCCGCGCAGCAGGCCGTTGGCAAGTGCGAGCAGGTGGAGCAGCGCCCCGAACGCGGCAAAGATGCCGGCCAGCATGGCAAAGCCCAGTGCGGCCCACGACAGGTTCGCGATGACCCTGGCGATCATGGCGCTTCGGCATGCGCGGGAAAGCGCAGGCCAAACGAAGTGCCATCGGCCACCGTCGACGTCACGCTCATGTCGCCGCCATGGGCGCGCGCGATCTCGCGGACGATGAAGAGGCCCAGCCCGACGCTGCGCACGGTGTTGCTGCCGGTCTCGCCGCGGACCATGGGTTCGAACATGTCGGCCAGCACCGCGTCGGGAATGGGCGCGCCGAGATTGCGCACCACGATCTCGGCCGTGGCGCCGGCCACGCCCGAACGGACGAACACGGGCGTGTCGACCTGGCCGTATGCGGCCGCGTTGCTCACGAGGTTGCCGATCAGCTGCGCGAGACGGTCGGCGTCCGCCACGCAGGCGCTGTCGCCTTCGGGCATGTACTCGATCGTCCGGCCCGGGTAGGCCAGGCGCAACTCCGCCAGCGCGCCGTCGACCACCTCGTGCAGGTCGATCGCCCGGAGGTTGACGGTGAGGCCCTTGCCGACGCGTGCCTGGGTGAAGTCCAGCAGCTCCTCGATGAGCCGCCGTGCCCGGTCGGCCGAGTGCCGCACGTGCCCCAGGATGCGGGTACGGCGCTCGCCCTCGACATGCTCGAGCATCTGGACCCCCATCAGGATGGCCGACAGCGGATTGCGCAGGTCGTGGCTCACGATGCCGACCATCTGCTCGGCGAACAACGCGCGGTCCCGCATCAGGCTGCGGGTCTCGCGCTCGGCCTCGAGCAGCGCGTCGGCCTTGCGCCTGGCACCCATCAGCTCGCGTTCGTAGCGGCTGCGGTCCTCGGCGGCGAAGGCCGCGATCTCGTCGAACTCGCCTTCGGGCCGCTGGCGCCGGCGGGCGTTGAGGATCATGGGGATGGTCCGGCCGTCGCGATGGCGCAGGTCGAACTTCACCTCGGCCAGCGATCCCTGCATCTGCAGCGAAGGCGCCCAGTGCGTCTGATGGAAGATCCGGCCGCCCATGGTGAACAGGTCCTGCAGTCGCTTCGCGCCGACGAGTTCGTCGCGAGGAATGCCGATCCAGTCGCAGAAGGTGCCGTTGGCCTTGACGATCGTGCCGTCGCGCGTCGTCACGAGCAGGCCGCACGGTGCCTCGTCGAAGAGGCTGGCGAGGTCGGGGATGGCCTGCGTCATCCGGCTCACGCCGACGCAAGCGGCAGCGCGGCGAGGAAGGCCTCGATCGCATCGCAGCACGCGCCCGGCGCGCTCAGGTGAGGGCAGTGGCCGACGTTCTCGACGACACGCAGGGTGCTGTGGGGGAGGACCCGGTGGATGTACTCGCCAACGACGAGCGGCGCGATCAGGTCCTCGGACGACTGGACGATGAGCGTGGGCGTGCGCAGCTTCCCCAGGTCCTCGCGGTTGTCGGACAGGAAGGTGACCCGAGCGAACTGCCTGGTGATGTCCGGGTCGGTGCGGCAGAAGCTCGCCGTGAGCTCCTCGCCGAGCTCGGGCCGCTCGGGCACGCCCATGATGGCGGGCGCCATGCTGCTCGCCCAGCCGAGGTAGTTGCTGTCGAGCGTGTCGAGCAGCGAGTCGATGTCCTCGCGCGCGAAGCCGCCCACGTAGTCGCCATCGTCGATGTAGCACGGCGAGGGGCCGATCATCACCTGCGCCGCGAAGGTGCCGGGCGACTTCAGCTCGGCGAGCAGGCCGATCATGCCGCTGACGGAGTGGCCCGCGAAGATCGCGGGGCCCGTCGCCACGTCGCGGACGACCTCGAGCAGGTCGTCGGCGTAACCCTGGAGGCTCGAGTACTTCGCGGCGTCGTAGGCATCGAGGTCCGACTGGCCGGCGCCCACCAGGTCGAAGGTCACCACCTTGTAGCGATCCGCGAACCGTGGCGCCACGAGTCGCCACATGTTCTGGTCGCATCCGAATCCATGGGCGAAGACGATGGCTGTCGGCCCGGAACCCTGGATCCGGATGTTGTTTCGGTGGTGGACGTTCATGAAAAGCTCAGACGCGGTCTGAGGCGATGAGGCGAGAGGAGTAGCAAGAAGTATCCATTTTGCGCCGATTCGGTGAACGCCAGCCGCTCGTTCAAGACCGGCGCGTGCGTTGCGGCGACCGGGCCTTCGCCGCCTTGGCCGCCTTGGCCGGCCCCACGCTCGAGCGGCTCGCCAGCGCCAGCATCTCCAGAAACGCCGCCGCCGCCGGCGACAGGCTGCGCCCCGCGCGCCGGATCACGCCGATGGTGCGCCCGATCTCGGGCCGTTCCAGCCGCACGCCCACCACGGCCGCCGGCTTGCGTGGCAAGGTGAGCTGCGGCACCACGGCCACGCCGAGGCCGTTCTCGACCATGCCGATCAGCGTGGAGACGTGGCGCACCTCGCACACCGGGCGCGGCAGCGGCGGCAGCTCGGCCAGGGCCTGGTCGATGAACAGGCGGTTGCGGCTGGCCTGCGAGACGCGCGCATGCGGGTACTGGGCGAGCTCCTCCCAGCCCACGGACTTGCGCCGCGCCAGCGGATGGTCCGCGGGGCAGGCCAGCACGTAGGGCTCCTTGAGCAGCGGCGTGAACTCCACCTCGGAGTCCTGCATGCCGATGTAGTTGAGCGCGAAATCGGCCTCGCCCTGCTTCACGCTGGCGAGCACCTCGTCGGCACCCTCCTCGATGATGCGCACCAGCACATGCGGATGACGCGCGCGGAAGGCCTGGATCACAGGCGGCATGAAGTGGTGCACGGTCGACAGCACGCAGCCGATGGTGACGTCGCCGGCCTCGAGCTCGGCCGCGTCGCGCAGGCTCAGCACGGAGCGGTCGAGGTCGTCGACCAGGCCGCGGATCTGGCCGAGGAAGCGCCGGCCCAGCAGGGTGAGCTCGACGCTGCGCGTGGTGCGGTCGAACAGGCGCACGCCCAGCAGTTCCTCGAGGTGCGAGATGCGCCGCGACAGCGCGGGCTGCGACAGGTGCAGGGTGCGCGCCGCCGCGGCGAAGCTCTGCAGCTCGCCCACGGTGACGAAGGCGCGCAGGTCGGCCAGCGAGGGCTTCAGCATCGGGTCTCACTCATGCAGTTCATGCAATAAACCCCCAAAAACTTGCAATTTACTGCAATGACGCCCAGGCAGAAGATGCGCGGCAGAACAAGGAGACAACGACATGCAACGCCGCCAACTGCTGCTGACCGCTTCCGCGGTCTCGGCCACCATCGCGATGCCCCGCTTCGCCATCGCGCAGGACTTTCCGAGCAAGCCGATCCGCTACATCGTGCCGGTCGCCGCCGGCGGCGGCAACGACATGATCGCCCGCGTGGTCGCCGAACGCTGGGGCCGCGCGCTGGGCCAGCCCTTCGTCATCGACAACCAGAGCGGCGGCGGCGGCGTGGTGGCCTGCCAGAACACGGCGCGCGCCGCGGCCGACGGCTACACGCTGATGCAGGGCTATGTGGCGACCCACGGCACCACGCCCGCGACGCGCCGCGTGAGCTACAACGCGATCAAGGACTTCACGCCGATCGGCATGATCGGCGCCACGCCCAACGTGCTGGCCATCAATGCCGACGTGCCCGCGAAGACAGTGGCCGAGTTCGTCGACTACGTGAAGCGCAATCCCGGCAAGGTGAGCTACGGCTCGGCCGGCGCGGGCTCGCTCACGCACATGACGATGGAGCTGTTCAAGCAGGAGACCGGCGTGGTGATGGTGCACGTGCCGTACCGCGGCATCGCGCCGGCCATCAACGACGTGCTCGGCGGCCAGACCCAGGCCATGTTCCCGGGGCTCGCGGCGGCGCTGCCGCACCTGCGTTCGGGCCGCATGCGCGCGTTGGCCGTCACCGGCAGCAAGCGCAGCGCGCAGCTCAAGGACGTGCCGACGATGGACGAGGTCGGCTTCAAGGGCTTCGACGCGATGCAGTGGTACGGCTCGGTCGGCCCCGCGGGCATGCCGGCCGACGTGGTGCGCCGCCTCAACGAGACCCAGGTCGCGGTGCTCAAGGCGCCCGACCTTGCCGAGAAGCTCGCGAGCGAGGCCGTCGAGCCCTGGCCGATGACGCCCGACCAGTTCGGCAAGTACATCGGCTCGGAGATCGCACGCTGGACCGCGCTCGCCAAGGCCCGGAACATCCAGCTCGACGAGTAGGTCCGGCCGGCTCCCCTTTCTCTTTCTCAACGCAACCAGCAAGAACTCCAGTGGCCCGCAACACGCACGTTTCCGCCGACACCTCGGCCCCTCCCGTCACCGCCATCCTGGCCCGCTTCGTCGCCACGCATCCCTCGCGCGGCTGGAGCGACGCGGTCGAGCGCGAGGCGCATCGCACCTTCTACAACTGGCTCGGCTGCGCGATCGGCGCGGCGCGCCACGAGGCGGCCGAGGCCGCGATCGCCGCCGTGCGCATGCTCGAGCCGGCGCCGCAGGCCAGCGTGCCGGGGCGCGCCGACAAGGTCGACATGGCCAGCGCGGCGCTCGTCAACGGCATCACCTCGCACACTTTCGATTTCGACGACACGCACCTCAAGACCATCATCCATCCGGCCGGCCCGGTGGCCTCGGCGCTGCTCGCGCTCGGCGAGCACCGCGGGGCCTCGGGCCGCCAGCTGATCGACGCGTTGGTGCTCGGCATCGACGTAGCCTGCCGCATCGGCAACACCATGTACCCCGACCACTACGACCGCGGCTGGCACATCACGGGCTCGACCGGCATGCTCGGCGCGGCCGCGGGTTGCGCGCGGCTGCTGGGACTGGACGAACACCGCACGGCGATGGCGATCGGCATCGCGGCCTCGCAGCCCGTGGGCCTGCGCGAGCAGTTCGGCACCATGACCAAGCCCTTCCATCCGGGCGCCGCGGCGCGCGCGGGCCTGATGTCGGCGCTGCTCGCGAGCCAGGGCTTCACGGCCAGCGAACGGGCGCTCGAGGCGCCGCGTGGCTTCGTGCAGGTGGCTTCCGACAAGCGGGCCTGGCACGAGGTCACCGACGAGCTCGGCGAGCGCTTCGAGATCTCCTTCAACACCTACAAGCCCTTCGCCTGCGGCATCGTGATCCATCCGAGCATCGACGCCTGCGTGCGGCTGCGCGCGCAGGGCATCGCGCCCGAGGACGTGGAACGCATCGAGCTGCGCGTGCATTCGCTGGTGCTCGAGCTCACGGGCAAGAAGGAACCGAAGGACGGGCTGCAGGGCAAGTTCAGCGTCTACCACGGCTGCGCCGTCGGCCTGATCCATGGCCGTGCGGGCGAGGAGGAGTTCTCGGATGCGATGGTCAACGACCCGCGCGTGGTCGCGCTGCGCAACCGGGTGCAGGCGGTGGTCGACGACGGCATCGCGGAGGAGTCGGTGCATGTGAGCGCGCTGCTGCGCGATGGCCGGCGCGTCGAGGTGCAGGTCGATCACGCGATCGGCTCGATGCACAACCCGCTGTCCGATGCGCAGCTCGAGGCCAAGTTCGACGCGCTCGCGGTGCCGCTGCTCGGCGCGCAGCGTTCGGGCCGGATCACCGAGGTGTGCCGCACGCTGGCCGCGCTGCCCGACCTGCGCACGCTGACCGCACTGACCGCGCCTTCGGCTTGAACAGGAGGCACGCATGACGAACAAAAACATTCCATCGCTTCGCATCGGCATCCTCGACGGCGACGACATCGGCCACGAGATCGTGCCCGCCTCGGTCGACATCGCGCGCGCGGCCGCCGAGCTGCACGGCGTGGCCGTCGACTGGCATCCGCTGCCGATCGGCGCACGCGCGCTCCAGACCCACGGCCACACCCTGCCGCCCGGCACGCTCGAGACCCTGCGCACGCTCGACGGCTGGCTCCTCGGGCCCATCGGCCACCGCGCCTATCCCAAGGGACCGAACGCGATCAACCCGCATCCGATCCTGCGCAAGACCTTCAACCTGTTCGCCAACGTGCGGCCCACGCGCTCGTACCCGGACATCGGCTGCCTGCACGATGGCGTCGACCTGGTGATCGTGCGCGAGAACAACGAGGGCTTCCAGCCCGACCGCAACATGGTGGCGGGTTCGGGCGAGTTCCGGCCCAACGACGAAGTCACGCTGTCGGTGCGCGTGATCACCCGCACCGGCAGCCGGCGCGTGGCGCGCGCGGCCTTCGAACTCGCACGCCAGCGCCGCAAGCACCTGACCTATGTGCACAAGGACACCGTGTTCAAGCTCGGCTGCGGCATGTTCGTCGAGGAGTGCCGCAAGCTCGCCGAGGAGTACCCCGACGTGCGCGTGGACGACGTGATCGTCGACACCTTCGCGATGCGGCTGGTGCGCGATCCGCAGAGCTTCGACGTGGTGGTCACGACCAACATGTTCGGCGACATCCTCTCGGACGAGGCGGCCGGCCTGGTCGGCGGCCTGGGCATGGCGCCGGGGTTGTGCATCGGCGACGGCGACATCGCGATGGCGCAGGCCACGCACGGCTCGGCGCCCGACATCGCGGGGCAGGGCATCGCCAATCCCTACGCGATGATCGAGTCGACGCGCATGCTGTTCGACTGGCTCGGCCACAGCCGTGGCAACGATGGCGCGGTGCGCATGGCGGCGTCGATGTCGCGCGCCACCACGGCCGCGCTGGCCGATCGTTCGGCGCGCACCGGCGACATCCGCGGCAGCGGCAACACAGTGGCGTTCACGAAGGCCGTGCTGCGCAACCTGAGTGCCTGAAGGGGAATCTCTTGATGACCGAAGCGACCACCATGCAGTCCTTCTGGATGCGGATGAGCGAGGCGGGCGGCGTGCTCGAGCAACGCGAGGTGCCGGTGCCCACCGCGGGTCCGGGACAGTTGCTGGTGCGCCTGCATGCGGCATCGCTCAACCGGGGCGAGTTCCTGGCGAGCCACGGCGCTTCGGGTGCTTGGCGTCCGGCCGGCGGGGAGGGTGCAGGCAGGGTGGTCGATGTTGGAAATGCCGTTAGTGGATTTCAAGTCGGCGATCGCGTGATGGGCCGCTGCGCCGGGGCCTTCGCCGAGTACTCGCTGATGGAAGCGGCCGAGGCCATGGCCGTGCCGCAGGCGCTGTCGTGGGAAGAGGCCGCGAGCATTCCGCTGGCCTTCCTGGTTGCGTTCGACATGCTGGTGCTGCAGGGCCGGCTGCAGCCCGGCGAATGGCTGCTGGTCAACGGCGTGTCCTCGGGCGTCGGGGTGGCGTCGCTGCAACTGGGCAAGGCGCTCGGCGCGCGCGTCATCGGCACCTCGGGCTCGGCCGACAAGCTCGCGGCCCTCGCGCCGCTGGGGCTCGACGTCGCGCTGCCCACCCGCGCCGCCGATTTCGCGCCGGCCGTGCTGCGGGCCACCGAGGACAAGGGCGCGAACCTCGTCGTCAACACGGTCGGCGGTTCGGTGTTCGCCGAGAACCTGCGCGCGATGGCCTTCGAGGGACGGCACGCGACCGTGGGCCATGTCGATGGCGTGCTGCATGCCGAGCTCGACCTCGAGGCCCTGCATGCGCGGCGGCTGGTGCTGTTCGGCGTGTCGAACAAGCTGCGCACCAAGGCCCAGCGTGCCTCGGGCGTGCCGCGTTTCGTCGCCGAGGTGCTGCCGCTGTTCGCGGCCGGGCGCATCCGGCCGCGCATCGACCAGGTGGTGGCGTTCGACGAACTGCCGGCGGCCAAGGCGCGAATGGAGGCTGGGGCGCATGTCGGGAAGATCGTGCTGCGCATGCCGGGCGGACAGGACAGCGACCGCCCCTGAAGGTGCCAGTGTTTGACGTGGTAAGGAAATTTCCTTACCATCTGAGGACATTGCCAGCACGAAAGGCCGCCATGTCCGAAATCCATGAAATTGCGACGCTGACCTCCAAGGGGCAGCTCACGTTGCCGAAGTCCATCCGGCAAGCGTTAGGCGTCGACATCGGCGGCAAGGTGGCGTTCGATCTGCGCGATGGAGAGGTCGTCGTGACTCGCGCCCATGCGGAACACGAGGACCCTGCCATCGGCGCCTTCCTGGCATTGCTGGAAGCGGACATCCGGGCCGGGCGCCACCTCCAGTCGCTGCCGGAGGACTTGGCGCGGGCCATGTTGGCGAGCGCTGGCCACGCGGTGAATCTCGATGAAGACATCGAAGGCGAGGTTGCGCTCTGATGCAACGGCATGGCTGGACGCTGCTGTTTCACGAGTGCGTGATCGAGCAGTTGCGCAAGCTGCAAGCGGCGGCGGAAAAAGCCGAGCAGAGCGACCCGCAAGGATTCGAAGGCAATGCCAACGTCAAGTTGTTTCGTGCGCTGAGCCAACTGATCGTGGATGTAGTGCCGAGCGATCCGGCCCGAGACGAATTCCGCCAGGGCAACACCCTGGGGGCTGAATTTCGCCACTGGCGCCGCGCGAAGGTCGGCAGGCGCTTTCGATTGTTTTTTCGCTACGACTCGAAGGCGAAAGCCATCGTCTATGCATGGGTCAATGACGAGCAGACCTTGCGATCGGCGGGCAGCAAGTCGGATCCGTACGCTGTCTTTGAAAAGATGCTGGGGCGAGGCAGTCCACCCGATGATTGGGCGGCGCTGATGGCCACGAGCAAGGTCGATTGGCGATAGCTCAACGAGCGCCAGCCGGGTCGCGCTTGGCCCCATTGCGACCCAGCGTGAACCCGATCTCGTTGACGCCTGGCGCGCCCTGCACGAAGGTCTCCCCCCCATGCATCCGCGCAATGGCCCGCACGATCGCCAGCCCGAGCCCGAAGCGTTCGCCCGTCCTCGGCCGCGAGCTGTCGCCGCGCCAGAAGCGCTCGAACATGTGCTGCCGCACTTCTTCCGCAATCGCATCGCCCGGGTTGGCGACGGTGATGCGCGCGCCTTCCGGCAGCGCCTCGATCCGCAGGCCGATCACGGCCTCCCGCGGCGCATGCCGCGACGCGTTCGTCAGCAGGTTCACGAGCGCGCGGCGCAGCAGCACGCGATTGACCGGCACCGAGGCATCGCCCTCGATCTCGAGCCGCTGGCGCTTCTCCTCGAGAAAGACCTCGACGAACTCGCCGACCTGCCGCGCCTGCTCGCCCAGCGAGAGCTCGCGCAGGTCCTCGGCGGCATCGCCGCGGTCGGCGCGCGCGAGGAACAGCATGTCGTTGACCATCGAGCCCAGCGTGCGCAGCTCCTCGAGGTGCGACTCGAGCACCTCGCGCATCTCGTCCTTGGGCCGGTCGCGCGCGAGTGCGAGCTCGGCGCCGTTGATCATGATGGCCAGCGGCGTGCGCAGCTCGTGCGCCACGTCGGCATTGAAGCCCTCGAGCTGGGTCCACGCATCCTCCATGCGCGCCAGCACCTCGTTGAAGCGCAGGGCCAGCGGCAGCAGCTCGGTGCTGTCGGCCGGCAGGGTCAGGCGCTGCGACAGCCCGCCGGGGCGTATCACCGCGGCCTCGCGCGACAGGTCCGCGAGCGCGCGCAGGCCGCGCCGCGTGGCGATGGCGCCGAGCGCCACGGTGCACAGCACGCCGAGCGCGCCGACCAGCAGGCCGTAGTTGTCGTAGCGGTCGAGCATCTCGGCGCGCGGCCGCGGGTCCATGCCGATCAGCACCTGCGCGCCCGGAAAGATGGCGTGCTCGTCGAGCCGGTAGTGCGCGCCGCGCAGCACCACGCCGTCCTGCCGCTGCAGCCAGACCTTGTTGCCCTCGCCGCGCAGCGTGGGCGGCATCGGCTCGGCGCCGTAGAGCATCTCGCCGTCGCGCGCGATCAGCCACACGTTCCAGCGGTAGCGTCCGCCCACGCTGGTGGCCGCGAGATGGCGCCGCAGCATCGGCAGGTCGGCCGGCGTGCGTACCTCGTCGATGAAGTGCTGCACCACCTCGGTCTTGCCGCTGAGGTCCGAGCGCTCGTCGGCGATCAGCACCTGTTCGAGGGCCTTGTGCAGCAGGTAGCCGGTGGCCGCGAACACCGCGACCGCGACCACCGCCAGCATCAGCACCAGGCGCGCCGAGATCGATCCGAAGCGCACCCGCGGTGCCTTCACGCGGACTCCAGCACGTAGCCCATGCCGCGCACGGTGCGCAGCATCGGGGTCTCGAAGGGATCGTCGAGCTTGGCGCGCAGGCGGCGCACGGCCACTTCGACCACGTTGGTGTCGCTGTCGAAGTTCATGTCCCACACCTGCTCGGCGATCACCGTGCGCGACAGCACCTCGCCGCGGCGCCGCATCAGCAGCGCCAGGATCAGGAATTCCTTGTTGGTCAGCTCGAGCGCCTGGCCGCCGCGCGAGGCCTTGCGCCGCGCAAGGTCCAGCTGCAGCTCGCCCAGGGTCAGCGTGGTGGGCTCCGACGTGCCGCCCGAGCGCACGCCGCGGCGGCGCAGCGCGGTCAGGCGCGCCAGCAGCTCCGAGAACGCGAAGGGCTTGACCAGGTAGTCGTCGGCGCCGTCCTGCAGGCCGCGCACGCGGTCCTCGACCTGGTCGCGCGCCGTGAGCATGAGCACCGCCACGTCCTTGGCGGCCCGGATCGCCTTGAGCACCGCGAAGCCGTCGATGCCGGGCAGCATCACGTCGAGCACCACGATGTCGTACTCGCCGTTCACCGCGAGATGGCGGCCGTCGATGCCGTTGGCCGCGACGTCGACGACGTAGCCGTTCTCGGTGAGTCCCTTGCGCAGGTAGTCCGCCAGCTTGGGATGATCTTCGACGACGAGCACGCGCATGTTGTGTCCTTCCGGGGGCCGCCGCCGGCGGCTCGACCGACGCGGCGGTTTCGCAGTCTATCGCCGGGCCGCGCGTTCAGCGCCGGCCCTGCGCCGCCTTCACGATCAGGTCGGCCACGGCCTGGGGCTGCGACAGCAGCGACACGTGGCTGGCGTCGAGCTCGACCGTGCTGGCCTTCATGCGCTGGGCCATGAAGCGCTGCAGCTCGGGATCGATGGTGCGGTCCTGGCGCGAGACGGCATACCAGGTCGGCTTGTCGTGCCAGGCCGCCACCGTGGTTCTGGCGGTGGTGATGGCGCGCGCGAACGGTTGCTGCACCGCGTAGTAGGCGAGTGCCTCGGCCGGCGGCAGGTCGCCCGCGAAGTCCTTCACGAAGGCCGGCTGGCTCAGCGAACCCCAGCCGTTGGTGTCCCACTGCAGGCCGGCACCGGCGGGCGCGGCCGCGAACTTGCGAGTGAGAGCCGCGTAGTCCTCGCCGGCATCGGGCGCGCGCGCCGCGATGTAGACCAGGCCCGCTACGTGCGGGTCGGTGCCCGCCTCGCTGATCACCATGCCGGCGTACGAATGGCCGACCAGCAGCGTCGGGCCGTCCTGCTGCGCCAGCACGCGCTTGACCGCGTCGACGTCGTCCTGGAAGCCGCTCAGCGGGTTCTGCACCGAGGTCACGTGCAGGCCCTGGGCCTGCAGCAGCGGAATCACCTTGCCCCAGCTCGAGCCGTCGGCATAGAGGCCGTGCACCAGCACCACGTTGTGGACGGCGACCGGCGCCGGGGGCGCGGTCTGCGCACTGGCGGCGCCCGCAGAGAAGACGCCGGCGAGGGCGATGGCCGCGATGCGGCCCATGAGGGTTCTGCGATGCATGAAAGGCTCCAGGTTCTGGCGGTGCCGGTTGCGGCGCCGCGGGGTCATGCAGTGACGACCGGCACTGCTCTGGAGCGGACTGTGGCGCCAGGCCATCGACCTGGATCGCACATTTCGATTACAAAAATGTCATCTGGAACGCGGCTTCTTCGTGCCGTCCGCTTTCCGGCTGCCCGGCCGCTCGGCCCGGCGCTGGGTGTCGGAGGACGGATGGCCCGCGGGCTCGGGGACGAGCGCTCGCAGCCGCCGCACATGAACCGCGGCGGCACTGCGGCTGCGCAGGAACAGGAAGATCATGGCCGGGGGCCCGATGCGATGGACGCGCTCAACGTCCCGCCAGCGAGAGCGGCCGCATGTCCTGCCAGTTCGCCTCGATGTAGGCGCTGCACGCGGCGCGGTCGGTGGTGGGCAGGGCCACGCGCCAGCCGGCGGGCACGGCGATGAAGGCGGGCCACAGCGAGTGCTGGCCCTCGTCGTTGACCAGCACCTGGAAGCTGGCGTTCTTGTCGTCGAAGGGATTGGTCATGGCGGTTCTTTCGATGGGATGCGAAGGGGCCGGCGCTCAGGCCACTTCCAGGAATTCGACGCGCGGCAGGGCCTCGAGCGCCTGCGCGATGCCGTGCAGCGCGCGGTGGCGCGCGAACTCCTCGCGCAGGGCATTCGCGCGTTCGCGGTAGCCGGGGGTGGCGAGCAGCTTGCGCACCGCATCGCCGACCTGGCGCGCCGCCGGCTGCGCGGTACCGAGGTTGATGCCCACGCCCGACCAGGCCACGCGCGCGGCGATCTCGGGCTTCTCCTCCGAGCTGCCGGCCACCACCAGCGGCACGCCGAGGCTCAGCGCATGGTTGACCGAGCCGTAGCCGCCGTTGGTGACCATCGCATGCAGCTTGGGCAGCAGGCGGTCGTAGGGCAGGAAGGGCAGCACGCGCGCATTGGCCGGCACGTTGGCCGACAGGGCGGGCGGCACCGGACCGCCGGTGGTGGCGATCACGAGCAGCGTCGGATCGCCGGCCAGCGCCTGCAGCGTGGGGCCGATCAGCTGCGCGGGATTCTGGTTGGCCAGCGTGCCCTGCGTGACCAGCACGACCGAGCGGCCGTCGTCGAGCTCGTCCCACCACTCGGGCGGCGTGAAGTCGCGGCTGGCCGGCGCGAGCAGCGGGCCGACGAAGCGCACCGAGGCCGGCAGGTCGCTGCGCGGGTATTCGAAGGACGGGCCGGTGAGCTGCAGGTAGAGGTCGGGCATGCGCACCATCGCATCGACGAAGAAGGCCGGCAGCGCGCCGGCGCCCAGGCGCCGCAGCACGGCGTCGAAGTGGCGCTGCACGTCGCCGAACATCGCCTGCTGCAGGTTGGCGTTCATCGCCTTGTTGCGCGCGCGGCCTTCGGGCGTGGAGGACGGCGGCAGCGCGGTGCCGAAGAAGGCGGTGTCGCAGCTCGACAGCGGCAGCGCCGAGATGCCGACCGCGACCACCGCGGGCCGCTCGTCGCGCGGACCCAGCAGCAGCGGGAAGGTGCCGCAGAACATGGTGTCGACCACGATGGCGTCGGCCTCGAAGTCCTCGAGGATGGCGCGCAGGCCCGCATGCTGCGCCTCGATCGCGTCGGCGAAGAAATGCTTGAGGCCGAAGCACAGCTGGGCATGCGGCGAGTTCAGCCGGCGACGCTCGGGAAAGCGCTCGTCGAGATCGCGGTAGTCGCCGTCGATGGCGAGCGCGAAGGGCGTGAAGCTCGCGCCGGTCGCTTCGGCCTGGGCCCTGAACTGGCTCGCGGTGTGCACCCGCACCTCGTGGCCGAGGCCCGTGAGGTGCTGGGCGATGGCCAGCATCGGCAGGACGTGGCCGGGCAGGGCGGTTGCCGCGATGAGATAGCGTGCCATGGGATGCTCCTCAGGAGGCGGTGGTTTCCAGGGCGCGGCGCGCCTTGGTGTGGATGCCGAGGTCGACGAAGTAGCGCTGCAGCAGGTCGCGGTCGACCGGGCGGATCGGCGTGCCGATCGCCTCGAGCTGCGCCTGCGTGGCCGCGCCGCACACCTGCGGCGGCGTGGCCGAGGTGTCGTAGCGGTCGAGGATGGCGAGCACCGCCGCGAGGTCGCGGTCCTGCCCCACCGCCAGCCGCGCATGCGCGCGCTCGAGCCAGGGGTCGAGTCCCACCGGCTCGAGGCGCATGCCCAGCCGCTCGAACACCGGCGGGATGTCGCGCACGCGCAGCGGCGCCTGCCCCATCAGGTGGAACACCTGGCCCCACGAGGCGCGTTGTGCCGCGAGGCCGAGGATGGCGCGCGCCACGTCGTCCACCGGCGTCAGGTTCAGTGGCAGGTCCATGTCGGGGATGGCTTCCAGGTCGGCGTAGAGATGGGCCACGCGCCAGATCAGGTCGTCGGCGTTGCAGATCGCATGCGTGTGGTCGCCGGTGACCGCGCCCAGCCGGTAGATCGCGACCGGCATGCCGCGCGCCTGCGCCTCGCGCGCGATCGCGTCGCCGACCCACTTGCTCTGGCTGTAGCCGTCGACCAGGCCGCGCCACGAGTGGAGCGCCGAGCGCTCGGTGACCGTGCCCTCCTGGTCGTTGCCCTGGTCGATCACGGCCAGCGTGGAGACGTAGTGCAGCGTCTTCGCGCAGCCCTGCGCAGTCCATTCGAGCAGCGTGACCACGCTGTCGACGTTGGCCGGCTTGAGGTTGGCGTAGGGGTGCAGGAAGTCGACCTGCGCGGCGCAGTGGTAGAGCGCGTCGCAGCCGTCACGCACCAGCCGCACGGCGTCGTCGTCGAGGCCCAGGCGCGGCTTGCCGAGGTCGCCCGTGACGACCTCGATGCGCGCGTCGTCCCAGATCGATTCGAGCTGGCGCGAGGCCAGCGTGCGCTTCAGGCGCAGCGCGCCGGCCTCGGCGTCGGCGGCGCGCACGTGGCAGACCACGCGGGCTTCGGTGTCGCGCAGCAGCGCGGCCAGCAGGTGGCTGCCGACGAAGCCGCTGGCGCCGGTGAGGAACACGCGTCGCGGTGCCAGCGTGGGCGCGACTGCCTGCGCCTGCACATGCGCGGGCAGCACCACTTCGCGCGACAGGTCGAGCGCCTCGGTCGTGCCCGCGTTGTCGTCGATCCAGGCGGCAAGCTCGGCGATCGAGGGCCGGTTGTAGACCTCGGCATTCGGGAAGTCGGCGCGCACCTGCTGGCGGATGCGCATGCCGAGCTGGATCGCCATCAGCGAATGGCCGCCAATCTCGAAGAAGTTGTCGTGGATGCCCACGCGCTCCAGCCGCAGCGTCTCGCGCCACAGGCCGGCGAGCAGTTCCTCGGTGGGCGTGCGCGGCGCGACGTACTGCACCGCGGCCTGCTGCTCGGGCTCGGGCAGCGCCTTGCGGTCGAGCTTGCCGCTTGGCGTGAGCGGCAGCGCGGGCAGGTGCACGAAGGCCGAGGGCACCATGTAGTCGGGCAGGGCGCGCGCCATGTGGGCGCGCAGCTCGGTCGGCTGCGGATCGGCGGCGGCGACGAAGTAGGCCACCAGGCGCTTGTCGCCGGGCGTGTCCTCGCGCGCGATCACCGCGGCCTGCGTCACCTGCGGATGCTGCAGCAGCGCCGACTCGATCTCGCCGGGCTCGATGCGGTAGCCGCGGATCTTCACCTGCTGGTCGGCGCGGCCGAGGAAATCGAGGCTGCCGTCGGCGCGCCAGCGTGCGAGGTCGCCACTGCGGTACATGCGGCTGCCGGGCGCGCCGTGCGGGTCGGCGACGAAGCGCTCGGCGCTGAGCGCGGCGCGGTTCAGGTAGCCGCGCGCCACGCCGGCGCCCGCGATGTAGAGCTCGCCCGCGACGCCGGGCGGCACCGGCTGCAGCAGCTCGTCGAGCACGTACATGCGCGTGTTCCAGACCGGCTGGCCGATCGAGGGCTGGCGGCCGGCTTCCATCGGCGCGCTCATGCTCGCGCAGATGGTGATCTCGGTCGGGCCGTAGGCGTTGACCATGCGGCGGCCCGGCGCCCAGCGCGCGGCGAGTTCGGCCGAGCAGGCATCGCCGCCGACCACCAGCGTCCGCAGCGCCGCGAACTCGCCGGGCGGCAGGGTCGAGAGCGCGGCCGGTGGAATCAGCGCATGGCTCACGGCCCGGGCCTCGAGCAGCTCGGCGAGGTCGCTGCCCAGCAGCTGCTGCGCGCCCGGCACCACCAGCGCGGCGCCCGCGTGGAAGGCCATGAGCTGGTCCATCACCGAGGCATCGAAGCCGCAGGAGGAGAACTGCAGCACGCGCGAGTCGGGCGTGATCGCCAGCCGCTCCTGCATCGCGGCGCCGAGGCTGGCCAGGCCCGCATGCGGCACGACCACGCCCTTGGGCAGGCCGGTGGAGCCCGAGGTGTAGATGACGTAGGCGGCCTCGCGCGGATCGGCGGGCGGTGCAGAGGGCGCGGCCTCGGACTGGATCGCGATCGCTTCAAGCGTGTCAGAGGCGTCGAGCGCAATGCAATGCGCGACGTTGGCCAGCTGCGGCAGCAGCGCCTCGTGCGTGAGCACCGCCGCGGGCGCGGCCTCCTGGAACACGAAGGCGCTGCGCGCCGCCATGTGGTTCGGATCGATCGGCAGGTAGGTGGCGCCGGCCTTGACGATCGCCAGGTGGGCCACGACCAGGTCGAGCGAGCGCGGCAGCACCGTGGCGACGATGGCGCCGGGCGCGATGCCGCGTGCGCGCAGCAGCTGCGCGAGACGGTTGGCGCGCGCGTCGAGTTCGGCATAGCCGACGGTCGCGTCGTCGAGCACCACGGCGGGCGCCTGCGGGCGCTCGGCGGCATGCGCGGCCACCATGGCCGCCAGCGAACGCGGCGCGAGTTCGCGCGGCTGGCCGCTCCATTGCGACAGCAGCCGGTGCTGTTCCTCGGGGCTCAGGATCGCGAGCTCGGCGATCGGCGCGTCGGGCGCGTCGCAGGCCTCCTCGAGCAGCCGGGCCAGCCGCGCGGCCATGGCCTCGACGGTGGCGCGCTCGAACAGGTCGCTGCTGTACTGGATGCCGCCGCCGATGCCGCCCGGCAGGCCGTCGGCGCCGCGTTGCTCGCTGAGGATGAAGGACAGGTCGAACTTCGCGGTGTCGATCTCCACCGGCTGCGGCGTGATCGACAGGCCCGGCAGGCTGAACGACAGCCGGCTGCTGTTCTGGAAGCCCAGCATCACCTGGAACAGCGGCTGGTTGGTGCGCGCGCGGCCCGCGCCGCTGCGCTGCAGTTCCACCAGGCGGTCGTACGGGAACTCCTGGTTCGCATAGGCCGCGAGGTTGGTGGCGCGCACGCGCGCAACCAGCTCGCGCAGGCTGGGCCGGCCCGAGGTGTCGGTGCGCAGCACCAGCGTGTTGACGAAGCAGCCGATCAGCTCGTCGAGCGCGTGGTCGCTGCGGCCCGCGACCGGGCTGCCGATCACGATGTCGTCGCCCGCGCCGAGCCGGCTCAAGAGGCCCGCGAGCGCGGCCTGCAGCACCATGAAGACGCTGGCCTGCCCGTCGCGCGCCAGCTGCAGGATGCGCTCGTGCACCTGCGGCGCGATCTGCAGCGGCACCACGTCGCCGCGGTAGCTCGGCGCCAGCGGGCGCGGATGGTCGGCGGGCAGCGCGAGCTGTTCGGGCAGGTCCTGCAGCGTGGCCTGCCAGAACGCACGCTGGCGCCCGGCCATGCTCTCGGCATCGTCCTCGCTGCCCAGCAGCTCCTGCTGCCACAGCGCGTAGTCGGCGTACTGCAGCGGCAGCGGCGTCCAGTCCGGCGCCCGGCCCTCGCAGCGCGCCGCGTAGGCCACGCTGAGGTCGCGCGCCAGCGGCAGCAGCGAGGCGCCGTCGCCGGCGATGTGGTGCGTGAGCAGCAGCAGCACGTGCTCGTCGTCGGCCAGCCTGAGCAGCGAGACGCGCAGCGGCGCCGTGCTGCCGAGGTCGAAAGCATGGCCCGCGGCCGCATGCAGCTGCGCGGCGATCTCGTCCTCGCTGCTGTCGGCCTCGAGCACGGCGGGGCGCGCCTGCGCGCCGTCGAGCACCTGCTGCCACGGCAGCCCGTCCTCGTTCGGATAGATGGTGCGCAGGCTCTCGTGGCGCTGCACCAGGTCGTCGAGCGCCGCATGCAGGGCCGAGCGGTCGAGCGTGCCCGACAGGCGCAGCGCCAGCGGCATGTTGTAGGCCGGGTTGGCGCCCTCGAGCTGGTTCATCAGCCACAGGCGGCGCTGCGCGAAGGACAGCGGGATGCGCGCCGGGCGCGGCATCGGCACCAGGCTGGGCCGCGCCACCGATTCCTGGTCGAGCAGCTCGGCGAGGCCGGCGATGGTCGAGACCTGGAACAGCGTGTCGAGCGGCAGGTCGATCATGAACTGCTGGCGGATCATCGAGACCAGCTGCACGATCATCAGCGAGTGGCCGCCAAGCTCGAAGAAGTTGTCGTGGATGCCCACGCGTTGCAGGTGCAGCGTCTCGGCCCAGAGGCCGGCCAGGATCTTCTCGGTGGGCGTGCGCGGCGCGGCGTAGGGCGTGGCGGCCTGCACCTCGGGCGGCGGCAGCGCCTTGCGATCGAGCTTGCCGCTCGGTCCCAGCGGCAGCGCGGGCAGGCTCACGAAGGCCGAGGGCACCATGTAGTCGGGCAGCGCCTGCGCGAGGTGCGTGCGCAGCTCGGCCGTTTGCGGATCGGCGGACTCGGCCGGCACGAGATAGGCCACCAGGCGCTTCTCGCCGGGAGCGTCTTCGCGCGCCACCACCGCGGCCTGTGCGATCTGCGGATGCTGGAGCAGCACCGCCTCGATCTCGCCGGGTTCGATGCGCAGGCCGCGGATCTTCACCTGCTGGTCGGCGCGACCCAGGTACTCGAGGCTGCCGTCGGCGCGCCAGCTCGCAAGGTCGCCGGTGCGGTACATGCGGCTGCCGGGCGCGCCATGCGGATTGGCGACGAAGCGCTCGGCACTGAGCAGCGGCCGGCCCAGGTAGCCGCGTGCCAGGCCCGTGCCCGCGATGTAGAGCTCGCCGGCCACGCCGACGGGCACCGGCTGCAGGCCGCTGTCGAGCACGTACATCCGCGTGTTCCAGATCGGCCGGCCGATCGGCACGCTCTTCGGCGTGGTCTCGCCGCGTTCGCATTCCCATGCGGTGACGTCGACCGCGGCCTCGGTCGGGCCGTAGAGGTTGTGCAGCTCGGCGCCCAGGCGCTCGTGGCATTGCGCCTGCAGCGCGGGCGACAGCGCCTCGCCGCTGCAGATCACGCGGCGCAGGCTGGTGCAGCCAGCGGCCGCGGGCTCGCGCAGGAAGACCTCGAGCATCGAGGGCACGAAATGCAGCGTCGTGATGCCTTCGTCGGCGATCAGGCCCGCGAGGTAGGCCGCGTCCTTGTGGCCGCCGGGTTTGGCGAGCACAAGCGTGGCGCCGTCGATCAGCGGCCAGAAGAACTCCCACACCGACACGTCGAAGCTCGAGGGCGTCTTCTGCAGCACGCGGTCGTCGGCCGCGAGGCCGTAGCGCGCCTGCATCCACTGCAGGCGGTTGACGATGGCGCGGTGCGACACCACCGCGCCCTTGGGCCGGCCGGTCGAGCCCGAGGTGTAGATCACGTAGGCGGGGTGCGCGGGGTCGATCGCGACGGCGAGATTGGCTTCGTCGCAATTCGCCAGATCGGCAATCGTTTGCGCCCCATCGATCAACAGGCGTGGGGCATCGGCGGGCAGCACCTGCGCGAGCGCCTTGGTGGTGACCAGGCACACGGGCGCTGCGTCGCCGAGCATGAAGGCGATGCGGTCGGCCGGAAAATCCGGATCGACCGGCAGATAGGCCGCGCCGGTCTTCAAGGTGGCGAGCAGCGCCACCATCAGTTCCATCGAACGCGGGATCGCGAGCGCGACCGTGCGCTCGGGGCCCGCGCCGCGCGCACGCAGCAACCGCGCGAGGCGGTTGGCGCGGCGATTCAGTTCGGCGTTGGACATCGCCTCGCCCTCGAAGCGCAGCGCGACGGCCTCGGGCCGCTCGGCGAACTGGGCCTCGATCAGCGCGACCAGGTGCGTGTCGGGCACGGCGTGGTCGGTGTCGTTCCAGCCGACCAGCAGTTGCCGGCGCTCCTCGGCACCGAGCAGGTCGACATGGCCGACGGCCTGCTGCGGCTGCCGGATCACGGCATCGATGAACGCGATCAGCCGGCGCTGGTGATCGGCCAGCCCCTGCGCCGTGTGTACCGCGGGATTGGCGTCGAAGTCGATCTGCAGGTCCTGCCCGTTGCCGCGCTCGTAGAGGAAGATGCCCAGGTCCTCGGCCGTGCCGTTCGATAGGTTGCGCGGCCGTGCCGCATGGCCGGCGAAACGGAAGTCGTAGTCGAAGGGCTCGACGTTGACCACGGTGGTGAACAGCTGCCGGTTGTTGACCAGCATGTTGAGGTCGCTGCGCAGGTGCTCGTAGCGGTACGACTGGTGGCGCAGCACCTGGCGCATCTGGCGGCCCACTTCGCGGATCAGTTCGGGGATCGGCAGATCGGCGCGCATCGCGAGCCGCAGCGGCACCGCATTGGCCACCATCGCGGGCACGCGCCGCATGCGTTCGTTGTGGCGCGCGGTGACCGGGATGCCGATCGCCATGTCCTCGATGCCGGTGGCGCGATAGAGGTAGGCCGCGGTGGTGGCGATCAGGATCTGCGGCAGCGTGGTGCCGAGCTCCTGCGCGATCTGCTGCAGTGCCTGCACGCTGGCCGCGGGCAGGTGCACCGTCTGGCGCAGCAGGCCGCCGATGTTGACCGAACGCTGCGCCGCGAGGCTCAGCGGATCGGGCGCGTCGGCGAAGCGCTCGGTCCAGTACTGGCGGTCGCGCGGGAAGCGGCCCGACTCGCGGTAGGCGTGGTCCTCCTCGGCCAGCTGCGACAGCGGTGCCAGGCGCGACGCCTCGGGCACCTCGGCGGCGCCTTCGGCCATCGCGCTGTAGATATCGGCGAAGCGCCGCGCGATCAGCCCGCCGCCGAAGCCGTCGAGCACGATGTGGTGGCTGCGGTGGTACCAGATGTGGCGGTCCGGCGCGAGGCGGATCAGTGCCGACAGCCACAGCTGGCCGTGCGCGAGGTCGATGTTGCGTTCGAAGTCCGCGCGCATCCAGCGCTCGGCGTGCGCCGCGGGATCGGCCTCGGCACTGAGGTCGAGGTAGGGGATCTCGCCCGCAAAGCTGGTCGCCACCACCTGGCGCGGCCCCTGGCCCGCGTCGACGAAGTTGAGCCGCGTGGCCTCGACCTCCTCGGTGATGCGGCGCAGGGCCGCGAGGAAGATCGCGGGATCGATCGGGCCATCGATGTCGATGGCTTCGGCGAGGTTGAAATTGGTGTCGGGCGACGCGAATTTCGCGCCCAGCCACATCGCCATCTGACCCGAGGTGAGAGGCGCCGAACTGCTCAGGGGACCGCTGCCTTGCATGCGCTGCTCCAAGTTGGACATGGGGTGGCCAACGGGGCATTGCAGGCGCGAAGCGAATTGCCAGAAGCTGCCTTCTCGCATATCCGCAGCGGGTCGAATTGACATTCCGTTGACATTTAAAAACCAAATGTACAAGCGGTTGCAGTCACTTCGATGGCAGTTTCGAGTGCGGCAATATTTCACGCTCTCAATTGAGCAAGAAAGGTTTCCTGGGGTTTTTCGCACTGCACCCAGAAAGCCTCATTTTCGAGGCGGTTCGGCTTACTTTCAGAGGGAAAAGCAGGAGGAAAAAGTTTGTTGCGTCGCAACAACTTCAATACGCGCAGCAGGGGTATGGCAACTATGTTGGAGAAGCCGCCGAATGCATTGCGTGAATAAGAACGGCCTAATTCCCACGGAATTCCGTGGTGAATAGAAAAGTATTGCGAGGACTTTCAGCGTAATTAAATAAAGCCCTGATTCACGCCGATCATCCGCTGCGTCTCGCCGATCGCGACAGCGCCGCCAGCGTCTTCTTAGCGCTGTTCAGCAGCCCGCCGCGCTCGGGCTTGAGCCGCGCCTTGGTGTCGCCCGGCGCGACGATCTCGAAGGCCGTGTCGGCCGCGAGCTTCATGGCCAGTGCATCGCGCGGCACCAGTCCGTCGAAGCGCGCGCTCGAGATCACGTGCACCTGCAGATGGCGATGGATGGCCTTCGACAGCTTCCGGCAGGCCGCGGTCATCGTCGCTTCGTCGGGCGTCACGGCACCGTGCACGACGAGCACTTCCACGATGCCGTTCGCGTCCTCGCCGAGCACGAAGGCGCGCACCACCGAGTCCTTGAACCTGGCGCGCAGCATCGCGCGCACCGGCTCGGCCGCCGCGAAGGACTTCAGCGCGATGCGGCGCAGCTCGCGGTGGAAGACGAAGCCGCGGTCGAGGGTGAAGGTTTCGGGCAGTTCCTCCTTCGCGGCATGCCGCGACAGCATGCCGCTGCCGACGAGGTGCGCGAGCGTGCCCTCCACCTCGGCGGCGTCGAGCCGGGTCTTCTGCGCCAGCTCGTTCGTGGTGAAGGGTTCCTCGGGATTGCCGTAGAGCACCTGCAGGAGCTTCTGGACGGAGGGGGACAGGAGGAAGTCGGCGGCGCTCATGGGGCAGTGGGATCCGGTGCGGGCAAAGGCAGGGATTATCGAAGCGCGGCGATGCACCGCGCGAGCGCGGACCTGGGACTACGAGATCGCGGGCTGCGGCCGCAGCCGGAAGTGGCTCAGATGGCTCCTGCGCATCTTCTCGAGCGCATGCGGCGCCTCGGGCCAGCGGCACCAGTTCGGCCGCGGCGCGCCGAGCGTGGCAAGCCGCGCCTCGATCGATTGCTCGGTGCGCGCGCATTCGGCCTCGGCCGCGGCGAGTTCCGCTTGCAGGCGGGCGATCTCGCCCTGGTAGCGCGCCAGGGTCTCGCGCGCGCGCCGCATGCTCGCGAGCACCGCGAACGCATCGGGTGCGCTGCCCGCGAAGTAGGTGCGCGCGAACTGCCGCGGATCGGCTTCGTACTCGAGGATCTGCTGCTGGCAATGGAAGATCAGCGCCTCGCCGCGCGCGCAGGCGCAGCGGCGCTCGCGCAGCTTCTCGTAACTGCCACGCAGTTGCAGCGCCAGTTGCCGCGGGACCGCCGGGCGCCTGGCCTTCGCGGGCGCCGGCGCAGGCGGCGCGCCGAAGGCGGGCAGGGAAAAGGTCGTCGACATGCTGCTTCCCGATGCAACCCGAGGCGCCGCTCAGCCGGCGGCCGGCACGTTACGCACCCCGGCCTCGAGATAGTCCATGAATTCCTGGCGCTCGCGCGCCTCGTTGCCGCGCTCCGACATCGGCATCACGCCGAAGGGCGAGCGCTTGAGGTAGCTGCGGTAGGAGATGCCGTAGTACACGACGTTCATGCTGAGGATGAGCCGGTACTGGATCGTCTCGCGCGGCGTGCCGGGCAGCCGTGCCTCGAGCAGCTCGACCGCGAGGCCCAGCAGCCTGCGGTGCAGCTTCGCGGACAGCCGCTGGCCGGCTTCGCCGAAGTCCCAGCCGAGCCGGCCGATGAAGCTCACCGCGTCGCGGCCGAAGCCTGGCGTCTGCAGCATCTCGATCATCGGGCCGAAGGCCGCCTCCATGATGTCGCGCACGCCATGCGGCCGCGCGCGCAGCGCCTCCAGGCCCGCGCACGAACGCGGCTCCAGCCATTGCTGCAGCATCGCGGTGATCTCGCCCACCAGTCCCTCGCGGCTGCCGAAGTGGTAGTGCAGCGCCGAGGCGTTGTTGGCGCCGGCCGCCACCACGATGCGGCGCAGCGAGACCGCATTCATGCCTTCGCGCGCCATCAGCTTCATGGCCTCGGCGAGCAGCCGCGCATGCGTGCTGTCGCCGGGTGCGTCGGCATGCGGCGTGGGAGCGGCGGGCTTGGAAGTTCGGCGGGCGAGGGCGGGCACGGGCGGAATGATGCAAGTCGATTAATTCACCTGCATTAGCAGATACCCTCGACCGGCATTCGTTCGAGGGACGGCGGGCCCGGGTGACCACCGCCACAATTGCAAGCATGTGGCTCCGACCCGCCAACCCACGGCGCGAAGCGCGGAGATACTTTGCAAGACAAATCCTGAAAAACTAGTCAATGACATCCAGCCTCAGCAAGATGCTCGACATCCTGGACCTCTTCGACGAAGAGACGCCGGCTTGGACCGCTGACGGGATCTGCGAACGCCTCGAGCTTTCCACCTCCAGCGGCTATCGCTACATCCGCGAACTCTGCGCCAAGGGCCTGCTCAGCCGCACGATGGGGAGCACCTACATCCTGGGCACGCGCATCATCGAACTCGAGTACGTCATGCGTGTCTCCGACCCCGTTGCCAAGGCCGGACGCCCCATCCTGGAGGAACTTTCGCGCGTCACGACATGCGACGCGCTGCTGGCCAGCCTGCAGGGATTCCATATCGTCAACCTCCTGCATCAGCGCGGCGTCGACGATCTGCAGATGCCGTTCACGCGTGGCCGGCAGCTGTCCCTGTTTCGCGGCGCCATCTCCAAGGCCATCCTGTCCGCCATGCCGCGCACGCAGTTGGTGAAGCTCCATGCGTTGCACCAGAAGGAGATTGCCGCTGCGGGCATGGGGGAGTCGTGGCTGGATTTCTGGCTCTTCCTGCAGGCGATCAAACGTGCGGGTTTCGGAGAAAGTCACGGTGAGCGCCGGTCGAACATTTCCGGACTCAGCGTGCCCATCGCTTCGAGGGAGTGGGGCGTCGGCGGCATCTCCCTGGTCTACGCGAGCAAAAGGCGATCCGAACTCGACACAGAGGAGCTGGTGGCGCGGTTGAAGCAGGCCGGTGCGCGGATGAACGAAGCCCTGCGCAAGCTCGGTGGGCCGCCTGGTGTCGCGACCGACGTGACCCGGCGCAGCTAACCGGGACTCGAGGCCCGGGTTCGCGCAACGCAGGGCCGACGTCTCACGATGGCGCGCGGGGCTCGGCGGGACTGTCGACCGTCGTCTTGGGATGCGCATCGCGGTCCTGGCGTGAGGGAAAGCGCGGCGCGCACAGGAACAGGGCGGAACTCAGCAGCATCACGCCGGCCGATATCGCGAGGATCAGGTCGTAACTGCCGGTTCGTTCGGCACTCTGGGCGAGCAGCAAGGCGCTGAAGGAACTGGCGCCCGAGACGGTGCTGTAGAAGACGCCGTAGTTCCTGCCATAGTTCTTCAGCGGGAAGTAGCGCGAGACGAGGTAGGCAAGCACGTCCAGCTCTGCGCCCAGCGCGAAGCCGACGGTGAACGCCGCCGGCAGCAGCAGGGCTGGCTCGTGGCTGCGCAGCATCAGCAGGCCGGCGCCGAACATCGCCAGGATGACCGCCATCACGCGCGGTGCGAACAGATGGTCGAGCAGGAAGCCGGTGCCCAGGCGCCCGATGAACAGCGCGGCGCCGATCACCGACACCACCATGCCGGCGTCGGTGGCGCTGTAACCGCGGTCTCGCAGCAGCAGGATGAAGTGCGACATGTAGCCCGAGCCGAACAGCATGGGCAGCATGAAGGCGACCATCAGCAGCCAGAACACGGGACGGCGGACGAGGGGAATGTCCTCGTGCTCGCCACTTTCCGATGCCGCGCGCTTGTCGAGAGACTGGGCATCCCCTCGCAGCCGTGGATGGGAGTGGCGCTGCGCGCCCGACTTCCTGCTGCTGTCCGGGCCCAGCAGCCAGAGAGTGGGAATGCTCAGCACGGCGATGAAACCCGCCATCGACAGGTAAGCGCCGCGCCAGCCGATGACGGCCATGAGCGGCGGCAGTATCAGGGGCGCGGTGATCGCGATGAGGCCCATGCCGCTGATGGAGACGCTCAGCGCGAAGCCGCGCTTGGCGTCGAAATGGGAGCTGATCGCACGCGAGTAGCCCAATGGCGTGGCCGCCACGCCCAGCGCCGACAGCAGCGCCTGGAGACCGTAGAAGGCCCAGAGCTTGGCCGGCATGGCGGCGAGCGCGATGTAGCAGACGACCTGCGCGACCAGGGAGAAGGCGATGGGACCCCGGATCCCCCGGCGATCCATGAAGCTGCCGACGAAGGGGGCCAGTACCACGATGAATGCCACGTGCGCGATGCTCGCGATGGCCAGCTCGCTGCGCGACCAGCCGAGACTCAGGTGCAGCTCGGCGAAAAACATCGGCTTCGTGTAGATGTACATCCCCGACGAGCTGATGCATAGCCCCAGGAACGAAGCGAGAAGCACGCGCCAGTTTCGCGTGACCTCGGACCAGTTGTTGTACGAACTGCTCTTCATGCTGACTCCTTCATGGTTGCGATGGCAGGTGGATCGGCGGTGCCATGGACCGCGCGGGAACACGGGGAAACGGGCGATCGCCCGCCTCAGAAGTTGTGCGTGATGCCGAAGTCGAACCCGGTGGCGGAGCCGCCGGAGAAGGTCTTTGCGCTTGGCGTCGGCCCGCCTGGTATTCCCAGGAACGAAGTGCCCCGGTTGTTCATGCGCACGGCATTCGCGTAGAGCCAGGTGCGCCTGGACAGGACATGCACATAGCCCAATGCGAACAACGACGTGCCATTGCCATCGATCGAGCCGGCCGTGGTACCGGCCGCCAGGTGCGAGCTCACGCTGCCGGCCAGCCGGCTCCTGCCGTAGGTGGCATGGATGCGGTCGCCGCCGATCGGTAGCGTGGCGGTGACGTAGGCAACGGTCTCCCGGCTGGTTTCGGCGCGGAACTGGCGCACCGCGGCGGCAAGCTTGAAGGACCGCAGGTCGTAGGCCATCGCCACGAGGCTGTCGGTCAGCCGGCGCACCGATTCCGCGGTGGCGAACTGGGCTTGCGTCCGCGAATGCGCGACGGCGAAGGACAGCCGGTCGTCGGGCTTGTAGGCGAGTTCGAGCAGCCGCAGTCCGGCGCCGCCGGTGGTCGTCGATTGGCCGGCGCGCGTCGCGTATGCCAGCACGCCGGAGAATCCGTTCAGCGTGGGGCTGAGGTACTGGATCGTCCTGCGGGAATAGGCCACGGTCGTCTCGTACCGGCCGACCGGGCCGAAGCTTTCACGCAACGGCCCGTTCTGCGTGAGGTCGTACAGGTTGTTCGCCGAACCCATGCCCGCGAACCAGGGATCGTTCTCGAGCCATCGACGATAGAGCGCGTTGCTGTCGTGACCCAGGCGCAGGGTGCCGAGGGATCTGCTGCCGATTTCGACGTAGGACGCGCGGTTCCAGAACTGTTCCGGCAGCGAACGCGAACCGACGCCGCCGACATCCGCGTGGAGGGTGGTTTCGAGCTTGAAGCCCGCATGCCAGCCACCGCCTAAGTCTTCCGTGCCTCGCAGGCCCAGGCGGCTTGCACGGTAGCCGGCGCTGGCCAGCGAAGTCTTCGAGCCGATGCCGTCGCCGCTCACGCTCCGGATGCCGAGGTCGACGGCGCCGTAGATCGTCAGCGAGGACTGGGCGCGACCCGCCTCGGTGAATGTCAGCGATACCAGGGCGCAAAGTGGAAGCAGTGATCTGCGGGGCATTCGTGTCTCCTTGGTCATGCATGCGGCGGCGGGACGGCCGTGCGCCATCCGTCTGCGCGAGAAGGCGCTTGCTCGATGGGCGTCTGGCGCCCGGTGGTGCGGTTTCCGACGCGGCGCGTCAGGGCCGCGGCGGCGGCGCCGGGTCGCTCGGCTTGCAGTTCTGTCGCGAGGGCGGAGGGACGATCGCTTGCTCGGGCGCGGGCCGGGCAAGCGTCCTGGTCGGACTGCGGTGCATGTCTGTCTCCCTGAATGGCGGGTCGGCCGGATCGCCGCCCGTTCTTTTCTGAATTACCGACGCTGCTTGCCGCGCGATGCGGTGCCTGCGTTGACGGCGATGGCTGCCCATGGGCACGCCATCGCCGGCCTCATGCCAAGGGGTCAAGGATGGCCAGACAGCGCGTCCAGCCCGCGGAAGCCGCCTTGATCTTGATGGGAAAGCAGGCCACCAGGAAGCCATGCGAGCCGATCGCCTCGAGGTTGTGCAGCTTCTCCATCTGGTAGTACTCACCTTCGAGGCCCGCTTTGTGACCTTCCCAGACGATCGAAGGGTCGCCCTCGCGAGCGAAGCGCTCGCGCATGAAGCGGAAGGGAACGTCCCAGCTCCAGGCATCGGTGCCGACGATCTTCACGCCCTGCTCCAACAGGTGCAGCGTGGCCGCGCGGCCCATGCCGCAGCCGCGGTCGCGATACTCGGGCAAGCCGTAGGTCGCGCCGGCCGAGGTGTTGACCAGGACGATGGTGAGCGGCTCGATGGTCGCGCCGACACGCGCCAGTTCCACGTCGATATCCTCGGGCTGGACGACGTAGCCGTCGGGCAGATGGCGGAAATCCAGCTTCACGCCTTTCTGCAGACACCACTCCAGCGGAAGCTGGTCGATGGTGCGCGCGGGCTTGCCATGGTCCATGGTGGACGCGAAGTGCCACGGCGCATCCATGTGCGTGCCGCTGTGGGTCGACAGGTGCAGCCATTCGCCGGCCCAGGCTTCGCCGTTGGGCAACTGGTCTTCGCGCAGGCCAGGGAACGTCGACAGGTAGGCCTCGATGCTCTGTGTGTGGTTCAGGTACTCGATCTGCGGCAGCAGCTTCGGAGGATCGGACGGCACGCCCGTTTCGATCGCGATGGAAAGATCGATCATGCGCATGGTGCTCTCCTGTGCAGTGGAAGGAATTCAGCGAGGTGTGTCGGAATCCGGCCAGCTCGGCGCGGGCAGCAGTTCGCCGCTGGCTTCGCCGAAGCCGATCGCGACGTAGCCCTCGCGCTGCGCCCTGCCGCGCAGCGTGACGCGGTCGCCGTCCTGCAGCCATCGCGGTGCAGCGCCGCCGGGCTGGGTCGGGGACGGGGCGAAATGCAGTTCCGCCAGGCATGCCGCCTCGTCGAGCGCGGGTCCCGAGCAGGTGCCGCTGGCAATCAGGTCCCCCGCGGCCAGCGCGCAGCCGTTGCTGGCGTGGTGCGCGACCATCTGCGCAAAGGTCCAGTACATGTGGCAGAAATTGCTGCTGCACAGGCGCAGGTCGGGCTCGCGCTGCGCGCGCATGTCGGCCGTGGCCAGATGGCTTTCGAGCGTGATGTCGAAGCCGCCCTGGCGCTGATCTTCGGCCGAATGCAGATGCGTCGGCACCTCGGGGTCGCCCTGGGGCCTGGCGAAGGCCGGAATGCGAAAGGGCGCCAATGCCTCGGCCGTCACGATCCAGGGCGCGGCCGTGGTCGCGAGGCTCTTGCCGAGGAACGGGCCGAGCATCGCTTCCCAGAACTGGATGCCGCGCGCCGACCAGTCGTTGACGAGGCTGAAGCCGAACAAGGCGTCGGCTGCCTGATTCATGCCCATCGGTTCACCAAGCCGATTGCCGGGGCCGCCGATCCAGGCCCCCAGTTCCAGTTCGTAGTCCTGTCGTGGCTCGGGGCCGAAGCGAAGCGCGCCGGACTTGAGTTGTTCCTGCCAGCTTCCGAGCGGGCGGCGCACGGGTGTGCCCGAGCACACCACCGAACTGGCGCGGCCGTCGTAGCCCACGGGCAATGTGCGGAAGACCGGCGGGCAGATGGGTTCGCCGCGTTCGTCATTGCCGCGCTGACGGCCTATATGGAAGGTCGATGCGCACATGTCGGTGAACTGGCGCACGGTGGTGGGTAGCAGCATCTCGACCTCGGCCTGGGGCACCAGCAGCCGCTCGGCGTGGGCGCGCGCGGCGCCATTCGCCGCGAGCAGCGCGCACAGGTGCGCGCGCAGGGCACCCGCTGCCTCGTTGCCGAGCCGCAGCAGCGGCAGCAGATCGTCGCCGCAGGCGGCCCGCGCCGCTTCTCTCGCCTGCGGCGATGCGCGGTCGAACAGGCCCAGCGCCAAAGCCGCCCTGAGGTCGACGATCCGATCGCCGATGGCGACACCGCCCTGCGGCGTGCCGCCGCGACGGCGAAAGCGGCCGAGCGGCAGGTTCTGGATGGGGAAATCCGTGGTTCCGTCGTTGGCGGAATCGACCCAGCTTCGCAGCGTCGGATCGTGCGTGGCGTTGAGATTCGGCATGTCTTGTCTCCCTGTTGCTCGATGGCTCTTCGGTTCTCTTGCACCGAGCCGCCATCGTATTTTTCATTTTCTGATTGTCAATAGGTGAAAAATAGAAATTGATAAAAAATCAGGCGCCGGGGACATTGGCTTGCCTATGAACCCTTCTTGCCCTTCGGTCCGGGACGGACTGCCATCCGCCTCGCGCGGCCGAGCCATGCTGGTCGTGATGGTCGGCCTGTCGCTGGCCGTGCTCGACAACACCCTGCTCAATCTCGCATTGCCGGTCCTGGCGCGTGAGTTGCAAGTCAGTGCGGCGCAGGCGCTTTGGGTGGTCAATGCCTATCAGCTGGCCAGCCTCGCGCTGATCCTGCCCCTGGCGGCGCTCGGCGAACGCCTCGGCTATCGACGCGTCTACCTGGCCGGGATGCTGGTCTTTTCCCTGGCCTCGCTGGGGGCCCTGTGCGCGAACTCGCTGGCGGCGCTGATAGTGGCGCGCGCATTCCAAGGCTTGGGCGCGGCCGGGATCATGAGCGCCAACTCCGCGCTGGTGCGACTGATCCATCCCAAGGACCTGTTGGGCCGCGGCATGGCAGTGAATTCGCTGGTGGTGGCCACGGCGACCATGGCCGGTCCCACCGTGGCGGCGATGATTCTCTCCGTGGCTTCGTGGCCCTGGTTGTTCGCGGCGAACCTGCCGCTGGGACTGTTCACGCTGTGGCTGGGCCTTCGCGCGCTGCCTTCCAATCCCGATCCGCGTCCGACCGACGTCGCACCCTCGCCCTTCGATGTGCTGCTGAACATCCTGGTGTTCAGCCTGATCCTGCTCGGCGTCGGGCAATTGGGTGCGGACGCGCACGGTCGCGGCGTTACGGGAGCCCGGCCGTCTTCGGGGTGGCTGTTGCTCGGCGCGGGCCTGTGCGTGGGCGCCTGGTACCTGCGCCGGCAGTGGCCGCTGAGCCGCCCCCTGTTTCCCGTGGACCTGCTGCGCATCCCGGTCTTCGCACTGTCGATGTGCGGCTCGGTCTGCGCCTTCTGTGCGCAGATGCTGGCCTACCTGGCCTTGCCATTCCTGTTGCTCGAGTCGCATGGCCTGTCGCCGCTCGAAGCCGGCATGCTGCTCACCGGCTGGCCTCTCGCGACGATGCTCACCGCACCGCTGGCGGGTCGGTTGATCGGGCGCTATGCCGACGGGTTGCTCGGCGGCGCCGGGATGGCCTTGTTCGCCTGCGGCCTGTGGCTGCTGGCCGCCATGCCGGACCAGGCCGCTGGCTGGGACATGGCGTGGCGCATGCTGCTGGCCGGTGGTGGCTTCGCGCTCTACCAGTCGCCGAACAACCACGCCATCATGTCCGCGGCGCCCCTGTCGCGCAGCGGTGCCGCGGGCGGCATGCTCAGCTCGGCGCGAGTGGCGGGCCAAGCGCTGGGCACCGTGATCCTGTCGGTCATCTTCAGCGTCTCGAACGGGCATGGCGGCGACGCCGAGATACTGGCATTGGTCACTGCCGGTGGCTTCGCGACCTTGGCAGGCATGTTCAGCATGCTGCGTCGACCGCGCACGAAACCCGCATCGGCCGCAGGAGGTTGAGCAAGGCCTCGGGTGTCATCCCGTTGACACCCGCGCGCGCGCTGCGTTAACCTGCGCCCCGTTCCCTTCTCCGGCAGCTTTGCCGGATTTCCTCGGCGCCCTCGCGGCGCAACCGGCAGCTTCGCTGGTTCTCCCCTCGGCAGTTCTGCCGTCCCCCTCGTGTCCGCGGTCGCACCGCATTGCCGACGCGCCTGCGCGCGCTTCGCATGGCCTGGCCATGCGCGCGTGCCGGCGCTTGCATCGGCATGGCGTCCCGGGCACGTCGATCCATCCAGACACCCCCAGGAGACAGCCACCATGCACACCCCTTCTTCGCGTCCCTTCGCGCGGCTTGCCGGACTCTTCCTCGCCGCGGGCCTCGCCGCCTTCGGCACCCATGCCTTCGCCGCCGGCGAGCCGGTGCGCATCGGCGCCATCTTCGACAAGACCGGCGGCCTCAACATCTACGGCATCCAGCAGAGCCGGGCGCTGCGGCTCGCGGTCGACGAAATCAATGCGGCGGGCGGCGTGGCCGGCGCCAAGGTCGAGGTGGCCGAGGCCGACGCGCAGTCGGAGGACGCCAAGTACACGCAGTACACGACCACGCTGATCCTCAAGGACAAGGTGCAGGCGCTGTTCGCGGGCCTCACGAGCTCGAGCCGCGAGGCGATCCGCCCGATCGTGCGACGCTCGAAGATCCCCTACTTCTATTCCTCGCTCTACGAAGGCGGCGCCTGCGACCGGCAGACCTTCGTGACCGGCGCCACGGCCTCGCAGCAGCTCAGCGTGCTCGTGAAGTGGGCGATCAAGAAGTACGGGCCCAAGGTCTACATCATGGCGCCCGACTACAACTTCGGCACCATCTCGGCGCAGTGGGTCAAGCTCTACGCCAAGGAGTTCGGCGGCGAGGTGGTCGGCGCCGACTTCCTGCCGCTCACGCTGACCGACTACTCGCCCACCATCAACAAGATCCAGCAGGCCAAGCCCGATTTCGTGGTCGCGCTGCCGGTGGGCGCGAACCAGACCGGCTTCCTCGAGCAGATGGCGGCCGCGGGCCTGAAGAGCCGCGTGGGCGTGGTGTCGACCAACTATGGCGGCGGCAACCAGCAGGTGGTGGTGTCGCCGCAGGCTGGCGAGGGCATCGTGGCGGCGCTCGAATACTTCGCCTGGCTCGACACGCCGCGCAACAAGGCCTTCAAGGCTTCCTGGGAAAAAGCCTACGGCAACAAGGAGCCGGTGACCGCGGTCGCGGTCGACGTCTACAACGCGGTGCACCTGTGGGCCAAGGCCGCGAACAAGGCGAAGTCGGCCGAGCCCGCGAAGGTGATCCAGGCCTTCGAGGAGGGCGAGGGCGTGGCCTTCGACTCGCCGGCCGGTCCGGTGTCGATGCAGCCGAAGTCGCACCACGTGCGCCAGAACATCTACATCGGCGTGGGCACGAAGACGCAGAGCTTCGACATCGTCGAGACCTACGCGTCGGTGGCGCCGAAGTTCGAGGACCAGGTCTGCGACCTGGTCGCCAAGCCGCAGACGGCGCAGCACTTCACGCCCGGCGCGTCGAACTGAGCGAGGCCCCCGATGGCATGGGATCAATTGCTGACCGGCGTGCTCTCGTCGGTCGCCAGCGGCTCGGTGCTGCTGATCGCGACGCTCGGCCTGGCCGTGGTGTTCGGGCTGATGGGCGTGGTGAACCTCGCGCACGGCGAATTCATCATGTTCGGCGCCTATGCGGCGCTGACCGCGGTGCGCGCGGGCGTGCCGTTTCCGCTCGCGGTGGCGCTGGCCGCGCTGGCGGCCGCGGCCTTCGGCGCGCTGGTCGAATGGCTGATCGTGCGGCGCCTGCACGGCCGGCCCTTCGACACGCTGCTGGCCATGTGGGGCCTGAGCCTCGCGCTCTACCAGAGCGCGGTGCTGCTGTTCGGCACGGTCACGCCGGGCATCGGCATGCCGGCATCGAACGTGCGCATCGGCGACTACACGATCTCCAGCTACCTGCTGTTCCTGATCGCGGTGGCGGCGGTGCTGATCGCGGCCGTGTATGCGCTGCTCACGCGCACCAACTACGGCCTGATGGCGCGCGCCGCGATCCAGGACCCGGCCACCGCGGCCGCGATGGGCGTGCGCACGGTACGCATCAACAACCTCACCTTCGCCCTGGGCTGCGGCCTCGCGGGCCTGGCCGGCGCGATCCTGGTGCCGGCCGTGCCGGCCACGCCCAGCATGGGCTTCGCCTTCGGCATCAAGGCCTTCCTGGCGGTGGTGGTGGCGGGCCCGGTCACGCTCGCGGGCACCATCGCCGCGGGCGGCATCCTGGGCTCGGCCGCGAGCGCGGTGGCCAGCGTCTGGTCCACCGTCGCGGGCGACGTGGTGTTCTTCGTGATCACGCTCGTGGCCCTGCGCGCCTGGCCGCAGGGCATCTCCGAGCGCTGGCGCCTGAAGCTCTGAACGGAGGCCACGCATGAACATGAGCAGAACCCTGGCCGCACCCGTGGCCACGACCGCGGCCACCACGCGCCGCGCGCTTCCCTGGTGGCTGGCCACCGTCGCCGGCACCGTCGTGCTGGGCGCCGGCGCCTTCTTCGTCGACGAGTACCTCGCCTACCTCGCGAGCTCCTGGCTGATCTTCGGCATGCTGGGCCTGAGCCTGGACATGGTGTGGGGCCGCGGCGGCATGCTGAGCCTCGGGCAGACGGCCTTCTTCGGCCTCGGCGGCTACGCGGGCAGCGTGGCGGCGATCAACCTCGCGAGCGTCACCGGCAACACGCTGGTGTGGTCGCTGCCGGTCGGCGCGATCGTGGGCGCGGCCGCCGCCGGCGCGGTCGGCTGGCTGCTGTTCCACGGCCGCCTCGGCGCGCTGCAGGCCACCATCCTGACCTACACCGTCACCCTGCTGCTGTGGACCGGCAGCATCTCGTTCTCGGCGCGCTTCGGCGACGCGGTGGTGGGCGGCGACAACGGCCTGTCGAACATCCCGGGCATGGTGCTGGGCTTCGGCGCCGACGCGCAGGGGCTCGGGCCGCAGGGCACCTTCGCCTGCGTGCTGGCGGTCTCGGCGCTGGTGCTGCTGGGCGTGCGCGCGCTGCTGCGATCGCCCTTCGGCACGGTCGTCGACTGCGTGCGCCTCGACGGCCCCAAGACCGAGCTGCTGGGCTACGACGTGCGGCGCTGCCAGCTCGTGGTGTTCACGCTGGCCGGCGGCATCGCGGGCCTGGCCGGCGCGCTCTACGGCGCCTGGGCCAACTACCTCAACCCCTCGCTGTTCAGCGCGCAGCAGGCGCTGCTGGTGCCGATCTACGTGCTGGTGGGCGGGCTCGGCACGCTGGCCGGTCCGTTCGTGGGCGCGGTGGCGGTCGGCGGGCTGTCGTACTGGCTGGGCGGCGGCGTGGTCGGCGGGCAGACCACGCTGATCATGGGCGTGGCGCTGATCCTGCTCGTGCTGTTCCTGCGCGGCGGGCTGCTCGGCGGTCTCGGCCGGTTGTGGGCGCTGCGCGGGCCGGGCGGCGCGCAGGGCAAGGCGCGCCAGGCCAAGACCGCGATGGACGTGGACCTGGTGCGCGGCCTGCGCGAAGGCGCGGCCGTGCCGGCGCCGGTGCTCGAGATCCGCGACGGGGTCAAGCGCTTCGGCGGCGTGGTGCCCGTCAACCGCGTCACCCAGCGCTTCGCGCCGGGCCGCGTGCGCTGCCTGATCGGGCCGAACGGCGCGGGCAAGAGCTCGCTGCTGCGCTGCCTCACGGGCACGCACCTGCTCGACGCGGGCGAGATCGTGCTCGACGGGCGACCGGTCACGCGCTGGATGCCGTACCGCCGCGTGCAGGCCGGCGTGGGCATCAAGATGCAGGTGGCGCAGGTGTTCGGCGAACTGAGCGTGCGCACCAACCTCTGGATCGCCGCCTACAGCCGCGACCGCGATGCCGCGGTGGCCGACCGGCTCAGCGAGCGCACCCTGCGCGCGCTCGGCCTCGAGACGCTGGCCGAGCGCGATGCGGCCGACCTCTCGCACGGCGAGCAGCAATGGCTGGACCTCGGCATGGTGCTGTGCCTGCAGCCCTCGGTGGTGCTGCTCGACGAGCCGGCCGCGGGCATGACCGGCGACGAGCGCCGCGAGCTCTCGCAGCTGGTGCGCGTGCTCGCCGAAACGGCGGCCGTGGTCGTGGTCGAGCACGACATGGCCTTCGTGCGCACGCTCGACGCCGAAGTGACCGTCCTGCACCGCGGCGAGGTCTTCGCCCAGGGCGACCTCGACACCCTGCGCCAGGACGAACGCATCCTGGACATCTATCTCGGGAGACAGCAGCATGTTCGAAGCCATTGAGATCAGCGGCGGCTACGGCAAGACATCGATCGTCGAGCGCGCCAGCCTGCGCGTGGGGCGCGGCGAGATCGTCGCGCTGCTCGGCCGCAACGGCGTGGGCAAGTCCACGCTGATGCGCCTGCTGGTCGGCCAGGCCACGCCCATGGGCGGCAACACGCGCCTCGACGGCCGGCCGCTGCCCGAGCGCACCGACGACCGCGCGCGCTGCGGCCTGGGCTACGTGCCGCAGGGGCGCTTCGTGTTCCCGCGGCTGTCGGTCAGCGAGAACATCGCGCTGGCGGCCGTGGCCTGCGGCCATCCGCGCGCCGAGGCGATCGCGCGCGCCTTCGCCGACTTTCCGGCGCTGGTGCCCAAGGCCAACGACCTCGCGGGCCGGCTCAGCGGTGGCCAGCAGCAGATCCTCGCGATGGCGCGCGCGCTGGCCACGCGGCCGAAGCTGCTGCTGCTCGACGAGCCGACCGAGGGCGTGCAGCCCTCGATCGTCGACGAGATCGCCGAGGTGCTGCTGCGGCTGCGCCGCGACGGCCTGTCGGTGCTGGTCGCCGAGCAGGACCTGAACTTCTGCCTCTCGATCGCCGAGCGCGCCTACGTCATGGACCAGGGCCGCATCGTGCGCGAGACGCGCAAGGCCGAGCTCGAGGGCGACCGCGCGCTCCTGCAGGAACTGCTCGGCGTCTGAGCCCCCACATCCACGCACACATCCAAAGAGAGGAACGAACACCATGGACCACGAGATCTTCGAGGCGGGCGACATCGCCCTGCAATCGGGCCGCATGCTGCGCAACGCGAAGCTGGCCTACAAGACCTACGGCAAGCTCAATGCCAAGCGCGACAACGCCATCGTCTACCCGACCTGGTTCGCGAGCACGCACGCCGACAACGAATGGCTGATCGGGCCCGGCAAGGCGCTCGATCCGTCGGAGTACTTCATCGTCGTGCCGAACTCCTTCGGCAACGGCGTCTCGAGCTCGCCGAGCAACCAGCCCGCGCCCAACAACCGCGGCCGCTTTCCGAACGTGACCGTCTACGACAACGTGGTGCAGCAGCACCGGCTGGTGACCGAGCACCTGGGCATCGACAGCCTGCGCCTGGTCACGGGCTGGTCGCTGGGCGCGGTGCATGCGTTCCACTGGGCCGCGCTGTACCCGGACATGGTGCAGCGGCTGCTGCCGTTCCAGGGCGCCGCGCGCGCGTCGCGCCACTTCCAGGTCTTCTTCGCGAGCGTGAAGGCCGCGCTGCAGGCCGACGCCGAATGGCGCGAGGGCTTCTACGAGCGCCAGCCCGAGCGCGGCCTGCGCGCCGCCGGCCGGGTGTACGCGGGCTGGGGCTTCTCGCAGAAGTTCCTGCGCGACCGGCTCGACATCGAGGCACTGGGCTTCGCCTCGCTCGAGGACTTCCTGATCGAGTTCTGGGAAGGCTGGCTGCTGTCGAAGGATGCCAACAACCTGGTCGCGTCGCTGTGGACCGGGCAGCACGGCGACATCGCCGACAACCCGGTCTACCGGGGCGACTTCGTCGCGGCGCTGTCGGCGATCAAGGCGCGCGCCATCGTCATGCCCTCGTCGAGCGATCTCTACTTTCCGCCCGAGGATTCGGCCTTCGAGGTCGCGCACATGCCCAACGCCGAGCTGCGCGTGCTGCCTTCCGACTGGGGCCACCTGGCGGGCAAGGGCCTGCACGAACCCGACAACGCGTTCATCGACAGCGCGCTGCGCGAACTGCTGGCGGCATGACCATGGCAACCGTTCCCACCCAGCCCGCCGCACCCTGGAACGCCGACAGCGTGGCCGCGCATCGCCGCGCCGCGGGCCTCGCGGCGCTCGACCCCGCGCTGTGCGGCGAGGTCGCGGCGATCCTCGAGGACCTGCGCACGGGCCTGCGCGAGATGCCCGGGCGTGCCTGGTTCGCGCTCGTTCCACCGTCGACGGAGACCGATCATGTCCATCGCTGAGACCATCGACGGCGCTGGCGTGGCGCAATTGGCCGCGCTGATCCGCCGCGGCGAGCTCGGCGCGGTCGAGCTGGCCGAACGCCGGCTGGCCGACATCGAACGCCGCGCCGCGCGCACCAATGCCTTCGTGGCCGTCGACCGCGAAGGCGCGCTGGCCCAGGCGCGCGAGGCCGACCTCGCGCTGGCGCGCGGACTGTCGCTGGGGCCGCTGCATGGCGTGCCGATCGCGGTGAAGGACAACGTGCTGACCGCCGGCCTCGGCAGCAGCGCGGCCTCGGCCGTGCTGGCCGACGCGCCGCTGCAGGGCGAGGCACCGCTGGTCGCGCGGCTGCGCCGGGCCGGCGCCATCGTGGTGGCCAAGACCAACATGCACGAGTGGGCCTACGGCGCGACCAACAAGGGATCGCACCATGGCCCCACGCGCAATCCCTGGGACCCGCGCGCGATCACCGGCGGCTCCAGCGGCGGCTCGGCCGCCTGCGTGGCCGACGGGCTGCTGCCGCTGGCCATCGGCACCGACACCGGCGGCTCGATCCGCATTCCCGCCGCGGCCTGCGGCATCTCGGGCATCAAGCCGGGCACCGGCCGCGTCGAGGGCGAGGGCGTGCTGCCGCTGGCCTGGAGCTTCGATGCCGCCGGGCCGATGGCGCGCAGTGCCGAGGACCTGTGGCTGGGGCTCGACGCGATGTGGCCCGGCGCGGCCGGCGATTCCTCGCGCCATGCCGCGCAGTTCCGCGAGGCACGCGGCCGCGCCCGGCTGCGCATCGGCGTGCTGGCGGGCGAGGGCTTCGAGACCGCGTCCGACGTGGGCCGGGCCTTCGAGGCGGCGCTCGAGGTCTTCGGCCAGCGCGGCAGCGATCTCGTGCCGGTGCCGGTGCGCGGCATGGCGGCGGTGTTTGCGGCCTGGAAGGCCATCATGTACGCCGAGGCCAGCACCTTCCACCGTCCGCTGATGCACGACCGGGCGCGGCACTACGCACCCGACGTGCGCGCGCTGCTGCATGCGGGCGAGAGCGTGTCGGCCGTCGACTACCTCGCGGCGCAGCAGTTCCGCGGCGCCTTCTGCGCCGCGTTCGCGCGCGACATGGCGGGCCTCGATGCGCTCGCGCTGCCGACGCTGCCCGTGACCGCGCCGCCCTTGGCAGAATCGCGCATCGAATTCGCCGGCCGCACGACCACCGTCCAGGACGCCATGACCGCCATGCCCTGCCTCGCCAACTTCACCGGCCTGCCGGCGGTGAGCCTGCCCTGCGGCTTCGGCGACACGGGCCTGCCGGTGGGCCTCACGCTGATCGGCCATGCCGGCGGCGAGTTCGCGCTGCTCGGGCTGGCCGCGGCCTTCCAGGACGACACCGCCTGGCACGCCATGCGGCCCGGCCATGCGACGGCGACAGGCCGCGAGGAGGGCGTGCATGTCCGATGAGATCGGCGTGGGCGTGCTGTTCGCCCAGACCGGCAACATGGCCGTGACCGAGCAGGCGCTGCTGAGCGGCACGCTGGTCGCCATCGACGAGATCAACTCGGGCGGCGGCGTCGCGGGCCGGCCCATCGTGCCGATCATCGAGGACCCGGGCCCCGATCCCGCGAGCTACCGCGACATCGCGCGCCGCATGGTGCTGCACCACCAGGTGCCGGTGATCTTCGGCTGCTGCTCGTCGGCCAGCCGCAAGGCCGTGCTGCCGGTGGTCGAGCGCCATGGCGCGGTGCTGTTCTATCCCTCGGTGTACGAGGGCTTCGAGTATTCGCCCAACGTGATCTACACCGGACCCACGCCCGCGCAGACCATCGTGCCGCTGATCAAGTACCTGTTCGCGCACCACGGGCGGCGCTTCTTCCTGGTCGGTTCCGAGTATGTGTTCGCGCGCGAGATCTCGCGCATCGCGAAGGAGTTTCTGCTCGAGAGCGCGGGCAGCGTCGCGGGCGAAACCTACCTGCCGATGGGCGCGCCCGACAGCGCCTTCGCCGAGGTGGCCGAGCGCATCGCCGCCGCGCGGCCCGACGTGGTGCTCAGCACCGTGGTGGGCGCCGACACCGCGCGGCTCTATGCCGCCTGCCATGCCATCGGCGCCACCTCGGCCGAACACCCGATCGCGAGCCTCACCGCGAGCGAGGCCGAGATCGCGGCACTGAGCCCGGCCGCGCGCGCGGGGCACCTCACGGTCGCGCCCTATTTCGCGGGCATCGAGAGCCCGGCCAGCGCGCGCTTCACCGCGCTCTACGAGAAGCGCTACGGCGCCGGCCGCCGGCCCAACATGTATGCCGAGGCCGGCTACCTGCAGGTGCACCTGTTCGCGCGCGCCGTGCCGCGCGAAGGCGCGCCCGACCCCGACCGCATCGTGCGCAGCCTCGGTGGCACGCGCCATGCTTCGGCCCAGGGCGAGGTCGAGATCGACGCCGACACCAACCACACCGCGCTCAAGGCCCGCATCGGGCGCTCGCGCGAGGATGGCGGTTTCGACCTGCTGTGGGAGGATGCCTCCATCGTCCGCCCCGATCCCTACCTCGTCGCCTACGAACGAAAGATCCTCTGATGTCGCCCGATCCGATCCAGCTGCGCTCCCTGCGTGACATCCGGGTCGCCGTCATCCATCCCGACGACGAGGACGCCCGCGTGCTGTGCGAGCAGCTGCGCCGCTTTGGCTGCCGCGTCACCGCGCTGTGGCCCGAGCCGAACCACCTGCCCGAGGGCACCGAGGCCGTGTTCTTCAGCATCCAGTCGGAGCGCGATGCCGCGCACCCGTGGCTGGCCGGTTCCTCGCACGCGGTGCTGATCGCGCTGCTGGCCTACGAGAACCCGGCCGTGCTCGAGGCTGCCGCGGCGGCCAACGTGCACGGCGTGCTGCCCAAGCCGATTCGTCCCTTCGGCGTGCTCGCCACGCTGTACGTCGCACGCATGCTGTTCCGCTACGAGGAGCGGCTGCTCAACCGCATCGCCAAGCTCGACGAGACTTTGCGCACGCGGCGCATCGTCGAGCGCGCGATGAAGATCCTCGCCACGCGCCAGGGCATCTCGGAGGACGAGGCCTACGCCATCATCCGGCGCGAGGCCATGCGCAAGCAGTTGCCGGTGTCGTCGATGGCCGAGTCGATCGTGCATGCGGAAGCGATCTACGGTTTGCCGCCCGATCGCGGCACTTCCGATCCGGCCGAGTGATGGCCCGCCCTCCCTTCGAGAGTCCGGAACGCTTCGGACTCGATACTTCGTTCGCGCGCGATCCGAGCGATCCGTTCGGTGATGGCCCGTTGAGCGGCCTCGGCTTCGCCGCCAAGGAGGTGTTCGACCTCGCGGGCCACGTCACGCGCGCGGGCAATCCCGACTGGCTGCGCACGCATGCGCCGGCCACGGCCGACGCACCCGCGGTCGCGCGCCTGCTCGAGGCCGGCGCGCGGTTGCAAGGGCGAACGCTCAGCGACGAACTCGCGTTCTCGCTCGCGGGCGAGAACCTGCACTACGGCACGCCGCTGAACCCGCGCGCACCCGGCCGCGTGCCCGGCGGTTCGTCGAGTGGCTCGGCCTCTGCCGTGGCCGGTGGCTGCGTCGACTTCGCGCTGGGCACCGACACCTCGGGCTCGGTGCGCATCCCGGCCAGCTACTGCGGTCTGTACGGTCTGCGGCCCACGCATGGCGCGATCGAGGCGCGCGGCGTCACGCCGCTGGCGCCGGCATTCGACACGGTCGGCTGGTTCGCCGCGACCGCGGCGGTGCTCGAGCGCGTGGGCGCGGTGCTGCTGCCGCCGGGCGAGGCACGGCCGCTGCGGCGCGTCGTCCCGATGGCCGATGCCTTCGACGATGCCGCGCCGGGCGTGGCGACAGCACTTCGTCCCGCGCTCGATCGCCTCGCGTCGCTGGACCTGGCCTTCGATGCGCCCGCGCGAGGCTTGCCGCTGGGTGCCGCGGCACAGACCTACCGCGTGCTGCAGAGCGCCGAGGTCTGGCGCACGCATGGCGAATGGTTCGAGCGCACCCGGCCGTCGATGGCGCCCGAGATCGCGGCGCGGCTGCGCGCGGCGTCGCAGGTCACGGCCCGGGAGATCGATGCCGCCCAACGCGAGGCCGACGCGCTGCGCGCGAGGATCGACGACCTGCTCGCGCACGACCGCGTGCTGTGCCTGCCGACCGCGCCCGACGTGGCGCCGCTGCTGGGCGCATCGGCACAGCCCGATGCGCAGACCCGCATGCGCGTGCTGGCCCATACCTGCATCGCGGGGCTGTGCGGCTTGCCGCAGGTCAGCCTGCCGCTGGGGGTGGTCGATGGCCTGCCCGTGGGGCTGGGGTTGATCGCGGGGCGGGGGAGGGATCGGGATCTGCTGGCGTTGGTGGGGCGGATCGCATCCGACGATGCGAACAAGACGGCGAGGGCTTGAACTACATTCGGCTGAAGAAGGCCATCGATGCCAAGGACCAGGGATAACGAGATGGAGCAGTTCGAGCAGAACCTGCTCCAGTCGATCGATGAAATGAAGCGCGGCGAGTTTGCCGCCGTTCATGCGCCGGAGCAGATCGAGGCCCACCTACGTGGCAGGCCGATGGACTCCAGCGAGGCGACGCCGAAGGCGTCGACCCCTGTCGGATCGAATCTCGTCTTCGTCTTCGGCACCCTGAAAGAGGGCTACCCCAACTTCGCCACCAACCGCGGCCGGCGCATCCCCGGCGACTTCGTCACGCGGGAGCGCTATCCGCTGTACCTGATGGGCGAGCGCTTCTCGCCCTGGCTGGTCTTCCTGCCAGGCGAAGGAGAGCGCATCGTCGGTCAGCTGTTCGAGGTCGACGACGCGGCGCTGGCCGCCATGGACCTGCTCGAGAGGATCGACGCGTCGGACGGTTATCGGCGTGTCCCGATCGCTGTCGAACGCGTTGGCGATGCCGTTGGGCAGCGGCTGACCGTTCACGCCTACGTCAAGCCAACGGAGCAGTTCGACGTGACGCAGGCGAGGCTGGGGCCGCTGGCGGAATACACGATGGCGCACGCCAAGCTCTATCGATCGCGGGGCGTCGTGTCCTGAGACCTGGTGGCCCTTGGCGATCGGAGGCGTTCGAGAGGCCGGCCTGACGCCGTTCAGGCGTCCGCGGCGATCGACCGTTGCCGCGCGCGATCACCGCGAACAGCGGCATCACGCTCGCGCAGGTGAACCCGAACAGCGCGGCCCGTGAGTCCTTCCATGCTGTAGATCGACACGGCCGCCATCAGCGGAATGCCGCAACGCGGGCGGACGACTCACCAGCAGGGCCAGGGGAATCATGGTGACTGCTGCCCACTGCCCTCCCGGCCCTACTGTGGCGTGCCACCTTGCGTGGTGCGGCGCTTGAGGCTCCCGTCCTTGTTCCGGCGGCGCTCGTCCCGCGTGTGGGCACGGGCGTCGCCAGCGACGGCCGCGCGGCCCGTGCCGATCGCGCCGCCTTCCTCGGTCTTCGGTTCGTCGCCACCGGGCGCCTTGACCTGGCCGGCCGGCCGGGCCTTCACCTTGGCTTCAGCGCGCGCGGCCGGTCGGCCCTGTCCGGTGGGGTCGAGTTCGCCCGGTTTCGTCTGGGCGTACGCGCTGGATGCGAGAAAGGCGGCGATCAGGAGGCAGAGAGGCTTGTTCATGGCGAGGCTCATGGAAGGTTCATGGGAGGACGAGAAGCGGGAGGGCGCTGCGGCTGCGCGAGGCTCGCCGCCGTCGGTGCCGATTCGGCACGCAGGCGTCGCACCTGCAGCAGGCAACCCACGACCAGCACCGCGAAGCAGGCGCCCACGGTTTTCTGCAGGGCGGGATCCTCGGGGCTGCTGAACAGCGGGGCGCCCGTGGGCAGGCGCGTGAAGGTCTCGGTCAGGCCCGGGATCAGGTGAAAGAAGAATGTGGTCGAGTACGCGATGGTTGCCACGTAGCGCGAAGCGCGGCCGAAGGCGTTCGTTCTGCCGGCCACCGCCGCGACGAGCAGCACCGCCAGCGTCAGGATGCCCAGCACGTGGGGCGCGCCGAAGCCGCCGCGCTGGAAGATCCCGAAACCCGTGAGGCAGGTGAGCACCGTGGCCCAGATGTAGGTCTGGCCCAGCATCGTGCGGGCGGGGATCTCGCGGTGGCGCAGCAGCGCCGAGGCGCCGGCCGCGAGCGCGACCAGGCTGATCGCCGTATGGATGGCGCCGAGCGTCGTCAGGCCGAACATGTGCTTCTCCTTGGCGTCATGGGCGGCTCAGCCCTTGATGAACGCCAGCAGGTCGGCGTTGATCACCTCGGGATGCGTCGCGCACATGCCGTGCGGCAGGCCTGGGTAGACCTTGAGCGTGGCTCCCTTCACCAGCTTGGCCGACATCAGGCCCGCCGCGCCGATCGGCACGATCTGGTCGTCGTCGCCGTGCATCACGAGCGTGGGCACGTCGATCTTCTGGAGGTCCTCGGTGAAGTCGGTCTCGGAGAAGGCCTTCACGCAGTCGTAGTGGGCCTTGATGCCACCCATCATTCCCTGCAGCCACCAGTGGTTGCGAATGCCCTCGGAGATCCTGGCGCCCGGGCGGTTGTAGCCGTAGAAGGGCAGCGTGACGTCGCGGTAGAACTCGGCGCGGTTGCCGGCGACGCCGGCCCGGATGCCATCGAAGACCTCGATCGGCAGTCCGCCCGGATTCGCGGCGGTCTTGAGCATCAGCGGCGGCACCGCGCCGATGAGCACCGCCTTGGCGACGCGCTTCGTGCCGTGGCGGCCCAGGTAGCGCGCGACTTCGCCGCCGCCGGTCGAGTGGCCCACGTGCACGGCGTCCTGGAGGTCCAGCGCGGCGGTGAGCGCGGCCAGGTCGTCCGCGTAGGTGTCCATCTCGTTGCCGGTGGCCGTCTGCGTGGAGCGGCCATGGCCGCGGCGGTCGTGCGCGATGACGCGGAATCCCTGGTGCAGGAAGTACAGCATCTGGTTGTCCCAGTCGTCGCCCGACAGGGGCCAGCCGTGCGAGAAGACGATCGGCTGACCCTGGCCCCAGTCCTTGTAGTAGATCTGGGTGCCGTCGTTGGTCGTGATGCAGGGCATGGTCGCGGTTCCTCGTGGTGGGGTTGAAAAAGCGGTGGGATGTCGATCGCTCACGGCGCGTCGAGAAATCGGTTCACCTCGTCCGAGAAGGACTCGGCGTGCTGGAACAGGAAGCCGTGCCCCAAGTCCGGATAGACGACGAGACGGGCATGGGGCAGTCGCTGCGCCATCGCATAGGAGGCATAGGTGGGCACCATGACGTCGTGGCGGCCGTTGGCCACCAGCACGGGATGCGGCACGTCTTTGAGGCGCGGCAGCAGGGAACTGCCTTCCGAGCCCACGGCCATCGCGGCCTTGAGCTGTGCCTGCCAGGCCGCGGGCTCCACCTGTCGGGCGAAGGCGTCCTCGCGCTGCGCGAGTCGCGCGAGATAGGCCTGCCCCGCTGCCCTGCTGGTCGGCGTCGGCTCGAAGAAGAGGAACAGGAAGTCCTCGTCGCTGTTGACGGGCTTCGTCGCCACCTGCCAGACGGCGGCATCCGCTGGCGCGACGCCGCCGCCTTCGGCGGGCACATGCCCGGGCCCGGAACCGGCGATGACCGCGCGGCGCACCCGTTCCGGATGGTCCAGCAGCAGCTGCAGTGCCACGGTGCCCCCCATCGAGAAGCCCATCACGTCGACCTGCCGGTGGTTCAGCTGCGCGACGACGCGCGCCGCCATGGCGGCGAAGGCCTGCAGCGAGTCCTCGGGCACGCCCGAGGAACGCCCGAACCCGGGCTGGTCGAACATGAGCACCGGGCGCTTCGCCGCCAGCGCATCGATGAGCTTCGGGTCCCAGTGGTCCATGGTGCCGCGGAAGCGGTTGAGCAGCAGCAAGGGGATGCCCGTGCCGTGCCCGATGGCGCGGTAGGCGATCTCCTGCCCGTCGAGCGACATGCGCAAGGTCGGTGCCGAGACCGTGGGCCCCGATGCCGGGGGCGCGGCGGTGCCTTCGCTCGACGTGCCCGCGGGCACGCCTGCGGCGGTCGAAGGCTGGAGGGCCTGGAGATTCTGTGAGGACGTCATGGCCGTCAGCATCGCCGCCGCGGCGCGTCGCCAAACCTCCCCGTTGGCGATGGACAGCTCTCTCCAAAGGAGGAGCGGGGCTCGTCCTCCCGACCCTGAAACGGGTCAGGACGACTGGCGGCGGTACTCGCTCGGGGACAGGCCGGTGGCCTGCCGGAAGGCCCGCGCGAAGTTGGCGGGCGTCGAGAACTGCATCGACAGCGCGATCTCCGCCAGTGGCATCCGGCCATCGGCCAGCAGGCGCCGCGCGTTCTCCATGCGCAGGTTCGCGAGGTACCGGTAGGGCGGAAGGCCGGTCGAGGCACGGAACAGGCGCGCGAAATGGAAGGGGCTGACCGCGACGGCCGCGGCGATCTCGTCCAGGCCGATGGGCTGGTCAAGGTGCGCACGCATGAACTCGATCGCCAGCCGGACGCGTCGCATGTCGCGCGCGGCCGTCGCCGCGGTGCCGCGCGGCATCCCTGTGTCGCAGTAGTCGCGGGCCATGCGGTTCGCCAGGGCCGCGGTCAGGGAGTCGACCAGCATGCGGCCCGCGGCAGAGGGATTCCTCATGTCTTCGGCCAGGGCGTGACCGATCTGCACGATCGATTCATCGCGCACGCCCGCGAGGTAGCGGACGTGGTGCAGCGATGCGCCGGCGTCGCCCTCGGGATCGCTCAAGGCGAGCAGTCGGTCCATCGACAGGTAGATGTGGAAGATGGACGGCAGGTAGCGGCTGATCCGGATGTCGTCCTCGGCGACGCCCATCGGGCTGATCCAGATGGTGCCCTTCTCGACCCGGGTCTGCTGCCGCTGTCCCCAGCCCTTGCGGCTCACCGATGCGCCGGGCGTGGTCTCGGGCGCGATCGTGATCTCGATCTGGCTCGACACGAACGGCGGCAGGTCGCCGGCCGGATGCGAGCGCATCTCCGCGGCAATCCCGCGCCAGCCCAGCCCGCTCGAAGAGCAGAGCACCCGTGCCTCGGGGAACTTGCTGTCGCCATGCCGCAGGAGATTCATGATGACTGGAGGGACGAAGGAGTGGCCCCAAGGTAGTCGATGAAGTCTACGTAATCCTTACAAGGAGCCTGCGCGCCGGGCCTCCACGGGCCGCGGGATCAGCCGCGAACCGTGTGGACCGCCGGCGTGAAGATGTACCCGGCCCCGCGCTCGGTGAGGATCAGGCTCGGGTTGCGGGGATCCTGCTCGACCTTCCGGCGCAGCCTTCCGACCATGACGTCGATCGAGCGGTCATAGACCTCCGCGTCGTGCAGCCTGGACAGCTCCAGCAGGCGCTGCCGCGAGAGCACGCGATGCGGCGAGGCCAGGAAGGCCAGCAGCAGGTTGAACTCGGCGTTGCGCAGCGAGACGCCGTGGCCCGCCGGCGCCCGGAGCTTGCGCAGGCGCACGTTGAGCTCCCAGCCCTCGAACCGGTAGGCGCGCACGTCGGCCACGGCATCGGCGACCGTCTCGTGCATGCGCGAGCGTCGCAGCAGCGCACGGATCCGCGCCAGCAGCTCGCGCGGCGAGAAGGGCTTGGTGACGTAGTCGTCGGCGCCGAGCTCGAGGCCCATCACGCGGTCCGCCTCGTCCTGCAGGGCCGTCAGGATGATGATCGGCAGCTTCGTCTCCGCGCGCAGCGCCCGGGCGATCTCCAGTCCGTTCTCGCGTCCGAGGCGAAGGTCGAGCACGACCAGGTTGGCCGGGTCGCGGGCGAGCACCGAACGCATCTCGCGCTCGCTGGTGACGGCGGTGACGCGCAGGTCGTGATCGCCGAGGTAATGCACGATCAGCTCGCGGATGGACGGGTCGTCGTCGACCGCGAGCACGTGCGCGGCGTGCGTGAATGCATCGCTCTCCAGCATTCGACGGGCTCCTTCAGGCAACGGCAGATGTCAAACGACACAAAGGCACCCATCTGCGGCACGGGTCGGCGACCATGCGTCCTTCGGCGGATTGCCCGGGCTTCATTGTCCGGCGAGACGCCCGTGGGGAGCACGACTTGAGGATTCAAATCTTGCGGGGTTGTTTTCGCATCGCGGTCATCGAGGGCGACTCTCTCATGCGGGAGCTGGCGAGCCGGTGGCTGTCCGACGCGGGGCACGAGGTCGTCTTGCTCGCCGAGCGCCAACGCACGCCGGTGCCGGGACTGGACCTGGTGATGCTGGACATCGCGAACCCCGGCCGTGCCTCCGGGCGCGTCGAGGCGTTGCGCGCGCTGCACCAGGCGCCGGTGATGGTGGTGTCGGCGCACCAGCGAAAGGCGCCGGGGGCATCGCCGCTGCTCGCCCGCCGGGTCGGTGCCGCCGCCATTCTTCCCAAGCCCTATACGCGGGACGAGCTACTGGCGGCGGTCGCGTCGGCCTGCGCTTCGTCCCGCGGCGCCCGGGAACAATGAGGAGAGGGCCGCGGCCAGCTCGGCCCTCGCGACCGGCTTGGCCAGCACCTGCGATGCACCTTCCGCGCGGGCGCGGTGGACCAGGGTGTCGCCCAGGTAGCCGCTCATCACGATGACCGGCAGGTCCTCGCGGATGTCCTTCATCAGGCGCAGCAGCGCCATGCCCGTCATGCCGGGCATGCGCTCGTCCGTGAGCACGGCATCGAAGCGGTCCGGCGCTTCGCCGAAGAGGCGGGCGGCCTCGGCACCCGAGGTGCAGGCCGTCCATTCGTAGCCGAGGTCCGCGCACAGCTGGGAGGTCATGCGGACCAGCGCCGGGTCGTCGTCGACCACGAGGACGCGCTGCTTGCCGCCGCGCGGCAGGCGCCGCGCCTCGACCGCCGGCGGCGCCGGCACGTCGCCCATCCTCGGCAGGTAGACGACGAAGGTGCTGCCGCATCCCAGGCTCGACGCGACGTCGATGGCACCGCCCAATTCCGCCACGATGCCGTGCACCAGCGACAGGCCGAGGCCGGTGCCGACGTTGACTTCCTTGGTCGTGAAGAACGGATCGAAGATGCGCTGCCGGTTCTCGAGCGCGATGCCGATGCCGGTATCGGAGACCGTCAGCACGACGTAGTCGCCCGAGGCCAGCGGGCCCGTCGTGGCCGAACGGCCCTGCGGAAGGGACTCGCAGGCGAGCGCGATGCGCAGCGTTCCGCCGTCGGGCATGGCCTGCATCGCATTGATCGCCAGGTTGCCCACGACCTGGTGGACCTGGGTAGGGTCGCCCATGATTGCCGCCGTTCCCGCCCGGAAATCGCAGACGAGTTCGATCTCGCCTTGCAAGGCCGGCTTGAGCAGGTCCGCCGATTCGCGCGCGACCTGCTCGAAATGAACCCGCACCCGCTCGCTGACGCTGCTGCGGCTGAAGGCGAGGATGCGGTCGACCAGCGCGCGGCCGCGTTCCCCGGCGGTCACGATCGATTCGAGGTCGCGGCGCATGCGGCTTCCGGCGCGGGTCCGCCGCAGCGACATCTCGCCGAAGCCGAGGATGGCGCCGAGGATGTTGTTGAAATCGTGCGCGATGCCGCCGGCGAAGGTGCCGACCGCCTCCAGCCGCTGCGACTGCTGGCGCGATGCCTGCTCGCGCCGGCGCGCGTCCACGTCGCTGATCGATCCGCTCAGCCGGATCGCCTTGCCCTCGGGGTTGCGCAGGCAGCGCCCGCGGATCCTTCGCCAGCGGTCGGTGCCGTCCGGCTGCCGGAACAGCCATTCGGCATCGAGCGAGTCGGTTTCCCCGGCGATGTAGCGCGCGATGGCATCGCGGCGGGCGGCGACATCGGCCTGCGGCTCGAGCACCAGCGTCATCCACTCGGCGCGCGGGCGCGAGGCATCGGCGCTCGGCGGCAGCCCGTAGAGGAACTGCGCGCGTTCGGACATGAACATCATGCCGGTCTGCAGGTCCCAGTCCCAGATGCCGTCGGCCGAGCCCTCCACCGCCAGCGCGAAGCGCTCCTCGGACTCGCGCAGCGCCGCCGCCGTCAGCCGCAGCCGCGTGATGTCCGCCGAGGCGCCGACGACGCGCAGCTTGCCGTCGCCCTCGACCATGGCGACACCGCGCTCGTGGATCCATCGCAGCTCGCCGTCCGGACGAACGATCCGGAATTCCGCCTCCCAGCGCTCGGTCGGTTGCGCGAGCCAGTCGTGGAAGGCCAGGCCGATCCGGTCCCGGTCCTCGTCGTGGATGCACTGGATCCAGAGGCCCGGCTCGCGGTAGAGCTGCGCGACCGTGTAGCCCCAGATCTGCTCGAAGCTCTCGCTGCAGTACACGACGCGCTCGGGGTCGCACTCGGTGATCCAGATCACGTCGCCCGTGGCCTCCACCAGGTGGTGGAAGCGCGCCTCGGCCCGGTCGAGGTCCTTGCGCAGTTCGTGCGGGAGCGAAGGGGCCGTCGAAGGTCGCGCCATGTCGTGTCCAGTGGGATGCGCGGGATTATCGAGCAGCAGCGGCGACCGGCCCGCCCGTGTGTCAGATGACACATGGGGAGGTCGAATGTGATGCCGTCGAGATACACGGCCCTTCCAGACTGCGCGCCATCGTCTTCGAGTCCGCATCCCAACCGGAAAGCGTCATCACCATGGTTCCACGCGTGGAAGTCTTCGTGTGCCACGAATCGCCGCTCGTTCGCGCGGGGCTGGGCGCCACCCTGCAGGGCCACGCCGATCTCTCGGTGACCGTGGCGAGCGACACCTTGCCCGCGCCCGCGGAACTTCGCTGCGATGTGCTGGTGGCCGACTACGCGACGGGCCTGCGATGCATCGAGGCGCTGGCGCCATCGCCCGAGTTCCGGCACGGGCCGTCGCCGCGATTGCTGATCGTCACCTCGCGGGACGGCGAGTGGGACATCCGCAGCGCGCTGACCCGTGGCGTGCCCGGCTACCTGCTGCTCGAGTGCCCGGCCGAACGCCTGCTTCATGCGGTGCGCTCGCTGGCCCGTGGCGGCCGTTGCTACGACGACGCGGTCTCGGCGCGCATGGCCGAGAGCCTCGTGCACGCGCCGTTGACGAAGCGCGAGCGCGACGTGCTGAACCTGATCTCGCAGGGCGCGGGCAACAAGCACATCGCGCGGACGCTGGACATCCAGCTCGGCACCGTCAAGACGCATGTGAAGGCCATCCTCGCGAAGCTCGACGTGCGCACCCGGACGCAGGCCGTCGTCGTCGCCGAGCATCGCGGCCTGACGGGAACGGTCTGCGGATGACCTCCCCTAGCCGTCGATGCGTATCCGATTCGCCTTCGCGATGCGCCCCCACTTCTCGAACTCGCTGCGCGAGATCGCGCCGAACTGCTCGACCGAATTGCCCACCGGCACCAGCCCCAGTTCGGTGAGCTTGCGCTGGACCTCGGGGTTGCGCAGGATCTTCACGAGCTCCCGGTTGTAGCGCGCGACGATGGGTTGGGGCGTGGCGGCCGGCACGTAGAAGCCCTGCCAGCCGTCGCCGTCGTAGCCGGGCAGCAGTTCCGCCACGGCCGGCACCTCGGGCAGCAGCGCGCTGCGCTTCGGGCTCGTCACCGCGAGCGCGCGGAGCTTGCCGCTGCGCACCAGCGGGATCGCCGTGGTCGCGGGCTCGAAGGCGATCGGCATCTGGCCGGCCATCACGTCGGCCAACGGGCTGCCCTTGTAGGGCACGTGCACCATCTGCACGCCGGCCATGTTGTTCATCATCTCCATCACCACGTGCGGGCCCGAGCCCACGCCCAGCGAGCCGTAGTCGACCGAGCCCGGCTTGGCCTTGGCGCGCGCCAGCAACTCGCGCAGGCTGGCGTCGGGCTGGCTCGGGCCGGTGATCAGCACATAGGGCACCAGCGCGACCTGCGTCACGGGCGCGAAGTCGCGGAAGGTGTCGTAGGGCAGCTTGGCGTAGACGTTGGGGTTGATCCCCATGATCGAGTTGACGGTCATGAAGAGGGTGTAGCCATCGCCGGGACTGCGCGCCGCGACCTCGGCGCCGATGATGCCGGCCGCGCCGGCGCGGTTGTCGATGACGATCGGCTGCCCGAGCGCCTGGCCCAGCGGCTCGCTGAGGATGCGCGCCACCACGTCGGGCGACACGCCGGCCGAGAACGGCACGACGAGCTTGATCGGCTTGGTGGGCCAGCCGGCCTGCGCGAAGGCCGCGCGGCCCGTGGTGGCGGCCAGGGCCGCGAGGCCCAGGCGCTGGAGCGCGAGGCGCCGGGAACGAGAGACGGGCATGGTGAACTCCTCAGCGTGGGTCGATGCAGGTGTCATGAGTGTTGTCATTGCAGCCAATCGCGCATGCGCTCCACCAGCAGCTCGGCCGTGACGATGTGCGGGTAGTGGCCGCCCTGCGCCTGCGTGAGATGGCGCGCCTTCGGATAGCGCGCGCGCACGCGGGCCCGGGTCGCGGGCGCGATGATCGCGTCGTCCTCGCATTCGAAGACCACGGTGTTCGCGATCGCCCGCGACGCCGGCAGCTCGGCCGCTCCCGCCACCTGGCGCAGCCGCCCGTGGAAGTCCGAAGCGGGCAGGCCGGCATGCAGCATGTGCAGCTGCACCGCGCGCAGCAGGTCGTCGGGCCGCCCGCGCAGCGCCTGGTCCCAGCGCGCGATCACGGTGGCGCTGTCGCTGGCCGCGAGCCAGAGCGCATCGAACAGCGGATGCTGCGCCACGTCGCGTCCGTCGACGAAGGTGTTGCCGAGCCAGAGCGCCGCCACCTGATCAGGGAAACGCAATGCGAAGGCCTGCGCCCACCAGGCGCCGTACGACGAGGCCCAGAGCGCGACCGCGCCGGTGCGCCGTTCGCGCAGCAGCTCCTCGAGCCCGAGCGCGAGCAGCTCGGGCGCGACGCCGCCCGGGTAGGTGATGCTCAGCACGCGGCGCTCGGTGGCGAAGGCCTGCGCGATGCGCCAGGCGCTGTCGCCGTTGCCCAGCGCGCCCGGCAGCAGGACCAGCGGCGGCGGCCCGGCGGTGGCCGTGTCGCCGCGCGTGCCGGTGTCGCGCAGCGACCAGGCCAAACCCCGCGTGTCGGTGAAGCGGTGCAGGGGCTGCGCGGCGACGAAGCGGCGCAGGTTCTCGGGCATCGCGGGCAGGTCTTCGGCGAGCGTCGTCATGCGGTGGGCCGTCGCGTGCATCAGGCCAGCAGGCCTTCTTCGCGCAGCGTCTTCTTCGCGTCTTCGGTGAAGTCCGCTTCGGGCGCGTTGCCGCCGATCACGAACATCAGGAAGTGCGTCTTGCCCGGCTCCTCGTGTGTGATGTTCTCGAAGCGGCGGTTGACGCCGGCCGGGAACGAGAAGATGTCCCACGGTCCGACGTCGAAGTACTCCTCGCGGCCGTCGAGCTCCCACGAACAGCGCCAGCGGCCCGTGAGCGGCATGAAGGTCTCGTTGGTGTCGTGGTTGTGCATCATCGGGCCCTTGCCGGGCTTGGCCTCGCAGAAGCCGAGGTTGAAGCCCTCGCTGATGCGGATGGCGGCGTTCTCGGCCGCCTGCGCGCCGACCGGCGATATCACGTCGTCGCCGCCCTTGCCGCGCGGCGGCTGGAAGCCCACCGCGTTGTAGAGCTTGCGCTCGGCGCTCGGATGGCGGCTGTCGGGCAGCCCGCCGTCGAAGCCCTTGAGGTCCTTGAAGTAGGCGACGCGCTGGCGCATCTCTTCGCGGGTGACACGGATCTGGGGAATGGCCATGACGATCTTTCTCGTGGAGTGAATAATGGCCGCCAGTATTCGAGGCCGCGGCCGCGCGGTCCATCGAAGCCGCCGATGCCCGGCATCGCGTTCTTGATGATCCATGCGGGTTTACCCGCCCGCGCCCCGCTGTCGCCCCCGATGAAGCTGCAAGACCTCGACCTGAACCTGCTGCGTGCCTTCGATGCGCTGATGCGCGAGCGGCACGTCACGCGCGCGGGCGAACGGCTCGAGATGAGCCAGTCGTCGATGAGCGTGTCGCTCGCCAAGCTGCGCGACCTGCTGGGCGACGAGCTGCTGATGCGCGCCGGCACCGGCTGGATGCCGACCGAGCGCGCGCTCGTGCTGTGGCCGCGCGTGCAGGAGGCGATCGCCGCGCTCGAGCGCCTGACCGAGCCCGTGCGCTTCGACCCCGCGACCTCGACACAGGTGTTTCGGCTCATCGTCATCGACTACATCGACCTGCTGATGATGCCCTCGGTGATGCGCCGCATCCGCCAGGAGGCGCCGGGCGTGCGGGTGCACATGCTGCAGACCAACCCGCACCACTTCGGCGAGATGATGGCGGCCGGCGAGCTCGACCTGGCGCTGACCTACTTCCCGAACGCGCCGACCTACGTCAAGGGCCGCAAGCTGTTCTCCGACCGCTTCCTGGGCCTGGCCGCGCGCTCGCACCCGGTGCATGGCGCGGCGCTCGACGTGCCCTCGTTCTGCGCGCTGCCGCACGTGACGATCGAACCCGACGCATCCCAGATCTACAACGTGCAGATCGACGCCGCGCTCGAGCCGCACGGCCTGCGTCGGCGCGTGCAGATGATCAAGCCCAGCTTCCTCGCGCTGCCCTTCGTGCTCGAGACCTCCGACATGGTGGCCAGCGTGCCGGCGCGGCTCGCGCGCCGCATGTCGCGCATGGCCGAGGTCGAGGCCTTCGACCTGCCGCTGGACCTGCCGCTGTTCGACGTGCGCATGGTCTGGCATCCGCGCACCGACCACTCGCCGGCGCACGAGTGGCTGCGCGAGCTGATGCTGGCTTGCGCGCGCGACGCCTGAGCCTGGCCCTCAGCGCCGCAGCGCGCCGCTCACCATCTCGATGAACACGCGCACCTTCGCGGGCAGGAAGCTCGCGGTGGGCGTCACGATGTAGATCGCGCCGGGCTCGCCGACCTCCCAGTCGGGCAACACCGGCCGCAGCTTGCCGCCCAGCGGATGCTTCTCGACCAGCCAGCCGGTGGCGATGACCAGCCCCGCGCCCTCGGCCGCGGCGGTGATCAGCGAATCGGAGTCGTCGGTATGCATCGCGAGCTTCACGCCCACGGTGACGCGCTGGCGGCCCTTGCGCAGCGACCATTCGGCGCTGCGCTGGTAGCCCGCGAAGCCCAGGCAGCGGTGCTGCGCGATCTCGCGCGGCGCGCTCGGAGTTCCGTGCGCGCGCAGGTAGGCGGCCGAGGCGTAGACGTGGCGGCGCACCTCGCCGACCTTGCGCGCCACCAGGCTGCTGCTCTGCAGCGCACCGAGCCGCACCGCGACGTCGAAGTCCTCGCTGACGAGGTCGACGAACTGGTCGGAGAAGCGTACGTCGAGCTGCACGTCGGGATAGGCGGCCATGAAGCGCGGCAGCAGCGGCGCGAGCCACAGCCGACCGTAGGTGCGCGGCAGCGAGATGCGCAGCAGGCCCTGCGGCCGGTTGCCGCGCGCCGACAGTTCGGCATCGGCGTTCGCCATCTCCTCGAGCACCGCGCTCATGCGCGCGAGATAGCTGTTGCCGGCCTCGGTGATCGCCAACCGGCGCGTGGTGCGCGCGATCAGCCGCACGCCGAGGCGGCGCTCGAGCGCGGCGATGCGCCGCGAGATGGTCGAGGCGTCCTTCGACAGCAGGGCGGCCGCGGCCGAGAAGCTGCCGGTTTGGCCGACCGCGACGAAGGCCTGGATCTCGTCGAGCTGGCTGGCCTGCCGCGTCACCACTGAGGCCGGGATCGAAGCGGAGCGCGGAGAGGTCATCGCGGAAGTTTAGTGCGCCCGACGCAAAAGTCATGTGTATCGCGGGGCATTGCGGCAGGCGGTGCACGAATTTCAAATGCAGGCCTGTTCCCCATCGATCGCCTTTTCTTCCTTCTTCACCATGACCCTGACCTCGCTCCTGCGCTCGGCCGCCTGGCTGTTCGGCGGCGTGCTCGCCGCGCCCATCGTGCCGGCCGCGCCCGCCGGCAGCGCGCTGCCGCCGCTGCGCACCGAATTCCTCGCCACGCTGGTTGCACCGCTCCACGCGCCGCAGGCGCCGAGCGCCAACCTGCTGGTGTTCTCCCCGCGCGCCGGCGGCACGCTGCGCGGCCGCATCAATGCCGAGGTGATCGATCCCACGGGCGACTGGGTGCGCGTGATGCCCAACGGCAGCATGCGCATCGATGTGCGGATGATGGCCCGGCTCGACGACGGGGAGCTGCTCTACGTGACCTACGGCGGCGTGCTGCGCAAGCCCGACGAGGCGAGCTGGTCGCGCTTCATGGCCGGCGAGCGGATCGACGCGCCGCGTTGGTACTACGTGGTCACGCCCCAGTTCGAGACCGCCTCGAAGAAGTACGCCTGGCTCAACGACGTGCAGGCACTGGGCCGCTTCCTCTCGATCCAGACCGGCGAACAGGCGCACGTGGCCTTCGAGCTGCTCGAACTCAAGTAGGGATCAGGACAAGATCAAGACGAAGGAGACACCATGACCGATGCGATTCCGAACCCCGCGCGGCGCCGCTTGTCGCTGGCCGCCGCGGCGCTGTGCGCCGCGCCCGCCTGGGCGCGCGCCGCCCCCGACTGGCCGGCCAGGCCGATCCGCATCGTCGTGCCCTTCGCGGCCGGCATCTCGCCCGACATCGTGGCGCGGCTGGTCGGCGATGCGCTGGTGCGCACCCTGGGCCAGCCGGTGCTGGTCGACAACAAGGCGGGCGCGGCCGGGATGATCGGCGCCGAGGCCGCGGCGCGCAGCCCGGCCGACGGCTACACGGTCTTCATGTCGGTCGAATCGATCGTCGGCGTGCTGCCCCACATCTACAGCCGGCTGCCCTACGACCACTTCCGCGACTTCGTGCCCGTGACCCAGGTGGTGCAGGTGCCGTATTTCCTCGTGACCGCGCCGGGCTTGGCGCTCAACTCGCTGCCGGCCGTGCTCGCGCAGGCGCGCGACAAGCCCGGCAGCATCGATTTCGCGTCGCTGGGCGTGGGCTCGGGCGCGCACGTGCGCATGGCGATGTTCAACAGCCTCGCGGGCGTGCGCATGAATCACGTGCCCTACAAGGGCTCGCCGCTGGCCGACCTGATGGGCGGGCAGATCGCGCTGGTGTTCGAGCCGGCCACCACCGCGCTGCCGCTGATCAAGGCCGGCAAGCTGCGCGCGCTGGCGGTGACCAGCGCGCAGCCGCATCCGCTCGCGCCCGAGGTACCGCCCGTGGCCTCGCTGCTGCCCGGCTACCGCGCCGACGGCTGGCAGGGTTTCTTCGTGCCGCGCGGCACGCCGCAAGAGGTGGTGGCCACCTTGAACACGCACACGGTGCGTGCGTTGCGGCACCCGGACGTGGCCGCGCGCATCGCGCAGCTCGGCCTGCAGGCGGTGGGCAACACGGCCGAGGAGTTCGCCGCCATCACGCGCAGCGAGTACGAGAAGTGGGGCAAGGTCGCCCGCGACAACGACATCCGCGTCGAATGAAAAAAGGAACCCGAACGTGACGAAGACCATCCTCATCACCGCCGCGAGCGGACAGACCGGCACGCGCCTCATCCGGCAACTGGTGGCGCGCGGCGTGCGGCCGCGTGCGCTGGTCAGGCGCGCCGCATCCGCCGAGCGCGTGCGCTCGCTCGGTGCCGAACCGGTGATCGGCAACGAATGGGACAGCGCCGACCTGCTGCGCGCCATGGAGGGCGCCGACAGCGTCTATCACATCGCGCCGAGCCTCACGCTCGACGAGCCCGAACTCGGCCGCCGCATGGTGGCGGCCGCGTCTTGCGCCGGTGTCTCGCACTTCGTGCTGCACGGCGTGATCGCGCCCTACCTCGACAACATCAACTACCACTGGGCCAAGCAGATCGTGCAGCGCGAGCTCTACCGCAGCGGCCTGCCCTACACCGTGCTGCTGCCGACCAACTTCATGCAGAACGTGAGCTGGACCTGGCCCTCGATCGCCAGGGACGGCCGCTGGCTGCTGCCCTACGATCCCGCGCGGCGCCTGACCTGGGTCGACCTCGACGACGTGGCCGAAGCGGCGGCGATCGTGCTGACCGAGCCGGGCCATGCCCTGGGCACCTACGAGCTGGTGGGGACCGATGCCTATCTGTCGCGCACGCAGATCGCCGCGCTGATGGCACAGGCGCTGGGCCGGCTGGTGGTGGCGGTGAAGGAGTCGCCCGAGGCCTACCTCGCCCACGCGCGTGGGCAGCCCTTCTTCGAGCGCTTCCGCGACGAGGAGGTGGCGCAGATCCTCGCCATGTTCGACGACTACGACCGCCACGGCATGCCCGCGGGCAACGCGCGCGTGCTCTCGATGCTGCTGGGCCGCCCGGCCCGCGGGTGGCCGGAGTTCCTGGCCTCGCTGCGCCATGCCGGCGAGGCGGCGCGAGGCGTCACCTCATACGGCCTCGGTGGCGCCTAGCGCCTCGATGCGCGCGCAGGCGCGCAGCAGCTCCGCATCCCGGCCGCGCGGCATGCTGAAGAGCACGCTGGTAGGCAAGCCTCGGGCATCGAAGCCGCTGGGCATCGCGATGCCCGGCATGTCGAGCAGGCTCCCGACCATGCAATGGGCGAGCGCGCGTGCGTTGAGGGCCGCGTGCCGTGCGGGATCCGAGGCGTGCTCGATCGTGGGCGCGACGATGGGCGTGGTGGGGAACATGAACAGCGTTCCGGGCGCACAGGCACGCAGCGCGCGCAGGCCGCTGTCGCGCGCCGCCAGCAGCGCGAGGTAGTCTGACGCGAGGAAGCCGCGCGCGCTTTCCAGGCGCGCGCGGATGTGCGGATCGATGCGCGTGGCCTCTGGGCCGTCGAGCAACGCGCGGTGGCGATGGAAGGCATGCGCGGCCACCACCGTGCCGTGGCGCGCCATGGCCTCGCGTGTGGCGGTCAGTGGCGCGGCGCGACCGCGCGAGACGGCGAAGCCGGCCCGGCGCAGCCGCTCGAACAGCGCGAGGCAATGGGTGCGTTGCGCCGCGTCCACCGTGTCGTCCATGAAGTCGTCGAGCAGCACGATGCGCGGCGGGCCGATGTCCTCGTCCGGCCGTGCGCGAGCGGTGAGCACCGCGTCGACGCGCGCAATGTCCTCCACGCCGCGCGCGATCACGCCGAGGGTGTCGAGCAGCGGCGACAGGCCATGCAGGCTCGCCATCGGATAGCGGCCACGGCTCGCGCGGAATCCGCACAGGCCGGTGAAGGCGGCCGGCACGCGCACCGAGCCCGAGGTGTCGGTGCCCATGCCGATGGCGCACAGTCCCAGCGCGACCGAGGCCGCCGCGCCGCTCGAGGAGCCGCCGCACACGCGCGGTTCGGCTTCGCTGCCGAAAGGGTTGGCCGGCGTGCCGAAATGCGGGTTCAGGCCCAGGCCCGAGAAGGCGAACTCGCTGAGGTTGGTCTTGCCCACGCACACCGCGCCGGCCGCGCGCAGGCGGGCCACGGCCGCCGCGTCGGCCGCGCGCGGCGCCGACGGCAGCACGCGCGAACCGGCGGTGGTCGGCAGGCCCTCGAGGTCGAACAGGTCCTTCCACGACACGGGCATGCCATCGAGCGGGCCGAGGGCCTTGCCGCACGCCAGGCGCGCGTCGGCCGCGGCCGCCTCGGCGCGGGCGCGTTCGGCGGTCGTCGCGATGAAGACCGACTGCGCGCAGGGCAGCGCCGCGTGCGCGAGGCAGCCGTCGAGCACCTCCGACGGCTTGCGCGCGCCGCTTCGGAAATCCGCCGCAAGGCCCGCGACCGTCAGGCGCCGCATGCGATCCGTTCGCGCACGCGCCGGTCGATCTCGGCGAAGGTGCAGAAGCGCACGCCGGGCTTGCTCAGGAAGTAGTCGATCAGCCGCTCGTGCATGAGCACCGCCTGCGCGCGGCCCGACACGTCGGGATGGATGGTCATCGGGAACACCGCGAAGTCGTACTCGCGCCAGACGTAGTCGAACTGGTCGCGCCACTGCACCTCGAGGTTGCGCGCGCCCACGTAGCCCTGCGCATTGGCGAAGGACTTGATGTAGAGCAGTGCTTCCATGTCGTCGAGCTCCCAGTTGGCGGGGATCTCGAGCAGCGAAGTCTCGGTGCCGCGCTCCACCGGCTTCATCCAGCTCGCGGCGGGCTGGCCGTAGTCGATCGGCGTCCAGCGGTCGCCGCGGCGCAGGAAGTAGGCCTCGAAATCGCGGTGCATCAGGCTGTGGTCGTAGGCGATCCCGCGTTCGAGCAGAAGCTCGAGCGTGTCGGCGCTGAACTCCCACCACGGCGCGTTGTGGCCCACCGGTGCGCGGCCGGTGAGGTCGGTGATCAGCGCGATGCAGCGGTCGAGCACGTCGGCCTGCTGCTGGCGGCTCATCGCGGTGGGGTTCTCGTGGGTGTAGCCGTGCAGGCCGACCTCGTGGCCGGCCTCGACCACGGCGCGCGCCTGCGCGGGAAAGCTCTCGATCGAGTGCCCGGGCATGAACCAGGTGGTGGCGATGCCGCGGCTCGCGAACAGCTTCAGCAGGCGCGGCACGCCGACCTCGCCCGCGAAGAAGCCGCGCGACACATCGCTGGGCGAATCCTGGCCGCCGTAGGAACCGAGCCAGCCGGCCACCGCATCGAAGTCCACGCTGTAGGCGCAGAGGATCTCCTTGGTCGTCGAATTGCTCATGCGGCGGCCCCCGTCACGCAGAACTGCAGAGCCTTCGGCACGCAGTCGGCGCCGTTGACCGGCACCATGTCCTGCGGGCAGGCCGACAGCACGACGATGCAGTCGAGGCAGGCCTCGAACACCGTGCGGTCGCCGGGCCTGGACACCGGCGGCGCCCAGCCGATGGTGCCATCGGCGGCCACGGGGTTGTTCATCCATACGTTGAAGGGCGCCGGCACTTCGGTGGTGCGAAGGCCGATGGCGCGCAGTGCCAGGCGCAGGTTGTCGCTGCAGTTGTCGTGGTAGCCGTGCACGCCCAGCGCGCGGTAGCGCGGCAGGTCGCAGGCCGCGATCAGCGTGTCGTGCACGCCGGGCGAACTGTCCTCCACCAGCCGCAGGATCGCGCGGCGGCGGTTGGTGAGGAGTTCGTCGCCCACGCGCGGCGTGGTGCGGCCGAGGCCGGCGCGCAGGTGCTCCATCGACAGCGCCTCGTGCAGGCCGTCGCGGCAGAAGGCCCAGAGGTCGCAGACCTGGGTGCCGTGCGTGTTGACCAGCGCCAGCTGCTGGCCGCGCCGCAGCGCGACCGCGCGGCCCTGTCGCGCGGGCAGGGTGTAGAGCTGTCCGGGCTCGGGCGTGCCGTCGGGCGAGATCGGCGTGTGCAGCGTGTCGTTCTCGCCGTCGGCGTGGCCGTTGTCGGTGTAGTGGGGATTGATCCAGTCCATGCGCTTCGTCTCCGTGGTGCGTGGCGGCGAGTGTTCGCGCGGACCCCGATCGCGACAAACGGGAATTTCTCAGCCGGGGATGAGCCCCGCTCACCCATGGCCCGTGCGCAGGTGCCACGACGAACAAATCTCAGCCCGACGCCGAGAACTCATCAGTTGTCGCCGCGGCCCGCGGCCCCGAAGCTTCGACCCCGGCCGCATCCATCGCGGCCTTCGACGAACCGAACCCCCGGAGACAAGTCCATGAAGAATCCTCCTTTCGCCGTGTCCGACGCACCGGCTTCGCCCGACGACGCGAGCGCCGTGCAAACCGCGCGGCGTCGGCTGATCCGCGGCGCGGCCGCGGCCGGTGCCGCACTGGCATTGCCCGGCCTCGCGCAGCGTGCCTTCGCGCAGGCCAAGCCGACCGAACTCACCATGCTCGCGTGGTACGGCCATGCCGAGAAGGACGTGGTGGCCGAGTTCGAGGCGCAGCACAACGTGAAGATCCGCCCCAAGTACTACGTGGGCGGCGACAACATGCTCGCGCTGATCTCGCAGTCGCCGCCCGGCACCTACGACCTGATCCAGGCCGACGCCGAGTACGTGCAGCAGCTGGTGCGCGCGGGCCATGTCGAGCGGCTGCAGCCGGCCGACTATCCGTTCGACGACTTCTTTCCCGAGTTCCATCGCTTCCCCGGCCACTGGGACGGCGACAAGCTCTACGCGGTGATGATCCGCTTCGGCTTCCTCGGCGTGGCCTACAACACCACGACCGTGAGCGAGAAGGAGGCGCGCAGCTACAAGGTCTATGCCGACCCCAAGTACAAGGGCCGGGTCGGCCATTTCGACTGGCACCTGCCGAGCATCGGCCAGGCCAGCCTGCTCGACGGCCAGCGCAAGCCCTTCGACATCGATGCCGCCGCCTGGGGCCGCGTGCAGCAGCAGATGATGGGCATGCGCCGCAATGTCGGCGGCTTCTTCGACTACGGCGGCACTTTCGCCTCGCTGCGCAACGGCCAGATGGTGCTGATGGCCGGCATCGGCGACTGGATCACCGGCGTGCTCGAGAAGAACGGCGCCACCGTGCGCACCGTGCTGCCCGACGAAGGCGGGCTGCAGTGGACCGAGTCGTTCTCGATCGGCAAGGGCTCGAGGAAGGCCGAGCTGGCCCGCGCCTTCATCCAGTACATGGCCTCGCCGCCCGGGCAGGTGCGCTCGGCCACCATGCAGGCCTATCCCGCGCTGGTGCCCAACCGCAAGGGCTGGGAACTGCTCGCGCAGCAGCAGCCGCAGGAGGCGAAGCGCTCGCGCATGGAGCCCGGCAAGCGCAACGCGATGGACGACATCCGCGAAGGCCGCATCACCAACCGCGCGCTGCCGGTACGCCAGTCGCTCGAGGACTGGAGCGATTTCTGGTCGCGCTACAAGAACGCCTGAGCCGGGGAGCACGCCATGAACACCCTCACTTCCACGGCGGGCCCGCCGTTGCCGGCGACGACCCCGGTCGCCACCGACCGGGCGAAGGCCGCCCGGCACGAGCGCGCGCGCCGGCGCCGCTTCGCGCTGCTGCATGCGCTGCCGCTGCCCGCGTGGCAGCTGGCCTTCTTCCTCGGCCCGCTGCTGTTCCTGCTGGTGCTGAGCTTCTGGACGGTGCGCGACTTCCGCATCGAGCCTGCCTTCGCGTGGATCAACTGGGAGCGCATGCTGGGCCAGCCGCACGTGTGGCAGACCTATGTGCGCACCTTCGGCTACGCGCTGCTCGCCACCGTGCTGGCGTCGCTGATCGCGTTCCCGGCCTCGTTCGCGATCGCCTTCCAGCTTTCGGAACGCCGGCGGCGGCTGTGCATGTTCCTGCTGGTGATCCCGTTCTTCACCAGCTACCTGGTGCGCGTCTATGCCTGGCAGATCTTCCTGAGCGACGAGGGCGTGATCAACGCGCTGCTCGGCGCGCTGGGGCTCGGTCCGGCGCGCATGCTCAACACCGCGCTGGGCACGCAGATCGGCTACCTCACGCTCACGCTGCCGCTGGTGGTGCTGATCCAGACCATGAGCCTGCTGCTGGTCGACCGCAGCCAGATCGAGGCCGCGCGCAATCTCGGCTGCGCGCCATTGCGCAGCGTGTTCCAGGTCGTGATCCCGGCCGCGCGCGTGGGCCTGGTGGTGGCGGCGCTGTTCTGCTTCATCTTCGCCTTCGGCGATTTCGTCTCGCCGCTGTACCTCGGTGGCGGCACCGCGCCCACCATGAGCCTGCTGATCATCGACACCACCAAGGCCGGCCAGCAGTGGCCGCGCGCCGCGGTGCTGGCCGTGCTGATGATCGCCACGCTGATGGCGGTGGCGCTGGCGATGACCTCGTACGCCTACAGGGGGCGCAAATGAGCGCCGCGCGCTGTGTGCGGCCGCTGCTCGCGGCCTACGTGGTGGCGGTGCTCGCGTTCCTGTTCGCGCCCATCGGCGCCAGCTTCGTGTTCTCGTTCAACTCCGACCGCTTCCCGACCCTGCCGCTGGGATCGTTCACGCTCGAGTGGTATGAGGCCGTGTTCGGCGACGAGCTGGTGCGCGAGGCGCTGGTCAACAGCATCGTCGTGAGCCTGGCCTCGGCGACGCTGGCCACGCTGATCGGCTTCGCCGCGGCCTATACCGACTACCGCTACCGCTTCTTCGGCCAGCGGCTGTACCTGGCACTCGGGCTGCTGCCGCCGACCGTTCCCGCGATCATCCTCGGGCTCGCGATGCTGGCCTACCTCTCGCGCATCGGACTGGCCGGCGGCCGCTTCTCGATCGTGATCGCGCATGTCGTGATCTGCACGCCGTTCGCGGTGGCGCTGATCCGGCTGCGGCTGTCGCAGATCGATGCCTCGCTCGAGGCCGCGGCCTGGAACCTCGGCGCCGGCCCGGGCCGCGCGCTGTGGCACGTGGTGCTGCGCTTCGCCGCGCCGGCCATGCTCGGTGCCTGGCTGCTCACCATGGCCGTGTCCTTCGACGAGTTCGCCATCGCCTGGTTCGTGGGCGGGCTCGAGGAGACGCTGCCGGTGCGCGTGCTCGGCTTCCTCCAGGGTCAGGTGAGCCCGCGCATCAACGCCATCGGCACCCTGGTCTTCATCGTCAGCATCAGCCTCGTGGGCATCGCCCAGGTGCTGCTGAACCAGCGCATATCGCAGCGCATTCCATCGCGTCCACGCAAAGAGGGCACCACGCCATGACTTCCTCCCCCGTCCCCGAATCCGGCCGTGCACCGCTGGTGCAACTGAGCGGCGTTTCCAAGTCCTATGGCGGCGTGATGGCCGTGAGCGGCGTCGACCTCGAGATCGCGCGCGGCGAGTTCGTCGCGATCATGGGCCCGAGCGGCTGCGGCAAGACCACCACGCTGCGCATGCTCGCGGGCCTCGAGAACCCGAGCAGCGGCTCGATCCGGCTCAACGGCGAGGAGGTGCGCGACCTCGCGCCCTGGCAGCGCGACACGCCGATGGTGTGGCAGAGCCTCGCGCTGTTCCCGTTCCTCAGCGTGATCGAGAACGTGGAGTTCGGCCTGCGCATGCGCAAGGTGGGCCGCGCCGAGCGCCGCCGGCGCGCCACCGACTGGCTCGCGCGCCTGGGCCTGGCCGACTTCGCGCAGCGCCGCGTCGACGAACTCTCAGGCGGCCAGCGCCAGCGCCAGCGCGTCGCGCTCGCGCGCTCGCTGGTGACCGAGCCGCCGCTGCTGCTGCTCGACGAGCCGCTGAGCGCGCTCGACCATCACCTGTCGCTGAAGATGCAGGGCGAGCTGACCCGGCTGCAGCGCGAGCTGGGCATCGCCTTCGTCTACGTCACGCACAGCCATTCGGAGGCCTTCGCCATGGCCGACCGCGTGGTGATCATGGCCAACGGCGAGGTGGCGCAGTGCGGCGCGCCGATGGAGGTGTTCCACCGGCCGGCCTCGCGCTTCGTGGCCGAGTTCCTCGGCGGCAACAACATCTTCCAGGCCGACGTCGTCGCGCGCGACGGCTCGCGGCTCGAGCTGCGCACGCCCGAGGGCCGCTTCACCGCGGAGGCGGGCGCGCAGGGCGGCGCGGCGCTCGCGGCCGGCGCGGCGATCGACCTGGTGGTGCGCGCCGACCGCATCTCGCTGACCGCGCAACCGGGCTGGGCCACCAACGAGGTTGCCTGCACCCTGGTGGGCGAGGAGTTCATCGGCTCGACGGTCAACGGCCACCTCGAGACCTCGGGCGGCAAGCAGATCGTGGTGCAGCTCAACGCCAAGGACCTGGAGGAGATCGAGCTCGACGTGGGGCGCCAGTTCTACGCCTCGTGGCATCCCGAGGACTGCCACCTGGTGCAGCGGCCGCACGCGGCCCACTGAGCGAGGGCGCGCCTGCGGGACGCACCGGATGCGCCGCGGGCTCGCCGCCGATACGATGGGCCCGCATCGGCGCCGCCCCGGCCTCGGTTTTCTTCTCATCCAGTCCCAACGGCACCATGGCCACCCGCGGCAAGCTCCCACCGCTCAATGCGCTGCGCGCCTTCGAGGCGGCCGCGCGCCACCTGAGCTTCAAGGCCGCGGCCGAGGAGCTGTGCGTGACCTCGACCGCCATCAGCCACCAGATTCGGCACCTCGAGAGCCTGGTCGGCATGCGGCTGTTCGACCGCACGCCGCGCGCCATCAGCCTCACCGAGCCCGGCCGGCGCCTGTTCCCGGTGCTGCGCGACGGCTTCGACCGGCTCGCGCAGGCGGTCGGCGAACTCAGCGAGGTCAGCCATTCGATCTCGGTCAGCGTCACGCCCGCCTTCGCCTCGAAGATCCTGATCCCGTCGCTGGCCGGGCTGCACGACGCGCATCCCGAGATCCAGCTGACCGTGGATGCCACCGAGCGTCTGGCCGACGTCGCGCGCGGCGAGGTCGACCTGGCCGTGCGTTACGGACCGCCGGCCGATGCCGCGAGCCCCGCGCTCGCGCCCGGCCTGCGCGCCGTGCCGCTGTACACCGACCGCTACTTCGCCTGTGCCTCGCCGGCCTGGGTGGCCGGCCGCGCGCTGCCGATCGCGGCGGCGCAGCTGTCGAACGAGCGCCTGCTGAGCTATGCGTGGAAGAACCCCGCGCTGCGCGGCCCGACCTGGCCGCGCTGGATGCAGCATGCGGCCGTGGCCGGTTTCGACGAGGGCCGATGCGTGCTGTTCAGCGAGGAGAGCCATGCCCTGCAGGCCGCGATCGACGGCGCGGGCGTGGCGCTGGTCAGCAACCTGCTGGTGAGCCGGGACGAGGCCGCGGGCCGGCTGCTGCGGGTCTGCGCCGAATCGCTCGATGGGTTGCAGTACCAGTGCGTTTCGCGCGCCGACAACCCGAAGATCGAGACGCTGCGGCGGGTGGAGGGGTGGCTGGCGGGGTTGATGCCGGTTGCCGAGTGAAGCGCGCGGGCTCCATCAGGCGCGCGCCAGTGCCGATGGCAGGTTGAGCACGGCGAAGCCCAGCAGGCCCCAGCAGCCGAGCAGCAGCTGCGTGAGCAACAGCCCTTCCTGCCGGATCCAGGCCCCGAACCACAGCCCCGCGACGCACATCGCCGCCCAGCACAGCACGAAGGCGCCGAGCCCGAGGTTGAGGCAGGCGAGGGCGGAGGCCGAAGCGAAGCGCAGCGGCTCGCAGGCGATCAGCAGCGTGCCCGCCAGCAATGCCAGCGCGCTCGCCGCCTGCAGTGCGATCACGCCGAGCAGCGCGAGCCGGTGCACGGCCGACGATGCGATCGCGCGCCGCCGCAGCGGCAGCGTGTCGAACGGCGGCTCGCGCAGCAGCACCATGCCCATCGTGAGACCGATGGCGCCGGCCGAGGCCTGGAAGGCCTGCAGGTTGTTGAGGACCGCGACGCTCATCCACGCCGCCAGGCCGGCCGCGACCGCGAACTGGAACATCCACACCGAGATTTCTGGATCCACATGCACTCCTTGAAAGGGATGGCGAGAATGTAGAAGCCGCACCGTCGCGAAGGCGGCGCGCCCGCGCCAACACGATGTTGCTGGCCGCGCAACAGCCCACCCAGGTCACTCCATGCGTCCCCCTCTGGAAGAACTCGAAGCCTTCCTGCTCGTTGCCGAAACGGGAAGCTTCACCAAGGCCGCGCAGCGGCTCGGACTGTCGAAGTCGGTGCTGAGCCGCCGCGTCGGCGCGCTCGAGCGGCGGCTCGGCGTGCAGCTGGTGCATCGCACCACGCATGCCGTGACGCTCACGGAGCTGGGCACGGGCTTCCAGGAGCGCGCGCGCAAGGCGCTCGAGGACCTCGACGATGCGGTCGATGCGAGTTCGCGCGGCGCGGCCGCCGTGCGCGGGCTGGTGCGCATCACCGCGCCCACCAACCTCGGCGTGCTGCACGTGTTGCCGGCCATCGCCGAGCTGATGGCGCAGCACGAGGGGCTGGAGATCGACATCGAGCTCAGCGACCGCTATGCCGACATCGTCGGCGGCGGCTTCGACCTGGCGCTGCGCATCGGCGAGCTCAAGGACTCGACCCTGGTCTCGCGCCGGCTCGGCACCATCCACCGCGCGGTGGTGTGCAGCCCCGACTACCTCGCGCGGCGTGGACGTCCGTCGATGCCTTCCGACCTCGAGGCGCACGAGTGCCTGGCCTACGCCAACATGGGCGCGGCCGATCAATGGCGCTTCCTGGTCGACGGCGAATGGAAGGCCGTGCGCGCGGGCGGCCGGCTGCGCACCAACGATGGCGGCGCGTTGCGCGCGGCGGCGCTCGCGGGCCGCGGCCTGGTCGGGCTGCCGGCCTTCATCACGCAAGGCGATGTGCAGGCGGGCCGGCTCGTGCGCGTGCTCGAGGAATTCCGCATGCCCGAGGCCGGACTGTTCGCGCTGTTCCATTCGAGCGCGCGGCTGCCGGGCCGCGCCCGCGCGGTCGTCGAGCACCTCGGGGCTCATTTCCAGCGCATGGGTTTCTGATTGCCGTTGTGCCGCGAGCAACACGGTTGTGTGCCGTGCCGGGCTACCCGCGTCGCGGTCCTGTCGCTAACTTCGCGGCCTTCACTCCACTCACGAAGGCTGCTGCGATGCCCGCGAAGATCCTGGTTCTCTACTACTCCTCCTACGGCCACGTCGAGGCGATGGCCGACGCCGTGGCCGAGGGCGCGCGCGCGGCCGGCGCCGAGGTGCACGTCAAGCGCGTTCCCGAACTCGTGCCGGACGAGGTCGCGCGGGCCGCGGGCTACCGTCGCGACCCCGCCGTGCCCATCGCGACGGTGGACGAGCTGCCCGGCTACGACGCCATCCTCTTCGGCACGCCCACGCGCTACGGCGCGATGGCCGCGCAGATGAAGAACTTCATCGACCAGACCGGCGGCCTGTGGTCCGAGAACCGGCTGGTGGGCAAGGCCGCCGGCGTGTTCGTCTCGACCGGCTCGCAGCACGGCGGCCAGGAGTCGACGATCCTCGGCTTCCACACGGTGCTGCTGCACCTGGGCATGGTGGTCGTCGGGCTGCCGTACAGCTTCGCGGGACTGAACCGCATGGACGAGGTCGCGGGCGGTTCGCCCTATGGCGCGTCGACGCTCTCGGGCAGCGACGACGCGCGGCGGCCATCGGCGCTGGAACTCGACGGCGCGCGCTTCCAGGGGCGGCACGTGGCCACCATCGCCGGCAAGCTCGCCGCCTGAACGGCGCCGCGATGGTCGATGAAACGCATGCGCTGCCGCTGCATGGCGAGCTCGACGGGCTGCGGCTCTACGTCTCGCATGCGTGTCCCTTCGCGCACCGCGTGCTGATCGGGCTCGCGCTGACGGAGGCGGTCCATCGGCTGCCGGTCCGCGTGGTCGAGCCCGTGATGGGACCGCAAGGCTGGGTGCTCGATCCGCCGGACGATTGCACCGGCGCCGCCACCCTGCGCGAGGTCTGCGGCCGCGCACAGCCCGGCTTCGAAGGGCGCGCCACCGTGCCGATGCTCTACGACGCGCGGGCGAATCGCATCCTCAGCCGCGATTCGATGCGGATCCTGCGCTGGATCGACTGGCGCTTCGGCCGCGGCGCGGGCACGAGCCTCTTCGCCCCAACGCTGGAGCCCGAACTCGGCGCGCTGAGCCGCTTCATCGCCGAGGCGATCAACCATGGCGTCTACGACGCCGGCTTCGCGACCACCCAGCACGCGCACGACCGCGCCGTCGAGCGGTTGTTCTCGGCGCTCGCGTTGCTGGAGAAACGGCTGCCGCCGGGCCCATCGTGGCTGTTCGGCGACCGGCTCACGGTAGTGGACATCCAGCTCTTCACCACGCTGGTCCGCTTCGACCGGGTCTACCACACGCTCTTCAAGTGCAACTGGCGCCATGGCTTCGAGCATCCGAGGCTCTGGGCGCTCGCGCGGCGCCTGCATGGCCGGCCCGGCGTGGCGGACACCGTGCGGCTGGAGGACATCGCGCAGCACTACTACCGCAGCCTGCCGGCGCTCAATCCGTCGGGGATCGTGCCGCGTGGGCCGGAGGTGCTGTGGACGATGGATGGGCCGCCTTGAAGACGAGCCTGCGGTCCCGCATCAGCCCTGCCAGAGCCGAGCACGGCAGCTATCGACCGTTGCCTTCATCTGCCGCACCGTCGCTCGCCGGATTGGATGATCCGCCGTGCGTTGCGTGAAGGTCGCGGCTTGCGCCAGCATCCGGTCGATGGTTGCCTCGGCGGCGGCCACCGGCACGCCACCTTCCGACGCCAGGCGCATCAGATGACCCCGTTCCACGGCACGGGCTTCACCGCAGATGTCCATGTGGTGCTGTCCCATCGGGCCTTCGCTGAAACTCAGATCGAAGGCCGGCGCCAGTCGCCAGCGGCGATCGCGTTCGAGTCGCCATGCGAAATTCTTCGGATGGTCGTCGCGGTTGTGGAACAGCACGTTGAAGACGGCCCGCGCGTAGGCCTTCTCGACCTCGCGCTCGTCGCGGGTCAGGAAGCGCGTGGCGCGCAGGAAGGCGGTGTAGTCCGTGCTGCCCGGGATGCGGAAGTCCACGTGCAGCAGGCTCGCGAGGCTTTGCACCGGTGCGCGCAATCCCTGTTCGCGATCGAAGCGCGCCACGCCGAAGGCCGCCAGCGTGGGCGACAGGTCGAACCATGCACTGGTCGGCATGTCGAGACCGCAGTCGCGAGCAAGCCGTGCGTACATCTGCTCGATGGCACAGGCCTCCTTGTGCTCGCCCTGGGCAGGAAACTTCACCAACCAGGGCACCCCCGGGGCATCGCCGCGCGTGCTCACCTGGCCGGACGCCGCGTCGTACTGCACGAGGGCCTTGGGTCGCGCCCCTTGCGGCGAACCGCCGGCCAGCGCCAGTTCGCGCAAGGCGGCTCCCGCGTCCCCGGCCAGGGCGCGTTCGCTTTCCTTCGCCAGGGCCAGCAGATTCCAGTCCGGCTCTTCGGCATCGGGATGCATGGCTGGCACGAAGCGCAGGGCGCCCATGGCGCGATCGCCGATGAAGGCCAGGCGATCCAGCGGTCCGGGATGGCGCAGGCCCTGCTGGCGGAACAGCCGGTCCATCAGCAGCAAGCCCCAGCCGTCGGGCAGGCTGTCGGCGATCAGACCGGGCAGGCGGTGCAGATGCGCAGGAAAGCCGCCATGGGCCGTGGCCCGCAACGCAAGGTGCAGCGGCGAGAGCTCCAGCCCTTGCCCGAGGGCTTCGGGCGCGTACTCGAACAGCAGCGTGTGGCCGTCGTCGGCCAGCCGGCCCAGCGGCCAGTCCTCGCCCCAGCCGCAGTAGCGGACGGCCAGTTGCTTCATGAACTGCTGCCTCGTCGACGCGTTGCCCGCTGCCGTTGGCTCACGGCCTCTGCCTGCTCCATCTGGGCGATGGATTGGCGCTTGAGCACGAACAGGTCGTCCAGCTCATTCACCAGCCCGAGCGCCTGCACCGCGCGGACCAGGGTCTCCAGCGAGGACTGCCCGCTGCTCTCCAGCTTGCGCAACGCGCCCAGGGACAGACCGGCCATCTGCGCCAGCTCGCGTTGAGGCACCTGCTGAGCCAGCCGCTGCGCGCGCACGCGTTGTCCCAGGGTCTGCAGAACCTCGGTGGTGGGTGCCAAAGCAAATGCCATATTTATGGACTTTATCTAAGATTTTGTGCTGTAAATGCCATTTTAATGGTTGTTAGGTTCGCGATGAAACGACCATGCCGGCGAGGGTCCGGCATGCGGCTTTTGCCTACGCGAATGACGGGCGCTTGCCTTAGACCGTCGCGGTCTGGGTGGGAGAGGCTGGTACCCAACACATCAGCAAAGTGGAGCTTTCAATGACGATCCAGCCGAATACCCCCCAGTCCCTGTCCGAACCGAACGCAGAGGAGTTGACGCCGCTGGAGATTTCCCGGGCCGTTCTCGAAGGCGAGGAAAACCCCAACACCGCACGCGCCATCACCCCGCTGGAGCGCGCCGCCTCGGGCACGCCCGCGAAACCCGAACGCCAGCGCTCGGCCCTCGGCCGCGCGTTGCACAGCCCGGCCGTGGCCTGGGGTGGTGCGGCGCTCACGGGCCTGGGCCTGATCGCGGCGCTGGTTTATGCGCGCCGCTCGCCGCCTTCGCGCTGGCAGGCGCTGCAGGCTTTGCCTTCGAAGGTGCTGCCGTTCAAGGCGCGTGCCATGAAGGCCCTGCCGTCGAAGTCGCAGTCCTTGAAGGCGCTTCGCTCGTTCAAGATCTGACGGCAGCACCGCGCTGCTGCATCCGGCACAGGGCCGGCGCTCAGTGCGGGTATCGCGCCCGATAGTCCCGCGGCGCCATGCCATGGCGCCGCCGGAATGCGGCCGTGAAGCGGCCATGGCATTCCCATCCGGCCTCGGCCGCCACCGCCTGCACGCCGAGCTGCGTGTCGCGCAGCAGCCGCGCCGCGAGCGCGAGCCGCTCGTCGACCAGCAGGCCATGCACTGACAGCCCCGAAGCCGCGCGCACCTGCGCCTGGAGCCGCGCCGTGCGCAGGCCGACGCGCTGCGCGAGCTCGTCGACCGACCAGGCGCGTGCCGGCGCCTCGCCGACCAGCGCGCGCAGCCGGCGCACCGTGGCCTCGGCGTCATCGGCGCCTTCCTCGGCGCCCGAGCGCGCGGGGCGCAGCAACTGGTGCAGGTCGAGCAGTACGCAGGTCAGCAGCTCGGTCGCGCGTGCATGGAACAGCGGCACGAAGGCCGGCTGGTCGGCGGGCTCGTCGCGGATGCGCGCGAGGCAGTCGCGCACGCGCGGCGTGAGCGCGGCGTTGCACAGCACGCGGCCGTCGTCGCGCTCCACGAGTTCGGCCATCTGCCGCGCCGGCAGTTGCACGCCCAGCGCCTGCAGCCAGCGCGGCAGCAGCGCGCGCCGCAGCCGGAACTGCACGAAGTTGTTACGGCAGGCGCCGGGAATGTGGATCAGGTAGCCGCCGTCGCGGTTGGGCGTGCGCAGCAGCGCGCGGTCGACACGGAAATCGAGCGCACGGCCCTGCGCGCTGCCGATCTGGCCCGTGACGTGGCCGGCCAGGAAGAAGGTGACCAGCAGCTCGTCGCCGGGCGGCAGTTGCACGTGCAGGTCGTCGTTGAGGCGGAAGTCGAAGTACAGCGCGCTCGCGCCTTCCCAGGGCGTGGTGCGCAGCCGCAGGATGCGGCCGCCGTCGCGCGGCCAGCGCACCTCGCGGCTCGCGCCGTCGTGCAGGCCCGCGAGCGCCAGCGGCCGCTCGACCGGCAGCCGGATCAGGGCCGCGTTGAAGTCGTCCTCGGGCAGCGCGCCCGGGGGCATGGCCGGAAGCAGCGACGGGATCGGCACAGTCTGCGAGCGGATCGGCATAGAAAACCCTGCCCTGCGGCGTTAGCGTTGCAACACTTTGATCGAGCGCGGAGTTTAGGTATGAATGTGCGACGTGTCTGCCGGTTTCTGGGGCTTGCGGCGGCCTCCCTGGCGCTGGTGCTGCCGGCGTTGTCCGCGGCCCAGGCCGCCTGGCCCGCGCGGCCGATCCGGCTGGTGGTGCCCTTCGTGGCGGGCGGCGGCGCCGACGTGACGGCGCGGCTCATTGCAGCGAAGTTGCAGGAGCGGCTCGGCCAGCAGATCGTGGTCGACAACAAGCCCGGCGGCAACACGCTGATCGGCGCGCAGGAGCTGATGAAGGCGCAGCCCGACGGCTACACCTTGCTGTGGTCGATCGACCAGACCTTCGTGCTGAACCCCTCGCTCTACAACCGCCTGCCCTACGACCCGCGCAAGGACTTCGCGCCGGTGGCGCTCGCGATCACCTCGCCCAACGCGGTGATCGTGCGCGCCGGCGTGCCGGGCGCGGTGGCCGACGTGCACGAGCTCGTGAAGCGCGCCCGGGCCGAGCCCGGCAAGGTCAACATCGGCGCGGCGGCGATCCTGTCGCAGATGGCGCTCGAGGAGTTCAGCCGCAGCGCCGGCATCCAGAGCACGCGCGTGCCCTACAAGGGCAGCGCCGAGGTCGCCCAGGCCACGGTCGCGGGCGACATCGACGCCGCCTTCGACGGCATCGCGCCCTATGTGCAGTTCGCGAAGGCGGGCCGCGCGAAGATCCTGGCCTTCGCGTCGGCGCGGCGCTTCTCGGGCCAGCCCGAGGTGCCCACGCTCGAGGAGCTGGGCTACAAGGGCGTGGACTTCTCGGTCTGGTTCGGCATCGTCGGGCCCAGGGGCCTGCCGCCCGAGATCGTGGCGCGCGTGAGCGAAGGCGTGGACTGGGCGCTGCACCAGCCCGACGTGGTCGAGAAGCTGCTGGTGTTCGGCTTCGAACCGGCCGCCCAGACCGGGCCGCAGGCGCTCGCGACGCGCATCGACGCCGACCTGGCGCGCTATGCGCCGGTGATCCGCCGGCTCGGCTTCAAGCTCGACTGAGGGCCCTCTCATCATGAAAGTCGCGGGCCTGATCGGAGGCGTCGCGTGGCCCTCCACGCTCGGCTATTACAAGCTGCTCAACGAAGGCGTGCGGCGCGAACTCGGCGGCCTGCACTCGGCGCGCTGCGTGATCGTGAGCCTGGACTTCGCCTGCATCCATGCGGCCATGGCCGCGGGCCGGCCGGCCGACGCGCGCGCGCAGATGGAAACGGCCGCGCGACAGGCGCGCGCCGCGGGCGCCGAGTTGATCGCCATTCTTGCGAACACCGGTCATTTCGCGGCCGACGAGGTGCAGGCCGCGGCCGGCGTGCCGCTGGTGCACGTGGCGCGCGAGACCGGCGATGCCGTCGCCGCCGAGCAGCCGGGCCTGCGCCGGCTCGGCGTGCTGGCCACCAGCTTCGCGCTCGACGCGCCCTTCTTCGGCCGCCTGCTCGGCGAGGACGCGGGCTTCGAACTGGTGCTGCCCGACGCAGCCCAGCGCCGCACCCTCGATGCAGCGATCTTCGGGCCGCTGGCACGCGGCGAGGCCGGCCGCGACGAGGGCTTGATGGTCTCGACCTTGTGCAACGCGCTGGTGGCACGTGGCGCCGAGGGCGTGGTACTGGGCTGCTCCGAACTGAGCCACGCCAGGCCCTGGCTGCGCTGCCGCGCACCGATCTTCGATGCGACCGAGATCCATGCGCGCGCCATCGTGCGCGAGATGCTGCGCGCCTGATTTTTTTCCTTCCCTCCGTTCATCCCATCGCCAGAAAGAGAGACACCGCATGCAGACCGCCGAGTTCCCGCTGCCCTTCGTCAATGCACCCTACAGCCGCGCGATGTTCGACGACGACTGGATCTTCGTCTCGGGCACCATCGGCATGGACTACGACACCCAGCAGCTTGCCGAGAGCGCCGAGGACCAGACCCGGCTGATGATGCGCAACATCGAGCGCTACCTCGCGGCCTGCGGCGGACGGCTCGACCAGATCGTCAACTACACCTTGATCGTCGCGGGCGCCGAGCACCTGGGCGCGGTGGTGCGTACGTTGTCCGAAGTGCTGCCGAGCAAGCCCACCGGCACCGCGATGCTGGCCGGCATTGCAGTGCCCAAGGCCTGGGTCGAGATGCAGGTGATCGCGCGCAAGAGCCACGGTGCCGGCGGAGGGGCGCGATGAAGGCGCCGCTGCTGCGCGCGCTGGCGTGCGCAGCCGTGGTCGCGGGTGCGATTGCTGCGTGCGGCGGCGACGGAGGCGGCGGTGGTTTTCTGCCCGGCCCCGTCGGCGGCAATCCGCCCGCAACGCCGGACACCTACAGCGCGGAAGTTCGCTGGACGCAGTACGGCCTGCTGCATGTGAAGGCCGCCGACTACGCGGGCCTCGGCTATGGCTACGGCTATGCGGTGGCGCGCGACCACCTGTGCCTGCTGGCCGACCGCGTTGTCACCTTGCGTGGCGAGCGTTCCGAACGCTTCGGGCCCGACGGGGCATCGCTGGTGGCCTTCCTGCAGACCTCGAACCTGAACAGTGATCTGTTCTATCGCATGCAACTGTCCGACGAGGAGGTCGAGGCCGCATGGCGCGATCTCTCGGCCGATGCGCGTGGCCTGGCCGAGGGCTATGCGGCCGGCTTCAACCGCCGGCTGCGCGACATCGGCGTCGAAGCCGCCGCCACCGCCTGCCAGGGCGCGGCGCCACCGCGGATGCGCGCCAGCGACGTGGTGCGCGCCACGATGCAGGTCAACTCGCTGTGGAAGGCACTGGCCGTCGCGCCCTATGCCGCGGCCTCGACCTGGGGCCAGCTGGGCGCGCCGGCCGTCGCCAAGGCAGTCGAAGACCGTCCGCCCGCGCAGCGCATGGCGAGCAATGCCTGGGCCTACGGCTCCGAGGCCACGGGCACGGGCGCATCGATCATGGTCGCGAACCCGCACACGCTGTGGCAGGGCCACTGGCTGCTGATGCACCAGATGCACCTGAGCATCCCCGGCGAGATCGACGTGATGGGCGCCGATTTCCTCGGCCTGCCGCTGCCGCTCTCGGGCTTCACGCAGCACCTGGCGTGGAGCATCGAGGCGCCGTCGACCGTGACCTATCCGCTGCTGATCGCGCTCGACGTGCGCGCCGGCGACAAGCCCTCGTACACGGTCGACGGCCAGCGCCGCGACCTTGGCACGAAGCGCGTGGCGCTGCGCGTGCGCCAGGCCGATGGCAGCGTGGCCACGCAGCAGCACGAGCTGCCCGTGTCGCACCTCGGGCCGCTGTACCGGCTGCCGGCCGATGGCGACCGCGCCGCGGGCTGGTATGCGATCACCGATCCCAGCGTCGCGAACGCGCGCGCGCTCGACCAGATGCTCGCGGTCGCGAAGGCGCGCGACATCGCCGGCTTCGAGCAGGCGGTGGCCAGCAACCGCGGCATCACCGCGCACCTGATCGCGGGCGACAGCCAGGGCCGCGCGATGTACATCGAGTCGGGGCCGCTGCTGGACATCGCTGATGCCGCATTGCGCGACTGCGCCACCGTGCCGCCGCTCGACGTCATGACGGTGCCGGTCGCGCTCGATGGCCGCCGCGGCGCCTGCGCCGTGCGCGACGCGCAGGGCCGGCCGAAGCTCGCACCCGCCAGCCGCGTTCCGGCGCTCGCCACGCGCGGCATCGTGCAGAACGCGAACGACAGCTACAGCCTGTCGCTGGTGGGGCAGCAGCTCGACGGCTATTCGCTGCTGCTCGGCAGCCCGAAGGCACCGCCCGGCCTGCGCACGCTGATGTCGCAGCGCCAGATTCAGGACGGTATGCGTGATGGCCGCATCGACAGCGCCGAGGCGCTCGGCATGGTGTTCGACAACCGCAACTACCTGGCGGAAACCACGCTCGATGCGGTGCTCGCGGCCTGCGCGGGCGCGAAGGGCGATGCCCAGGTACAGGCGGCCTGCGCCATCCTCTCGGCCTGGGACCGGCGGCACGACGTGGACAGCCGCGGCACGCTGCTGTTCCATGAACTGGGCCCGCGGCTTGCATCGGTGCCCGGCCTCTACGCCGAGCCCTACGACAGTGCGCGCCCCTACCGCGTGCGCCCGGTCTCCACCGCGCCGGCCGTGAGCGCGGCCATCGTCGCCGCGGTGCGCGACACGGCGCAGGCGCTCGCGGCGCTGGGCCTGCGTGGGGACGAGCGCTGGGGCGACATGCTCGCGCGCACCACGCCGCAAGGCCGCGTGCCGCTGCACGGCGGTTCGGGCGAGCAGGGCGTGCTCAACGCGCTCGACGGCGCGCCGCTCGGTCGCGAGGGCTTCGGCGACATCATCGCGGGCACCTCGTACGTGCACCTCGTGACCTGGGACCAGGGCCGGCTGGTGGCCAGGCTGATGATGGCGGCCGGCCAGTCCACCGACCCGGCTTCGCCGCACCACGACGACCAGTTGCCGCTGTTCTCGCGCAAGCAGCTCGTGACGCCGCCGTTCACCGAGGCGGAGATCGCGGCCGATCCGAAGCTCGAGCGGCTGGTGTTGCGCGAGTGAGGCGTCGTTAGACTGGCGGGCCGTCGTCTCTTCGTTCCGATCGCCCAGCCCATGGCAGCCTCCCGCCCCGAGAACATCTTCGATCTGCTGCAGGTGGCGCAAGCCGGCCTCAAGGAAGCACGCGCCGACGACGGCGCGCTGCTGCTGATGCATTTCGCGTTCCGCGGCCTGGTCGCGAAGGCCGACCTGTTCCTGGCCGGCCATGGCCTGTCGCGCGTCCATCACCGCATGCTCTATGCGATCGCGCGCACCGACGGCATCGCGGTCGGCCAGCTGATCGCGCTGCTGGGCGTGTCGAAGCAGGCGATGCACCGGCCGCTCAAGCATCTGCAGGAACAGGGGCTGGTGCTGGCCGAGCGCAGCCCGCACGAGCATCGCAGCAAGCTGCTGCGGCTCACGCGCGAGGGTGCGCGCATCGAGCGGCAGGCCTCCGCGCACGAGGCGGCGGCGATGGAGCGCGCGCTGAAGTCGGTGGGCGAGAGCGAGCGCCAGGCCTGGCGCACGGTCATGCTCGAGCTGGCGCGGCAGATCTAGGCCGCCGAGATGCCCGCGCTCTCGAAGTAGGCGTCGCGTTGCTGGCGGAAACGCGCCGCCTCGTCGAGCAGCCAGGCCAGCACGGTCGGCGTGGCGGGATGGGAAGGGCTGCCGATGAAGCGGTACGTCGCGTTGGAAAGCACCCGCTGGCGGAATGCGAGCACCAGCCGTCCCGACGTGAGGTAGTGCAGCACGAGCGCCAGCCGCCCCATGGCGATGCCTTGGCCTCCCAGTGCCGCCTGCACCGCCAACAGCGACAGGTTGAACTGCGTCCCCTGCCGCAGCGCCGAGGGCGCCAGGTCCACGCCCACGGCGCCGAGCCACTGCGCCCACTCCTCCGTCGGCTCGCCGCCTTCCCCCGGGTCCGCGGCATGCAGCAGCTGCGAGCCCTTGAGCTTGCTCGCCTTGCGCAACTCGGGATGGGCCTGCATGAAGCTCGGCGCGGCGACCGGCACCAGCCATTCGTCGAGCAGGTCGACCGCTTTCGCATCCTCGCTGCCCGCGGCACCCAGCCGCACTGCCGCGGCGATGCCTTCGCGCGACATGCGCGAGGGATCGACGCGGTCGGACTCTCCGACCACCCGGAACGCCATGTCCGGATTGGCGCGGTAGAGGCTGCCCAGCCGCAGCGTGAGCCACAGCATGGCGAGCGACGGCGAGCAACTGATGTTGACCGGCTCGCCCACATGCGCGAGCTGCAGCCGGTGCACGGTGCTCGCCAGGTTGCGGAACGACTCGCGCGTTGCCGCGTAGAGCTGTTCCCCCTGCGGCGTCAGCGCCAGTCCCGCGGGCGTGCGCAGCAGCAGCACGTGTCCGAGCCGGTCCTCCAGTCGCTTGACCTGCTGGCTCACTGCGCCCTGCGAGACGTGCAGCTCCGCGGCCGCCTTGGTGAAGCTGCCACAGCGCGCGGCCGCGTCGAAGCAGCGCAGCCACGCCAGCAGCGAGGGGGACAGTGAGGGCGTGGTGCTCGGGCTCATTAGTTTCATTGAGGCAGGAGCACTATAAATCCATTGATGGTTGCTGGTTCGACGCGAAGAATCGCCTCAACAAAACTGATGTGGAGTCGATATGCGCGTACTGGTGGCCGGGTTCAAGCACGAGACGAACACCTTTGCCTCGAACCGCGCCGATTGGGCCGCCTTCGAGCGCGGCGAGAGCTTTCCGAAACCCACGCACGGCGACGCGATGCTGGCGATGATCTCGAAGGTGGACGTCTCCGCCAGCGGTTTCGCCAGCGTCGCGAAGCGCCATGGCTGGACGCTGGTTCCGAGCCTGTGGGCTGGGGCCGTTCCCTCGTCATACATCACCGACGATGCCTTCGAGCGCATCTGCGACACCATCCTGCGTGACGTGAAGACGCTTGCATACGACGCCATCTACCTCGAGCTGCACGGCGCCGCCATGAGCGAGTCGTTCGACGATGCCGAGGGCGAACTGCTCGCGCGCATCCGAAAGGCCGTCGGCAGGAACGTGCCGCTCGTGGCGAGCCTGGACCTGCATGCCAACGTCACCCGCGCGATGCTCGCGCATGCCGATGCGCTGGTGGCGTTCCGCACCTATCCGCACATCGACTACGTGAAGACGGGCGAGCGCACGGCGGACCTGCTCGCTCGATTGACGCGCCATGGCGGGCGCGAGCCTTCGCATTGCGAACGCCTTCCCTTCCTCATCTCGGTGAGCATGCAGAGCACATCGGCCGAACCTGCCCGAGGCTGCTATGAACTGCTCGAGGACATCGATCGACGGCTGGGCACGGTCTCCAGCTTCTGCATGGCTTTCCCGGCCTCGGACTTCGAGGAATGCGGGCCGACCGTCTGGTCCCATGGCGAGCGTGCGCGCGAGGCCGTGGCCCTGCTCCATGCGCATGTCGGCGAGCCCGGACAGTGGCGGTTGAAGGCGCTGGACGCCAACGAGGCCGTGAACGCCGCCTTGCAGCGCGCCGACCGGAGCTCGCGCACCGTAGTGGTCGCGGACCTGCAGGACAACCCCGGCGTCGGCGGCACCGCGTCCACTACCGGCATGCTGCATGCGCTGCTCGATGCCGGCGCGGGTCGCCGCTTTCCGGACCGGGTGGCGCTGGGCGTGCTCTACGACCCCGCGGCGGCAGCCTTGGCGCACCGTGCCGGCATCGGCCAGACGATCGACTGCGCCGTCGGAGAGTCGCTGGCCACGCCCATAGGCCAGAGCGAGCCGCCGTTGCAGGGCAGGTTCAGGGTCCGTTCGCTCTCCGATGGCATGGTCACCTTCAAGGGGCCGAAGATGACCGGGTTCCAGGCCGTGCTCGGTCCCACCGCCTGCCTGGAGATCGAGGGCGTGCTCATCGTGGTCTCCAGCGGACGTATCGGCACACAGGACCGCGAGCTCTTTCGCATGGTCGACATCGCGCCGGAGGCGATGAAGATCGTCGTCGTCAAGAGTTCGCACCACTTCCGCGCTGACTTCGAGCCGCTGACCGAGCAGCCCGAAACCGATGTCGTGATCGCGCACGCGAAGGGAATGTTCCCCTCCGATCCCGGGGCATTGACGTGGAAGAAGCTGTCCCCTGCCACGCGCACGCGGCCCTGAGGGAGCGTGGCCATGTTTCGCCTCGGCCTGCACCACCTCGAGACGCTGTTCTGGATCGATCGGCTCGGCTCCTTCGCGGCCGCGGCGGAACGCCTGAACACCACCCAGTCGGGCATCTCGAGCCGCGTGCGCGAGCTGGAAGCGCGGCTGAAGACGCGCGTCTTCCAGAAGGAAGGCCGTCGCATGCTGCTGACGCTGCGAGGCCGGGACCTGGTGCGGCGCTGCGAGCCCTTGCTGCAACAGGTGAATGGCGTGCTGCTGTCGGTGACCGACGAGGCCTACGCGACCGGCACCGTGCGACTCGGTCTCGACGAGATCGCCGCGGCGCCGCGCGTGTTCGGCTTCGTGCACGACGTCGGCTCGGACATGCCGCATCTGAACTGGGACCTGATCGTCGATGCCGGCACGGCGCTGCGACAGAAGATCGCCGATGGCGTGCTCGACATGGGCATCGTCAGCGGCCCCCTCGATGCGCAGGAACTGGTCGCCCAGCCGATCGGCCGGACCGGGCTGGCCTGGATGGCGAGCGCCACCTACTTCGCCGCAAGGCACGACCGGGTGTCGCTGCACGATGGCCCGATCTGGGCCTTGCCGCGTCCCTCGCACCACCATCTGTTGACGACGGGCATGCTGCGCGAGGCCGGCCTGCCTCCCTCGGGCATCAATGCCTGCAACCACATGCAGGCGATGATCGACATCGTTCGGGCGGGCGCCGGCATCGGCATGCTGCCCGAGCATCTGGTGGGTGAGGACCTGGCACATGGCGTGCTGCGGCGCCTGGACATCGAGGCCGCGCCTCACGCGCTGGAGCTCCACGCCGTGCGCCGCCGCGACGAGGCCGATCCCATCGTGCTGCGCGTGTTCGAACGCGCGTCTCGAAGGCTGCGCTCCGCCTCGCCGGAGGCTGTTGCGGTGGCAGCGAACGCGAGTCCGCGCGTGCACGTCCTCAGTCGACCTTGACGCCCACGCGCTGGATCACCTGCTCGTTGCGGACCACCTCGGCCTTCATGAATTCGACCATCTGCGCAGGCGTCATGCGCCGCAGCTGAATCCCCTGCATCTGCAGCGCCTTCTTCATCTCGGGCTGTGCCAGCGCGGCTTCGATCTCCCGGCGCCGCGCCGCCGCGCTGTCCGCCGGAATGCCTGCGGGGCTGACGATCGCGAGCCAGGCATCGACATCGAACTTGGGGAACCCGCTTTCCGCGAGCGTCGGCACCTGCGGCGCGATCTCCGTGCGCGTGGGCGTGTTCACCGCGATGGCCTTGAGCTTGCCCGCGGCGATGTGCGGCGCCGCGCCCTGCGCGGAGACGAACGCGATGTCCAGGATGCCGGCGAGCAGGTCGTTCGTGATCTGTGCCGAGCCCTTGTAGAAGATGCGGTTGGTCGCGATGCCCGCCTGTTCCTTGAAGACCTCGCTGGCGATCTGGTACACGCTGCCGGTCACCAGCCCCTCCGCCAGGGTTGTGGAGCGGGATTTCGCGAGCTTCACCAACTCCGCCGCCGTCGATGCCCCGACGTTGTTCGAGGCGACCAGCATCATCGGCAGGCTGCCGATCATCGCGATCGGCTCGAAGTCGGCGATCGCATCGAAAGGAGCGTTCTTGAAGATGCCGGGAATGATCGTGTGGTTGGAGCTGACCACCCCGAGCACCAGCCCGTCCTTCGGCGCGCGCGCAAGCTGCTGCGTGCCGACCAGCGAGCCCGCGCCGGCGATGTTCTCGACGACGACGCCACGGCCGCTCTGGCGCCCCAATGACACCGACAGCGCGCGTGCCAGCGCATCGGCCGCGGAGCCGGGGGGCGTGGGCACGATCAGCTTGAGGGGCGCGGAGGCGTCGGCGGCGAAGCCGTTGCCGGCAGCGCCGGCGAGCAGTGAAGTCAGACCGACCAGGAAACGGCGGCGGTGGGAGACGGACGGCATGGCACTGGGTTCCTTGACACGCGATGGCTGTTCGAAGCGATGGGATCTCTCCCATCGGCCAGGTCCAGCTTACAGCGGACCTCGCGCGGCGAACGCGCGAGTCTTCGATGCGATTGCATCGTGAATTCCGATGGATCGCGGTGCGCGTCGTGCCGCCTGTCCGTCGCGGTCAGCCCTTCACCATCAGCGTGGCCGAAGCCATCGCATGCAGCTTGCCGTCCGCGCCGCGCAGCTCCGCATTGCAGATGCCCAGCGAGCGCGTGCGCTCGACCAGCGTGGCGCTCGCCAGGTACTCGGTGTGCGGCGCCAGAGGTCGCAGGTACTTCACGCTGAGGTCGACGGTGGAGTAGGCCGTGCCCGCGTCGAGCGCCGAATACAGCGCGAGCGCCGCGGCGCCGTCGAGGCAGGTGGCCGCGAAGCCGCCGTGCACCATGCCCGCGGGATTGAGATGCCGCTCGTCGGGCGTGACGCGCATGCTGACCTTGCCGGCCTCGATCGCCGAGAGCTGCATCGGCATGGTGTGGGCGATGCCCGAGCGCTCGACGCGCCCGTCCATCATGGCTTGCAGGACGTCGAGGCCCGTGGCGGGCGAGGAGGAGGGCGATGGCTGGGAATTTGTCATGTCAACATTATTGACCTAAAGTCGCGGTTTCACGAACAAGCCCGGAGACGTTGCATTGCAATCCACGGTCTGGACAGTTCTTCTGCTGCTCAATGCCGCCTGGTTCGCGCTGGGCGCGCGCTTCTTCTGCCTCGACTCGATGCGTGCCGCGCGGCTGCTCGTGGCGAAGACGGAGCGTGCATCGTCGCTGCTGCCCGCGATCGCCGGCGCCGTGCGTTTTCTCGGCGCGATGAACCTGGCCTGGCTGGCGTTCTGCCTGATGCTGCTGGCGGGGCACCGGCTGTTCGAGACGCCGGCGCAATCGGCATCGATGGCCGCGGTGCTGGCGCTGGTGCATGCGGGGCAGTTCGCGGTCAATGCCCACATGGTGGGCCAGCATCGTCGCGGCAGGTCCGGCAGCTGGGTGGTGCTGCGCGGGCCGATGCGGCTCATCTTCTTCGTCGATCTGGCGTTCGCGCTGGCGGATGCGGTGTTCGTGGTCTGGGTGCTTGGCTGAGCGGACTGCGTGTGCGTCGGTTGTCGGGCATCGGCGCCATGCCGGGCATGGAGCGGCTGTGCATGTGGATTCGCCTCGTCTGTCCCGCGAGGTGCTGCCAATCCCTCACGCTTTTCGGATTTTTCTCTCTCATCGTGGCTTGAACATCGAACTTCGCCCGCCGATTCTTGCGGTGCGCCCGGGAATCGGGTTTTGTGGGAGGAACCATCATGGGAAGAATCAAGCGCATCGGGTCCACCCTGGACACGTCAGGACCATCCGCGCTGCTGGGCGACATCCGGACTCTGATCGAGATGGCGCGGCAACGCACCGTCTCGGCGGTGAACAGCGAGCTGACGACGCTTTATTGGCGCATCGGCCAGCGGATCCATACGCAGGTCCTGGAGGGGCGGCGAGCCGACTACGGCGAGGAGGTGCTGCCCAATCTGGCGGCGCAACTGGTGCGGGACTACGGCGGCAGTTTCTCGGTCAAGAACCTGCGCCGCATGGTGCAGTTTGCCGTCACGTTCCCGGACGAGCAGATTGTCGTATCGCTGATACGACAATTGAGCTGGACGCACTTCATCGCCCTGATCCCGCTGAAAGACCCGTTCCAGCGCGACTACTACGCGCAGATGGCCAGCGCCGAGTGCTGGAGCGTGCGGACGCTGCGCGAGCGCATCGACTCGATGCTGTACGAGCGGACGGCGCTGTCCAGGCAGCCGGAAGCGTTGATCGCACAGGACTTGGCGGCGCTGCAGGGCGCGGAGCGCATGTCGCCGGCGCTGGTCATGCGCGATCCTTACATCCTCGACTTCCTGGGGTTGCGCGACACCTGGCAGGAGAGCGATCTCGAGGCGGCCATCATTCGGGAAATGGAGTCCTTCCTGCTGGAATTGGGTGCGGGCTTCACCTTCGTCGCCCGGCAAAAGCGCATCCAGATCGATGGCGACGATTTCCATCTCGATCTGCTGTTCTACAACCGCAAGCTGCGGCGCCTGGTGGCGGTGGAGCTGAAAGTCGGCGAGTTCAAGGCGGCATACAAGGGGCAGATGGAGTTGTATCTGCGCTGGCTCGACAGATACGAGAGGGAGCCCGAGGAGGCTTCGCCACTGGGGATCATCCTCTGTACCGGCAAGAAATCCGAACAGATCGAACTGCTGGAGCTGAACAAGTCCGGTATCCATGTTGCCGAGTACCTCACCACCCTGCCTCCGCGCGCGGTGCTGATGGAGCGGCTGCACCAGGCGGCCCGGCGGGCGCAGTTGCAGATCGAACAACGCAAAGCGGATGGGGCTTCGGCCTGAGAGCGAGGAATGCGCTAGCCCCCCGCCCGACCCCAGCTTCACCCGCGCAAACCGATACACCGAACGTATCGCCTGACACAGACACGGTATTTCACGCCCGCCCTCCATCTCCCTAGCATCGTCCCAACGACGAAAAGGGGATTCCATGGAGACCAGCCCGGCGCCTGCGCGCCCCCGCGCTTCCTTGCGCACCGATGAACGAACGGCCCCGGAGGCCGGCCGATGAGCGGCCCGCTCGAGGGGGTGCGCATAGTCGACATGACGTCGGTGCTGATGGGACCGTACGCGACCCAGATCCTCGGCGACCTCGGCGCGGACGTGATCAAGATCGAGCCGCCCGGCGGCGACACGGTGCGCGGCATCGGCCCCGCGCGCCATGCGGGCATGGGCGGCATCTTCCTGCATGCCAACCGCAGCAAGCGCAGCGTGGTGCTCGACCTCAAGCAGCCCGCCGGGCGCGAGGCGCTGCTGCGGCTCGCGGCCGAGGCGGACGTGCTGATCTACAACGTGCGGCCGCAGGCCATGGCGCGGCTCGGGCTCGGCCATGCCGAGGTCGCGGCGGTCAACCCGCGCATCCTGTACGTCGGTGTCTACGGCTACGGGCAGGACGGGCCCTATGCGGCCAAGCCGGCCTACGACGACCTGATCCAGGGTGCGGTGGCGATCCCCACGCTGGGCGTGCGCGCGGGCGCGCCGGTGCCGCGCTACGTGCCGAGCGCGATGGTCGACCGCATCGTCGGCATGAGCGCCGCCAACGCGGTGTCGGCCGGGCTGTTCCATCGCGAGCGCACGGGCCGCGGGCAGGCCATCGACGTGCCGATGTTCGAGACCATGGCGCAGTTCGTGCTCGGCGACCACATGGGCGGCCAAACCTTCGAGCCGCCGCTGGGCCCGGCCGGCTATGCGCGCCTGCTCAACGAGCAGCGCCGGCCCTACGCCACGCGCGACGGCCACCTGTGCGTGCTGATCTACAACGACAAGCAGTGGAAGACCTTCTTCGGCCTGATCGGCCGCGCGCAGGCGATGGAGGACGACCCGCGCTTCAGCTCGATCGGCGCGCGCACCGAGCACATCGGCGAGCTCTACCAGCTCGTGGGCGAGGCGATGCGCACGCGCACCTCGGCCGAATGGACGGCGCTGCTCGAGGCCGCCGACATCCCGGTGATGCCGATGCACACGCTGGAATCGCTGCTGGACGACCCGCACCTGGCGGCCGTGGGTTTCTTCGAGACGGTGGAGCACCCGAGCGAGGGGCGCATGCGCTCGATGGCGATCCCGACGCGCTGGTCGGGCTCGCCGCCTTCGGTGTCGCGCCATGCGCCGCGGCTCGGCGAGCACAGCGCCGAGGTGCTGGCCGAGGCCGGCTACAGCGCGGCGCAGATCGCGGCGATGGCGGCGCAGGGCGCGACCCTGCTGCCGGCCGAAACCTGCACCGAGGCGGGCTGAGCCATGGCGCTGGAACTCTCCCCCGGGCATCGCGAGATCCGCGAGGCGATCCTCAAGACCTGCGCGCGCTTCGATGCCGACTACTGGCTCGAGAAGGACCGCGTGGGCGGCTTCCCCGTCGAGCTGCACCGCGCGCTCGCGCAGGAGGGCTGGCTGGGCATCTGCATTCCGCAGGCCTACGGCGGCTCGGGCCTGGGCATCGCGGAGGCCGCGGTGATGATGCAGGCGATCGCGGAGTCGGGCGCGGGCATGAGCGGCGCCTCGGCCGTGCACATGAACATCTTCGGACTGAACCCGGTGGTCGCCTTCGGCACCGAGGCGCAGAAGCAGCGCATGCTGCCGCCGCTGATCGCGGGCGAGGAGCGCGCCTGCTTCGCGGTGACCGAGCCCGACACCGGCCTCAACACCACGCAACTGAAGACGCGCGCGCAGCGCGAGGGCGACCACTACCGCGTGCACGGCACCAAGACCTTCATCTCCACCGCGAGCAGCGTCGAGAAGATGCTGCTGCTGGCGCGCACCACGCCGCTCGAGCAGGTCAAGAGCCGCAGCGAGGGCCTGAGCCTGTTCTACACCACCATCGACCGCGCCTGCGTCGAGACCCGCGAGATCGACAAGATGGGCCGCAAGGCGGTGGACACCAACCAGGTCTTCATCGACGGATTGCGGGTGCCGGTGGAGGACCGCATCGGCGAGGAGGGCCGTGGCTTCCACTACATCCTGCACGGCATGAATGCCGAGCGCATCCTGGTCGGCGCCGAAGCGGTGGGGCTGGGCCGCGCGGCGCTGGCGCGCGCCACGCAGTACGCGCGCGAGCGCATCGTGTTCGACCGCCCCATCGGCCAGAACCAGGCGATCCAGCATCCGCTGGCCGAGTGCTGGATGGCGCTGGAGGCGGCCAACCTCATGGTGTTCCATGCGGCCGAGCGCTTCGACCGCGGCGAGCCCTGCGGCGCCGAGGCCAACGCCGCCAAGTACCTGGCGGCCGAGGCCGGCTACAAGGCCTGCGAGACCGCGGTGATGACGCACGGCGGCTATGGCTACGCGAAGGAATACCACGTCGAACGCTACCTGCGCGAATCGCTGATCCCGCGCATCGCGCCGATCAGCCCGCAGCTGATCCTGTGCTTCATCGCCGAGAAGGTGCTCGGCCTGCCCAAATCGTACTGATCCTCGTACTGATCCGAACGGAGTGCTTCCTTGATCCAGCTGAACACCGGCTTTCATTTCGACGACCTGCCCGTCGGCACGCGCTTTCGCTCGCGCGCGCGCACCGTGACCGAGGCCGACCTCGTGAACTTCATCAACCTGAGCTGGCTCCACGAGGAACTGTTCACCGACACCAGCGACCGCACGCACATGGCGATCCCGGGCCGGGTGGTGCCGGGCGCGCTGGTCTATGCCTTCGCCGAGGGCCTGATCACGCCGTCGATGCAGGGCACGGGGCTCGCGTTCCTGCATGCCGAGCTCGACATCGCGGCGCCGACCTTCGTGGGCGACACCATTCATGTCGAATGCGAGGTGATCGAGCAGCGGGCCACCTCCAAGCCCGGCCGCGGCCTCGTGCGCACGCGCAACGTCGTGCACAACCAGCACGGCAAGGCCGTGCTGAGCTACACGCCGCTGCGCATGATGCGCATGCGCGACGGCGGGAAGGACTGAGATGCAGGACTTCCTCCAGATCGAACGCGAGGGCGCGATCGCCATCGTGACCATGAACCGGCCGCAGACCCGCAACGCGCTGTCCGACCCCGATGCCATCGAGGCCCTGCTCGCGCTGTGCGAGGCCGTGAACCGCGACCTGTCGGTGCGCGTGCTGGTGCTGACCGGCGCGGGCCCGGCCTTCTCGTCGGGCGGCAACCTGAAGACCCTGCGCGACAGCGTGGGCAGCGGCCTCGGCGAGCCGGCGCACAGCCGCTACGCCTACCGCGACGGCATCCAGCGCCTGCCGCTGGCGCTGTGCAATCTCGAGGTGCCGACCATCGCCGCCGTCAACGGCCCGGCCCATGGCGCGGGCAACGACCTGGCCTGCATGTGCGACATCCGCATCGCCTCGCGCCGTGCCGTGTTCGCCGAGAGCTTCGTCAAGCTCGGCCTGATCCCGGGCGATGGCGGCGCCTGGCTGCTGCCGCGCGCCATTGGCATGTCGCGCGCCTGCGAGATGGCCTTCACCGGCGAGGCCATCGATGCCGCGCAGGCGCTGCAATGGGGGCTGGTGTCCGAGGTGGTCGAGCCCGAGGCGCTGCTGCCCACGGCGCTCGGGCTCGCGCGCCGCATCGCCGCCAACCCGCCGCATGCCTTGCGCATGACCAAGCGGCTGCTGCGCGAGGCACAGCAGTCGCGGCTCGACACCGTGCTCGAGATGTCGGCCGGCTTCCAGGCCCTGGCCCATCACACGGCGGCGCACGAGTCCGCGCTCGACGCCTTCGTCGCCGCGGCCGAGGCCCGTTCCGCCGCGCGCGCATCCGCATCCATCGAACCGGGGAAATGACCATGCCTTTGCAACGACGCCACCTGCTGCACGCCGCCGGCGCGCTCGCCATCTCGCCGCTGATGCAGGCCGCGCGCGCGGCCGGCGAGCCCAACGCCTGGCCGCAGAAGCCGATCCGGCTCGTGCTGCCCTATGCGGCCGGCGGGCCCACCGACGTGGTGGCGCGCGCCATCGGCTTTCGGCTGGCGCAATTGCTCGGGCAGCCGGTGGTGGTCGACAACCGCACCGGCGCCAGCGGCAACATCGCGACCGAGTTCGTCGCGCGCTCGGCACCCGACGGCTATACCGTGCTCTATCACTCCTCGGGCCTGGCGATCAGTCCGGCGCTGCACCGGCGCCTGCCCTACGACACCTTGCGCGATCTCGTGCCGGTGGCGCTGCCGGCGCTGATCCCGACCGTGCTGATGGCCAGCCCGAAGCTGCCGGTCGGCAACGTCGAGGAGTTCGTGCGCTACATGCGCGCCAACCCGGGGCGGCTCAGCTATGGCTCGGGCGGGCAGGGCAATGTCACGCACCTGGGCGTGGCGCTGTTCCTGCAGGCGCTGCAGCTCGACGCGGTGCACGTGCCCTACAAGGGCACGGCGCCGGCCATGGCCGACCTGATGAGCGGGCAGACGCAGTTCCTGCTCGATGCGGTGAACTCGTCGCTGCCCTTCATCCGCGACGGCCGGGTGCGCGCGCTGGCGGTGGCCGGCAAGTCGCGCGTGGCGGTGCTGCCGGGCGTGCCCGCGCTCGGCGAATCGCTGATCCCGGGCTTCGATGCGCCGACCTGGCACGGCCTGCTGGTGCCGACGGGCACGCCGCCGGCCGTCGTGCAGGCGCTCAACGAGGCGGTCAACCGCGCGGTGGCCGATCCGGCGCTGCGCGGCCAGTTCGAACCGCAGGGCGTGCTGCTGCAGGCCTCCACGCCGGCCCAGTTCGGCAGCTATCTGCGCGCGGAACTGCAGCGCTGGGCCGGGGCCGTGCAGGCCGCGCGCATCGAGCCCGAGTGAACATGGGCACCATGCCCTGATACCCGCGACAACAACGACAAGGACACCGAGACATGACCATCCCCCGCTTCCTCCCGCGCTGGCTGCTGGCGCTGCTGCTCGGCTGCGCCGCCACCCTGGCCGCGGCCGACTATCCCGACAAGCCCGTGAAGCTGATCGTCTCGCTGCCGCCGGGCAGCGGCGCCGACACCACCGCGCGCTTTCTCGCCCGGCACCTGAGCGAGAAATTCGGCCAGCCCTTCCTGGTCGACAACCGCCCCGGTGCCGACAGCTTCATCGCCGCGCGCGCGGTGGCGGCCTCGCCGCCCGACGGCTACACCCTGTTCGTGGCCAGCAACTCGCCGATGGTGACCAACGTGGCCGTGTTCCGGCAACTGCCCTACGACGCGGTGAAGGACTTCCAGCCGCTCGCGCGCATCGCACGCTTCCCGATGGTGCTGGTGGTCCCGGCCAACTCGCCCTTCAAGACCCTGCAGGACCTGGTGGCCGCGGCGCGCCAGGCGCCGGGCAAGCTCAACTTCGGCAGCGGCACCGCCACCTACCGGGTCGCGCTCGAACTGCTGCACGAACGCAACCAGATCAAGGCCACGGCCGTGCCCTACAAGGGCACCTCGGCCGCCATGACCGACCTGGCCGGCGGCAACATCGACTACACGATGGCCGAGGTCAGCGCCGTGATGCCGCTGGTGCGCGGCGGCCGGGTGCGCGCGCTCGCGGTCGCGGCCGGCGAACGCATCAAGGAGCTGCCCGAGGTGCCGACCGTGAGCGAGAGCGGCACCGCCGGCTACGAGTCCTATGCCTGGACCGGGGTGTTCTTCCCGGCCAACGTGCCGCCGCCGGTGCTCGCGCGCATGTCGCAGGCGATCAAGGAACTGATGGAGGGCGACGACGCCAAGGCCTTCATCGCGGCGCAGGGCGGCACCGTGTTCTACGGCGCGCCGCAACCCTTCGCCGAGTTCCAGCGCGCCGAGATCGAGCGCGCCCGGCGCGTCGTGCGCAGCGCCAACATCGGCTACGAAGATTGAGCCATCGGCTGGACGGCAGCATGAGCGACCGCAATGAAATTGCGCGCGGCCGGCGTGAGCGCGTCGGCCAGCGTCGCCATCGCGATGCCCACGGTGTACTTCGAGGGCATGTCGGTCAGCGGCAGCAGTCGCACGCCGTTGCTGGCGTAGCGCTGCACCACGGCCGGCACCAGCGCCACGCCGAGCCCGCTTTCCACCAGGCCGAGGATGGTCTGGACCTGCACCGCCTCCTGCGCGATGCGCGGTCGCACGCCGGCATCCTGGAACACCTGCATCGTCAGCACGTGCATGGCGGGCACGAGGGTGCGCGAGTAGGCGATGAAGGGCTCGGCCGCGAGGTCGGCGATGGCGACCTTGCCGCGCTGCGCGAGCGCCGAGTCGGCGCTCACCGCGAGCACCAGGTGATCGAGCTGCAGCACCGTGAGCAGCGCGGTGGTGGGCGACAGCACCGGGTGGCGCACCAGCGCGATGTCGAGCGAATGGTCCTCGATGCGGCGCAGCAGTTCGGTGGTGGTCGACTCCTCGATCACCAGGTCGACGCGCGGGTACTGGCGATGGAAGCCGCGAACGATCTGCGGCATCAGCGAGTAGGTGGCCGAGCCGACGAAGCCGATGCGCAGCAGCCCCTGCTCGCCGGCCATGCCTTCGCGCGCGGCGCGGCGGATCTCGTCGGCATAGAACAGCGCGCGCTTGGCGTTCTGCAGCACGGCCTCGCCCGCGGGCGTGACTTGCAGCCCGGTCGACAGGCGCTCGAACAGCAGCACGCCGAGCTCTTCCTCGAGCTTCTTGATCGATGTCGACAGCGGCGGTTGCGCCATGTGCAGCCGTTCGGCCGCGCGATGGAAGTTGAGCGTTTCGGACAGGACGAGGACCTGCCGCAGCTGGCGAAGCTCCATGGATGTGAATGTCTCGGTGATGGCGGCAGCCTGCCGATTATGTCGACCGCGCGCGCTCCGCGCAGCGGGGCAAAACCCCATGCCATCTCGAGGAGGGCGTCCCGATGAACCCGTTGCAATCCTTCGCGCTCGCCGCGATCCCCGCGCAGGACGAGGCGCTGCGCGCACCGGTGCGCGACTTCCTGCGCTCGGCGCTGCAGGGCGTGCCCGACGCGGTGCGCGCGCGCTCGTGGATGGGCTTCGATGCCGACTTCAGCCGCGCCCTCGGCGCACGCGGCTGGATCGGCCTTACGCTGCCGACGGCCTATGGCGGCGGCGGGCGCAGCAGCTTCGCGCGCTTCGTGCTGCTCGAGGAACTGCTCGCGGCCGGCGCACCGGTCTCGGCCCACTGGATCGCCGACCGCCAGACCGCGCCGCTGATCCTGCGCTACGGCACGCCCGCGCAGCGCGCCTTCTTCATTCCGCGCATCGTGCGCGGCGAGCTATTCATCAGCATCGGCATGAGCGAGCCCGACACCGGCTCCGACCTCGCGGGCGTGCGTTCGCGCGCAGTGCCCACGGCCGGCGGCGGCTGGCGCCTGAACGGACGCAAGATCTGGACGACCAATGCGCACCGCGCCCACTACCTGTGCGCGCTGGTGCGAACCTCGGGCGCGCCCGAGGACCGGCACCGGGGCCTGTCGCAGCTGCTGGTCGACCTCTCGCTGCCGGGCATCACGGTACGGCCGATCCGCGACCTCAGTGGCGATGGCCATTTCTGCGAGGTGCTGTTCGAGGACGTCGAGCTGCCCGCCGATGCGCTGGTCGGCGAGGAAGGCGCGGGCTGGCAGCAGGTGACGGCCGAGCTGGCCTTCGAACGCAGCGGACCCGAGCGCATCCATTCGAGCCTGGTGCTGGCCGAGGCCTGGCTGGCGGAACTGCGGCGCGCGCCGCGGGTGCCGGACGGCGCGCTGGCCGTGGCCGGGCGCATCGCCGGGCGCATGGCGGTGCTGCGCGCGATGTCGCTGAGCGTGGCGCGGCAGCTGGGGCAGGGCCTCGACCCGGCCTTCGAGGCCGCGCTCGTGAAAGACCTGGGCACCGAGTTCGAGCAGGCCCTGCCGGGCTGGATCGAGGAGGCCTTCGATGCGCCCGGGCATCCCGCGCCCTCCGAGGGGCTGCGGCAGACCCTGGCCTACGTGACGCAACTGGCGCCGAGCTTCTCGCTGCGCGGCGGCACGCGCCAGATCATGCGCGGCATCATCGCGCGCGGCCTGGGCGTTCGGTAGGAGGAGAACGAGATGAACGACGACATGCTGCTCGACGACTTCGAGCGTCCGCTGGCCGACCTGTGCACCGACGACACGCTGCGCGCCATCGAGGCGGGGGCTTCCGCCGAGGCGCTGTGGCGAGCCATCGACGGCCTCGGCTTTACCGACGCACTGCTGCCCGAGGCGCGAGGCGGCGCGGGCCTGTCGCTGCGCGAGCTGTTCGCGCCGGCCTTCGCCGCGGGCCGCGCGGGGCTCGCGCTGCCGTTCGCCGAGACCGCCGTGGCGCGCGCCCTGCTGGTCGCGGCCGGCCAGCGCGAAGCGGGCGGCGACGGGCCGATCGCCATCGCACCGGCGGCGGCGCACGAAGGCGATGCCATCGTCTGCCGCGACGTGCCCGGCGGCGCACTGGCGCAATGGGTGCTGGTCGGCTCGCAAGGCCACTGGCTGCTGCTGCCGCGCGAATGCGCCGTGGCGCAGCCCGGTGCCTGGCGTCCGCGGGTTTCGGCCACCCTGCACTGGGACACGCCCGCGCTCGCCGTGGCGCGCTTCGAGAGGGGCGATGCCGATGCCACGGCGCTGTGCAATGCGCTGCATGCCGCGGGCATGGCGGGCGCGATGGCGCGCGTGCTGGAACTCACCACGGCCTATGCGCAGGACCGCCGGCAGTTCGGCCGCCCGATCGCGCAGTTCCAGGCCATCCAGCAGGAGCTCGCGGTGCTGGCCGAGCAGGCGCATTCGGCCACGCTGGCCGCGCGCCTGGGCTGCAGCGCCGAGGGCTGGCAGCCCGATGCGTTGCTGGCCGCCGTCGCCAAGCTGCGCGCCTGCGAGGCCGCGCGCGGTGTCGCGGCCATCTCCCACGCCGTGTTCGGCGCCATCGGCATCACCGAGGAGCATGTGCTGGGCCTCTACACGCGGCGCCTGCATGAATGGCGCCAGGCACCGGGCACCGAGGCGCAGTGCGCGCGCCTGCTCGGCGAAGCCGTGCTGGCACGGCCCGAGGGGCTGCTCGATGCCGTCCGGCTGAGGCTGGCGTCGGCGGTGCACGACTGAATCATCCAACGATCCGAAAGCGCGAATGACCGAACCGACTTCTCCCCCGACCCGCCAGGGTCCGCTCGCCGGCGTGAAGGTGATCGAACTCGCGGGCATCGGCCCGGGCCCGATGGGCGCGATGCTGCTGGCCGACATGGGCGCCGAGGTGCTGCGCATCGACCGGCAGACGCCGGCCGACCTCGGCGTCAAGCGGCCGCTGCAATACAACCTGCTGATGCGCAACCGCCGCTCGATCGCGCTCGACCTCAAGGACCCCGAGGCGGTGGCGCTGGTGCTCGAGCTGATCGAAGGCGCCGATGCGCTGATCGAGGGCTTCCGCCCCGGCGTCACCGAACGGCTGGGCCTCGGGCCCGAGACCTGCCTGGCGCGCAACCCGCGCCTGGTCTACGGCCGCATCACGGGCTGGGGCCAGGACGGGCCGCTGGCGCAGGCCGCGGGGCACGACCTCAACTACATCGCGCTGACCGGCGTGCTGCATGCCATCGGCCGCAAGGACCAGCCGGCGTCGATCCCGTTGGCGGTGGTCGGTGACTTCGGCGGCGGCGCGCTCTATCTGGCGATGGGCGTGCTGGCCGGCATCATCGAGGCGCGCGGCTCGGGCCGCGGCCAGGTGGTCGATGCCGCGGTGGTCGACGGCGTGTCCCACATGGCCACGGCCTTCTTCGGCATGCGCGCGGCCGGCCAGTGGCGCGACGAGCGCGGCAGCAACGTGCTCGATTCCGGCGCGCCCTTCTACGAGGTCTACGAATGCGCCGACGGCCTCTGGATCTCGATCGGCCCGATCGAGGCGCGCTTCCATGCCGAGCTGCTGCAGCGGCTGGGCATCGCGCCCGAGGCCGTCGGCACGCAGCTCGATCCGCGCGACTGGCCGCGCGCGCGCGCCGTCTTCGCCGCGGCCTTCCGCACGCGCACGCGCCAGGCCTGGTGCGAGCTGCTCGAGGGCAGCGACGTCTGCTTCGCGCCGGTGCTGTCCTTCGGCGAGGCGCCCGCGCATCCGCACCTGCAGGCGCGCGGCAGCTTCGTCGAGATCGAGGGCATGACGCAACCGGCACCGGCGCCGCGCTTCAGCCGCACGCCCTCGGGCCGGCCCACCGCGCCACAGGCACCGAGCGACGACGGCCTCGAAGGCTGGCTCGCGCCGGCGCGCATCGAGGACTGGCGCCGCGCGGGCGTGATGGGCGCCGCGCCCGCTCAGCCCCAGTCGTAGAGCGGCGGCTGGCGGTTCGCGAAGCGCGCCGCGGCCTCCGCATGGAAGGCCGTGGTCAGCGCCACCGCCTGCTGGTGGGCCTCGATCTCGCCCATGGTCTGGTAGTCGACATCGAAGCTGCGGTTGAGCGAGCTCTTGATCATGCCGAGCGCCTCGCGCGGACCCCGTGCCAGCCGCGCGGCCAGCGCATGCGCGGCCGGCAGCAGGTCTTCCGGCGCATGCACCGCGTGCACCATGCCCATGGCCCGGGCCTCCTCGGCGCCGAAGCGGCGCGCCGTCATCGCGAGCTCCTTCGCACGAGTCAGGCCGAGCAGCCGCGGCAGCATGTAGAAGGCGCCGAAGTCGGGCACCGCGCCGATGCGCGCGAAGGCGCAGCAGAAATCGGCGCGCGTGGAGGCGAGCACGAAGTCGGCCATCAGCGACAGCGACAGGCCCGCGCCGTAGGCGGCGCCGTCGACCGCCGCGATCACCGGCACGTCGAGCGAGCGCAGCCGGTCGAGCCAGCCGCGGTGCACCGCCAGCAGGCGCTGGCGCGTGGCGGCCGCCACGCCGGGTTCGCTGGCGCGCGACAGCATGGCCTTCACGTCGCCGCCGGCGCAGAAGCTGCCGCCCGAGCCGGTGAGGATCAGCACGCGTACTTCGGGCGTGCGCTCGACCAGCTCGAGCACCTCGATGTAGTCGGCGCGCAGTTCGAGCGACATCACGTTGCGCACCGCGGGCCGCTGGTGCGAGAGCTCGGCGATGCCGTCGCGCACGCGCAGGCACGATTCGCGCAGCGTGCGCTCCAGGGGCGCCGCGCCCTCGGGGGTGTCAGCGGATCTCATCGCCGACCAGCTTCGCGAGTTCGCGGTAGCGCACCGCCTCGTCGGCGATCAGCTGCGTGAATTCCTTGCGGCCGGTGCCCACCACCTCGCCGCCGCTCTGCTGCGCGAGCTGCGCGCGCACGGCCGGGTCGGCCATCACCTTGCGCATCATCTCCTCGAGCTTGCGCGCCACCGGCGCCGGCGTCTTGGCATGGATCGCGAAGCCGATGAAGGTGTAGAGCGTATAGCCCGGATAGCCGGCCTCCTGCACCGTGGCCACCTCGGGCAGCAGCGGATGGCGCGTGGCGCCCGCCACGGCCAGCGCGCGTACCTTGCCCGCGTTCACCAGCGGCGCGGCGCCCGCGATGTCCATCAGCGCGAGGTCGACCGCGCCGCCGACCACGTCGGTCACCGCCTGCGAGGCGCCCTTGTAGGGCACGTGGTTGAACGCGATGCCGGCGCGCTGGCCGAGGTCGAGCGCGCCCAGGCGGTAGGTGTTGCCATAGGTGCCGAGGCTGACGCCGCCCTTGTCGCGCCGCGCGGCGGCGACCACGTCGGCCAGGCTCTTGTAGCGCGAGTCGGGCGAGGTGATGAGCACGGCCACGTGGCGCGTCATGTTGAGCACCGGCAGCAGGTCCTCGGGGCGGTAGGGCAGGTTCTTCACGAACAGAGGATTGATCACGGTGGCGCTCGGGCTCACCAGCACCACCGTGTAGCCGTCGGCCGGCGCGCTCAGCGCGGCCTGCGTGCCGAGCGTGAGGTCGGCGCCGGGCTTGTTCTCCACCACCGCGGGCTGGCCCGCGACTTCGCGGAAGTGCTCGGCGAAGGTGCGGGTCATGGTGTCGCCGCTGCTGCCGGGCCCGATGGGCACGATGAAGCGGATCGGCCGCGACGGATAGTCGGCGGCCTGCGCGCGGGCCGGCGGCGTCGCCGTCAGCAGCGAGGCGCAGGCGAAGGCGGCCGCGATCCACGCGATCCTGGCGTTGGGCATGGTCTTGTCTCCTGTGGTTCCTGTCGCGTTCCACGATAGCGACAGGACCCCGCGCAAGCCATGCGGAAAGGGGCAATCAGCTATGCGCGATCCGGGCACCGGGCCGCGCCGGACGTACTCAGGCCGGCTGCGTCTCGCGCGCCTGCAGCAGCCGCAGCACGCGCTCGTGGTGGTCGCGCAGCACCGACACCACGCAGCGCTCGACCGCGAGGCTCGCGCGGTTGATGCGGTGCTTGGCGCCGGTGGCGCAGAAGGTGTGCAGCGTCAGCGCGGGGCTCACGATGCGTGCACTGGCGAGGTCGCGCTCGTCCTTCGACAGGTAGTCGACCACGCGGTGCACCTGGATGATGGCGTAGCGCCCGCTGTGGCGCACCACGTCGCGGATCATCGCGCCCGAGTTGATCTCGAGGTCGGCGCGCAGGTCGAGATCCATGCCCTTGGCCATCTCGCGCACCACGGCCTCGACCGGGTTCGGCGTGGGCGGTATGACGAGCGGAATGCCGCTGAGCGCCGACAGCGGCAGCGTGGGCTGGCGCATCAGCGGCGAGTCGCGGCGGCCCAGCAGCACCAGATCGGACGAGAACAGCAGCTGGGCCTGCGCGGGCGGCTCGGCATGGCAGCTGTTGAACACGCCCACGTCGAGCTTGCCGGCGGCCAGCCGGTCCATCACGTCGCGGCTGTAGCTCTCGTGGATCACCAGCCGGATCTTCGGGAACTGCTCGGTGATGTGGTTCACCAGCGTCGACACCGGCCCTTCGGCGGCCCAGCGCGGCAGCGCGATCTCGACCGTGCCCGAGGGCTGTTCGTTGGTAGAGGAGGCGAGCTCGAGGAAGCCGGTGGCGCCGTCGAGCAGGCCGTGCGCCACGGGCAGCAGCGAGGAGCCGAGCTCGGTCAGCAGCACGCCGCGGCCGGTGCGGTTGAAGAGCCGGCCGCCCACCAGCTCCTCGAGCTCGAGCACGCGCCGGCTCAGCATGGACTGCGAGCACCCGCGCAGCAGGGCGGCTTGCGAGAAGCTGCCCGACTCGGCCGTGGCGACGAAGGCCGAGACGTTTTCGATCTTCAGATCGTCGGCCGCGCGAACCAGCAACTTCACTTTCTGTCTCCTCCCGGCAGCAGGACTTGCGGCCTGCAATTTTCACATAGCAGGCATGCGCGGTGCAGGGCTGCGAGGCCGCTTCGCGGGTTCTAGAGTCCGGGTATTTACCCTAGAGCGGCGGTTCGCGTCGCATGCGCGATGACGACTTCCGACCCCTCCATCTCCTCGCCCGCGCGGCGTCTGCTCCACACGCGTGAAGTGCTCTGCCAGGGCTACGAGCGCGACGACGGCCTGTGGGACATCGAGGCGCGCATGAGCGACGTCAAGACCCACCCGATGCACCACGACGACGGCCGCGTGCGCCTGCCCGCGGGCCGCTTCATGCATCGCATGGGCCTGTGCCTCACGGTGGACGAGGGCCTGCGCATCGTCGCGGCGCGTGCCTGGACCGAGCATGCGCCCAATGCCGAGTGCATGGACATCGGGGCGTCCTACGAGGCGCTGGTCGGCCTGTCGATCGGGCCCGGCTTCACCTCGCGCGTGAAGGAGCGCTTCGGCGGCGCGGCCGGCTGCACGCACCTGACCGAGCTGCTCGGTCCCGTGGCCACCACTGCGTTCCAGACGCTGTTCCCGGTGTTCGAGCAGCGGCGCCGCGCGCGCTTGCTGAGCGACCCCGAAGGCGCGGCGCGCACGCGGCCGCCGCTGCTCGACAGCTGCTTCGCGCTGCGCGCCGAGGGCGAGGTCGCGCGCGGGCGCTGGCCGGCCTTCGCCAAACCTGCATAGCTGCCATCCGCATCGCGTGGGTACGCCGCGCGGCCTCGCTGCCTACATTGAACGCATCCCGTTCGTTGTTGAACCGGATCGAACATTCACAGGAGACGAAATGGCAGGAGTTCTGGAAGGAAAGGTCGTGCTCGTGACCGGCGCGGGCCGGGGCGTGGGACGCGAGATCGCGCTGCTGGCGGCGCGGCAGGGCGCGAGCGTGGTGGTCAACGACCTCGGCGGCGCATCCGACGGCGAAGGCGAGGGCACGATCGATCCCGCCTCGGAGGTGGTGAACCTGATCCGCGCCGAGGGCGGCAAGGCGGTGGCCAACGGCGACAGCGTGTCGAATGCCGACGCCGCGGCGCGCATGGTGCAGGCCGCGATCGACAACTTCGGCCGGCTCGACGGCGTGGTCAACAACGCGGGCATCCTGCGCGACCGCATGTTCCACAAGATGAGCACGCTCGACTGGCAGCAGGTGATCGACGTGCACCTGCAGGGCACCTACCACGTGAGCCGCGCGGCCGCGATGCTGTTCCGCGAGCAGCAGTCGGGCGCCTACGTGCACATGACCTCGGCCGCGGGGCTGGTCGGCAACATCGGCCAGGCCAACTACTCGGCCGCCAAGCTCGGCATCGTCGGCATCTCGCGCTCGATCGCGCTCGAGATGGCGCGCTGCCACGTGCGCTCCAACTGTGTCTCGCCCTGGGCCTGGAGCCGCCTGATCGGCACCCTGCCCGCGGAGACCGAGGAGCAGAAGCGCCGGCTCGAGCGCTTCAAGCAGATGACGGCCGACAAGATCGCGCCGATGGTCGTGTACCTGCTGTCGGACCTCGCCGCGGCGGTGAGCGGCCAGATCTTCGGCGTGCGCAAGAACGAGATCATGCTGTTCAGCCAGCCGCGGCCGCTGCGCACCGTGCACCGCTCGGAGGGCTGGACCGTCGAGAGCATCGCCGAGCACGCCATGCCCGCGATGCAATCCAGCCTGGTGCCGATGGAAAGCGCGCGCGAGGCCTTCGCATGGACGCCGGTGTGAGTCGCGCGATGGCCTTCGATCCCGACAAGCTGCTGCAGCGCCGCTTCGCGCCGGTGGCGCAGAGCTATACCGCCAAGGACTCGATCCTCTACGCGCTGGGCCTGGGCTTCGGCCGCGACCCGCTCGATGCGCGCGAGCTGCCCTTCGTCTACGAGGAACGGCAGCAGGCCGTGCCGACCCAGGCCGCCGTGCTCGGCTATCCGGGCTTCTGGATGAAGGAGCCCGACACCGGCATCGACTGGCGCAAGGTGCTGCATGCCAGCCAGTCGGTGCAGCTGCACCGGCCGCTCGCGCCGGCCGCCACCGTGATCGGGCGCACGCGCGTCAAGGCGATCCTCGACAAGGGGCCCGAGGTGGGCGCGCTGTTCTTCGTCGAGCGCACGCTCGAGGACGGCGACGGCGAATTGCTGGCCACGGTGGAGCAGGCGGTGATGGCGCGCGGCAACGGCGGCTTCGGCGGCGCGAGTGGCCCGTCGCCCGCGGCACCCAAGGTGCCCGACACGCCGCCCGACCACGTGTGTGACCTGCCGACCTCGCCCTCGCAGGCGCTGCTGTACCGGCTCTCGGGCGACCTGAATCCGCTGCATGCCGACCCCGAGGTGGCGCGCGTCGGCGGCTTCGAGCGGCCGATCCTGCATGGCCTGTGCACCTACGGCATCGCCTGCCATGCGCTGCTGCGCACGCTGTGCGGCTACGTGCCGCAGCGGCTGCGGCGCATCGACACGCGCTTCACCTCGCCGGTGTATCCGGGCGAGACGATTCGCGTCGAGATCTGGGGCTCGCAGGGCGAGGTGCGCTTTCGCGCGACCGCGCTCGAGCGCCAGGTCATGGTGCTGAACAACGGCCTGGCCGTGATCGACGCTGCCGCGGGAGGCCCGCGATGAACGGCATCGTGGCCTTCGGTGCCTACGTTCCGCGACTGCGTCTGCAGCGCGAGGCCGTGGTGCGCGCCAACGCCTGGTTCGACGGATCGCTGGCGGCGCACCGCGCGGGCGAACGCGCCATGTGCAACTTCGACGAGGACGCGGTCACGATGGCGGTGGAGGCCGCGCGCGACTGCCTCGGCGCGCTCGATGCGGCGAAGGTCGACGACCTGCAGCTGGCCTCGACCTCGCTGCCCTATGCGAGCCGCCTGAACGCGAGCATCGTCGCGCAGGCGCTGAACCTCGGCGAGGAGGTCGGCGCGATCGACGTCACCGGTTCGCAGCGCGGCGCCACCTCGGCGCTGATGCAGGCCCTGCGCGGCGGCGCGGGCCGCCGCACCCTGGTGGTCGCGAGCGACCGGCGCAAGGCCAAGGTGGCCAGCGCGCAGGAACTGCTCTACGGCGATGCGGCCGCGGCGGTGCTGGTCGGCGACGGCGAGGTCATCGCGCAGCCGCTGGCCCTGGTGAGCCGTACGGTCGACATGGCCGACCACTACCGCGGTGCCGGCGCCGCCACCGACACCTACTGGGAGGAGCGCTGGATCCGCGAGGAGGGCCATCTGCGGCAGGTGCCGCCGGCCATCGCGGATGCGCTCGCGCAGGCTGGGCTGACGGCGGCGCAGGTCGACCGGCTGTGCATCGCCCTGCCCCACAAGGGCGTGCCGCAGCGCCTGGCCAAGCTCGCGGGCATCGCCTCCGAACGCCTGCACGACACACTCGCCGCGAGCGTCGGCAATGCCGGCGCGGCCCATCCGCTGCTGATGCTCGCGCATGCGTTGGGCGAGGCGGCACCGGGCCAGGTGCTGGTGCTGGTGGCCTTCGGGCAGGGCGTGGACGTGCTGGTGCTGCGCACCACCGAGGCGCTGCGCGCGCGGCCGCCGCGCACCGGCGCGCAGGGCTGGCTGGCGCGCGGCAGCGCCGAGCACAACTACATGAAGTTCCTGGTCTTCAACGACCTGCTGCCGCTGGAGCGCGGCATGCGCGCGGACAACGACAAGCTCACGCCGCTGAGCGTGGAGTACCGCCACCGCAAGACGGTGCACGGCTTCGTCGGCGGCCGCTGCGGTGCCTGCGGCACCGCGCAGTGGCCGCGCACCGACATCTGCGTCAACCCGGCCTGCGGCGCCACCGGCACGCAGCAGGACCTGCCGTTCGCCGACACGCCGGCGCGCGTCATGACCTACACCGCCGACCGGCTGGCCTATTCGCCGAGCCCGCCGGCCTGCTACGGCATGGTGCAGTTCGAGGGCGGGGGCCGGCTGATGATGGATTTCACCGACGTAGACGAGCAGCAGCTCGCCGTCGGCCTGCCGATGCGCATGAGCTTCCGCATCAAGGCCGTCGACACCGCCCGCGGCTACGTCCGCTATTTCTGGAAGGCGGCCGTCGCAGGTCCGCAGGAGAACACGCATGGCAACGGGAATTCGTGACAAGGTCGTCATCCTCGGCATGGGCTGCTCGCGCTTCGGCGAGCGCTGGGACTGCAGCGCCGAGAACCTCGCGGTGGAGGCCTTCACCGAATGCCTGGCCGACGCGGGCATCGGCAAGGAGCAGCTGCAGGCCGCCTGGCTCGGCATGGGCATCGAGACCCAGCACCTGGGCAGCGGCGGCGTGCCGCTGGGCGTGACCTTGCGGCTGCCGAACATCCCGGTGTCGCGCGTGGAGAACTTCTGCGCCTCGGGCTCGGAGGCATTGCGCGGCGCGGCCTATGCGGTGGCGTCGGGCGCCTGCGACTTCGCGCTGGCCTTCGGCATCGAGAAGCTCAAGGACACCGGCTACGGCGGCCTGCCGCAGCGCCCGCGCGGCCCGTTCAACGACATGGTGTGGCCCAACATCAGCGCGCCGGGCTCGTTCGCGCAGCTGGCCAGCGCCTACCGCGCCAAGCACCGCATCGACGCGAAGGACCTCAAGCGCGCGATCGCCCACGTGTCGGTGAAGAGCCATGCCAACGCGGGCCGCAATCCCAAGGCCCACCTGCGCAACCCGATCACCATGGACGACGTCATCCACTCGCCGATGATCGCCGAGCCGCTGGGCCTGTACGACTGCTGCGGCGTGTCCGACGGCGCGGCCTGCGCCATCCTGACCACGCCCGACATCGCGCGCGGCCTGGGCAAGAAGGACCTGGTGGCGCTGAAGGCGCTGCAGCTCGCGGTCTCCAGCGGCAGCGAGGCCTCGTTCGACGACTGGGACGGCAGCTACTTCCAGACCACGCGCGTGGCCTCGGCGCGCGCCTACGAGGAGGCCGGCATCCGCCGCCCGCGCGAGCAGATCGACCTGCTCGAGGTGCACGACTGCTTCTCCATCACCGAGCTGGTGACCATGGAGGACATGCACATCTCGCCCGAGGGCCGCGCCTCGCACGACGTGCTCGACGGCTTCTACGACGCCGACGGCACCATGCCCTGCCAGATCGACGGCGGCCTCAAGTGCTTCGGCCATCCGATCGGCGCGACGGGCCTGCGCATGGCCTACGAGATGTACCTGCAGATGCAGGGCCGCGCCGGCGCCCGCCAGCGCAGCGACGACCCGTCCCTCGGCGTGATCCACAACCTGGGCGGCTTCCCCTGGCAGAACGTGTGCAGCGTGTCGGTGCTGGGCAAGTACGGCGCCTGAAGCGGCGCCGGACAAAAACACAAAGGAGACATACCGTGCTGATGGACGAATACCGATCGCCCTGGCGAACGCCCGAGGTCGAGCAGTTCCAGGAAACCGCGCGCCGCTTCTGGACGGCCGAACTGATCCCCCACGTGGAACGCTGGGAGGCCCAGGGCCACATCGACCGCGGCGTGTGGAGGCGGCTGGGCGAGATGGGCTTCCTGCTGGCCGACCTGCCCTCCGGCTACGGCGGCGGCGATGGCGACTACGCGCACCTGGCCGCGCTGGTGGAGACCAGCGCCGCGTGCGGCTTCGGGCCGGGCTTCGGCCCGCACTACATCGTGGGCCACTACCTGCACCACTACGGCAGCGAGGCGCAGAAGCGGCGCTGGCTGCCGGGCATGGCCAGCGGCGACATCGTGGCCTCGATCGGCATGTCCGAGCCCGGCGCGGGCTCCGACCTGCAGGGCATCCGCACGCGGGCGCGGCGCGATGGCGAGCACTACGTCATCGACGGCTCGAAGACCTTCAACACCAACGGCCACCATGCCGACCTGGTGATGCTGGCGGTGAAGACCGACGCGGCGCTGGGCGCGAAGGGCGTGTCGCTGCTGATGGTCGAGACGCGCGATCTCGCGGGCTTTCGCCGCGGTGCGCCGCTCGACAAGATCGGCCTGAAGGCGCAGGACACGGTGGAGCTGTTCTTCGACCAGGTGCGGGTGCCGGTGTCGAGCCTGCTGGGCACGGGCGAGGGGCAGGGCTTCGCGCAGATGATGTCGCAGCTGCCCTACGAGCGCATGCTGATCGGCATCCGGGCCGTCTGCAACATGGAGCGCGCGCTCGAGCTCACGCTGGCGCACGTGCACCAGCGCCAGGCCTTCGGGCAGCCGCTGTTCAAGCTGCAGAACACGCGCTTCGAGCTGGCCGAGATGAAGACCGAGGCCACGCTGGCGCGGCTGTTCGTCGACCAGTGCATCGGCTGGCAGCAGGAGGGGCGGCTCGATGCGGCCACCGCCGCGATGGCCAAGTGGTGGGGCACGCAGAAGGAGTGCGAGACCATCGACCGCTGCCTGCAGCTGTTCGGCGGCTACGGCTTCATGCGCGAGTACCCGATCGGGCGCATGTTCGTCGACTCGCGCGGCCAGAAGATCTACGGCGGCGCCAACGAGGTGATGAAGGAGATCATCGCCCGCCAGCTGGTGCCCCGATGAGCGCCGAGAACCACACCGGGAGCGGCCCGCTCGCGGGCCTGCGGGTGCTCGACATCGCGACCGTGCTGGCCGGCCCCTTCGCCGCCACCCTGCTGGCGGACTACGGCGCCGACGTGCTCAAGCTCGAGCTGCCCGGCAAGGGCGACGGCATGCGCGCCTTCCCGCCCTTCAAGGACGGCAAGAGCATCTGGTGGAAGGCGGCGCAGCGCGGCAAGCGCTTCGGCACGCTCGACCTGCGCCGGCCCCAGGGGCTCGCGCTCTTCAAGCAGCTGCTGCCGCAGTTCGACGTGCTGATCGAGAACTTCCGACCCGGCACGCTCGACCGCTGGGGCCTGGGCAAGGAGGTGCTGTGGGCGCTGAAGCCCAACCTCGTGATCCTGCGCGTCACCGGCTTCGGCCAGACCGGGCCCTATTCGGAGCGGCCCGGCTTCGCGCGCATCTTCGAGGCCATGGGCGGGCTGACCACGGTCACCGGCCACGCGGACGGCGAGCCGATGCACGCGGGCGTGCCGCTCGGCGACTCGATCGGCGGGCTGTTCGGCGCCATCGGCATCCTGACCGCGCTGTGGCCGCGCGCGCGCGATCCCTCGCTGCCGGGCGAGGAGATCGACCTCTCGCTGACCGAGTGCATCACTCGGCTGCTGGACTTCATGCCCGGCGTCTACGAGCAGCTCGGCACCGTGCCCACGCGCAGCGGTAACCGCAGCCCGTATTCGGCGCCCTCGGCCGTCTATCGCACGCGCGACGACCGCTGGGTGTCGATGGCGGGATCGATCAACTCGATGTTCGCGAACAACTGCTGCGCCATCGGCCGGCCCGAGCTCATCGACGACCCGCGCTTCGCCGACAACGCGAGCCGCGTGGTGCACGAGCAGGAGCTCAACCGCATCTTCATCGACTGGTGCGCGGCGCGCGATCTGGAGGAGGTCCTGGCCGCCTTCGCGCAGGCCGGCGGCACGCTGGCGCCGATCTACGGCATCGACCAGGTGGTGAGCGATCCGCAGGTGCGCGCGCGGCGCTCGATCGTGCCGGTGCCCGACCGCGACTTCGGCAGCCTCCAGATGCCGGCGGTGGTGCCGCGCTTCGCCGGCAGCCCGAGCGTGCCGCGCCACGCGGGCGCGGCGCTCGGGCAGGACAACGCGCAGGTGTACCGCGAGCTGCTCGGCCTGCCCGACGACACGCTCGCGCAGTTGCGCGCCGACGGCGTGATCTGACCCCCTCACGAGGACGAACGGAGACAGGACATGAAATCACTCGCGCGCCTGCGGGCGCTGCTCGGAGGGTTGCTGGCCGCGCTGTGCGCCGGCACCGCGGCCTGGGCCGCCCCCTACCCGGAACACCCCGTGCGCCTCGTCGTGCCGTACCCGGCGGGCGGCGCCACCGACGGCGCGATCCGGGTGCTGGCCGAGCGGCTCGGTGCCGCCTGGGGCCAGCCCGTCATCGTGGACAACCGGGCCGGCGCCTCGGGCCGGCTGGGCCTCGCGCTGGTGGCCAAGAGCCCGCACAGCTACAACTTCGTGGCCGCCACCAACTCGACCATCAGCGACGAGCTGACGCGCGGCGGCGATGGTTCCTTCCTGCTGGCGCGCGACCTGGTGCCCGTGGTCACCATCTTCACGACGCCGGTCGCGCTGCTGGTGCACACCGGCACGGGCGTCGACAGCATGGCGCAGTACATCGCGCTGGCGCAGCGGCGCCCGGGCGCCGTGAGCTTCGGCTCCAGCGGCGAGGGCACCAGCACCCACTTCTACGGCGAGCTGCTCAAGCGCGAGAGCCGCATCGACATCACGCACATTCCGTTCGCGGGAGAGGGGCCCAACCTCACGGAGCTGCTCGGCGGGCACATCCAGAGCGCCTTCCTCAGCGCCTCGGGCGCGAAGAAGGCGCAGCAGACCGGCAAGACCAGGATCCTCGCGATCTCCACGCCCGGCGGCTCGATGCTGCTGCCCGGCGTTCCCAGCTTCACGCAGCTGGGCATCGCGGGGCTCGACCGCGATTCGTGGGTCGGCCTGTTCGCGCCGCTGGGCACGTCGCAGGCGGTGCGCGACGAGGTGGCGCGCGAGGTCCGCAAGGCCTTCGCCGTGCCCGAGGTGCGCGAGCGCTACGTGCAGCTCGGCCTGATCGCCGAGGGCGGAACGCCGCAGGAGCTCGAGCAGCGCGTGCAGGCCGACCGGGCCTACTGGACGCGCGTGGTGCAGGAGACGGGCATCAAGCTCAAGTAGCGCCGCGCCCGCCTGGCCTACCAGCGGTAGGTCGCCGTCGCCAGCACCTTGCGCGGCTCCCCGTAGTAGCAGCTGCCCGAGCTGCAGTTCGCCACGTAGTTGCGGTTGCCCAGGTTGCGAAGGTTCAGCGCGAGGCTCCAGCGCTCGAAGTCGTAGCCCAGCAACGCGTCGAACACGGTGTACGAGGGCACGGGCACCGGCGTGCTCTGCTGGTAGCCGCGGTTCGAGCCCATGAAGCGCGCGCCCAGGCCGAGCTTCACGCCGTTGGCGAAGCGGTAGTCGGCCCACACCGAGAGCTGGTTGCGCGATACGGCCTGCATCTGCTTGCCGATCTCGCTGGGCGTGCTGCTGGCCGTGACCTCGGCCTTGGGCGTGTAGGTGTAGGCGGCCGTCACGTTCATGCGCGGCATGGGTTCGAACGAGGCCTCGAGCTCGAGGCCGCGCACCAGGATCTCGCCGGTCTGGCGCGGCGTGTAGTCGGCGTCGTAGGTGATGTAGTTCTGGCGCCGCAGGTCGAACACGGCGGCGCTGTACTTGTCCTTGCGGCCCACCGGCTGGTAGCGCACGCCCACCTCGTACTGGCGGCCGGTCTCGGGCTTCAGGGGCTGGTTGGTCTGCGGGTCGACCGTGACCGTGGGCGAGAACGACTCCGAGTAGCTGAAGTAGGGCGCCCAGCCGCTCGGATGCAGGTAGACCAGGCCCGCGCGGCTGGTGAACTTGTGGTCGTCGATGCGCGTGGTCGAGCCGTCGATGTGGCTGAAGGACACGGCGCGCGCGCTGTCGTAGCGGCCGCCCAGCGTGGCGACCCAGTCGCCCCACTTGATCTGGTCCTGCAGGTAGAAGCCGGTCTGCGACAGCGTGGTGCGCGCATCGAACCACGGGTCGGCGGTGGTGGTGAGGCCGGTGCTCACCGGCAGGTAGCCGTCGATGTCGCTCACGGTGCCGCTGTTGGAGGTGCGCTGGTCGTTGCGCGAGCGCTGGTAGTCGAGGCCGACCAGCAGCGTGTGCTGCCAGTCGCCCCAGCGCAGCTTCGCCTGCAGCTGGTTGTCGATCGAGGCGATGCGCGCGGCCTCCTTGCTCGCGAACGGGAAGCGGCTCAGCACGCGGTAGTTGGCGGGGCTGGCCGGGTTGTCGGCATCCACGGTCACGAAGCTGGGCTGGTTGTAGACCTGCCCGTAGTCGACCTTGATCGAGCCGTAGCGCGCGTTCTGGCGAAAGCTCAGCGTGTCGTTCAGGCGATGCTCGAACAGGTAGCCGACCATCCATTGGTCCTGGTTGAAGCGGTCGAAGTTCGGGTCGCCGACGTAGGTCTTGCGCGAGAACTGGCCGTTGGGGTTGGGCAGCAGGGTGCCGACCTCGGGGAAGCTGCCGTAGGAGCTGCCGTCGCGGATGCGCAGGTAGTGCGACAGCAGGGTCAGCGAGGTGTCGCCCGAAGGCTTCCAGGTCAGCGAGGGCGCGATGAAGCTGCGGTCGTTCGGCAGGCCGCTGGCCGGCAGGCTGGCATCGCGCAGCAGGCCCGTGAGGCGGTAGAGCAGCTTGCCCTCGGCATCGAGCGGGCCCGAGAAATCGCCCGCGATCTGGCGCCGCGCGTTGTCGCCGAACTGCAGCTGCAGTTCGCGCAGCGGCTGCGCGGTGGGGCGCTTGCTGACCACGTTGATCATGCCGCCCGGACCGTTCTGGCCGTAGAGCACCGAGCTCGGGCCGCGCAGCACCTCCACGCGCTCGGTACCGTAGCTCTCGGTCTGCCAGATGGCCCAGCCGTTGTTGTTGCGCAGCTGCAGGCCGTCGAGGTAGTAGCCGGGCGCCTGCGCGTCGAAGCCGCGCAGGATGGTCCAGTCGAAGCGCGAGTCGGCGCCCCAGGGCGAAACGTTGATGCCCGGCGTGTAGGCCAGCGACTCCTTGAGCCGGGTGGCGCCCGTGGCCTCGATGAAGTCGGCGGTGACCACCGAGATCGATTGCGGCGTCTCGATGATCGGCGTGTCGGTCTTGCTGCCGGCGGTGGCGCGCCGCGCGATGTAGCCGGGAACATGGCCGGTGGCGGTCTCCTCGGTGCCGGCCGTGACCACGATCGGCGGCAGCGCGCCGGTGTCGCCGGCCGAGGCGCGCACCACGGTGAAGGCCGCGTCGCCGTTGCGCACGTAGCCCAGGCCGCTGCCCGCGAGCACGCGCTCGAGCGCCTGCTGCAGCGTGACGGCGCCGCGCACCGCGGGTGCGGTGCGGCCCTCGAGCAGCGAGCTCTCGCCGCCGATGGCGATGCCGTACTGGCGCGACAGCACGCCCAGGCTCTGGGCCAGCGGCTGGGCCGGCAGCGCGAGCTGCAACGTGGTCGACGGGGCCGCCGGCGCGCCTTGCGCACGCGCGGGGCCGCCCATTGCGAGCAGCGCCGAGGCGATGGCGCAGGCGAGGGCCGCGGCCTGGAGGGAATCGATGCGGGGGCGCCGCGGGGTCTGCTGGTTCATGTCCGAAGGTCCTGGAGCTGGTTTGCTACAGAAGACCAGCGAGACGCCGCGTACCCCCCAAAAATAATCAAAACTTTTTTCAGGGCCGCCGCGCCGTGCCGGCGGCATGGCCGACGATTCGCGTGCCGCCGTCGGCCAGGCGCTGCGTGCGCACCGGCAGCATCACCGGCAGCGCGCCCACGAAGGCCTGCGGATCGCGCAGCCGGTAGCTGCCGGTCACGCGCAGCTCGCGCAGCGCGGGGTCGTCGGCCAGCTGCAGCGGCTGGCGCAGGTAGTCGTTCCAGCGCGCCACGGCCTCGGGCAGGCGCGTGTTGCGGAACACCAGCCAGCCCTGTTGCCAGTCGGCCACCTCGCCGACGTCGACGCTGCTGCGCGGGCCCAGCCCGCGCGCATCGGCCTCGATGGCCTCGCCGGCCTGCAGCACGGTGCTGGGGGCGGCCGCCTCGTCCTGCCCTGCGGCCCAGACCGCGACCCGGCCCTCGGCCACAGCGAGGCGCATGCGGCCCTCGCGCACCGACACCGTGAACACCGTGCCGAGCACGCGCACGCGGCCCCAGTCGGTCGTCACGGTGAAGGGGCGCTCGGCATCGCGCGCGACCGCAAAGCGCGCCTCGCCGCGCGCCAGGTGCACCGTGCGGCGGTCGCGGTAGAGCAGAACATGCAGCGCCGTGTTGGCTGCCAGGTCGAGCGTGCTGCCGTCGGGCAGCGCATGGGCCAGGGTCTGCGCCTGGCCGGTGCTCGGCATCGCCTCGTAGACCGGCTGCTGCCAGTACCAGCGTCCGCCGGCACCGGTCAGCGCGGCCAGGCCGGTCACGCCCAGCAGGCCGATCGTGCGGCGCCGCGCGCGCCGTTCCTGCGCGGCGCTCGGCGGCATCGGCAACTGGCCGCGCAGCGCGCCGTCGTCGACCGCGTTCCAGATCCGGTGCGCGGTCGCCGCGGCATCGGCGTTGGCGGGCGACAGCGCGCGCCAGCGGCCCAGCTCGGCCTGCGCGGCGTCGGCGGCCTCGGGGCTGCCGCGGTGGATGCGGCCGATCAGCGTCAGCGCATGCTCGACCAGCGCGCGCGGCGCGCGCCGTTCGTCGGCGCCGAGCAGGGGTTGTGCGCGCGCGGCCATGGTCAGTCGGTTCCCCCGCCGTAGCCCGCGCAGTCGAGCAGGGCGCGCGTCATGTGGTGCTCGACCGCCTTCTCGCTGATCTCCATGTGGGCCGCGGTCTGCGCATAGCTGAGGCCGTGGATGCGCACGAGCAGGAAGGCATGGCGGCGCTTGCGCGGCATGGCCTCGAGCAGCGCGACCAGCCGCTGCAGTTGCTGCCGGGCCGCCACGTGGCGTTCCACCGAGGGCGCGCTGTCGGGCGCGACCAGCGCCAGCGTGTCGAGCATGCGCAGCTCGGCGGCGCGCCGCGTGGCCTGGGTGGCGAGCAGGTTGCGGCCGGTCTGGTAGAGCAGCGCGCGCGGTTCGAGCACCAGGCCGCCCGCGTCCTGGTGGCCGAGCACGCGCGCATAGGCTTCCTGCACGAGGTCGGCGGCGGTGTCGCCATCGCCGGCCTTGCGGGTGAAATAGCGCAGCAATTCTCTGTGGTAGCGCTCGAGCACGGTACACCTCAGCCGGTGTGGAAACAGGGAACTCCCGTCTTGGCTGAGATGTGGCGGCGGCTGATCCGTGGCGCGGGAGAGGGAGCGGAAATTATAGGGAGCGGCCGTGTCAGCCCGCCTTGCGCTGCATCTTGCGCGCCGTCTCCACCACCACCGCGCGCAGCGACTGCACCATCGGCTGCCCCTCCAGTTCCTTCAGCGTGAAGAAGCTCACCGGCGGCAGGTTCCAGCTCAGGCGATAGGGAAGCGCGGCCCAGTGGCCGGCCTGTTCCATCTCGGCCACCACGTCGCGCGCGAGGATGGCGATGGCGTTGGGCTCGGTGCGCAGCACGGTTTCCATGCTGCGGATGGCGGTGGTCTCGAGCATCGGCACCGGCGGCTGCACGCCGGCGCCGACGAAGATCGCGTTGTAGGTGCGGCGCATCGGCGTGTTCGGCGGCGGCAGGATCCAGTCGAGCTGCGCGAGCCGGGCCCAGTCGAGCGGCCCGCGCGAGAGCCGCTTCGCGCTCTTGGCCGACACCACCAGGCAGGGCTCCTGTTGGTGGATCGCCTCCTGCACCAGGCCGGTGGCGTCGCCGTCGTACGAGCGGCCGATCGCGCAGTCGAGCTCGCGCGCGAGCAGGCCGGCCACCAGTTCGTCGGTGGTGCCCTCGCGCGTCATCACCGCCATGCGCGGCGTGCGGTCGAGCAGATGCGCGAGCGCGGCCGACAGCAATTGCTGCGGCACCTGCTGCGTGAGCCCCAGGCGCAGGCGGCCGCCGCGGCCCGCCTCGAGCGAGGTCAGCACGCGCGTGGTGGCCTCGAGCTCGGCGAGCCAGCGCCGCGCGTAATGCAGCACCGCCTCGCCGGCCGCGGTGGGCACCAGGCCGCGGCTGCTGCGCTCGAACAGGCGGTTGCCGAAGATGTCCTCGGTCTCGCGCAGCGCCTTGGTGATCGCGGGCTGGCTCAGCCGCATCTCGGCCGCCACGCGGCCCAGCGTGCGGTGCCGGTCGATGGCCTGCAGCAGCGAGAGCTGGCGCAGCTTGAGGCGCGAGAGCAGCGCGTGCTGCAGGTCGGCGGCGGGGTCGCGGGCGGTCGGAGAGGCCATAACCGTCAGGTTATCGCCCGATCAGAATTTAGTCCACTTTGGTGAATCGCGAGGCCTAGACTTTTCTCCATGCCCACAGCCACCGCCACGACGCTCATGGCCACCTTGGCCGATCTCCTCGACGCGCTCGACGCAGCGCGCGACGCCGACGAGGCGCTGCGGCGGATCGATCGCTGCCGGCGCGAGCTCGTGCCCGGCAGCATCTTCAGCATCCAGCAGAACGTGACGACCAAAGACGATCCGGCCGGCGAGATCCGGCTGCGCCGCTTCTATTCGTCGGAGGCGCACCGCTACCCGGTCAATGGCGCCAAGCGCAAGACGCACACGAGCTGGACCGACCGCCTGTTCCGCCAGGGCCGCGTGTTCGTGGGCGAGGGCGCCCAGGTGCTGGCGCGCCACTTCGACGACTTCGAGCAGATGCGGCCCGCGGGCCTGTGCAGCGTGGTCAACGTGCCGCTGCTGCGGGGCGCGCTGTGTTTCGCCACCTTCAACGTGTTCGGCATCCGCGAGCGCTGGCAGCCCGAGGAGGTGCTCGGCATCCGCATGCTGGCGCTGGCCGCCGCGCGCTGGGTGCCGGTCGCGCCCGGCCTCGCCTACCGCTTCGCCGCCGACGCGGTGCCGATCGACTTCCCCGCTCTCTCTCCTGAAGTGAAGGCCTGACCATGCAATCCAAGAACCTCGTCGTGATCGTTGGTGGCGGGCCCGTGGGCCTCTCGATGGCGATCCTGCTGCAGCGCTTCGGCGTCGACTTCGTGCTGCTCGAGCGCAGCCCGACCACCACCGACCATCCGAAGGCGCGCGGCACCTACACGCGCACGATGGAGATCTTTCGCCAGTGGGGCATCGACGGCCTGATGAAGCGCCATGCGCTGCCCGACGGCGCCGACTTCTTCGCCTTCTGCGAATCGATGACCGGCCACGAATGGGGTCGCACCAACCCTGAGCCGAACCTGGGCCATTCGCCGTGCTGGAAGATCATCCAGTCGCAGGACACGGTGGAGCAGGAGCTGCTGGCCCATGCCAAGAAGAGCGAGGTCGGCCGCTTCCTGTTCGGCCACGAGTTCCTGCACTACGCCGAGAGCGCCGACGGCATCGCCGTGACCGGCCGCCGGCTCGACACCGGCGAGACGCTGACCTGGCAGGCGCAATACCTGATCGCGGCCGACGGCGCCGCGAGCTCGGTGCGGCGCCAGGCCGACATCGAGATGCGCGGGCCGGCCACGCTGGCCGTGATGGCCAACGAGTTCTGGCAGGCCGACCTCTCGCAGGTGCGCGATTCGGCCACCTGCGCCGGCTGGCGCGTCTACGCCAAGGAGTCGCCGTACCCGATCACCACCGTGCTCAACACCAACGGAAAGGACCGCTGGCTCAACCTGCTGCCGGTGGGCCGCGAGACCGACGAGCGCACCGGCGCGCGCAGCGACGCCGAGGTGGTGCAGCTCGCTCGCACCGTCTCGGGCGTGCCCAACCTCGAGGTGAAGGTCATCAACCGCTCGGTGTGGCGCATGAGCCGCCAGGTGGCCGCGAACTTCCGGCGCGGCCGCGTGCTGCTGGTCGGCGATTCGGCGCACCGCTTTCCGCCCAATGGCGGCTACGGCATGAACTCCGGTATCCAGGACGCGCACAACCTGGCCTGGAAGCTGGCCTTCGTGCTCAGCGGGCGTGCCAGCGCACGGCTGCTCGACAGCTACGAGAGCGAGCGCCGGCCGATCGCCGAATCGAACGCCGACTTCAGCCTGCACAACGCGATGCGCTTCAACCACTGCGACGAGGCGCTGCGCTCGGGCAACCGCGAGCGCATCGAGTTCTGGATCCGCGACAGCGACAACCACATCCACAGCATCGGCCAGTCGCTGGGCTTCTGCTACGAGGACGGCGCCGTGATCCCCGACGGCACCGGCCGCCACGTGATGCGCGCGCGCTGGTACGAGCCGGCCGACAAGCCCGGCATGCGCTTTCCGCATCTGTGGCTGGACCTCGCGCGGCGCCACACCACGCTCGACTGGTTCGACCGCGAGTTCGTGCTCGTGGCCGGCCCGCGCGCCGATGCCTGGATGGAGGCGGCGCGGCAGGTGTCGGGCCGCAACGGCCGCGTGGTGCAAGCGCGCCAGCTCGAGGACGCGCACGAGAAGGACGGCCTGCTGCTGGGCCAGCACGGCGCGGTGCTGGTGCGGCCCGACGGCCACGTCGCCTTCCGCATGCCGTGGACGCCGACGGACCCGGCCGCCGAGCTGTCGGCCGTGCTGTCGAAGCTGCTGGACTGACGCCATGCCCGTCACCGCGCTGCACCACTTCACGATCCGCTGCACGCCAGCGGAGCTGCCGCCGCTGCTGGACTTCTACACGCGCGTGTTGCGCCTGGAAGCCGGCGCGCGGCCCGAGATTCCCGCGCCCGGCGCCTGGCTCTATGCCGAGGGCCAGCCCATCGTGCACCTGTTCGCCCACCTCGCGACGGCCGATGCGCCGCCGCACCCGCCCACGGGCCACGTCGACCACATCTCGTTCCGCGCCCACGGGCTGCGCGAGATGCGCGTCCACCTGCGCGCGCTCGACGTGCCCTTCGCCGAGGCGCCGATCCCGGGCTGGGACATCCACCAGCTCTTTCTGCACGACCCGCGCGGACTGAAGATCGAGATGACCTTCTGGCTGGACCGCGAGGAAGAACCGTGGGAGGAAGCGGCATGACCGAGTTCGTGCAGGCCGGCGAGGTCCGCATCGCCTTCGACCGCGCGGGCCAGGGCCCGGCGCTGCTGCTGATGCATGGCGCGGAAGCCTCGCGCCAGACGTTCGCCGCGCTGGTGCCGCATCTGGCGAAGCAGTTCACCGTGATCGCCTACGACCAGCGCGACTGCGGCGACACGGAAGCGCCCGAGCGCGCGGCCACGTTGGCGGACCTCGCAAACGACGCGCAGCAGCTCGTGAAGGCGCTGGGCCTCAAGCGCGCGCATGTGTTCGGCTCCTCTTTCGGCGGCCGCGTTGCGCAGGCGCTCGCGCTGCTGCATCCGCGCGCGGTCGACCGGCTCGTGCTCGGCAGCACCTGGCCGCTACCGCGCCCCTATGAAGAGCTGTGCCCCGATGCGCACCGCCTGGCCGAGCTGCGCCGCGGCCTGCCGGGCACGGCAGAGGAACTCGCGACCTGGTTCTTTCCCGAGGCCTTTCTCGCGCAGCGCCCCGAGCTGCGGTGCGTGTTCGCCGCCGCGCGGCCCGAGACCGCGCGCTCGGCGCGGCGCATGGCGACCGTCGCCACCACCTTGCCGCAGGGCGTGGCCGACATCGTCGCGCCGACCCTGGTGCTCGCCGGCGAGCTCGACCGCGTGGTGCCTCCGACCGTGACGCTCGCGATGGCCGGCCGCATCCGCGGCGCCGATGCCGTGCTGCTGCCCGCCATCGGCCACGTGACCGCGATGCAGGCGCCCGAGGTGCTCGCGCGCCACATGGTCCGTTTTCTGAACCCCGAAGGAGTCCACGCATGAATGCCGTCCTGGAACCCGAGATTGCCTCCGCCGCACCCGTCGTACCCGCCGGCAAGGAGGACTACATCCGCGTCGAGGGCCTGTCGAAGACCTTCGGCGGCGGCAGCGAGGGCGTGCTCGCACTGAAGCAGATCGACTTCGGCATCCGCCAGGGCTCCTTCGTCACCATCGTCGGCCCGAGCGGCTGCGGCAAGAGCACGCTGCTGCGCATCCTGGCCGGCCTGCTCGACTACGAGGTCGGCACCGTGCTGCTCGACGGCCAGCCGATCCGCGGCACGCGGCGCGACGTGGGCGTGGTGTTCCAGAGCTCGATCCTGCTGCCCTGGCGCAGCATCCTCGAGAACGTGATGCTGCCGGCCGAGGTGCTGGGCCTCGACAAGGCGAAGGCGCGCGAGCGCGCGATGCAGCTGCTCGCGATGGTGCGGCTCGAGGGCTTCGAGCACAAGCTGCCGCGCCAGCTCAGCGGCGGCATGCAGCAGCGTGCCTCGATCGCGCGGGCGCTACTGCACGACCCCAAGATCCTGCTGATGGACGAGCCCTTCGGCGCGCTCGACGCGATGACGCGCGAGCGCATGAACCTCGAGCTGCAGCGCATCTGGATGGAGAGCGGCAAGACCGTGGTGCTGATCACGCACTCCATTCCCGAGGCCGTGTTCCTCGGCGACCGCGTGTTCGTGATGTCGCCGCGCCCCGGCATGCTCGAGCGCGTGCTGCCCATCGACCTGCCGCGCCCGCGCGGCATGGAGGCGATGTCGCATCCGGCCTTCGCGGCCGCGGCCGCCTCGATCCGCGAGCGCTTCTCGCATGCCGCTTCCTTCGATTGAGAGAAAGGCCGACGCCATGACCACCGCCCTGTTGAGTTCCGAGGCCGCACCGCTAAAGGCGAAGCCACCGCGCCCGCGCCGCACCAACCCGCTGGCCTCGCCGCGCGTGCAGTCGATCCTGCTGCTGATCACGCTGCTCGGTTCGTGGGAAGGCGCCGTGCGGCTGTTCAAGGTGCCCAGGCACCTGGTGCCGCCGGTCAGCGACATCGCGATCGCGCTGTGGCGCGGCCTCGCCACCGGGCCGTTTGCGAAGGACGGCTTCTGGTACCACGGCGGCATCACGCTGGCCGAGATCCTGCTGGGCTTCTTCGTCGGCGGCGGCATCGGTCTCGCGATCGGCATCGTGGTCTCGCAGATGCCGCGGCTCGAGCGCCTGCTCGAGCCCTACGTGGCCGCGCTGCAGAGCGTGCCCAAGGTGGCGGTGGCGCCGATCATCGTGGTCTGGCTGGGCTTCGGCATCAGCTCCAAGGTGATGATCATCTGCCTCTTGACCTTCTTCCCGGTGCTGGTGACCAGCATCGCTGGCTTCAAGGCCGTGGACCCGGACCGCATCGACCTGCTGCGTTCGCTGTCGGCCACGCCGTGGCAGATCTTCCGCAAGGCCAAGTTCCCGAGCGCGCTGCCCTACATCTTCGCGGGCCTCAACATGGCCGCGGCCTTCAGCGTGGTCGGCGCCGTGGTGGGCGAGTTCGTCGGTGCCCAGGCCGGGCTCGGCGTGCTGATCCTGCAGATGGAAGCCCAGGCCGACAGCGGCGGCAGCTTCGCCGTCTGCGTGGTGCTCTCTGTGATCGGCATCGCGCTGACCAGTGCACTGCGCCGCGTGCAGCAGCGCGTGCTGCACTGGATGCCGGCCGATGCCTCGCAGCGCACGGTCAACGTCTGATCCCTTCCTTCCCCTTTTTTCTCTTTCCATCTAGCAACGTCCGGCGCGACGCCGGTGAGGAGCGAACCATGTGGACACGACGCGATTTCAGCCAGGGCCTCGGCGCCCTGGGATTGACGGGCAGCCTGCCGGCCCTGGCGCAGAAGCTGCGCGTGATGAAGGTGGCGAACACCGCCGGCGTCAACGACCCGCAGCAGTGCTTCGTGACCGCGGGCCAGCATCCGCGCCTGAACTTCTACAAGCCCGAGGGCGTGGACGTCGAGTACGTCAACATGTCGAGCATGACGCAGGCGCTGCAGAGCCTGCGCGCCGGCCACGTCGACTACGGGCCGGCCGTGCCCGGCATCCTGCTGCCCGCGATGGCCAAGGACCCGGGGCTCGACCTCGTGAGCGTCTACAAGTGGCTGCCGCGCAATGCCAATGTCGTCGTCGTCAAGCCCGGCAGCCCGATCCGCTCGGTGGCCGATCTCGCGGGCAAGCGCATCGGCGTGCGCAGCCAGGGCGACACCGGCATCGTCGTCACCCGCACCATGCTGGCCGAACTGGGCCTGAAGGACGACCGATGCGAATACATCGCCATCGGCGACGGCGCGCCGGCCGGCGCGGCGATCGACAACGACCGCGTCGACGCGATGGTGGCCTTCGACACCGCGGCCGCGCGCGTCGAACTCGTCGGCACCAAGCTGCGCTATGTGCCGCTCACACCGAAGTTCGCGCAGTTCGGCTCGGGCTGGCTGTGCGTGCCGCGCGAGCTGCTGAAGAAGGAGCGCAAGGCCCTGGTGGGCCTGTTCCGCGGCATGGCCAAGTCCACCCTGTTCGCACACCACAACCTCGAGGCCGGCATCGACCTGCACTGGGCCGTGTATCCCGAGAGCCGGCCCAAGGGCCGCAGCGAGGACGAGGCACGCAAGGAGCTGGCCTTCATCCTCAAGGACCGCCGCAACAGCTGGATGCGCCGGCCCGACGATCCCGATCAGCGCATCGGCGCCTCGTCGCTGGCCGAGTGGAAGTCCAACATCGAGATGGCCGTGGACGGCAGCAGGAACCCGAAGCTGGCCGACGAACTCGGCGATCCGAACCGGCTGTTCACCAACGAGCTGATCGACGAGGTCAACGCCTTCGACAGGCAGGCGGTGGTGGAGATGGCGAAGTCGTTCAGGTTGTAGCCGACCCGGCTCAAGCCACGTAGCCGAGGTCGCGGATGTCGGCGCGCACCGACTCGCGGTCGGAGCCGTACAGCGGCAGGCTGGCCAGCAGCTCGAGGCGCCGCCGCAGCGAATAGAGGATCTGCAGCGCCTTGTGCGCCGCTTCTTCGGGATCGTCGATGACGGCCGTGTCGGGATAGGCCCACAGCGCGGTGTGCGGCTGGCCGGGCCAGGCCGGCTGCAGGCGATCGATGTCGGCATCGAGCGCGATCACGAACTCGGCCTCGAAGCCGCGCGCGGGCACGAACTCGTTCCAGCCGCGCGGCTTGATGTCGGGTAAGGGAATACCCGCGGTGCGCAGCGCGGACACGGCCGCGGGATCCACCGCCGTGCCGACGCGCAGCGGCAGGCCGCAGGAGCGGGCGTGAAAGCGTTTCTCGGCGATGTGGGTGAGACAGGCCTGCGCCATGATGCTGCGCAGCGTGTTTCGTCGGGAGACGAAGAGCACGTTGATTTTTCTGTGCATGACTGCGGAATGTAGCGCGGGCTTGGCGGGCGTGCTGCGGCGAGCTCGGTCGACGGACCGCGCGACAGATCGGTGGGCTTGTGTTGCAACACGAGCGCCGTAGTGGCCGAGGCATCGACCCAGCGATGCAGCTGCGCGGGTGGACGGATCCCGCGCACCGGCCTCGCCATGCCCACTAACCCCGCAGCGCCAGATTGTTCAGTTTGTCCAGGCGCTCCGGCAAGGTGCCCTCGTTCGCCGACTGCAGCAGGATGCGCGTCCACGCCACCCAGGCTTCCCATTGCACGCGCTTGTCCCAGGCATTGCCCCACTGGCTGAAGAGTTGCAGCGCGCTTTCGGCGGCCGCGCGCGCCTCATCGCGCCTGCCGGCCGACAGATACAGCTGGGCCAGCACCATCTGCGGTTCGCCCACCCATGGGTTGTGGCGCACCGCCTGCTCCAGCACGGCGATGGCGGCGTCGGCTTGCACCAGCGGCTGGTCCTGCTGGATCACTGACCAGTACAGCGATGTGGCCGCGGCTTCGTCGGCGGCGGTCAACGCTCGCGTGCAACCGGCGAACATTGGCGGCAGCGGCAACAGGGCGCTCAGCGCGGGATGTCGCAGTGCCTCGCCCAGCCGGGAGATCCGATGAACCATGCGCGCGCTCGGCCGCATGGGGCCGGGCCACAGCGATGCCATCCAGTGCACGGACTGCGGCCGGTGCGCCACCTGCGGAAAGCCCGAGAAGATGTCGTCCTGCCAGCTGAACCATTGCTCCATGAAGTCGGCCATGCTGACGACGAGGAAGGCCGCCACTTCGTACGCGCCGAGGCGCACGGTGCCTTGCGCCTGGCCGATGCGCTCGACCGAGACGCTGCCGTCCGCCTCGACCTCGCCGGCCAGCAAGCGCTGGGTGAACTGCGCGCGGTTGACGGTGCAGAACAGGTAGACCAGCTGCTCGGCCGTGTCACCGACCAGATCGCGCAGCCGACCGCGCTCGTGGCCGGCGTCGAACTTGACCAGGTCCACGAACGCATTGCCGTATACGCTGTGCAGGAGCCCCAGCAGGCGCACGTCGCGCGGCTGCTGCCATTGCGCGAGCGAACGTGCAACGCCCACCAGGTGATGGCGGAAGGTGCCGGCCTTGTGCCAGTCATGCCCGACACCACGCGCCAGCACCACGGGAAGCACGGGCGCCAGATCGGCGTCCTTCGCGAGCCAGTCCTCGTCGAGCAGGGATCGGGCGCGCCCGAACAGCGACGGTTCTAGCGCGTGCAATGGAAGAGGTGTCGTCATGCTGAATTTCTCGGGAGACTTTCCGAGGCGCAAGCGGATTCCGGGGCGCCCGAGTCACTGAGGTTCAATCTTCCGTCTCCGAAGCCGTGATCGCGCTGACCGATCCCGCCCGGGTGCGGAGATCGAATTTTTGAATCTTGCCCGTGGACGTCTTGGGCAGTTCGCCGAAGATCACGGTGCGCGGCACCTTGAAAGCTGCCAGATGCCTGCGGCAGTGCTCCACGATGTCGGAGGGCGTCGTCCGAGCACCGGCCTTGAGCTCGACGAAGGCGCATGGCGTCTCCCCCCACTTCCTGTCGGGCATCGCAACGACTGCTGCCGCCAACACGTCGGCATGCTGATAGAGAACGTCTTCCACCTCGATGGACGAGATGTTTTCTCCCCCGGAAATGATGACGTCCTTGCTCCTGTCCTTGATCCGGATGTATCCATCGGGATACTGAACGGCGAGGTCTCCGGTGTGGAACCAACCGCCGGCAAATGCTTCCTGCGTGGCCGCTGCGTTCTTGAGGTAGCCTTTCATTGCGATGTTGCCGCGAAACATGACTTCACCGATGGTGTGGCCATCCGTCGGAACGGGGCTCATGGTGAGAGGGTCGATGACCGTTGCAGCCTGCTGCAAGTGATAGCGGACGCCTTGTCTACCGTTCAGCCGAGCGCGTTCGGCAATGTCCGTCTCGTCCCAGCTTTCGTGCTTCGCGCATACGGTCGCGGGACCGTACACCTCGGTCAACCCGTAGACATGAGTCAGATCGAAACCGAGGCGCTCCATGCCCTCGATCATCGAAGCCGGGGGCGACGCACCAGCCACCATGGCCTTGACGCCGCGCGGCAGATCGTTCTTGAGTTCCTGGGGGGCGTTCATCAACAGGTTGTGAACCACCGGAGCGCCGCAGTAGTGAGTGACGCCGTGGCGCGCGATGGACTCGACGATGGCTCGGGCATCGACTCGGCGCATGCAAACGTTCACGCCCGCGCGCGCTGCCAGCGTCCAGGGAAAGCACCATCCGTTGCAATGGAACATGGGCAGCGTCCACAGATAGACCGGGTGCTTGGGCATGTCCCATTCGAGAATGTTGGAGATCGCGTTCACGGCGGCGCCACGGTGGTGATACACCACGCCTTTGGGATTGCCCGTGGTTCCGCTCGTGTAGTTGAGCGCGATGGCGTCCCATTCGTCTTCCGGCGGCTGCCAGGCGTAAGAGGGGTCGCCTTCGGACAACAAGTCTTCGTAGCTCAGATCGCCGATGCGTTGTCCGGCGCCAGCGAAAAGCGAATCCTCCGCGTCGATCACGAGCAGCGGTTCCCGGCTCTTGCGAAGTCGGACAGCGTCGTCGATCACCGCGGCGAATTCCGGATCGACGATGACGACCTTCGCTTCGCCGTGATCGAGCATGAAGGCAATGGTCGCCGCGTCGAGTCGTGTGTTCAGCGTGTTGAGCACGGCACCGGCCATCGGCACGAAGAAGTGCGCCTCGACCATCGCGGGCGTGTTCGGCAGCATGACCGCCACCGTGTCGTTGCGCCCGATCCCCCGTGCTCGCAGTGCGCTGGCAAGGCGCCTGCATCGTTCGTAGGTCTGGGCCCATGTTTGCCGCATCGCGCCGTGGACGACGGCTGGATGGTGCGGATATACCTGCGCCGAACGTTCGAGAAATGCGATCGGGGTCAGTGGCGTGTGATTGGCGGGGGTTCGCGGGAGGTCGGTGTCGAAGATGGATTTCATGGGCTGCTCTCACGCGCTTGCAAGTTCGAGTGCCGGCAACACTTCGCCACGACATTCGCCGAAGCCGATGCGTGCGGCGCCTGGTTTTTCGCACCAGCCCTTGATCGTGACGCTGTCGCCATCTTCGAGGAAATGCCGCGTTTCTCCGGTCCCGGGAAGCAACACCGGCCGCGTGCCACCCCTGCTCAGTTCGACCAGCGCGCCAGCTTCGTCTGGCGCGGGACCGGAGATCGTGCCGGTGCCCATGAGGTCGCCGCTGCGCAGGTTGCAGCCGCCAATGGTGTGCTGAACGAGCATTTGCGCGATGGTCCAATACTGGTGGCGAAAGCTCGTGGCCGTGATGCGGTCGCCAGCAAGATGCTGTGCGCGATGCAGCCGCGACTGCACCGACACCTCGAGATGCACGTCGAAGCTTCCGCTGGCGCGCTCTGTGGCATCGTCGAGATAGGGCAAAGGCTGCGGCTCGGTTGCAGGGCGATCAAAGGCGACGCGATACGGCTCCAGCGCCTCCATGGAAACGATCCAGGGCGAAATGCTGGTGCAGAAGTTCTTGCCCAGGAATGGTCCGAGCGGATCCATTTCCCAGAACTGGTGGTCGCGCGCCGACCAGTCGTTCAGCAAGCACATGCCGAAGATGCGATCGCGCGCTTGCGAGAGCGACAAGGGCTCGCCGAGCGTGGTTTCCTGTCCGACGAAGAAACCCATTTCAAGCTCGAAATCGAGTCGTCGACAGGGACCGAACGCAGGAGCGCGGTTGTCGGTCGGTCTCGATTGGCCGTTGGGCCGGCGGAATCCCGTGCCGCTGAGCACCACGCTCGATGCTCGGCCGTGATAGGCAATCGGCAGCCACTGAAAATTGGGAGTCAGCGGATTCTCGGGGCGCATCACGCGACCCACATTGATCGCGTGGTGCAGGGAAGTGTAGAAGTCCGTGTAGTTGCGCACCTCTACCGGCATCTTCATGGTGGCGTCGCTCATCGGCAGCATGCATGCGCGCACTTTTTGCTGCGTCGTTGCATCCATTTCCGACGACAGCAGCTTGAACAGAGCATGCCTCAACGGTTGCCAACGCTCGCGACCCATTGCCATGAAGGCGTTGAGTGTCGAGTCTGCGGCGACGCAGCAGGCTGCCCTTGCCGGCTCCATCAGCAGACCGCTGACGGCCAAGTGAGCGAGGTCCAGAACCTGGTCACCGATGGCAATCCCGCCGCGGGGGGCTTTGTCGCTCCCTTCGCGCACGAAGATGCCGAACGGCAGATTCTGCAGTGTGAAGTCACAGCCGGGCGCCTGTGCCGAGTCGACCCAGCTTCGAGCGGCCGGGTCATGGGTGAAGTTAAGCATGTGGAAGCGATCGGTTGTCGGGCTGCAAGGCATCGTCGAAGATGGCGACGGCTCGCGTCCATCCGGCAGAAGCGCCGCGTATCTTGTGTGGAAAGCAGCTGATGAAGAATCCGTTCGCGGGCAGCACCTCGAGGTTGTGCAGTTTTTCGAGATGGCAATAGCCGATGTCTCGTCCCGCTTTGTGACCTTCCCAGATCAGCGATGCATCGCGCGTGGCCTCGTATCTCTTTGCCGTGTGCACGAAGGGTGCGTCCCAGCTCCAGGCGTCCGTGCCGGTCAGCCGCACGCCGCGCTCCAGCAAGTACATCGTTGCTTCATAGCCCATGCCACAGCCGGACGAGACGTAGTCCGGCTGGCCATACCTGCTGCCGGCGCGCGTGTTGACCACCACGATCTCCAGTGGCTGGAGCGTGTGATCGATGCGCCCGAGTTCTTCTTCGACTTCCCTCGCGGTGACGACGTGGCCATCGGGAAGGTGCCGAAAGTCCAGCTTGACGCCGGGCTGGAAGCACCACGCGAGCGGAACTTCGTCGATGGTGGTCGAGCGCTGTGCGTTGCCCAGCGCCTTGTTCATCGTGCTGTGGAAGTGATACGGCGCATCGAGATGCGTGCCGTTGTGCGTCGACAGCCGCACGGTTTCCGCCGCCCAGCCTTCGCCATCCGGCAGATCGCCTTTGCGAAGCCCGGGGAAGAAGGCGGCAATCTGCTCCGGAGAGTCCTCGTGCGTCACGTAGTCGATGTGCGGCGCGAACGCGGGAGGGTCGCTCAGGACGTCGTTTTCCAGATAGATGGACAGGTCAACAAAGCTGCGCGGCATGTCAATCGATGGTGATTTTTCGGGCCTTGACCAGGTCGCCCCAGGTCCGCTTCTCCTGGCTCAGCAGGGTCGACATGGCATCGATGCTTGCACTCATGGGCTCGCTGCCCGTCTCGGCGATCTGCTTTTGCACATCGGGTGTCTGGGTGATGCGCGTGAGCGCCGCATTGAGTTTCTGGACCACATCGCTAGGCACCCCTGTCGGCGCCCAAATGCCATGCCAGCCGACAACGGCAACGGCCGGGTATGTTTCGGAGATCGTCGGTACATGGGGAAGCTGAGCGTGGCGATGACTGCCGCTGTAGGCAATCGCGCGCACCTTCCCCGCGTTGATCATGGGAATGGCCGAAGCAGCGGGCTCGACGCACAGCGGAATCTGTCCCGACACGACGTCTATCAGTGGAGGGCCTTTGTACGGCACGTGCAGCATCTGCACCTTGGCGCTCTGGTTGAACAGCTCCATGATCAGGTGGAGGAAGCTTCCGACGCCGTTGGTGCCGTAGGCCAGCTTGTCGGGGTGCGCGGTGGCGTAGTCGACAAGCTCCTTCACCGTCTTGAAGGGCATGTCGTTGTTGGCGACCAGGAAGGCGCCCTGCGACAGCAGCGGCGAAACGGGTCGCAGCTCTTTCTCGGGGTCGAACTTCAGCTTGGAGTAGAGCCAGGGATTGACCGTGAAAGAGCTCGACACGGTGTACAGCAGCGTGTAGCCGTCCGCGGGAGCCTTGGCCACGTAATCCGATGCGATGTTTCCCGCCACGCCCGGCCGGTTCTCGATGATCACCGGGACGTTCAATGCCCTGGACAGCCTCTCCGCGTAGATCCGGTTGTAGGTATCGGGCGCGGTGCCGGGCGGCCCCATGTTCACGAACCGGATGGTGCGCGATGGCCACGCCTGCTGCGCAGACGCAGCCTGCCAGGGTCGAAGGGTTGCAACCGCGCATGCGGCGGCTGCGCGGGCGATGATCGCGCGGCGTTTGATGGCCATGGGGATTCCTTTACGGCTTGGCCGGCACGACAGGTAGCAGCAGGAACGATGGATGCGCGCCACCGGTGTGGATCGTGATCTCTCCTCCGAAGCGCTCCGGCGTCCGGTCTTCAGGGTGGTCGTGCAGCAGAACGGAAGAGCCTCGCAATGGCTTGCCGTAGATTTCGGGCCAGGGTCCCGGGAGGTCATGCTGGAAGTCGGTGCTGCCAACCGTCAGGACCAATCGCCAGCCCTTGGGGAACACGAAGGACATCGGCCAGATTTCGACCTGCAGTTCATAGATCACCCCGGGTTCGAGAAACTGGAGTTCGTCGTGGACGAGCACGGGCTGCCACGGTCGCGACTTCACGGGATCGAGCTTGCGGTGGGAGGCACGCAACCAGCCTTGCGCCATCGGCGCGTTGAACTCGGAAGCCGCGACGATCAGATGCTCCTTGCCGGCCGTGTCGTAGGCGCGGACCGTCAAGAACAGATCGGCGTCCTTTGCCGTCGTCGATACATGGAGCGTGGCCGCGATCGGACCCGTCACTTCCGTCTCTTGCTCGAAGGGAGCGGTGCTGAAACTTGCCTTGCCGTCCAAGCCGTCGAATCGCGCTTGCGCATCCACGCCGGAGGGCTCGCTCGTCAGGCGGAATTTGCTGGCGTCCAGATAGCTTCGTGTCCACAGCGTACGGGCCAATGGCCACTCCTGCTCCGCCCTTTCGACGAAGCCATCGACGTGCCGCACCAGCATGCTGATCGGCGCCTTCTTGTCCCAGCCGTTGTCCTCGCCCTTCAGGAAATGATCGAAGAACTGCTTCTGAAGGGCGACGCCGTAGTCCGTGTAGAACTCGGTCCAATGCTCACGGCCGTGGAACTCCATCCACTTCTGCCTGGATCCCGCACCCAGCCAGCCCTGGATGTTGCCGCGCAGGTGGACACCGTGGCCGCCCCAGTTGCCGCAAGAGAGCACCGGCACCTCGATCGCCGCCAGGTCCGGCGTGCGTTCCTTGTAGTAGCTGTCGTCCAGGAGTTCCGCCGACAGCAATTTGCCCGGGATGTCCCTGCGGTTGGCGCGCAATGCTTCGTCGCTCAGTTCGTCGGGCCCGGCGATCGAGACCCCGGTGTTCGGATTGACGCGTGCGCGCGAGCCCAGGCCGTTCTGGACGTTGGCGATCTGATTCGGATACCAGTTCATCAGGAAGGTGTTCAGTATTCCCCCGTGCCGGCACGCGTCGCGGTAGATGTCCGTGTAGCCCTCGAACGGGCAGATGGCGGCCAGATGCCGGGGGCGCCTGGCGGCCACTTGCCACTGGGTGCTGGCGTAGTACGAGACACCCGCCAAGCCGACCTTCCCGTTGCTCCAGGGTTGCGTGCCGGCCCATTCGATGCAATCGCTGAAGTCATCGATCTCGCGGGGCGACCAGCAGTCGATGAACCCGGGCGAACGACCGGCTCCACGCGAATCGACGCGGATGCAGACATAGCCGAAGGGCACCCACCGTTCGGGGTCGACAGTCTCCCAGTTGGCATAGCGGCCTGTGCTTCCACGCAAGACCTCGGGATAGTCGGATGTCAGGCCCTTCCACTGCATCGGAAAGCCTTCGCCGAAGTGCAGGCCCTTGGCATAGGGACCGCATGACATCAACACCGGGAAGGGGCCTTCGCCGTCCGGACGAAAGATGTCGGCACGGACGACCGACCCATCGCTGGTGGCGATCTCGATATCCCAATCGATCTGCATTCGGGCACTCCAATCAGTTGTATGAAACAAGCGTTTAATTTAACAAGACCTCGCGCCGCGGGTACTGGTACAAACCCAAATCCGATGTTTCAAACAGCGGTTTAAAATACCGCGAATGAAGTCTCGATCGACACCAGCAGCAGGACAAGGTGCGAGCGATGTGCGCGAGCGCATCCTTGTCACCGCGGAACTTCTTTTCGCACGGCAGGGGGTCGACAAGACCTCGACGCGCGACATCACGACGGAGGCGGGCGTGAATGTCGCTTCGGTCAACTACTACTTCCGGTCCAAGGAGGCCCTGGCCGAAGAAATCTTCATGCGCCTTGCTCAACGAGTCACGGTGCTCAGGCTTGCCGACCTCTCGAGGGTCATGGACGCTTCGCGTGAGAACAGGACCGCGCTGCGGCTGGAAGATCTTGTCGACTGCTTCATCAGGCCCTATTTCGAGCCTGGGGTCCACGGCGCCTTGCTGGCACGATTCATCCTCCAGCACAGGTTGGATCCGAGCGAGATGACTCACCGGGTTTTCGAGCAGTATCTGAACCCCTTCGCCATGGAGTTCATCGAAGCGCTCTGCCTGACGGACAAACGGATCAGCAGGGTTGACTGGCTGTGGCGCTACACCTTGCTGACTGGCACCGTGATGCTTGCCATGACGGATGTCGGCCCGAAGAACCGCATGTCCGCCTTGTCGGATGGGCAAGCGGATGCCTCGCGCACCGAAGATCTAAAGCATCAGTTGGCGGACTATCTTTGCCGTGCGCTGAGAAGCGGCTAGGCAGCAGCAGGCGATTCGGCACGTGCCGAGCGCGCCGACACGATCGCATGCTCATCGGCCCGCAAGACCGAGCCCGGCGTCGCCGACTCGGCACGGCGCGCGCGCCGGCATCGACCGCTTCCTCGTGCCCGCCACCTGCGTCGGCGTGCGGCCGGGCGAGCTCCATGCGCCGCATGGGCTGGAACTGCTGTACGAGGGCGTGCTCACGATGAATCCGCTGACGCCGCACCGCGAACTGTTCGAGCGCAAGGCGGCCTCGTACCGCGCGCGCTGGCCGTGGTTGCGCATCGAAGCCTGAGCGATGCGCTAACATCCGGCCCGCGGTTGCAAGCCGCGCCCGGGCCCGCGGGAAGGGTTGAACCCACTTGCCTTCGCACGCTGAGCAACCAGCCGTCCTTTGTGCAGCCGAATTTGCGGGTCTTCGGCGTCGATGCACGGAGGTTCCTGTGAAGCGCATCCCCCCTCGGCCCGACCTGGGCCATCTCAAGAAGCAAGCCAAGACGCTGCTGTCGTCCTACCGCCAGGGCGACGCGGCGGCCATCGCCCGGTTTCGCGCGCACCTGCCGGCCGCGGCCGCCAAGAGCGACGCGGCCATCGCCGCCATGGCCTTTCGATTGCACGACGCGCAGTCGTGCATCGCGCGCGAATACGGCTTCGTCTCCTGGACCGACCTGCAGGGCTTCGTGCTCGCGCGCCAGGCGGCCGTGGCCGATCCCGCGAAGGCGTTGCGGCATTGGCTCGGCCTGGTCTATGCAGGCGACGTGGCCGGCGGCACGAATCGCGCGCGGCCCGCGGTGGCCGAGCGATTGCTCGCCGAAACGCCGCAACTGCTGGGCGACGATCCCTGGCTGGCCTGCGCCATCGGCGACGAGCCCACGCTGCGCGCCGCGATCGCGCGCGATCCCGCGTGGGTGCATCGCGCGGGCGGACCGCTGAAGCTGCCGCCGCTGGTGGCCGTCACGCACTCGGCCTTCCTGCAGTTGCCGGCCTACCGCGAGCGCATGCGCGCATGCGTGCGCCTGTTGCTCGAGGCCGGCGCGCAGGCCAACCAGTCCATCGGCAACCGCTGGCCGCCTGCGTCGCTGGCCACACCGAACGAGGACGAGCGGCTGACCGCGCTGTACGGCGCGGCCGGCCAGCAGCGTGACCCCGAGACCACGCGGCTGCTGCTCGATGCCGGCGCCGATCCCGACGACAACGAGTCGCTGTACCACTCGCTCGAGAACCGCGCCTGCACCGCGCTGCTGCTGGCCGCGGGTGCGCGCGTGACGGGCACCAACGCGCTCTACCGCGTGCTCGACCTCGACGATGTCGAAGCGCTGAAGCTGCTGCTCGCCCATGGCGGCGATGCCAACGAGGGCGCCGGCAGCGCACCGACCAACGAGTGGGGCACGCCGCTGTTGTGGGCGATTCGCCGCCGCCGTTCGCCGGCCCACATCGAAGCCCTGCTGGCCGCGGGGGCCGATGCGTCGGTGCGCACGCGCGAAGGCATCGATGCGCGCACGCTGGCGCTGCGCTTCGGGCTGGTCGAGGTCGCGCGCCTGCTGGCAGGTGCCGGCGTCGACGCGCAAGGCTCGCCGCAGGAGGCCTTCATCGCGGCCTGCGCGCGCGCCGACGAGCCGGCGGCCCGCGCGCTGCAGGCCGCGCATCCCGGCCTGATCGACACGCTCTCCGCATCGCAGCTGCGCCTGCTGTCCGAACTCGCGGCGCAGGAAGGCTGCGGCGACGCGGTGCGCACCATGGTGCACTGCGGCTGGCCGATCGCCGCGCGTGGCGGCGACTGGGATGCCTCGGCCCTCAACCAGGCCGTGTTCCGCGGCGACGCCGCGATCGCGCGCTTCCTGCTCGAGCACGGCGCGAGTTGGACCGAGAAGCATGGCTATGGCGACAACGCGATCGGCTCGTTGTCGTGGGCTTCGTACAACGAGCCTGTCGAAGGCGGCGACTGGCTCGGCTGCGCCGAGGCACTGGTCGCGCACGGCATGCCGACCGCGCAGCCCGATCCGGCGAGTGCCGATACCGTGCTGATCGATGGGCAGCGCAAGGCGTTCTCGGAGGAGGTGACGGAGTTTCTGCTGGCTGCGTCGTTGCCCGGAACGCCGCCAGAAGGCTGAGCCGCGCGCGCGACCTTCGTGGCCACGGCGGCGCGCTGAACGCCGCCCGTGGCCTCAACTTTCCAATACCTCCCGCACCTTCACCGCCAGCGCCTCCAGCGTATAGGGCTTCCCGATCAGTTCCACCCCCGCATCGAGCACCCCGTTGTGCACCACCGCATTGCGCGTGTAGCCCGTGGTGAACAGGATCTTCACCGCGGGCCAGCGGCGCCGCACTTCCTCGGCGAGCTTGGCGCCGTTGACCTCGGGCATGACGACGTCGGTGAACAGCAGCGCGATCTCGGGATGGGCCTCGAGCTGGCGCAGGGCGGCGGCGGCGCCGTCGGCCTCGAGCACGCGGTAGCCAAGCTCGGTCAGCGCGTCGACGCTGAACTGACGCACGGCCGGCTCGTCCTCCACCACCAGCACCACCTCCTGCATCTCGCCGAGCGGCACCTCGTCGGCGCGCTCGGCATCGGGATCTTCCGCACCGGTGCCGGCGAAGCGCGGCAGGTAGACCTTGACGGTGGTGCCGTGGCCGACCTCCGAATAGATCTTCACGTGGCCGCCGGTCTGCTTGACGAAGCCGTAGACCTGGCTCAGGCCCAGGCCGGTGCCCTTGCCGACGCCCTTGGTGGTGAAGAAGGGGTCGAAGGCCTTGGCGATGACCTCCTCGCTCATGCCCATGCCGGTGTCGGTCACGGCGATCATCACGTACTGCCCCGAGGGCACGCCCAGGTGGGTGCTGGCGTAGTGGCCGTCGAGGTGGGCGTTCTGGGTCTCGATGGTGAGGCGGCCGCCCTCGGGCATGGCGTCGCGCGCGTTCACCGCGAGGTTGAGGATGACGTTCTCGAGCTGGTTCGGGTCGGCGTGCGCGCGCCACAGGCCGCCGGCCAGCACGGTCTCGAGTTGCACCTCGGCGCCGAGCGCGCGGCGCAGCAGGTCCGACATGCCGGCCACCAGCTTGTTGGCGTCGATGGCCTCGGGCCGCAGCGGCTGCTGGCGCGAGAAGGCGAGCAGCCGCTGGGTCAGCACGGCGGCGCGGCGCGCGCCGTCCATGGCCGATTCGGTGTAGCGCTGGGCGCGCGGGTCGCTGTCGCCCATGCGGCGCTTGAGCAGCTCGAGCGAGCCCATGACCACCGCCAGCATGTTGTTGAAGTCGTGCGCGATGCCGCCGGTGAGCTGGCCCACGGCCTCCATCTTCTGCGATTGGTGCAGCCGCTCGTGCGCGAGTTCGAGCTCGGCGGTGCGCGCCTTCACGCGCTCCTCGAGCTGGGTGTTGGCATGCTGCACGGCATCGAACAGCCGCGCGTTGTCGATCGCGATCGCGGCCTGCGCGGCCAGGCCGACCATCACGCGTTCCGAGCGCTCGCTGAACATGCCGGTCTGCACATGGCCGAAGAACAGCCCGCCGATGACCTCGCCCGAGCGCGAGACCACGGGCACGGCGAGGTAGCTGCGCACCGGCAGATGCCCCTTGGGCATGCCCTTGTTGGGCGGGTTCTGCGCATAGCGCGGGTCCTGCAGGATGTCGTCCGAGCGGATCACGCCCTCGCCGCGGAAGGTGGGCGCGAACACGGGCGTGGCGCGCGGCATGCCGAAGTTCTCGAAGGCGGCGCGGTCGGCGCCCGAGAGCGAATAGAGCATGTAGCGCTCGCCGGCATCGTCGAGCACGTTGTAGAAGAAGGCGCCGAAGCTCGCGCCCGTGAGTTCCACGCCGGCATCGACCACGTGCTGCACCAGCTTCTGCAGGTCGAGCTCGGCGGCGATCTGCGCGCCGGTGCCGTTGATGATCTCCAGCGTCTGCGTCTCCATCGCGAGCCGGTCGCGGCTGTCGCGCAGCCGCGCCTCGACGCGCGCGCGCTCGGCCGCGTCCCAGGTGCGCTCGGCGGTCAGCTCGGCCAGTTCGATCTCGTGCGACGTCCACGGCCTGGGCGCGGCTTCGTGCAGATAGAACACGGCCCGCAGCGCGCCCGCGCGCAGCAGCGGCACTACGACCAGCGCGCGCGTGCCGATGCTCTCCCAGGTGTCGGCATATGCGCCGCCCGCGCGCGCATCGGCGCGGAAGTCCGCGATGACGAGCGTGCGGCCGGCCTTGAGCTCGGCCACCACCTCGGGGCCGAAGCCGTCGAGCACGCGCGACTCGCCCGCGAGGCTGGGCAGGTCGCCGGCACTCCAGTCGCGCGCCACGGTCACGTGCTTCTGCGTGGCGTCGACCACGCCATAGCCCGCGCGCCCCACTGCGAGATGGCGGCCCAGCAGTTCGGCGGCGGCGCGGGTCACGGCCACCGGGTCGGCCAGGTCGCGCACCGTGTCGCTGAGCTTGAGCAGGAAGCGCTCGCGCTCCTCCACGGCCTTTCGCTCCGAGATGTCGCGGTAGAAGATCGCGAGCCCGTCGGCCGAGGGATAGGCGCGCATCTCGATCCAGGCGCTGCGCCCGCTGGGCCAGGTGTAGAAGTGCTCGATCTCGACGCGCCGGCGCTCGCTCATCGCCTGGCGGTAGAGCCGGCCGAAGGCGCTGTCGATCGTGCCCGGCCAGGCCTCCCACAGGGTGCGGCCGAGGATCTCCTCGCGCGAGCGCGTCTCCAGCCGCATGCCCTCGGCGTTGATGGCCAGCACGCGGTACTCGGCATCGACCAGCACGAAGCCCTCGGCCATGCCCTCGAGCACGCCGTTGGCGCGCGCCTCGCTCTCGCGCAGCGCGGCCTCGGCATGCACGCGCTCGGTGGTCTCGATGACGATCGCCAGCACGCCGGCCGGGCGGCCGCTCTCGTCGAGCACCGGGGAGTAGTCGAGGTTCATCCACACCGGCTCGGGTTTGCCGTGGCGGTGCAGCACCAGCTCCTGGTCCTTGAAGGCCAGGGTGCCGCCGGCCAGGCCGACCTTCATCACGTGGTCGTTGAAGTCGGCCACCTCGGGCCAGCCCTGGCGCACCTCGGAGCCCAGCAACTGCGGATGGCGTCCGCCCGCGAACACCGAGTAGGCGTCGTTGTAGATCATGAAGCCAAGCTCGCCCCACAGCATCACGATCGGCACCGGCGAGCGCAGCAGCAGGCTGGTCGCGGTCCGCAGGCTCTGCGGCCAGGTGGCGATCGGGCCGAGCGAGGTGCGCTCCCAAGGGAAGTCGCGCACCAGGCGGCCCAGTTCGCCGCCGCCTTCCAGGAAGGCCAGGTGCGTGCGTTCTCCTTCGTCGTCCGTTCGCTGCGTGTTGCCGGAACCGTCCATCATTGCCTGTGCCTTTCGTGGGCGAGCCGCAGCCTCGCCGTCGCCATCGCCTCGCCGGGCGGAAATGCCGGCAAATATAGAGGGGCGCGGTGCCAGCGGGAAGTCAGAGGGGTTCAGCGCGTGCCGAGGGGCAGCCGCTGACAGGGCGGAAGGACCGGGGCTGTCCGCCCGGGCCTCGTTCAACGCCGCGACTTGCGCAGCCGATGGATCAGGAAGGCCTCGAGCAGTTCGGTCGCCTTGCGCCCCGGCAGCGGCGCGGTGGCGAGCCAGGCCTCGGACTCGGGCAAGGCGGGCAGGCCTTCCTTGGCCCCGAGGATGCGCAGCCGCTTGGAGATCGTGGCCTCGCGGAACACGCCCACCGCGATGCCGGCACGCACCGCCGCTTCGAGCCCGGTGACGGTGGTGCTGGTGTAGGCGATGCGCCAGGCGATGCCGGCACGGTCGAGCGCATGGGTGGCCCAGTCGCGCAGCATCGCGCCCTCGGGATTGAGCGCCAGCGGCAGCGGCCGCTGCAGATGCGTCGACGAGCCCGGCGCGGCGGCCCAGACGATGCGCGACTTCGACAGCGGCAGCCCCTCGCCCGAACCGACCGGGCCGATGCCGATGACCAGGTCGTAGCGCGCGCCCAGCTCCGCATGCATCAGCGACGACACGCCGTGCTGCAGCTCCACGTGAATGCGCGGGTGCAGCCGGCAGAACTCGGCGATCAGCGCCGGCAGCACGCGCGTGGCGTAGTGCTCGATCGAGCCCAGGCGCACGCTGCCCGAGACCTCCTGCGCATCGACGTCGCGAAACAGCTGGTCGTTGAGCCGCAGCATCTGGCGCGCCAGCGGCAGCAGCTGCAGCCCCTCGGCCGTGGGCACCAGCTTGCGGCTGCCGCGCTCCACCAGCTGCACGCCGAGCTGCTCCTCGAGCCGGCGCATCTGCATGCTGACCGCCGACTGCGTGCGCGACAGCGCCTTGGCCGCGGTGGTGAAGCTGCCGATGCGCACCAGCGTGTCGAACACGCGCAGCAGGTCGATGTCGGCCGTGTGGCTGCGCGGGGCGGGGGTGTTCGGGGTGGGCATGGGGCCTCGATTCAATCACGGAACGTGATGGAAGCGATCATCAAACATCAAGTTCCGAGCTGGATCGCGGGTCAAGAATGAAGCCTCACGGGACCCACGAGCCCGAACAGGAGACCGCATCCATGCATCACCCCTCGTTCTTCTCGCCGCCGCGGCGGCGCCTGCTGCAGGGCGCGCTCGCCGCCTCGGTCGTGTCCGCCTGGGTGCGGCCGGCGCGGGCCGCGGCGCCCTGGCCGCAGAAGCCCGTGCGCCTGGTCGTCGGCTTTCCGCCGGGCTCCTCGCCCGACGCGCTGGCGCGCACCGTCGCCGATCCGCTGGCGCAGGCGCTGGGCCAGGCGGTGATCGTCGAGAACAAGGTCGGCGCCGCCGGCACCATCGGCGTGACCGCGGTGGCCCGGGCCACCGATGGCCACACCATCGGCCTGACCGGCAACGGCCCGCTGACCACCGCCAAGCTGCTCAACCCCGCCGTGCCTTACGACGTGGCGCGCGACCTGCGGCCGATCTCGCTGGTGGGCAGCAGCCCCTTCGTGCTGGCCGGCAGCACCGACATGCCCGCCACCGACCTGCGCGGCCTGCTGGCCCATGCCCGCTCGCGCGGCGACCGGCTCAGCTACGGCTCGGTCGGGCCGGGTTCGGGCTCGCACCTGGCGATGGAGCTGCTCAAGACGCTGAGCGGCATCCAGGCGGTGCACGTGCCGTTTCCGGGCTTCCCGCAGGTGGCGACCGCGCTGATGGGCCAGCAGATCGACCTGTCGTTCATGATCCCGTCGATCGCCGTGCCGCAGGCGCGCAACGGGCGGCTGCGGCTCTATGGCGTCAGCACCGCGGCGCCGTTCCCGGCCTTCGCGGACCTGCCGTCGCTGCAGTCGGCGCTGGCGGCCGGCCAGTCCTTCGACGTGGCTTCGTGGAACGCGATCTTCGGCCCCGCGAGCCTGCCGGCGCCGGTGGCGCAGCGGCTGTCGGAAGAGATCGCGCGCATCCTCAAGGCGCCCGAGGTGCGGCAGCGGCTGTTCGACCAGGGCTGGCAGGCGCTGGGCACCGCGCCCGAGGCGCTGACGCGCACCATCGCCCAGGACACGGCGATGTGGGGCGGCGTGATCCAGCGCACCGGCGTGCGCGGCGAATGAGGGGCCGCGCATGAAACGCCGACACCTCCTCTCGGGCGCGGCCGGCATCGCCGGTGCCAGCATTGCATCCGCCGCCATCGCGCAGCCGACGCGCACCGCACAACCCTCGACCTTCGTGCTCGTGCACGGCGCCTGGCATGGCGGCTGGTGCTGGTCGCGCGTGGCGGCACGTCTGCGCGAACGTGGCGACGCGGTGTACACGCCCACGCTCACCGGCCTCGGTGAGCGGCGCCACCTGATCTCGCCGCAGGTCAACCTCGACACGCATGTGGAAGACGTCGTCAACCTGCTGCAGTTCGAGGAGCTCGAGCGCGTGGTGCTGGTGGGCCACAGCTACGCGGGCATCGTGATCTCGGGCGTGGCCGACCGCGTGCCGCAGCGGCTGCGCCAGCTCGTCTACCTCGATGCCTTGCTGCTCGAGCCCGGCAAGAGCCTGTTCTCGGACTTCCCGCCGGCCGTGGTCGAGCAACGCCTGAAGGCCATCCGCGAGACGGGCGGCGGCGTGGGCGCGGCCGCCGCGCTGCCGCCCGCGGCCTTCGGCGTGAAGGACCCGGCCGACGCGGCCTGGGTCGCGCGCCACCTCACGCCGCAGCCCGTGGGCACCTACCTGCAGCCGCTGCTGCTGAAGGCGCCGCTGGGCAACGGCCTGTCCAAGACCTACATCGAGTGCACGGGCGACCCGATCGCCACGCTCGAACCCACCAAGGCGCGCGTGCGCGCCGATGCCGGCTGGCGGCTGCGCACGCTGGCCACCGGGCACGACGCCATGGTCACCGCGCCCGCCGCGCTGACCGAACTGCTGACCGATCTCGCGGCCTCAGCCGCTTCTACCTCCTGAATGAAAGCCTCGCGATGGGAACCCTGACCCCCGAAGAACGCCATTTTTTCCGCTCCGACGTGCACGCACGCCAGGGCGAGCGCCGCACCCGCCAGCCGCATGGCCACATCACCGAGCCGGCGCGCCAGGTGCCGGTGCACGAGCGCTGCGACGTGCTGGTGCTCGGCGGCGGTCCGTCGGGCGTGGCGGCGGCCGTGGCGGCGGCGCGCAGCGGTGCGCGCACGGTGCTGCTCGAGCGCTACAACCACCTGGGCGGTCTGTCGACCGGCGGCCTCGTGATCTGGATCGACCGCATGAGCGACTGGTCGGGCCGGCACGTGATCCAGGGCCTGGCGGCCGAGTTCATGGACCGCCTGGGCCGCGACGCGGTCGCGGGCCCGCCGCGCGAGGACTGGGGTTCGCGCGACGCCGCCAAGGCCGAGCACTGGTCGCTGCGCACCGCGGCCTTCCACGGCGTGGTAACCCATTCGCCGACCATCGATCCCGAGATGCTCAAGGGCGTGTATCACCAGATGGTGCGCGAGGCCGGCGTCGACCTGATCCTGCACGGCTGGATGGTCGCGCCGATCGCCGAGGCCGGGCGCGTGACCGGCGCCGTGTTCGAGAGCAAGCAGGGCCGGCGCGCCATCCTCGCGCGCGTGGTGGTCGACACCACGGGCGAGGGCGACCTCTACGCCGCCGCGGGCGCGGCCTTCTCGTCCGACATCGACGCGCACGACATCCATCACTGCATCAACACCTCGTGGCTGTTCGCGGGCGTCGACATGCGGCGCTGGCTCGACTTCCGCGCGCACCAGCCGCAGGCCTATTCGGCGCTGCTGGCGCGGGGGCGCGAGACGCTGGGCAGCTTCGAGAAGCCCATCGTCTCCTGGCGCGACGACGTCGCCACCTTCCTCGGTCCGCGCAAGTCGGGCTTCAGCGCGCTCGACGTCGACGAGATGACGCAGGTCGAATGGGAGTCGCGCCGCAGCATGGCCGAGCACCTGGCCTTCTACCGCGCGCATGCGCCGGGCTTCGAGCAGGCCTGGCCGATGCTGATGGCGCCGCAGATCGGCACCCGGCATGGCCGGCGGCTCGCGGGCGTCAAGAGCGTGCGGCGCGCGGACTGGGACGCGGGCGCGGTCGAGGCCGACGAGATCGGCATCAGCCCCAGTCCTTCGCCGAAGTTTCCGAACATCTCGGTGCCCTATGGCGCGCTGGTGCCCGAGCGGCTCGACGGCGTGCTCGCCGCGGGCAAGCACATCTCGTGCGACACCAACTCGCACGGCTTCATGCGCGAGATCCCGCAATGCTGGCTCACGGGCCAGGCGGCCGGCACCGCGGCCGCACTCGCCGCCGATGCGGGCGTTCTGCCGCGTGAGGTCGATGTGGGCCGGCTGCAGGCGCTGTTGATGGCGCAGGGTGTGCCGCTGCGCCAGACCGCGCCGGTGGCAACGGAAGCGCAGGCGACCGCATGAGCTTCCGGCTCGCACTGGCCCATCTCGGCATGCTCGATGCGACGCCGCCGCGGCTGGTCGAGGCCGCGCATGCGGCGGGCTTCGCGGGTGTCGGCATCCGCTTGCTGCCCGCGCGCCTCGGCGAGGCGCCGTTCCCGATGGCCGTGGGCGGCACGATGCTGCGCGAAACGCTGGCGCGGCTGGGCGACCTGGGCATGGCGGTGCACGACATCGAGATCGCGCGCATCAAGCCGGACTTCGATGCCACGGCACTGGCCGGCGTGCTCGAGTCGGCGCAGGCATTGGGCGCGCGCTGCCTCATGGTCAATGTCGACGATGCCGACCTCGCGCGCGCCGCCGACGGCATTGCCGCGCTGGCCGAACGCGCGCGGCCGCATGGGCTGTCGCTCGGCGTCGAGTTCATGGTCTACACCGCCGCGCGCAGCCTGGCCGATGCGCAGCGGTTGGTGGCCGCGGTGCCGGGGTCCGATGCGCGCATCGTGGTCGACGCCTTGCATTTCTGCCGCGCCGGCTGCGAGCCTGCGCAGATGCATGCCGAGCGCATCGACCACGGCTTCATGCAGATCAACGACGCGCCCCCGCAGCGCCACCCGGGCCTCTCGCCTGCCGAGGAAGGCCGGGCCCACCGGCTGTTTCCGGGCGAGGGCGCGCTGCCGCTGGCCGCGCTGCTCGCCTCCCTGGCCGGCGATGCGCTGCTGTCGGTCGAGGCACCCAGCGCCATCCGCATGGCCACGATGGATCCACAGGCGCGCGCCGCGGCCGCCCATCGCGCCACCACTTCCTTCCTGCAACGAAACGGCTACGCCCATGCCTGACACCCCCCTCGACTGGAACGGCCTCAAGCTCGACGGCGGCACCGCCGTGCTCGGCATCATCGGCGACCCGATCGCGCAGGTGAAGGCGCCGTTGCCGCTGACGCAGCGCCTGCAGCGGCGCGGCCTCAACGCCGTGCTGGTGCCACTGCATGTGCACGCCGACGACGTGGCGCCGCTGCTGCAGAGCCTGCATGCGGTGCGCAACCTCGCGGGCATCGTCGTCACCGTGCCGCACAAGCAGCAGGTGGCGTCATTGCCGATCGAACTGATGCGCGCGGCGCGTGAAGCCCGCGCCGTGAACGTGCTGCGCCGCCATGGCCAGGGCTGGCAGGGCGAGCTGCTCGATGGCGCCGGCTTTCTCGCGGGCCTGGTGCGCAATGACTTCGAGGTGCGGGGCCGCAGCGTCGGTCTCGCGGGCGCCGGTGGCGCGGGCAATGCGATCGCCTTCGCGCTGGCCGCCGCGGGGGCCGCCTCCATCGACATCCGCGATGCCGACGACGCGAAGCGCGCCGATCTCGTCGCGCGGTTGCGTGCATCGGGCTGCAACGCCGGCGCATGGGATGGCGAGAGCCCGCGCGACCTGCTCGTCAACGCCACGCCCGCCGGCATGCGCGCGGACGACCCGCTGCCGATCGCGCCCTCCGCGATCCGCGCGGGCCAGACGGTGGCCGACGTGATCATGGAGCCGCCCACCACCGCGCTGCTCGCGCTCGCCGAATCCATGGGCGCGCGCATCGTGCATGGCCGCCACATGATGGACGAGCAGCTCGAGGCCATGGCCGACTTCTTCGCCGAGGTGCTGCGATGAGCACGCCTTTCTTTCCTGGTTTCGAGGCGCGCAGCATCGAACTCGGCGATGCGCGGATCCACGTCGAAGTCGGCGGCAGCGGACCGCCCTTGTTGCTTCTGCATGGCTACCCGCAGACGCATGTGGCCTGGCACCGCGTCGCACCCGTGCTCGCACGGCATTTCACGGTGGTCGCGCCGGACCTGCGCGGCTATGGCGACAGCACCGGGCCCGCCGGCGATCCGTTGCACCTCAACCACTGCAAGCGCACGCTGGCCGCCGACAAGCTCGCGCTGATGCGCGCGCTGGGCTTCGAGCGTTTCGCCGTCATGGCCCACGACCGCGGCGCGCGCGTGGGCTACCGCCTGGCGCTCGACACGCCCGAGGCCGTGCGCTGCTTCGTCTCGCTCACCGTGATTCCCACCGAGGAGATGTGGAAGCGCGCGGGCATGGCCTTCGGGCTCAAGGCCTTCCACTGGTACCTGTTCGCGCAGCCCTTCGACCTGCCCGAGCGCATGCTGCGCGCCGACCCCGCCTACTACCTCGACTGGACCCTGCGCAACATGGTGCAGAAGGTCGATGCCGTCACGCCCGAGGCGCTGGCCGAGTACCACCGCGCCTTCGCGAAGGAATCGGTGCGCCACGCGATGCTCGAGGACTACCGCGCCGCCTCCTCGATCGACCTGCAACACGACCGCGAGGACCTCGCGGCCGGCCGTCGCCTGGCCTGCCCGGTGCAGGTGCTGTGGAGCGCGTCGAACGCCGCGCGGCCCGACCTCGCCGAAGTCTGGAAGACCTGGGCCGATACCGTGGAGGGCGGCACCGTCGACTGCGGCCACCTGATGGCCGAGGAGGCGCCCGACGAGGTGCTGGCACAGGTGCTGCCGTTCCTGCGGCGCCACGCCTGAATGCCGCACCCGGATTCACGAAGGAGAAGAAGACCATGAGAGACAAGACCTTGCGTTCGCGCCTGCTGGCGCCCCTGTGCATCGCGCTGGCGCTGTTGCAATCCACCGTGGCGCACGCGCAGTCCCAGCCACCCGTGCGCCTGAGCGGCCTGCAGGATGCGGCGCTCGCGCGCCAGCAGGAGTTCTTTCCATCGACCGCGTTCGAGACCGTGCATGCGGGCGGCTGCGGCGTGATGGAGGGCATCGCCACCGCATCGGACGGCAGCGTCTATTTCACCGAGATCACGCGCTCGGTCGGCTGCAGCGATGCCAGGGGCGTGCAGGGCGGCCGCATCTGGGTGATTCCACCGGGCGGGCGGCCGCGCGTGTTCCGCGAGCCCAGCAACATGGCGGCGGGCCTGGCCATCGATGCGCAGGACCGCCTGGTGGTGGCCGAGGGCGCCGACTTCGGCGGCCGTCGCGTGTCGGTGACCGACCTGCGCAGCGGCGACTACCGCGTGGTCGCCTACTTCCACGACAACCGGCAGCTCAATGCGCCCAACGACGTGGCCATCGACCGCGCGGGCCGCATCTATTTCTCCGACCTGCGGCTGTTCGGCCCCGAGACCATCGAGCAGCGCATCCATGCCGTCTACCGGCTCGACCCGCCGGCCGCGGGCAGCAGCGCCAAGGGCCTGTGGCCCATCGTCCGCATCCTCGGCGACAACGCCAAGGTCAACGGCGTCGAACTCTCGCCCGACGGGCGCACGCTCTACGCGGGCCTGTGCGACCCCGGCACCAACGCGCTCGGCGAGCAAGGCCCGGCCCCGCTCGACCGCACGGGTTCGGGCGGCCTGCTGGCCTATGCGCTCGATGCCGCGGGCCAGCCCGGTGCGCCGCGCGTGCTGCTCGACCTCGAGAAGGCCGGCTGCGTCGACGGCATGGCCACCGACGCCGAGGGCAACGTCTACCTCGCGCTGCCGTCCTCGCCCGGCGGGCCGGGCCTCTACGTGCTCACGCCCGCGGGCCAACTCGTGGCGCGGCTGGTGCTGCCGAATCGCGAGAGCCCGGTGAACGTGGGCTTCGGACGCGGCGCCGAGGCGAACATGCTGTACGTGGCGACGGTGGGCGTGGGCAAGGTCTACCGGCTGCGCGTGGGCAAGAGCGGGTCGGCACCCGCGCCCTGAGACCGCGAAGCCCTCGTCAGGACTGCGCCTGGCCGCGCGGCCGCATGCCGGTGGCGCGCTTGAACGAGCGCGAGAGCGCAAGCCCGTTCGAGTAGCCCACCTGCTGCGCCACCTGGTCGAGCGTGAGCCGCTGTTCCTTCAGCAGCCGCGCGGCGATGCGCATGCGCGTGCGGAAGAGATAGCGCAGCGGCGGCAGGCCGAACTGCTGGCTGAAGCGCGAAGCGAAGGCGCTGCGGCTCAGGTGGCACAGCGCCGCCAGCGCATCGACGGTCCAGTTGCGCGCCGGATGTTCGTGCATCGCGAGCACGGCCGACGAGAGCTGGCGATCGCGGCGTCCGGGCGGGGCCTCGAGTGCCACCGCATGGGCCGGGTCGGCGAAGTGGCGCGACAGCAGCATGCGCAGGATGGCGTTGATCGAAGGCCCCATCGCCATCGCATTGCCCGTGTCGAGGTCGGAGATCCAGCGCACCCAGTCGACCACGCGCGCATCCCCGGCGCCTTCGCCGGCCTTGCAGTGCACCAGCTCGGGCAACAGCGCCATCAGCGGGTGTTCCATCAGGGCACTGGTCTCGAAGAAGCTGCCCGCAACGAGCGCGTCGTGCTCGGAGCCGACCGCATAGACGCCGTGGCGGTTGCGAAAGCCCGCGCGAACCAGGTCCTCGATGCCGCGCGGCACGACCTGTTCGTCGCGAAACACCAGATGCGCGCCGCCGCGCGGCAGGAACAGGATGTCGCCCTTGTTCGCGAGATGAACCCCGTCGGCCGTCCGCACGCGCCAGCCGTCGTCGCAGAACACGTACAGCGGCGCATGCGAGCGACTGCGGACCTCGACCGCGTCGCTTCTCGCGCAGCGGTACTGGAAGCTCAGCATCGGCTCGAACCACAGGCGTGCGATGAGCCGTTCGGTGTCGGGCGCGGTCTCGTGCGGGTTCGCGTGGCGGTGCCCGCGCTTGAAGGTCTTCGACATGCCAGGGAGAAATCGGAAAACAGCGCATGCTAGTGATCGCACGCCGCTTTGACACTCCGCCGGAGGTCCTAAGGCGCCCCTTGCCGCGTTGGCCATTGGCGATAGGCCTTAGGGTGCGAGGATCAGCACCAGCGTCTGGCTCGGCGCGATGCGCGCGCCCATGGCGTTGGTGCTGTTCTGCATGGTGGTGCTGGTGAGGCGGGTGGCGGGCATGCCGTGGTAGAGAACGGTGGTGGACCCGGTCGTATGGCGGCTCGGCCCCATCACCGTGCCCGAGGCCACGCCGAGCAACACGCCCGCGTTGTCGCCGTTGGTCATGGGGATGGTGGTGGCCATGTTGTGGACCGGGCCGCCCATGATCAGCACGGTCGGGCAGTTCGGTATGGCCATCGGTCCCATCGCGATGTTGGGGTAGGGCACCGGGATCGGCGACGGCGCGGCCGGCGTCATGCAGACGTCGGGAAAGGCCATGTCGGTGCCCATGAGCTGGCAGTTCGAGAACATCGCGGCCTCACCCGAAGTGGATCTGGCCGCCGCGCGCCTTGACCAGCTTCTCGCCGTCGATCAGCGTGTGTTCCGAGCTGATGCGCAGCAAGGTGTCGGCCTCCTGCTCGAGGTGTTCCGCATGGACGCGGTCCAGTCCCTCGGTGCGCCGCAGGTAGCTGCGGCTGAAATGGCTGACCCGGTCGAACACGCTGTGGAGCATGGCGCCGACGAACCGCACCTGTCGGCTCATGAGGCTCACGCGCTCGCCGACGAAAAGCGTCTCGTCGGCCGTGAACTCGACGCTGCGCGAGCGGACCGCGAAGCGCGGGCTGTCGATGCGCACATCCGCGCCCGCGATCGCGAGTCCGCCGCCGACTTCGAGCCGCGCCGGCCCGTCGCAATGCCAGGTCTGCGGCGTGCCCTCCGCGCGGTCGAGCACCGCGGTGATCCACCATTCGCCGATCGCCACGCGCATGCAGGCGACGCTGTCGCCGACCTCGGGCCGCAGCAGGCAGCTGGCGGCGCGGCGCGCCCGATGGCTCGCACCGGCATCGGCCACGGTCCAGCCGTCGGGCAGCGCGGCGGTGACGATCGCCACGAAGGCCTCGGCGCGGGTGGAAGGGGCGAGGCGCTCGAGCGCCGGGAGGTTCGACATGGTGTCCGTGCTTTCGTCTTCTTCTTGGCGGTGGGGAGGGTGCATTCAGGCCGCGACCGGCCGCCAGGCATCGGCCCGCGCGCGGTCTTCGTCGATCTCGATGGCGCGCGCCCGGTCGGGCAGTTGCGCATCGTCGGTGCGGGCGCCATGCAGCATCGCGCGCACGAGCGTCGCGCCGCGTGCATCCACGCCGCAGAGGTCGGCGCCGCTGAAGTCGGCATGGCTCAGGTCGGCATCGCGCAGCGACGCGCGCTGCAGTTGCGCGTCGGCGAAATGGCACTGGTGCAGGTTGGCGGCATCGAAGCGCGCGCCCGGCAGCGTGGCACCGGTGAACAGGGCCTGCGACAGATGGGCCCCGGCGAAAAGGACGCCGCTGCCGGAAGCGCCGCAGAAGATCGCCTGGGGCGCGCGGGCGCGCGTGAAGTCGGCGTCGTCGAGTTGCGCGCGCATGAAGTTGCACTGCGCGAGCGCGACCTCGCGGAAGTCGGCACCCGAGAGGCGTGCCTCGTTGAACTGGCAGGCCTCGAGCGCGAGGCCGCGGAACGACTTGCGCTCCAGGCCCGTCTTGTGGAAGGTGACCCGCCGCAGCGTCGCGCGCTCCCAGGTCAGCCGCGACGCGTCGCATTCGATCATCGCCGCATGCTCCCAGTGCGTGTCGTCGGCGTTCACGTCGACCAGGCTGCAGCTGCTGAAGCTGCTCGACTGCAGTCCCGCGCCCGCCATGCCCGCATGGTCGAGCGTGCAGCGCGTGAAGGTGGCCATCGCGAGCGCGGCACCCGAGAGCTGGGCATGCGTCGCGCGGCATTCGGAGAACACGGCGCCCTGCAGGTTGGCGTCGCGAAAGTCCGCATGGTCGATCTCGCACTGGTTGAAGACCGTGCGGCGCAGGTTGGCGCCGCCGAACAGCACGCCGCGCAGGTCGCAGCGATCGAACACGCATTCGCGTGCATCGGCGCCACGCAGGTCCGCCTCGTTCAGCTGGCTGCGCGAGAAGACGCCGCCCGCCACGCGGGCGCCCGCATAGGCGCCCTTGCGGAAGTCCTTGCCCTCCAGGGTCTCGCCGAACAGGATCGCGATGCCCAGCAGCGTGGCGTTCATGCGGGCTGCTCCAGGGCCTGTGCGCGTGCGTGCGCCTGGCGCGCGGCCGCCGCCTGCTGCTCGGGCGTCAGTCGCGGATAGGTTCGTGCGCGCGTCAACAAGGCCCCGTCGAAGCGGGCGTCGGCGTCGAGCTGAATGCGCGACAGGTCGGCCCCGAACAGGTTGGCGTTGCGCAGGTCGCAGCCGCGCAGGTCGGCATGCTGCAGGATCGCCTCGCGCAGGTTCGCGCCCGAGAGCCTGGCACCGGCCCAGCGCGAACGCGAGAGCATCGCGCCGCGCGCGCTGAGGAGTTCGGCATCGCAGTGCTCGAAGCAGGCGCCCGCGAGGTGGGCGCCGTCGAGCACGGCGCTCGTGAGCCGGGCCGCGCCCAGATCGCAGTCCGCCAGATTGGCGCCGTCGAGCCGGGCGTCCGACAGGTCCGCGCCGCGCAGCACGCAGGACTGCACGAAGGTGGCTCCGGACAGGTTCGCACCCGCGAGGCGGGCGTCGTCGAGGCGGCATCCGACGAAGGTGCTGCCCGTGAAGACCGCATCGCGCGCGCTCAGGCCCTCGAGGCGGCATTCGAGAAACTGGCAGCCGGTCAGCCGCGCGCCATCGAGCACCAGGCCCCGCAGGTCGAGCTTGTGGAACAGCAGGCCGGCACCGCGCGCGCCGCTCCAGTCGGCCGGTCCCCAGCTGGTGTCCATCGATTGCAGGTTGTCGATGACGGCCTCGCGCAACTGCGTGGCGGCAAGCGCCGTGCCGCCGAGCTGCGCGCCCGTGAGGTCGGCGCGGTCGAACACCGCGTTCGCGAGCCGCGCGCCGCCGAGGTTGCTGCCCTGGAGCTGCGCCTCGATGGCCACCGCACCTTCGAGGCAGGCGTGCGAGAGGACGCACAGGCGCAGCACCGCGCCCGTCAGGTTGGCGTTCGTGAGGTTCGCGCTCTCGAGCCAGGAACCCGTCATGTCGACGCCGCGCAGGTCGAGGTTCGACAGGTCGACGCCGGTCAGGTCGAAGCCCAGCCAGCGCCGGAAGCCGTGCGCCAGCATCCATTGCAGCTCGCGCCGGCGTTCGGCCGCCTGCTCCGCCGGCAGCGGATCCATTGGCGGCTGGTGATGCGCCGATTGCAGGTAGTTCGAACGCGCAACGGCTTCCGCCTGCTGCAGCCGGGGCACGAAGGCATTGCGGTCGAAGGCCTTGCCGGCGCCGGCATGGGCCGATTCGAGGCGCGCGAGTTCGTCACGCGCGCTGAACCGCGGCGGCCCGCGGTGCTGCGCCTGCTTCAGGTCGACCCGGTGTTTCTGCGCGAATTCCCTGGCGTTCTCGAGCAACGTGACCGTGTCCTCCAGGGCGGCCCACTCCTGGGCCTCCATGTCCTTGATCGTGCGTTCGATGAAGGCGGGCATCTCCTCGGGTTTGGGCGGCTGCTGGCGCGGCGGCAGCCGAAGTCCCAGCGCATCGGGATCCTTGCCCTGGGTGCGCACCTGGTCCCGTGCCATCTCGACGTCGATCGCGGCGCGGCGGTACTGCGCGTCCTCCTGAAGCCCGTCGGGGCGCAGCGCGGCCTGCGCGGCTTCGGTGGCAGGGTCGGCGGTGTCGATGCCCGGCGGCAGCAGCGCGCTGTCGTCGAGCGCATGGAGCGCGGCATGCCTGCCGGTGGCGCGCTTGTTCAGCGTGTCGAGGTAGTGCTGCGGATCGCGCGGCTCGTCGATGCGCTCGACCGCGCCGAGCAGGCGCGTGATGTCGCAGGCATCGTCGCGCGTGGTCTGCGCCAGCCCGTGAAAGACCAGCACCAGCCGCTCGGCATGCGGAAAGCACCAGACGGTGGTGAGCTGCATCGGGATCTCGTCGAGCGTCGCGGGCTCGCCGCTTCCCTGGTCCGGCGCGCGGCCCGCGAACACACGCACGCGCAGGCCCGGCAGGCGGCCCGCGACGTACGGCCGGTCGGGATGCATGTGATCGAAGGCGAAGTCCTCGTCGCCCTTCAGCGGCGCATCGAACCATTGATCCTGGCTAGCGAGATTGAAGAAGCGCCAATCGGTATCGGGCGCGAACCCGGGCGCATGCCGCGTGAGCCAGTCCTCGTCGTAGGTGCCGCGCCAGGCCGCGCGCTGCGGATGCGTCAGATCGAGCGGACCGAAAGCCGCCGGCGCGATGGCCTGGTCGATCTCGAGCAGGCGATCGTGCGGCAGTTCGAGGTGGGGCAGGGCGCGAATGCCTTCGAGCACCACGCGGCCCTTGCCCTGCGGATTCGCCGGGTGATCGGGGCCGCCGTAGGCATGGGCCCAGTCGAGCGGGATCTTGGAGAACGGCAACGGTGCCGTGGGGTCGCGCCCTTCCCATCGACGCTCGCCGAAGACCAGCACGGTCTTCTCCCGCTGGCCGATGCGTGCGCGCACCGCGACGGCGCGCGTGTCCACCGCGGGTGCGTAGGCATGGCCATGGACCAGGAATTCGGGATGCAGCTTGGCGATGCCTTCGTCGATGACGGGCGACGCCATCTCCTTGGCCAGGAAGTCCCACATCGATTGCTCGGCCCAGAGCGTACCGCGCTCGGCCTGGGCGAAGGGGACATGGAGGTAGCCGGAGACGCTGAGGCCGAAGCGGTGGCGGAACTCCATGGGGCGGAAGGACAGGCCCAGGGATTGGGGCTTGATGATGTGCATAAGACTTTCGGCGATCGAGTCCGAGTGCGCTTCGTTAGAGCGGCTTGTCCTTGTCCGGCTCCGTGGTGCCATCCTTGCTTCCCGCATCGGGCTTCGGTTCGTCGAGAAACTTGGGGCGCTTGGGACCATAGGCGCCGCCAAAATCCTTTTCCGGGTTGAAGACGAACATGCGGGAATTCGCGCGCGTGTCGTACTGCGAGTAATCGAGGTCGCCAGGTTTCGGTATCCGTCCAGGCGTCTGGGGATCCACGGAATAGTCGTAGTAGTCTTTGGTGAACTCGTCGCCCTTGGTCGATCTCGTATTGGTCGGCGCGTCCTTGGCCATCGAGCCAGAACCATCGTCGATCAGGCGACGCAGACGCGCAGCCAATCCGTGGTGACCGGCGTTGGCTGCGGCGTGCGCCGCTTCCCTCAACTCCTTCTCTGCGCCGCTGCCCTGTTCTCCCCATTCGACAAGCCCTGCCAGTCCAGAGAGAAAGCCGACACTGACGGACCCCGCAATCGCATTCCACGTGGCAGATTCGCTCAATACGATGGGAGCCGCTGCAGGGCCGCCACCGGGAGGCGCAAAGATCTTCATCGGCGTCGTCTCGATGCTGGACACGCTGCTCACGCTCAGTTCATACCCGGCCGTCATCTCGACGTCGAACCCGAATGCGGTACGCAACGATCCCCCAATTGCCGAATCCATGGAGAGTGCGATGGAGGTACTGCGAGCGAGTCCCAGGGTAACGTCGCTCGATAGTCCGAAGTAGGCGCCGTTGTTGTTGCCGTAGGCGGTGGTGTTGTTCTCGATGGAGATCTGGTTGATGTCGCCGACGGCGATGATGGATGCGTCGGTGTTGCTCGTCAGCGTGAACTTGTTGGCAATGATCGAGTAAGGACCGTCTGGAGACTCCAGAACCATCGAATTCGCACCTGTCACTTTGAAATCGATGTGCTCCGCCTCGAAGGTCATGTTGGTGGCCTTGTAGCCGAGGTCTCCCTCGACGATGAAGGTCTGGTTGCCCTTCACCAGGCGCCGCTCCTCGCCGTCCGTCATGTCTTGCCGCGATGCTTGCGTATGGGTGAACAAATTGCCCTTGACCGTTGTCGACTGAACGCCATCCACCTGCGTGACCTGGTTCGACACAACATGGGTGTGCTGCTCTTCGCCGACCTTCGTGCGCTGCGTCAGGTCGACCTGATGCGATTCATTCTTGCGAATGTGCAGCTTGCGCTCATGGTCCACCAGCAAGGTCTGGTCGCGGTGCACATGCGTGTGCTGGTCGCGATCCACGCGCAGCCACTGATCGCGGCCGATGCCGGTCGTGTCGTCGCGCTCCACGCTGCGCCGCATGTCCCGCTCCGCATGCACCGACAACAGCTCCTCCCCCTTGCGATCCTCGAACTGGATCTCGTTGTAGTTGCTCGCATCGCCGCCGGGCGTGGAGCGCGTGCGGAAGCCGCTCTGCGTGGGCGACTTGTAGGGGATGGGCTGGTCGTCGTTGTAGACCCGCCCCACGATCACGGGCCGGTCGGGGTCGCCGTTGAGGAAGTCGACGATCACCTCCTGCCCGATGCGCGGCGCGAAGTAGCCACCCCAGCCCTTGCCGGCCCAGGGTTGCGACACGCGCACCCAGCAGGTCGACTTCTCGTTGCGCTCGTCGTAGCGGTCCCAGTGGAAGTGCACCTTCACGCGGCCATGCTCGTCCACGTGCAGCTCGTCGCCTTCGGGGCCGACCACGATCGCGGTCTGCGGGCCGGGCATGGTCACGCGCGGCGTGAGACGCGGCGGGCGGAACGGCAGCTGCATCGGCAGCACGGTGAGGAAGAACACGCAGACGCCGCGCTGGGCATCGTGCAGCGTGCGTTCGGTGCGGATCAGTTCGTCGAGCACCCCGTCCATGCCGTCGTTGACCGGGTCGTCCGCGATCAGGCCGCACAGCCGCTCGGCATGCCATTTGCGCGTGCGCTCGTCGTCGGCGCCTTCGTAGCCCGGATGGGTGACGACGAAGCTGCAGGCACCGATCAGGTGTTCGCCGCGCGCCAGTTCGGGCGCATCGCCCTCGAGCACGAAGCTGCGGCCCACGCCCACGTCGGGCCAGGTCGTCACGGCCCAGTGGCGGTCGCGGCGCGCGATCAATTCCTCGCCGCGGATCCTGGCCGTGGCCTCGGCCTTCTCCACGTCGAAGTAGTCGCCCGGGTATTCGAAGTCCTCGAAGTCCGCGAGCTCGTGCTCGTCGGCGGTGTCGATGGTGGCACCGATGTTCTTGCGGATCGCCTTGAAGTCGCTGTCGCGCGCCGCATGCTTGCCGGTGTCCAGCCGCTGCGTGGAGATCCAGCGCGTGATCTCGTTGAAGCGCGCCTCGCCCGCGACGCCGGTGTAGTGCAGCACCGGCGTGGCCGGCAGGCGCTCGTGCGCGACGAAGCTGGTGTCGGCGAGCTGCAGCCGACCCGGCTCGTCGTGCGCGTCGAACCAGTAATAGATGCCCTCGGCCTCGAGCAGCCGCGAGAGGAAATCGTGGTCGCTCTCCTGGAACTGCACGCAGTAGCGGTGCGGTTCGTGCGCGCCGATCACGCCGTCGGCAGTGGTCTTGCGGATGCGCCGCGCCGGGCTGTCCTCGAACACCGCGTTGAGCACGTCGAGCACCGGCTTGTCCTGGAAGATGCGCGAGTTGCGCCGCTTGGTCAGCAGCCAGAACCAGGAGCGCAGCGTGATGCGGTAGCGGTGGTAGCGCCCGGTGCGGCCTTCGCGCAGGAAGCGCACGGCATGCCCGTGGCAGTGGCGGGTATGGGGGAGTTCATGGGCGTCGATGAAGTCGATGCCGATGTCGAAGGCGCGGCCCAGGATGTCCCTGGGTTGCACATGCCCGTTCTTCGACAGCACCGTGAGCTCATAGGCCGCGGCGCGCGAAAGGCCCTCGTGGCCGACGAGGCTCCAGAACATGAGGTCGTTGGCGACGGGGGAGTCGGTGTCGATGCGGATGTCGTGCGTGTGCATGGGACATCCATTGTTCGAAATCGGCGAGCGTGGCGCGATGGTCGTGCCACTCGAATGGATGGCCGTGCGTCCTGCGATGGCCGCGAATTCCGCGGCCGTTCGCTTCAAGGGCCCATGCCCACCAGCCGCAGCAGATTGCCGCGCGCCACCAGCGCACGCGCATCGGGACTGAGCTGGACCAGGAAGTTCTGCACGCTCGCGAACTTCATCGTCTCGGTGTCGGCCGAGCGGTGGCTCGCGTCGGTGCCGATCAGAAAGCGGTGCGGTTGCGCCTCGATCAGCGCGAGCCATTCGGGCCAGACGTTCTGGCCGTCGCGCAGCACGGTGTAGTCGGGCGAGCGCGGATGGCGCGGCCAGGTGCGCGCGCTGAGCTCGTAGTGCAGGTTCGGATGTCGCTCGAGCAACCGCCGCGCGAGAAACAGCGGCGTGTAGCCGCCATGGGCCCAGATCACCGGCACGTCGGGAAAGCGCTCGAGCATCTGCTGCAGCTCGGCCATGCGCATGATTTCCACATGCACCATCACCGGCAGCCGGTACTTGCGCGCGAGCACCATGATGCCGGTCATGATCGCGCCGGTCGGGCTGTAGTCGGTTTCCGCGAAGCCCGACGCGGCGAAATGCGCAATCGAGATCTCGCCGATGCCCTTGTAGAGCCCGGTGGCCAGCAGTGCGTCGAGCTGCGCGAGCAGTACCGGATCGTCGGCGTTCCAGGCGGGACGATAGATGCTGCGCTCGGGCGAGATCGATGCGAAGGGGATCAGCCGGTCGGGATGGCGCCGCGCGGCCTCGGCCACCGATTCGTTGCTGCTGCGCGCGCCCCAGGACACCACGGCATGCGTCGCGCCCCAGCGGTCCATCAGCACGAGCTGCATCGCGAGGTCGTTGAGGTGCACGTGCGCGTCGGCGAAGGGGATCAACGTCGCGGGCGGCGATGGCGGGATCTGCGGCCAGGCGGGCAGGGTCGCGGCCCACAGCAGGATGGCGTGCAGCCAGAGCATGCGGGCGCGGCGGGGCAGTCGTTGTCGATCGGTCCGATCCATGGGGTTTCCTCGTGCGGCAAGGAGGAATTTCCCCAGGGAAGATGTTCCTCGACTCGAAGTTCTTCAAGACGAACGAGGCCCGGCGTTTTTCAACCCGCGGATCCCGGGGTGCGCCAGAATCCCGGACCGATCCCGTCCGATTCCTCCGCTGCCATGCACCGCACCGTCGCCCTGCTCGTTTTCTCCGGCGTCCAGTCGCTCGACGTCAGCGGCCCGATGGACGTGTTCTCGGAAGCCAACCGCTTCCTGCCGGACGAGGACCACTACCGGCTCGAGACCATCGGCGTGGAGCACGGCACCATGCCGTGCTCGAACGGCCTTTCGTTGCAGGCGCACCGCCACTATGCCGAGGTCGACGATGCCTTCGACCTGCTGCTGGTGGCCGGCGGACCGGCGCTGGTGCGGCAGCATTTCGATCCGGCGCTGTACCGCTGGCTCGAGGCCGCGAGCGCGCGGGCCGCGAGCTTCGGTTCGATCTGCAGCGGCGCCTTCATCCTCGCGCGCGCCGGCCTGCTGAATGGCCGCACCGTCACCACGCACTGGAACGACGCGGCGGCGCTGGCCAGCCTGTGCCCGAGCGCGCGCGTCGAATCGAACCGGCTCTTCAACCAGGACGGCAAGCTCTACACCTCGGCCGGCGTCACGGCGGGCATCGACCTGTCGCTGCATCTGCTCGCGCAGCACCACGGCAGCGAGGTGGCGCTGCACGTGGCCCGCCGGCTCGTGGTGTTCACGCAGCGCGCGGGCGGGCAGTCGCAGTTCAGTCCCTTCCTCACGCCGCAGCTGGAGCCGGCCTCGCCGGTCGCGCAGGTGCAGCAGTACGTGATGGCGCACCTCGGCGACGAACTCACGGTGGCGGTGCTGGCGCGGGTCGCGCACATGAGCGAGCGCAGCTTCGCGCGCACCTTCGCGCGCGACGCGAAGCTCACGCCGGCCGAGTTCGTCGAGAGCGCGCGGCTCGACGCGGCGCGCGTGATGCTCGAGAGCGGCCAGGCACCGATGAAGACCGTGGCCTTCGCCTGCGGCTTCCACGACGCGCACCGCATGCGCGCGGTGTTCCTGCGCCGCCTGGGCGTCACGCCGCAGCAGTACCGCGCGAACTTCGGCACCACGCGGCTCGCGTCGTCGCCCGGGGGTTGACGGCGGCGCGCCGGCGCGTCGACAATCCGGCCCGCAGTCGCCTTCGCGGCGCGCTGCCGTAGGCGTTACCGTCATCCAACGCGTCCTTTGTCGAGTGGTTCCCAGCAGGGAGATCTCGATGCAAAGACGCCACGGTATGCCCTCCCTCTTCCTTTCGTTCGTCCTGTTCGCCTTCCTGCGCTGCATCGCATCGCAGGGCCGGCGCAGGGTCTTTTCGCGTCCGTTCGCGAAGAGCGTCGCGAGGGTTGCCATGGCTTTCTCCATGACCCCAACCCATCGAAAGACAGCCATCATGAAAACCACCGGCAACACCATCCTCGTGACGGGCGGCACCAGCGGCATCGGCCGCGCGCTCTCCGAGGCCCTGCATCGGCGCGGCAACCGCGTCATCGTCACCGGCAGGCGCCAGGCCCTGCTTGACGAGGTCACGGCCGGCAGAGCCGGCCTTTTCGGCCTGCGGCTCGACCTCGACGATCCCGCTTCGTTGTCACGCGTCGCGCAGGAGGTGCGCGAACGCTTTCCCGAGCTCAACGTGCTGATCGCCAATGCCGGGATCTCGCGCGCGGAGGACATGCGCGCCGACACCTGGGCCGCCACCGATGCCGAAGCGATGGTGCAGACCAACATCCTCGGCGTGCTGCGCACCGCGGCCGCATTCCTCCCGCTGTTGAAGGCCCAGGCCAACGCGAGCTTCATCGCGACCGGCTCGGCCCTGGCCTTCGTGCCGCGCGCCGACTTCCCGGTCTACTGCGCGAGCAAGGCCTTCCTGCACTCGTGGCTGCAGTCGCTGCGCCACCAACTGCGCGCGGTGCCGGTCGAGGTGCTCGAACTCGCACCGCCCTACGTGCAGACCGAACTCACGGGCAGCGCGCAGGCCTCGGACCCGCGCGCCATGCCCGTGGGCGCCTACGTGGCGGAGGTGATGCGACAGCTGGAGCGCGGCGACCATCCGCACGGCGAGCTGATGCTCGAGCGCGACCACGCGCGCCGCTGGGCCGAGCGCGATGGCCGCTACGAGGCCGTCTTCGCGTCGCTGAACCCCTGCTGAAGCGCGCGCCAGGGCGCCATGCCATCATCGTTGGATGAACTCTCACAGTGCATTCAACAGCGCCGACGCGGTCGCCAGGTACGCCGAAGGTCCGAAGCGCAACGTGCCCGGCCACAGCGGCCTGCTGCCGATGACGCGCATCCTGCTGGCCGAGCGCGTGCCTGCGGAAGGCCGCGTGCTGGTGGTCGGCGCCGGTGGCGGCCTCGAGCTAGAGGACCTCGCGCTCGCCAACCCCGGTTGGCGCATCGACGGCGTCGACCCCAGCGCGCCGATGCTCGATCTCGCGGCCCAGCGGCTCGGCCCTTTGAAGTCGCGCGTGGCCCTGCACGAAGGCTATGTGCAGGACGCGCCCGAAGGCCCCTTCGACGGCGCCACCTGCCTGCTGACCTTCCATTTCGTGCCGCACGACCAGCGCCTGCCGACGGCGCGCGAGATCCATCGCCGCCTGAAGCCGGGCGCGCCCTTCGTGGTTGCACACCTCAGCGTGGAGGATGGCGAGGGCCAGCGCGAGACGTGGATGAAACGCTACGCGGCCTTTCTCGTGTCATCGGGGTCCGACCCGAAGCAGGCGGCGGCCACGAGCGAGAAGGTGCAGAAGGAACTGGCGATCCTGTCGCCGGCGCAGGACGAGGCGATCCTGCGCGAGGCGGGGTTCAGCGGGGTGCAGCTCTTCTATGTGGGGTTCACGTTCAGGGGGTGGGTCGCCTACGCCTGACGGCGACGGGCCGCTCACTCCGGTTTCTTCACACCTTGTCAGGCGATCGTTCGCGAATCCAGCTCCCTGAGCAAACGCTGCAGCTGCGCGACCGAAGCCTCGTCGAGCCCTTGCAGAGGCAACCTCGGCACCCCCGCCTCGAAACCCCGCAGCCGCAGCCCCGCCTTCACGGTCGTCGGCAGCCCGCCCTTGAGGATGAACTGCAGCACGTCGAGCTGCCCGTAGAAGATCGTGCGCGCCGCTTCCATGTCGCCCGAGAGGCAGGCCTCGTAAAGCGCGACGGGCCAGGCCGGAACGATGTTGGGCGCCGCCGTGCACCAGCCCAAGGCACCGGCCGCGAAGGCTTCGAGCGCCAGCGGATTGCTGCCGTTGAAGAACGGGATCTCGCCGTTCGACAGTTGCCGGATCCGGTGCATGCGCTGGATGTCGCCCGTGCTCTCCTTGACCATGGTCACGTTCGCGATGTCCCGCACGATCCGTACGATCAGCTCGGGCTGCATGTCGACGCCGCTGGTCGCGGGGTTGTTGTAGAGCATGACCGGCAGGCCGATCGCGTCGGCGATGCTCTGGTAGTGGCGAAAGATCTCGGCCTCGCCGAGCTTCCAGTAGGACACGGGCAGCACCATGACCGCGTCGGCGCCGGCCGCTTCGGCGAACCTGGCCTTGCGCACCGCGTTGCGGGTCGTGAGGTCCGAGATGCCGACGATCACCGGCAGGCGCTTCGCGACCTGGGCGATCGACGCCTCGGCCACGGCATCCCACTCCTCGTCGGACAGGTAGGCGCTCTCGCCGGTGCTGCCCAGCGGCGCGATGGCATGGGAGCCCGACAGCACCAGCCGCTCGACCACCCGGCGGCTGGTCTCGAGGTCGACGGCGCCGCTGCGCTCGTCGAAGGCGGTGATGGGATAGGAAACGATGCCGAGGATTTTGTTGTTCATGAGATTGAATGAGCAAAGGGTGGATGGAAGAAAGCGATAGGTGTCAGGCCGCAGCCGCCGGCTGCTGGGCCGCGAGCTTCTCGGCCATGAGCTGCGCGAGCAGGTCGAAGACGGCCCGGATGTGGGGCAGGTACTGCAGGTCGTACTGCACGCTGATGAACAGCGGCACGCGCGCGAAGCGATCGGGCAGCAGCCGGATCAGCCCGAAGGACTCGGCCTCGGCATAAGAAGGCAGCAGTACCACGCCCAGGCCCTCCTGCGCCGCGAACAGCTGCGAGAACATGCTGGTCGCGCGGAAGCCGATGCGCGGCGCATCGACGAACTCCTCGAGCCAGCGCGCCGAGGGCAGGTAGATGGGGTCGTCGATGTAGCCGATGAAGAAGTCCTGCGCCAGGTCCTCGGGCCGCGCGATCTCGCGGCCCGCCAGATAGGAGGCGCTGGCATAGAGATGGAAATGCACGTCGGCCACCTTCTGCGTGTGCAGCGACTTCGGCGGCGGCTCGAAGAAGCTCACGAAGATGTCGGACTCGCGGCGCGCGATGTCCACGTAGTTCGAGGTGGTCGCGAGCTGGATCTCGATCGCCGCGAAGCGCTCGTGCAGCTTCCTGACCGCGCGCGAGATCAGCATCGCGCCCACGCCTTCCATCGTTGCGATGGAGACGGTGCCGGCGTTCTGCCCGAAGCGGTCGGCGGTCAGTCCCTGGATCTCGTGCAAGGCCGTTTCCATCTTCTCCACCCTCGTGAAAACTTCCCGTCCGAACGGGGTCAGGACGATGCCCTTGCGGTCGCGCCGGAACAGCGTGCCGCCCGAGCTGTACTCCACCTGCGCGAGGCGGCGGCTGATGGTCGACTGGTCGACGCCGAGCTTGCGCGCGGCGGGCGCGAGCGCACCGCCGCGCGCGACTTCGAGCAATGCGCGCAGGTGGTCCCATCCGAGTTGATCCAGGGGCAGGTGCTTGGTGGCCATGGCGTTGAAGGCTGAGCGAAGGAGCGAAGACATTAGTCCAGCGTGGGCCCGGGCGCCATCGGTGCAAGCTTGCGGTTCAGGCCGCGGCCCGGGTCTCCTTGGTGTCGCGCAGCCAGATCGCGCCGATCACAAAGGTCATGAGCGCGCCCGCGATCGGATAGGCGAGGCCGGCATAGATGTTCCCGTGCTCGGCCACGAGCGCGAACGAGATGGTCGGCAGCAGCCCGCCGAACCAGCCGGCGCCGATGTGATAGGGCAGCGACATCGAGGTGTAGCGGATGCGCGCGGGGAACATCTCCACCAGCAGCGCCGCGAGCGGCCCGTAGGTGATGGCGACGAAGCCCATGAAGACCAGCAGGATCAGCACCACCATCGGCGAGTCGATGCCCGCGCGGTCGGCGGTCATGGGATAGCCGGCACCCTGGAGCGCGGCGCCGATCCGCGCGCGGAAGCCGTCGATCTCGGCCTTGCTGGCGGGCTCGAAGGCATTGCCGTTCGCGACCAGCCGTCCCTGCACCGAGGCGATGGCCCGGTCGCCGATGGTCACGGTCGCCAGCTCGCCGGCCGCCGCGTCCTTGACCTCGTAGCTGGCCGCGCTCTGCGCCAGCACGCGCTTGGCGATGTCGCAGGAGGTCCGAAAGTCGACATCGCGCGCGATCGGGTTGCCCTGGAACGAGCATTCGCGCGGGTCGGCCGTCAGCACGATCGAGGCGCTCTGCTGGGCCCGTTCCAGCGCCGGGTTCGCGTAGTGCGTGAGCGCCTTGAACAGCGGGCCGTAGGACAGCGCGGCCACCAGGATGCCGATCATGATCAGCCACTTGCGGCCGATGCGGTCCGACAGCGCGCCGAAGAAGATGAACAGCGGCATGCTCAGCACCAGCGAGGTCGCGAACAGCGTGTTCGCGTAGATCGGATCGACCTTGAGGATCTGCGTGAGGAAGAACAGCGCGTAGAACTGCGAGGTGTACCAGACGATCGACTGCCCGGCGCACAGGCCGAACAGGCAGATCAGCACGATGCGCAGGTTCTTCCATTCGCCGAAGGCCTCGCGCACCGGCGCCTTGCTGATGCCGTTGCCGGCCTTGAGCTTGAGGAACACCGGCGACTCCTTCATCGAGACCCGGATGTAGACCGAGAGCACGAGCAGGCCCAGCGAGATGATGAAGGGGATGCGCCAGCCCCAGGCATCGAACTGCTCGGGCGACATGGTGCTGCGCACGCCGAGGATCACGACCAGCGACAGCAGGAAGCCCAGCGTCGCGGTGGTCTGGATCCACGCCGTGCTGGCCCCGCGCTTGTGCGGCGGCGAATGCTCGGCCACGTAGGTGGCGGCACCGCCGTACTCGCCGCCGAGCGCCAGGCCCTGGCACAGCCGCAGCACGATCAGGATGATCGGCGCGGCCACGCCGATGGTCGCGTAGTTCGGCAGGAAGCCGACCGAGAAGGTCGAGATGCCGATCAGCAGCAGCGTGATCATGAAGGTGTACTTGCGCCCGATCATGTCGCCCAGGCGCCCGAACAGCACGGCGCCGAGCGGTCGCACGATGAAGCCCGCGGCGAAGGCGAGCAGCGCGAAGATGAAGGCGGCCGACGGGTCGAGCGCCGAGAAGAACCGCTTCGCGATGATGGTCGCGAGCGAGCCGTAGAGGAAGAAGTCGTAGTACTCGATGACGGCGCCCACGGAAGAGGCCACGATGACCTTCCTGCCTTCCGCGCGATGCGTCGCACCCGTCAGGGTTGCGGGGATGTCCATGCTTGTCTCCTGTCTTGTGGTTCTGGAGGGAGGAGGCCGCCCGGTGGAACTCCTCCCTGGCCGGCTACGTGGCGTGGCCGGCGGTGGGCGTGTCAGGCCTGGCGGCGTGCCCGGATGTCGGCCACCACCTTGGCGACCTGCTCGGCGCTGGCGCCCTTCACGCGCGCATTGATGCGCACGGTGCCGAAGCCGACGAACAGCACCAGCTCGTCGGGGCCGGGCGCGCCGGGAATCGCGAGGGTGATGCCGTCCATGGCGTCGTAGTCCCAGGCGTCGTCGGCGCCGCCGAACAGCAGGTCGACCGAGCCGCCGGCCGTCGACACCTTGGCATTGCCCGGAATCAGCGCGGGGCCCGCGCCCAGGCCGGTGCGCATGGCCAGGCCCAGGCGCGGATGGATCAGCGCCGCGCCGTGTTCCGACTCGCCGGCCGTGCCCACCAGCGCGGCCTTGCCGTAGGCGCGGGGCTTCTCCTCGCCCGCGAAGTGCGAGAGCGCGCGTTCGGTCAGCAGCGTGCCGATCTCGACCGAGCGCTGCGCGAGGTCGGCCAGTTCGGCGTCGGTCGCGGCGCCGCGGCCGGCGCAGGGGTTCTTGAAGATCGCGGCGGCGACCACGTGGCGCGAAGTCGCGGCGGCGGCGCGGCCGCCCTCGGCGAGCGTGTTCCTCTCGAACACGAAGATCTGCCGAATGGTCTCGAGCGTTGATGGGCTCATGGGGGTCTCCGTCCTGTGGATGTGGCTGAATCGCCTGGTCCCTGCATCGCAGGGGCTGAAGTGGCGGACGGAGATTAGGTTCGCGAGGCGCTTCTGTCAGTTTGCAAGAACGCAAGCGGGCTTGCGTTTTTGGGTCTGGCGGTGGGCGCCGACGCGCGTTGGCAGGAAGCGCACCCGATCTGGCAGTCCATGCCACCTCGGGCATGCGCACGGGGCGTCGGCGCGCCGGACACTGGGTTCGCACTTTCGCCAACCCTCATCCCCGGAGAACCCATGAACGAATCCATTGCCGGCATCCGCATCCCCGACAGCCAGATGGCGCGCGAGGCCACCGAGCTGGTGCGCGACACCGAGACCGCGCTGCTGTTCAACCACTCGCGGCGCGTGTTCCTGTTCGGCGCGCTGACCGGCGAGCGCCGCGGCCTGGCCTACGACCCCGAGCTGCTCTACATCGGCGCGATGTTCCACGACATGGGGCTGGTCGCGCCCTACAGCAGCAGGACCGAGCGCTTCGAGGTCGACGGCGCCAATGCCGCGCGCGATTTCCTCGTGCGCCATGGCATCGCCGAGCCCGAGGTCGAGCAGGTGTGGGATGCGATCGCGCTGCACACCACGCCGGGCATTCCGCAGCACAAGAAGCCGGTCGTGGCGCTGGTCACCGCGGGCGTCGAGATGGACGTGCTGGGCCTGGCCTATGACGCCTTTCCCACCGAGCAGCGCGAGGCGGTGGTGCGCGCGCATCCGCGCGAGGCCGACTTCAAGGAAGGCATCATCGACGCCTTCGCCAAGGGCACGCGCTTCAAGCCCGAGACCACCTTCGGCAACGTCAAGGCCGACGTGCTCGCGCTCAAGGACCCCACGTACAAGCGGCTCAACTTCTGCGGGATGATCCTCGGCTCGTCGTGGAACGACGGCGCCTGCGGCGTGCCGGGCTGCCGGCACTGAGCTGGTTTTCTAGCTCGCCGTGGCCACGTGCACGCCGGGCCGGCGGCCATCGTTCCAGCGGCCGCCGATCGCGCGCTCGATCTGCGCGCTGAGCTGCAGCAGCAGGCCGTCGTCGGCCTGCTTCGCCTGCAGCTGCATGCCCAGCGGCAGGCCGTGCTCGTTGAAGGCCAGCGGCAGCGAGATGCCCGGAATGCCGCACAGGTTGGCCAGCGGCGTGTAGGCGAAGTTCTGCCAGAGGTTGTCGAACCAGTCGAGCACCGAGGGGTTGTCGCTGAGCGTGAGGTATTCGGTGGTGCCCACGCGCGGCGTGGGCAGTGCGGTGATCGGGGTGAGGATGATGTCCCACTCCTCGAAGAAGGCGCCGAAGCCGCGCGCGGTGGTGTTGAACACCGTCTGCATCCTGAAGCGCTCGGCATAGGAGATGTCGCGCCCGGCCTCCCAGATCTTGACGTTGATCGGCTCGATCAGGTCGGCCGGCGGCTGCTCGAGGCCGAAGCGCGCGAGGAAGCCCTCGATGGTCTGCGCGAAGTTGCTGATGTAGCACGTGGTCTGGGCCGCGAAGGCGGCGCGGATGTCGACCGCGGGCAACGCCCATTCGACATGGTGGCCCAGGCCCTCGAAAAAGCGCCCCACGCGCTCGAGCTCCGCTGCGATGTGCGGCGTGGCGCGGAAGTCGCCCCACTCGTGCGACATCGCGATGCGCAGCGGCTTCGGGTCGCGTTCGATCAGCTGCGTGTAGGGCTCGTCGGCCTTCCAGTAGGGCATGAACTCGCCGGGCGCGCCGCCGCGGCAGTGGTCGACGAAGGCCGCGGTGTCGCGCACCGTGCGGCTGTGGCAGCCCTGGATCGACACCAGGCCCGTGAGGTCCGACAGCGCCGGCGCGATCGAGAACACGCCGCGCGAGGGCTTGAGGCCGATGTTGCCGTTCACGCCCGCGGGAATGCGGATCGAGCCGCCGCCGTCGGTGGCGTGCGACAGCGGCAGCACGCCGGCCGCCACCGCCGCGCCCGTGCCGGCCGAGGAGCCGCAGGTCGTGTAGTCGAGGTTCCAGGGATTGCGCGTGACGTAGACGGCCGGGTTCTCGGCCGAGCTGCAGACGCCGAACTCGGGCGTGGTGGTGCGCCCGATGATGTTGAGCCCGGCCTTGCGGATCTGCTGCGTCAGGTGGGTGTCGGCGGCGGCGCGCTGGCCCTTCATCAGCAGCGAGCCCATCTCCTGCAGGCGGCCCTTCATGGTCGGGCCCAGGTCCTTCATCAGGTAGGGCACGCCCGCGAACGCGCCCGCGGGGTTCATGCCGTCGGCCAGCGGATCGGCCACCACGTCGTCGAAGACCTCGACCACCGCGCTCAGCGCGGGGTTGGTGAGCGCGATGGCGGCGCTGGCCTGGGCCGCGAGCTCGGCCGGCGTGACCTGCCCGCTGCGCACCAGCGCGGCGAGCCCCACGCCGTCCTGTTCGCTCCATGCCTGCCAGCTCATTGCCAAAGTCATCCGTCGCTCCTGTCGAGAAAAGAAAACGGGGGCGTGGGCCCCGTGTGCGCCCACTCTAGCGAAGACGCGGTGTGCCCGCGCGCCAGTCGTGTATTGGGCCGCGCATGCAACGTAGTGTGTGGATTTTTCGCGCGGATACACGGGCATACGCGATCCGCGGCGACGCGGCGTGGCGCTCGAAGAATGCGCTCCAGCCCCGGGACAGGGGCCACGCGACTTCATCCAATCCAGAGGAACATCCCATGCACAAGACCACCGACAAGACCGCGAGCCGGGCCACCCGCCGCGGCTTCTTCGCCACCTCCGCCGTGGCCGGCGCCGCAGGCTTCAGCCTGCTCTCGGGCACAGAGCTGGCACGGGCGGCCGGCAGTCCCGAGGCCGATGCGCAAGCGGCCGCGGCCTATCCGCCGACGCCGCGCGCGCCCACGGGCGACACGGCCGTACGCCCGTTCCGCGTCCACGTGCCCGAGGCCGTGCTGGCCGACCTGCGTCGCCGCGTGAAGGCCACGCGCTGGCCCGACCGCGAGACCGTGACGGACCTGTCGCAAGGCGTGCGGCTCGAGAAGCTGCAGCCGCTGGTGCAGTACTGGGGCAGCGGCTACGACTGGCGCAAGGCCGAGGCGCGGCTCAATGCCCTGCCGCAGTTCATCACCGAGATCGACGGCCTCGACATCCACTTCATCCACGTGAAGTCGCGCCATCCCGATGCGCTGCCGCTGGTCATGACCCATGGCTGGCCCGGCTCGGTGATGGAGCTGCTCAAGACCATCGACCCGCTCGTCAACCCCACCGCCCATGGCGGCCGCGCCGAGGATGCCTTCCACCTCGTGCTGCCCTCGATGCCCGGCTATGGCTTCTCGGCCAAGCCGCGCAGCACCGGCTGGGGCCCCGACCGCATCGGCCGCGCCTGGGACGTGCTGATGAAGCGGCTGGGCTACCCGCGCTACGTGTCGCAGGGCGGCGACTGGGGCTCGGTCATCTCGGACAGCATGGCGCGCCAGAAGCTGCCGGGCCTGCTCGGCATCCACGTCAACATGCCGGCCAGCGTGCCGCCGCGGGTGGCGAAGGCGCTCAACAATGGCGACCCCGCGCCCGCCGGTCTCGACGACAAGGAGAAGGCCGCCTTCGATGCGCTGAACTTCCTCTACAAAAAGGGCGGCGGCTATGCCGCGCTGATGGTGACGCGGCCCCAGACCCTGGGCTATGCGCTCGAGGACTCGCCCGCGGGCCTGGCCGCCTTCTTCTACGACAAGTTCACCGAGTGGACTACAGCGGCGGCGACGCCGAGAAGTCGCTCACGCGCGACGAGATGCTCGACGACATCACGCTCTACTGGGTGACCAAGACCGCCACTTCGGGCGCGCAGCTCTACTGGGAGAACAACGCCAACAACTTCAACGCCGTCGACATCTCGATCCCGGCCGCGGTGACCGTGTTCCCTGGCGAGATCTACCGCGCGCCGCGCCAGTGGGTCGAGGCGGCGTACCACAACCTCATCTATTTCAACGAGGTCGACAAGGGCGGGCACTTCGCCGCCTGGGAGCAGCCGGCGCTGTTCAGCGCGGAGTTGCGCGCGGCGTTCAGGTCGCTGCGCGGCTGACGGGGAGCCGGCCGCTCAAAGCTGCGGCGACAGCACCGCCGCCAGATGCTCCCACGCCTTCTCGAGCAGCGGCCGCTCCTTCCAGGCCTCGTAGCTCAACCGCTTCGACTGCGCGAGGTCGGCCTCGAACTGCACGGTCTGCGCCGCGGCGAAGGCCTCGTCGTAGATGTTGAGGTTGGCCTCGTCGTTGAGTCGGAACGATCGGTTGTCGAAGTTGGTCGAGCCCACCGACACCAGCAGGCCGTCGACCAGGAACACCTTGCAGTGGTACATGGTCGGCTGGTACTCGCTGATCTGGGCGCCGGCCTCGAGCAGCGGGCCCCAGGCGGCGCGCGAGGCGCGGCGCACGGTCTGCGAATCGATGATCGGCCCCGGCGTGACGATGCGCACCCGCACGCCGCGATGCAGGGCCGCGACCAGCGCGCCCACGGTGAGATCGTCGGGCACGAAGTAGGCGCTCGAGAGGTCGATGGTCTTCGTGGCCGCGGCGATCGAGAGCAGGTACATCAGGTGCATGCTCTCGCTGCCGCCCGAAGGCGAGCTGCTGAATATCTGCGCGCGGCCGTTGCCCACGGGCGGCAGCGGCGGGAAGTAGCGCTCGCCATGGAACACGTCGCCCGAGACCTTGATCCAGTTGTCCATGAAGACGGCCTGCATCTGCGCCACCACCGGGCCCTCGACCTTGTAGTGCGAGTCGCGCCAGTGCGCGGGGTCCTGCGCGTCGCCGGTCCATTCGGGCGCGATGCCGACACCGCCCGTGAAGCCGATGCGCCCGTCGACCACCAGCAGCTTGCGGTGGGTGCGGTTGTTCATGCGCGCGATGTCGTACCAGCTCGGCTTGTGGAACTTGCGGATCTCCACGCCCGATGTCTCCATCTCGCGGATGAAGTCCGCATCGACCTTCGCGCTGCCGACCCAGTCGAGCAGCACATGCACCTTGACGCCGGCACGCGCGCGCTCCGACAGCGCATCGGCAAACGCGCGCCCGATGTCGCCCGACCAGTAGATGTAGGTCTCGAAGGTGATGCTTTGCTTCGCGGCGCGGATCGCCGCGAGCATCGGCGGAAAGATCTTGTCGCCGTTCTGGAAGGCCTCGAAGCGGTTGCCGTCGGCGATCGGCGGGCCGAGCAGGGCGCCGAGCGCGCGCTGGTACTGGGGATCGTGCAGCGCGTATTCGCGGCGCACCTGTTCGTCGAGCTTCTTCTCGCCGCTCGTGAGGTTGAGCACGAGCAGGGTGGCGGCCAGCGTCAGGACGAAGGTCCAGGCGATGGCTTTCCAGGGCTTGCGGGGGGCGGGTACGGGCATGCCTTATCGTGCCGGCCTTTGCCCGCGCCGAATCGAGTTCGCGCCCTTGTCCTGCAAGGCGCCGCTGCGATGTCTGCCATCAATATCGGCCTGCGGCGCCAGCCACTGCGAACACCATGCCCCAACAACCCAGACCTCCGGCCGATCCGGCCTCCCACCGCTTCGTCAGCGTGCGCGGCGCGCGCGAGCACAACCTGCGCAACGTCGACGTCGACATCCCGCGCGATGCCCTCGTGGTCTTCAGCGGCATCTCTGGTTCCGGCAAGTCCTCGCTGGCCTTCGGCACGCTGTATGCCGAGGCGCAGCGGCGCTACCTCGAATCGGTGGCGCCCTATGCGCGGCGGCTGATCGACCAGGTCGGCGTGCCGGCGGTCGATTCGATCGACGGGCTGCCGCCGGCCGTGGCGCTGCAGCAGCAGCGCGGCACGCCGGGCGCGCGCTCCTCGGTGGGCAGCGTGACCACGCTGTCGAACCTGCTGCGCATGCTCTATTCGCGCGCGGGCGACTACCCGGCGCGCCAGGCCATGCTGCACGCGGAGGACTTCTCGCCCAACACGCCGCAGGGTGCCTGTCCCGTTTGCCACGGGCTGGGCCGGGTGTTCGAGGTGACCGAGCGCGCGATGGTGCCCGACGACAGCCTCACGATCCGCGAGCGCGCGGTGGCCGCCTGGCCCTCGGCCTGGCAGGGGCAGAACCTGCGCGACATCCTCGTCACGCTGGGCATCGACGTCGACACGCCGTGGCGCGCGTTGCCGAAGAAGACGCGCGACTGGATCCTGTTCACCGAGGAGCAGCCGACGGTGCCGGTCTATGCCGGCTTCACGCCGGCCGAGACGCGCGCCGCGCTGCGCCGCAAGCTCGAGCCCAGCTACCAGGGCACCTTCATGGGCGCGCGCAAGTACGTGCTCCACACCTTCGCCACCACGCAGAGCGCGCTGATGAAGAACCGCGTCTCGCGCTTCATGTCGGGCGCGTCGTGCCCGGCCTGCCAGGGCAAGCGGCTCAAGGCCGAGGCATTGTCGGTGCGTTTCGCGGGGCTCGACATCGGGCAGATCTCGCACCTGACGCTGGGCGCGCTGGCGCAGGTGCTGCGGCCGGCGGCGCGCGGCGAGGCGCATGGCAAGACCGTGCCGTCGGCCGAAAAACGCATCGTGGCGCAGCGCATCGCGCAGGACGCGCTGGCGCGGCTCGAGACGCTGCTGGGCCTCGGGCTCGGCTATCTCTCGCTCGATCGCGCAACGCCCACGCTGTCGCCGGGCGAGCTGCAGCGGCTGCGGCTCGCGACGCAGATCCGTTCCAAGCTGTTCGGCGTGGTCTACGTGCTCGACGAGCCGTCGGCCGGCCTGCATCCGGCCGACGCCGAGGCACTGGTCGACGCGCTCGATGCGCTCAAGCGCGCGGGCAACTCGCTGTTCGTGGTCGAGCACGACCTGGACCTGATGCGCCGCGCCGACTGGCTGGTCGACGTCGGGCCCGGCGCCGGCGAGAACGGCGGCGAGGTGCTCTACAGCGGGCCGCCGGCCGGGCTGCGCGACGTGGCGGCTTCCCGCACGGCTGCCTACCTGTTCGCGCCCGAGGCGGCCGGCGATGCGGGCCGGCCGCCGCGTTCGGCGCAGGGCTGGCTGCGGCTCGCAGGCATCACGCGCAACAACCTCGAGGCGGTCGATGCGGCTTTTCCGATCGGCGCGATGACCGCGGTCACCGGCGTCTCGGGGTCGGGCAAGTCCAGCCTCGTGAGCCAGGCGCTGGTGCAGCTGGTGGCGGCGCACCTGGGTCACGAGGCGCCGGCCGACGAAGAGCCGGGCGAAGGCGAGCCCTCGCTTGCCCAGGAGACGCAGGGCCGCATCGTCGAGGGCCTGGACCGGATCCGGCGGCTGGTGCGGGTCGACCAGAAGCCGATCGGCCGCACGCCGCGTTCGAACCTCGCGACCTACACCGGGCTGTTCGACCACGTGCGCAAGCTGTTCGCGCAGACCCGCGCCGCGAAGGCGCGCCGCTTCGATGCCGGCCAGTTCTCGTTCAACGTCGCCAAGGGCCGCTGCCCGACCTGCGAGGGCGAGGGCTTCGTCAGCGTCGAGCTGCTGTTCATGCCCAGCGTCTACGCGCCGTGCCCGACATGCGGCGGCTCGCGCTTCGACGCGGCGACGCTGAAGGTGCGGCTGCGCGACAAGAGCATCGCCGACGTGCTCGCGATGACGGTGGACGAGGCGCATGCCTTCTTCGTGGACGACGCCCCGATCGAGCGGCCGCTGCGCCTGCTCGCGGCGATCGGCCTGGGCTACCTGCGCCTGGGGCAGCCGGCCACCGAGCTGTCGGGCGGCGAGGCCCAGCGCATCAAGCTCGCGACCGAGCTGCAGCGTGCGCAGCGCGGCGACGCGCTCTACGTGCTCGACGAGCCGACCACCGGGCTGCATCCGTCGGACGTGGACCGGCTGATGGCGCAGCTCGACGAGCTCGTCGACGCGGGCAACACGGTGGTGCTGGTCGAGCACGAGATGCGCGTGGTGGCGCGCTGCGACTGGGTCATCGACATGGGCCCGGGCGCGGGCGGCGAGGGCGGGCGCGTGGTGGCGGCGGGCACGCCGCGCGAGCTCGCGAAGGCCGGCACGCCCACGGCGAAGTACCTCGCGCGCCAGTGGGGCTGAGCCGGGCGCGGCCCGGGTGCACAATCTGGGCCCCCGATCCGCGCCGCCGCGCGAGCCCGCCTTCCCGTTCCAGCCCCCATGCGAATCCACGACATCCGACGCCGACTGCGCGAAGCAGGCGCGGGCCCCAGCCATGAGCAGCGCGTGCTGCGGCTGTGGTCCCATGCGCTGCCGCGCGACAGCGGCCGGCGGTTGCCGCACAGCTTCTTCCCGGCCGGATTGATGGCCGAGCTGCCGGCCATCGAGGCCGAGCTCGCGGGCCTTGCGCGCGTGCATGCGGTGCATCCCGGCGCCGATGGTTCGGAGCGGCTGCTGGTGGCGCTTGCCGACGGCCAGACCGTAGAGAGCGTGCTGCTGCCGCGCGACGGCCTGTGCGTGTCCTCGCAGGTGGGCTGCGCGGTCGGCTGCCAGTTCTGCATGACCGGGCGCGAGGGGCTGCTGCGCCAGGTCGGCAGCGCCGAGATCATTGCCCAGGTGGCGCTCGCGCGCCTGCGCCGGCCGGTGCGCAAGGTGGTGTTCATGGGCATGGGCGAGCCGGCCCATAACCTCGACAACGTGATGGAGGCGATCGAGCTGCTCGGCACGGTCGGCAACATCGGCCACAAGAACCTGGTGTTCTCCACCGTCGGCGATCCGCGCGTGTTCGAGCGGCTGCTGCAGGAGCGCGTGCGGCCCGCGCTCGCGCTGTCGCTGCACACCACGCGCGACGAACTGCGCCGCAAGCTGCTGCCGCGCGCGCCGCGGCTCACGCCCGAGGAACTGGTCGCGGCCGGCGAGCGCTATGCGCGCACCACCGGCTATCCGATCCAGTACCAGTGGACGCTGCTCGAAGGCATCAACGACAGCGAGGAAGAGATCGAGGGGCTGGTGCGGCTGCTGTCGGGCAAGTACGGCGTGCTCAACATGATCCCGTTCAACGCGGTCGACGGCGTGGACTTCCAGCGCCCGGCCTGGGCGCGCTGCCAGCAGATCGCGCGTACCCTGCACGAGCGCGGCATCCTGACCAAGCTGCGGAATTCGGCGGGGCAGGATGTCGATGGGGGGTGTGGGCAGTTGCGGGCGCGGGCAACGGGCGCCGGCGTGGCGGGGCAGGCCCGGCCCGTGACCGTGGATGCGGCGTCCATCGTGCGCCGGGCTTCGGGTCGCCCGGAAGATTAGGCGCGGCGCGCGCGAGCTCGTCGCGCGCGGTCGGCGCTCACATGCGCTCGCGAAGCATGCCCTTGAGCCAGCGGCAGAAGTCGCCCGCGCTCTGGGCATGCGCGCTGTGCGTGCTGACGTAGGCCAGGTAGCTCGCACCCGAGCCGATGCTCTGGCCGTCGGCCAGCACCAGCGTGCCGTCGCGCAGCGGATCCAGCACCAGCAGCTTCGGCACCACCAGGAAGCCCGTGCCGCCGATGGCCGCGGTGATGGCCAGGAAGAGATGGTCGTAGGTGGCGACCACATAGAGGCTCTCGGTCGCGATGCCCGCGGCGATGGCCCAGGTCGCGATGACGTCGGGCCGTGAGCGCGCCGCCACCAGGGGCCAACCGCTCTTCGATCGCGCGCGGTGCTTCTCCAGCAGGGACGGCGAGGCGACGCAGACCAGTTCCTCGCGCATCAGCTCCCAGCTCTCCGTTCCCGGCACGCTCAGGTCGCGGGTGATGAGCACGTCGAAATCGTCGGACGGCTCGGGCGGCGCCAGCGAGGTGATCAGGTCGATCTGCACGCCGTGCTGCGCCGTGTAGGCGCCGAGCGCGGGCACCACCACCGTCATCGCGAAGCTCGGCATCGAGGTGCGCACCTTCAGCCGGTCGTGCTTGCGGCCACGTTGCGCCAGCAGTTGCATCGTCATCTCGATGGTCGACATGGCGTCCTTGACCGCCTCGAAGAGCTGCAGGCCGCTGGGCGTGAATTCGACGGTCGAGCCCCGGCGGTGGAACAGCCGTCCGCCCGCGAATGCTTCGAGCGAGGCGATGTGGCGGCTCACCGCGCCCTGGGTGACGCCCAATGCCGCGCCGGCCCGCGTGAAGTTGCCATGCCGGCCGACCGCCACGAAGGCGCGCAGCGGTGTCAGCGGTACTTCGGCTGCTCGTTCATGATCAAAACTCATTGTGAAACCACGGCGGGGAATACTGTCACAGAACCTCGGTTGATCGAAATTTGGCGGTCGATAGCATTCATTCTGTCACCAACAGTGCCTCGAAAGGGCGGAATTAGATGCTTCGCTTGCTGCCAAAACTATGTCTTTTCCTCATTTTCGCAGGACGGCTGGCGCAGGCCTGCGCGGGCGAGGTCGTGCTGTATTCCTCCAACAACGTGGAGACGGTGAACCAGGTCGTCGACCAGTTCACCAAGCAGAACCCCGACATCAAGGTGTCCGTGGTGCGCGCCGGCACCGGGGCGCTGATGCAGCGCATCAAGGCCGAGGCCGCCAACCCGCTGGGCGACATCTTCTGGTCGGGCGGCCTGTCGACCATCGGCGAATTCCGTGACCAGTTCCAGCCTCACGAATCCGCGCAGGCCGCGGCCATACCGCCGGCCTACCGCGGACCGAACGGCCTCTGGCTGGGCACCAACGTCCACGTGACCGTGCTGATGGCGAACCTGCGGCAGACGCCGGGCGGCCAGCCGCCGCGGGGTTGGGCCGACCTGGCCGATCCGAAGTGGAAGGGCAGGATCGTCATTCCCGATCCGGAGCGCAGCAGCGCCTCGTTCGTCGCGCTGTATGGATTGCAGCAGTTGCTGGGCAACGAGGTCCTCGCCAAGGTCGCGCGCAATGCCGTGATCGTCGGCACCACCTCCGCCGCCTACGAAGGCGTTGCCAAGGGCGAGTTCGCGGTCGCGGTGACGATGGAGTACGCCGCCTACGAGTACGTGGCCGGCGGACTCAAGGAGATCAAGCTGGTCTATCCGGCCGAGGGCACCTTTCTCTCGCCCGAAGGCATGGCCCTGATCAAGGGCGCGAAGCATCCGCAGGAGGCCCGCCGGCTCTACGAATTCCTGGCCGCCGGCAAGACGCAGACCGAGGTCTTCAAGAGCGCCTACCGCCGTCCGCTGCGCACCGACATCGACGTGAGCAGGCTGGCGGAATTGCCCGCGCTGTCGGGCATCAAGGTCGTGGCGCTCGACGATGCCCGGATGGGCACGGAGCGCGCGGCATTCATCGCGCAGTGGCGCCAGAGCGTCAACGCGCGCTGACCGGCACCGCAGGCCAACGGAAAGCCACCGATGCAAGTCTCATTCGAAGCCATCGCCCAGAGCTATGGCGGCCAGGCCCTGTTCGACGGGCTCGATCTCGCCATCCCGAGCGGGTCGTTCTTCACGCTGCTGGGGCCGTCGGGCTGCGGCAAGACCACGCTGTTGCGCATGCTGGGCGGGTTCGTGCGGCCGGACGCCGGGCGCATCCGGTTCGGCGATGAGGACGTGACCCACGTGCCGGTGCATCGCCGCGGGGTTGGCATGGTGTTCCAGGACTACGCGCTGTTCCCCGACCGCTCGGTCCTCGCCAACGTCGTCTACGGACTCGCCGCGCGCGGCGTCGACCGCGCCGCCGCGGAGCAACGCGCGCTGGCCATGCTCGAACGCGTGGGACTGAAGGCGCTGGCCGACCGCTCGCCCGCGGCCCTGTCCGGCGGCCAGCGGCAGCGCGTCGCGATGGCGCGCGCGCTGGTGATCGAGCCCCGGCTGCTGCTGCTGGACGAACCGCTGTCGGCGCTGGACGTCAAGCTGCGCGTCGAGCTGCGCAGCCTGGTGCGCGAGCTGCAGACCGAGGCGGGCATCACGACCGTGTTCGTCACACACGACCAGGAAGAAGCGCTGGCGCTGTCCGACCTGATCGCCGTGATGGACCGCGGGCGCATCGTCCAGATCGGTCCGCCGCGCGAGATCTACGCCCGGCCCGGCACCGCCTTCGCCGCCGACTTCGTCGGGGGAGCCAACCTCATCGCCATCGACGAGGAACTGCCCGCGGCCGCCAACGGGCTGCGCCGCCTGGGCACGCCGGCCGGCGTCATCCTGACCGACAGCGGGGTGCCGTTGCGCCCCGGCGCGGTGCTGGCGGTGCGCAGCGAGGAGCTGGTCTTCGCCGACGCCGATGCGACGGCCGACGGCCATCTGCGCGGCGTGATCGAGCATGTCGAATTCCGCGGCGGCCTCACGGGCTACCGGGTGCGCACCAGCGCCGGCGTGCTCCGGGTCGAGGTGCGCACGCGCCAGCAGGACCAGAGCCGCTCGCGCGACGACACCGTCGTGCTGGCACTGCCCGTCGACGCGCACATCGTGCAGGCCGCATGATGTCCCGCGCGCTGCGACGCGATCCGGCCTGGCTGGTGCTGGCGCTGTGCGCCATCGGAGTGCTGGGCGTGTTCCTGGTCCTGCCGCTGGCGGGGATGATCGGCAAGTCCTTCGTGGGCCCCGATGGCCAGCCGAGCTTCGGCGGCTACCTGCGCTTCTTCGCCGAGGCCTCGTACCGCGAGGTCTTCTTCAACACGCTGATCCTCGGGCTGGCGGTCACGATCACCTCGATGCTCGTGGGCGGCGGCCTGGCCGTGGTCGTCGCGCGCTGCAGGTTTCCGCTGGCCGGCATCGTCACCGCGTTGCCGCTGGTGACGCTGGTGGTCCCCGACGTCGTCGTGGCCGCGGCCTGGGTGCTGATCCTGGGCAAGCAGGGCCTTGTCAACATGGCGCTGGCACCCTGGGGCATCGAGTTGCCGTCGCTCTATTCGTGGTGGGGCATGGTCTACGTGATGACCCTCAACAACTACGTGTACGCCTTCGTCGCCGTCCTGGTCGGCCTGAAGTCGATGGACCGCAACCTGGAGGAGGCCGCGCTGAGCCTGGGCCGGCCGATCGGCCGCGTGCTCGGTGGCGTGACCCTGCCGCTGCTGCTGCCCTCGCTGTTCGCCGGCGCGCTCATCGTGTTCACCCACGTGATCGGCAGCTTCGGCGTGCCGGCCATCCTGGGCGCGCGCACGCCGGTGCTGGCGGTGAAGGCCTACAACGAGTTCGTCAGCGAGATGGGCGGCAATCCGCAGATGCAGACCACGATGGCATCGCTGCTGGTGCTGCTGGGCGCGGGCCTGCTGCTCGTGCAGAAACTGGCGATCGAGAAGCGCCAGTTCCAGATGGAAGCGGGCCGCAGCCCGGCGGTGCTGGCGATCCACGGCTGGCGCGCGGTGCTGGCCAGCGCTGCCGTGCTCGGCGTGGTGCTGCTGTCGCTGCTGCCGGCCGTGGTGGTGGTCGTCACCGCGTTCACGCCCTCCGTGGGGCCGGTGCTGCGCTACGGCAGCTTCACGCTGGCCCATCTGCAGCATGCGCTGTTCCGCGCGCCCGAGCCCTTGTACAACTCGCTGTTCCTGGCCTCGATCGCCACCGTGGCCGGTGTGATTTTCTCGGTCGTGTCGGCCTACCTGATCGTCAAGCGGCGCTCGTGGCTCACCCATGTGCTCGACGTGCTGGTGATGCTGCCGCTGACCATCGCGGGCACCGTGCTGGGCATCGCGCTCATCAACGCGTTCAACAGCGGCTGGCTGGTGCTCACGGGCAGCTGGGTGGTGATGGCACTGGCCTACTTCCTCCGGCGCATGCCCACCAGCGTGCGCGCCGCCGCCGGCCCGCTGCACAACCTGCGCGATTCGATCGAGGAGGCCTCCATGAGCCTGGGCGTGAGCCCGCTGCGCAGCTTCGTGCGCGTGGTGCTTCCGGTGATCGGACCGTCGGTGGTGGCGGCCGCCGTGCTGATGTGGGTCACGACCCTGTCGGAGCTGTCGGCCACGGTCGTCTTGTACTTCGGCGGCATGAACACCATGCCGATCGAAATCTTCCAGCAGATCGACAGCGGGCGGCTGGCACTGGCCTGTGCCTACAGCCTGGTGCTGCTGCTGACCATCTTCATCCCCCTGGCGCTGGCGCGCTGGATCTTCAAGCTGAGAGTAGGAACCATCGAATGACGACAACCACAACAACAGCACCTTCGCACGATCTCCACCCATTCCTGGCCAGGCGCGTGCTCGGTGCCAAGCCCTCGGCCACGAAGGAGATGACGCGGCTGGCCAACCAGCTCAAGCGCGAGGGCCGCAACGTCATCGCGCTGAGCCAGGGCGAGCCCGATTTCCCGGCGCCCGATCATGTGCGCGAGGCCGGCAAGCAGGCCATCGACCGCGGCGAGTCGCGCTATACCGACGTGGCTGGAACCTTCGCGCTGCGCGAGGCCGTGGTGCGCAAGTTCGAGCGCGACCACGGGCTGCGCTTCGACCCCGAGCAGGTCCAGGTCGGCTGCGGTGCCAAGCAGATCCTCTACAACGCGCTGCAGGCCACCATCGATCCGGGCGACGAGGTGGTGGTGCCGACGCCGGCCTGGGTGTCCTACCCCGAGATGGTGCTGCTGGCCGGCGGCACGCCCGTGATCGTCCGCTGCGGTGCGGCGAGCGGCTTCAAGCTCACGCCGCGGCAGCTGGAGGACGCCATCACGCCGCGCACCAAGTGGCTGATGCTCAACTCGCCGTCGAATCCCAGCGGCGCGGTCTATTCGCACGACGAACTGGCCGCGCTCGGCGCGGTGCTGCTGCGCCATCCGCGGGTCTGGGTGATGGCGGACGACATCTACGAGAAGATCCGCTACCAGACCGACGCCTTCGCCACGCCGGCCGCCGTGATGCCCGAACTGGCCTCGCGCACGCTGACGATCAACGGCGTGTCCAAGGCCTATGCCATGACCGGCTGGCGCGTCGGCTTCGGCGCCGGGCCGCTCGAACTGATCAAGGCCATGAACCTGGTCCAGTCCCAGTCCACCTCGCACACCAGTTCGATCAGCCAGGCCGCCGCCGTCGCCGCGCTCGACGGCCCGATGGACTTTCTTCCGCAGTTCGTCGAGGCCTTCCGGCGGCGCCGCGACAGCGTGGTCGGCCAGCTCAACCGCATCGAAGGCATCGCCTGCGACCTGCCGCCCGGCGCCTTCTATGCCTTCCCGGGCTGCCAGGGATTGCTGGGGCGGCGCGACCCCGCGGGCCACCTGATCGCGACGGATGCCGACCTCGCGCTGTACCTGCTGCGCGAGGCGGGGGTGGCGATCGTGCCCGGCTCGGCGTTCGAGCTGCCAGGCCATTTCCGCGTCTCCTATGCGGCCTCGGACGCGGAGCTCGACGAGGCCATGGCTCGGATCGCCGCGGCCTGCGGGCGGCTCGGCTGAGCGGCGCTCCACATCACTTCGTTCATCCATCCAGAGAAACTTCAATGACCAAGAATCAAGCGCTGCGCGCAGCCCTCGACAGCGGCCGGCTGTTCACCGCCATGGCCGCCCACAATCCCCTGGTGGCGAAGCTCGCCGAGCAGGCCGGCTTCGGCGGCATCTGGGGCAGCGGCTTCGAGCTGTCGGCCAGCTATGCCGTGCCCGACGCCAACATCCTGTCGATGTCCACGCACCTGGAGATGATGCGGGCCATCGCTTCCACCGTGTCCATTCCGTTGATCGCCGACATCGACACCGGCTTCGGCAACGCGGTGAACGTCCACTACGTCGTGCCGCAGTACGAAGCGGCCGGCGCGTCGGCCATCGTGATGGAGGACAAGACCTTTCCCAAGGACACCAGCCTGAGGACCGATGGCCGGCAGGAGCTGGTCCGCATCGAGGAGTTCCAGGGCAAGATCGCGGCGGCGACCGCTGCCCGCGCCGACAGGGACTTCGTGGTGATCGCGCGCGTGGAAGCGCTGATCGCCGGCCTGGGCCAGCAGGAAGCCGTGCGGCGCGGCCAGGCCTACGAGGAGGCCGGCGCCGACGCGATACTGATCCATTCCAGGCAGAAGACGCCCGACGAGATCCTGGCTTTCGTGAAGTCCTGGCCCGGCAAGGTGCCGCTGGTGCTGGTGCCCACCGCGTACCCGCAACTGACCGAGGCCGACATCGCCGCGCTCTCGAAGGTCGGCATCGTCATCTACGGCAACCACGCCATCCGCGCGGCCGTCGGCGCCGTGCGCGAGGTGTTCGCCCGGATCCGCAGAGACGGCGGCATCCGCGCGGTGGATGCGGCGCTTCCGTCCGTCAAGGAGATCATCGAACTGCAGGGCGACGAACGCATGCGCGCCGTCGAGGCCCGCTATCTGAAGTAGCCGCGCGCTCAGGCCGGCTTCGCCGCCTCGTCCCCCAGGAAGAAGGCCACCGCCCGCCCCACCACCCAGGGCACGATCACATGGTCCCCATCGAAGGGCTGCAGCGTGAGGTCGTGCCCGCTCTCGAGCAGCCGGCGGGCATGCGGATGGGCGCTGGTCTCGATCGGCAACTGGCTGTCCGAGCGTCCGTGCGCGAGAAAGAAGCGCGGCGTGCCGGCCTGCGCGAAGCTGTTCATGAAGCCGGCCGACAGGCCGATCACGTGGCTCGCCACGTCGCCGTTGGTGAGGCCCAGCGACAGCGCGTAGCTGCCGCCGTCGGAGAAGCCCGCGAGCGCGAGCCGCGCGGGGTCGAGACGGAAATGCCGCGACACGGTGGCCAGCGCGTTGTCGAGCCGCTCGAGGTCGGGGCCATGGCCGCCGACCACGATGTCCCAGGTGGCGTACATCGACTGCGGCGCCAGCAGCAGGAAGCCGCGCGAGCGCGCATGCGCGACGAAGTGCGGCAGCACGCGGTTGGCCTCGCCGCCCGCGCCATGGAACATCACGAGCAGGGGCAGCGGCGCGTCGGCGGGCAGGCCCTCGGGCACCACCAGCACCGCGTCGCGGCCTTCGTCGAAGCCCAGGTCGTGGCGGCCGGGCGGCAGCGGCTCGTACAAGGGCGCGGCACCGGGCCGGAAGGCCATGCGGCCCGTGAGCGCGCCGCCGAACAGGGTGGGGTCGATCATGCGTGGCCTCCTCTGTTCGAAGCGGCGGGCGCGATGCCGCGGAACACGGCGCATTGCGCGAAGGACTGCGTCGACAGCGGCAGTTCCTTGCGCCGGCAGTACTTGCTCGTGAGCTTGAGCAGCTCCTTGATGTCGCGGCCGCTGGCGCCCGCGTAGTCGACCACCAGCCGGTCGATCACGGCGGCGGGCAGTTCCACGCCGAGCTGGGCCGACAGCGTGGCCCACAGGCGCCGCGCATCCTCGGGCCCGGGCGGCTGGTAGTCGATGACCGCGATGCAGCGCGAGAGGATGGCCTCGTCGATGTCGCCGACGCGGTTGGTGGTCATGAACAGCAGGCCGCTGAAGTACTCGAGCGTGCGCAGGAACTCGGCCACGATGGCGTTGTGCTGCAGGTCGTTGTCGCGGCGCCGGATGTAGACGTCGGCCTCGTCGAGCAGCAGCACGCAGCCCCAGTGCGCGGCGCGCTGCAGGATGCGCGTGAGGCTGGCCTCGACCGAGCTCGCCGTCACGCCGAGCTGGCCCGAATGCACGCGGTACAGCGGCTTGCCGACCACTTCCGCGTAGACCTCGGCGGTCAGCGTCTTGCCCAGGCCGGGCGCGCCCTTGCACAGGATGGTGGTGCCGCCCGACTTGCCGGGCACCACGTCCTCGACCAGGAAATTGCGGTCGGCCGTGAGGATGTCGATCAGGTCGCGATGCGCCTGCGGCAGCACCAGCCGCTCGCGCAGGCCGGGCTGGTACCGGTACTCCTGCACATGCTGGGCATGGACCCAGATGTTGCGGTGCCAGTCGAGGTGGAACAGGTGCAGGTAGCAGTGCTGCGGAATGCGGTCGAAGCCCTGGGCGATGCCGCTCTCGCGCCAGTGGTGCGGATCGGCGGCCAGGTCGAAGCGGCGGCGCAGCAGCTCCTCGTCGTTCACGCAGCGCACCGCGGCGGCCTCGGGCAGCCGGTGGCACTCGAGCGCCGCGCGCGGGCCCTCGCCCGCGGTCCACACGCTGCCGCCGACGGTGAACTGCGCGCCGTGCTGCGGCTGCAGCTTGCCGAAGCGCTCGAGCTGCATCTCGTACTCGCGCTTGAACTCCGCGCACTCCTTGTGAAAGCCGTGGTCGGCGAACAGGTCGGCCAGCGTGCGCTGCGGCAACTGCTCCTCGTAGAAGCTCAGGCCCCAGGTCATGCCCGCGAAGCGCAGCCGGGGCTCGGAGGGCGGCTCGCGGCCGGCGGCCTGCAAGGTGTTGGCGAGCAGGCCCACGAGCACGTAGGCATTGCCCTCGGTGGGCTTCACCAGCCGCACCGTGTGGACCAGCCAGGGCAGCAGCACGCCGTCCTTGCCGCGCTGGTAGAGCCAGCCGTCGATCGCGTCGCGCGCCAGCCATTCGGTCAGCGCCGGCACCATCGCCTCGAGGTTCGCGATCGGCTGCAGCTGCGATTCGCCGTTGAGGTTGTCGAGCGCGAGCAGCTGGAACACCAGGTCGCGCGCGCCGTTGCCGAGGCTCAGCTGGTAGAGCAGGTTGAGCGAGCGCCCATCGAAGTGGCGGCTCGACACGACGCGTATGCCGCTGCAGGCCCCCTGGCCGCCCAGCTGGAGGCCCAGCGGCGACTGCGCGCCGACCTGGCTGCGCAGGACGGCGGCCAGCATCTCCGGTATCTCGAGTTCCAAGGCGTCTCCTCGTGTCGCCTGTCCATGCTAGAGCGGTGCGGGCGCCCGGCGATTGACCTGGGTCAAGCCCGTGGAAGATGGCGGCGGCCATCGCGCCTCGACGCACGGACACAAGAAAGATGGAGCGATCCCCGAAGGGGACGATCACGCGGGCGCGCTGGCCCCGAAGCCGATGCGAGGCGCGGTGATGCGGCCGCTCTCGACCGCGAGCACGAAGCGCAGGGTGTGGCCCTCGACGACCACCTGCACGCCGAGCTTCGCCGTCACGGCCTCGCCAGCGAGTTGCGCGCCGCCCCAGCTCGCCGCGATGTCACGCGCGGACAGCGCCGCGATCTCCGCGCCCAACCCGCGGCCCACCGACTCGGAGCGCAGCACGATCGTGTTGAGGCCCTGCTTGTGCCCGTCCATCGATACCTGCAGGCCTGGCAGCGCAAGCAGGCCGTCTCCGAGCCGCAGTTCGCCCGACAGGGCCGTGCGCCCCAGCAGCGTGCGCGCCTGCGCGGTCAACCCCTGGGCCTGCGTGCCGAGCCCCTGGCGCAGCATCGATTCGGCGAAAGGCCGCAGCCGCAGCTTGCCGCGCTCGGAGATCCACGGGCCGATCAGGCTCTTGCGGCGCTCGAACTCCACGCCCGCGAGCGGCGCCGAGGCGAACTGGTAGAGGTAGCTGCGGCCGTTCGGCGCATCGACGTAGAAGCCGAGCGGGCTCACGCCCATGCGCGAGTCGGGGCCCACGTGCTCAACGGTGGCGTCGTTGAAGTCGACCAGCCCATGGCGGATCGGCACGGTCACGTGGGCATCGAACAGCAGGTGCGCGTCGGTGATGCGGCCGCGCAGGGTGCCGTCGATCTCGCCGAGCGGGCCGAGTTGCCAGGCATCGGCCGGCGGCGGCTGCGCCGTGCCGTCGGCGGGATGGGTGGCTTCCCACAGTTGGCGGAACTGCCGCGGCAGCACGAGGGGGCCGTGCAACTTCAGGCCGGCGAACTCCGCGTCGCGGGCCTCGATGGCGCCGACGCGCAGCGACCCGTTCTCGGCATGCACGCGCGCGACCAGCTCGTGCACGGCGATGCGCTCGATCTCCAGCACCAGCGCGCCCGTGGCGAGCCGCAGGGCCGTCGCTTCGAGCCGCGCGATCCGCAGTTCGCGCGTGCCGTCCTGCCCCGTGGTCCAGCGCACGCCCTCGAGCGCGAAGCGGTTCGGATCGGCATCGCCGCGCGCGCCGAGTTCCAGGCCCAGCACGAGATCGACGAGAGAGGCGGCGAGGGAAGCGCTCATGGTGGCTTTCTAGCAGACGGGCTCAGCGGCACATCGGAAACCCGCCCGTCTCCAGATGGAAGTGATCGCGGTGCGCCGCGTTGTACTCGGGCCCGAGCACGCCGCGAAAGAAGCGGCAGGCACCCAGGTGGGCATCGTTCAGCAGCGCGGCCGAGGGGTTCGTGGCGTCGGCGTGCCAGTCCTTGCGCACGTTGACACGGCGCCCGTCGGCGAGCACGAAGCCGGCCACGTCGAAGGCATCGGCCGTGGCGTGCCGGCTGCGTGGTGCGCCGGGCATCGCGCCTTCGCCGCGGTTCACGTTGCGGCAGGCATAGCTGCCGAGGTGGTCGATCGCGGCGACCGGCTGGCCGAAGTGCCGCAGGGCCGCGGGCTGCAGCGCATGGCGCTCCCACATGAAGAAGGACAGCGCCATCGGGCAGCTCAGCGTGGGCGCGCTGCCCAGGCGCACGCCGGCCGCGCGCAGGCGCACCGCGTTCTCGAAGCCGCAGCCCGGGCCTGTGATGCGGTCGGGCACGCGCTCGTACTGCATGCCGGTGTCGGCCAGCGCGGCCTGGCAGCGCACCGGATCGCCGCGTGCGCGGGCGAGCTTGTACGAAGTGAGCCAGTTGGGCGCCGCCGTCACGTCGAGCGGCGCCCAGGGATCGTGGCGCTCGGGCACCTCGATGGCGCCCGTGAAGACGGCCACCACGCCGGCGGCGATGGCGACGACCAGCGCGAGGGCCAGTCGGCGTCCGGGGCGGGCGGGTCGGTCTTGCGCGGGCGGCAGGGGCACGGGGAACGAAGGCGGTGGATGTCGAAAGCCTTATTGGGGCCCGACCGCGCGCGCTGCGCTGTCGGGATGATCGGCCAGCGCGTGTAGGCCGATGCGAACCGGCCGGGCGTCGCTCAAGGCCGGATGCAGTCGAGCAGCACGCGGAACGCCGGCTCGATGTTCGCCTCCTCCACGCAGGCATAGCCCAGCAGCAGGCCGCGCTGCCCGTCGCCGCGCCGGTAGTAGCGCGACAGCGGCCGCGAGAGCACGCCGCGCGCCTGCGCCGCTTCCATGATCGCCACGTCGTCGCGGTCCTCGGGCAGCCGCAGCACCAGGTGCAGCCCGGCATTGCTGGCCTGCGGATGCAGGTGGTCGGGGCCCAGGTGCTCGGCGATCAGCCCGGCCAGCAGCGCGCGCCGGCGCGCATAGAGCACGCGCATGCGGCGGATGTGGGCGGCGTAGTGGCCCTGGCCGATCAGCTCGGCCAGGGCCACCTGCGTGATGGCATGGCCCTCGCGGTAGAGGTCGGCATGCGCGGTGCGGAAATGCGCGGCCAGCGCGCGCGGCAGCACCATGTAGCCCACGCGCAGGCCCGGGAACAGGGTCTTGCTGAAGGTGCCGATGTAGATCACCGGGCTGTCGTCCTCGAGCCCCTGCATCGAGGGAATGGGCCGGCCCGCGAAGCGGAACTCGCTGTCGTAGTCGTCCTCCACGATCCAGCTGCCCGACTGGCGCGCGAAGTCGAGCAGCTCGCGCCGCCGCGCCAAGCTCATCACCGAGCCCAGCGGGTACTGGTGCGAGGGCGTCACGAAGATCAGCCGCGGCGCGCTGCCGCCGCGCGGCCAGCCAGCCCCGGGTCCGTCGCCCTCGGCCTCCACGCGCAGCGGCCGCACGCGCCAGGCACCCATCTGCAGCAGCTTGTGGAAGCCCCAGTAGCCGGGCTCCTCGACCCACACGGTGTCGCTCGGGTCGGCCAGCATGCGCAGCGACAGGTCGATGGCCTGGTGCACGCCCTCGGTGATCAGCACCTGGTCGGCATCGCAGCGCACCGCGCGCGCCACGCGCAGGTGCTCGGCCACCGCCTCGCGCAGCGCCGGATGGCCGCCGCCATGCGAATAGGTCAGCAGCTCGGGCGCGGGATCGCGCCACAGGCGCGCGACGATGCGGCCGAAGGCGCGATGCGGGAACTGGGTCACGTCGGGCACGCCGGGCATGAAGGCGCCCCACTGGCGCGCCGCGGCCGAGGCATCGTCGACCAGCGCCTGGGCGCGCCGGGCCAGCCCACCGGCGCGGCGCGGGCCGGCGCGGCGGCGCGCCGCGCCGCGGCCGGTGGCCAGCTGGCTCTCGGGCGTGGTCTCGGCCACGAAGGTGCCGCTGCCCACGCGCGAATGCACGTAGCCCTCGGCGCGCAGCTGCTCGTAGGCATGCAGCACGGTGTTGCGCGACATGCCGGTCTCGCGCGCCAGGTCGCGCGAGGCCGGCAGCGCGCTCGAGGGCGGCAGGCTGCCGTCGAGGATGGCGCCGCGCAGGCAGTCGTAGAGCTGGCGGTTGAGCGCGGCGCCGGCCGCGGGAGCGATGCGCTGCAGCACCAGGTCGGCGCAGATGGATTTCATGGCTTTTTGGATTGGCTCCATCCTAATTGAAGGAAGTGGATCTTTTTGATGGAGCCAATTGCGCATTCAATCAGAACTTCCGATCGACCTCCAGCCTTTCCCGGACGCCTTCAGCCATGACCACCAACTCCGAACTCCAGACCCGCCGCCTCGCGGCCACGCCGCGCGGCGTGGGCGTGATGTGCGGCTTCTATGCCCAGCGCGCCGAGAACGCGACGCTGTGGGACATCGAAGGCCGCGAATACATCGACTTCGCCGCCGGCATCGCGGTGCTCAACACCGGCCACCGCCATCCGCGCCTGGTGGCCGCGATCCAGGAGCAGCTCGGGCGCTTCACGCACACCGCCTACCAGATCGTTCCCTACGAGAGCGTGGTGACGCTGGCCGAGCGCCTCAATGCGCTGGTGCCGATCTCCGGCCCGGTGAAGACGGCCTTCTTCACCACCGGCGCCGAGGCGCTCGAGAACGCGGTGAAGATCGCGCGCGCCCACACCGGCCGCGCCGGCGTGATCGCCTTCGGCGGCGGCTTCCATGGCCGCACGCTGATGGCGCTGGCCATGACCGGCAAGGTCGCGCCCTACAAGACCGGCTTCGGCCCGTTCCCGGCCGACGTGTTCCACGTGCCGTTCCCGAGCGCGCTGCAGGGCGTGAGCGCCGACGACTCGCTGGCCGCGATCGAGAAGCTGTTCAAGGCCGACATCGATCCCAAGCGCGTGGCCGCGATCGTGATCGAGCCGGTGCAGGGCGAGGGCGGCTTCAACGTCGCGCCCACCGCGCTGCTGCAGGGCCTGCGCCGCCTCTGCGACGCGCACGGCATCGTGCTGATCGCCGACGAGGTGCAGACCGGCTTCGCGCGCACCGGCCGGCTGTTCTCGATGCAGCACCACGGCGTCGAGCCCGACCTGATCACCATGGCCAAGAGCCTCGCGGGCGGCATGCCGCTGTCGGCCGTGGCCGGCCGCGCCGCCATCATGGACGCACCGGCGCCCGGCGGCCTCGGCGGCACCTACGCGGGCAATCCGCTGGCGGTGGCCTCGGCGCACGCGGTGCTCGACGTGATCGCCGACGAGAAGCTCTGCGAGCGCGCCGCCGCGCTGGGCGAACGCCTGGTCGGCCGGCTGCTGAAGATCAAGGAATCGAACCCGGCGCTGGCCGAAGTGCGCGCGCAGGGCTCGATGGTTGCGGTCGAGCTGCGCGACGCGGCCACGGGCGCGCCCGACGCCGAAGCGGTGGCGCGCGTGCAGGCCAAGGCGCTGGCGCAGGGCCTGGTGCTGCTGAGCTGCGGCATGTACGGCAACGTGATCCGCTTCCTCTACCCGCTGACCATTCCCGATGCGCAGTTCGAACGCGCGCTGGCCATCGTCGAGGAGGCGTTCTCGGCATGAACACCGCCTCCACCCTGGGCCTGCAGCGCCCCGACCTGCTGCGCAGCGCCGGCCTGGTCGACGGCCAGTGGGTCGCGGCCGACGACGGCGCCACCTTCGCCGTGAACGACCCCGCCACCGGCCGGCACCTGGCCGACGTGCCGCTGATGGGCCGCGCCGAGACCGAGCGCGCCATCGCCGGCGCCGCCGCCGCGCTGCCCGCCTGGCGCGCGCGCACCGCGCCCGATCGTGCGCGCGTGCTGCGCCGCTGGGCCGAGCTGATGCTCGCGCACCAGGACGACCTGGGCCGGCTGATGACGCTCGAGCAGGGCAAGCCGCTGGCCGAGGCGCGTGGCGAGATCGCCTACGCGGCCTCGTTCATCGAATGGTTCGCCGAGGAGGCCAAGCGCGTGGACGGCGAGGTGCTGCAGCCGCAGCGCGCCGGCCAGCGCATCGTGGTGCTCAAGCAGCCGATCGGCGTGTGTGCCGCGATCACGCCGTGGAACTTCCCGGCCGCGATGATCACGCGCAAGGTCGGCCCCGCGCTGGCCGCGGGCTGCACCATCGTCGTCAAGCCGGCCGAACTCACGCCGCTGAGCGCCTTCGCGCTCGGCGTGCTGGGGCTCGAGGCCGGCCTGCCGCCCGGCGTGCTGCAGATCGTGGCCGGCAACGCGCCCGAGATCGGCGCCGCGCTGTGCGAGAGCCCGACCGTGCGCAAGCTCAGCTTCACCGGCTCCACCGGCGTGGGCCGCGTGCTCGCGCAGCAGTGCGCGCCGACCATCAAGAAGCTCTCGCTCGAGCTCGGTGGCAATGCGCCGCTGATCGTGTTCGACGACGCCGACCTCGACCGCGCGATCGAGGGCATCGTGGCCTCGAAATTCCGCAACGCGGGCCAGACCTGCGTCTGCGCCAACCGCATCTACGTGCAGGCCGGCATCTACGACGCCGTGGCCGCGCGGCTGGTGGCCGCGGTCGAAGCGATGCGCGTGGGCAACGGCCTCGAGGCCGGCACCACGCAGGGCCCGCTGATCGACAGCCGCGCGGTCGCCAAGGTGCGCCAGCACATCGACGATGCGCTCACGCAGGGCGCCGAGCTGCGCACCGGCGGCAAGCCGCACGCGCTGGGCGGCAGCTTCTTCGAGCCCACCGTGCTGACCGGCGTGACGCAGGCCATGCGCGTGGCGCGCGAGGAAACCTTCGGGCCGCTGGCGCCGCTGTTCCGCTTCGAGACCGAGGAGGAGGTCATCGCGATGGCCAACGATTCGGAGTTCGGCCTCGCCGCCTACCTGTTCACCGAGGACCGCCGCCGCCTCTGGCGCGTGGGCGAGCAGCTCGAGACCGGCATGGTCGGCATCAACACCGGCCTGATCTCGAACGAAGTCGCGCCCTTTGGCGGCGTGAAGCAGTCGGGCCTGGGCCGCGAGGGCTCGCGGCACGGGATCGATGACTACCTCGAGCTCAAGTACCTCTGCCTGCAGGACTGAGCATGGCGGCGCGGCGGCCTATCTGAACAGCGGGCAGCGCTCGGGCAGCTCGCGTTCGAACAGCACCGCCACGCCGCAGGCGGAGTTGAACATGCCGAGGTTGTCGTGCCCGACGCCCGGCACCTCCACGATGCGCTGGTTGAAGTTCGCGGCGTGGCGGCCCTTGAGGTAGTCGAAGTAGGCATGGCCGCGCGCCAGCCGGTTCGGGCCCTGGGCCATCGCGCCGCACGAGCGGTCGAAGAAGTGCAGGTACGGATCGGTGTCGGCGCCGCCGAGCAGGTAGACCACGCCGCGCGAGGCATAGCGGCCTTCGAGCGAGGCCGCGTCCTGCCGCGCCACGTAGGGCGGTGCCTTGTCGAGGCCGTACTGCCATTCGTTGGCGGCCGGGCAGGCCTGCAGGTCGGCCGGCCGCAGTCCGCCGGCGGGGGCCGGCCGGTCGCGGTCGAAGTAGAGATAGCTGCCGGGATTGGCCACCACGTAGCGGATGCCGATGCCGATGCCGGCGCGGCGCAGCACCGCCTCGCCGTCGCTGGTGGCGACGTAGCGGTTGAGGATGCGCCCACCGCCCGAGTGGCCGATCAGGAGCACTTCCCGCAGCGCCGGATAGCGTTCGCGGTTCGCGAAGTGCGCGAGCACCGCGTCGAGCGCCGAGAAGGCGCTGACCGGCGCCGGCCCGAGCGCCGCATCGCCGCGCGCCCAGCCGTGCTTGCTCCAGCCGAGCATGTCGCCCTGCAGGTGGAAGGCCCGCACGTCGGTCTGCGTGAGGAACTGCGGCGCCACCACCATCGTGCCCGCGGCGGCCTCGCCCGCGTTCTGCACGATCTTCTGCCCGGTGGAGAAATAGACGTCGGCGTTGCGCAGGATGCCGTGCACGATCACCAGCACGCGCCGCACCTCGGGCGCGGGCGCATCGACGCTGCGGTCCGCGTAGACGGGAATCGCACCGGCTCCCTCGGCGGTCTTCACCGCGATGCGCTGGTCGCCGACCTGCTTGACGGGCGCGTCGAGCCGCGCGCTGTCGCTGGTCTCGCGGTCGCCCTCGCCCTGTGCCTGCGCCCTGAGGGGCGGGACCGGCCTCGCGAGGCGGCCCCACCAAAAAATCTATATGATTCGTATACGTTTCATATAGACCAAACACCATGGGCATCGTCAAGATCTCCGACCTCATGCACGAGAACCTGCGCGTCGCAGGCACCGCGCTGAGCCGTTCCATCAACGCACAGGCCGAGCACTGGATGCGCATCGGCATGCTGGCCGAGCTGCATCCCGACCTCGATCACCGCGAGCTGTGCCAGCTGCTGGTGCGCGCCGAGATGGCCGGCGGGCTCGACCTCGCGATGGCCTGCGCGCCGAGCGAGCCGCATGCGCCGCGGCCATCGGGCCGCGCGACGGGGCGGGCGGTGAAGGTCGTGCAATGAACATGGCCGTGCCCCTGAAGACGCCCGAGCAGATCGCGCTGTCGCGCAAGGCCGGGCACCTGGCGGCCGAGGTGCTGCAGATGATCGGGGCCTACGTAAAGCCCGGCGTCACCACCGATGAGCTCGACCGCCTCTGCCACGACCACATCGTCAACGTGCAGCGCGCGATCCCGGCCAACGTGGGCTACAAGGGCTTCCCGAAGACCGTGTGCACCTCCGTCAATCACGTGGTCTGCCACGGCATTCCCTCGGCGCAGAAGACGCTGAAGAAGGGCGACATCGTCAACATCGACGTGGCCGTGATCAAGGACGGCTGGTTCGGCGACTGCAGTCGCATGTACTTCGTCGACGAGCCGAGCCCGCTCGCGCGCCGGCTGGTCGAGACCACCTACGAGGCGATGCGCGCCGGCATCCTGGCCGTGCGCCCGGGCGCGACGCTGGGCGACGTGGGCCATGCGATCCAGAGCGTGGCGCACCGCGAGCGTTTCAGCGTGGTGCGCGAGTACTGCGGCCACGGCATCGGGCAGATCTACCACGACGATCCGCAGGTGCTGCACTACGGCCGGCCCGGCGAGGGCCTGCGGCTCGCGCCGGGCATGGTCTTCACCATCGAGCCGATGATCAACGCGGGCCGCCGCGAGACGCGCGAGCTGCCCGACGGCTGGACCGTGGTCACGCGCGACCACTCGCTGTCGGCGCAGTGGGAGCACATGGTCGCAGTGACCGAAGAGGGCTTCGAGGTCCTCACGCCCTGGCCCGAGGGAACAGGCAACTATCCCGCCATCGGCTGAGCGCGGGTTGGCTCAGGCCCAGCGAAAACGCGCCGTGAAGTTGCGCAGCAGCGCCGGCTCGTAGGTGAAGGCCATGCCGCGGATGCGCGCGGCGCGCCGCGCCACCTCGGCCAGCGCGTCGGCCACGTAGTCCATGTGGTCGTTGGTGTAGACGCGCCGCGGGATCGTGAGCCGCATCGATTCGAGCGGCGCCTTCTCCTGCAACCCGGTGGCGGGATCGCGCCCGAGCAGCAGCGAGCCGATCTCCACCGCGCGCACGCCCGCCTCCAGGTAGAGCTCGCAGGCGAGCGCATGCGCCGGAAAGCTGTCGGCCGGCAGGTGCGGCAGCAGCGCGGCCGCGTCGACGAACACCGCGTGGCCGCCGGTCGGATGCTGGATCGGTATGCCCTGCGCGCGCAGCCGCTCGCCGAGGTAGGCGACCTGGCCGACGCGGTAGCGCAGGTAGTCGGCATCCATGGCCTCCTCGAGGCCGACCGCGAGCGCCTCCATGTCGCGGCCCGCGAGGCCGCCGTAGGTGATGAAGCCCTCGCTGACCACGCAGCGTTCCTGCACGGCGCGAAACAGGTCCTCGTCGTCGCGGAAGCTGCAGAAGCCGCCGATGTTGACCAGCCCGTCCTTCTTCGACGACATCACCGCGATGTCGGCGCAGGCCATCATGTCGCGCACGATGTCGGGCACCTCGCGCTGCGCCTGCCCGGCCTCGCGTTCGCGGATGAACCAGGCGTTCTCCGCGAAGCGCGTGGCGTCGATCACCACCGGAATACCTGCTTCGCGCGCGAGTTGCGAGGCCGCGCGCAGGTTGGCCAGCGCGACCGGCTGGCCGCCGCTGGTGTTGCAGGTCACGGTGGCCACCAGCGCCACCACGTTGGCCGCGCCATGGGTCTCGATCAGCCGCGCGAGTTCTTCGAGGTCGAAGTTGCCTTTCCAGTCGTGGTAGGTGGCGGTGTCCAGTGCCTCCTTCGTCAGTGCGTTGAGCGCGCGCGCGCCGGCCAGCTCGATGTGGAGCTTGGTGGTGTCGAAGTGGAAGTTCGACAGGAACACCGGCTGCTTCGCGCCGCGGCGCTTCACGAGCTCTGGGTAAAGCAACTGCTCCGCCCCGCGGCCCTGGTGCGCGGGCACCGTGTGGCGATGGCCGAAGACCTTCTCGATGGTGTCGGCGAGCCGGTAGTAGCTGCGGCTGCCGGCATAGGCCTCGTCGGCCGCCATCATCGCGGCCCACTGGCGGTCGCTCATCGCGCCGCTGCCGCTGTCGGTCAGCAGGTCGATGAAGACGTCGTCGCTGCGCAGCAGGAAGGGGTTGAGCCCCGCGTCGAGCAGGGCCTGCTCGCGGTGCGCGCGCGTGGTCATCGCGATGCGCTCGATGGTCTTGATGCGGAACGGTTCGGGGATGCGCTTCATGGGTTCTCCTGGTCGAAGCTCGGTGCGGATGGATCGGATGGCTGACCCAGGGCGTTCGCGAATGGCGATGCAATGGAGTTGCGCATTCATTGCCTATCGGGAGAAGATGTCTCGCCTGCTATGGCCCCTGGCCGAGCTCGCAACGATTCTTTCGCTCGCCTCGCGCAATGGGTTTTCATCGCACCTAGGGATGGCCCCTCGAAGAAGAGAAGTCCTTTCACCATTCCCACCAAACAGGAGAACATCTTGCAATCCGTACCGCTGGACTCGATGGACACCCGCATGCTCGAGGTGCTGCAGGGCCATGGCCGCATCTCCAACCTCGAGCTCGCGGCCGCGGTCGGGCTCTCGCCCGCGCAATGCAGCCGCCGGCATCACAGGCTCGAGGAAGAGGGCGTGATCGCGCGCTACGAGGCGCGGCTGCGGCCCGCGGCCGTGGGCCTGCGCGTGATGGCCTTCGTCCAGATCGCGATGGAGCGCGGCCATGTGCGCGATTTCAAGCGCTTCCGCCAGGCCGTGACGCAACTGCCCGACGTGCTCGAATGCCACTCGGTGACGGGCGACGTCGACTATGTGCTCAAAGTGATCGCGAGCGACCTCGAGGCGCTCAGCACCTTCCTGACCGAGAAGCTCTCGGCGCTGCCCGGCGTGAGCATGGTGCGTTCGAGCGTGTGCCTGGAAGAACTCAAGGCCGGCGCGGCGCTGCCGCTGTCGCAGGCCGGTCGCTGAAGCCGACGTCGAAGCGCGGCCTCAGCCGCGCCGCGACTGCACGAAATCCACGAAGGCGCGCAGCGGCGCCGGCAGCCGCTCGCGCCCCTGGTAGTAGAGAAAGGGCCCGGTGAAGGGCTGCCACCAGTCCTCGAGCACCGGCACCAGCGCGCCGCTCGTCAGTTGCGGCTGCAGCCATTCCTCGAACAGATGGATCACGCCGATGCCGGCCACCGCCGTTTCGATCGCGAGCTCGACGCCGCCGCCCAGGCGCACGATCAGCGGCCCGTCGACGTCCACCGTCACCACCTCGCCCTCGCGCTCGAATTCCCAACCCGCCATCGCGCCGCTCGCGAAGCGCCCGCGCAGGCAGGCGTGCTGCAGCAGGTCGCGCGGATGCACGGGGCGGCCGTGCGCCGCGAGGTAGGCCGGCGCGGCCGCGGTCGCCATGCGCTGGCGGCGCGGGCCGATCGGGATCGCGATCACGTCCTGCTCGAGCCGTTCCTCGTAGCGGATGCCCGCATCGCAGCCCGCGGCCAGCACGTCGACGAAGCTTTCCTCGACCACCACCTCGAGCAGGATCTCGGGATAGGCCGCGAGAAAGGGCGGCACGATCGCCGGCAGCACCAGCCGCGACGCGCTCGCCGGCACGTTGAGCCGCAAGGTGCCCGCGGGCTTGTCGCGAAAGCCGTTGACCACGTCGAGCGCGGCCTCGACCTCGCCGAGCGCCGGCCCGAGGCGGTCGAGCAGCCGCGCGCCGGCCTCGGTGGGCACCACGCTGCGGGTGCTGCGATGCAGGAGGCGCACCCCCAGCCGCGTTTCGAGCCGACGCACCGCCGCGCTGAGGCTGGAGGCGCTCACGCTCTGCAGCCGCGCCGCCTCGCGAAAGCCGCCCGCGCGCGCCACCGCCACGAAGACCGCCAGATCGCCGAGCTGTTCCGTCATCGCCTGTCTTTCGATTGTTCGTTTTTCCGCACGACCCGTGCGCATTGAGCCGGCTTATCGTACGCCGCCGCGGTGCCTACATTCAGCTTCAACCTGAAAGGAAAGCCCATGAACCCGCTCGACACCATCTCCACCTTCCGCCTCGGTAGCCGTGACGTGAAGCGCCTCGGCTACGGCGCCATGCAACTCGCCGGCCCCGGCGTGTACGGCCCGCCGAAGGACCGTGCCGCCGCTGTCGCGGTGCTGCGCGCCGCGATCGAGGCCGGTGTGGACCACATCGACACCAGCGATTTCTACGGCCCGCACGTCACCAACCAGATCATCCGCGAGGCGCTGCACCCATACCGCGACGACCTGACCATCGTCACCAAGGTGGGTGCCACGCGCGGGGCAGATGCCTCGTGGAACCTCGCGGCCTCGCCGGCCGAGCTGCGCCAGGCGGTGCACGACAACCTGCGCAACCTCGGCCTCGACGTGCTCGATGTCGTCAACATGCGCAGCATGCTGGGCGTGCACGGGCCGGCCGAAGGCTCGCTCGAGGCGCCGTTGACCGCGCTCGCCGAGCTGCGCCAGCAGGGCCTGATCCGCCACATCGGCCTGAGCAACGTGACCGCGAAGCAGGTCGACGACGGCCAGCGCATCGTGCCGATCGTCGGCGTGCAGAACATGTACAACCTCGCGAACCGCGGCGACGACGCGCTGGTCGAGAAGCTGGCGCGCGAGGGCATTGCCTATGTGCCGTTCTTTCCGCTCGGGGGCTTCACGCCGCTGCAGTCGGGGGTGCTGTCGGAGGTGGCCAGCGAACTCGGCGCGACGCCGATGCAGGTGGCGCTGGCCTGGCTGCTGCAGCGCTCGCCGAACCTGCTGCTGATTCCGGGGACATCGTCGCTGGGGCATCTGCGGGAGAACCTGGCGGCGGCTGGGCTGAAGTTGCCGGCAGAGGCGGTGGCGCGGCTCGACACGATCGGCGTCGGGTCGGGTCACTGAAGCTCGGCTTCAGGGCGGCAGGAAGAGCCCTTCGCCGACGCACAGCGCCATCTGCTCCTCGACGGCGCTGCGAAAGACCTTCGCGGCCAGGCTGACGGGCCGCCCTTTGGCCACCGCGAGCATGCGGGCCACCGAGAAGCCGCGCACCGGCACGGCCACGAGGCCTTGCCAGATGCTGGAGGTTCGCACCACCGATCTCGGCAGTACGGCGAAGCCGAGGTCGGCCCGCGTGAGTTGCGCGGCCCCTTCGTTGCCGTCGATCTGGATGACCGGCTGCATCACCCCATGCTCCGTCTCGAGGCTGTGCCGCAGGCCGAGGGAGATGATGATCGGCAGCTTGCGCAGTTCGCGCGCATGCACGCTCGGGCGCGCGGCCAGCTTCGAACCCGGAAGACAGAACACCGCGATTTCCTGCCGCGCGAGCGGCGTGAAATGGATGTGCTCCTGATTGCCGGGATTCGACACGATGGCGAGTTCGATGGTGCCGGCGGTCAGCCGATGCAGCGCGTCGTCGGTGGGGCTCTCCGTCAGCTCCAGCCGGACCTGCGGAAAGCGCTGGCGAAAGTCCAGCGCGAGGCGACCGTGGATCGCCTGCCCGACCGTGGGCGCCGATGACATCCGCACCGTGCCGCGCACGTCGCGATGAAAGCCGCGCATGCCGCGGTTGAAGTTGGAGACGTCCAGGGTCGTGCTTTCCACTTCTCGCAGGATGAAGCGCGCGCGTTCCAGGAACATGAGGCCGCTGTCGGTCAGTTGCACCCCCGCGATGCTGCGGTGGAAGAGGGGGCCGCCCAGGTCTTCCTCGAGCAGGCGCATCTGCCGGCTGATCGCGGACTGCGCCACGTGCAGCACCGCGGCGGCGGCACTGATGCTTCCCTTCTCCGCCACCGTCAGGAAGTAGCGCACCTGCCGCAGATCCATGGTTCGTCTCCAGAGCTTGTCCAGCTAAATTTTAGATGGATGGCAGCTGAAATCTCTTCTTTTGCGTTGGTATCAACCCCTCCAGAATTGCGCATGCCGGACGGGGCGCGATCGCAGGGCACGCCGGCCAGACAAGAAAGATGGAGACAAGGATGATCAAGACCGCGTTGCGTTGCGCAGCCATGGCGCTGTCCGCGCTGGCGCTGGGCGCCCCGGCCCACGCCGACTATCCCGAGAAGCCCGTGCGCATCGTCGTGCCGTTCGCGGCCGGCGCGGGCGCGGACATGGCCTCGCGCTTCATGGCGGGCAAGCTCGCGCAGCGCTGGGGCCAGGGCACCGTGGTCGACAACCAGGTCGGTGCCAACAGCATCATCGGCGCGCAGCAGGTCGCCCGCGCACCGGCCGACGGCTACACGCTGCTGGTGCCCAACGACACCACGCTGGCGGCGAACCCGGCGCTGTATGCCAAGCTGCCCTACGACCCCCTCAAGGATTTCGCGCCGATCGCGCTGATCGGCGAAACCCCCTTCGTGCTGGTCGCGTCGCCCAGCCTGAAGGTGCGTTCGGTCAAGGAGCTGGTGGATGCCGCGAAGGCCAGGCCCGGTGAGATCAACTTCAGCTCCAGCGGCGTCGCCAGCGCCCAGCATCTTCCGATGGAGATCCTGATGCGCAGCGCGGGCATCCGGATGCTGCACGTGCCCTACAAGGGCGCGGCGGAAGCCGCCACGGCGGTCGTGGGCGACCAGGTGCAGGTGATGTTCGCCGGCGTCTCGGCCGTGCTGCCGTTCCTGCAGTCGGGCCGGCTCGTGCCGCTGGCAGTCGGCACCTCGGAAAGGCTGGCCGTGCTGCCCAAGGTCCCGACCATGGCCGAGTCCGGCTTTCCGGGCTTTCGCTATGGCGCATGGCTGGGCTTCGTGGCGCCGGCCGCCACGCCCGCGGCCATCGTGCAGAAGATCAACGCCGATGTCGGCGAGGTGCTGCGCCAGCCCGAGGCGCGCGAGCGGCTGCTGGCCATGGGCTTCCTGCCCGCGGCACCGGCGAAGCCGGAAGCCTTTCGCAAGCACATCGACGAGGAGCTGGTTCGCTACGCCCAGTTCATCCGGGCGGCCGGCATCGAGCCGTCGCGCTGAGACCGCTCAACAAAGAAGTTCAGGACACACAGAAAGCATCATGCGGATCATTGACCTCCAGGAAGCGGCCTTTCCGGTGCAGAGCACCATGCGCAACGCCGTGTTCTCCTTCGCGGAGATGACGACCTCGATCGTCGCGGTACGGCTGGACCCGGGCAGCGGCAGGACGCCGGTCACGGGGTACGCGTTCAACTCCACCGGCCGCTACGCCTGCGGGCAGCCGATGCGCGAGCGCTTCTTCCCCCGGCTGCTGCGGGCCCGGCCCGAGTCGCTGCTCGACGGCGATGGCGTGCTCGATCCGGCCAGGGCCGTGACGGCGATGCTCGTCGGCGAGAAGCCGGGCGGCCATGCCGAACGCTCGATCGCCATCGGTACCATCGAGACCGCGCTGTGGGATGCCATCGGCAAGGCGCAGGACCTTCCGACCGCGGAAGTGCTGGCGCGGCGCTATCGCGGCGGGACCATGCAGCGCAAGGTGTCGGTGTACGTGGGCGGCGGCTGGTATCGGCCGGGCGGCGTGCCGCAGGACGTGGCCGACGAGATCCGCGGCCACCAGGCCGCCGGCTACACCCACGTGAAGATCAAGGTGGGCGGCGCATCGCTCGACGAGGACCTGCGCCGGATCGATTGCGCGCTGAGCGTGCTGCCCGACAGCAGCCACCTGGCGGTCGATGCCAACTGCAAGTTCCAGCGCGACGAGGCGCTCGTCTATGCGAAAGCATTGGCGCCGTACGACCTGCGCTGGTTCGAGGAGCCCTGCGATCCCAACGACTATTCGCTGATGGCCGAGCTGGCCTCGGTGTATGCGCCACCGCTCGCGGTTGGCGAGAACCTCTATGGCAACCAGGAGGTGACCAACCTCGTGCGCCTCGGTGGCTGGCGCAGCGAGAAGGACCTGATCCAGGTCGACCCGCCGCAGTCCTACGGCCTGCATGCCTTCGCCAGCATGGCGCTGGGGCTCGAGGCGCAGGGCTGGGGGGCCGGCAGCCATTTCCCGCACGGCGGCAACCAGATGTCGCTGGCGCTGGTGGCCGGCCTGGGCCTCGGCGGTTGCGAGGCCTATCCCGGCGTGTTCGGCTCCTTCGGCGGCTTTGCCGACGACACGCGGGTCGAGGACGGCTTCGTGCATCCGCCGCAGCGGCCCGGCATCGGCTTCGAGGGCCACGGCGCGCTGCATGCGCTGATGAGCTCGGTCGGCGCCGGGCTGAAAACCTCCTGATCGATCTCCGTCCTCTCGCAAGCTCTCGCAAGCCCATGAACTTCGTCACCTTCCATACCGACTCCGATCCGACGCCCCGCCTGGGCGCGGTCGTCGATGGCGCCATCGTCACCCTGCCCGGTGACATGGTGGCCCTTTGCACCCGCGGCTCGGCCGGCTTCGCCGCCGCCGCGAAGGAGGCCGCCGCCGCGCCCGCCACGGCCCGCATCCCGCTCGGCAGCGCGAGGCTGCTGCCCGTGGTGCCACGGCCCGGCAAGATCATCTGCCTGGGGCTCAACTACGCGGACCACGCCGCCGAAGGCGGCAACCAGCGGCCCGACTACCCCAGCTTCTTCCTGCGCGGCGCGTCCTCGCTCGTGGCGCACGGCGCGGCGATCCAGCGGCCGCGCGTCTCGAGTCACCTCGACTTCGAGGCCGAGCTGGCCGTGGTGATCGGCAGGACCTCGCGCCACCTGAGCGAGGCCGATGCGCTCGAGGCCGTGGCCGGCTATGCCTGCTTCAACGACGCCACGCTGCGCGACTACCAGCGCAAGACGGCGCAATGGACCATCGGCAAGAACTTCGATGCCACCGGTGCCCTGGGGCCCTCGCTGGTGCCCGCATCAGCCCTGCCGCCCGGTGCCGCGGGGCTGAAGATCGAGTCGCGCCTCAACGGCACGGTCATGCAGAGCAGCAACACCGCACAGATGCTGTTTCCCGTGGCGGAAACGCTGTGCCTGCTCACCGAGGCGCTCACGCTCGAACCCGGCGACGTGATCGTGATGGGCACGCCTGCGGGCGTCGGCTATGCGCGCAAGCCACCCGTGTGGATGAAGGCCGGCGACACCATCGAGATCGAGATCGAAGGCATCGGGGTCCTGTCGAATCCCGTGGAGAACGAGGCGCAACCATGATCTTCGAACTCAGAACCTACACCGCCGAACCCGGCCGCGCCGCCGACTTCCTGAAGCTCTACGAGCACATGGCGCTGCCGCTGCAGAACAAGTACCTGGGAGGCCTCGTCGGCTTCTACGTCAGCGAGATCGGCCCGCTGAACCAGATCGTGCATCTGTGGCGATTCGACAGCCTGGCCGACCGCGAGCAACGGCGCTCGGCCATGGAGGCCGATCCGGCCTGGCAGGAATACAGGGCCCGCTCGAAGGAGCTGGGCGCCTTGCGGCAGCAGGAGTCGCAGATCCTCAAGCCGACGTCGTTCTCGCCCCGCTAGCGGCGCACCTGGCGCCGATGCGCGAAGTGGCGCCTCGAAAAACAAATACGGAGACAAGGCAATGAGCAACATCAATCGCAGGACCCTCCTCAGTGCGGTACTCGGCAGCGCATTGCCGGCGATGGCCCAGCCGGCCAAGTCGGATGTGCTGCGGATCGTCGTGCCCTTTCCCGCGGGATCGGGCATGGATGTCACCGGACGGCTGCTGGCACACACCCTCGAGACCACGAGCGGCCGCAACGTCATCATCGACAACAAGCCCGGCGCGGGCGCGGTGATCGGATCGCTGGACGTGTCGCGATCGAAGCCGGACGGCAACACCGTGCTGCTGAACTCCGCGGGCCACACGACCAACGCGGTGCTCTACAAGAGCCTGCCCTTCGACTCGAAGTCCGACTTCACGCCCATCACGCGGCTGGCCACCTACTACGGATGGGCCCTGCTGGTCGGAGCGAACTCCCGCTTCAAGACCCTGCAGCAGTTCATCGATGCCGCGAAGGCTTCGCCGGGAAAACTCACCATCGCGAACTCGGGCCTGGGCAATCCCACCCACATCATGGCCTCGCTGTTCTGCAGGAACGCCGGGGTGGAGCTGGTGCATGTCCCATACAAGGGCGCGCCGAGCAACGACCTGGTGTCGGGCGTCGTCGATTGCACCTTCCTCGCGCCGGTCTCCGCGCAGGGCTGGATTCAGGGCAGGCAGATGCGCGCGCTCGGCCTCTCGGGCACCGTGCGCTCGCCGATCGTGCCCGACGCGCCGACCTTCGCCGAGTTCGGGCTGGACGTGCCCGACATCCCCGCCTGGTCGGGCATCTGGGGGCCGAAGAACATGAGCGAAGCCGCGGCCAATTCGCTCCACGCCATGTTCGCGAAGCTCGGCCAGGACCCCAAGTACCGGCAGTACATCCAGGACGGCGGCGGCGTGCTCGAGGCCATGGCGCCGCGCGATTTCAAGGCCTTCGTCGATTCGGAGATCGACCGCTTCGCCAGGATCCTGCCGCCTTTGGGAATCCAGATCAGTTGAGTTTCAGAAGGAAAGATCACCATGAACCAAACGAACCCGAACCAGGGCCGCGCCGACGGCGCGCTCTCCAACGACATGCCCGAGGCCGTCCATGCCGACGGCATGCGCATCCTCTGGGATGTGCCGATTCCGATGAGCGACGGCGTCGTGCTGCGCGCCGACGTCTTCCTCCCGCGGGAACCCGGCCGCCATGCGGCACTGCTCTCCTACGGCGCCTATGGCAAGGGCGTGCCCATGCAGGTGGGCTACAAGAGCGCGTACGACCGCATGGTGCGCGACTTCCCCGACATCGCCGAAGGCTCGTCGAACAAGTACATGAACTGGGAAGTCATCGATCCCGAGAAGTGGGTGCCCGACGGCTTCGTCTGCATCCGTGTCGACAGCCGCGGAGCGGGCCGCTCGCCGGGCGTGCTCGACCCGACCTCGGAGCAGGAGACGAAAGACATCTACGAATGCATCGAGTGGGCGGCGGCACAGCCGTGGAGCAACGGCAAGATCGGGATGAACGGCATCTCCTACTACGCGAGCAACCAGTGGTACGTGGCCGCGCTGCGGCCTCCGCACCTCGCCGCCATCTGCGTATGGGAAGGCTTCGTCGACCGCTATCGCGATGCGGCGCGGCACGGCGGCATCTACTCGCAGTTCGGCGAGGGTTGGTACGAGCGCCAGGTGCTGCGCATTCAGCACGGCTATGGCGAGCGTGGCGCGCGCAATCCGAACAACGGCGAGCTGGTCTGCGGCCCGCAAACCCTGTCGGACGAGGAACTGGCGGCCAACCGTGCCCCGAAGATGTCCAACGAGTCGTTGAACCGCCCGCTCGACGACGCGTTCTATTCCTCGCGCAAGCCCGACGTGAGCCGCATCGAGGTGCCCCTGCTGTCGGCCGCGAACTGGGGTGGCATGGGCGTGCATCCGCGCGGCAATTTCGAGGGCTATCTGGACGCGGGCTCGAGCCAGAAATGGCTGGAGGTGCATGGCAACAGCCACTTCAGTCCCTTCTACCGCGCCGAGGGCGTTGAATTGCAGAAGCGCTTTCTCGCCCACTTCCTGCAAGGCAAGGACACGGGCTGGGACCGCCAGCCGCCGGTGCAGCTGCAGATCCGCCGGCCGGGCGAGCACTTCACGATCCGCGACGAGCAGGAATGGCCGCTGGCCCGCACGCAGTGGACCAAGTACTACCTCGAACCCGCCACCCGCACCCTGGGCACCACGCCGGCCGCCGGCGCCAGCATCGCCTACCAGGCGATGAGCGAAGGGCTCGTGTTCAAGCTTCCGCCGGCCAGGGAAGAGATCGAGATCACTGGCCCGATCGCGGCGCGGCTCGTGGTGTCTTCCAGGACGGCGGATGCCGATCTCTTCCTGGCGCTGCGTCTGTTCGCGCCGGACGGCAAGGAGGTGTTGTTCGTCGGCTCCAACGATCCGCGCGTGCCGATCGCACTGGGATGGCTGCGCGCCTCGCACCGCAAGCTGGACACGGCGAAGTCGCTGCCCTACCGTCCGTACCACACGCACGACGAGCTGCAGCCGCTCGTGCCGGACGAGCCGGTCGTGCTCGACATCGAGATCCTGCCGACCTCCATCGTGATTCCGCCGGGCTACACGCTGGCCCTCAACATCCGGGGCTGCGACTATGACCACGGACTCGGCGACGCCGGCTTCTCGGACCAGCCCTATCCGATGACGGGTGTCGGCCCGTTCCGCCACGCGAATCCGCAGGACCGGCCGCCCGAGGTCTTCGGCGGCGAGAACACACTGCACTTCGACAAGGGCAACGAGCCCTTCATCCTGCTGCCCATCATTCCCGCCAAGGGTGCTTGAGCCAGCGGGATCGCCAGAGCGGGGGCGCGGGATGAGCGATGCCATCGACACGGGCGACCACGCCTTCGTCCCAAAGCGCTGCACCAGCGCCGACCGCGTCATGTGGATCACGAAGGACCGCCTCTTCTATGCCGGCCTTCTCGGTGCCCGGAGCCTGCACACGCAAGGGGCCCTCGTCGCGTACGTCGCGATCGACGGCCGGCTGCGCGTGCGGCTCGAGGGGGGCGAATGGCAAGCGACCGAAGTAGCGATCGTCCAGCCCTACGTTCCCTACGAGATCGCCTGCGAGGGCCGCAACGTGCTCATCGTGCTGATCGAGCCCGAGACGGTCGACGCGAGCGCGCTGCCGCCGCTCTTGCGCCTGTGCGGCGCGGTGCATGCACCCGACTTCGCGGTGCATGTGCGCGAGGTTCATCGCCGGCTTGCTTCGCAAGGCGGCGCGCTCGACCTGCGCCCGTGCGATTTCGACCAGAGCTTCTTCGGCGCGGCGTTGCCCGCGCGCGCGCTCGACCAGCGCATCGCGAGCGTGCTGGAGCGCATCAAGGCCGATCCGACGGGTGCCGTCGCCTCCGACGAATGCGCTTCGCGCGTGAACCTGTCGATCTCGCGCTTCCGCCATCTTTTCAAGGAAGAGGTGGGCATTCCGTTTCGCAACGTGCGTGCCTGGAAGCGCGCCCGCAGCCTGCTGCACCACGTGCACACCGACGCCAGCCTGGTCGACGTCGCGCTCGACATCGGCTATCCCGATTCGACGCATTTCAGCCACTCGATCCGCCAGGTCTACGGGCTCAAGCCCAGGGACATCATCGCGGGCTCTCGCAAGCTGCGCATCATCGCGCAGGCGCTCTAGCCGACCCGGCGTCGAGCACGCCAGCCGTTCGGCGCAAGACGGCCATCTCGCACCGCAAGAAGATGGGGACACGATGATCGAAACACGTCCACTCCCTCACTACTTCAGCGCCGAGCATGAAGTCTTCCGATCGACGCTGCGCGAATTCGTCGACCGCGAGATCGTCCCTTTCGCGAACGACTGGGACGAGGCCGAGACCTTTCCTCGCGAGCTCTATCGCAAGTTCGGTGCATTGGGTGCCCTCGGCATCGGCTACGACGAAGCGCTCGGCGGCACGGCGGCCGACATCTTCCACTACCTCGTCGCGATCGAGGAGGTGGCGCGCGCGGGTTGCGGCGGCGTGCAGGCCTCGCTGCTGTCGCACACCATCGGCCTGCCACCCGTGGCCGCGCATGGCAGCGAAGCGCTCAAGCGGCGCGTGGTGCCGCCCGTGCTCGCCGGCGAGAAGATCGCCGCGCTGGCGGTCACCGAGCCCGGCGGCGGTTCTGACGTTGCGTCGCTCAAATGCTCCGCGCGGCGAGACGGCGACCACTATGTGCTGAACGGCGAGAAGACCTTCATCACTTCCGGCATGCGTGCCGATTTCATCACCGTGGCCGTGCGCACCGATGCGGGCTCGAAGGGCGCCGCGGGCGTGTCGGCCCTGCTCGTGGATGCAGATTCGCCAGGGCTCACCCGCACGCCGCTCAAGAAGATGGGCTGGTGGTGCTCCGACACCGCGCATCTGCATTTCGACGACGTGCGCGTACCGGTCGGCCATCTGCTGGGCACCGAGCACCAGGGCTTCAAGGTGTTCATGACCAACTTCAACAGCGAGCGGCTGTCGATGTCGGCCGCTGCCTGTGCCTTCGCGCAGGCCTGTCTCGACGAGGCCCTGGCCTGGGCGCGCGACCGGGTGACCTTCGGGAAGCCGCTGTCGCAGCGACAGGTCATTCGCCACAAGCTCGTGGACATGGCGTTGAAGATCGACGCGGCCCGCGCGCTGGTCTACGAGCTGGCGTGGCGGCTCGAGCACCGGCATGGCGATCCCGAGCAGCTCGTGGCGCGGACCTGCATGGCGAAGATCCTCTCGACGCAGGCCATGCAGTTCTGCGCCGACCAGGCGGTGCAGATCCTCGGCGGCATGGGCTACATGCGCGGCACCCGCTCCGAACGCATCTATCGCGAAGCCAAGGTGATGATGATCGGCGGCGGCTCCGAGGAAATCCTCAAGGACCTGGCGGCCCGGCAGCTGGGCATCTGAAGCGCCGCGCCATGAATGACAAGACCGACCTCGGCGGCCTGCTGGACGCATCGCCCGTGCGGCGCGGCCACGTTCTCACCGTGGCCACGCTGTTCCTCGTGCTGCTGATCGATGGCTACGACCTGGCGGTGACCGGCCAGATGCTCCCCGCGATCGCATCGGCGCTTGGCGTGCCGACCGCGAGCCTGACCGGCGCCTTCGCGCTTCAGCCCATGGGACAGGCGATCGGTGGCCTGCTGCTGTCGCCGCTGGCCGATCACTTAGGCCGCAAGCGCATGCTGATAGCGCTGCTGGCACTGTTCTCGGTCGCCACGCTGCAGAGCGTGTTCGCCACCTCGGTCTTCGGCTTCGGCGCGACCCGCTTCATCGCCGGCATGCTGGGCGGTGGCCTGCTGCCCGCGGCCGCCAGCCTGGTGGCCGACATCTCGTCCGTCAAGCGCCGCTCGACCATGGTGGGCATCGTCTATGCCGGCGTGGCCATCGGCGCCGTTGGCGCCAGCGGGCTCGTGGCCCTCGCGCTCGACCGCATCGGCTGGCAGGGCATGTACCTGATCGGCGCGTTGGCGCCGCTGCTGATGATCCTGCCGATCGTGCTGTGGATGCCGGAGTCGCCGCTGCATCTGGCGCGCACCGGCGCGCCACCGAGCGACATTCTCAAGGCGCTGCGCAAGCTGGGCATCGTGGTGGATGCCGGCACCAGGCTTCGCGGGCCGGCACGGCGAACCGGCGCGCGCATCTCGATCATCGAAATCTTCGGCGACCGCCGCGCACTCTTCACCGCGGCGCTCTGGTTCTCCTGCATCTGCGGTCAGGTCGCCGTGAACCTGTTCGGTATCGGCGCGGCCTTCTTCCATGAATTCGGGGGCGTGCCGGTCGCCAGCTATGCGGCCTACGCATCGATGGCCGGGCTGGCGTCCATCGCCGCCGGCCTGTCGACAGGCTTCGTGATCGATCGCTTCGGGCGCTATCCCGTGACCGCCGTGTACGCGCTGCTGGGCGCGCTGTCGCTGGCCGGGCTCGGCCTCTTCCCGTTCGGCAGCGCGGGCTTCATTGCCGTGATCGTCAGCGCCGGCTTCTTCGTCGTCGGCGCCTACCAGTCGCTCAACATCATCACGCCCATCGTCTATCCGGCCACGCTGCGCAGCGCCGCGGTCGGCTGGAAGGGGGCGGTCTCGCGTTTCGGCAGCAGTGCCGCACCGCTGATCGCGGCAGCACTGCTGGCGCAACAGATGGGCGTGAAGGTCGCCATGTGCGCCGCCGCGGCACCGTTGCTGATCGTGGTGCTGCTGGCGCCGGTGCTGGCCGTGCTGGAGCGCCGGATGCGATCTGACCACTCCTTGTGATAGCGATAGGAGAACAAGCGTATGTCCGATGAAGAAAAGCGCAGGCTGCGGTCGCAAGCCTGGTTCGAAGGCCGGGGCGCCAGGAACTTCGCGAACCGGGGCTGGGTTCGCAGCCGCGGCGTGCCGATGGATCACTTCGACGGGCGGCCCGTGATCGGCATCTGCAACACCTGGTCCGATCTCACGCCGTGCAATTCGCACTTCCGCGACCTGGCGCAGCATGTGCGCGAAGGCATCCTCGAAGCGGGCGGCGTGCCGATGGAGTTTCCGGTCATCTCGCCCGGCGAGATGCTGACCCGGCCCACGGCCATGCTGCTGCGCAACCTGTGCAGCATGGACGTGGAAGAGACGCTGCGCGCCAACCCGCTCGACGGCGTGGTGTTGCTGATGGGTTGCGACAAGACGACGCCCGCGCTGCTGATGGGCGCCGCCAGCGTCAACCTGCCGACCATCGGCGTGTCCGGCGGGCCCATGCTCAACGGCAGCTTTCGCGGCAAGTCCTTCGGCGTCAAGGATGCGTGGAACCTGGCGGCGGACCTGCGCGCCGGCCGCGCCGTCAACGAGGACTTCGAGGAAGCCGAGGGCTGCCTCACCCGCTCGGTGGGCGTGTGCAACGTGATGGGAACGGCATCGACGATGGCGTCGATGGTCGAGGCGCTCGGCGTGGGGCTGCCCGACAACGCATCGATTCCCGCCGTGGATGCCAGGCGCCGCGTGCTCGCGCGCATGGCGGGCCGCCGCATCGTCGACATGGTGCGCGAGGACCTCCGGCTCGACAAGGTGCTGACCCGCCAGGCCTTCGAGAACGCCATCGCGGTCAACGCGGCCATCGGCGGATCGACCAATGCCGTCATCCACCTGACGGCGGTGGCGCGGCGCATGGAAGTCCCGCTCGACATCGAGGACTGGCACCGGGTCGGACGCGACGTGCCCACGCTGCTCAACCTCCAGCCCTCGGGCCGCTACCTGATGCAGGACTTCCATGAAGCCGGCGGGCTGCCCGTGATCCTCCGCGACATGTGCGAGTCGGGCCTGCTGCACGGCAATGCGTTGACCGTCACCGGCAGGACGCTGGCCGAGAACAACGCCGACGCCGTCTGCTGGAACCCGGAGGTGATCCACAGCGTGGCAAAGCCCTTCATGGCGACCTCGGGCGTGGGCATCCTGCGCGGCAACCTGTGCCCGAACGGTGCCGTCATCAAGCCTTCGGCCGCCGAGCCGCGCCTGCTCAAGCACAGGGGGCGCGCGGTGGTGTTCGAGAACCAGGACGATTTGAGCCGGCGTGTCGACGACCCCGATCTCGAGATCGACGCGGACTCGGTCATGGTCCTGCGCAACTGCGGTCCCAAGGGCTTTCCGGGCATGCCGGAACTGGGGATGCTGCCCATTCCCGCCAAGCTGCTGAAGCAGGGCGTGACGGACATGGTCCGCATCTCGGACGCCCGCATGAGCGGTACCTCGTTCGGGGCCGTGGTGCTGCACGTGTCGCCCGAGGCGGCCGTGGGCGGCGCCCTTGCCGTGGTGCGCGACGGCGACCTGATCGAGCTCGACGTCGAGGCCCGGCGGCTCGAGCTGCTCGTGTCCGAGCAGGAGTTGCAGCAGCGGCTGGCCGCGTGGACACCGCCTGCCGCCGTGGCCACCCGAGGCTACGTCAGGCTGTACGTCGACACCGTCAACCAGGCCCATGACGGCTGCGACCTGCAATTCCTGGTGGGCCGCAGCGGCAGCGACGTGCCGGCCGCCCAGCACTGAAACCCCACAGGAGACGGATCTTGAACATTGCATTGGTACGTGACGTCGCGGCGCTCGAAGACCGCTATGGCGTCGATGACGGCTGGGTCTACATGACCGGCATCCAGGCGCTGGTACGCCTGCCGCTGCAGCAGCGCGCGCGCGATGCCGCGGCCGGATGGAACACGGGAGGCTACATCTCGGGCTACCGCGGTTCGCCGCTGGGCCGCTACGACATGGAGCTGTGGGCCGCCGAGAAGCAACTGAAGGCCGCCAACGTGGTGTTCCGTTCCGGCCTCAACGAGGACCTGGCCGCCACCGCCATCTGGGGCTCGCAGTACGTGGGGACCTTTCCGGGCGCGCGGGTGGACGGCGTGTTCGGCATCTGGTACGGCAAGGGCCCGGGCGTGGACCGTTCGGGCGACGTGCTTCGGCACGCCAACCAGGCCGGCACCTCGCCCAAGGGCGGGGTGCTGTGCCTGGCGGGCGATGACCACGGCGCGAAGAGTTCCTCGGTCGCCAACTTCTCCGATCCGATCCTCATGGCGGTCGGCATGCCGGTGCTCTATCCCTCCAACACGCAGGAGCTGCTGGACTACGGCCTGCACGGCATCGCCATGAGCCGCTTCTCGGGCTGCTGGGTGGGCATGAAGGTCGTGACCGACGTCGTCGAGGGCGGAGGCTCGGTCTACGTGGGGACGGATGCTCCCCTCATCACCGTGCCCGAGGCACCGAGCCGGCCGGTGGACCCGTTCGGCGCGGGCTACAACATCCGCGGCTTCGACATGCCGCTCCCGCAGGAGGACCGGCTCTACAACCACAAGCATGCCGCGGTGCTCGCCTATGCCCGGGCGAACCGGCTCAACCGCATCGTCATGGACCCGGCCGGAGCGGGTGTCGGCGTCATCGCGGCGGGCAAGGCCTGGCAGGACGTGCTGCAGGCCCTGGGGCGCGACGATGAAGCAACTGGGGGCGGATTCGCCGACTTGAAGCTGCTGAAGATCGGACTGGTCTGGCCGCTCGATCCCGAGATCGTGCGCGAGTTCGCGCAAGGGTTGCACACCATCGTTGTGGTCGAAGAGAAGCGGCCCATCCTCGAAGACCAGGTGCGCACCATTCTTTACGGCAGTGCGAATGCACCGCGCCTGGTGGGCAAGCTGTTCGAAGGCGGGCTCTTCGAGTCGGGTCCCGCCGACGTCGCCTTTCCGAATGCCAGCGAGATCTCGCCGGTACGGGTGACGGAAGTGCTGGCGCGCGTGCTGGGCCGTGAGGTGCCCGTGCCCGCGCAGTGCGCGAGCGCACCTGCGAAAGCGCCGGGGCCGAACCGCGTGCCCGGCTTCTGCTCGGGCTGCCCGCACAACCGTTCGACCAAGGTGCCCGACGGCAGCCGCGCGCTCGCCGGCATCGGCTGCCACAGCATGGCGCTGCTGGTGAACCCGCAGCAGACCACCACCTGGTCGCACATGGGTGCCGAAGGCGTCATGTGGCTCGGCCAGCAACCGTTCACCGCCGAGCGCCATGTGTTCGCCAACATCGGCGATGGCACGCTGGCGCACTCGGGCTATCTGGCGATTCGGCAGGCCGTCGCGGCGCAGGTGCCGATCACCTACAAGGTGCTGTACAACGGCTTCGTGTCCATGACCGGAGGGCAGGTGGTCGAGGGCAACCTCAGCCCGCCGCAGATCCTCGCGGGCTTCGCGGCGGAAGGCATCCTCAAGATGGCGGTCGTCACGGATGAGCCGCGGCGCTACGCCGCGGTGAAGTTGCCCGAGGGCGTGGCGGTGCACGACCGCACGGCTCTCGACGCCGTGCAGCGCGAGTTCCGCGAATACCCCGGCGTCTCGGTGATCCTCTACGACCAGGCCTGCGCGGCGGAAAGGCGCCGGCTGCGCAAGCGCGGCAAGCTGCCCGATCCCGACCGGCGCCTGTTCATCAACTCCGCCGTGTGCGAGGGCTGCGGCGATTGCGGCGTGGCTTCGAACTGCATGTCGATCGAGCCGCTCGAGACCGAACTCGGCCGCAAGCGCCGCATCAACCAGGGAAGCTGCAACAAGGACTATTCGTGCGTGGAGGGCTTCTGCCCCAGCTTCGTCAGCGTCGAGGGCGGAAAGCCACGCCGCGCCGCGGCGCGCGTCGAGGCGCAGGCGGCATCGCCGCGCCCTTACACGCAGGCGCTGCCCGAGCCCGACATCGCGCCGCTGCAACGCGCGTGCAGCGTGTTGATCTCCGGCATCGGCGGCACGGGCGTGGTGACCATCGGCCAGACCCTGGCCGTGGCCGCCCATCTGGAGGGCCGCTACAGCTCCAACCTCGATGTCACCGGGTTCTCGCAGAAGTACGGCGCCGTGACCTCGCACGTGCGGTTCGCGCCCGACCCCGGGATGCTGCATGCCACGCGCATCGCCGAGGGCGAGGCCGATGCCTTGATCGGTTGCGACCTCGTCGTCGCGGCCTCGGACGAATCGCTGACTCGGCTGCCAGCCGGTCGCGGCCGCGCGGTGGTCAGCACCGCCCTCGTGCCGACCAGCGACTTCGCGCGCAATCCCGACTGGCAGCTCGATCCGAAGATGCTGATCGAGCGCATCGAGGCCGCGGCGGGCACGGCCGATCTCGTGCTGATCGATGGCGAACGCATGGCCACCGCGCTGGTCGGCGATCCGATCGGCATCAACATGTTCATGCTGGGCCTGGCCTGGCAACGTGGTTTCATTCCCTTGGGGCGGGCCGCGATCGAGCGGGCCATCGAACTCAACGGCGTGGCCGTGGCCATGAACAAGGAGGCCTTCCTCTGGGGGCGACGCGTTGCCCATGACCAGCCGGCGGTCGAGCGCCACCTGAAGGCCGAGCAACCGACGCAGGTCATCACCTTCATGCCGCGGCAGACCCGGGGACTCGACCAGACCGTCGCGCACCGCATCGAGCACCTGCGTGCCCACAGCGGCGAATTGCATGTGCGGCGCTACAAGGAGCTGGTGGAAAAGGCGCGTCAGCTGGAAGCCGGCCTCCATGCGGGCGACGCCCTGGCCAGGGCCGTGGCTCACAACCACCACCGGCTGCTGGCGACCAAGGATGAGTGGGAGGTAGCCCGCTTGTTCACGCACCCTGACTTTCAATCGGCGCTGGCGCAGGAGTTCGAGGGCCCCGTCCGGCTGCGCTTTCACCTCGGGGTCTGGCCGTTCGCGCGCAAGGATCCGCACAGCGGCAAGCCCGTGAAGGGTGACGTGGGCCCATGGGTGCTTCTGGCCATGAAGTGCATGGCGCGGCTACGCGGCCTGAGAGGGACCTGGCTCGACCCGTTCCGCAACGCGGCGGAGCGTGTGCTTGATCGTCAGCTGCTGGCGCAGTACGAGGACGACATGCGTGCTGCCCTGTCCGACTTGCGTGCCGAGACCCTGCCCATCGTGACGAAGCTGGCTTCGCTGCCTCAAAGCATCCGGGGGTACGGCCATGTGCGCGAGGCGCAGGCCAGTAAGGCGGCCTTGGTGCGGCAAGAACTGCTGCGGGAACTCGAGCTGGCACGCGAGCCACTGGCGCGTGCCGCATGACGACCGGGCACTAAACTGCGGCCCATGCAGGCCGACCACTCAGCAAACCTTCAAATCATCCTCACCGTGCTGTCGCCGCCGCCAGGCGTCGACTTCGCCGTGCAGCGCGGCCGCGACGAACTGGTGAAGCCATTCCTCGCGACGGCGGATGCGGTGTCGTTCGCCGTCACGATGTCACTTGGCCCTTCGCTTGCCGATGGGTCCCCGAACTTCCGGGGCCCTTTCGCGCAAGGCACGCCCGCGGACCGATTCGTGTACGTGAACTCCGGTTTCTACGCAGGCCAGATGGGCACGCCGTGGGAACGAAGGGCGAAGATCAAGCTGGCCGACATTCCGATCGCGCTGGTGGAACGCGCGGCGGGCGACCCGAATGCCGCGATCGAGGCACGCATCGAAGGAACGATGAAGGATGGGGGGCCGGTGTGTGCGAGTGTTCGGGCTCCGCAGATTTCATGGCAGATGGTGATGCGGTCGGACTGAGCCGGTGAGTGGGTGCGAAAGCTGCATTTATTGGCGCTTGCCGCAACTTCGTGCCGAACGGCACGGCAACCCGCTGTCTTCTTCCCTAGAGTGGATGCCCCTCTTACTCGCGACCCCACTTAGGGAAGCAGAAAGGCACAACACCCCAATCCACCGAGATGTTCAAAGACTGCCCGCCTCGCGGCAGGTCGTCGTTGCCAAAGCAGCGATGCAGATGCGAGGTATCAAAAGGCGACGGCCAGGGTGTTGGAGCACCCCAGCCGTCTAACCAAGTTCGTGCACGACCCTCGAAAGGAACGCACAAAAATGGCTACCAAGACTATAGCCCGGCGTCGCACGCCGGTATCCCCCAGAGAAAACGCCCAAGGCCCGGCGGATCTCCTCGAAAACACCCTCTCCCAGCTCGAAGCGCTTCTGTGGGCCTCCCACGGAAAGGACATCGATTGGTGCAGCGGTGATGGGCCTCGCCAACTGGACAACCTTCTCTGGCTCGCGGCGGAACTCGCTCGCAAGGCCGGGGAGCTGTTTCAGTTGAGCGAGATGGCGCGACGTGGAGCGCTCGAGACCGGCGGGTAGGGGTCGGTCTGCGGGCCGCGGGTTCGCGGCCCGTTTTTGTGGGATGGACCTGGCACGAATGGGTACGATCGGCCGGAAGCAGACTCGAACGACAGTTTCACGCGGGAAGATGGAATGATCCACGAATTCAGAAAAGCGATCGCAAGCAGCGGGATGCTCACCGACGTCGAGGTGCGCGAGGACATCGTCGTTGGCCGGGCTCGAGTGTTGGCGGCGCAAGCTGACGTTTGGGTCAACGTCGATCCTGAACTCGAGAATGGGGGCGCACCGGACGCTACGGTTCTGCTGCACCGCATCGACCAGATACTCGGCGTCTCGCCAACGCAGTGGGGCCTGATCATCGACCAGATCGTCGGCGAAATCGAGGCGGCCGTTGGTGACGAGCCAGTGAAGGAATCCACCAGCCTGCGATCCGACCTGGTCTTGAAGTCAGTCGTCGTGTTCGCCGAGGCGACACTTCTGCGCTTCGAAGCACCACGCCAGTTCCCCGACAGCTGGATCCATGCTCAGCTCGACGAACAACTCGGTCTCGATGACCTTGAGATCGCAGCGCGAGAGGTGGATGCAGAAACGATGTCGTTCGATACCGTCGATGATCTGTTGGACCATGTCAGCAAGGACAACACGTCGCGGGAACCGTAGAAACGAGATCTCGTCGACGGCGTATCGCGTGCTTGCCGCTCAATGCGACCGCGTCCCCGACATCAAATTCACCAACCGCGCCGTGGAACTCACCCCCAGCTTGCTCCGCGCACTGCGCAACTGATGGTCCACCGTCGAAAACGACCGATTGAGCCGCCGCGCAATCTCCTTGTAGCTCAACCCATCGACCGCCAGCCGCGCCACCGTGCGCTCAGCCGGCGTCAGGCTCTCAAGCAGATCGATCGCATCCCCGCCATGCACCGGCCGACCCACATCGCGCGCACCACTGGCCATGCGCTGCGCCGTGCTCATCACCGGCCCCAGCACCACCGCCGCGATCTCCTCGAAGCGCGCCCAGCGCTCGTCGCGCGCCGGTTCGCACGCATCCATCCAGTCGACGCACATCAGCCCCAGCGGCCGCGTGCGGTCCATGATCGGCGCGGCCATCTTCACGCGCGTGCCCATGCGCAGCAGCTCGGCGCGGGTGCCGTGGCCGAGTCGGCGCTCCTGCTCGACGTCGCGCAGCACCACGACGCCGTGCGCATGCCAGACGGTCTGCACGCCGCAGTCGGCGGCGTCGATGGCGAGGCCGATGACCGAGGGCACGTCGCGGTCGCGGCGCAGGGCTTCGGCCTGGGGGCGGTAGCAGGCTTCGTCGGGGCGGCCGAAGCCGCAGTCGACGCGGTCGGCGTCGAAGGCCTCGCGCAGCCAGCCGGCGGCGAAGCGCCAGCAGTCGTCGGGTTCGTCGAGATGCAGCAGCAGGTGCGCGGCCAGGTCGCGCGCGGGCCGCCAGCGCAGGGCGCCGTGGCCATCCAGCAGGCTTCGGCGCAACTGGCGTTGCGCGGCCATCAGCTCTTCGTCGTTCATGCGCCCATCTCCGACTGCACATCCAGGTCGGCCGGATGATAGCCAGTCCGGGCAGGGCGTCGGCATGGGTTTTGCCTACTTCGCGGCCGGCCGCGTGGCCGCGATCTCCGCGCTCAGGTCGTGCGTGCGCTTGATGACGTACTGGTGCAGCAGCTGCATGTCCTCGGGCTTGAGCACGCCCGCGAAGCCCGGCATGCCGCGGTTGATGCGCGCGCCGCTCACGGTGGCCGCGAACAGCTCGTGCTGCTCGGGCTTCATGTAGCGCAGGTCGGGCACGACGCCGCCGCTGACGGCATTGAGGCCGTGGCAGGAGCCGCACAGGCCGTTGAACATGAGGCGCGCCTGCTTGATCTGCTCGGCCGAGGCGGTCAGCGGCGGCACGTCGGCGGCGCGCGGCAATGCGGGTGCCAGCCTGGCGGGCGGCAGCTTCTGGCTGGCGCCGAGCTTGAAGGTGACGACGCGCGCCTCGGGCCGCACGCGGGCGCTCAGCGAGATCGGGCCGGTGATGTGCGGGAAGGCGCCGCCCCAGCCGACCATGAAGCTCACGTACTGCTCGCCGTCGACCTCGTAGCTGATCGGGCCGGCCATGGCGCCGCTGTTGACGGGGCTCTGCCAGAGCTGCTTGCCGGTGTCGGCCGCATAGGCCACGGCGCGGCCGTCGGCCGTGCCCTGGAACACGAGGTTGCCCGCGGTGCTCAGGGTGCCGCCGTTCCAGGCGCTGGCGTAGTCGTGCGACCACGCGGCCTTCTGGCGCACCGGGTCCCAGGCCAGCAGGCGGCCCTTCCAGGCACCGCGGATCTGGGCCTCGATCTTGGGGTCCTCGGGCAGCTCGGGCACCTCCAGGCCGAGGTTGACCACCGACTTGGTCGGGAGGAACAGCGGTTCCTTCTGCGCCTCGAGCTCGGCCATGGTCTCCTGCGCGGGCAGGTAGACCAAGCCGGTCTTCGGGTTGAACGACATCGGGTGCCAGTTGTGGCCGCCGAGGAAGGCCGGGATCACCAGCTTCTTCTGCTCGCCGGGCCCGTAGTTGCCGGCACCGGTCTCCACCGGCCGGCCGGTCTTCAGGTCGATGTGCGAGGCCCAGTTGACCGGCACGTAGTTCTTCGCCGAGATCAGCTTGCCGTCGGTGCGGTCGAGCACGTAGAAGAAGCCGTTCTTCGGCGCCTGCATCAGCACCTTGCGCAGCTTGCCGTCGATGCGCAGGTCGGCCAGCACGATGTGCTGGGTGGCGGTGTAGTCCCAGCGGTCGGCCGGTGTGGTCTGGTAGTGCCAGACGTAGTCGCCGGTGTCGGGGTCGAGCGCGACGATCGACGACAGGAACAGGTTGTCGCCCTTGCCCTCGCTGCGGAACTGGTAGTTCCACGGCGAGCCGTTGCCGGTGCCGATGTACAGCAGGTTGAGCTCGGGGTCGTAGGCCATCGAGTCCCAGGCCGTGCCGCCGCCGCCCCACTTGACCCAGCCGTTGCCCGACCAGGTCTTCATCGCCATGGCCATGGCCTTGTTCTCGGGCGGCTGGGCCGGGTCGCCGGGCACGGTGAAGAAGCGCCAGGCCTGCTGGCCGGTCTCGGCGTCGTAGGCGGTGACGTAACCGCGCACGCCGAACTCGGCGCCGCCGTTGCCGATCAGCACCTTGCCCTTCACGATGCGCGGCGCGCCGGTGATGGTGTAGCTCTTGGTCTTGTCGAGCACGGTGTCGACCGACCAGACCTGCTCGCCGGTGCGCGCGTCGAGCGCGATCAGCCGGCCGTCGAAGGCGCCGACGTAGACGCGGCCCTTCCACACGGCCACGCCGCGGTTCACCACGTCGCAGCAGCCCTGGCTCAGCGACTCGGCATTGACCTTCGGGTCGTGGCGCCACAGCAGCTTGCCGGTGCGCGCGTCGAGAGCGTAGACGATGCTTTCGGCGCCGGTGGTGTACATCACGCCGTCGACCACGATCGGCGTGGCCTCCACGCCGCGGTCGACGTCGAGCTTGTAGGTCCAGGCCACGCCGAGCTTGCCGACGTTGCGGTCGTTGATCTTCGCGAGCGGGCTGAAGCGCTGCTCGTCGTAGGTGCGGCCGTGGCTCATCCAGTTGCCCGGCTCGCGATCGGCCGCCGCGATGCGCGCGCCGTCCACGGCCTGGGCCGCGGCGGCGCCGGCGAGGGCGCAGCCGGCCAGCAGCAGCGCGAGGCGTGCGAACGGCAGGGGGCGGAAAAAGGCATGCGGAAGGCGCTGGGGCATCGTGGCTCCTGTGGTCTCTGTAGGTTGTTGTGGTCTTCGGCCCCCCGGGATTCTGGAAACCGCCCGCGCGCCTGGCTATCGCGAGCTTTCGCGATAGGGTTTGCCGCAGGGTGCGGCGCGGCGGGCCCTGGGGACGGCCCCGGGAATACCCCGTCGCGAATGTTCGCGATGCCATGAAGGCGGCGGGCTCGCAGACTGCGCCCCATGAGCCTTCAAACCTACCCCAACACCGTCGACAACCGTCCGGTGACCTCGGAGCGCAGCTTCGAATCGAAGAACCCCGCCACCGGCGAAGCCATCGGCCTGGTGCCGCATTCCACGGCCGAGCAGGTCGAGCAGGCCGTGCGCGCGGCGCGCAAGGCGCAGCCGGCCTGGGCCGCGCGGCCCGACGCCGAGCGCCGCGCGCTGCTGATGAAGGTGGCCGAGGTGCTGCACGGCAATGCCGAGTACCTGGCCGGCTGGATCACGCGCGAGCAGGGCAAGCCGCTGGGCGGCGTCGGCCCGACCGAGGTGCCGGGCGCGCGCTTCGAGCTGTTCGGCTGCGAAGCCTGGACGCAGGTGCCGGCCAGCCTCGAGATGCCGGTGGACGTGGTGTTCGAGGACGCCACGCGGCGCGACGAGATGCACCGCAAGCCCTTCGGCGTGATCGCGGCGATCGCGCCGTGGAACTGGCCGCTGCTGATCGCCATCTGGCAGATCGTGCCCTCGCTGCGCGCGGGCAACACGGTGGTCATCAAGCCCTCGGAATACACCAGCATCGGCACGCTCGAGATGGTGCGGCTGATCGCCGAGGTGCTGCCGCCCGGCGTGCTCAATACCGTGAGCGGCACCGGCGAGGTCGGCGGCTGGCTGGTCGAGAACCCCGACATCGACAAGATCATGTTCACCGGCTCGAGCGCCACCGGCGCGAAGATCGCGGCCGCCGCGGCGCGCAACCTCACGCCCACCACGATCGAGCTCGGCGGCAACGACGCCGCCATCGTGCTGCCCGATGCCGACCCGAAGGCCATCGCCATGGACCTGTTCTGGGGCGCCTTCCTCAACATGGGCCAGACCTGCGCCTGCGCCAAGCGGCTGTACGTGCCCGATGCGCTGCACGACGCGGTGGTGGCCGAGCTCAAGGCGATCGCCGAGGCGATGCCGATGGGCGACGGCGCGCAACCCGGCATCGCGATGGGCCCGATCCAGAACCGCATGCAGTTCGACAAGGTGCGCCGGCTGGTCGACGAGGCGCGTGCCGGCGGCGCGACCATCGTCTGCGGCGGCGAGCCGCGCGCGGGCGCCGGCAACTTCTATCCGCTCACGCTGGTCACCGACATCGCGGACGGCGCGAGCCTGGTCGACGAGGAGCAGTTCGGCCCGGTGTTGCCGGTGATCCGCTACCGCGACATCGACGACGCGATCGCGCAGGCCAACCGCGTCGACGTGGGCCTGGGCGCCTCCGTCTGGGGCACCGACATCGAGCAGGCGCGCGCCGTCGCGTCGCGCATCGAAGCCGGCACCGTGTGGATCAACCAGCACGGTGCGATCCACCCGATGGTGCCCTTCGGCGGCGTCAAGGGCTCGGGCTGGGGCCTGGAGTTCGGCATCGACGGGCTCAAGGCGGTCACGCAGCCGCAGGTGATCAGCCTGAAGAAGAAGCCGCAGTAGCCAACGCCACGGAATGGCATGGGCCGGCACGGGCTGGGCGTCGCGCACGCCCGGCCCGTGCCGTTTGCGGGTGTCGTGCTCCTACAGGACACCGCGCTGCGAACTGACCTGGCGATTTTTCGTGGGGCCTAAGTTGATTCACGTCGGGCATCCGGTCCGGCGGATCTCAATCAACCGGCCTTGCCGGATTTCCCAAGGAGCATTTCCATGAATCGCACATCCCACCTGATCGCAGCCCTCGCACTCACCGCCGCCGGCGCCGCCTTCGCGCAGGGCAACCCGCCCACCACCGCACCGCCGAACCCCGCCACCGCGGCCGGCCAGCAGAACCCCGCGGGCGGCCCGATGGGCACCACCGGCACCACGCCGCAGAACAACACGGCCGGCACCTCGGGTGGCGCCACCATGTCGCAAGGCTCGGGCAGCATGAACCAGGGTTCGAGCAATACGAACATGGCCGCCGCCGAGCCGATGCGTCCGGCACGCGCCGACCGCAACTGAGGCCGCGGCTTCAGTGATGAAGACAGGCATTTCGTACTCGCGGGCGGCGGCGGCAGCGCTGCTGCTCGCGAGCGCGGCCGCGCTTGCGGCCCCGCCCAGGATGCCCGCGGCCCCGCTGACGGCCGATGCCCAGCGCATCGCCCAGGCCGCGGTCGCCGCGCGTGACAACGCGGGCGGCGCCTTCGCGGTGGTCGACAAGAAGGCCGCGAGCGTCTTCGTCTTCGACGCGAAGGGCACGCTGCTCGGCGCGTCGCCGGTGCTGCTGGGCCTCGCGCGCGGCGACGATTCGGTGCCGGGCATCGGCGAACGCCCCATGGCCAAGATCCGTCCGCACGAACGCACCACGCCGGCCGGACGCTTCGCTTCCGAGCCGGGGCGCAACACGGGCGGCGAGGACATCGTCTGGGTCGACTACGACGCCGCGATCTCCATGCACCGCGTGCGCACCACCAACAAGGCCGACCGCCGGCTCGAGCGGCTCGCGTCGCCCACCATCGCCGACAACCGCATCTCCTACGGCTGCATCAACGTGCCCGCGGCCTTCTACGACGCCTACGTGAAGCCCGCACTGGGTCAACGGCGCGGCGTGGTCTACGTGGTGCCCGAGTCTTCGCCGGTGGCCGCGCATTTCGACTTCCTGAATCCGGCGAAGGATGCGCGCGCGCCGTCGCCCGTGCGGCCGGCGCTGTAGGCATCGGCGAGCAGAACAGTCTTCGCACGCTCCTGCGACACAATGCCGCATGCCGACGCATGGCGGCATGTTCATCGTAGGAGACACACCCATGGCAAGTGCGCATGCCGCGCCGCCCGTTCAGGACCCCGCGCTGCTGCGCCGCCTGCTGCGCGCCAAGGACCGCATGGACGCCGCCTCGCACGAGGAATGGCCGGTCGAGCGGCTGGCGCAGGTCAGTGGCGTTTCCGAAGCCCACTTCGCGCGCTCGTTCAAGCAGGCCTTCGGCACCCCGCCGCACCGCTACCTGCTGACGCGCCGCATCGAACGCGCGAGCGCGCTGCTGCGCGAGACCGAACTCTCCATCACCGACATCGCCTTCGCCACCGGCTGGTCCAGCCTCGGCACTTTCGGGCGCACCTTCCGCGACATCACGGGCGGCAGCCCGGGCGAGCTGCGCACGCGCGGCAAGGGCGAGGCGCGTGCCTTCGGGCCCGTGCCCGCCTGCATCGTCAGCGCCTCGCAGCGGCCCCATCTCGAAACAGCAGTTTCGGAGAAGCGCCGCCAGGCCGCCGCCGGTACAAACGAGGCCGAACCACAGGAGATTCCATGAGCCAAGGTATTGAAACGGTCGGTCTGTATGTGCGCGATCAGGAGGAGGCACTCGCCTTCTACGCGGGCAAGCTCGGCTTTCGCGTCCACACCGATGTCGGCAACGGCGACTATCGCTGGTTGACCGTGCAGCATCCCGAGCAGCCGGCGTTCCAGCTCGGCCTGTTCAAGCCCGGCCCGCCGGTTCACGACGCGGCCACGGCGCAGGCGCTGCAGGCGATCGTCGCCAAGGGTGCGATGCCGCCGCTGGTGCTGAGCGTCGACGACTGCCGCGCGAGCTATGAACGGCTGCGCGACCAGGGCGTGGAGTTCACGCAGGAGCCGGTGGAGCGCTATGGCACCGTGGATGCCGGCTTCAGGGACCCGTCGGGCAACGGGTGGAAGATGATCCAGCGCGCCGGGTAGGCGCCACCGTCAGCCGACGAAGTTGCCGCTGCTGTTCAGCAGGATCTGGCTGACCTGGCTGCTGGCGCGCGAACCGCCCGCGTAGTCGAAGCGCCAGCCGTCGAGGTCCACCGCGGCGCGGCGCTTGAACTGGGCCAGCAGCTTCGCGCGTCCCGGCTCGTTTCCCGCGCCGGCGATGACGGCGCCCGCATAGCGGCCGCCGAGGTAGCCCGCGAAGCTGGTCGGCGAGGGCTCCTCGTCGAAGTAGCGCTGCAGCGCGTTGCGGTAGCTGCGCACGATCGCGACCTTGCTGGTGCCCGGGTCCGGCACCACGCGCGTGAAGATGATCGGCACGCCTTTGCCGGGGCTCAGCTGCAGGAAGGTATTGGTGTCGACGTCGGACAGGCACACCACCGTGCGCTGCACGCCACGCCGAGCGAGGCCGCGCGTGAAAAGCGCCAGCTCGATGGCATCGCCCGTGAACAGCAGGAAGTAGGGCGTGCTGGCTGGAAGCTGGCCGCCGAAGGATTCGAGGTCGCGGCCCTTGGGTGCCGTCAGCACCTGCGCCTCGAGCTTGAGGCGTTCCGCGATCTGCGCCATGCCCGGCTGCAGCGCCGTGGCGTGAGCGGCGGTCGGGTACACGATGCCGATCCTGGCCACGCCCATGGTCGCGAGGTTCTTGAGCACGTGCCGGATCTGGTCCTCGCGCGATGCGAACAGGGCGAACAGATGGGGGTTCGCATCGAAGCGCGAATCGGCGAGCCAGGGCGCGACGTGCGCGATCTCGAGGCGGCTGCTTTCCGCATGCGCGAGGCTCGCGAGCGCGAGGCGCTCTCCCACGGTGCCCACCAGCGCCACCTGCGCGCTGTCCTCGCCGATGGCCTTCAGCGCGGCCTGCACCTCGGCATCCGAGTCGCCGACCTCCAAGGCCTTGAGCTGCACGTTGAGTCCCGTCGTGGCCTTGAGCTCCGCGAACGCGAGCCGAAAGCCGGTCGCGTAGTCGCGCGACAGCGCCTGCTGGCTCGGCGACACGTCCATGAGCTGCGTGACCCGTACCGGCGGCTGTTCGGCGGCGCGGGAACCCTGGGCGAAGCTGGCGCCGAAGGACGACGCGAAGGCCATGGCCGTCGCACCACGGAGGACTTGGCGACGGCTGGGGCGATGCAGGCTCATGCGGCCATGCTAGGGAGGATTTATGACATGGATTTGCGCCGCCAGCGAGCAGCGCCCGCGGCTAGAGCTGGTCGATGCCGTTGCCCGCCGAGGCCGCGGCGCCGAGCGCGAAGCGCTGTTGCGTGCCCACGTAGAAGCTCGCGCCGAAACGCCCCACGGGCTGGTAGTCCTGCAGCTGCACGCGCCAGCGCTCCGTGTCCACGAGCCCGTCGCGCACCGCGAGCCACTTCACGCGGCCGAAGAACACGTAGCGGCTCTCGGTTTCCATCGTCTCGTGCAGCACGCATTCGAAGGCCACGGGCGCCTCGGCGATGCGCGGTGGCGCGACGCTGTTCGACGGGACTGCATGCAATCCGGCATGGGCGAGTTCGCTGGTTCCGCGCGGCAGTGAATCGCCACAGGCATGCATCTGCTCGGCCATCGCCTCGTCGGTCAGGTGCACGACGAACTCGCCGGTGCGCAGGATGTTGGCGGCCGTGTCCTTGATGCGCCCGTCATGCAGGCGGTTGATGCTCACGAAGACCAGGGGCGGATCTTCGCCCACCATGTTGAACATGCTGAAGGGCGCGGCATTGACCGTGCCCTCGGGCTCGAGCGTGGTGATCAGCGCGATCGGCCGCGGCACGATGAGGCTCGCCATCAGCTTGTAGCGGGCGTAGGGGTCGAGGGCCTGGAAGTCGATGTCCATGGTTGAAAGCATCAATGATTTAAAAGATTGCATGCACTTTGTTTGAAGGTTTGCATGCGAATGGTGCGATATATGGTTCTCGAGGCCTCATTGTTGTGCGGCATGGAGTGTGGCTCAAACAGGGTGAAACGGGCGGTTTCATTGGAGGATTCGAGAATTTCTGGGGTCGATGGCTGTTGGCACGAAGGATGCATGCGGCAAGGATCGTATGCAATCTATGTTCCACCCTTTCTGAAGGAGTCGTCATGTCCGCAGCCCCGCTTCCGCCCTCGCGCGATCTCAGCCGTCGCACCTTCCTGCAAGCCGGCCTCGCCGCCGGTGCCGCGGCCGCCGGCGCGGCCTGGACCCCGGCCGATGCGGCGTCGCCCCAGGTGCTGAACTATCTGTCCTGGCCCGGCAATGCCGATCCCTACCTGATCGAGGCCTTCGAGAAGGCCCACGGCGTGAAGGTGCGCATCAAGGAATACGTGGGCGGCGATCAGATGATGGCCGTCATCAACCAGTCCCCGCCCGGCAGCTTCGACGTCGTGCTCGCGGACGCCGAGTACATGCACCTGCTGCACGAGGCCGACTTCATCGAGGCGCTCGACCCCGCCGACTATCCGCTCAAGGACTACTGGCCCGAGTTCCAGAAATTCCCGCTGCACTGGTTCGACGGCAAGCTCTACGGCGTCATGACGGACTTCGGCTACCTGGGCCTGTCGTACAACACCAAGGCGTTCACGCCCAAGGAGGTGGCCTCCTATGCGGCGCTGTGGAGCGAGAAGGCCAAGGGAAAGGTCGGCCTGTTCGACTGGTACCTGCCGTCGATGGGCTCGATCAGCCTGGCCAACGGCAACCGCCCGCCCTTCGACATCGACAAGGCACGCTTCGAGGCCGTGAAGAAGAAGCTCTTCAGCCTCAAGCCGCAGGCCTCGGGCTTCTACACCGTCGCCGACATCTTCTCGTCGATGACCAATGGCCGCGCCCAGCTCGTGCCCGGCATCGGCGAATGGATCACGCTCGGGCTGCGCCAGAACGGCGTGCCGGTCGACACCATCATTCCGGAGGAGGGCGGGCTGCAGTGGACCGAGTCGCTGTCGATCGTCAAGGGCACGCCCAAGCGCGACCTCGCGCGCAAGTTCATCCAGTACACGACCTCGCCCGAGGGCCAGGTGCGCATGGCCACCAAGGCCGACAACAAGAAGAGCATTCCCTCGATGGCCGGCTGGAAGCTGCTCAACGAGACCAAGCCGAAGGAGGCCGAGATCCTGCGCATGACGCTCAAGGGGCCGAACGTGATGGATGAGTACAAGGCCAAGAAGATCCAGTTCCGCCAGCTGCCCTCGAAGCAGTCGATCGAGGACTGGAACGACGCGTGGAGCCAGTTCAAGAGCCTCTGAGCGCGCGCACCATGAACGCCTCCTCCACGCCATCGATGGCGATGGCTCCCGTGCCCGCCAGAGGCCGCGGGAGCGCGCGCCGCGGTCCCTCGCCCAGGACGGTACCGGTGCTGCTCGGCCTGCCCGTGCTGCTGTGGCAGCTCGTCTTCTTCGCGGCGCCGCTGCTGTTCCTCGTGGTCGTCACCTTCTGGCAGGTGCGCTCCTTCAAGCTGCAGCCGGCGCTGTCGCTCGACAACTGGACGCGCATCCTCGGCGCTTCGAACTTCCACCAGGCGGCGTTGCACAGTCTCGCGGTCTCGGCCACGGCCACGGTGCTCGCGCTGGCGATCGCGTTCCCGGCTGCCTACACGATCGCGTTCCGGCTGCCCGCGCGCTGGCGCGATGCCGCGATCGCGGCGCTGCTGGTGCCGGTGTTCTCGAGCTACATCCTGCGCATCTATGCATGGCAGATCGTGCTGAGCCCCGAGGGGCTCGCGAACACGCTGCTGGGCGCGCTCGGCGTGTCGGCGCTGCCCCTGCTGGGTGGCGCGCTGTCGCTGCAGATCGGCCTGCTGACGCTGAGCCTGCCGGTCGCGGTGCTGATCCTGGTGTTCGCGCTCGGCGGCGTGGACTCGTCGCTGGTCGAGGCCGCCGAGAACCTCGGCTGCAGGCGGCTGCGCGTGGTGGGCCACGTGCTGCTGCCGGCCATCCGCCCGGCGCTGGTGCTCGCGGGCTCGACCACCTTCCTGCTGGCTTTCGGCGACTACGTGAGCCCGGTGTTCATGACGGGCAGCAATCCACCGACCTTGTCGATCCTGATCGTCGACACCGTCAAGTCGGGGTCACAATGGCCGCGGGCCTCGGTGATCGGCGTCTGCATGCTGGCGCTGCTCGGCCTCGTGCTGGGCCTGGCCCGGCGCCTGGGTGCGAGGAGCGCGGCATGAGCGGCATGACAGGCATCGACCACGCGCGCGCCAGGAAGATTTCGCGCGCCGCACAGTACGCCTGGCTGGCCCTGCTGTTCGCCTTCATCGCGGCGCCGATGCTGGTCATCGTCGTGTTCTCGTTCGACGCGAACCGCTATCCCACGATCCCGTGGGGCGGCTTCAGCCTGCAGTGGCAGCGCGCGATCCTCGACGACGAGATGGTGCGCGACGCCTTCGTCAACACGCTGGTGGTCGCGCTCGGCACCGCGGTGCTCTCGACCGTGCTCGGCTTCGCGGCCGCCTACCTCGACCACCGCTATCGCTACCGCGGCAAGTCGGCCTTCGCGATGCTGGTGGCCATTCCGCCGGCCGTGCCGGCCACCATCCTCGGCATGGCGATGCTGGCCTTCCTGTCGCGCATCGGCCTGTTCGGCCGGGTCGAGGCCATCGTCGCCTGCCACGTGGCGATCGCGACCTCGTTCTCGATGGCGATCATCCGCCTGCGCCTCGGCGAACTGGGGCCCGACATGGAGCAGGCGGCCTGGAACATGGGCGCGTCACCCGCCACGGGCCTGGTGCGCGTCGTGATCCCGTTCTGCCGTTCGTCGCTGATCGCCTCCTTCTTCCTCGCGGCGGCGGTCTCGTTCGACGAATTCATGATCGCCTGGTTCGTCGGCGGCGTGCACGAGACCTTGCCGGTGCGCATCCTCAACCTGCTGCAGGGCCAGGTGAGTCCGAAGATCAACGCCATCGGCACCGTGGTGCTGGCGGTCAGCGTGGCGCTGGTGCTGCTCGCGCAGCGCTTCATGGGCGTGCGGGCCGGACGACCGGCCGCGCGCACCGCAACCGAGTGAGGACTGGATGAACAACGACGCCTATGTTTCGCTGCGCGCGCTCGACAAGCGCTTCGCGGGCCACCACGCCGTGCGCGGCATCGACCTGGACATCGCGGCCGGCGAGTTCGTCGCCATCATGGGGCCCTCGGGCTGCGGCAAGTCCACCACCCTGCGGCTGCTGGCCGGGCTGGACCAGCCCAGCTCCGGCGACATCCTGATCGGCGGGCGCAGCATGCGCGACGTGCCGGCCTACCAGCGCGACACGCCGATGGTGTGGCAGAGCCTGGCGCTGTTCCCCTTTCTCACGGTGGCCCAGAACGTGGAGTTTCCGCTGCGCATGAAGGGGCTGGGCGCCGAAGCGCGGCGCAAGCGCGCGCTCGACTGGCTCGGCCGCATGGGGCTCGCGGGCATGGGCGACCGGCAGATCGCGCAGCTCTCGGGCGGCCAGCGCCAGCGCGTGGCCATCGCGCGGGCGCTGGTCACCGAGCCCTCGATCCTGCTGCTCGACGAGCCGCTGAGCGCCCTCGACGCGCACCTGCGCGTGCGCATGCAGACCGAGCTCGCGCGGCTGCACCGCGAGCTGCGCATCACCTTCGTCTACGTGACGCATGCGCAGTCGGAGGCTTTCGCGCTGGCCGACCGAATCGTGATCATGAACGAGGGCCGCATCCAGCAGGTGGGCGCGCCGCAGGACGTCTACCGCGCGCCGGTGAACCCCTTCGTGGCCGACTTCATCGGCACCAACAACCTGCTGACCGGCACGGTGGGTGCGCTCGACGCCGAAGGTTGGGCGCGCGTCGACGGCGCGCTCGGCAGCTTCGCGGTGCCGGCGCGGCGCGCGCTCGACCGCGGCGCCGACGTGAGCTTCGTGGTGGCGGCCGACCGTGTGTCGCTCAGGCCCTCGGAGACCGAGGCGCCCGCGGGGGCTTCGCGCCTCGAGGGCGCCGTGCTGGGCCTGGAGTTCGTCGGCTCCACGCAGACGGTCTTCATCGAACTGCCGGGCGGGCACGAGTTCCGGGCCCAGAAGCAGCAGCACGAGATCGAGTCGCTCGAGCTCGCGCCGGGCCGGCGCGTGGGCCTGCATTGGGACCCCAAACATGCGTGGCTGCTGCCGCGCAACGCCTGACGCCCCTTCGAAACTGGAGCACACATGTACGAAGAGAGATTCATGCGGCAGGCGCTGGCCTTGTCCGCGCAGGCACTCGCCAAACCCGGCACCGAACCCTTCGGCGCGGTGATCGTGAAGGGCGGCCAGGTGGTCGGCGAGGGCTTCAACCATTCGGTCGCGCACTTCGACCCGACCTCGCATGGCGAGGTCGAGGCCATCCGCGATGCCTGCCGGCGGCTGCGCCGCGTCGACCTGTCGGACTGCGAGCTGTATTCGTCGTGCGAGCCATGCGCGATGTGCGTGGCCGCGATGCGCGTGGCGGGCATCCGTCGGCTGTTCCATGCCGCGACGCTCGCGCAATCGGGCGCGGCCTTCGAGGGCCTGCCCGTGACGGCACGCCATCCCATCGACGTGGACGAGCTGCGCCGCGTGGCCGGTGCCACGCTCGCCGAGGGCCTGACGCCCGCCGAGCAGCACCTGCCGTGGGATGCGATCGAGATCCTCGAGGCCTGGGCTGCGCCGCGCAAGGTGCCGCCACCCTCCCGTTGAGCGGGGCACCGGCACGGCCGCGGGCGCAATAATCGCGCTTCCCGATCCTTTCGCCACGCGACACCCAGCCCCGTGCCACCCTCCAGACGCCCGCCGAGCCCCGCCACTGTTCCCGACGACAAGCTCGGCCGCACGCGGACCGAGACCGTGCACGAGGCCCTGCGGCTGGCCATCATCGAGCAGAGCCTCCAGCCCGGCGCGCGGCTGCCCGAGGATGCGATCGGCGAGAGCTTCGGCGCCAGCCGCACCATCGCGCGCGAGGCGCTGGGCCGGCTCGCGGTCGAAGGCCTGGTCGAGCTCAAGCCCAACCGCGGCGCCTTCGTGGCCAACCCCAGCCTCGAGGAGGGCCGCGAGATCTTCCAGGTGCGCAACGGGCTCGAGCGCACGGTGGTGCAGACGCTGTCGGGCAAGCTCTCGGCCGCGCACGAGTCCACGCTGCGCTCGCACGTCGTCAAGGAGCAGCAGGCCTCGGGGCGCGATGCCGTGCGCTCGATGCGCCTGGCCGGCGAGTTCCATCTGCAGCTCGCCGCGATGACGGGCAACCAGCTGCTCGAACGCTATGTGCGCGAGGTGGTCTCGCGCTGCTCGCTGATCCTCGCGACCTATGGCCGCCCGCACTCCAGCGAATGCGCCGTGACCGAGCATGCGGACATCGTCGACGCCCTGGCCAAGGGCGATTTCGCAACGGCCGCCGACGTGATGCAGCGGCACCTCGAAGCGGTGGCCGACCGCGCGCTGCCGCCGATTCGCGCGGGCGTGGACATCCGCGACGTGCTGGCGCGCTATGCGTCGGCGTCGGTGGACGCTGGCCCGGACGCAGAGGCCGCGGCGGTTCCGGCGCCCAAGGCGAAGGGCGGCGCGCGCGGGCGGCCGCGGAAGAAGGGATAGGCGCCGCGGCACGCACATCGAGCGGAAGAGCCCGGTCGATTCGACGGGAGCAGTCGAATCGACTCGAACCATCGGGCAGTCGATTCGACATGAAGGCAGCTAAGCCGTTGATTTGAAAGGCCCTTGCGCATGGCACACCGGTTGCGTTGAAAGCCCCGTCCTTCAACACCACCCCGAGGTCCCATGCTCACCGCCACCCAGCGCGCCATCGTTTCGTCCACCGTGCCCCTGCTCGAGCAGGGCGGCGAGGCGCTCACCACCCACTTCTACCGGATGCTGCTGGCCGAGCATCCCGAGGTGCGGCCCTTCTTCAACGAGACCCACCAGGCCAGGGGCGACCAGCCGCGCGCGCTGGCCAATGGCGTTCTGATGTACGCGAAGAACATCGACCGGCTCGAGGCCATGGGCCCGCTCGCGACGCAGATCGTCAACAAGCACGTGGCGCTGCAGGTGATGCCCGAGCACTACCCGATCATCGGCGGCTGCCTGCTGCGCGCCATCCGCGACGTGCTCGGCGCCGAGGTCGCGACCGACGCGGTGATCGATGCCTGGGCCGCTGCGTACGGGCAGCTCGCCGACATCCTCATCGGCGCCGAGAAGCAGCGCTACGACGCACAGGCCGCGGCGCCGGGCGGCTGGCGCGGCATGCGCGCGTTCACGGTGGCGCGCAAGCAGGCCGAGAGCGCGGAGATCGTCTCGTTCCATCTCGCACCGGCCGATGGCGGGCCGTTGATGGACTTCGCGCCGGGCCAGTACATCGGCCTGTGCCTGCGGGTCGACGGCAAGGACATCCGCCGCAACTATTCGCTGTCGGCCGCGCCGAACGGCCGCAGCTACCGCATCAGCGTGAAGCGCGAGCCCGGCGGCGTGGCCTCGAACCATCTGCACGACGACGTGCACGAGGGCGACACGCTGCAGCTGCTGCCGCCCTCGGGCGAGTTCACGCTGGCCGACAGCGCGCGGCCGCTGGTGCTGATCAGCGGCGGCGTGGGCATTACGCCCACGCTCGCGATGCTCGAGCAGGCACTGGCCACGCAGCGCGAGGTGGTGTTCATCCACTGCGCGCGCAATGGCGCGGTGCATGCGTTCCGCGAGCACATCGATGGCATGGCGGCGCGGCATCCGGGGTTGAGCCGCTTCTATTGCTACGACGAGAGCGATGCGGGCGATGCCGCGCGCCCGCACGCGGTCGGCCGGCTCGATCGCGAGAAGCTCGCGGCCTGGCTGCCCGCGCACACGCGCGACGTCGATGCCTACTTCCTCGGGCCCAAGCCCTTCATGCAGCAGGTGCGGCGCGAGTTGCGCGCATGGGGCGTGCCCGATGCGCAGTCGCGCTTCGAGTTCTTCGGGCCGGCCTCGGCGCTCGAGTGAATCGCGCCGCGGTCAGCGGCGCGCAACACCCAGCCGCTTCGCGGTGCGCGCGAGGTTGGCCGGATCGACCTGCAAGGCGCGCGCCGCGGCGGCCCAACTGAAGCCGTGGCGCTCGAGCGCCTGCTCCACCATCGTTCGCTCGAACTGCGTCACGGCCTCGCGCAGGCCTTGCGAACCGATCGCATCGCCGCTAGGGCGCGCCGCCGCGGGCTCGATCTTCGGCGGAGCCGCGGCCGGGCTGGCGAGCCCGAGGTCTTCGGCGCTCAGCGTGAGGATGCGCGGACGCTGCGCATGCCGGCCCAGCGCCTTGAGCACGCTGCGGCCCAGCAGGTGCTCGAGCTCGCGCACGTTGCCGGGCCAGTCGTAGGCCAGCAGCGCGGCCTGCGCGCCCGCGTCGAGCCGTACGCCGCCCAGGCCCATGCGCACGCGCGCCTCCTCGAGGAAGAAGCCACCGATCGGCAGCACGTCGCGCCCGCGTTCGCGCAGCGGCGGCACCTGCAGCGGATAGACGCTGAGCCGGTGGTAAAAGTCCGCGCGCAAGCGGCCCGCGCGCACCTCCTCGGCCAGGTTGCGGTTGCTCGCGGCGATCACGCGCACGTCCACGCGGTGCTCGCGGTCGGAGCCCAGGCGCTGGATCTGGCCGTCCTGCAGCGCGCGCAGCAGCTTGGCCTGCACGGGCAGCGGCAGTTCCGCCACCTCGTCGAGGAACAGCGTGCCGCCGTCGGCGAGCTCGAACTTGCCGCGGCGATCGGTCACCGCGCCCGTGAAGGCGCCGCGCACATGGCCGAAGAGTTCGCTCTCGACCAGGTTGTCGGGCAGCGCCGCGCAGTTGATGCTGACCAGCGGCCGCTTCGCGCGCGGCGAGGCCGCATGCAGCGCCTGCGCCACCAGCTCCTTGCCCACGCCGGTCTCGCCCTGGATCAGCACGCAGAGTTCGCTCGGGCCCGCGAGCGCGATCTCCCTGAGCAGCCGCTTGTGCGCGGCGCCGTGGCCGATCAGCTGGCGCGGTGCCTGGCCGCCCGCGCGCGCGTAGCTGTCGGCGCGCAGCCGCTCGTCTTCCACGCGTGCGGCCAGGCCGTCCATGCGCGCGGCCACCACCACGGTGGCGGCCGCGAGGCTGGCGAAGGCCTGGAGCACATCGAGCTCGACGCGCGAGAAGCGGCCGACCTCGAGCGCGTCGAGCGTGAGCAGGCCCCAGGGCCTGCCGTCGACGCGCAGCGCGCAGCCCATGCAGTCGTGCACCGGCAGATGGCCCTGCACGCCCTCGACCAGTCCGTCGAAGGGATCGGGCAGGCCGCAGTCGGCCGCGAAGCGCACGGGGCCGGGCGCCTCGAGCAGCTGGGCGAAGCGCGGATGCTCGCTCGCGCGAAAGCGACGGCCCAGCGTGTCGCGGCCGAGGCCGTCGACGGCCAGCGGCACCAGCCAGTCGCCGTCGAGCCGCAGCATCGCGGTGGCGTCGCAGGGCAGCAGGGCGCGCAGGGCCTGGAGCAGGCGGCGATGGCGTTCGGCCTCGGGCAGGTCCTGGGCCAGATCGGCCATCAGGGGCAGCAGGGCGGTGAGCAGGCTGGGAGGCGTCATGGGGTGGCGGCCATTGTCGCGGCGCGCCGATGCACGCAGCGGCCGCAAGGCCTCCTTGCTTAACATCCGCCCATGTCGAAGCTCCAGCTACGAATCGACCGCGCGGCACGCGAGCCGGTCAGCGAACAGATCGCCGCGGGCCTGCGCGCGGCCATCCGCGAGGGCCGGCTCGCGCCGCGCGCGCGCCTGCCGTCGTGGCGCGACCTGGCCTCGCAGCTCGGCGTGGCGCGCGGCACGGTGAGCGCGGCCTACGAGCGGTTGCTCGATGCGCAGCTGATCGTCTCGCTGGGCGCGGCCGGCACCTTCGTCGCCGAGCATCTGCCGCCGACGTCGCGCCCGCGCGAGGCCGTGGCGATTCCATCGGCGCCCGGCGGCACCATCCCGAGCTTCCCTGGCCGCTCGGGCATCTTCCAGATGGCGAACCCGGCGCAGGACCTGTTCCCCGCCAAGGTCTGGGCGCGGATCATGACGGGCGCGGTGCGCGCCACCTCGCATGCGCGCCAGATCAATCCCGACCCGCGCGGCGAGCTCGCGCTGCGCAGCGAGATCGCGGCCTACCTCTCGCTCGCGCGCGGGCTGCCGTGCACGGCCGCGCAGGTCTTCGTCACCACCGGCTACGCGGGGTCGCTCTCGCTCGCGGTGCAGGCGCTCGGGCTGCGCGGCACTTCGGCCTGGACCGAGGATCCCGGCTACCCCACCACGCGCCGCTGTCTGCAGGCGCTCGGCGTCGAGCCGGTGCCGGTGCCGGTCGATGCCGGAGGCCTGGTGGTCGACGAGGGCGTGGCACGCGCGCCCGATGCGGCGCTGGCCGTCGTCACCGCGGGGCAGCAGGCGCCGCTCGGCGTGGCGCTGTCGGCGTGGCGGCGGCAGGCGATGCTGGCCTGGGCCGAGCGCGCGCGGGCCTGGGTGGTGGAGGACGACTATCTGGGCGAGCTGCAGCTCGGCGCCCGCGCCGCGCCCTCGCTCGTGGCCGCGGGCGACGGCGCGCGCGTGCTGCACGTGGGCACCTTCAGCAAGACCATCAGCCCGATGCTGCGGCTCGGTTTCCTGGTCGTGCCGGCGGACCAGGTCGAGCGCTTCGCGCGCCATGCGGCGGTGGTGCCGCCGGCCCCGGCGCCGCTGGTGCAGCTGGCGGTGGCTGCCTTCCTGCGCGACGGCCATTTCCTGCGCCACCTGCGCCGCACCCGGCAGGTCTATGCGCAGCGGCGCGCGGCACTGGTCGCCTGCCTCGATGCGGCATCGGCCACCTACATCGCCGCGGGCCTGACCGTGCTGCTGCGCCTCGCACCGGGCGTGTCGGACCTGGCGCTGGCGCAGTCGCTCGCGGCGCACGGCCTGACGCCGGTGCCGCTGTCGCCGTGGTACGCGTGGCCCGGGCCCGAGAACACCGGGCTGCTGCTCGGCGTGGCGGACCTGCGCGTGGAGATCGCGGCCGAGACCTGCGCGCGCTTGCTGGCGCTGGTGCGGCAAGGCTGAGTGCGCCATCGCGATGGGCCGCGATGGTCCATCCGATCCACCGATTCTTGGCACTGTGCGCCGGACCATCGGCTGCATAAGCTGGAGGCTCCAAAGCATCCGCATCCGAGAGAAAGAACGCCATGAGCGAAAGAATCTTCCTGGCCGGCGCCACAGGCGCCATCGGCTCGGCCCTGATCCCGTTGCTGCGCGAGGCCGGCTACGAAGTGCACGGCAGCACCCGCCAGCCCGAGCGCGCCGCGGCGCTCGAGGCCCAGGGCGTGAAGCCGGTGCTGGTCGACGTGTTCGATGCAGCGGCGCTGAAGGCCGCGCTGGTGCGCATCGCGCCGCACGGCGTGATCCACCAGCTCACCGACCTGCCGCGCGGCCTCGATCCTGCGCGCATGGCCGAGGCCACGGCACGCAACGCCCGTGTGCGCACCGAGGGCACGCGCAACCTCGTCGAGGCCGCGCGCGCCGCGGGCGCGGTGCGCATGGTGGCCCAGAGCATCGCCTGGGCCTATGCGCCGGGCCCCAAGCCGTATACGGAAGCGCAGCCGCTCGACACCGAGGCCGAAGGCGCGCGCCGCGTCAGCGTGGGCGGCGTGGTGGCGCTCGAGCAGGCCGTGCTTCACGCACCGGGCATCACCGGCACCGTGCTGCGCTACGGCCAGCTCTACGGCCCGGGCACCGGCGCCGACGAGCCCAAGGGCGCGAGCCCCGTGCATGTCGAAGCGGCCGCCTGGGCCGCGCTGCTGGCCTGGCGCCATTCGGCCGGTGGCGTCTTCAACATCGCCGAGGACAACCCCGAGGTCGACAGCGGCAAGGCGCGGCGGCTGCTCGGCTGGACCCCGTCGATGCGGCTGGGCGCGGAGGCACGGTCGTGAGCATCGCGGCCCGCCTATCGTCGCGCGCGCCGCGGCATGCGGTAGCGCTGTCGCTCGCGGGGCTCGCCCTTGGCGCGGCCGCATGGGCCCTGGTGCCGCATGCGGGCAAGCAGGTCACCGTCGCGTGGCTCGACGACCTTTGCACCAGCGTGACGCGCCCGATGTTCGCCTCGGCCCCCGCGCCCGAGGGCAGCGCCGCGCGTCCGCAGACGACCGTGCGGCCGCTGTCGTGCGAGCCGCTGCCGAACGTGCCGGGCAAGTCCATCACCACCGCCATGGTCGAGTTTCCGCCGCTGGCCTACACCCCCGCGCACCGGCATCCGGGCTCGGTGCAGGCCGTGGTGGTCAGCGGCACCGTGCGCTCGCAGATGGCGGGCGGCCCCGCGGTCGACTACCAGGCCGGCCAGACCTGGTTCGAGCCGCCGCGCGCGCTGCACCTGTTCGCGGAGAACCCCGATCCGGTGAAGCCGGCATCGCTGATCGCGACCTTCATTGCGGATTCGGATTGCGGGCCGCTGGTGTTGCCGCCTTGAGCAAGCAAGCTCGCCGCCGCAGGGTGGCCGAGGCTGTATGGCGTCGGGAATCCGTCGGACCCGTCGCCACATACGCGCTGTGTAACAGCGCACCGCCCCTTCAGCGCCTGCGCTCCCGCACCAGAATCACCACCCCCGAGATCAGAAAGTACACCGCCCCTACCGCCGCATAGCCCGCCAGCGTCTGCGGAATCGGCGCATCGGTGCCTTGCCGCGAGATGAAGAGCCCGCCCGCCAGCGCGGACTGCGCGCCGCTGAGCATCATCACCCACTGGCCGCGTTCGGCCTTGCGGCGGCGGAGGGCCGTGGCCAGTTGCAGCAGGCCCGACACGATGGCCCAGACGCCGAAGATCAGCAGCACGACCTGCCAGCCGGCCACGAGCGAGGCCGCAACCGCGAGCGCGACCAGGGTGCTCATCCAGAGGTTGAGCATCTGCGTGGGATTGGCCTGCGCGCCACCGCTCATCCGGGCGTCCCACAGGTTGGCGAAGGCGTCCCAGGCGGGGTAGACGATCAGCAGCACGGTGGCCAGCGCGGGCGACTGCCTGGCGACGGTGAAGGCCAGCGCGACCCAGGCGAAGGAGAAGGCGGCGCGGGTGAAATAGAGCTTGCGCAGCCAGGCGGCGCGCGGGGATGGGTTTTGCAGGATGTCGGACATGAGGAAGAGGCGGTGGAGGCCGCGAGAGAGGAGGGACCGCCCGTCGAGCGGTGGATGCCACGATTCTTCCGGGCCGCCCCGGCGGCCGGTATCGGTCGAATGACCGACACGCGCAAAATGCGCCATGTCCGACGACACGACCATCCCCGTTTTCGACGCCGTCCGCGCGCTGGCCTTCATCGGCGACCTGAGCATGGGCCAGCCGATCGACCATTCGCTGCGCACCGCCTGGCTCGCGGGCAAGATCGCGGCGCGGGCCGGCTGCACCGCGCCGCAGATCGAGGCGGCACGCCATGCCGCGCTGCTGCGCTGGTCGGGCTGCACGGCCAATGCGCAGGAGTTCGCCGACTTCCTCGACGACGACGTCGAGGGCCGCCGGGCCCTGCTCGCCTCGTCGGCACCGCGCATGCGCCAGCCCCACGACAGCGCGCCGGTGCCCGGTGCGGTGCTCGCCATGGCCGAGATCCACTGCGAGATCGCGGGCGACATCGCCCACACGCTGGGGCTGAGCCACGACACCGAAGCCACGCTGCGCGCGGTGTTCGAGGCCTACGACGGCAGCGGCGTGCCCGGCCTGCTGCGCGGCGAGGCGGTGCCGTTCTCGACCTATGTGGTGGCGCTGGCCAGCGACCTCGAGATCTTCGGCCGCCTGTACGGCATCGAGCAGGCGCTCGCGCTGGTGCGCGGCCGCGCGGACAGCCTCTACCCGGCCGCGCTGCTCGACGCCAGCGCGGCCGATCTCGCGGCCTGGATGCAGGCGCTCGATGCACCTGCCGCGCCATGGGCCGAGGCGGCGGAACAGCCGGACTCGATGCGCCGGCCCATGGGGCTGGAACTGGTCGGCGACGTGATCGACCTCAAGCTGCCGTGGATGACCGGCTACTCACGCCGCGTGGCCAGCCTGGCGCGCGACTGCGGCGCGCGCATGGGACTGGACGAAGCCGGCTGTGGCCGCGCCTACAAGGCGGGGCTGATCCATGGCATCGGACGCGCCTCGGTGCCCAATGCGATCTGGAACGCGCCCGGGCCGCTGCAGGCCTCGGCGCTGGAGCGCGTGCGGCTGGTGCCTTACTGGACCTCGCGCGCCGCCGGGCAGATCGATGGCCTCGCGGCCGAAGCGGAGATCGCGTCCTTCGCCTTCGAGCGGCGCGATGGCTCGGGCCATTTCCGCGGCCGCTCGGGTGCGGCCATGCCGCTGGAAGGGCAGGTCGTCGCCGCGGCCGAACAGTGGTGGTCGCATTGCACGCGCCGTCCGTGGCGCGAGGCGCTGACGCGGGAACAGGCGGCCGAGCGCATGAACGAAGACGCCGCGGCCGGCCGCTTCGACGCGGCCGTGGTCGAGGCGCTGTGCGCCAGCACGCTGCCGGGCGCGGTGCCGCCGAAGCCCGCGGCGCCGACGCAGGACGATGCATCGCTGTCCCAGCGCGAGCTCGAGGTGCTGCGCTGCATCAGCCAGGGCGACAACACGAAGGAGGTGGCGCGCGCGCTGGGCATCAGTCCCAGCACGGTGCGCACGCACGTGGAGCGCGTGTTCCAGAAGCTCGGATGCACGACGCGCGCGGCCGCGACGCTGAAGGCGGCGACGCGCGGGCTGATCTAGGGCTGTTGACGCAGCCTCAGAGCATGACGTCGCCCCCGTTCGGCGACAAGGACTGCCCCACGTAGAACGCACCCGCTTCCGACGCCAGCAGCAGCGCGGTCGGTGCGATCTCGCCCACCTCGCCGAACCGGCCGACCGGCAGCTGGCTCTTCTTGAACGCCAGCCATTGCTCGCTGTGATTGCGCAACAGGTCGGTGTCCACGGGACCCGGCGCGATGGCATTGACCAGCACGCCGCGCGGGGCGCCCTCATAGGCCAGCGCACGCGTGAATCCGACGACGCCGGCCTTGGCCGCGCAGTAGTGGGCGAGGCCGGGCGCGCCCTTGTAGGCGAGCTGCGAGGCGACATTGATCACGCGTCCCCATTGGCGCGAGGTCATGCCCGCGAAGAAGGCCCGCGTCACCAGCATCGTGCCGCGCAGGTTCACGCCGACGGTCAAATCCCAGTCGCGCTCGTCGGTCGACTCGAAGGGCCGGTCGCCGCCGCCGACGCCCGCGGAATTGACGACGATGTCGACCTGGCCGAGCCGCTGCGTGGCCCATTCGGCGAACCGGTCGACCGCAGCGGGGCTGGAGACATCGCATTCGGTGCAATGGAGCGCGTGCCCCCTGGCGGCCATCCGCTCGCGCAGCGCGCTGGCATTGGCCTCGTCGCCCAGATGGCAGATGGCGACCTCGGCACCATGTTCGAGGAACAGCTCGGCGATGGCGCCGCCGATGCCGCGGCTGCCGCCGGTGACGACGGCCTTGCGGCCGGAAAGATCGAACGGGCTCTTCACGATTCGGCTCCCTGGGTTGCGGGCGCCGGATGCACGTGCCGCCAGTGCCGGGCGATGTCGATGCGCCGCGTCACCCAGACGTCGGGGAACTGGCGGATGTAGTCGAGAAAACGCTCCAGGGCCGCGGCGCGCGCGGGATGGCCGACGAGTCTCATGTGCAGGCCGACGGACATCATCTTGGGCTGGGTCCGGCCCTCCTTGTAGAGCATGTCGAAGGCATCCTTGAGGAACCCGTACCAGTCGTTGCCGGTGCTGACGCCGGCGGCGAACTGGCCGTCGTTGTTGGTCAGCGAGTAGGGCACCACCAGGTGCGGTTGGCCGTCGACCCGTGTCCAGAACGGCAGCTCGTCGCCGTAGTAGTCCGAGTCGTAGAGAAAGCCGCCTTCCTCGACCAGAAGCTGGCGCGTATGGACGCTCGGTGCGTAGCGGCAGTACCAGCCCTGCGGGCGCTCGCCGATCGAATGGGTCAGGGACTCGACGGCGCGACGGATGTGCTCGCGCTCTTCGTCCTGCGACAACCGATAGTGCTGGATCCAGCGCCATCCATGCGAGCACACGTCGAAGCCCGACGCCTTGATGGCATCGCAGGCCTCGGGGTTGCGTTCGAGCGCCAGCGCGCAACCGAAGATCGTGGCGGGCAGCGAACGCTCCTGCAGCAGCCGCATGACCCGCCAGAAACCCACCCGGCTCCCATACTCGAAGAGCCCCTCGGCGGCGAGGTCTCGCCCCTCGAGGTTGGCCAGGCCGTGGCTTTCGGTGAACCAGGTCTCGGTGAGGCCCTCTCCGTCGTGAACGGAGGGCTCGGACCCTTCCTCGTAATTGAGGACGAAGTTGAGGGCGAGTCGGGCGCCGCCTGGCCACTTCGGATCGGGAGGATTGCGGCCATAGCCGACGAAGTCTCTTTGAAGGTGGTTCACGATCAGGCTTCTTTCAGGATCTTGGACAAATCGATGGTTGTCGGCTCGACGTCGACGAAGGTCTCGTCGCCTTCGGTCCCGTCGCGCCACATGAAGATGGCATGCGTCGAACGCCTGTCGAGCACATGCAGGCCGAGGTGCCAGACGCCCGGACGGAAGGTGATGCCCTGCGACGGGCCGGCGATGAAGGCGAGCGCCTGCCGCATGTCGGGGCGGCCGAGCGCGTCGGGCGCCACGACCACCAGCCAGCGGCCGGCGTTCATGGGAATGAACGACTGGGACGAGTGCGGATGGCATTCGAGGCTGCCGAACGCGAGCCTGCTTTCGCGCACCGGATCGTTCGTGACCAGGGACAGCGAAGCGCTCGCGTGCGATCGACGCGAGGCCAGTTCCGCGTCGAAGTAGTCACGCCGCGGCAGGGCGGGCGCCTCGATGACGCGTCCGAAGGGCGCGAACTCGGCTTGCGAGAGAGGGCGCGGCTCGATCTCGATCATGGCCGCCCACTCCGGCGTGCCTCGATCCATTCTGCGTACGAGCGGATGCCCTGTTCGAGCGAGACCCGGGGCTCGTAGCCGAGGTCACGCCGTGCGGCCTCGATGCTGAACTGTTCCTGGAACTCGTCCACCGGGTCCGGCCCGGGCTGCAACACGATGTCGGCTGTCGGAAAGACATGGCGCACCAGCTGCGCGAGCTCGCCCAGCGTCACGCGCGTGTTGCCCGTGACGTTGTAGGTGGTCCTGGGCAGCGATTCGGCATCGAGCGCCTCGAGCAGGCCGTCCACGGCGTCGTCGACATGGATGAACTGCCGCGGAAAGTCCGAGCCGAACGCCATGCGCGTGGGGCGCGCGGCGAGCGCGTCTTCGATCATGGTGCGGACCACGCAGTCCGTCGTCCTTCCGGGTCCGTACACCCATGACAGGCGGACGCTGGCCGCCGACAGGCCGTACTGCTGCGCATAGGCGGTCGTGATGTATTCGGACGCGACCTTGCTCGCGCCGTACAGGCTCGCGGGTTGCAGCAGGCCATCCTCCGCGACCGGTGCCGCCGATCGAACGACGCCATAGGCGCTGGTCGACGAGCAGTAGACGAAGCGCCGGGCCTCGTGAACGCGCGCCAGCTCGAGCATGTTGGCGGTGCCGACGATGTTCACCTGCACCATCGCGTGCGGCGTATCACGGGCCACCATGGGCCCGGAGAACGCCCCGCAATGGACGACCGAGTCGATCCCCTCCCGCGTGAGCGCGTACATGCGGTGCACGTCGCCCAGATCGCAGCCGACGATCTCGATGCCGTCCTCGGTGACCGACGCGCTTCGGTCCAGCGCGATGAAGGCGCGCCGCTGCTCGGCCAGCCGGCGCGCGAGCGTGCGGCCGACCAGGCCCGCGGCGCCGGTGACCAGCACCGGCTTGGTGTTTGTTCGATCGAATGTCATGGGGCCTCGGCAGTCTCCAGGGTCAGGGTCGCAACCGGTTCCTTCGCCTCGATGGGAAGCTCGGCCTCCAGCAGCTTGCGCGTGTAGGCCTCCTTCGGATGCGAGAAGATCTGTTCGGTCGGGCCTTGCTCGACGATCTTCCCGTGGCGCATCACGGCGACGTAGTGGGCCAGCGAGCGCACGGAGTTCAGGTCATGCGTGATGAACAGCGCGGACAGCCCCATGCGCTTTTGCAGGTCGCGCACCAGGTCGATGATCTGGGCGCGCACGCGAATGTCGAGTGCGGTCGTCGGTTCGTCGAAGATGACGAAATCGGGCCGCACGGCCAGTGCGCGCGCGATGCCGACGCGCTTCTGCTCGCCAGCCGTCAGTTCGTGCGGGTAGGCGTTCGCCTTCGCGCTGGCGATGCCGACCAGCTCGAGCAGCTCCATCACGCGGGCGTCGCGCTCGGTCCGCGACAGCGCCTCGCCGAGCTTCAACGGCTCCGCCACCAGCTCGCGCACGCGCCATCGCGGGTTCAAGGCGACGTAGGGCTCCTGGAACACCATCTGCATGCGCCGGCGCACCGTGCGGAACGCCTTGTCCGAGAGCGCGAGCGTTTCCTGGCCGTCGAAGCGGATCGAGCCGGCGTCGGATTCGAGCAGCCGGACCAGGCATTGGCCCATCGTCGTCTTGCCGGAACCGCTCTCGCCCACGAGGGCGAGGGTCTCGCCGCGCGCGATGGTCAGCGACACATGGTCGACGGCGCGCACCACGTCGGAGGAGCCGTCGACATGGAAGGTCTTGACCAGGTCCGTGACCTCGAGCAGGGGCTGCCCGCTGCGCGAGCCCGCGCTCGCGGAAGCGTCGGGGACCATCGGAAGCGGACGCACCTTGGCCGCTTCGAGCAGCTCGCGGCTGTAGGGATGCCGCGGACCCTGCGTGAGGAACGAGTGCACGCTCTCGAGTTCGAGCAGCTCGCCGGACTTCATGATGCCCACGCGGTCGCAGTACGCGGCGACCATGCCCAGGTCATGGGTGATGAGCACCACGGCGAGACCGAGCTCGCGGCCCTTCTGGACCAGCAGGTCGAGCACCTGCAGCTGGATCGTGGCATCGAGCCCCAGGGTGGCATCGTCCGCGAGCAGGACCTTCGGTTGCGCGATCAGTGCCATCGCGATGACGACCCGCTGCGCCATGCCGCCGGACAGCTCGTGCGGGTAGGCATGGGCGCGGCGCTCCGGATTGACGATGCCGACCTGCTCGAACAGGGCGATGGCCTCGCGCCAGGCCTGCGCCTTGTCGATGCCGCGGTGGGCGCGAAGCACGCGGGCGATCTGCTCTCCCACCTTGACGACGGGGTCGAGCAGCGACTTCGCGTTCGTGCCGATCAGGGCGACCTCGCCACCGCGGAGTCCGCGCTTCTGTGCCTGCGTCATCGTCGAGACGGCCTGGCCGCGAACCAGGACCTCGCCGTCGAGGATGCGGCCGTCGCCCGGCAGCATGTCGATGATGGCGCGTGCCAGCAACGACTTTCCCGCTCCGGTTTCTCCGACGATGCCGAGGATTTCTCCGGGCCGCAAGCTGAAGCTCACGCCGCGCAGGGCGGGGGAGGCCTGTGCATCGGAGAAACCGACGCTGAGGTTGCGAACCTCGAGCAACGCGTCTGCGACCTGGTTCATGGAGCGCTCCTCGTCTGGGGATCGAACATCTGCTTGGCTGCATCGCCCAGCAGCGCGAATGTCAGTACGGAAAAGACGATGGCCAGGCCCGGGAAGAGCGCGACCCACCACACGCCGAGGATCATCTGCTGCGCGCCGTTGCTCACCATGAGCCCCCATTCGGGCGTGGGCATCCGCACGCCCGCGCCGACGAAGGACAGGCCGGCCGTCAGCAGGATCGCCATCCCGATGCTGATGGAGATCTGCACGATGGCCGGGGTCAGTGCGTTCGGCAGGATGTGCTGGAACATGATGGCGCCGTCGGTCGCGCCGCTGCAGCGCGCCGCGGCGATGAAGGGCCGGTCGCGCAGCGACAGAACCTCGGCACGGATCAGGCGCGCGAACACCGGCGTGAAGAGCACGGCCAGCACGATGGCGACGTTCCATATCTCCTGGCCCATGACCGAGACCAGCACCATGCCCAGCACGAAGACGGGAAAGGACTGGACGAAGTCGAAGATGCGCATCGCGAAGGAACTCGCCCAGCCCTTGTAGTAGCCGATGGCCAGCCCGATCGGCACCCCAATGACGAAGGCGATGGCCACCGCGGTCACGCTGATGAGCAGGTTGATGCGCGTCGCGAAGATCACGCGGGAGAAGATGTCCATGCCGGACACGTCGGTGCCGAACAGGTGCGCGAAGGACGGCGACTTCAGGGCATTGATCGGGTCCGCGTCGACCGGGGAATACGGCGCGATCCAGGGGGCGAACACGATAGCGAGGAACTGCATGGCCAGCAGCGAGAGTCCGATGGCCAGGGTCAGCTTCGCGCCACGCCGATGGGCGGCAGCCATGATCTTCATACTTCGATCCTCGGGTCGGCGATGCCGTAGAGAACGTCCACCACGGTGTAGACGATCAGGATGAATGCGGCGGCGACGAGCACGAAGCCCTGGAGCGCCGGGTAGTCGCTGTTCATGACCGCGGAGACGGCGTACTGCCCGAGACCGCCCCACGCGAAGATGGTCTCGACCAGCACGGCGGCGCCGAGCAGGAAGCCGAACAGGAAACCGACCATCGTGATGATCGGCGGCAGGCTGTTGCGCAGTGCGCTCTTGATGAGCTGGCGCTCCGACAGGCCGCTCGCGCGCGCATGGCGGATGTATTCGCTGCGGTAGTTGTCGGCGAAGACGATCTGGGTCATCTTCATCAGCGCTCCGGCATTCACGATCGCGAGGGTGAGCACCGGCAGGCACAGGCGCCCCACGGCCGACGCGAAGGCCGCCGTGTCGCCGGCCAGCAGGGTGTCGATCGTCAGGAAGCCGGTGACCGCGGGCGGCGCCGACATGATGGCGTCGATGCGTCCGAACGGCGCGGGCGCGATGCCGGCGACATAGAACAGAAAGTAGATCAGCAGCAGGCCGACCCAGAAGTCCGGCACGGCGCCCGCGGCCAGGCCATAGACCTTGCTGAAGCGGCTCACGAATCCGCGGGGCTTGACGACCGAGACGACCGCCAGCGACAGGCTGACGACGATGGTCAGCAGCATGGCGTAGGTGATCAGCTCCAGGGTGGCGGGCACGCGATCGAGCAGGTCCACCGCCACGGGATTGGCGGTGAACATGGACGTGCCCAGGTCGCCGTGCACCACGGTGGAGAGATAGCTCGTGAACTGCGACCACAGGCTGCCGTTCAGGCCCAGCCTCTCGCGCAGGTTGGCGATCTGCTCGGGCGTGGCCATGTTGCCGAGCATGAGCAGGGCCGGGTCGCCCGGCAGCAGCCGGATGAGCAGGAAGGTGGCCAGCAGCACGCCGAACATCTGCGGAATCAGAATGCTCAGCCTGGCCAGGACGATTCGAAGCGGTCGCGGTAGCGATCGCAGCGACGTGCGTAGCGTCATGTCTTTCCTTGTTGGATGGCTCGCGTGTGCCAGGGCGTCCGCGCGAGCCGCGGATCGCCCGGCACGGCGGGGTTCACTTCTTCGAGAAGTCGGACCAGTTGTTGCTGTTCGGCGTGTACCAGCTGTAGCCCGTCACGCTGGCCCGCGTGGCGAGCTGGTAGCCCGGGTTCATGAGGAACACCCACGGCGCCTGGTCCATCACGATCTGCTGCACACGCTTCATGCCGGCTTCACGCTTGGCTTCGTCGGTGCTCGACAGCCCCTCGTTGATCAGCTTGTCGACTTCGGCGTTCTTGAACTTGGGATAGTTGATCAGCGATGCGCTGTTGAGCCACAGGTTGGCGACATAGGCGGCGTCGGGAACGATGGCCATGTCGCGGAAGAAATACATCGGGATCGTGCCCTTGGAGTAGCGCTCGACCAGCGTCGATGCGGGCAGCTTGACGAGCTCCGCCTCCACGCCGGCACGCGCGAAGGCGGTCTTCAGGATGACGGCGATCTCCTCCTCGATCTGGTCGCCGGTGCGGTAACCGAGTTGCGTCTTGAAGCCCGACGGCTGGCCGGCCTCCTTGAGCAGGGCCTTGGCCTTCTCGACGTCGAGGCTGTACTTGAAGTACTGGTCGGTGTAGGCTGGATAGATCTCGGAGATCGGGCTCTTGGTCGGCCGGGCCTTGCCGTAGTAGACGGCCTTCAGGATGTCCTCGCGGGGCACCAGGTAGTTCAGCGCCTGGCGGACCTTGGGGTTGTCGAACGGCGGCGTGGTGTTGTTCATCTCCACGCGGTGGATGTAGTTGCCGAAGACCTGCCACACCTTCAGCTGGGGGTTCTTCTCCAGGGTGGCGAGTTCGCGCGGCGAGAGCCATTCGGCCACGTCGACCGCGCCGGCCTGCAGTGCCGCCAGCCGGTTGGCGGACGTCGGCATCTCGCGAAAGATCACTTTCTTGATCTGCGGCGCGCCACGGTAGTAGTTCGGGTTGGCCTCGTAGACCACCTCCTGGCCCGACTGGAACTTCGTGACCTGGTACGGTGCGAACGATGCCGAATGGGTGGACAGCCAGCGCGATGCCCAGGCGTCGTCGGCGGTGGCGTTCTTCTTCGCCGCCGTCGCGTCGAGGATGCCGAGGTCGTTGTTGACCCAGATGCGCTCGATGAGCGGAGAGGTCTTCGGCAGCGTCACCTTGACCGACATGTCGTCGATCTTCTTGAACGCGTCCTCGTACTTCGTGATGCCGAGGATCTGGTTCATGTACCAGCGGAAGTTGGCGTTCTTGTTCCAGCCGCGCTCGAACGACCACATCACGTCGTCGGCGCGCAGCTCGTTGCCGGCCGCGCTCTTCACGCCCTTGCGCAGGAAGAAGGTGATGGCGGTCTTGTCCGCCGAGACCTCCCACCGTTCGGCGAGCGCGCCGACGAGCTTGTCGAAGTTCTCGACCTTGACGCCGTCGACCATCTTCGTGTCGTAGGCCAGCAGGCGCTCGTAGATGTTGCGCTTCGCTTCGTGCGTCGCCTCGGTCGGCGGGTACTCCTGGTCGAGGGACTCGGGCGTCCGGGGACCGGCCACCACGAGGATTGATTTCGCATCCTGGGCGAAGGCGGCGGGCGCGAGCACCGCGCCGAGCAGCGATGCCGCGAAGAGGGCCCGGGCCGCTGGCCCTGCGAGCGATTGCACGACGTCGGTCTTGATGTTCATTGCTGGCTTTCCAAGTTTCTGGGGTGGTTGAAATGAGAAGGGCGCACGGGGAGGCCGGGCTTCAGGCCGCGGCGAGATGAGCGGGCGGCAGGATCGAGGGGCGACCGGCGGCGATGAAGCGGCCCTGGTTCCTCGGGCCGACGCAGGCGCTGCCGTCCCACAGCACTTCGCCGCGCAGCAGCGTGAAGGCGGGCCAGGCGCCGAGCTGCATGCCCTCGTAGGGGGTGTAGTCGACGGCGTGGTGCAGCGCGCTGTTGCGGATGGTGAGCTCGCGCTCGTCCCAGATCACCAGGTCCGCATCGGCACCGATGCAGATGGCGCCTTTGCGCGGATGGATCCCGTAGGTCTTCGCGGGGCCGGTGGCGGTGAGTTCGACGAACTTCTCGAGGCTGATGCGGCCCTTGAGCACGCCTTCGGAATACAGAAGGGGCATGCGCGTCTCGAGCCCGGGAATGCCGTTGGGGATGTGGCGGAAGGCCACCTCTTCGCCGTTCGGGTGCTTGCCGCCAGGGCCATCGAACTTGAAGGGCGCGTGGTCGGACGAGAACACGGTGAAGAGGCCGTCCCTCAGTCCGTTCCAGATGACCTCCTGGTTGGCCTTGTCGCGCGGCGGCGGGCTGCAGACGCACTTCGCGCCGTGATAGCTGTCGTCGATGCCCAGGTCTTCCGCGGTCAGGAACAGGTACTGCGGGCAGGTCTCCGCGAAGATGTTCAATCCATGGGCGCGGCCCCAGCGGATCTGCTCGATGGCTTCCCGGCCCGAGACATGAACGATGAGGATCGGCACGTCCACCAGTTCGGCGAGCGCGATGGCGCGGTGCGTCGCTTCGCGCTCCACCAGCATGGGGCGCGAGTGCGCATGAAAGCGCGGCGCGCTGCGGCCCATGGCCTCGAGCCGCTGGGTGAGCCATTCGATGCAGTCCGAGTTCTCGGCGTGCAGCATCGCGATCGCGCCATGGCGCTTCGCGACATCGAGCACGTCGAGGATCTGCCCGTCGTCGAGCTTCAGGTCGTCGTAGGTCATGTAGGCCTTGAACGAGGTGTAGCCCTCGCGGATCAACGCGGGCAGTTCGGCATTCAGCACCTCGGGCGTCGGATCGCTGACGATGAGGTGGAACGCATAGTCGACATGGGCGATGCCGTCCGCGCGCCGGTGGTAGTCCTCGACGGCGGCGCGCAGGCTGCCGCCTTTTTGCTGCGCAGCGAACGGGATGACGGTGGTGGTGCCGCCGCAGACGGCGGAGATGGTCCCGGTGTCGAAGTCGTCGGCCATCCTGACCGGCGGCGGCGAGGGCTGGTCCAGGTGGCAATGGGCGTCGACGCCGCCGGGGGTGACGACGCGGCCCTTCGCGTCGATCTCGCGGCTGCCTCGTGGAAGGTCTCGCCCGAGCTGGACGATCCGGCCGTCCTTGATGCCGATGTCGGTGTCGAACACGTCCGACGCCGTTGCCGCGCGGGCATTGCGGATCACTAGATCAAAAAGGGATGCACTCACTTGGGTTCTCTCGCACCAAAAATGTTCAACAAAATGGGATTTCTTTGCCTAAGAACGTCTGGCGATTTGTGTTTGCAAAACATATGCCAGATTGTCTGCAATATTGTTGACATCACTTTAGCCGCTTGTCGGGCGACAAAGAAGGGAGGGCAAACCCTCGCAAGCGGCCATGCGGAACATGGCGCTGGAAGGGCCCTGCTGGCTCTGCGGCCATGCCGAGTGGGCGACTTCTCAGACGAGACGAGGTCGATCGTGAGCCCGGCAAGGCGCCCGTCGGGCGCACTACACAGTGTTAGACTTTCTACAATCTTCCAAAAAATTGTTGGCACCTGAGCAGAACCAATGCCTGGAAACATGTCTACGCCTTCCACCGCCATCCCCGCGCCGCGCCGTGAGCGCGACAGCAGCGAAGAGATCTACGAAAAGATCTACGTCGCGATCCAGGAGCACCGGCTGCTGCCGGGGACCAAGCTGGCCGAAGAGCGGCTGGCCGAAATCTTCAAGGTGAGCAGGCCCCGCATACGGGAAGTGCTGACCCGGTTTGCCTACGAGCAGATCGTCGAGCTCATCCCGAACAAGGGGGCCTTCGTCGCCAGGCCGACGATCGAGCAGGCGCGCGACGTGTTCGAGGCCCGCCGCGTCATCGAGCCGGCGATCATGCGGCGGCTGGCGCAACGGGCCACGCCCGACGTGGTCGACGCCCTGCTCACGCACGTGGACCAGGAGATGGGCGCGCGCACGCGGGGCGACAAGCGGGCCGTCATCCGCCTGTCGGGCGAGTTCCACAACCTGTGCGCCGACCTGGCCGGCAACACGACGCTCGCGCGCACGCAGCGCGAGCTGTCCACGCTGACCTGCCTGATCATCCTGGTGTACGACGCGCCGCCGGCGGAGAGCTGCCGGGCCGACGAGCATTCATTGATCGTGGAGGCGATCAAGTCGAAGGACGCGGAGCGCGCCGCGCAGCTGATGCTGCATCACCTCGACCACATCGAGAAGAGCGTGAACCTCAATCAGGAGCCCGAAGAGGTCAACCTCGAGGACATCTTCGGGGCCAGCTAGGCGACGGCCGCGACCCCCGGCCGCACCGGAATGCGCGCCACGAAGCTCGTGCCGTGCTCCGCCGTCGAGGTCACCTGCAGCGTGCCGCCGTGCGACTTCACGATCAGCGAGCAGATGTGCAGCCCGAGGCCCAGTCCGCCGTGGCCGCGACTCTCGGCGGGCCGCCAGTAGGGCTGGAAGATCTTCTGCAGGTTGCCGGGCGAAATGGGCTCGCCCTGGTTCTTCACGCTCAGCACGAACCAGCCGTCGCGCGTCCAGGCCGCCACGTCGATGGGGCTGTCGGGCGCGCCGTGCGAGACGGCATTGCCCAGCAGGTTCGACAGCACCTGCTGCAGGCGGCCGCGGCTGCCGTGCACGATGTCCGTCACCTCGATGTCGGCGGCGATGGCGCGCGCGGGATGCGCGGCGCGCATCTCGGCCACCACGTCGTCGAGCGCGAGGCCCAGGTCGGGGATCTGCTCGCGAGCGACGTCGAGCCCGCTGCCCATGCGCCCGCGCGCGAAGTCCATCACGTCCTCGATCAGCGAGGCCATGCGCTTCGTGGTGGCGCGGATGCGCAGGCCCGCGCGCGTGCTGTCGGGGTCGGCGGCGCGCCGGGCCAGCAGTTCGCCGATGGCGCTGAGCGAGGCCAGCGGATTGCGCAGGTCGTGGCCGAGCACGGCGATGAACTGGTCGCGCAGCTCGGCGGTCGCCTCGGCGTCGAACAGGGCGACCTCGGTCGCGCTCTGCCGGTCCTCGAGTTCCAGCGTGTGGCCGATCAGGTCGGCGAAGCCCTGGAACATCGCGATGGTGCGGGCGTTGTCGACGTCGTGCGGCGTGGGATCGATCGCGCAGAGATTGCCGAAGTAGCTGCCGTCGCCCTTGACGATCGGCACCGAGATGTAGCTCTCGATGCCGTAGATGCGCGGCGTGTGGTGCGTGCGAAAGACCGGGTGCGTGCTGGCGTGGTCGAAGGCGATGGGCTGGCGCGCCGCGCGCGATTCCACGCACAGGGTGGTGTGGACCTCGAGCTGGCCGCCGGGCTTGAGGCCGAAGTTGATCCGATCGAGCACCGCGCAGGCGGTCCAGCTGTCGCCGTCGACGCGCGCGACGGCGGCGAAGCCCATGCCCGTCTGTTCGCAGATCAGCCGCAGCATGGAGGGCACCGCGCTGATCCGGCCGATGGCTTCGACGTCGCGCCGAATGTGTTCGGCCAGTTTCAGGGTGTCCATTCGATGTTGTCCTGACTCGGGGGACCGGACGCATCCGATCGGTCGTTCGATGATCAACGCAGCCGTATGTCAGGCAGCAGGCTGGCTCCGCGGCCATTGTCGGGCAACAGCCGGGATGCGCCTATGGCAAAAGACATGGCGGCGCGCTCCCGTGCGAGCGCCCGGCGCGCGGTGCTCCGGGTGGCCGCGTCCCGGGGCTCGCCTCCATCCCGTCCGCCGCGGCCGCCCGCATGCCGATGCCGCAGGCCAGTGCCGACGCAGCACCCAGCATGAAAGCGCGCCGCGAGCCCAGTCAAGACGCCCGCTGCTGCGCGTCGGCGAGCGTCGATCGATGGGCCAGGAAGAAGCGCAGCATCTCGCGGCTGGCATCGACGCCATCGGGTTGCGTGTAGCTGCCCGCGGCGCTGCCGCCCGACCATGCGTGGCCCGCGCCATGCAGCACCCAGTGCTCGGCATCGCCACGGCCCGGCGACGCGGGATGCACGGTGCGGGTGTAGCGCCGGCCCGCCGCGGACAGGCCCTCGCTGACCGTGCCGGGCATCGCGCCCGCGACGATCGCGCGACCGTTGCCCGGATGCACCGTCGGGTCCGCGTCGCCGTGGAAGACGATGGTCGGCGGCGATCCCTGCGTCGTGGCGCCGCGCGCCGCGGGCGAGCCGGTGCGCATCGCATTCAATGCGCTCATCATGTCGTGCGCCGCGCCGTGCGGCAGCCCCGAATGCACGCCGACCGCGGCGTACAGCTCGGGATAGCAATGGCCCAGCACATCGGCCATGGCGCCGCCGGCCGACAGGCCCGCCACGTAGACGCGCGAACGGTCCGCCCGCTGCTGCGCGACGATGTGCTCGGTCAGCGCGGCGAGCAGGGCCGGTTCGCCGCGCCCGCGCGCCTGGTGCTGGGTCTTGAACCAGTTCCAGCATTTCTGGCCATGGGCGCGCTTCGCCTGCTCGGGGTAGAGCACGATGCAGCCGCTCTCGCGCGCGCGCTCGTTCATGCGCGTGCCCGCCGCGAAATCCGCCGCGCCTTGCGTGCAGCCGTGAAGCATCAGCACCAGGGGCCTGGCGGCCGCCGGCTGCGCCGAGGCCGAGGCGGGCACGAAGAGCATGTAGTCGACGGTGCGGCCCTGGTGCGTGAAGCTGCCCTGGGTCCAGGCGTCGGCCGCTTCGGCTGCGCGTGGCTCGGGCGACGGCTGCACGTCGACCACACGCACCTGCGCTTCGATCACATCGTCCTCCACCATCGGTCGGGCGGCCGTGGGGGGCGCCTCGGTGGGCGAGGTTTCGCCCCGCAGGGCGCGCTGGATGAGCTGCGTGGCATCCACGAGGCGGCCGTCGCGCGTGAGTTGGGCAGCGTCGCGCATCAGGCCCGATAAAAGTGTGTTCATGGATGAAAGTCCCTTGGATGCCGACCGGAAGGTCAGCGAATGCGGTCGGCCAGCGCGGCCTTGACGGCCGGCGACGCGTGGAGGGCACCGAGCACGGTGAGCGAATCGATGGTGGCCTTGGCGAGCGCGGGGCTCACGTCGGGGGCGATGACGGCCAGGCCGAGCACGCGGATCTGCAGCGTCTCGCCGGCCGCGCGAACGGCCTCGAGGTCGGCCGTGGAGAAGCGCTGCAGGCCCAGCACCAGCATGTTGCGCGACACCGCCTGGCGCAGTGCGTCCGCATGCGTCGCGAGGTGCGTGCGGATGGCGGTGCGGATGAAGTCCGTGCGGTTCGAATAGAAGCCCTCGGCCACCAGCAGATCGACCTGCCCGAGGTCGACGAAGCCCATGTTGATGGTGATCTTCTCGGACTCGGGGGCGCGGGCGACGACGGGGGCGGGGCTGGTTTTGGTCGGCATGAGCCATCCTAACACCATCCATATGGATGGTGCTTGGATGTTTCATGGCTGGGGAGATTCAGCCGGGGCGGTCCGACGCGCCGTCTCGCAGGTCATCCGCCGGCGTCGGTGGCCAGCCGCGCTCGATCAAGGCAACACGAGCAGATGCCGCTTGTTCTTCTCGGCCGCGAAGTCCTCGGCCCGCGGCAGCGGCGTTGTCGCCGTGGTCACGGGCCATGCCTCGGCGAGCCTCGCATTGAGGTCGGCATACGTGCGCTGCTCGCTCGTCAGCGCATGGTCGGCGCGAATCGCTTCGACCGGACATGCGAGCTCGCAGATCCCGCAGTTGATGCAGGTCCGCGGGTCGATCACCATGAAGTTGGGGCCTGCGTGGAAGGCATCGACCGGGCACACGCCGACGCATTCCCCGAATCGGCAAGCGATGCAGGGCTCCGTGACGACGAAGCTCATCGGGCGGCTCCCCGGCCTACTTGCCCGCTTCGAAGCCGGCCGCGTTGAAGAAGATGTTGGGCTTGCGGTAGATGGCCAGGATCGTGCAGCCTTCGTCGGAGCGCGTCTCGTGCAGCGACAGGGGCTGGCGCCAGACGAACTGGCCGGCGCGGCAGATGCCGTCGTGGTCGGAGAACGAACCTTCGAGCACATAGCTCTGCTCGATCTCGGGGTGCTTGTGGAAGGGCAGGACGGCACCGGGCTCCCACTTGAGCAGCACGGTCATCTCGCCGATCTCGTCGTTGCGGTAGAGCACCTTCATCTGGATCTTGGGGAACTGGGAAGGCTGCCATTCGAGCTGGGCAGGGTCGACGTAGACCGAGCCGCCGATGGTGGGCTGAAGCTTGCCGGAGAGGCGTTCCTTGAAGACTGCGGACATGGGAGGCTCCTGGGTGGGGTTGGACACGCGGTCGATGATACCCAGTAGTTTCCCAATAGACAACTTTTTCCGGTTGAGGCGCTCGGCGTTACGCCGGAAGTTACTGTCGCTTGGGAAAATCCTGAGGTTGTCCTTTGGGAAACACCCTCGTACACCTTCCGTCATACCCTGTTGGAGAGATGACTGGAGGACGGCGCCTCGACAAGATGCGCTCTTGCGCCTTCGCCGCAGCAGCAGGAGCTCCATCGTGAACTTGGCCCTTCAATTCGAAACCCTCGGAAGAAAGCAGCTCGCGATCCAGGACGGCATCCAGTTGCTCGCGCAGGTACGCGGCGACCTGGCCCGTGCGCGGTCGGCGGCCGAGGCATGGGGAACGGTGGCGGTGCTGTCCAACGTCACGCTGATTCCGCTGAATGTCATTCTGAATGCCTTCGAGCTGAAGAGCGCGAACACGATGTACCAGGTGCTCGTGCAGCAGCTGTATGGAAAGCTCGCCAGGAGCGGTTCCCGCCTCGACGGTTCATGGAAGCCCGTGCTCTCGCTGCTCAAGCAGGCGATCGTCGAGGAGCTCGAGCGCAAGGCCCTCACCGAATTCATTCCCGGCGTCAACATCCTCGTGGGGCTGTCGGAGGATTCGCTGGCCGCATGGCAGGCCATCCGTCTCGTCGAGTCGGGCAACCGCGAGATCGCGGGGCACCTCGTCAGCCTCGAAAGAAAGATCGAGGAGGCGAACCGCCAGCTGGTGGAATTCGGCGTCCGAAGAGCGGAGATCCTCGGCCAGTTGCAGAGTCAGGCGCGCACCGCTTGATGGGCGATGGCTGGCGCCCTGATGAAGATCCAGTCCCGCTACGCGTACGACCCCGAGTCGGACCTCCTGGGCAGCGGAGGATTCGCGCGCGTCTTCCGCGCCCGCGACGAGCTGCTGCAGCGGGACGTCGCGCTGAAGGTCTTCAACCTCACGGGCTCGCACGACTACACCGTGCTCAACGAGATCCGCAAGGTCATCCAGCTCGCGCATCCGAACCTGATGCGCTACTTCGACGTGATCCTGCTCGAGCAATCGAACGCGCTCGGCGAGAAGGAGCAGCTGCAGATCGGCGTCATGGAGTACGCCAATGCCGGCGACCTCAAGCAGTTCGCGCGCGCCAACCCGGGGTCGGCGCAACTCGAGGTCCTGCTCGCGGAGGTGCTGCACGGGCTCGCCTATCTGCACGCCAGGGACATCGTCCACCGCGATCTCAAGGCGCAGAACATCCTGCTGGTGCGCCAGGGCGAGCGGCTCACGGCCAAGCTCGCCGATTTCGGGGTCAGCAAGGAACTGGGCCAGGCCGGCAAGAGTTCGTCGGTGATGGTGGGCACCATCGAGTACATGGCGCCCGAGCAGTTCAGCCCGCAGCGCTACGGCATCGACGGCAAGATCGGCCCCAGCCTCGATCTCTGGAGCTTCGGCGTCATGGTTCACGAACTGCTGACCGGCAGGACGCCGTTCGGTGGGCGCGACGGCGCGATGACCACCGAGCAAATCATGCGGGCCATCCTGTCCTCCGAACTGCCCGCGGGCGTCGAGCAATTGCCCGAGCCTTACCGCAGCGTGATCGAGCGCTGCCTGGTCGCGGATGCCAAGGACCGCATCCGCAGCGCGAACGAGTTGCTGCGCTACTTCGACGGCGGATCCGGGCCTGCCGCGGCGGTGGTCCCGGCGGCCGAGGTCCGCGATGAGGACGCCACGCGCCTGCTGGCCAAGGATCTTGTGCCGAGCCCCCTTGCCGCGGCGCCGCCGCCCGCGGAGGACGTGGCAACCCGATCTCCTTCCCCACGGGCCGAGCGCAGGGCGAAGCGTCTTCTTCCCGCGATGGCGGTGTTCGTGCTGCTCCTGGCGGTGGGCCTTGCGTGGTGGCATGCCACGCGCCGGGACGATGGACTCGTCGAGCGCGTCGCCACACCGCCTCCCGAACCATCGCGGCCAGTGCCGGCGCCGGCACCCGCGATCACGCCAGCCCTTGCGACCGAGCCAGCAGCCGCGCCCGTCGCACCGGACAACGAGATCGGCGAGAGCAACCACCGCGATGTTCCGCTCGAGCAGTTGCTAGGTGCCATCAAGGCCACGAAGGACAAGGAGCGCAAGAAGACCCTGAAGTTCTTCGCGCGCTCCAGGCTTTCCGGCGAGCTCGACTTCGGCAGCGCCGCCGGGCTCGTCAACAGCCAGCCGGCGGTTCTGAGGTTCACCAGCTACGACCCCGCGAAGAACCTGTTGGAGATGCGGATCAAGGTGAGCGGCAAGGAAGGCGATACCCCTTGCAAGGGCAGCCCTTGCGCGCAGGAGTCCAGGGTGATCGTGTCGGTCGGTGCATTGGACCGGATCGAGTTTCGCGGCACGGCGGACTACTTCGAGCTGGATTGCTGGGCGTCCACGGGCATGCGGGGACGAACAGGGGGCTGCATCGACATTCGACGCCTGGAGGGGAACTGCGAAGCCGACAGCCCGTCGAGCGGCGCGTGCGGGGCCTTCGATGCCTTCAGGCTCGGCTTCGGATTTGGGCGGGCGGGCAGCGACGATCGAAAGAGAGTGAACGCCTTCAAGAACGCATTGCGAAGGATCGTCTACGAGATCGATGGCCGCCCGGCGCTCTGAAGCTACGTCAGGACAACAGCGGCACGAGATCGGGATCCCCTTTCGCCATCGCCCGCCGATAGGCCGGCCGCTCGCCCACGCGCTGCAGGTAGGCGCGAATGTTCGGATTGGGCGCCAGGTCGACCGGCATGAACAGGCGCATCGTGGTCAGCGAGAACACGTTCATGATGTCCGCGGCGCTGAAGTCCTGGCCCGCGAGCCAGGGCACGTCGGCGAGCCGGGCCTCCATCAGCCCCATCAGGCGCGCGAAGCGATCGCGCGTGGCGTGCAGCACCGGATGCTCCGCATTCGCGACGGCCCGGCCGACCGCCATGAGCCGCAGCATCGTGGGCTGCAGATTGCCGTTGGCGAAGTGGAACCAGTAGAGGAAGGCCGCGTAGTCGGGGTGCTCGGGGCCGGGCTTGAGGCGCCCCGCGCCATGCCGGCCGATCAGGTACTCCACGATTGCGGCGGATTCGGCCAGCAGCAGGTCGCCGTCTTCCAACAGGGGCGCGGCACCCAGCGGATGCAGGGCGATCAGTTCGGGCGGCGACAGGCGCGTCACCGGGTCGCGCGTGTGGTGCTGCAGTCGATAGGGCAGGTCGAGCTCTTCGCAGAGCCAGAGGATGCGTTCCGATTGCGAATGCCCGAGATGGTGGATCGTGATCATGGATGTTGCCTTGGTGGGGGAGCTTTCAGTCAGGGGCTGCGTTCGTGGCCGCGCACCGCGGTGGGCGCGAAGCCGAAGCGGTGGCGAAAGCGCACCGCGAAACGCGAGGGAGATTCATAGCCGACCGCGAGCGCGACCTGGGTGACGGGCCGGTTCGTGGCCTGCAGCAGGGTGAGCGCGGTCGCCATCCGGGCGTCGGTCAGCAGCTGCGTGAGCGACGTGCCCTCGGCCGCGAGGCGCCGGCGCAGGCTGGCCTGCGATTGCGCCAGCTCGCGCGCCACGCGGTCGGCCGGCCAGGCATCGGCCAGGCTTCCGGCGATCAGCGCGCGCACGCGGGTCGACACATCGGGGCGCACCGCAGGGCTGCGCAGCACCACGCCGTGCTCGAGCAGCCAGTGCATGGTTTCCAGCAGCCGTAGCCGCGCGATGGCATCGGGCACGGCGCCGACGCACAGGCCGAGCCGCGCGGATTCGAAGGCGTGCGCCAGTTCGCGCGAGGGCTGCGCCAGCAGCCGCGCGGGGGCCGGCACCACGCCGCGGGCCTCGTGCTCGGCGGCACGGGCGCGATAGCCGGCGTCGTCGAGCAGCGCGTTGTCGAACACCAGCCAGCGCGCCTCGTAGTGCGCACCCTCGGTGATCTCGTTGTGGAAGTCGACCGTCTGCTGCCCCGCGAGCACGAGCGCCTGGCCCGGCAGCGCGCGCACGGCCTTCGCCTGCGCCGCGTGCACGGTCTTGATGCCGCGGGCCACGAACACGAGCGCGGGCTGCTCGACGCGCATGCGCAGGACCGCGAGCCCGCGCCCCTGCACCACCTGTGCCGCGATGCCGATGCCCGTGCGCGCATGCAGCGCCCGGGCCAGCGGCGCGCCATCGGCGGCGGGTGGAAGCGTGGGGACCGAAGCGCGAGGAGCTGCTGGCATGCAGGCAGTCTAGGCCCGCGCGCGCGGCCGGTCGGTGCCGCGGCGCTCGACTTCGGTGCCGATCCGATCAGTCGATCTTGATGTCGAGCCGGCGCACGGTGTCGCCCCATTGCTGCCCGTCGCGGCGGACGATCTCCGCGAACTCCGCGGGCGTGGTCGCCGCGGGCTCGAAGTTCTGCCCGCTGATCCAGCCGTTGAGCGGCTGGCTCGCCACCGCGTTGCGGATCGCGGTGTTCAAGCTCGCGATCACCGCGGCGGGCGTCTTCTTCGGCGCCGAGATGCCGTACCAGCCCCCGAGCTTGAAGCCCGGGTAGCCCGACTCCGCCAGCGTGGGCACGTCGGGCAGGGCCGGCACGCGCTGCGCGTTGGTGATCACGAGCGCGCGCACCTTGCCCGACTGGATGAACGGGAAGCCGCTCGCGAGGTCGGTGAACATGGCGTCGATCTGGTTGGCCATCAGGTCGTTGACGGCCGGCGCGGCGCCCTTGTAGGGCACGTGGGTGAGGTCCACGTGCGTCAGGTCCTTGAAGATCTCGGTGGCCAGCTGCACCGGCGTGCCCGTGCCGGCCGAGCCGTAGTTCATCTTGCCGGGCCGGGCGCGCGCGGCCTCGACGAAGTCCTTCACGCTGCGGATCGGCGAGGCCGAATTGACCAGCAGCACGAAGGTGAAGCGCGCGACCAGGCCCACGGGCTCGAAGTCCTTCACCGGGTCGTAGGGCAGCTTGCGGAACAGGCTCGGGTTGATCGCGAGCGCGGTGGGGTCGCTGATCAGCAGCGTGTAGCCGTCGCCGGGCGCGTTCGCCACGCTCTGCGCCGCGATCACGCTGTTGCCGCCGGGCTTGTTGTCGACGATGACCTGCTGCTTGAGCGAGTTCGTCAGCTGCACGCCCAGCTGGCGCGCGATCGAGTCGGCGGATCCGCCCGGCGGATAGGGCACGACGATGCGGATCGGTTTGTTCGGAAAGCCCTGCGCGCCGGCCGAGGCCGCGATCGCGGCGAAGCCGAATGCCGCGAGGGTGGCGCGTGCCAGTTGAACGAGGTTCATGGGTAGGTCTCCTTGTGGTTTGAAAAAAAAGAACAGGCGTCCCCGCGCGCCGCCGGCGGGCGGCGCGTGTGGGAGCGAAACGGTGGCAGGGCGCCCGGCGGGCGCCGGCGCGTCAGTCGATCGGCGCCATGTGCAGGCAGACGGTGTCGGGGTCCGCGTTCATCGCGGGATAGCGCCGCAGCACCTCGGGGTCATGGCCCGGCACCACGTGGCGCGGCGAATCGGCCTTCGCCAGCAGGCGCTGCTGGCCCGCGAGCATCTGTTCCATGTCCTGGACGATCGGGAACGGCCGTCCGTCCTCGTGGTTCTCGTAGTAGTGGCTCGCGTCCGATGCCAGCACGACCCAGCCGCGCGCCGTGCGCACGCGCACCGACTGCAGGCCGCGCGTGTGGCCGCCGATGAGCATGAGCTCGACGCCCGGCGCCAGCTGGTCGTCGCCATCGTGGAACATCACGCGCTCCGCGTACACCTTGCGCAGCAGCTCGGCCACGTCCTCCACGGAATAGGCATGGCGCATCGGCGCGAAGCACATGCAGCGTCCGGTTGCGTAGCTCATCTCCGCGTCCTGCAGGTGGAACCGCGCGGCGGGCAGCTTGGCGAGGTTGCCCGCATGGTCGAAATGCAGGTGCGTGAGCACGACGTCGGTGACGGTGTCGGGATCGACGTCCAGCGTGCGCAGCGCGTCGATCGGGCAGCGGTAGCGGTCGAGCACGCGCTTGCGCGCGCGGGCGGTCTCGGCCGTGAAGCCGGTGTCGACCAGGATCGTGCGCGTGGCCGAGCGCAGCAGCCACACGTAGAAGTCCATCGCCATGGGACCGTCGTGCACGTCCATGCCGATGAAGTTGTCGATGCGCCGGCGCTGCACGCCCGCGTAGCGCAGCGCGAACACCTCGTAGATGTCGTCGCCGGAATGGGTGGGGGTCGGGGTCGTCACGTTCGGCTTCAGAAGTTGAGGGCCAGGCCGGGCGCGGGCCAGTCCATGCGCACCAGGGTGCCGGTGAACGACTGCGTGATCCACGCGGTGCGCAGTTCGGGACCGGCGAAGCAGAGGTTGGTGGTCTGCGGGTCGGGCAGCTGCACCCGCCGCAGCACCTCGCCCTCGGGCGACACCACGGTAATCTGCCCCGTGACCAGCGTGGCCACGCAGATGTTGCCGCCGGCCTCCACGGCCAGGCTGTCGAAGCGCTGGTAGCCGGCCAGGCCGACGACGAGCCGCCCGCCATGCGGCGCGGGCGAGTCCTCGTGGCGCGCCAGCACGCCCGGTGCGTCGATGCCGAAGGACCAGAGCCTGGAGGTCTCGGTCTCCGCGACGTAGAGGGTCTGCTGGTCGGGCGAAAGGCCGATGCCGTTCGGATTCAGGATCCGCTCGACCACCTCGACGATGCGCGTGCCGTCGGGATGCGCGTAGTAGACGCAGCCGATGTCGCGGTCGCGCTCGCGCGTCTTGCCGAAGTCGGTGAAGTAGAAGCCTCCCGCGCGGTCGAACACCAGGTCGTTCGGGCCGCACAGGCGCACATCGCCGCAGTGGGTGTAGAGCGTGCGCACCTCGCCCGTGGCGGGGTCGACCCGCTGGATGCTGCCGCCGGCGTAGTCGTCGGGCGTGCCGTGCAACGGGCGCAGCCACTCGCCGTCCGTGTGCTGCGGCCAGCGCATGCCGCCGTTGTTGCACACGTAGAGCGCCCCGTCGGGGCCCAGGGCCATGCCGTTGGGGCCGCCACCCGTGCGCGCGATCACCGACACGGTGCCGTCGGCATCCACCCGCGAGACGGTGCCGCGCGCGATCTCGCACACGGCGATGCCGCCGTCCGGCAAGGCCACGGGGCCTTCGGGAAACAGCAGCCCGCTGGCAACGATGGAATGCGTCATCAGTAGCCCAGCCCCGCCTGCGAGGGCAGGCGGCCGCCCGCGGCCGACGCCTGCTGGAAGGCGCGAGTGATGAGGCTGGTGGTGACGCTCGCGAAGTAGCGCGCGCCCCAGGCGCCGTACTTGTCCTCGTCCTCGGGCGTGAGGGCGATGACGCCCGCGCACTGGCCCACGCCGCTCACGGCGCGCAGCGCCTGCTCGATCTTGGCTTCCACCTCGGGCGCCTTCCAGTCGTTGCCGAAGCCCATGGCATGCGACAGGTCGTTGGGGCCGACGAACACGGCATCCACGCCGTCGACGGCCGCGATCTCGGCGGCCTGCTCCACGGCCTCGGGCGTCTCGACCATCACGATCAGCGCGATGCCCTCGTTGCTGCGCGTGGTGTGCGCTGCCCCCGGGAAGGCCCCGTAGCCGGCCGCGCGCGGGCTGAACGCGCTGCCGCGCCGGCCCACGCCCGGATAGCGCACCTGCTGCACCAGGTCGCGCGCCTCCTCGGCGCTGCCGACCATCGGAATTTGCACGCCGCCCGCGCCCATGTCGAGCACGCGCGAGATGTCGTGGCGCAGGCAGCGCACGGCGGTGGCGATGCCGCTGGCCCGCGCGGCGCGCAGCATGTGCTCGGTGGTCTCGAGGTTGGCGCTGCCGTGCTCGTTGTCGAGGATGACGAAGTCGAAGCCGGCGTAGCCGCACATCTCGACGATGGCGGGGCTGGGCAGCGCGTTGAAGACGCCGCGCAGGCGCTTGCCGCTGCGCAGCATTCCGGGCAGGCGGTTGTCGAGCGGATGGTGGTCCATGGGAGGAATCCTTTTCGGGTCTTGTCGTTGGTTGTCAGTGGATGTCGTCCGCCGCGCGCAGCGCCGCCTCGATCTGCGCCAGGCCGAAGCCTCCGGCGCGTGCCGCGGCGAGCAGCGGCGCTTCCTTGCGGCGCACGAGCTCGATGCACGCCGGCAGCTCCCGCAGCAACTGCGGCGGGATGCACACCGCGCCGTGGCGGTCGGCATGGATCAGGTCGTCGTGCACGACGCGCAGGCCGAACACCTCGACCGGCGTGCCGACATCGTGGATGTGAACGAAGGCATGCGAGGGTCCGATGCTCGCGGCCAGGATCGGAAAGCTCGGCGACAGGTCGCCCAGGTCGCGCACCGATCCATTGGTCAGCACGCCCGATACGCCCAGGCCCTCGTGCACCGCCGAGTTGACCTCGCCCCAGAACGAGCCGATGCCGGGCCGCTCGTCGAGGTCCTGCATGACCACCACGGTAGGCACTCCCGCGGCGGGGGCGACGTGGCGGTAGTAGTCCAGCCGCGTCTGGCGCAGGGCCTCGGGCGTGCGCGACGACGGTTGCGCCGCGCGGATGCGCGCGGTGCGGGCGAAGCCGACCATCGGTGTCATCGGATGGGGTGCCGCGACCAGCGTGCCGCAGGTGAAGCCGCTGGCACTGCGGCTGCCCATCGCGAGCTCGAGCGCATTGCAGATCGTCGGCGTGTCCACCGCGCGCAGGGCGCGCAGCAGTGGCTCGTCCAGGGTCGGCCGGCTCATTCCACCGTGACCTGGTTGGCCTTGATCAGGTCGGCGAACTTGTGCGTCTCGTCCTGGATGAACTTGCCGAACTCCGCGCGCGACATCGGCTTCGGCGTGAAGCCCTGGGCCGCGAGCCGCGCCGCCACCGCGGGCGACTTGAGCACCGAGACCACCTCCGCGTTGAGCCAGGCCAGCACCGGCGCCGGCGTGGCCGCGGGCGCCAGCAGGCCCAGCCAGGTCGAGGCCTCGAAGCCCGGCACGCCCGATTCGGCGAGCGTCGGCAGCTCGGGAGCGAGCGGCGAGCGCGCCTCGCTCGTGATCGCCAGCGCCTTCGCCTGGTTGTTCTTCGCGAACGCCAGCGCGGTCGCCATGTTGTCGAACTGCATGTCGATCTGGTTGCCGGCCAGGTCGACCAGCGACTGGCTGCTGCCCTTGTACGGCACGTGCACGGCCTTGCCGCCGATGCGGTTGAGGAACATCAGCGTGGTCAGGTGCTGCGAGGTGCCGGGCCCGCTCGAGCCGTACGAGATCGCATCGGGCTTGGCCTTGATCGCGGCGACGAGCGCGGCCACGTCCCTGGCGCCCGACTTGTTGCCCGCCAGCAGCACCAGCGGCGTGCTCGCGAGTCCGGTGACGGGAGCGAAGTCCCGCTCGACGTTGTAGGCGATCTTCTTGAGCAGCGTGGGGTTCACCGACAGGGCGGTCTGGGTGCCGAGCAGCAGCGTGTAGCCATCGGGTTTGGCGCGCGCCACGAATTCGGTGCCGATGCCGCCGCCTGCGCCGGCCTTGTTGTCGACCACCACGGCCGTGCCCCAGCGCTTGCCGAGTTCGTCGGCCACCAGGCGGGCCACGATGTCGGTCGCGCCGCCGGGAGCGAACGGCACCACGATCACGACGCGGCCGGTGGATGGATAGCCCGCGGGGGCTTGCGGCGCCTGCGCGTGCGCGCTGCCGATCGAGGCCGCGAAGGCGGCGGTGCCCAGGGTGGCGAGGGCGATGGCGCGCCGGAGGGCGCCGGTGATTTTTTTCATCATCGATCCTTCATTCGGCCTGGATGCCCGCGTCCTTGATCACCTTGCCCCATTTCGCGATCTCGGCGCGCTGGAATGCGGTGAAGGCCTCGGAGGTGCGGCCGTCGGGCTCGACGCCGAGTCCGCGCAGTTTGGCCTGCACATCGGGCAGGGCCACCACGGCCGCGATCTCGCGGCCCAGCCGGTCGACGATCGGCTTGGGCGTGGCGGCCGGCGCGAACACGCCCTGCCACGACTGCATCTCGAAGTTGGGCACGCCCGCCTCGGCCAGGGTCGGCACGTCGGGCAGGCCGGGCTGCCGCTTCGCGGAGGTGATGCCCAGGACCTTGACGCGCTTGCCGTCGATCATCGGGCGCGCGGCCGCCACGGTCTCGAACACCATGTCGATCTGGCCGCCCACGAGGTCGACCATGGCCTGCGATCCACCCTTGTAGATGATCTGGCGCATGCGCGTCTGCGTGATGTTCTCGAACAGCTGCCCCGACAGGTGCTGCGAGGTGCCCGCGCCGGCGGTGCCGTAGGTGAGGCTCTCGGGCTTCGCCTTGAGTTCGGCGATGACCTGCGCCACCGAATTGAAGCGGCTCGCCGAGGGCACGACGAGCACGTTGCTCACCATGCCGACCAGGTTGACCGGCACGAAGTCGGCGACCGGGTCGTAGCCCAGGCTCTTGGTGAAGAAGGGGTTGACCGCGTGGGTCGTGATGGTGCCGCCCATCAGCGTGTAGCCGTCGGCCGGCGAGCGCGCGGCGACCTGCGTGCCGAGGATGCCGGAGACGCCCGGCCGGTTGTCCACGATCACGGGTTGGCCCAGTCGTTCCGACAGGTGCTGCGCGACGAGGCGCGCCACGCCGTCGGAGACGCCGCCGGGCGCGAAGGGAACGATGTACTTGATCGGCTTGGCCGGCCAGGCCGGCTGGGCGTGGCCGCTGCCGGCGAAGGCGCTGAGCGCCAGTGCCGCAATGAGCAGCGGGCGGATTCGGGAATGCATGGAGTCTCCAGGAAGCTGGTTGTTGTCGAAGAAAGGGGGCCGCTCAGGCCTGCGCGGCCTTGCGTCGCCGCGGCGCGGTGGCGCGCACCGAGTCGCGCTCGACCACGCTGCACGGAATCACCACGTTGCGCGGCTGCGCGTCGTCCTGCATCTGCTCGTGCAGCAGTTCGACGGTGGCGTCCACCATCGGGCCCACCGCCTGCACCACGGTCGTGAGGCGGTAGGCGCCCCAGGCGGCCTGCGGCACGTCGTCGAAGCCGACCACGCTCACGTCTTCCGGCACGCGCAGCCCGAGCTCCTGGCGCAGCACGTCCATCACCGCGATCGCCATGTGGTCGTTGGCGACGAACACCGCGTCGGGGCGCCGCGCGGCCGGCAGGCCGGCGAACATGGCGCGCGCGGCCTCGGCGGCCCGCTCGAAGTCGTAGTGGCCGACCTCGCGGCGGAACACGCCGAGGCCCTCGGCCGCGAGCGCTTCGCGAAAGCCGCGCTCGCGCTCGTGGTTGGTCGACGACTTCTCGAGGCCGGCGAGGAAGGCGATGCGCTTGTGGCCCCGGTCCAGCAGCAACCGCGCCGCCATCCGGCCGCCCTCGAAGTTGTCCGAGGTGACCGAGCAGGTGGTGTGGCGCGCGAAGGCGCTGGTGTCGGGCACGCGGTTGAACAGCACCACCGGCACGCCCGAGTCGGCGCACTGGCGCGCCAGCGCGGGCGAGAGCATGGCCGAGGCGATGACGATGCCGTCGATCTGGTACTGCAGGATCTCGTCGAGCACGCCGTCGGTCTCGTCGCCGTCGCTGATGAACATCAGCACGTGGTAGCCCTGCTTCTGCAGCTTCTGCGACAGCTCCTGGATCACCAGCGGATAGAACTGGTTCTCGAGGTAGCCCATTACCAGCGCGATGATGCGGCTGCGGCGCGTGATCAGGCTGCGCGCCATCGCGTTGGGACGGTAGCCCAGCGTCTTGGCCGCGATCATGACCCGGTTGCGCGTGTCCTCCGACACGCTGGCGCCGGGCGTGAAGGTGCGGCTGACCGCCGACTGCGACACGTTCGCGAGCTTCGCGACGTCCTGCGCGGTGGCGGTCGACCTCATGCGGCGCTCCAGCCGCCGTCGAGCATCAGCGCGCTGCCCGTCACCAGGCTCGAGGCCTCGCTGGCGAGGAAGACGATGGCGCCCATGATCTCCTCGGTGCGGCCGAGCCGCCCGAGCGCGATGCGCTGCGTCACCCAGCCGCGGAAGTCCGGGTCGGCGAACATGCCCGCGGTCATCGCGGTCTCGATGAAGGTTGGGCACACCGTGTTGACACGGATGCCGGCCGCGCCGAGCTCCCAGGCCAGGGCCTTGGTCATGCCCTCGACCGCGTGCTTGCTGGCGCAGTAGAGCGTGCGGCGCGGGCTGCCGACCACGCCCATCTGCGAGGAGACCGTGATGATCGAGCCCGGCAGCCCGGCCTCGACCAGCCCGCGCGCCACCGCGCGCGTGACGTAGAGCGTGGCCTTGACGTTGAGGTCGAGCACCGCGTCGATGTCCTCGTCCTCCACCTCCACCAGCGGCCTGGGGCGGTTCAGCCCGGCGTTGTTCACGAGGATGCGGAACGGCGCGAGCGCGCCGAGCGAACGCGTGACCGCGGCCGAGTCGGTGACGTCGAGCACGAGGTGATCGCAGGCGCCGCCTTCGGCGCGGATCAGGTCGCGGGCTTCGATCAGCTGGGCCTCGGAGCGGGCCGCGAGCGTGACGTGCGCGCCGGCGCGCGCCAGCGCGGCCGCCGCGGCCAGGCCGATGCCGCGGCCCGCGCCGGTCACCAGCGCGCGCTGGCCGTCGACGCGAAAGCCCGGCGAGGGCGGCAGCGTGCCCGTCATGCCAGCGCCGGCACCGGCTGGTACCAGGGCACCTCGGCGCGCGTGCCGTAGCGGCGCACGCGCAGGTTGGCCTGCTCGCCGTGGCCGGCGAAGTTCTCCATGTGGCACAGGCGCGAGCAGTACTCGCCCATGGCCGCGCTGGCCTCGTCGGTCAGCACCTTCTGGTAGGTGCAGGTCTTGAGGAACTTGCCCACCCACAGGCCGCCCGTGTAGCGCGCGTTGCGGTTGGTCGGCAGCGTGTGGTTGGTGCCGATGACCTTGTCGCCGAAGCTCACGTTGGTGCGCGGGCCGAGGAAGAGCGCGCCGTAGTTCGTCATGTGCTCGAGGAAGTAGTCGGGGTCGCGCGTGAGCACCTGCACGTGCTCGAAGGCCAGTTCGTTGGCCTTGGCGAGCATCTCCTCCTGCGTGTCGCAGACGATCACCTCGCCGTAGCCGGCCCATGCCACCGAGGCGATGGCGGCCGTCGGCAGGATCGTCAGCTGGCGCTCGATCTCGGCCAGCGTGTCGCGCGCCAGCTGTTCGCTGGTGGTCAGCAGGATGGCCGGCGAGGTCGGGCCGTGCTCGGCCTGGCCCAGCAGGTCGACCGCGCACATCTCGCCGTCGGCCGAGTCGTCGGCGATCACCAGCGTCTCGGTGGGGCCGGCGAACAGGTCGATGCCCACGCGGCCGTAGAGCTGGCGCTTGGCCTCGGCCACGTACATGTTGCCCGGGCCCACCAGCATGTCGACCGGCGCGATGCGCGGCGTTCCCACGGCCATCGCGACCACGGCCTGCACGCCGCCGAGCACCAGGATCTCGTCGGCCCCGGCCATGGACATCGCGGTGACGATGGCCGGATGCGGCGCGCCCTGGTAGGGCGGCGCCGTCGCGACCACGCGCTTCACGCCGGCCACCTTCGCGGTCAGCACGCTCATGTGGGCGGAGGCGAGCAGCGGGTACTTGCCGCCGGGGATGTAGCAGCCCACCGCATCCATCGGGATGTTGCGGTGGCCGAGGATCACGCCGGGATAGGTCTCGACCTCCACGTCCTTCATCGAATCGCGCTGGATCTGCGCGAAGTTGCGCACCTGTTTCTGCGCGAAGGCGATGTCCTCGATCTCGCGCGCCGACAGGCTGCGGCGCGCCTTCTCGATGGCATCCGCGCCGAGGCGGAAGTCCTCCGGGTCCCAGTTGTCGAACTGGCGGCTGTATTCGTGGACGGCCTCGTCGCCGCGGGCCTCGATCGCCTTCACGATGCCCTCGACGGTCGCTCGGACCTTCGCGTCGTCGTCGGCTCGGACCTGCACGTCCTTGCCGCGCTTGAGATATCTGATCATTCCATTGCTCCAGGGTGAACGTCTTGCATACGTATGCAATGTCAGAAGCTTGCATTCGTATGCAAATAGGCATTTACCCTAGGTTGGCGGGCGAGCCCGTCGGTCGGCGCGGCCGGCGGTCAAGGCGCCGTCCCACGCGCATTCCGCCCCTTTGCCAATAGGGTCCTGGGAGCCTCGGGCGCGCGAACGCAACGGGACGAGATCATTTCGGAAGACGGACGGTTCATGACAGTCAAAACGATCGGCGACAGCCTGGTCTGGTATGCAGCGGCGGATGGCGCGGTCACGCGCCCCGATCCACGGTGGCGCGAGTTCACGGGCCAGGAGGCGCAAGCCCTGGCGGGAGGGCACTGGTTCGACGCGGTGCATGCCGAGGATCGCGCCGAGGCGAAGCGCCTGTGGGGCGATGCCGTCGCTTCGGGCAGGCCGGTGGCCTTTTCCTGCCGGCTTGCCGCGCGGGATGGAACGTTGCGCCAGGTCCTGCTGCAGGCGGCGCCTCTTGCCGACGCAGCCGTGCCCGGGCAATGGATGGTGTTCGCGTCGGCGATGGAGACGCTTCTCCACCCGGACCGCGCCACCGGCGGCGAGACGCGGCTGGAGATCCTCGACCAGATCGGCCAGGCCACGCGCCACGTGCAGGAGGCCGACAGCATCATGGCGATCACGGCCCGGCTGCTCGGCGAGGCGATGGGCGCGACCCGCTGCGCCTACGCCGACGTGGACAGCGACAGCGATCGCTTCACGATCCGCAGCGACTGGGCGCGCGAGGGTGTCGCGAGCAGCGCCGGCGTCTACTCGCTCGATCTCTTCGGTCCCCAGGCCACCTCCAACCTCCGCCAGGGCCGGCACCTGGTGGTGCACGACGTGGACGCCGAGCTCGGCGACGAAGGCGGGGGGCGGATGTTCAACGCGATCGGCATCCAGGCGATCATCTGCGCGGGCCTGGTCAAGGACGGGCGGCTGGTGGCGATGATGGCCGTGCACCAGGCCGCGCCGCGGCGCTGGACGAAGGACGAGCTGCTGCTCGTGTCCGAGGTGGTCGACCGCTGCTGGGCGCACATCGAGCGCGCGCGCGACGCCGCGATGCTCAAGGAGCAGGATGTGCGCAAGGACGAGTTCATCGCCACGCTGGCGCACGAGCTGAGGAACCCGCTGGCCCCCATCAAGTACGCGGTCGCGATCGCGGCGCGCCATCCCCTGCCCGAGGTGATCGCCGGCAAGTTCGCGGTGATCGACCGCCAGGTCAGCCTGATGGCCCGGCTGATCGACGACCTGCTCGACGTGTCGCGCATCAACCGCGGGCTGATCGAGCTGCGGCGCGAGGATGCGCAACTGGACGAACTGGTGGTGCGCGCCGTGGAGGGAACCCAGGCGCTGCTCGACAGCCAGCGGCATCGCCTGACCGTGGCCGTGCCGGCGGGCATCCCGGTGCATGTCGATCCCGCGCGCCTGGTCCAGGTGATCGGCAACCTGCTGACGAACGCCGCGAAGTACACGCCGCCGGGCGGCCACATCGAGGTCACGGGCCGCATCGAAGACGGCCGCGCCATCCTCGCCGTGCGCGACGACGGCCTGGGCATGGCCAGCGCCGACCATGCCCGGGTCTTCTCGATGTTCACGCAACTGCCGCACACCCGGCGCCACGCGCAAGGCGGCCTGGGACTGGGGCTGGCGCTGGTCCGCAAGCTCGTGGAGCTGCATGGCGGGACGGTCCGGGTCGACAGCCCCGGGCTCGGGGAGGGCAGCACCTTCACCGTGGAGCTGCCCGTGCGCGAGCCCTCCGCGGTCCGCACCGACTTGCCGGCGCCCGAGTCGGTTGCGCCGGTTCCCGCCGACGCCGAGGGCGGCCGGCGGATTCTCGTGGTCGAGGACAACGACGACGGGCGGCAGACCCTCATCGAGCTGCTGCGCGGCATGGGCCACCGGGTGGAGGATGCGCGCGACGGCCACGAGGCCCTGGCCATGGCGGCGCGCCTCGACCCCGAGCTCGTGCTGCTCGATCTGGGGCTGCCGGGCATCGATGGCTACGAGGTCGCGGGAAAGCTGCGCGAGCGCTTCGCCGGCGCGGAGCTCGGCATCGTCGCCCTGACGGGCTGGGGCGCGGCGCACGACCGGATGCGCACGCGCGCGGCGGGCTTCGACGAGCACCTGGTCAAGCCGGTGGAGCCCGCCGTGCTGGCGCGGACCGTGCACGAGGTGCTCGCGCAGGTGCGGCGCAGGCGCGCGGGCTGACCCCGGGCCTGCTCGACGATCGTGCTGCGCGCCGCGATCGGCGCCCGCACCGCTCAGGCCTGGACCGCCGCGCCGAGACCGATCAACCGATCCACCGCCGACGCGTCGAGTCCGGCCTCGCGTAGTACCTGCCGCGTGTGCTGCCCGAGCCGCGGCGGAACGCGCACGGCGGGCGAAGGCGCATCGGCGAAGCGCAGCGGCGGCGCCGTCATCACCAGCTCTCCCATCCGCGCGTCCTCCACCGTGCGAAAGAATCCGGTGGCGACCAGATGCGGGTCGGACTGGAGATCGGCGAGGCCGCGCAGGGGCGCGGCCGGTATGTCCAGGCGTTCGCAGACCTCGAGCCACTCGCCGCTGGTGCGCAGCGCGATGCAGGCCGCGAGCTCGGCGTACAGCGCATCGATGTTGCGCGTGCGCGCGGCCATGTCGGCGAAGCGCGGGTCGCGCAGCAGGTCGTGGCGGCCGGTCTCCTCGAAGAAGCGTCGCCAGTGCAGGTCGTTGTACGGAACCACGCAGACATGGCCGTCCAGCGTGGCGTAGGGCTTGCGCCACTTCGTGAGCAGGCGGCTGTAGCCGGGCTCGCCCAGCGGCGGGCTGAACTGCGCGCCGTACAGGTGTTCCACGAGCGTGAAGCTGACCATGCACTCGAGCATCGGCACGTCGACGTGCGAACCGGCACCGGTCGTGGCGCGCGCGACGAGCGCGGCCAGCACCGCCTGCGTCGCGAACAGCGCGCAGGTCTTGTCGGCGATCACCGTCGGCAGATAGCGCGGCGCCCCGTCCGCGCCGCCGCCGAGCGAGGCCAGTCCGCACAGGCCCTGGACGATGTCGTCGTAGGCAGGCCGCCCCGCGTACGGACCGTCCGTGCCGAAGCCCTGGATCGTCACGACGATCAGCCTCGGGTTTCGCTCCCGCAGCCGCGCCGGATCCAGTCCGAGCGCGGCGAGCTTGGCGGCCCGGATGCTGCAGATCAGCACATCGGCCCCGTCGACCAGGTGCAGGAAGGCCTCGCGCGCCGCGCCCTGCTTCAGATCGAGGACGACGCTGCGCTTGTTCCGGTTGGCGCCGATGAAGGCGGACGCCATGCCGGGCTCGCGCGCCGGCCCCGTGGTGCGCGTGCCGTCGCCTTCGGGGGCCTCGATCTTGATCACGTCCGCGCCCTGGTCGCCCAGCATCTGGGCCGCATAGGGGCCGAGCAGCACCGTCGTCAGGTCGAGGACGCGGATGCCGGCGAGCGGTGGGGCGGTATGGTTCATTCCTGCACCAGGTTCACGAGCCTGGCGGTGTCGGTCCAGCGCTGGATCTCCGCGAGCTGGAAGCGGCGCAGCTCGGTCCCCGTGGTCTGCACGGCTTCGTTGCCGGTGGCCGCGAAGAAGGACCGCGTGGCGTCGGCCCTGGCGATCGCGGAGAACCAGCCTTCGAGGCGGGCCACGACGGGCGCGGGCGTCTTCGCGCTGACGGCGGCGGCGGCCCAGTTGTAGGCGGTGAAGTCGGGGTAGCCCGCCTCCTGGAAGGTGGGCACGCCGGGCAGTTGGGGCAGGCGCTTCTCGCCCGCCACCGCCAGCACATGGATGCGGCCGGCCTGCGCGAGCGCCAGGCCCGAGCCGGGATCGATGAAGCCGGCGTCGACCACGTTCGATGCCAGGGCCGCCGCCAGGTCGCTCGCGCCCTTGTACGGCACGTGGTTCACCTTGATGCCCGCCAGGTTGTAGAACTGGGCCGCGAACATCAGGTACGAGGTCGCGCCGTGGCCCGAGTTCACCTCGCCGGGCGCGAGGCGCGTGCGCTCGACGAAGGACTTCAGGTCCCTGGCCGGCGAATCGCCGCGCACCGCGAGCAGCGCGGGCGCGCGGTTGAGCATGCCGAGCATCGTGAAATCGCCGATCGGGTCGTAGGGCAGTTTCCTGAACTGCACGGCATTCACCACGAAGGCCGAGTTGGCGCCGATGAAGATGGTGTGCCCGCCAGGGTCGGCGCGCAGCACGTTCGAGATCGCGATGAACCCGTTGCCGCCCGCGATGTTGCGCACCGTGGCCGGCTGGCCGCTGAGCCGGCCCAGCTGCTCCGCGAAATAGCGGGCACCGATGTCGGAGCCGCTGCCCGGCGGGAACGGCACCACCAGCTCGATGGGCTTGGAGGGAAAGGGCGCCTGCGCCAGGGCGCGGCCGGCGAATGCGAGCGTGGCCAGCGCGGCGCCCCTCGCGGCGAAGGTGCGGCGTGTCGTGCCCGCGGTCGATCGAATCGTCATGCGTGTCTCCGTTGTCATCGTGTTCTTCGGTCCATTCAGCGCAGGCCCGTCACCGCCGGCCAGAGCGCGTCCGCGCCGCGTGCGATGAAATCCCGTCCCAGCCGGCGCGCCCACGAGGCGCCCGAGCCATCCTCCGTGCGCCAGGACCACAGGCGCCGGGTCCGCAGGTGCAACGGGTACTCGGCGGTGACGCCGATCGCGCCGTGGGCCTGGTGGGCGGCATTGCATCCGACCGACGCCGCGACGTCGGCCCGCATCTTCGCGATGGCGATGGTGCGCCAGTCGGGAGCACTCGTCGCGAATGCGAGCGAGCAGGCCGACAGCGCGCTCGTCACCTCGCCCGCGAACACCGCGAGGCTCTGCTGCACGGCCTGGAACTTGCCCAGCGGCTTGCCGAACTGCGAGCGGGCGTTGACATAGGCGACCGTCATGTCGAGCGCGCTCTCGGCCGCGCCGGTCATGAGTGCCGCGCGGTAGCGCGCCGTCTCGAGCGACGTCGCCTCGACACAGTCCGCGAGCGCCGCCTGCGCCAGGCAGGGCACGCGCTCGAACCGGAGCCGGTCGCGCGGCTCGTGCGCCAGGTTGTGTCCGTGCTCGATGGCCAGGCCTGGCGCGTTCGCGGCGAGCAGCAGCACATGCTCGTCCTGCCGGGCCTGGACGGCCAGCACCAGATGGCTCGCGTGGCGCGCCCATGGCACGGTGGCATGCCCTTGCAGCAGCGGCGCTTGCCCTGCGGTCTCGACGAGTTCCGCATCGCGCACGATCCCCAGCGCCAGCATGCCGGCGGGCGCCTCGAGCCCTGCCTGGCGGAGCAGCGCGCGGGCCAGCATGTTCTCGACCACGGGCAGCGGAACGCAGTGGTAGCCGGTGGCCTGCGCGATCGCGAGCGCCGTCGGCTCGGGCCGTTCGAGCTCGCCGTCGTAGTCGGTCAGCAGGCCGGGCAATCCGAGGGCCTCGACCTCGTTCCAGAGCGGTTGAATGTCTTGCCCGGCTTGCCCATGCGCGCGTGGATCGAGGCGCGCCGCGCACAGCCGCGCATAGCTGTCGACGATGAGCGTCTCCAGTCCCGCGCTCACAGTCCCACTCCCTTGGCGATGATGCCGCGCAGGATCTCGCGCGCGCCGCCGCGGATGGAGAACTGCGGCGCCGCCTGCGTCGTGAATGCGGCGGCCGCCGCCAGTTCGCTGTGCGGGTCCGAGAGGTCGATGTCGAAGAGCTGGTGCGCGGCTTCGGTCACCTTCTGCTCGAAGCTCGTGCCGCGGTCCTTGACGATGGCGGCCGCGAGCGCGGGCGATTCGCCGCGCGCGAGCATCGCCGAGATGCCCAGCGACATCTCGCGCAGCGCCGCGAGTTCGGCGACCAGGTGGCCGAGCTCGGCCGCATGCTGCGGATTGGATGCGTCGGCCGCTCCCACCATCTGCCGCAGCAATTCGAACGAGCTGAGGAAGCGCTCGGGTCCGCTTCGCTCGTAGGCCAGTTCGCGGTTCACCTGCTTCCAGCCTTCCCCTTCGCGGCCGATGAGCGCATCGGCCGGCAGCTTCACGTCGTCGAAGGTGCATTCGTTGAAGTGGCTCTCGCCCTGCATGTGGGGGATCGGCCGCACGGCGATGCCCGGCGAGCGCATGTCGATCACGAACTGCGACAGGCCTTCCTGCCGGCTCGATCCGCTGCCGCTGCGAAACAGCCCGATCATGTAGTCGGCCTCGTGCGCCATCGAGGTCCAGACCTTGCGCCCGTCGAGCAACCAGCCGTCTTCCGTGCGGCGCGCCGCGCTGCGCACGCTCGCGAGGTCCGAGCCGGCGTCGGGCTCGCTCATGCCCACGCAGATGCTGATCTCGCCGCGCGCCATGCGCGGCAGCAGTTCGCGCTTCACGCGATCCGAGGCGTACTCGAGCAGCAGCGGGCCGGTCTGCCGGTCCATCGGCATGCAGCTGCAGATGTGCGCGCCGGCGGCGAGGCTCTCTTCCCAGACCACGTAGCGTTCGTGATTGCCGCGCTCCTGGCCGCCGTACGCCTTTGGCCACGACAGGCCGATCCAGCCGCGCCGGCCGAGCTCGCGCGCCAGCGACCGGCTGCCGGCCAGCCAATTCTTCGCGCGATCGGTGGCCGAGCTGTGCGCGCGAGTGCCGTGGAAGAAGGCCCGCACGTCGGCGCGCAGCGGCTCGAGTTCGGGCATCGCGCCCGCGGAACTGATGTGGATTGCCTGCATGGATCTAGTGGGTGTTGCCGGTGGACAGCGCATCCGCCAGCGCGCGCACCGCTTCGCGGTGCTCGGGTGAGTGGATGGCCTGCGCCTGGGCGTCGGCCGACAGGTGCAGCACCTCGTCGAAGCTCTGCGTCGCGGAGGCGCGCAGCAGCTGCTTGGTGAGCCGCAGCGCCGTTCGCGAATGGGCGGCGATCCGGGCGGCGAGTGCCAGTGCGTGGGACTGGAGCTGGTCGTCGTCGACCACGGCGCTCAAGAGGCCCAGTTCGAGCGCGCGCGCCGCGTCGATGGTCTCGCCCGTGAAGGCCAGGTAGCCTGCCTTCGCCGGCCCGAGCAGGCGGGTCAGGAGCCAGGCGCCCCCGTCCCCCGGCACCAGGCCGAGCTTGACGAAGCTTTCGGCGAAGGCCGCGCGGCGCGAGGCGATCCGCAGGTCGCACATGCAGGCCAGGTCGAGGCCGGCGCCGATCGCGGGTCCGTTCACCGCCGCGATGACGGGAAGCCGCAGTCCATGGAGCGTGCGTGCCAGCCGCTGGATCCCTGCGTCGAAGCTCGCGCGGATCTGCTCGGGCGGCGGTAATCCATCGTCCAGCGAGGCCAGCATCTCCTTCACGTCGCCACCGCCGCAGAACGCGGGGCCTTCGCCGGTCAGCACGACCACCCTGGCCGCCTCGTCGAGATCGGCACGCTGGCAGGCAGCCGCGAGGTCCGCGATGGCTGGTGCAGAGAGGGCGTTGCGTGTGCGCGGCGACGACATCGTCAACGTGACGATGCCGTCGCGGCATTCGTAGCGGGTGAATGACAAGTGGCGGGTCCTTTTCGCGGGCTGTGCGGTGGAGGGATGCGGCATTCTGCGAACGGGCCGCCATGGAGGCAACGCTCCGTTCGGAACATCCGGATTGCCTAGAATGGAAATCCGAAAACGCACAGCAAGTCCGCGCCATGGCCGCCGCCAATCCACTCGACAGGCTCCGTGCCCGCAACCTCAACCTGCTGGTGCCGCTGCACGTGCTGCTGCAGACCTGCAGCGTGAGCCAGGCCGCCGAGCAGCTGGGAACGAGCGCCTCGGCCGTGAGCAAGCTGCTGCAGGCTTTGCGCGAGGAGCTCGGCGACCAGCTCCTGGTGCGTTCCTCCAACAAGATGTTCCTCACGGACCGGGCCCGGCAGTTGCGGCCCGCCGTGGACCGCGCCATCGCCCAGTGCCGGCAGCTGTTCGACGAGGACGCCTTCGAACTCGCGCAGGTCGAGCGCGTGCTGGTGCTGGGCGCCAACGACTACATCCAGTCCACGCTGGGGGTCCGGCTGGCGCGCCTGCTGCGCCAGCATGCGCCCGGCGTGCAGCTCGTGATGCGCCCGATCGCCAAGGGCATCCCGCAGCTGCTGGCCGAAGGCGCGCTCGACCTGTGCATCGGCACCGAGAACCTCGAGGCGCGCGGCCTGCGCGTGCAGCCGCTGGCGCGCGAGCAGCTCGCCTGCATCACCCATCGCGAGAACGCCGCGGCACCCAGGCAGCTGTCGCTGGCCCAGCTCTGCGGCTGCGCGCACATCGACGTGTCGCCCTCGGGCCTGGGCCTGCTGCCGGCCATCTTCGAGCGCCAGGCCCTGAACGCCGGGCAGAAGAGGAACGTGGTCATGACCGCGTCGAGCTACATGGCCTTGCCGGATCTGTTGCAGGGCACGAACGCCGTTTCCATGGTGCCGCGGCGGCTGCTCGGCCTGGCCAGCTTCGGCGAGCGGGTGCGCGAGATCGGCCTGCGTTTCCCCTCGCCCGAATTCGACCTGCGCCTGTACTGGCACAACATCACCCACACCGATGCCTTCGCGGTCTGGCTGCGCGATCGCCTGTTCGAGCTGACGCCCGTGCAGTCCGCACCGCCGCCCGCGAAGCGCCGCTAGCACGCGCAACGCCCCCGTACACTGCGTACCCCTCGATTTCATCCCAGCCCGACCGCCATGAAACTGAGTCAACTCCGCTCGTTCCTCAGCGTCGCCGAGCATGGGAGCATCCGGGCCGCGGCGCGCGCGCTCGGCATGTCGCAGCCGGCCGTGACCCAGGCGATGCGCGAGCTGGAGCTGTCGGTCGACGCGCCGCTGCTGCAGCGCGGCACGGCCGGTGTCGAGCTCACGGTGTATGGCCGCTCGCTGGTGCGCCGGGCCAGCGTGATCCAGCGCGAGATGGAGCGCGCGGTGGCGGAGATCGAGGAGATCCGCGACGGCAGCTCGGGCCTGATCTCGATCGCGATCTCCACCGCCGTCGCCTTCGAGATCCTGCCGAAGGCCTTCGCTGCGTTCCGTGCGCGCTTCCCGCACGTCGAGGTCCGCTTCAACGAAGCCTCGATCCCGCACACGCTGCCGCGCATCCTCGACGGAACGGTGGACTTCATGGTCGCGCACATGCTGCCCGGCTCGCTGGCCGACTGGGAGGTCAAGCGCCTGTTCCGCACCGCCATGGTGGCGGTGGCGCGCGAGGGCCATCCGATCCTGGAAGCGGCGGACACCGACCGCTTCGCCGAGTGGGAATGGCTGCTGCCCTACGACGACGAGAGCGCGCCCGCGCTGGTGCGCCAGCTGTTCGCGCCGAAGCGCATCGCGCCGCCGACGCAGGTGGTGCGCTGCACCTCGACGGCGATCGGCCTGAAGCTCGTGGGCGAGAGCGACCTGGTCGGGGTGTTCGTCGACACGATGAACCGCGAGGAGTTTCCGCACTACGGCCTGGTGAAGGTGCCCCTGTGCGACCCGCTCGCGGCGCTCGACGTCAGCGTGATCTCGCGGCCCGGCTCGGTGCTGAGCCCGGCGGCGCAGAACTTCCTCGATTGCCTGCGCCATGAAGCGGCGATGAAAGGCAACGCCTATCACCCCTGAAGAGTGCTTGTCTTCCGGCCGCAGATCGCTGCTCCTAGCATCCGCCATCGCAACAAAAGGCATGGCCAGGAGACAGCAATGGGTACCCAGACAAGTGGCGTCGCGCCACCGCTATCGAAGCGAAAGGCGGTGACGGCGATCACGGTCGGCAACGCGCTGGAGTTCTACGACTTCACCGTCTACGGCTTCATGACGAGCATCATCGGGCGGATCTTCTTCCCCTCCCTGAGTCCCTACGCGCAGCTGCTGCTGGCGGTGGCCAGCTTCGGCGTCGGCTTCCTCGCGCGGCCGCTCGGTGGCGTGGTGATCGGCGCCTATGCCGACCGCCATGGCCGCAAGAAGGCGATGGGGCTGACCATCGGCCTCATGGCGCTGGGCTGCGCCATGATCGCTGCGGCACCCACGCCCGCGCAGATCGGGCTGGCGGCGCCGGCGATCATCGTGCTGGCGCGGCTGATCCAGGGCTTCTCCGCAGGCGGCGAGGTCGGTGCATCGACGGCCATGCTGGTCGAGTACGCGGGCCGCAACGAGCGCGCCTTCATGGCCAGCTGGCAGGTCGCGAGCCAGGGCATGGGCGTGATGTTTGGCGCGCTCGTCTCGAGCACCGTGATCTCGGTGCTGGCGCCGGCCGATCTCGAGAGCTGGGGCTGGCGGCTGCCCTTCGTGCTCGGCATCCTGATCGCGCCGGTGGGCATGTACATCCGCACGCGCCTGCACGAGACCCATGTCGACGCGCCGAAGCCATCGGTCTCCGGCGGAACAGGAGAAACGGGCGGCAAGATCGGCCTGCTGCTGCGCCACCACTGGAAGCAACTGATCCAGGCCAGCCTGCTGTTCCTCTCGTGCACGGTCGGCATCTACGTGGTCGCGTTCTACATGCCGACGTACGCGGCCCGGGAGCTCGGGCTGCCGGTGCAGGTCGGCATCTGGGCCGGCGTGGTGTTCGGCATCGTGAACCTGCTCGTCGCGCCGCTGTCGGGCCTGCTGGCCGACTGGCTGCGGCGCAAGCCGGTGATCTTCTGGTCGCGCGTGGTGTTGCTGCTGCTGGTGTTCCCGTGCTTCCACTGGCTGCTCGCCGCGCCTTCGCCGGGGCGCCTGTACGTGGTCGTCGGCCTGCTCAGCGTGTGCCTGACCTCGCAGTTCCCCGCGCTGCTGGTGATGCTCACCGAGATCTTCCCGAAGCATGTGCGCGCCAGCGGGCTCTCGACCGTCTACAGCGTGGTGGTCGCGGTCTTCAGCGGCTTCTCGCCCTTCGTGCTGACCTGGCTGGTGCACGAGACCGGCGACAAGCTGGCGCCGGCCTGGTACCTGGTGGCCGTGACCGTGGTCTCGACCCTCGTCATGCCCTGGCTCGTGGACCGCACCGGCGAGGACCTCGATGCGGAGAGTCCAAGGGAAGCGCCGCCCCGTGTTCGCGGCGCGATGCCGGTGGGGAGCTTCAAGTGAAACCCACGAGCCATTTCGCGGCGACCTATGCCGCGGCACGCGAGCGCTTTCTCGCGAGCGCGGACGTGGCGGGGCTCGCGGTCGCCTCGCATGCGATCGACGGCGTGCGCGGCGCGCAGGGCGAGGAGCTCGCGATGGACGTCGTGCGGGTCGGCGATCCGCAGGCCGACAAGCTGCTGGTCCTGACCTCCGCGATCCACGGCGTCGAGGGCTTCTGCGGCTCGGGTTGCCAGTCGGCGATGCTCGTGGACGAGCCGCTGCTGGCCACGGCCGAGCGCATGGGCGTCGGCCTGCTGTTCGTGCATGCGGTCAATCCTTTCGGCTTCTCGCACCTGCGCCGCGTCAACGAAGACAACGTGGACGTGAACCGCAACTTCGTGCGCTTCGAGGAGGCGCGTGCGCCGAACCACGGCTATGCCGAGCTCGAGCCCCTGCTGCTTCCGCCCGCATGGCCTCCGGGCCCCGAGGAGGCCGCGCGGCTCGATGCCTGGATCGGCGCGCACGGCGTCGAGGCCTACGGGCAGTCGGTGTTCCAGGGGCAATACGACTCGCCCACGGGCATGTTCTACGGCGGCAGCCGCGCGACCTGGAGCAACCGGACGATCCGGCGGGTTCTTCGGCACGAGGGCGCCGCGGCGAAGCAGGTGGGGTGGATCGATCTGCACACCGGGCTCGGCCCGCGCGGCCACTGCGAGAAGGTGTTCATCGGCAGGCGCGGCGAGATCGACCGGGCCCGGACCTGGTGGGGCGCGGATGTCATCTCGACCGAGCGCGACGATTCGGTGATGTACGAGATCAGCGGCCCGATGGTGACGATCCTCGCGGAGGAATGCCCCAACGCACTGGGCACCACGATCGCGCTCGAGTTCGGCACCGTGCCGCTGCTGCGGATGATCGATGCGCTGCGCGCCGACCACTTCTGCTGGCGGGCCGAGCCACCGGTCGCGCCGCGGCTCCAGGCCGAGGCCGGGCAGGAGCTGAAGGCTTGCTTCTACGTCGACGATGCCGACTGGCAGGGCATGGTCTTCGGCCAGGCGCGCACGGCGGTCGTGCAGGCCCTGTGCGGGCTCGGCGCTTCGGCGTGACCGGGTGCGCGGCGCGGCGGATGGTCAGGCGGCGCGCCCGCTCTTCCTGCGGCCGCCGGCCTTCGCGCCATGGCTCGCCAATCCGGCGAAGTCCACGATCCTGATCCGGGGTCCGTCGAGCTGCACCAGCCCGTCGGCCCTCAGCGCGCGCAGCGCCATGTTGGTCCGCTGGCGCGACAGCCCGCACAGGTTGGCGAGCTGGTGCTGCGGCAGGGCCAGCGTGTCGCCATCGTCGCCCTGGGCCAGCAGCGAGAGGCAGCGCGCGACGCGCATGTCGGGCGCCAGCATGCGCGAGGCTTCGAGCAGGGCCGTGACCGTGCCCATGCGCTGGTTGAGGTTGTTGAGCAGGAAGTTGTTGAACGGCACGCTCTGCGCGAGCAGCAGCTCGAAGGTGGGTGCGGGCAGCAGGCAGACGCGGCTCGCGCGCACCGCGATCACGTCGTAGCGCCGCTGCTCGCGCTTGAGCATCGAGCCTTCGCCGCCCCATTCGCCCTCGCGCAGGAAATGCAGCGTGGTCTCGCTGCCATCGGCGGCGGTCACGGACATCTGCAGGAAGCCGCTGTCCACGCCGATCCAGTGCGCGGCGGTCTCGCCCACCCGGGCCACGCATTCGCCGATCGCGGCCTCCTTCTCGACCAGGGTGGCGCGCACCAGCGCCTGTTGCGCCGGTTCCAGCGTGGCGAACCAGGCGGTGCGGTCGAGCAGGGAGGTGGTCGGTGGGGCGGGCTTCATGGATGTCGTTGCAACGACAGCGCGATGCGCGTGTCTTCACGATAGTAAGCACTTCAACAGGAGACGCCAATGACCGTGAGAACCGAGAAGGATGGGGCGGTGTGGACCGTAATCCACAGCCGCTTCGACGAAGCGCGCAACGCGATGGACCCCGACAGCGCCGACGCGCTGGTCGAGCAGCTGCAGGCCTTCGACCGCGATCCGCAGGCGCGCGTCGCGGTGCTGTGGGGCGAGGGCGGCGCCTTCTGCGCCGGCTGGGACCTCAAGTACGCGAGCACGCTGGCGGACCGCAAGCGCTTCGACCAGGACATCGTGCGCGGCCTGGCGTTTCCGATGGGCGCCAACGCGGCACCGCGGGGACCGCTGGGGCCGACGCGGCTGGAGCTGTCGAAGCCCGTGATCGCGGCGGTGGAAGGCCCCGCGGTGGCGGGCGGCATGGAACTCGCGCTGTGGTGCGACATCCGCGTGATGGCCGAGAGCGCCTACTTCGGCGTCTATTGCCGCCGCTGGGGCATCCCCTTGCTCGATGGCGGCGCGGTGCGCCTGCCGCGGCTGGTGGGGCAGGGCCGCGCGATGGAGATCATCCTCACCGGCCGCAAGGTGCCGGCCGAGGAGGCGCTGCGCATCGGCATGTGCGAGCAGCTGGTGCCGCATGGCGAGGCGCGGCAGGCGGCCGAGGCGATGGCCAGGGAGATCGCGCGCTTTCCGCAGGCCGCCGTGCGGGCCGATCGCCGCACGGTCCACGAGAGCCATGGGCTGCCGCTGCGCGATGCGATGCGCGTGGAGTGGGCCAACGGCGTGGAGGCGCACCACCAGGAAGGCGCCGATGGCGCGGGCCGCTTTGCGTCGGGACTGGGGCGCGGCGGCGACTTCGGCCGCATCTGATCACTCCTCGAACAGGCGCGACTGCGACGAGGTCAGCGCCGAGAAGCTCTCGCCCATCGGCTGCAGGATCGCGTCCGCGATCGGCCGCAGCTGCTTCGCGAGGTAGTGCTCGTAGTCGATGCGCGACTGCCGCGCTTCCAGCGGCTCGGGCCCATTGCGCGTCATCACGTACTGGATCCAGCCGCCGTTCTGGTACTGGCGCGGCCGCTGGGCCCGGTCGTTGAACGCATCGGCGATGCGCGCCGCGCGCACCTGCGGCGGCACGTTGACCTGGTAGTCGTCGAGCCGATGGCGCAGGCGCTTGCGGTAGACCAGCAGCTCGTCCTTGGCGCCTGCCAGCATCGAGCGCGTGTAGTCGGTGACGAAGTCGCGGTAGGGCTCGTCGTGGAAGATGCGCGACAGCAGCCCTTCCTGGAACTGGCGCGCGAGCAGGGTCCAGTCGCTGCGCGCCATCTCGAGGCCGCGATAGACCATCTCCTCCTTGCCCCCGGCATCGACGCTCAGGCCCGCATAGCGCTTCTTGCTGCCGATCTCCGAGCCGCGGATGGTGGGCATGAAGAACTTCTTGTAGTGGGTGTCGAACTCGATCTCGAGGAAGTTGCGCAGTCCCTGCCCGTCGTGCAGGGTGCGGGTCCACCAGGCGTTGATCTCGGTGGTGAGCGCCGCCGCGATGGCATGCGCGTCCTCGCTGGAATGCGCGCGCTTGAGCCAGATGAAGATCGAGTCGGTGTCGCCGTAGATGACCTCGTAGCCGCGTTCCTCCACGAAGTCGCGCGTGAGCCGCATCATCTCGTGGCCGCGCAGCGTGATGGCGGACACCAGGTCGGGATTGAAGAAGCGGCAGTCGGACGCGCCCAGCACGCCTGCGAAGGAGTTCATCAGCAGCTTCAGCGCCTGCGACAGCGGTTCGTTCTTCGCGCGCTTGGCCTCGTCGCGCGCATGCCAGAAGGTGCTGACGATCTCGGGCAGGCAGTGCCTGTCGCGCGAGAACAGCGTGCCGTTCGGGCCCTTCACGCCGGCGGCCGGGTCTTGCGCGCGCGTGCCTTCCACCAGCCCCACGGGGTCGACGAGGAAGGTGCGGATGATCGATGGATAGAGGCTCTTGTAGTCGAGCACCACGACCGAGTCGTAGAAGCCGGGCTTGGAGTCCATCACGTAGCCGCCCGGATAGGCCTTGCTGAGGATCTCGCCGACGTTGGGTGCCACGTAGCCCAGCCGGTGCATGCGCGGCAGGTAGTGGTGGCTGAACGCGGCGATGGAGCCGCCGAAGTGGTCGGCCTGCAGGCCCGTGGTCTGCGCGCGCTCCAGCACGAAGCTCAGCAGCTTCGTCTTCTCGAAGATGCGCAGCACCAGCTCGCAGTCGCGGATGTTGTAGGTGGCGAGCGCCGGCTTGTCCTGCTGGTAGCGGCGCTCGATCTCGGCCATCTTGTCGTACTCGTCGCCGATGGCCTTGCCTTCGCCGAGCAAGGCCTGCGACACCGACTCGAGGCTGAAGGACGGAAAGCTCCACATCCCGGAGCGCAGCGCCTCGATGCCGTCGATGATCACGCGGCCCGCGGTGGTCGCGAACAGGTAGCCCTGCTTGCCCGGATGCGTGCGCCATTCGAAGGGCCGGCGTTCGCGGCCCGGCAGCAGCGGCACGCCGGCGGTGTCGGCCGTCTTCTGCAGCACGCGCAGGTCGAACTGGATCACGCTCCAGCCGACGATGACGTCGGGGTCGTTGTGTTCGAACCAGTCGTTGAGGCGCTCGATCATCGCCTTGCGGCTGGCGCAGTAGACGAGCGAGAAGCCCAGCGGCTCGCTCGCCGCCTGCGCGGGCGCCTCGCCCAGCATGTAGACCACGCGCTCGCCGGTGCCGTCGAGCGCGATCGAGTAGAGCTCCTCGTGCTGGCTGGTCTCGATGTCGAGCGACACCACCTTGAGTCGAGGCCGGTAGGCGGGCGCGGGCTTGAGCCGCGGATCGACGATGGCGGCGCCGTCGGGCCGGCCGCCTTCCACCAGCGTGCCCGCCGTGATGAAGCGCTCCATCAGGTAGCGGTCGTGCGGCCGGATGTCGGCCTCGAGCAGTGGAATGCCCTTCGCCTCGAGCAGCCGCACCAGCCGCTTGAGCTGGCGGAAATGCGTGACGTAGACGCCGACGACCGGCTCCTGGCCGAAGGTCTTGAGCGCGAGTTCGCGCAGCTGCAGGCCCGGCAGCTCCGCGGCGTGGGCTTCCACCGCCTGCCTGTGCTTCGCCGCGACGAAGGCAACCGAGGTCTGGGCGTTGAGCAGCACCTTGCGCGGGCCCTCGTCGGTGGCGAGCCAGAACTCGATCTCGGTGCCGCCCGGCGCATCGCGCCAGCGCCGGGTGAGGATGAATCCCTGGAGTTCGGTGGACGGCACGGGCGGCTGGAGATCGGGTGGAGCGGGAGGGTGCTGGATTCTCACAGGGCCGCGCTTTGCTTGCGCCTGGCCGTCGTGCTGCGCGGCGGCATGCTGTCCTTCATGGCCTCCTTGAGGAGGCCGAACACGCGCCGGTCGCCGAGCTGCGCGACATTGAAGCGCGCGAACGAGCCCGCCGTCTGCGAGACGCTGAAGACATTGCCGGGCGCGAGCACGACCTTCTGTTCCATGCAGCGCCGCGCCAGCACCGCGGAGTCGAGCCCATCGGGCAGACGGCACCAGAGGTAGAAGCCGCCGCGCGGCGCGAGCCAGGGCGCGATCCCCAGCGCCGCCAGGCGCTCGGTGGCGTCCTTGCGCGCGCGCGTGAGGCGCTGGCGCACCTCGTCCATGTGCTTGCGATAGCTGCCGCCGGCCAGCACGCCGGCGATCAGCTCGGTGGCCACCGGGCTCGGGCCGCCGAACTGGGTCGCCACCTGAAGGTCGACCAGCCCGTCGATCCAGTCGCGGCGCGCGGCGATGTAGCCGCAGCGCACCGAGGCCGAGAGCGTCTTGGAGAAGCTGCCGATGCGGATCACGCGCTGCAGGCCGTCGAGCACCGCCAGCCGCGGCGAGGGCGAGGGCTCGAAGTCGGCGAAGACCTCGTCCTCGACGATCGTCATGCCCTGCGCCGCGGCCGCGCCGAGCACGCGGTGCGCGGTCTGCGGCGAGATGGTGGCGCCGGTGGGGTTGTGCAGCGCCGAGTTGGTGATGTAGAGCCGCGGGTTCTGCGCCAGTGCCTGCGTGAAGGCCGCGACATCGGGACCGGTGGGCGTGAACGGCACGCCGACGATCTTCGCCTGGTGGGCGCGCAGCAGCGCCTGGAAGTTGAAGTAGCAGGGGTCGTCGACCAGCACCGTGTCGCCGGGCCGCAGCAGCAGGCGGCAGATCAGGTCGATGGCCTGCGTGCCCGAGGTCGTCAGCAGCAGCTGTTCGGGCGTCGCGGCGATGCCTTCGTCGGCCAGGCGCGCCAGCAGCAGGCGGCGCAGCGCGAGCGCGCCGCGCGTGCTGCCGTAGTCGGCCAGCAATGCGTCGTCGGCGCGGCTCAGCGCGCGCAGGCCCTTGCGCAAGGCCGCGTGCGGCATCCAGTCGGCCGGCAGCCAGCCGCAGCCCGGCATGAGGAAGGAGCCATCGGCATCCAGCGACTGGCGCGAGACCCAGAAGGGATCGACGTCGCGCTCGCGCGGCGCGCCCATCTCGGCCAGCGCCATCGGCGGCAGGTTGGCGCCGGTCACGTAGAAGCCCGAGCCGCGGCGCGCGCGGATCACGCCCTCGGCCTCGAGGCGGTCGTAGGCCTCGACCACGGTCGAGGGCGAGACGCCCATGGTCTCGGCGAAGCTGCGCACCGAGGGCAGGCGGTCGCCTTCCACCAGGGCGCGGTTCGCGATCTTGGCGCGCACCGCCTCCATCAGCGCATCGGTCCGCATCGTTGCCTTCACACCGCTCATCCTCTTCGCCTTCCCAGTGACTGTGTGGCTGGGATAAGCCATACAGTTTGCCGAAATTGTATGCCTCTGTGCCTTCCTTCCCGCGCACCGGACCGCTACGCTGGGCGGATGACAAGCGAAGGTTCTCGACGACATTCGGCCGGCTGGGGCAGCGGCCTGCTGGGCGTGCTCATCTTCAGCGGCTCGCTGCCCGCCACGCGCGTGGCCGTGGCCGATTTCTCGCCGCTGTTCCTGACGGCCGCGCGCGCGGTGATCGCCGCCCTGCTGGGCGCGGTGTTTCTGTTCGCGTTGCGCGAGGCGCGGCCAAAGCGTGCCGACCTCGTGCCGCTGATCCTGGTGTCCATCGGCGTGGTCGTCGGCTTTCCGCTGCTGACAGCGCTCGCGCTGCAGCACATCGATGCCGCGCACTCGGTGGTCTTCGTCGGCTTGCTGCCGCTGTCGACCGCGATCTTCGGCGTGCTGCGCGGCGGCGAGCGGCCCAGGCCCGCCTTCTGGCTGTTCTCGATCGTCGGCGCCGCGGTGGTGGCCGGCTTCGCGCTGCACGGCAGCCGCGGCGGCAGCTTGCGGGGCGACCTGCTGATGATCGCGGCCATCGTGGTGTGCGGGCTCGGCTATGCCGAAGGCGCCACGCTCTCGCGCCGCCTCGGTGGCTGGCAGGTGATCTGCTGGGCGCTGCTGCTGTCGCTGCCGCTCATGGCGGCCATCGCGCTGTTCACCCTGCCGCATGCCTGGGACCGCATCGGCGCGCCGGCCTGGGCCGGCCTCGCCTACGTGTCGGTCTTCAGCATGATGATCGGCTTCGTCTTCTGGTACCGCGGCCTGGCGCTCGGCGGCATCGCGGGCGTGGGGCAGCTGCAATTGCTGCAGCCCTTCTTCGGCCTGCTGCTGGCCGGGCTGCTGCTCGGCGAGCCGGTGGCCTGGACCATGATCGCCTCGACCGTGGTCGTGGTGTTCTGCGTGGCAGGCGCCAAGCGCTTCGCCTGAGCGGCCGATGAGTTCTTCCGCGATCGAGATCGGCGCGCTCGCGCCGCTGAGCCGGCCGGGCTGGGTCGAGGCGGGCGAGCATCTGCTCGCGGGCATGGAACTGGCCGTGCGCGAGATCAACGAGGCGGGCGGTGTCGACGGCCGGCCCCTGCGCCTCGTGGCAAGGGACACCGCGGCCGATCCCGCGAAAGCCATGGCCGCCTTGGACGAACTGGCAGGCCTCGGCGTGGTGGCACTGGCCGGGGAGTACCACAGCGTGGTCGCCCGCGCGGCCGCCGCACGCGCGCATGCACTCGGCCTGCCGTTCCTCTGCGCGTCGGCGGTGCTCGATGCGCTGTGCGAACAGCCGACGCCCTGGGTGGCGCGGCTGGCGCCGGCGCAGTCGCATGGCTGGCGGATCTATGCGGACTTCCTGCTCGGCGAAGGCCATCGCCGCATCGCGGTCGCGGCCGATGCCAGCGTCTACTGGGCGGCGGGCACGGGCATCCTGCGCGAGCACCTGGCCGCGCGCGACGGTGTGCTGATCGAGCTCGATGCGCGTGCGTTGTCGCCCGCGGCACTGTGCGACCAGCTGTTCGAGCAACGCGCCACGGCCGTCCTGATGCTGGCCGGCCATCCCGAGCCGGCCGTGCCCATCGTCAAGGCCGTGCGCCATGACCCGCGCCTTGCCGGCATGCGGATCGGCGCGCCGGCAGGGCAGCCCGAGTTCGCCGAATGGATGGCGGCGCTGGGCGTGGATGGCGCGGCGATTCCGTTTCTTCGCTATCTGCCCGAGCACCTCGGTTCGTCAGCCATGCGCATCGAGGCGGCCTTGCGCGAGCGACTCGGCTCGGCGCCTTCGTTCGTCGCCTTCGAGGGCCACGACGCGATCGCCGTGCTCGCGGAGGCGATGCGATCGCATGGTGCGTCGCGCCAGGGTATCGCCGAGGCTTGGGGTCAAAAGTCCTTCGAAAGCAGCCGCGGCCCGCTCCGGTTCTCGCGCGTGCCGGGCATCGATGTCCTGCAATGGGCCTGGCCGCCGGTCCAGGTCGTCGAGCGCGATTCCTCGAAGCCCGATCGCTTCAGGGTGCTTCACACCGGCGTCTGATTCGGCTCAGGCGTGCACCCTTCCCAGGAAGTCGCGCATCAGGCCCGACACCTCCTCGAGGTGCGTCTCGAGCAGCCAGTGCCCGCCATCGAGCAGATGCAGCTCGGCCTGCGGCAGGTCGCGCAAATAGGCGCGCGCCGACTTCTCGGGCATGTAGTGATCGTGCGGCCCCCAGACGATCAGCGTCGGCGGCTTGTGGGTCGCGAGGTATTGGCGATGCGCTGGAAACCACGCGCGGTTCTGTTTCAGGCCCGCGATCAGGTCGATCGCAACCTCCTTGCGTTTCGGCGTGACCAGTGACCAGTGCAGCTTCCACAGGTCCGGCGGAATCCGGTCGGCGCGCTCGTCGTCCAGTGCATTGAGGAACTCCTCCTCGAAGGTCTCCTCGTCGATGGCTTTCGTCAGTTGGGCGCGCATCTCGGACTCGGGCAGGGTCCAGGTCTCCTCGATCTCCGCGTACTTCGGGCCCAGCGCATCCTCGTAGGGAATGTCGCCGTTCTGGATGATCTGCGCCACGATGCGCTCGGGCGCCATGATCGCCAGCCGCGCGCCGATCGGCGAGCCGAAGTCGTGCAGGTAGAGCGCGAAGCGCGACAGGCCCAGCGTCTTCACGAAGCGGTCGAGGAATTGCGCATAGCCGTCGAAGCTGTAGTCGAAGTCCTCGGGCGTGGCGCTGTACCCCGCGCCAGGGTAGTCGGGCGCGACGAGCCGCCAGCGGTCCCCGAGCAGCGGCATCAGGTTGCGGAACTCGTAGGACGAGCACGGGTAGCCATGCGGCAGCAGCACGGCCGGCGCATCGGGCGGGCCGGCTTCGCGGTAGAAGGTGTCCACGTTGCCGACCTGGATGCGGCGGTGTCGAACGGTGGCGGTCATGCGGTCCCTCCCGTCTCGACCACGAAGGCATGCAGCTCGGCCAGCTTCCCGTCGCGAAAGCGCCAGACATCGCAGTAGCTGTGATGCGTCGCCTTGCCCGCGGCGTCTTTCAGCGTGATCTCGCCGATCGCCGCCACGATGTCGCCCTCGGCGACCAGCCGATGCACGTCGAATCGGGGCGGCTCCTTGTACGTCTGCGCCATCCATTGGCGAACGGCTTCCTTGCCGTCGAGCGTCTGTTCGCCCACGAAGGTCCACTTCGTGTCGTCGGTGCAGGCACTCAGAAAACCTTCGTAGTCGCCTTCGACGATGGCCGCGTTGGCCCGCTCGAGGGTGGCCTTGTTCGTCTGTGACATCCGGAACTCTCCTTCGTTGAACCAGGAACAGGTCCCGGTATAGAGCTCCGGTGTCGCGCGATCGTCAGTTCATGGGCAACGATGGCGTACGCCATCGGCTGACAGCTAGCGCAGGTCGAAACCGAAGTGCAGACCGCGCGCGAGCAGCCCGTTGCGGAAGTAGAAGCGCTGCGCCAGCGCGTTGTCCAGGCCGGTGTCGAGCGTGAGGCGCGTGCAGCCTGCTTCGCGCGCCAGCGTCTTCAGCGCGCCGAGCAGCGCGCTGCCCACGCCACTGCTGCGCTCGTCCTGCGTGGTCACGAGGTCGTCGACGTAGAGGAAGCGTCCGTGGATCAGGTTGCGCTGGAAGCGGTAGCCCGCGAAGCCGCAGGGCGCATCGTGCTGCCAGGCCGCGAGCATGCGGTAGCCCTCGCGGCGCTGCTCGGTCACGGCCTGCTGGAAGGCTTCGGGGTTCGCGAGGTGCGGGCGCAGCTGGCGCACGATGGGGTGGCAGGCGAGGAGGTCGGCGTCGGATTCGACGGGGCGGAAGTGGAGCGGGGTGGCGGTCATGAGGGCAAGGTCGATGTGAGGGGCCCAGGCAGTGTGCGGCCGCACCGCGCCCTCCGGTTGGACCAGGTTCGTTGAATCTGGCTGGACCATCGCACGCCGAATCGGCGCCGGCCATTCCTTTCTTTCGTCTGTCTTTCACCGTTGCGTGGTGCAAGCCCCAGTTCGCGGGAAGGGCCCCGATGGCAACATCCGGACATGCAACTGCTGCTCGTGGAAGACGACTTCGACCTGTCGGGAATACTGTCCCGCAGCCTGTCGTCGCGCGGCTTCGAGATCCTGTGCTGCAGCGATGGCGCCGAGGCCCTGGCGGCTGCGCGCAAGAAGAACTTCGACATCATCCTCCTCGACCTGTCGCTGCCCGGGCTCGACGGCCTGGAACTGCTGCGCCGCCTGCGCGGCGACGGGAACGCGACGCCGGTGCTGATCCTGACGGCCCGCGGCGCGGTCGGCGACCGGATCGCGGGCCTCAATGCCGGCGCCGACGACTACCTCGCCAAGCCCTTCGACCTCGAGGAGATGATCGCGCGCGTGGGCGCGCTGACCCGCCGGCTCGGGCGCAATGGCGAGCTGCGCTGCGGCCGCCTGCGCTACGAGTCGGCCGCCAATGTGTTCTACCGCGACGAGAGCCCGCTCGAGCTGTCGCAGCGCGAGGCCGAACTGCTCAAGAAGCTGATGTCGCGCGTCGATCGCGTCGTGCCCAGGGAGGAGCTCAGGCAGGCGGTGTTCGGTGCCGACACGGCGCAATCGGAGGCCATCGACCTCGTGGTGCATCGGCTCAGGAAGAAGCTGGTCGGCGCCAGCGTCGAGGTGCTCAACCTGCGCGGCGTCGGTTATCTGCTGTGCGACGACAGCTCCGCGGCGGCGCAACGCCCGGTCGGCGGATGATGTCGTCGTCCTGGCCGCCACGTGCCGTGTCGCTACGGCGCTTCCTGCTGCTGTGGCTGCTGGGCGGCCTGTGGCTGGTCGTGGCCTGCATCGCGGCGTTCCATCTGGTGGCCGTGCTGATCGAGCTGGCACGGGCGCAGGACGCGCGGCTGGTGGCGGCGCTCGGCGCGCCGGGGCAGCCCGGCGTCGGCGCCGTGTTCGAGCGGACCGGTTCGCTCGACGGCAGCCGGATCGCCGGCGACCGCATGCTCGAGGCGTTCCCGTGGGTCGCGAGCCTGCCGGCGTCGGGCGCGCCGCGCCTCTACGTGAGCCAGCGCGGGGACGTGGCGGTGCGTGCCGCGGCGGCCTTGCGCGAGGACGCGACCCAGCCCGGAGGGAAGGTGGTGGTCCAGGCGGCTGAACCGATGCGCGCGCGCTTCGCGGCCTGGGACCAGATGCCGCGGCAGCTGCTGAGCTGGCTCGCCGCGGCCGCCCTCGGCATGTCGGCCGTGGTGCTCTCGGCGGTGGCCTTGACCTCGCGCTGGCTGGCGCGCGCGCGCCGCGCACTCGATGCTCCGCAACTGGACATGGCGCTCTACGACGGCCCCTCCGAACTGCGCCCGGCGATGGCGCGCATGCATGAGCTGCACCAGCGGCAGCGCGAATGGGTCGAGGAGCAGCGCCGCTTCCTGGCCGATGCCTCGCACCAGCTGCGCACGCCGATGTCGGTGCTGCGCACGCAGCTGCAGTCGGCGATGGCGGGCGACGTGCCGGCCGGCGAGATCCTGCCGCAGATGCTGCACACGGTCGATCGCGCGACGGACATGGCCAACCAGCTGCTGAGCCTCAGCAAGCTCGAGCAGGTCAAGCGGGCGGGGCGCCTGCAGGCGGTGCTGCTGCATGCGGCGGCTGTCGACGCGGTGATGGAGCTCGCGCCGCTCATCGCGGCCAAGCGGCTGGACTTCGCGCTCGAGGGCGACGAGCAGTTGGGCGCCACCGGCGATCCTCTGATGCTCGGCGAGCTGCTGCGCAACCTGCTCGCGAATGCGATCCATCACACGCCCGATGGCGGCCGGCTCGGCATCCTGGTGCGTGCCTATGCCGCGACGGTGGAACTCGTGGTCTGGGACGGCGGCCCGGGCGTCGACGATGCGCTGCGGCCGCGGCTGTTCCAGGCGTTCTCGGCCACCAAGGGCGGGGTCGGCCTGGGCCTGTCGATCTGCCGCCAGATCGCCGAGGCCATGGGCGCGTCGATGGAGATCCACAACCGCGTCGATACCGGCCGGGTCATCGGCGTCGACGCCGTGGTCCGCTGGAGCCAGGCCCCCTGAACGCGGCCGGCGCCCCTGCCGGCCGGACGAAGCCTCCCGCATTCCTTCCCGTTTCTTCACGGCCCGCGCGTGGCCGGGGGACGTGCTGTCCCTTTCTTTTTTTGCTTCCACTCCAAGGAGATACCCATGAACAAGACAAACGCCCTCGCGGCCTTCGCGCTGGCCGCCGGCCTGTGTGCGCCGGCCGTCCATGCCCAGGGGGCCGGCCAGCTGAACGTCATCTGCTCCGTGCAGGACGAATGGTGCTCGCTCATGAGCACCACCTTCGCCCGCAGTTCGGGCATCAAGGTCAACGTGCTCAAGCGCGGCAGCGGCGAGGCGCTGGCCCAGTTGCTGGCCGAACGCGGCAACCCGAAGACCGACGTCTGGTTCGGCGGCACGGGCGATCCCCATCTCCAGGCCGCGGAGCAGGACCTGACCCTCGCGTACAAGTCGCCCTCGCTGCCGCAGTTGCATGCCTGGTCGCAGTCGCAGGCCGAGCAGTCGCAGTGGCGCACCGTCGGCGTGTACTCCGGACCGCTGGGCTTCGCCTACAACACCGAACTGCTGGCGAAGAAGAAGCTGCCCGAGCCCAAGTGCTGGAAGGACCTGCTGTCGCCGGGCCTGCGCGGCGAGATCCAGGTCGCCAATCCCGCGAGCTCGGGAACGGCCTACACCATGATCGCGACCCTCGTGCAGCTGATGGGCGAGGACAAGGCCTTCGACTACATGAAGGGCCTGCACCGCAACGTGAGCCAGTACGCGCGTTCCGGCACCGGCCCGATCAAGGCCGCGGCACGCGGCGAGACCACGGTGTCGATCAGCTTCGTGCACGACGCGCCGAGCGAGCAGATGCAGGGCTTCCCGATCGCGACCGCCACGCCCTGCGAGGGCACCGGCGCCGAGATCGGTTCGATGTCGATCATCAAGGGCGCGCGCAATCTCGAGAACGCCAGGAAATTCTACGAATGGGCCCTGACGCCCGCGGCGCAGCAACTGGCCGCGGCGGCGCACCAGTACCAGCTGCCGTCCAACAAGTCGGCCACGCTGGACAGCCATATCCCCGACTTCCGCAAGATCCGCCTCATCGACTACGACTACGCGAAGTACGGGCGCTCGGCCGAGCGCAAGCGCCTGATCGAACGCTGGGAGCGCGAAGTCAATGGCCAGACGCGCTGAACGGATCCGCATGAAGCTCGATCCTCACAACTGGCCGATCGCGCTGTGGTCGGTCGTCGGCCTGCTCGCCTTCTGCCTGCTGCCCTGGTATGCCTTGCCCGATGGCCTCGCGGGGTTGCAGGGCGTGGGCGAACTGCTCGCGGGCCATGACAGTTCCTCGGCGCCCGCGCAGGTGCTGCTGCATCGCCGGCCCTGGCTCGTGCTTGCCGCCTGGCCGCTGGTCGCCGGCCTGCTGGCGATGCGGATGGCGCCCGGTGTCGCGCAGGGACGGCTGCTGGCCGGTTGCGGCGCGCTGGGCGTGGTGGGCGTGCTGCTGCAGGGCTTCGCCATCGGCCTGCCCGCCGCCGACCCGGCGCCGGGCCTGTTCGCGGCCGCGGCCGCCGCCGGCCAGCCCGGCTTCGGCTGGGGCGCGATGCTCGTGCTGTGCGCGCTTCTGATGCTGACCGCGTTCGGCGCGGCGCGCACGGGTGCGTTCCGCGGCGACCTGTTCGTCGCGGCGGCCGTGGTGGGCGCGGGCAGCCTGCTGCTGGCCTTCGTCGCGCTGCCGGTGTTCCGCTCGCTGGCCGGCGCCTTCCTCGACGATGCCGGCCAGTTCAGCGCCGGCGCCTGGTTCGCGCGCATCGCGAGCGAAAGGATCTGGGGCGTCGGCTGCCTGCATTCGGCGCGCAGCTGCGGCGTTGCCTGGAACACGCTGGCACTGGCCACGCTGACCGGGCTCACGACCACGGTGCTCGGCACGCTGCTCGCGCTGGTCGAGAACCGCAGTGCCTCGCGGATCCGGCATGCGCTGCGCTTCCTCGCGCCGCTGCCGATCATCACGCCGCCTTTCGTGGTGGGGCTCGGCCTGATCCTGCTGTTCGGGCGGGCGGGGCTGGTCAACCAGTTGATCGAATGGGCCTTCGGCATCGAACCCACGCGCTGGTTCTACGGCTGGTTCGGCGTCTGGCTCGCGCAGCTGTTCGCCTTCACGCCGATTGCCTTCCTCATCGTTCGCGGCGTGATCGAGGGGATCAGCCCGTCGCTCGAGGAGGCCTCGCAGACGCTGCGCGCCGATGCCTGGCGGACCTTCCGCCACGTCACCTTCCCGCTGATGCTGCCGGGCCTGACGAACGCCTTCCTGGTCGGCTTCATCGAGAGCATCGCCGACTTCGGCAACCCGATCATCGTGGGCGGGCAGTTCTCGGTGCTGTCCACGGAGATCTTCTTCGCGATCGTCGGCGCGCAGTTCGACCAGGGCCGGGCGGCCGCGCTCGCGCTGATCCTGACCGTGTTCGCATTGGGGGTCTTCGCGGTGCAGCGCGGGATCCTGGGCCGCAAGAACTTCACCACCGTCTCGGGCAAGGGCGACGCGGGGCTCTCGATGCGCCTGCCCGACGGGCTGCGCCGCGCCGCGCTGTGCGTGGTCGTGCCATGGCTGGTCTTCACGCTGGTGGTCTATGTGTTCGCCTTCTGCGGCGGCTTCGTGCAGACCTGGGGCCGGAACTACACGCCCACGCTGGCGCACTTCCGCACGGCCTTCTCGGTGGTGGTGGAGGGGGGCGTCGTGCAATGGGCCGGCGTGGCCTGGGACTCGCTCTTCACGACGGTGCGCCTGGCGGCCGTGGCGGCGCCGCTCACCGCGGGGCTGGGCCTCCTGATCGCCTGGCTGCTGGCGCGCGTGCAGTTCCGCGGGCAGGGCGCGTTCGAGTTCTCCGCGCTCATGGCCTTCGCGATCCCGGGCACGGTGCTGGGCGTGAGCTACGTGCTGGCCTTCAACGCTCCGCCGCTCGAGATGACGGGCACCGGGCTGATCATCGTGCTGTGCTTCATCTTCCGGAACCTGCCGGTGGGCGTGCGCGCGGGCTCGGCGGCCTTCAAGCAGCTCGACAAGTCGCTCGACGAGGCCTCGCTGATGCTGCGCGCCTCGACCGCGCGCACGCTCTGGTCGGTCACGCTGCCGCTGCTGAAGCCGGCGCTCGCGGCTTCGCTGATCTACAGTTTCGTGCGTTCCATGACCACCGTGTCGGCGGTGATCTTCCTCGTCACGGCGCAGACCGAGCTGGCCACCACCTTCATCATCGGCCGCGTCGGCCAGGGCGACTACGGCGTGGCGCTCGCATACAGCACCGCGCTGATCGTGCTGATGGCAGTGGTCACCGGCCTCGTGCAGTGGCGCGTCGGCGACCGCAGGCTGGGCCGCAGGGCCGTGGCGGCCCGGCGCCCGGACACCGGGGCGGCCGACGCGCGGCATGCGCCGGCGGCCACCTGAAGCATCTCAATCGGAGAAGAACATGTACGGCATCGAATTCAGGAACGTGTCCAAGAGCTACGGCAGCGGCGCCCAGGCGCCCATGGTCGTGAAGGACATCAGCTTCGGCGTGCCCCGGGGCACGCTCACCACCATCCTCGGCCCGTCGGGCTGCGGCAAGACCACGACCCTGCGCATGATCGCGGGGCTCGAGACGCCGAGCGCGGGGCGCATCTTCATCGACGGCGTGGACGTCACGACCCTCGGCGCGGCGCAGCGCAACGTCAGCCTGGTGTTCCAGAGCTATGCGCTGTTCCCGCACATGAGCGTCATCGAGAACGTTTCGTATGGGTTGCGCATGTCGGGCTTCGCGAAGGCGCAGGCGCGCGAGAAGGCCGCGCTGATGCTCGAGACCGTGGGCCTGAAGGGCATGAACGAACGCATGCCCAGCGAATTGTCGGGCGGGCAGCAGCAGCGCGTGGCGCTGGCGCGCGCGCTGGCGCTGGAACCGGCGGTGCTGCTGTTCGACGAGCCGCTGTCGAACCTCGACGCGCGGCTGCGCCGCTCCATGCGCGAGGAGATCCGCGCGCTGCAGCAGCGGCTGTCGCTCACGGTGGCCTACGTCACGCACGACCAGAGCGAGGCGCTGGCGGTCAGCGACCACATCATCGTGATGGACCAGGGTTCGATCGCCCAGCGCGGCGCGCCGCACGAGCTCTACGAGTCGCCGCAGTCGGAATTCGTCGCGGGCTTCATGGGCGAGGCGATGCTGTTCGACGGCGTCTGCGACGCGCGGCGTCAGGTGCTGCTGGGCACGCTCGGCGTGACGGCGCCGGAAGGCATCGGCGCGGGGCCGGTGAAGGTCGCGGTGCGGCCCGAGGCATGGATCATCCGGCCGGTTTCGAACGACGGCCTCGCGGCGCGCGTGCTCAAGAGGACCTATGTCGGCAGCACCGTGGAATACACCTTCTCGAGCGGGCTCGGAGAGATCTTCGTCGTCTCGCCCGAGGTCAGGCAGTCGCTGATGCCCGGCGCACCCGTGAGCCTGCACCTGGCGGACCACGGCGTTTCCATCGTGGCCGCGGCAACTTAGGGTCTCGCCGTTTCCCGCGCCGGCGCAACCATGTTGCGGCAGGCGATCAGATACGCCTGCTCCGTGCTCTGGATGTGCTCGCGCAGGATCGCCTGCGCGCGCGCCGCGTCGTTGGCGCGGATCGCGTCGACCACCACGCGGTGGTTGTCCTGGCAGTGCGTGACCTGGCTGTTCTCGGCCGGCAGCCGGTAGCGCAGGGCCGTGAGCTGCGCCGCCACCAGGGTGTACGCGGACTGGATGTAGCCGTTGGCGCAGCTCTCGATGATGGCGTTGTGGAACTCGGTGTCCAGGCGCGGGAACTCGTCGTGCTGCTGCTTCGAGAAGGCGGCGGCCATGTTGTCCAGGCATTGCTCGAGCGCCTGGATCAGCGCCTCGGGCCGGTGCTCCATGCCATCGGCCAGCGCCTCGCATTCGATCATCGAGCGGAAGCGGCAGATGTTCGCGACCTCGGCCTCGCCGAGCTGGAACACGAAGGTCCCGCGCTGCGGATGGACCTCGACCAGCCCTTCCATCTTGAGGTGCAGCAGCGCCTCGCGCACCGGCGTCTTGCTGATCCCCAGCGTGGCCGCCAGCACCGACTCCGACAACGCCTCCCCGAACCCCAGTTCGCCCCGGACGATGGCGGCGCGGATCTGATCGATCGCGAGTTCGGTGAGCGATTTGGGCCGCTCGACCTTGACGGAGAGGGCGGATTGACGGGGCGGGGCCATGCGCGATCCTAACAGGAGCGGACCTCGGGAAATACCGGATCTGATCTCTGGCGTTCCATATCTGGCATCTGATATATTTGTTGCTACAGAACAGGAGACAAGATGAATGCAGCAATGGACCGGCTCTACCGGTGGTTCGAGCACGCGCTCGTGGGCGGACTGGCCGTGATGTCGCTGATGGTGTTTGCCAACGTGGTGCTGCGCTATGTGTTCGACACCGGCATCACCTTCACCGAGGAGGTGTCGCGCATGCTGTTCGTCTGGCTGACCTTCATCGGCTCCATCGTCGCGCTGCGCCAGGGCACGCACCTGGGCATGGACACGGTGGTCAGCCGGCTGCCGCATGCGGGCAAGCTGGCCTTCTTCGTCCTGAGCCACCTGCTGATGCTGGGCTGCATCGCGATGCTGTGGCTGGGCTGCTGGGAGCAGACCCGCGTCAACCTCGACAACCACGCGCCGGTCTCGGGCATCCCGGTGGCGGCGGTCTACTCGGTCGGGCTGGTCGCCGCGGTGCTGATGGGCATCACCCTGCTCGCCAACCTCTGGCAGGCACTGCGCGGCGACCTCAGCGACGCGCAGCTGGTGACGGTGCGCGAGAGCGAAGACCGCGCCGCCGACTGAGACCCGCGACGGAGGCCACCCAATGACCGTTTTCACCTTCATCGCATCGCTGCTCGGCGCCATGACGCTGGGCATGCCGATCGCATTCGCCCTCATGGTCTGCGGCGTCGCGCTGATGCTGCAGATGAACAGCTTCGACGTGCAGATCCTGGCGCAGAAGCTGGTCGACGGCGCCGACAACTACCTGCTGATGTCGGTTCCGTTCTTCCTGCTGGCCGGCGAGATCATGAACCTCGGCGGCCTGTCGCGGCGCATCGTCGATGCCGCGATGGCCGTCATCGGCCACATCCGCGGCGGCCTGGGCTACGTGGCGGTGCTCACGGCGCTGGTGCTGGCCAGCGTCTCGGGCTCGGCCATCGCCGACACCGCGGCGGTGGCGGTGCTGCTGATCCCGATGATGCGCAATGCCGGCTACGACGTGGGCCGCTCGAGCGGGCTGATCGCCGCGGCCGGCATCATCGCGCCGGTGATCCCGCCCTCGATCGGCTTCGTGGTGTTCGGGGTGGCAGCGGGCCTGTCGATCACCAAGCTGTTCATGGCCGGCATCGTGCCGGGCCTGATGATGGGCGCCTCGCTGATCGTCACCTGGTGGTGGCTCTCGCGCCGCGGCACGGTGCAGCCGGCGCCGCGCCGCAGCCTGCCCGAGATCGGCGTGGCGGTGCTGCGCAGCCTGTGGGCGCTGGGGCTGCCGGTGATCATCATCTTCGGCCTCAAGCTCGGCGTGTTCACGCCCACCGAAGCCGGCGTGGTGGCCGCGGCCTATGCGCTGTTCGTGAGCACCGTGGTCTACCGCGCGCTCTCGCTGCGCGACCTCTACCGCGCGCTGCTGAGCGCGGCCATGACCTCGGCCATCATCATGTTCCTGGTGGCGGCCTCGCTGGTGTCGGCTTGGCTCATCACGGTGGCCAACATCCCCGACCAGATCGTGGCGCTGGCGCAGCCCTTCATCGAGCACAAGACGCTGTTGATGCTGGTGCTGATGGCGGTGGTCGTGCTGGTGGGCACCGCGCTCGACTTCACGCCCACCATCCTGATCCTCACGCCGGTGCTGATGCCGATCATCAAGGAGGCCGGCATCGACCCGATCTACTTCGGCGTGCTGTTCATCATCAACAACGCCATCGGCATGGTGACGCCGCCCGTGGGCACGGTGCTCAACGTGGTGGCCGGCGTGGCGCGCATCCGCATGGACGACGCGATCCGCGGCGTCATGCCCTTCATGGCGGCGCAACTCGTCGTGCTGCTGCTGCTGATCCTGTTCCCCGCGCTGGTCCTCGTGCCCGCCACCTGGTTCCGCTGACACCGTTCATTCATCCAACAAGGAGACAACAAGCATGCTCAAGAAGATCATCGTCGCGCTCGCGGCCACCGCGGCGCTCGGCCTGGCCCATGCGCAGGCCGGCAAGTTCGGCTACGGCGCCAGCGACGACAACTCGCAGGGCTTGGCGGCCAAGCGCTTTTCCGAACTGGTGAAGACGCGCACCGGCGGCCGCATCAACGTCAACACCTACGGCAGCGGCAAGCTCGGCACCGACGCGCAGATGCAGTCGGCGCTGCAGGGCGGCGTGCAGGAGCTGATGGTCGGCCCGACCTCGGGCCTGGTCGGCGTGGCCAAGGAATACGCGCTGCTCGACCTGCCGTTCCTGGTCTCCACCTTCAAGGAGGCCGACTCGCTGCTCGACGGCCCGGTCGGCCAGTCGCTGTTCCAGAAGCTCGAGGCCCATGGCCTGGTGGGGCTGGCCTACTGGGAGAACGGCTTTCGCCATCTCACCAATTCGCGCCGCCCGGTCAACAGGCTCGAGGACATCGCGGGCCTGAAGATCCGCGTGATCCCGAACCCGGTCTACATCGAGACCTTCAAGGCGCTCGGCGCGAACCCGCTGCCGCTGCCCTACACCGAGCTCTACGGCGCGCTCGAGACCAAGTCGGTCGATGCGCAGGAGAACGGCCTGGGCCTGATCGAGTCGGGCAAGTTCTACGAAGTGCAGAAATACCTGACCCTGAGCGCCCACAGCTACACGCCCTACATCGTGCTGGCGAGCAGGAAGTGGTTCGACAAGCTCTCGGAGGCCGACCGCGATGTGGTGCGCAAGGCGGCGGTCGATGCCGGCACCTACCAGCGCCAGATCAACCGCGAGGAGACGCGCAAGCTGGTCGACCAGATGAAGAAGCACGGCCTGCAGGTGGTCGACCTGCCGGCCGCCGAGGCCAACCGCATGCGCGAGAAGGTCAAGCCCGTGCACGAGAAGTTCACCGAGCAGATCGGCGCCGCGCTGATGAAGCAGGCGCGCGAGGAGATCGCCAAGGCCGCGCAGTGAGCGCCTGAACCCCCGATTCGTTTTTATCGCCGCCCTCCGCGAGGAGGGCGGGCGGGAGCCTGCCCGCCGTTTTCCGTCTTCCAGCCCATTGCACACTTACAAGGAGAGAGATCCATGGACACCCAGCAACTGATCGCCGCCTTCGAGAAGGTCGCGACCGCCTCGGTCGCCGATGCCGTCGACAAGGTCACCGGCAAGCGCGGCTACCTCGACCACGAGATCAAGCCGCGCATCAACGACAGGCGCGTGGTCGGCCCGGCCGCCACCGTGATCGAGGTGCCGACCGACGAATTCGTGCCGCCGCAGCATGCGCTCGACCTGATCGACGAGGCGCCCGAGGGCAGCGTGATCTGCATCGGCATCGGCGGCGAGAGCGACGTCGCCGTCTGGGGCGGCCTGATGACCGCGGGCGCCTTCGCCAACCGCCATGCGGGCGCGCTGCTCGACGGCGGCGTGCGCGACATCGCCGAGATCCGCCGCGACTACGACTTCCCGGTGTTCGCGCGCAGCGTCTCGCCGGGCACCACGCTCGGCCGCCACAAGACCCTGAGCTCGGGCGTGCCGACCATGATCGGCGGCGTGATGGTGCACCCGGGCGACATCGTGGTGGCCGACATCGACGGCGTGGTGATCGTGCCGCTCGCCCATGCCGAGGCCGTGCTCGCGATGGCGCAGGAGATCGACCAGCGCGAGCTCGAGCAGGCCAAGCTGATCGTGGCGGAGCGCTCGCTGCGCAAGGGGCTGGCGAAATATGGCCGCATCTGAAGCCACGGGAGCGATGGAGATCGTCGCGCTCGGCGAGCCGATGGTGGAGTTCAACCAGGTCCGTCCCGGCGAGCCCAGCTACCTGCAGGGCTTCGGCGGCGACACCTCGAACGCCATCATCGCCGCCGCCCGGCAGGGCGCGCGCACCGCCTACCTCACGCGCGTGGGCAGCGACACCTGGGGCGACGCGCTGATGGCCCTGTGGCGCGCCGAGGGCGTGGCCACCGACGGCGTGGCGCGCGATGCGCAGGCACCGACCGCGGTGTACTTCGTCACGCACGACGGCGACGGCCATGCCTTCAGCTACCTGCGCGCCGGCAGCGCCGCCAGCCGCATGGTGCCGGCCGAGCTGCCGCGCGGCACCATCGAGGGCGCGCGCTTCCTTCATGTGTCGGGCATCAGCCAGGCGATCAGCGCGAGCGCCTGCGACACCGTGTTCGAAGCCATCGCCATCGCGCGCGCCAAGGGCGTGCAGGTCAGCTACGACGCCAACCTGCGGCTCAAGCTCTGGCCGCTGGCGCGCGCCCGCGCCGTGATCCGCGAGACCGTGGGCCTGTCGGACCTGTTCCTGCCGAGCATCGAGGATGCGCAGCAGTTCACCGGCCTCGACGGCGAAGACGCCATCCTCGACTGGTGCTTCGAGGCCGGCGCGCGCACCGTCGTGCTGAAGCTCGGCAAGGCCGGTGCCGTGCTGGCCACGCCGTCGTCGCGCGAACGCATCGCGGGCCATGCGGTACAGGCGGTCGATGCCACCGGCGCCGGCGACTGCTTCGCGGGCTCGCTGCTCGCGCGGCTGGCCGCGGGCGACGCGATCGCGCAGGCGGTGCGCTATGCCAATGCGGCGGCCGCGCTCACGACCACGGGTTTCGGCGCGGTGGCGCCGATACCGCGGCCACAGGATGTGCGGGGCTTGCTCGCGCGCGCGGCCTAGCGGCCGCGCCGCTCAGCCGGCACGCGAGGCTTCCAGCGCCTGCCGCAGGTCCCCGAGGATGTCCTCGATCCCCTCCAGCCCGATCGACAGCCGGATCAGGCTGTCGCCGATCATGTGCTGTGCGCGCTCCTCGCTCGTGTAGGTCGCGTGCGTCATGCTCGCGGGATGCTGGGCCAGGCTCTCGGCATCGCCGAGGCTGACGGCGCGCGTCACCAGGCGCAGCGCGTCGATGAAGCGCCGTCCGGCATCGAGTCCGCCATGGATGTCGAACGCGATCACCGCGCCCGGTTGCGACATCTGCCGCCGTGCCAGTTCGTACTGGGGATGCGAAGGCAGTCCCGGGAACTTCACGCGCGCCACCTCGGGCCTGGCTTCGAGGAACTCCGCGACGCGTTGCGCGTTCGCGCAATGCCTGTCCATGCGCACCGGCAGCGTCTTCAGGCCGCGCAGGATCAGGTAGGCATCCATCGGCGACATGCAGGCGCCGGTCAGCTCCTTGATGCCCACGAAGCGTAGCGTCGACATCAAGGCCCTGGTGCCGACCAGCGCGCCCGCGATCACGTCGCCATGGCCGTTGATGTACTTGGTGAGCGAATGCACCACCACATCGGCGCCAAGCTTCAGCGGCTGCTGCAGGTAGGGCGTGCAATAGGTGCTGTCGACCGCGACCAGCGCCGTGCTGTGCGCATGGACCGTCTCCGACACCGCCGCGATGTCGACGACGCGCATGTGGGGGCTCGCGGGCGTCTCGAACAGCACGAGCTTCGTCCTTGCGTTGAGATGGGCCGCCAGCTCGCTTGGCTGCGTGAAGTCCGCGACGCGCGTGACGATGCCGAAGTCGGGCAGCAGGTGGTGCACGAGGGCATGGGTGCAGCCGTAGAGCGTGAGGTCGACGAGCAGCTCGTCGCCCGGCCTCAGCAAGGTCCACATCAGCGTGCAGATCGCGCCCATGCCGGACCCGAAGGCGAGCGCGGCTTCGGCGCCCTCGAGCGATGCGAGTCGCTCCTCGAGCAGCTGCACGGTCGGGTTGGTGATCCGCGTGTAGATCATGCCCGGCTCCTCCTGCGCGAAGCGCGCGGCGCCCTGCTCGGCCGAGTCGAAGGCGAAGGTCGACGACCAGAAGATCGGCGGGTTCAGCGCGCCCTGGTGCGCCGAGGCGTCGTAGCCCGCATGGATGGCGCGGGTCGCGAGGGAGAGGGAGGGGGATTGCATTGCTGGATTCGATCCTGGGTTGGATCGCGCGGGATGCGCGACGGGGCCTTCAGCAATGTGCCGCGAACGAGCCGGCGGAATATCGAGTTCTTTGCATCGCGCGCGGCCATTGATGCGGATCGGGCATCGAGGCGCGCCGCTGGCTTCACCGCGGTGGGGCAGGGGCGTGGAGCTCGAGCCAGTGCGCATGCGCCGGGCCATACAAGGCCGAGGCATTGCTCCAGAAGATCTTCTCGAGATCGCCGTCGCTCAGCTGCGATTGCGCGATGGTCTGCTTCGCGTTGTCGTGCACGCTGCCCGGGTCGCGCAGGAACTGCCAGGCCGGCGACCAGTCGCTGCCGTAGAGCACGCGGCCGGCGCCGAGCTTGCCGATGAAGGTCCTCAGGTGCTCGACCGTGGTGTCGGTGGTGTCGACATGGATGTTCTGGTTGCGGATCGCCACGCTGAGCGTGCTGTCGAAGTAGCGCTGGAGCCCCCGGCCCATCTTCGTCAGCACGATGGGCGTGCGGGGATACCGGTAGGCGACTTCGTCGACCCAGATCGGGTCGCCGTACACCAGGCCGCCCGGCGACTGCGTCCAGGCCGTCGGAATCTGCACCGACATCCCGTGCCGCTCGACCACCTGCATCAGCGGTTCCAGGTCGTCGGCGATCTCCTCGGGATGCAGGCGGTTCGTGACGCGCCGCACGTACAGCTCCCCCACCGCGCGCATGCCCAGCGCCACGCATCGCTCGAGCTCGGCCGCCACCGCTTCGGGGGCGAGGGTGCGTATCGGCTGCCGCGGCGGATCCGCGCTGGTCGGCCAGGGCGTGGGCACGGCCAGGGGAACCAGCCGCGCGGGATGGTTGCGCGCGATCGCCGCCACCAGGTCGTTCGAGATGCCGGGGCGTGCCTGCACGCACGAGATGTCGATGCCGTTCTCGTCCATGGCCTGCAGCAGCCGCGCGCCGTTGTCCTCGGGCGCCTGCGTGGCGATGGCCGCGTAGCGCTCGGGATGCCGGGTGCGGAAGGACGCGACGTCGGCGCGGGTGCGCAGGTATTCGCCCGATGCCTCGAGGGCCGGGAAAGTGCCGACGTGGACGTGCATGTCGATGGTCTTCATCGGTCTGCCTCCTTCGATGACGCGCTCAGCGCGCGTCCGTGGGCTTCCACACGATGTGGCGCACCTCGACGCGCTTCGGAACGATCGCGAGTTCGGCGAGCCGGTCGGCCAGCTCCTGCTGCTGCTGGGTGACCGCGTCGTCCATGTACTTGATCGCGAAGGTGCCGCGGCCGACCACCGTGCGCTCGATGTCGAGCGGAATGCCGGTCTGGTCCGTCAGAAGCTGCGCGAGCTGCGGACGGTTGTCCTCGGCCCAGCGCCCGACCTCGCTCAGCCGGTCGACGATGCGCTTGAGCAGGGCGGGGTTCCTGAGCGAGAACTCCTTGTTGGCCAGCAGGAAGTTGTTGGAATGGACCACGCGCACGTCCTTCGTCAGCACCTGCGCGCCGTGCACCTTCTCGCCGATGGCGAGGAACGGATCCCAGACCACCCAGGCATCGAGTTCGGCCTTGCCGAACGCCGCCGTGGCGTCGGCCGGCGCGAGGTAGGAGATCTTCACGTCGGCGGGCCGCAGGCCGGCCTTGTCGAGCGCGGCGAGCAGGAAGTGATGGCCGCTGGTTCCCTTGGCGACGCCGATCCGCTTGCCCTTGAGATCTTCCAGCTTCGCGATGCCGGCGCCGTTGCGCACCAGGATGCCTTCGCTGTTGAGGCCGGCCGGCTGGCTCGCGACGTACAGCAGGTTCTCGCGCGCGGCCTGCGCGAAGATCGGCGGCGCGCTGCCCGCGGAGCCGAAGTCGAGCTTGTCGCTGTTGAGGGCCTCGAGCACCGGGATGCCGGTCGCGAACTCATACCACTTGATGGCGATGCCGTCGCGCTTGAACTCTTCCTCGAGCACGCCGCGCTGCTTGGCGATCGCCAGGATGCCGCCCTTCTGCAGCGCCACGCGGATCTCCTTCGCGGTTTGTGCGTGTGTCGCGAAGCAAAGGCCCGACAACAACAAGGCCGTGGACACGGCGGCGACGAAGCGTTTTCTACCCAGCATCGAGAAATCTCCAGAAACGATCGATGCTAGGGAAAGGCAGGGCATCCATGCACCGCATTTCCTCGATCGATAGTTGCCGATCGCATATGCGTACGGGTCCGCGGTGGCTCCGGCGAACGCGACGAAGGCCGGCGTCGCGGGCAGCGAAAAGTAGAATGCCTGCGCCCTCCCTCCTCACCCGACAACCGTAGCAACCACCGTGGATCGCGCGCACCTGATGACCGTGTTCCTCACGGTGGCCGAAGCGCGGAACTTCGCTGCCGCGGCGCGACGCCTGGGGATGTCGGCGCCCGCCGTCACGCGCGCGATCGCCAGCCTCGAGGAACACCTGGGCGTGAAGCTGATCCTGCGCACCACGCGCAGCGTGAGGCTCACGGATGTCGGGCATCGCTACCTGGAGGACGTGCGGGTCAT